>CAVSGN010000004.1:0-298831 GCA_963727515.1 uncultured Thermoleophilia bacterium | reverse complement strand
TCTCGCGATCGCGCGTCGCAGGGCGCGTGCGATCGGGGTTGGGCCGAGCTTCTCGCCGCTCGAGGCGGGCTTCGCCTGGCTCGCGACGTCTCTGACGGCACTCGTCTCGGCGATGGGCTCTCAGGCGCTCGTGACCCGTGTCGGAAGGAAGCGCCCGCTCACCGTCGGGCTGGCCGTTGCGGCTGTCGGCATTTTCCTGCTCTCGCGCCTGTCTGCCGATGGCAGCTACTTCCCCGATCTCGCCTTGCCGAACCGTCCCGCTAGCAATACCCCTACCCCATAGGGGTATGATACGATTCGTCAATGGAACAGATTGGGATTCTCCGGTACCGCGTCCCCGACATGAGCTGTAGCCACTGCGAGGCTGCGGTGAGAGAAGGGGTCGCGCCTCAACCCGGCGTCCAGTCGGTCGTGATCGACCTCGATAGCAAGGTCGTCGAGGTGACAGGACGTGACCTCGATGATGCGGCTATCCGGTTGGCGATCGAGGACGCCGGATACCAGGCCGAATGACGCCGGTCGCGACGGAGAAGACCGCGAGCGTGCGACTCGACCTCGAGGGGATGACGTGCGCGTCCTGCGCGACCCGAATCGAGCGGAAGCTGAACAAGATCGACGGCGTCGAGGCGACGGTCAACTACGCCACGGATCAGGCGGCCGTTGACTACGACTCGAGGGCGGTCGCGGTCGAGGATCTCGTCGCTGCGGTCGAGGCGGCCGGCTATCACGCAGCACTTCCAGGCGGTCTCGACGAGCGGGACGGTTTCGGTGCACTGAAGCAGCGTCTCCGCGTCGCGATCATCCTCACCGTTCCCCTCGCGGTACTCGCGATGGTGCCTCCGCTTCAGTTCGACGGTTGGGAGTGGGTCGCACTCGCGATCTCGACGGCCGTCGTATTCTGGTGCGGCTGGACGTTCCATCGCGCGGCCCTCGTCAACGCCCGACACGGGGCGGTCGCGATGGACACGCTGGTCTCGGTCGGCACACTTGCCGCCTGGACGTGGTCGACGGTCGTCCTGGTCGCTGGGATCGATGCGGACACGTATTTCGAAGTCGGCGCCGTCATCACGACGCTGATCCTGTTCGGGCGCTACCTGGAGGCGCGTGCTCGAAGTAGGTCGGGGGACGCGATCCGTGCGCTCGTCGAGCTCGGTGCGCGCGAGGCGAGGGTTCTCCGCGATGGCGAGGAGGTTCTCGTCCCTATTGCGGACCTCGCCGTGGGCGACCGGTTCGTGGTTCGCCCCGGCGAGAAGATCGCCACGGACGGCCGTGTCGTCGACGGCTCCTCTGCGGTCGACGAGTCGATGCTGAGCGGCGAGCCGGTTCCCGTGGAGGTCGGAATGGGGAACGACGTCGCGGGCGCGACGATCAACGTTTCTGGTCGGCTCGTGGTCGAGGCGACGAGAGTCGGCGCCGACACTGCCCTCTCCCAGATCGCGCTCCTCGTTGCAGACGCCCAGTCTGGCAAGGCTCCGATCCAGCGACTGGCGGATCGCGTCTCGGCTGTCTTCGTGCCGATCGTGATCGGTCTCTCTCTGGCGACGCTCGCCGGCTGGCTCGTTCTCACGGGTGACGTGACGGCCGCATTCACGGCGGCGGTGGCCGTGCTGATCATCGCATGCCCGTGCGCGCTCGGGCTTGCGACGCCGACGGCACTCATGGTCGGCACGGGCCGCGGTGCGCAGCTTGGGATCCTGATCAAGGGCCCTGAGATTCTCGAGCAGACGCGGCAGATAACGACGATCGTGCTCGACAAGACGGGAACCGTCACGGAGGGGAAGATGCAGGTCGTTCGCGTCGTTCCGGACCGCGGAGTCGACGCGATGCGACTGGCTTGCCTGGCAGGCTCAGCGGAGAGCGCGAGCGAGCACCCGATCGCACAGGCGATTGCCGCGTTCGCGCGGAGCGAGGGACAGGCGCTCTCCCCGGTAGAGGCATTCACCAACCGCAGCGGCCTGGGAGTCGAGGGTGTCGTCGACGGGCACGTCGTCGTCGTCGGCCGCTCGGCGATGGTCGGCGAATGGGGTCTGTCGCTCCCCCCGGATCTCGAGAGCGCGCTCGCCGCCGAGGAGCGGAACGGACGCACCGTCGTTGCTGCCGCGATCGACGGTGCCGTCGCCGGCCTGTTCGTCATCGCCGATCGCATCAAGCCGACATCGGCCGAGGCGATCGCTGACCTCCGCAGACTCGGTCTCACCCCCGTGCTCCTGACGGGCGACAACGAGCAGGCGGCACGGGCGATTGCGGTCGAGGCCGGGATCGACGAGGTGATCGCGAACGTCCTTCCCGCGGGGAAGAGCGCAGTCGTGACTCGCCTTCAGGGCGAAGGCGAGATCGTGGCGATGGTCGGCGACGGCGTCAACGACGCTCCGGCCCTCGCCCAGGCCGACCTCGGCCTCGCGATCGGAACGGGAACCGACGTCGCGATCGAGGCGAGCGACCTGACGCTCGTCTCGGGCGACCTGCGGGCGGCCGTCGACGCGATCCGACTCGCACGCCGCACACTTCGCACGATCAAGGGCAACCTCTTCTGGGCGTTCGCCTACAACGTCGCCGCGATCCCACTCGCCGTCGCCGGCCTTCTGAGCCCGATCGTCGCTGCCGGTGCGATGGCGTTCTCGAGCGTCTTCGTCGTGACGAACAGCCTGCGCCTGAGGCGCTTCCAGAGCCTGAGAGAGGACACCTGATGCACGGATACGCGAACGACAAGGCCCTGCTCACCAAGCGCCTGCACCGGATCGAGGGGCAGGTCCGCGGGATCGAGAAGATGATCGACGAGGATCGCTACTGCATCGACATCCTCACGCAGATCGCCGCCGTCAGTACCGCGCTCGAGCAGGTCGGCGTCCGCCTCCTCGAGGATCACGTCAACCATTGCGTGCGTGCCGCGATCGCCTCGGGCGACGAGGCGGCGGCGGGGGAGAAGACCGCCGAGCTCCTCGGCGCCGTGCAGCGGTTCGTGAAGACGCGGTAAGGATCGCCCTGGGCCGGCGCAACCGGCGGCACCCACGGCTACCCTGAAGGCGTTGCGCTTCCTTTCTGAGTCGCCCCTCTGAGCACCGCCTCCGTTCCGCCATCGCGTCGGTTCTCGTTCGCGGCTCTTTCTCCCAGCCTGCTCCGTGTCGAGCTGCTCGCGGGGCTCGTTGTCGCGCTCGCGCTGATCCCCGAGGCGATCTCGTTCTCGATCATCGCCGGCGTCGACCCCAGGGTCGGCCTCTATGCGTCGTTCACGATGGCCGTGACGATCGCGATCGCCGGAGGGCGACCCGCGATGATCTCGGCCGCGACGGGAGCGATGGCGCTGGTCGTGGTCGGCCTCGTCCACGACCATGGGCTCGAGTACCTGCTCGCGGCGACCATCCTGGCAGGGCTGATCCAGCTCGTGCTCGGACTGCTCGGGATCGCCCGTCTGATGCGGTTCGTGCCACGGTCGGTGACCGTCGGATTCGTCAACGCGCTCGCGATCCTGATCTTCGCAGCCCAGGTGCCGCAGCTGCGCGAGGGAGGTGCGGTCGGCCTCGCTCTCGTCATCGGCGGCCTTGCCATCATCGTCCTGCTGCCGCGGCTGACGAAGGCGGTCCCATCACCGCTGATCGCGATCGTCGTCGTCAGCGTCCTCGTCATCTCGGGCAACATCGACGTCCCGACCGTCGGTGACCAGGGCCTCCTGCCGGACGCGTTCCCCATTCCGGGATTCCCCGCGGTTCCGGTCTCGTTCGAGATGTTGCGCATCATCGCGCCGTACTCGATCGCGCTCGCGGCGGTCGGTCTGCTCGAGTCGCTGATGACCGCGCGGATCGTGGACGGGATCACCGACACCCGCTCGAACAAGGACCGGGAGTCGAGTGGCCAGGGGATCGCCAACGTCGTGACGGGCTTCTTCGGCGGAATGGCAGGCTGCGCGATGATCGGCCAGACGATCATCAACGTCAAGGTGAGTGGCGCACGGACACGGCTCTCCACGTTCGCCGCCGGCGTCTTCCTCCTCACGCTCGTGGTCGGCCTCGGCGGGCTCGTCGGGCGAATCCCGATGCCGGCGCTCGTCGCGGTGATGATCATCGTTGCGGTGTCGACGTTCGACTGGCACAGCGCTCAGCCGACGACGTTGCGTCGCATGCCCCGGTCGGAGACCCTCGTGATGGTCGTGACGGTCGTCGCGACGGTGGCGACGGAGAACCTCGCGATCGGGGTCGGTCTCGGCGTCCTCACCGCGATGGCGCTCTTTGCGCGACGCGTCGCACACCTCATCGATGTCGATCGGGTCGTCAGCCCGGCAGGTGACGCCGTCACCTACGTCGTCTCCGGTGAGCTCTTCTTCGCCTCGAACCAGGAGTTCATCGACGCATTCGAGTACCACGACGATCCCGCCAGGGTTGCGATCGACTTCACGAAAGCCCATATCTGGGACGCCTCCTCGGTGGCGGCGCTCGACGCCGTGACGGAGCGCTACCGCGATCACTACGAAACCGTGGTCGAGATCAACGGGATGAACACGTACAGCACCGCGATCCACGGGCGACTCTCCGGCGAGCTCGCCGGCTCGCACTGAACCGCGCGCGAACCACTTGCGCGCGGCCGCCGGCGCCGCGACGATCCCGGGATGCGCGACCGGAGACGAGCGCCATGACGCGCCCCGACCAGCATGATCCCTCGGCCGGCGACTACCGCGCCCTGTTCCCCGACCTCCCGGACCCGGTGTTCGAGCACCTCGCGTTCGAGCGGCTCCCGCGCGACGAGATGCGAGCCCGGGCGCAGGAGGGCTATGCCGAGCTCGCGCGGCGGCGGACGACCCGAGACTTCTCGGACGAGCCGGTTCCGCGCGAGCTGATCGAGCTCGCGATCCGGAGCGCGGGAACGGCGCCTTCGGGCGCTCACCGCCAGCCCTGGACGTACGTTGCGATCAGCGATCCCGACCTGAAGGCGCGGATTCGGGCTGCGACCGAGGCCGAGGAGCGGCGCACGTACACGGAGCGGATGCCGGACGAGTGGCGACGGGCGCTCGCGCCGCTCGGCACCGACTGGGTGAAGACGCACATCACCGACGCGCCCTGGGTCGTCGTGCTCTTCAAGCGCGCGTACGAGATCCTGCCCGACGGCTCGCATGCGAAGAACTACTACGTCAGCGAGAGCGTGGGTATCAGCGCCGGGCTCTTCATCGCGGCGGTACACCACATGGGCCTCGCGACCCTGACGCACACGCCGAACCCGATGAAGTTCCTGGGCGACTTGCTCGAGCGGCCGAAGAACGAAACGGCCGTGCTGCTCTTCCCGGTCGGGTATCCCGCCGACGACGCGACGGTGCCGAAGCTCGGCCGCAAGTCGCTGGAGGAGATCTCGGCGTGGTTCGACGCGGAGGGGCCTGCGGGCTAGCGGCTCCTGTCGCGCCCGCCGCGCTCGAGGCGGCGGAGATCCTCGAGGCGGCGTCGATCCTGTTTCGTCGGCCTGGCGCCCAGGTCGGCACCGATCGGCCGGGAGAGCCGGAGCTCCTCCGCTCGCCGCGTCCGTGCGTCCACCGAGTCGGGCGTCTCGTCGTAGAGCGTCCTCGCCACGCTCGCAGGCCCGCGCTTGTCCGCGACCGCCCGGACGACGAGCTCCCACTGGAAGTGCCCGATCCTGATCTCGATCGTGTCGCCCGCCCGCACCTCCCTGGCCGGCTTCACGCGCGCATCGTTCAGGTGCACGCGCCCACCGAGCACGGCCTCGGTTGCAGCGCCCCGGGTCTTGAAGAACCGCGCCGCCCAGAGCCACTTGTCGATTCGGATCGCCTCCACGCCGAACCGCTCAGATCAGCGTGTCGCGCTGGTGCTTCTTCTCTTCCTCGCGCCACTGCTCCTGATAGGCCTCGGCGTCGGCGAACTCCTGCTCGGTACGGGTGATCGCCGCGGCATCCTCGGGGACGGGGTGCTCGCCTGCTGCCTTCGTGCGGCCGGCCGCACGGTACGCGATCACGAGCAGCGGCACCGCGACGACGGCAAGGATGATCCACGGGATCATGCAGACACACTATCCGCGCGCCCGGCCAGCGGGGGCGCGAGCCACGAGTCCCCCGTTCGGGGGAACTTGGGCACTCGATCTGGTGATTTCCCTCACCCTTCGTAGAGTGTGTGTCATGAGGATCAGGGAGGGAGAAAATCTGCCGGAGGGCTGCGACTGCTGTGGGCATGACGCCGAGGACTGCGGCATGCTCGAGTCGGGGTGGGTGAGCGACGATCAGATCGTCGCCGGCGGCGGTGTCTACTGCCGCACGTGCGCGCACCTGCTGCGCCTCGTCCGTCTCGACGAGGAATGCATCTGGTGCGACACGCCGATGCTCGAGGAGGAGTCCGCCGAGACGGAGGGGTGGGCGTACTTCGCGGACGAGTTCGGTGATCTTCACCCCTGCTGTCCCTCGTGCCTCGCCGCGCGCTTCGGGATCACAGCGCGCATCTCGCTCGGTCACGGGGAATAGGCCCGGGGACGGAAGGCTCGAGCCCGGCGCGGCCTCGAGCCCCGAAATACACGTGCGCGCCGTCCCCGCGACGTGCGGTTATCCGAACGGTCTGGGTTGCCGCGACGTCGTAGCTTCAGGTCATCCAATCAGTCCCTGCTCTCGAGGAGCCTTTTGATGACCACAGCACGTCACCATTCGTTCGTCTTCCCGGACGACAGCCGCTACGACGACGCGCGTCAGGCGTGGAATCTCGCGGCCGATCTTCGCCCGGCCGTCGCCGTTCTTCCGACCTCGGTCGACGATGTCGTCAACGCGGTGCACTATGCCGCCGAGCGCGAGTTACGGATCGTCGTTCAGGGCACGGGCCACGGGGCGGGGGCTCACGCGCCGCTCGACGGAACGGTTCTCGTCAACATGCGCGAGATGCGTCGTGTCGAGATCGACGCCGAGAACCGAAAGGCCCGCGTCGAGGCCGGCGCGGTGTGGGAGGACGTCGTCGTTCCCGCCGTCGAGCAGGGCCTGACGGCGCTTCACGGCTCGTCGCCGAACGTCGGTGTCGTGGGCTACTCCCTCGGCGGCGGCATCGGCTGGCTCGCGCGGATGCACGGCCTCTCGTCCGAGAGCGTGCTCGCGGTCGAGCTCGTCACGTCCGACGGCGCGCTCGTGCGCGCCGACCGAACGCAGAACACCGACCTCTTCTGGGCGCTTCGCGGCGGTGGCGGTGGGCCTCGGCGTCGTCGTCGCAGTCGAGATCGCGTTGTACGAGGTCGACGAGCTCGTCGCCGGGATGATGATCTGGCCCTGGGAGCAGGCGCCGGAGGTGCTCACGCGGTACGTCGAGTGGGCAGAGACGGCCCCGAGATCGGTCAGCTCCTCGGCACGGCTTCTGCAGGTCCCGCCGCTCGAGGAGATCCCGGAGTTTCTCCGCGGACGTCAGGTCGTGATCGTCAACGGCGCCATCCTCGGCACCGAGGCCGAGGCCGACGAGCTCCTTGCACCGCTGCGCGAGCTCGAGCCGGAGATCGACACGTTCGGTGCGGCGCCTCTTGACGCGCTGATCCGGCTCCACATGGATCCCGAGCCGCCGATGCCGGGCAAGGGTGACGGCGTCCTGGTCGACGCGCTCGACGAAGACGCGGTCGCGGCGATGCTGGGGGTCGCCGGGCCGGGCACGGAATCGCCGCTCGTGATGGTCGAGCTGCGGCAGCTCGGTGGAGCCCTGCGGGAGCGTAAGCCCGGTGCCGGCGCGCTCGGCGCCCTTGACGGGTCGTTCGCGCTCTATGCACTCGGCGTTCCGATGACACCGGAGGTCGGGGAGGCGATCGAGGCGAGAGTCGATGCGCTGATTCAGGCGCTTGCTCCATGGTCGCGCGGGAAGCCGTACCTCAACTTCGCAGAGAAGCGGGTTGCGATCGGCGACGCGATCGGGTCGGAGGCGTTCACCCGGCTCGAGGCGGTCAAGGCCCAGGTCGACCCCGACGGCCGGTTCCGCGCGGCCCACGCGCTGGCCCCGGCCGGAGCGGTCGACGTCGCCCGGGCGGCGTAGCGCCTGACGACAGGCTGAGGCCCGCCGCCGTGAGGCGGCGGGCCTCAGCCATGCCTAGAGCGGCGGGATGAGCGAGACGAGCACGCTCGCTGCAGCCAGCCGGGGAGCGCCGCGAAGGAGACGGCCGCGATCACCCAGCCGTCGTGGATGCCTCGCCGGTCGAGCCGCCGCGCCAGAGTCGTCGAGAGCGATCCGATCAAAGTCACGGACGGACTAGTTGCTGCTCGGGTTCGGCGGCATCAGCGCGAGCACGGCGAAGGCACCGCCCTTGCGCTTCAGGACGGCGCTCCAGAGGTGATCGGGATCGTCGGTGAAGATGTCCTCGGGGACGGCCGGGGCGAGGATCCAGGAGCTCTCGGCGATCTCCTCCTCGAGCTGGTTGGGCGCCCAGCCCGCGTAGCCCGCGAAGACACGGGCCCGGGTGAGGCTCGCGATCTCCGACGCGTTCTCGATCTCGCCCGGAAGGAACCCGACCGACCCGAGGACCAGCGCCCCGGCCTCGCTCGTATCCTCGAAGTCGCCGAGGACGACGATCGCCTGTGGCTGCACCGGCCCGCCGACATGGACGAGCTCCCACTCGGCAACGAGCTCGGCGAGTGGGGGTACCGCCTCGGCGACGGACATCGGCGAGGGCCGGTTGAGAATCACGCCCATCGCTCCCTCCTCGCCGTGCTCGCCGACGAGGATGACGCTGCGGCGGAAGTTCGGGTCGAGGAGATCGGGGCCGGCGACGAGGAGCTGTCCGCGAAGAGAGTCCACGATGCCATTGTGACGGTCGCAGCACGGCCGGGCGCGTAGCATCAGGGGATGAGCTGGCGCTGCCGCGTTTTCGGTCACAAGGTCGCGAAGTCGCGCTGGTTCTTCCTGACGGAGCGGTATCAGCGCTGCGAGCGCTGCGGCGAGCGCGTGTCGTCGAAGTAGCGCATCGAACGCGGCCTCCACCCGCGATCGCGAGGACGGACCGACGTCTCTCCCCGACCGGCTCAGGCGTCGAGCGCTGCGCGCAACGAGGCGACATATGCGCGGAGCGCCTCCGCGCCTTCCTCGGCCACCTGCACGGCACGCGAGCCGACGACGATGCCGTCGCTCAGATCGGCCGCCGCGCGTGCTTGCTCGGGCGTCGAGATGCCGAACCCGGCGTAGAGCGGGACATCCGTGAGCGCTCGTGCTCGCGCTGCGAGCCCTGCGAGCGCGTCGGACAGCTCGGTGCGCGCGCCCGTCGTACCGGTGAGCGTGACGAGGTAGAGCCAGCCGTCGGTCTCGCCCGCGGCGAGCGCGATGCGCTCGTCGGTCGAGGTGGGGGCGACGAGCTGGATCCGCGGCAGCTCGGGCCGGGAGCCCGCGGCCGTGTCGGCGATGATGAAGCTCGTCGCGCCGGCAGCCCTCGCGTCGGTCTCGAACCGCTCCCAACCGTAGGCCTCGAGCAGCGACGCGTACGTCATCGGGATCAGGGGCGTGTCGCCGACGAGCGCCCGCGTGGCCGCGAGGCACTCGAGGCACGCGGCGGTGCGCATCCCGGCGGCGAGGGCCTTCTCGGCGGCTGCGCGGATCACCGGGCCATCCGCGAGCGGGTCGGAGAACGGGAAGCCGATCTCGATGATGTCGGCGCCGCCGGCGACGGCTGCCTCGGCGAGTGTGGGTGTCTCGGCGCCCGCCATCAGGTAGATCACGAGGTGTTTCCTCACGAGCGACGCTCCGACCCCGGCGACCGGCTGAAGCCGGCCACCCGGCCGCACGTGGCCGGGCTCACGCCGACCGCCCGAGCGCCGCCAGCACCTCTGCCAGATCCTTGTCGCCGCGACCGGAGAGACACACCGCGACGTACTCCTCCTCGAGGTCGTCCACCACGGCGAGTGCGTGCGACGACTCGAGTGCCGGGATGATCCCCTCCGTGCGCGACAGCCGCTGGAAGGCGTCGAGCGCCCGCTCGTCCGTGCACGGGATGTACTCGGCGCGGCCGGTGTCCCGGAGGTAGGCGTGCTCGGGGCCGACGCCGGGATAGTCGAGCCCGGCTGAGATCGAGTGGGCATCGGTGATCTGCCCGTCGTCGTCGGCGAGGATCGACGAGCGGGAGCCGTGGAGCACTCCGGTACGACCGTGGCCGAGCGATGCGGCCCCGGCCGCCTCGACGCCCAGGAGCCGCACGCCCGGGTCGTCCATGAAGCCGGCGAACATGCCGATCGCGTTCGAGCCGCCGCCGACACAGGCGACGACGACCTCGGGGAGCGCGCCTTCCGCGTCGAGCAGCTGCTCGCGCGCCTCGCGCCCGATCACGGCCTGCAGCTCCCGCACGATCTCGGGATACGGCGCAGGGCCGACGCAGGAGCCGATCACGTAGTGGGTCGTCTCGACGTTCGTGATCCAGTCGCGGATCGCCTCGCTCGTCGCCTCCTTCAGCGTTCTCGTGCCGAACTCGACCGGGACGACCGTCGCCCCCATCAGGTGCATCCGCTCGACATTGGGCGCCTGGCGGCGCATGTCCTCGGAGCCCATGAAGACGACGCATTCGAGCCCGAAGCGGGCGCAGGCGGTAGCCGTTGCGACGCCGTGCTGCCCCGCTCCCGTCTCGGCGATGATGCGCGTCTTGCCGAGGCGCCGCGCGAGCACGACCTGCCCGAGCGCGTTGTTGATCTTGTGGGCGCCCGTGTGATTCAGGTCCTCGCGCTTGAGGTAGAGCTTCTTGCCCGGCGCGAAGCGCGGCGCGAGCGTGATCGGTGAGGGACGTCCGGTGTACGTTCGGCCGAGGTGCTCCACCTCGGCGAGGTAGGCAGGATCGGCGAGTGCCTCGGCCCAGGCGGCCGTCAGCTCGTCGAGCGCTGGGATGAGGGTCTCGGGGACGTAGCGGCCGCCGTAGGGGCCGTAGGTCTCGGTCGTCGTCATGTGCGCGCTGCCTCCACGTATTGCCTCACCTTGTCAGGATCCTTGACTCCCGGCGCTGCTTCGAGCGACGAGGCGGCGTCGACCGCCCACGGCCGCACCGCGGCGATCGCAGCCCGCACGTTCTCCGGCCCGAGCCCTCCCGCGAGCACGACGCGCCCGCCGGCCGCGGCTGCGCTCTGCCAGTGGCCGGGATCGCTTCCCTCCCAGGGGAGGTCGAGCACCCGCGCGACCTCGACGCCGTTCCGCAGGAGTGCAGCCTCGCGGCCACGCACCTTGCCGTCCTCGATCGTGTGCACCTGGTCGAGGTCGGCGCCCGACTCGCCGGGGCTTCCGACCCAGACCGCTACCGAGAGCATTCCGTCCGGCACCGGCAGGACGGCGGTCGCAGCGCGCGGGCTCTCGGGCACGAGGACGAAGCCCGCGAGATCGGCGCCCGCCTCCGCCGCCACGGCAACGTCTTCCTCGCGCGTGAGGCCGCACACCTTGACGAGCGGCCGGGAGAGCAGCTCGCGCAGCTTCGCTCCCGGGTCGACGGCGCGCATCAACGTCGAGCCGACGAGAACGGCATCCGCCCCCGCGAGCTCGGCGGAGGCGCCCTGCGCACGCGTCTCGATGCCACTCTCGGCGATCACGATCCGATCGGCGGGAATGCGGGCAACGAGCTCGAGCTGGGCGCGACGATCGATCGTGAACGTGGCGAGGTCGCGGGCGTTGACCCCGAGCACGGGAGCGCCGAGCGCGACGCCCCGCTCGAGCTCGGCGTCGTCGTGCGCCTCGACGAGCGTGTCGAGGCCAAGGCTCTCGGCAACGCGCAGCAGCTCGGCCACGAGCGCATCGTCGAGGTCGCGAAGGAGAAGGAGTGCGGCGTCGGCACCCGCTTCGCGCGCGGTCTCGAGATGCTCGCGCGTCGAGAAGAATCCTTTGGCGAGGAGCGGCACGGTGGTCGCGCCGCGTGCCGCGCGCAGGTCGTCCCAGGTGCCGCCGAAGCGCTCGTCGACGAGAACCGAGATCGCCGCCGCGCCGGCGGCAGCGTACGCCGGCGCGATGAGAGCAGGGTCGGCGTCCGGGCGTATGTCCCCGGCCGAGGGTGAGCGGCGCTTGATCTCTGCGATCGCGCCGAGGCCCGGCCTTGCGAGGGCATCGTTGAACCTCCCCATCAGGTACTCCCCTCCGTCGAGAACGCGATCAGCGCCTCGAGGCGACTCGCCGCCGCGCCCGAGTCGATTGCCTCACTGCCCAGTCCGATTCCCTCGCCGAGATCGATCGCGATCCCGGCGGCGACGAGCGCGCCGGCGGCGTTCAGGAGCACGGCATCGCGGCGTCCGCCCACCTCGCCAGCGAGGACAGCTCTGATCGTGGCGGCGTTCTCGGCCGCCGTGCCACCGCGCAACGCCTCCGGGTCGCTCGGCTCGATGCCGAGGTCGCGCGGGTCGAGCTCCCACTCGTGGACGTCGCCGTCGACGACCTCGACCACGAGGCTCGTGCCGTACGGCGAGAGCTCGTCGAGCCCGCCGTCGCCGTGGACGACGAATGCGCGTCGCGCTCCGAGCTCGGCGAGGGCCTCCGCGTAGGTCGGAGCAAGCTCAGCCGAGTAGACGCCGAAGACGCCGTCGCGGGCCCCTGCAGGGTTGGCGAGCGGCCCAAGGACGTTGAAGACGGTCCGGATCCCGAGCTCCTGCCGCACCGAGGCGACGTAGCGCATGGCCGGATGGTGGGCGCGCGCGAACATGAAGCCGAACCCGAGCTCGTCGATCGAGCGCGCGGTTTCCTCGGGCGACTGATCGAGGACGATGCCGAGCTCCTCGAGCACGTCGGCCGAGCCCGCGGCAGAGCTCGCCGCCCGGTTGCCGTGCTTGGCAACGGCGGCGCCCGCCGAGGCGGCGACGATCGCCGCCGCGGTCGAGATGTTGAACGTGCCCGCACCGTCGCCGCCGGTGCCGACGATGTCGACGACGGGTGAGCGGCTCGGGGTCACGGGAACCATGTGCTCCCGCATCGCCTCCGCGAAGCCGGCGATCTCGTCGGCCGTCTCACCCTTCGTCCGCAGCGCGACGAGGAAGCCGGCGATCTGCGCCGGCGTCTCCTCGCCGTCCATGACGGAGCCCATCAGCTCGCGGGCGTCGGCCCGCGACAGGTGGTGCCCGTCGAGCAGGAGCTGAATCGCGGGGCCGACGATCACGGTCCCTCCAGGAAGTTCTTCGCCATCGTCGGCCCGAGAGGCGTGAGCACGCTCTCCGGGTGGAACTGGACGCCCTCGATCGGCAGCTCGGCGTGACGCACTCCCATCACCTCGCCGTCCTCGGTGTGCGAGGTCACGGCGAGAGCCTCCGGCACGTCGAGCGCCGCGAGCGAGTGGTAGCGGCCCACCTCGACCGCGGCCGGCAGTCCGGCATAGACACCGAGGCCGTCGTGGGCGATAGTGCTCGCCTTCCCGTGCAGGAGCGCCTTCGCATGCCCGACGGTGCCGCCGTAGGCCTCGACGATCGCCTGGTGCCCGAGACAGACGCCGAGCGTTGGGATCGTCGGCCCGAGAGCACGGATCAGCTCGATCGAGACTCCGGCCGAGTCGGGGCGGCCGGGACCGGGGGAGACGACGAGCCGGTCGAAGCCGCCGGCGAGTGCCTCGTCGACAGTGATCGCATCGTTCCGCACCGTCAGCACCTCCGCGCCGAGCTCCTCGAAGAGATGAACGAGGTTGTACGTGAACGAGTCGTAGTTGTCGAGCATCAAGAGCCTCATGCCGGGAACTCCACTTCGGCCAGGTCGATCGCCGCTTCGAGCGCTGCGAGCTTCTTGAGGCACTCCTCGTGCTCGGCCTCGGGGTCGGAGTCGGCAACGACGCCGGCTCCCGCCTGGAGGTACGCGATGCCATCCGCGATCACCATGGTGCGCAGCGCGATGCAGGCGTCCATCGTCCCATCCGGCAGGGAGTACAGCACGGCGCCGGCGTAGGGGCCACGGCGGAACCCCTCGAGCTCGGAGATCAGCTGCATCGCCCGCACCTTCGGCGCCCCGCTGACGGTGCCAGCCGGGAAGCACGAGCGAAGCACCTCGAACGGGGTGACGCCCTCGCGCAGCTCGCCGACCACCTCGGAGACGAGGTGCGAGACGTGGGAGAACCGCTCGACCTCCATGTCCCGCGACACGTGCACGGTGCCTGCCTTGCAGACGCGCGAGAGGTCGTTGCGGCCGAGATCGACGAGCATCACGTGCTCCGCGCGGTCCTTCTCCGACGTCAGCAGCCGTTCGACATCCCCCTCCGTCGGCTCGGTCGTGCCGGCGATCGGGCAGAGGCTGGCGCGCCCGTTCTCGCAGGCGACGAGCCGCTCGGGTGACGAGCCGACGAGCGCGATGCCGTCGAGCTCGAGGAGGAAGAGGTACGGCGAGGGGTTCACGCGCCGCAGGGCACGGTAGATGTCGAGCGGCGAGGCTGACGTCGGCCGTTCGGCCCGCTGCGACGGCACGCACTGAAAGACGTCGCCCTCGACGATGTGCTCCTTCACCGACCTGACCATCTCGACGTAGCGCTCCCGGTCCGGCGAGCGGCGGATCGGCCCGGCCACCCCGCGCGGCTCGCGACGCCAGGCGATACCCCCTTCGAGGCGGCCCGCGATCTCCTCGGCGTCTCCGGCGAGAACCTCGGCGACACCGGCACCGTGGTCGAAGCGGACGAGCGTCTCGCACACGACGAGCCGGCTCTCCGGGAACCCGCGTCCTTCCGTGGGAAGCGGCACGGTGGGCTCGAGCTGTGCGATATGGTCGTACGCGAGGTAGCCGACGAGCGGCAGCCCGAGCTCGGCGGCCTCGGCGAAGTCGACGATGCGCGACCCCGCGCCCATCCATGAGTTGCGGCCCAGCCGGCCGCGCTCGACCGACTCCAGGATGAAGCTCGCCGTCCCGGCGTCGCGCAGGCGGAGGTACGCGCCGAGCGGGGTGAGGAGGTCGGTGTTGATGGTCGTTGTCATATTGATCGGTTCGAGAACGAAAAAAGACCTCCGTGGAGGTCCGCTCTGGCGAGATGGGATGTCGCTGCGCTCTAGCGCGCGCTCCCGCCTCGCCCCTGGCGCCACCACGTGCAGGACAGTGCGACATCCATGAGCAGAGCGTACACGCTGCCCCGTAGATCGGGGCATTCACGGATGGTCATGGCGTCCGGACGGCGCTAGAGTCGCGGATGTCTCGTGCTTTCGGGCATCGCGCGGTGCCAAGGACGGATCGGAGGGTGATGAGCGGTCTCGGAGGAAGGGTGATCGTCGTGACGGGCGGGTCGACCCTGATCGGCCAGGGTGTCGTGCGCGAGCTCGTGGCGCAGGGCGCGCACGTCGCCGTCGCGGACATCGACGAGCCTGCAGGGCAGGCGCTCGCCGCCGAGCTCGGCGACACGGTGATGTTCCTGCGCACGGACATCACGGACGACGAGCAGATCGCGACGTTCGTGGCCGCCGCCGTCGACCGTTTCGGCGGTATCGACGGCCTCGTCAATCTCGCGTGCACGTATCTCGACGACGGCTTCGCATCTCCGCGCGCTGACTGGCTCCAGGCGCTCGACGTCAACGTCGTGAGCGTCGTCGCGATGGCGCAGGCGGTTCACCCGCACCTCGCGTCGCGGTCCGGCTCGGCGATCGTCAACTTCGGCTCGATCTCGGCCGGCGTCGCCCAGCCCGGACGGTGGCTCTACCCGGTCAGCAAGGCGGCGATCGTCCAGCTGACGCGGAACATGGCGATGGACCTGGCAGTCGACGGGATCCGCGTCAACAGCGTCTCACCCGGCTGGACGTGGTCGAAGGTGATGGTCGAGTTGACGGGCGACGACCGCGAGAAGACCGATCGCGTCGCGGCGCCGTTCCATCTCCTCGGGCGCGTCGGCGATCCGGTCGAGGTCGGCAAGGTCGTCGCGTTCCTGCTCTCCGACGCCGCGAGCTTCGTCACCGGTGCCGACTGGGCCGTGGACGGCGGCTATTCGGCGATGGGCCCGGAGGGCGCGGTGCCCGCCATTCCCCAACTGATGGACTAATGGACTAGAGGAGGACAACCCATGGCGCGAATCACGATCGTCGGCGGCGGCCAGTCCGGGCTCCAGCTCGGCATCGGCCTGCTCCAGAACGGCTACGACGTCTCCGTGGTCTCGGATCGCACGCCCGACCAGATCCGCGAGGGCCGGGTCACATCGAGCCAGTGCATGTTCGCGGCCGCCCTCGACCACGAGCGCGCCCTCGGCATCGACTTCTGGGACGACACGTGCCCGCCCGTCGAGGGGATCGCGCTCGCCGTCCCGCATCCCGAGATCCCGGGGGAAAAGGTGATCGACTGGGGCGCCAGGCTCGATCGGGTCGCCCAGTCGGTCGACCAGCGGCTCAAGTTTCCCCGCTTCATGGAGCACTTCGTGGACAGTGGGGGCGACCTCGTGATCGAGAGCGCCGACGTCGACGACCTGGAGCGCTACGCCCGGGACAGCGACCTGGTCGTCGTCGCTGCGGGAAAGGGTGACATCACGAAGCTGTTCGAGCGCGACGCCGAGCGCTCGCAGTTCGATCAGCCCATGCGGGCGCTCGCGCTCACCTACGTCACCGGCATGACGCCGCGGCCGGAGTTCTCGGCAGTCTGCTTCAACATCGTCCCGGGAGTGGGTGAGTACTTCGTCTTTCCTGCCCTGTCGACCACGGGCGCCTGCGAGATCATGGTCTTCGAGGGTGTTCCCGGCGGGCCGATGGACTGCTGGGGCGACGTGACGACGCCCGAGGAGCACCTCGCGAAGTCGAAGTGGATTCTCGAGACGTTCATGCCCTGGGAGGCAGCGCGCTGCCACGACGTCGAGTTGACGGATGCGAACGGCATCCTCGCGGGGCGCTTCCCGCCGACGGTGAGGAAGCCGGTCGCCATGCTCCCGTCGGGTCGCCCGATTCTCGGCATGGCCGACGCGGTGCTCCTCAACGACCCGATTACCGGTCAGGGCTCGAACAACGCCGCCAAGGGTGCCGCCGTCTACCTGCAATCGATCGTCGAGCGCGGGGAGGGGCCGTTCGATCCCGCGTGGATGCAGGAGACGTTCGAGACCCTGTGGGAGTATGCGGAGAAGGTGGTGGGGTGGACGAACGCGCTCCTGCTCCCTCCGCCCCCGCACGTCCTCAACGTGCTCGGTGCGGCCGGCCAGCTCCCTCCCGTCGCGAGTCGGTTCGCCAACGGCTTCGACAACCCACCCGACTTCTACGAGTGGTTCATGGATCCGGCTCTGGCGGACGCCTACCTGGCGGAGGTCGCCTCGGCGTAGGGCTCAGACGCCGCGCGGCGCTGCGTCGTCGAGCACCGAGCGCATGAGATCGCGAATCGAGAGGATCCCGACCACGTTCCCGGCGTCGACGACCGGAAGGTGGCGAAAGCCGCCGTGGATCATGATGATCGCTGCGTGCTCGGCCGTGTCGTCCGGCTCGATCGTCTCCGGGCCGCGGGTCATCCAGTCGCCGACGGTTGCGTCGGGGGTCAGGCCGTGAGCGACGGCGCGCAGCACGTCTCGCTCCGTGAAGACACCGACCAGCCGGTCACCTTCGAGCACGAGGACGGCACCGACGCGCCGGTCGTTCATCCTGCGGACGGCGTCCTCGACGGACATGGCCCCCTCGACCGTGAGCAGGTCTCCGGACATGACGTCGGTCACGTTGTGCATTGCTCCAGTCTAGGGAGGCGCCTTCCGCGTTCCAAGTAGCCTTTCGCCATGACGATTCCGCCACTGCTCGACGAGCTCCTACGGGCACCGGGCGTGCCGGGGGCCGAGGACGCCGTTCAGGCGATCGTCCGGCGCGAGGCGGGGGGCTCGGCGCCGAGGTCACGTCCGACGTGCTCGGCTCGACGGTCGCTCGCGTCAGAGGAACGGGTTCCGGTCGGCTGATTGCGCTCTTCGCGCATGCGGATCAGATCGGGTTGATCGTCCGGGGAGTCGGGGAAGACGGCCTGGTGACGGTGGCGACCCTCGGCAGCTGGCGCGCCCGGGACGCGGTAGGCCAGCGCGTGCGGGTCGCGGGACAGGGCGGCGAGATTCGTGGGGTCGTCGTGGCGCCGCACGACGCGAAGCTCCGCTGGGAGGCGTTGCGCATAGACATCGGTGCCGCGGGTCGGGAGGAGGCGCTCGCCCTCGTCCGGCCGGGCGACGGCGTCGTCCTCGACGGGCCGCCTGAGGAGTTGCGAAACGGCCGGGTCCTCTCCGGTGCGCTCGACGATCGTGTGGGAATCTTTGCCTGCGTGGACGTGTTGCGTCACATCGCGGCGGACCCGCCCGAGTGGGATGTCGCGCTCGTCGTCTCGGTGCAGGAGGAGACGGGCCATGCCGGAGCACGGGTCGCCGCCGAGCGTCTTGCGCCCGACGTCGCGATCGCGGTCGACGTCACCTACGCGGGAGACGCGCCGGGGACGGCTCCCTGGGGCGACGTTCGCCTCGGTGGCGGGCCGACGATCTTCCGCGGCCCCGTCGTCAGCCCGATCGTCGGCGACGGACTGCTCGCCGCAGCGGCGACGGCCGGGGTCGACGTCGCGGTCGAATCGGGGAAGGAGACGTGGAGCGATGCGGACGACCTCTTCTCTGTCGGCGGGGGTGTCGCCTGTCAGATCGTCTGCATCCCGCTGCGCTACATGCATACCGCCGGCGAGATCGCGCAGCTGTCGGATGTCACTGCCACCTCCCTTCTCCTGGAGACCTACGCCCGGTCGCTGACGGCCGAGTCGTCGTTCCTGCGTTGACCGGTTGAGGCGGCGGGCGCGCTCCACGCTCGCGGTACGCTGAGGTCATGACCCGCTCTGTCATCGTCTCCGGCGTCCGAACGCCGTTCGGCCGCCTCGGCGGTGCGCTCGTGAAGCACTCCGCGACCGACCTCGGCGCAATCGTGATCCGGGCGGGCCTCGAGCGAGCGGGCGTCGATCCGGAGGAGGTCGGCTACGTCGTGATGGGGCAGGTGCTCCAGGCGGGTGCCGGCCAGGCTCCAGCGCGTCAGGCGGCGATCGGCGCGGGCATTCCGAAGGAGGTAGGGGCCGACACGATCAACAAGGTCTGCGCCTCGTCGATCCGTGCCATCGAGCTCGCCGACCTGATGATCAGGACCGGCCAGCACGATGTCGTCGTGACCGGCGGCATGGAGTCGATGTCACGGGCCCCGTACCTGCTCCCGAACGCCCGTTTCGGCTACCGGCTCGGGAACGGCGAGATTCTCGATCACATGGTCTTCGACGGGCTCACCTCGACGTTCGACGGCGATCACATGGTCGTGCAGGCGTCGCGCGTCTCCCGCGAGCTCGGGATCACGCGGGAGGAACAGGACGCGTGGGCGGCGCGATCGCAGGCGCGCGCGGCGGCCGCGCAGGACGCCGGCAGGCTCGCCGACGAGATCGTTCCCGTGGGTGACGTGGCTCTCGACGAGGCGATCCGGCGCGACACGACCGTCGAGGCGCTCGCCGCCCTGAATCCCATCTTCGATCCGGAGGGAACGACGACGGCCGGCAACGCGCCCGGGGTCAACGACGGCGCCTCGTGCGTCGTGGTCTGCTCCGAGGAGTACGCGTCCTCGCGTGGGATCGAGATCCTCGCGACGATCATCGGGCAGGCGGCTGTCGCGGACGACTTCGCCTACCTCGCGCGCACCCCGGCGAATGCCGGCGCGCTCGCGCTCGAGCAGGCGGGGCGGAGCACGGCAGACGTGGCGCGCGTCGAGATCAACGAGGCGTTCGCCTCGGTCGCCGGCAACTCGACGCGGCTGCTCGGCGTGGACGAGGAGATCGTGAACGTCAACGGTGGTGCCGTCGCGCTCGGGCACCCGATCGGCGCCTCGGGCGGAAGGATCGTCACCACGCTCGTGCACGAGCTCAGGCGCTCGGGCGGCGGCATCGGCCTTGCCGCGATCTGCTCGGGTGGCGGCCAGGGCGACGCGCTCCTGGTCGAAGTCTGATCCGGGCGGTACTCATCGCTGCCCTCGCGGCGCTCTTCCTCACGGGAGTGGCGCACGCGTACACGTGCCCGCAGACGCCGATCGACGAGCGGATCGCGGCAGCCGATGTGGTGTTCGTCGGGCGCTCGACCGGGTTCACGCCCGTCCCCGGCGCGGGGATCGCGCAGCGGCTGTACCACTTCGAGATCGACCAGGAGGTCAAGGGCGACCTTGGTCGCACGGTCGATGTCCGGATCCCGGTGAAGGAGGCGAACGGCGGCCAGGTCGTGCCGCCCGAGGTCGCCGCCGGCATTCTCATGAACCGCGTCGACGGCGGGTGGTTCACGACCCGCTGCGGCATCACCGACCCGGGCGCCGTACTGGCCGAGGTCGACCAGCAGAAGGGCAACCCGATCAGGCTCGTGATAGGGATTCTCATTCTCATTGCCGTGCTCGCGTACTCGATCCGGAAGGTGCGGCGGCGCGAGCGACCGTTTACGGTTGAACGATGACCTTCGAGCGAATCCTCGTCGTCGGCGCCGGTCAGATGGGATCCGGGATCGCGCAGGTGGTGGCGGCATCCGGGCGCCGGGTCCTCCTCCACGATCCGTTCCCCGGCGCGGTCGAGCGGGGGCTCCAGGGGATGCGCAAGAGCCTCGAGCGGCTCGAGGCGAAGGGTGGTGCGCCCGCCGGCGAGGTGCTCGCCCGCGTGACCGAGAGCGCCGAGCTCGTTTCCGCCGACCTGATGATCGAGGCGATCAGCGAGGACGCAGGGGCGAAAGAGAACCTCTTCCGCTCCGCGGACGCGATCCTCCCCTCCGGCGCCATCCTCGCGTCCAACACCTCGTCGATCCCGATCACGTCTCTCGCCGCCGTGACCTCCCGCCCGGAACGCGTGATCGGGATGCACTTCTTCAACCCCGTGCCGATGCTACAGCTCGTCGAGGTGATCCGCGGCCTCCAGACCTCGGATGAGACTGCGGCCGCGGTCGTCCAGCTCGCGCGCGACCTCGGCAAGGTCCCGGCGGAGGCGAACGACTATCCCGGCTTCGTGGCGAACCGGATCCTGATGCCCTTCATCAACGAAGCGGCATACGCGCTGATGGAGGGCGTCGCCGAGGCGGAGGCGATCGACACGATCGCGAAGCTCGGGTTCGCCCATCCCCAGGGGCCGCTCGCCCTCGCTGATCTGATCGGCCTCGATACCTGCGTGGCGATCATGGACGTGCTCCACGCAGGGCTCGGGAGCCCGAAGTACGCGCCCTGCCCGCTCCTGCGGCAGTACGTCGCCGCCGGGCGACTCGGGCGCAAGAGCGGCCGCGGCTTCTACGACTACGCCTGATCCAGGGGCGGGAGCTCAGAGGGAGCCGCGGAAATACCTCCGGAACCGACCGGCTCCCACCCAGCCGACCGTCCCGACCGGCCGCAGACCGAAGCGGAGCGCGTGTCGCATCGCGATCCAGTTCTCGGAGTGCACCGCCGTCGTGAACGTGTCGAAGCCCTCGTCCGCAAGCGCCCGGCAGAGCCGCGAGCCGGTCGCCGGGGCGATCCCGCGTCCGAGCATCGCGGGATCGGTGTAGCGCTCGTAGTGGTAGACCGCGCCCTGCCGAAGCGCTCGACCGGCCTGCAGGTACTCGATCGGCGCCACGCCCGTCGCGACCCAGCTCAGCTCCACGATCCGACCGTCGTGCCGCGCGCAGAAGCAACGATCCCCTCGGGCGAAGCGTGCCCGGACGCCGGCGGCGGCGAGCCCCGGCCGGAAGGCCGCGATCTCGGCACTATCGTCCATCGCGAGGAACGAGACGTCGAGCGGCACATCGGCCTCGAGGAGCGGCCGGTCGCGGCGGAGCTCCATCTCCATCCAGACGAGCCGGCGGTCTACGGTGCGCCCGAGCACGCGCATCGCGATGTCGCGAGGCCTTCCGGCGAGTGCGCTCGGTAGCGCACGGGTTGCCGGCACGAGCTGCCGGCCGGCGCGGCTCTCCACCGGGCGCGTCGCGCGGACGCCGACGAACTGGCCCGTGATCGCTCGCAGGGGGAGGCTGCGGGGAGGCTCGGCGCGCAGCAGCGTCGAGAGCAGCTGCTGTTCCCGGTTCGGCCGGCCGACGACGACTCGGCCGAGCGGGCGAACTGCGAGCCGTGGCACGTGCATGATCGCCGTCGCGTCGTCGACGTCGAGCCCGCTCGCCACGGCGTGCCGTGACAGCTCGTCGAGCCCGAACGTCGTCCCGGTGGGATACGGCACCAGACCGAGACGGCGCAGCGCGTCGTACGGGATGACGTTGCGGAGCGCCACGAGCGGGTTGGAGGCGTTGTCGAGGGTGATGATCAGCGATCCGCCCGGTCGCAGGACGCGTCGCAGTTCCCGGAGGGCCTGGAGGATGTCGACGACCTCGTCGAAGTGGTCGAGCGTCGACGTCGAGACGACCGTATCGAACGTGGCGTCAGGGTACGGAAGGTCGCGAACGTCGGCGGTCAAGGCCTCGAGACGGCGGTGTCCGCATGCCGCGGCGTCGACGACCGACGGCGCGACATCGATTCCCGAGACGCGCTCGGCCCGGCCGAGCAGGAACTCGACGAGGCCCTCGCCGACCGCTTCGTCGAAGAGATCGGTCTTGAGGATGTGCCCGCTGCGTGCCGGCAGCCACCGATCGAGCAGGCGGGTGTTGACGGCATCACTGTAGGCGCGGAGCAGCACATCTCCCGGCCCGGGCCGCCAGCCGGCGAAGCTCGAGTCCCACACGAGACTGTTGCCTCGGGCCGTCTCGTCCGGCGTCTGGGCTGCCCGTCGCACGCCGCTCAGGCTAGCCCAGCGACGGCAGGGCCGGACTATACTCGCGCCCGATGGACTTCTCGCTCACCCCCGAGCAGCGTGAGATCCAGACGCTCGCCCGCGAGGTCGCCGAGAGCGAGATCGCGCCGCACGCGGCCGGCTGGGACCGGGAGCACACCTTCCCGCGAGACGTGTTCTCCAAGCTCGGTGACCTCGGCCTGATGGGTGTCTGCGCTCCCGAGGATCTCGGAGGCGCCGGCGCAGACTTTCTCTCGTACATCCTCGTGCTGGAGGAGCTGTCACGCGCGGACGCGGGGGTCGGGGTGACGGTGGCCGTGCATACGAGCGCGGTGACCCTGCCGATCATCGCCTTCGGGACGACCGCTCAGCGCGAGCGCTTCGTGCCGGATCTCGCGTCCGGCCGTGTTCTCGGAGCGTTCGCGCTCACCGAATCGGGCTCGGGATCCGATGCCGGCTCGCTCCGGTGCGCCGCGAAGCCCGACGCCGAGGGCTGGACGATCGCGGGCTCGAAGCAATGGATCACCAACGGCAGTCATGCGGCGACATTCCTCCTCTTCGCTCGCACCGACGGGGCGGTCGATGGCCCACGCGGCGTGAGCGCCTTCCTCCTGGACGGCTCGGACATCGAGGTCACGCGGGAGGAAGAGAAGCTGGGGCTGAACTCGTCATCGACCGCCGATATCCGCGTCGACGACGTGCGCGTCGGCCCCGACCGGCTCCTCCACGACGAGAATCGCGGCTTCGCGGTGGCCATGGCGACGCTGGACGGAGGACGCATCGGGATCGCGGCGCAGGCGGTCGGAATCGCCCAGGCTGCCTACGACGTCGCCCGGCGCTACGCGCAGGAGCGTCAGCAGTTCGGCTCGCGGATCGCCGACTTCCAGGCGATCCAGTTCAAGCTGGCGGACATGGCGACCGAGATCGCAGCGGCGCGGCTCCTGACACATCGCGCGGCGTGGCTCAAGCAACAGGGCCATCCGCACACGCTGGCCGGGGCGCAGGCGAAGCTGTTCGCCTCGGGCGTCGCGAGGAGGCAGACCGGCGAGGCGATCCAGATTCTCGGCGGCTACGGCTACACGAAGGAGTTCCCGGTCGAGCGGTACTACCGGGACGCAAAGATCACCGAGATCTACGAAGGGACGAGCGAGATCCAACGCATCGTGATCGCCCGCCACATCCTGGCCGAGCAGGAGGTTCGCTCGCCGGCGGTCGCGCCGCCGCAGGCCGGGTAGGCTGACGCCGTGCCGCGCGCTGCCGACGAGCCCGTCCGCCTGACCCGGATCTACACCCGTGGCGGGGACGGGGGTGAGACCTCGCTCGGCGACGGCTCGCGCGTGTCGAAGCTCGACACCCGGATCGGCGCCTACGGCGCCACCGACGAGCTGAACTCGCTCGTCGGGGTCGCTCTTGCCGGTGACTGCCCGACCGGGCTTCGCGATGTCCTGGGGCTGATCCAGAACGAGCTCTTCGACGTCGGTGCCGATCTCTGCGTCCCGTTCGCCGTCGAGGGGCGGCTGCGCGTCTCCCAGGAGCTGGTCGATCGTCTCGAGAAGCGCTGCGACGCGTTCAACGAGTCGCTCCCCGACCTGAAGAGCTTCGTGCTGCCCGGCGGGACGGCGACCGCTGCCGCGCTGCACGTCGCCCGAACCGTGTGCCGGCGCGCAGAGCGGGAGGCGTTGATCGCACGCAGAGAGCACGACGTCAACCCGCTCGTGCTCGTGTACCTCAACCGGCTCTCGGATCTGCTCTTCATCCTCGCGCGTGCGGCCAACGCGGTCGCGGGCGCCGAGGAGCCGCTCTGGAAGCCGGGAGCGACGCGGTAGCGGCCCCGGTTCGCGAGGTCGTCGGTATGCGCTACGGCTCGGAGTCCCGTCCTTCGCCGACTCCGTGGACCGCAGGCGAGATGTCTTCCAGCCGGGAGCTACGAAACCGCCTCGGTTAGCGAGATGGCTGGCCAGCTCTGGGTGAGCCACTGCGAGAACTCGGCTGCGGGGAGCGGATGTTGCGTGTAGAAGCCCTGGGCGAAACCGCACCCCATCTCGGCCAGCGCGTCCCAGGCGGCGCGCGTCTCGACTCCGACCGCGATCGTATCGAGACCCAGGTCGCCGGCGAGATGGAGCAGGTTCCGGACGATGGCATCGTCGGTGCCGCCGGTGCCCATCCCGCGGACGAAGCTCGCCTCGATCTTCGCCTCGACGAGGGGAACCGCGCGCAGCGCCACCAGAGACGACGCGCGGCCGAAGTCGTCGAGTGAGATCCTGACGCCCGCCTGCACGAGCCGGTCGAGCACCTTGGCGTCGAGCTCCGCTCCGGCCCCGGGGCCGGCCGGCACGACCTCGAGCGTGAGGAGGCCGGGACGGATATCCGATCCCGCCAGCAGGGCCAGGACCCCGTCGGCGAGGCCGGAGTCGTCGATCGTCCGGTAGGGGACGTTGACCGAGACCCCGATCTCGCCGACGGCGGATCGCCACTCCCGGGAGTCGCGGAGCGCCGCTGCGATCACGTGCAGCGTCAGCGTCCGGATCAGCGGCGTGCGCTCGACGTGGGGGACGAACTCCGTCGGCGAAAGGAGCCCGCGCTGGGGATGCTCGCGGCGGACGAGTGCCTCGACTCCGTGCACCGCACCGGTGCGGAGATCGAGAATCGGCTGATAGTGGACGACGACCTCGTTCCGCTCGAGCGCGATCTCGAACTCGCGTACGATCCCCGCGTCGAGCGACCCCCGACGCGTCGGCGCCGAGCCGTCTCCCGAGTCGCGCTTGGTCGCGAACATCTGCACGTCCGCGCGCCCGAGCAGCTCCTCGGGCGTCGCTCCGTCGGTCGGGAAGAGCGCCCATCCGATCGATGCGTCGATCTCGACGACGCCGCCCGCCAACCGGTAGGGCCGTCTCAGCGACTGGCGGATTCGCCCGACGAGCGTGGCTGCCTCGCTCTCGGTTCGCGTCCCGACCGAGAGAACGACGAATTCGTCCCCGCCGACGCGCGCGACGGTGTCGCTCGCCCTGACGACCGACTCGAGTCGCCGGGCGATACTCCGGAGGACCTGGTCGCCGGCGTCGTGCCCCCGAATGTCATTGACCTCCTTGAAGCCGTCGAGATCGACGACGAGCAGGGCGAAGCCGTCGGCCGTACGGCGCGCTCGTTGCAACGCGCGGTCGATGCGGTCGTCGAGGAGCGCCCGGTTCGGTAGGCCGGTCAACGCGTCCCGCAGCGCGAGCGACTCCGCCGTGCCCGCCCGGGTCGTCAGGCGCAGCACGAAGACGGCTGCGAGGGTCGCCGCGACGGCGGCGGCGAGCACGAAGGCCACACCACTCGGCTCCCGCATCGCGATCGCGCCGGCGCCGACGGCTACAGCCGCGGCCGTTCCCGCCACGACGACCTTCAGCCAGCCGTAGTCATATTCCGTCCGTTGGGAGGAGTTCTTCAAGCCGCCAGTAGCCCTTCCGCCGGCTCCGCACGCCGGACGTCCGCAGTTCGCTCACCGTATGCGGCTGCGCGAACCGCGCGCCTCACCCGATCGGGGGCGCCGCGTCACTCGAGCGAGTGAGCACGCGAGGGTCGGCGGGCAGGATCTCGACCCGATTGAGGGAATCGACTTCTCGTGACGGATGCAGCGCCCTCTCGCCTACGACCTGCCGCCGGCCTCGTCCTCGTGGCGCTCGCCGCTGCCTGCCTGGCGGTCTTCGGTCTCTCGGCCGAGGCGTTCGTCGACGCGCTCGCCTGCGCCGTCCTCGTCGTCGTCACGGTGACCGACCTCGAGCGCAGGGTCATCCCAAACCGCATCATCGTCCCCGCACTCGTCGTCGCCCTGGTCGTGCAGACGGCACTCGAGCCGTCGGTCGAGTGGATCGTGGCGTCTGTCGCTGCAGGTGCGTTCTTCCTCATCGCTGCGCTCGTCTACCCGGCGGGGCTCGGCATGGGAGACGTGAAACTCGCCGCGTTTCTCGGCGCGTGGCTCGGCACGCCGGTTCTGGTCGCCCTGTTCGCAGGTTCGCTCCTCTCCCTCGTACCCGCCGTCTACATCATCGCGACCCAGGGAAAGGCCGGGCGCAAGGTGGGGATCCCGTTCGCGCCATTCCTCGCCGGAGGCGCCATCGTGGCGCTCTTCTGGGGCGACGCGATCATCGATGCGTGGCTCGGGTAGGACCGTCGGCAGCGTGTTCGTCGCGCTCACGCTCCTCGCGGCCGGCTGTGGCGGCAACGACCGTGGCTCGGCCCCGGACGTCCCGTGCGACGACATCGCGTTTCGTGCCCAGGACGAGGAGCTCTACGTGGTCCAGGCGACGATCTCGAACGCGATCGGAGCCAGTGGTGATCCGGCGACACTCGAGCTCGACCTCCGTCGGGGCAGGGCGGCGCTGGCCAACTACGTCGATGCGCATCCTCCCTGCGCCGAGGAGCTGAAGGCGATCGAGCAACGCGAGCTCGAGGTGGTCGCGGCGCTCGACGATGCGCTTTCCGCGCTCGACGAAGGCACCGACCCGACGGCATCTCTCGAAGAGGCGCTCCGGATTCTCGAAGCGGCGCAGGCCGATCTGACAGCCGCTGCCTGAGGGTGCCCTCGCGCAGGGCTCGCCCGATCAAGTTCCACCCCCGAACTGCCGATTTCAGACAGATGGGCAGCACTGCGTCCGCGCTTCCGGAAAGGAAGCGTCTCGATCTCGATCAGATCGAGACGGTCTTCCGTCGCGCCGAGACGGTCGTCACATCGGCTGCGACCGCTGCAGCGGCGATCGACGGAGCGCTCTCCGAGCTTCACGACGGTCTCGGCGGCGCGGGCGTGACGGCGTTCGTCCTCGAGCACGGGCGACTCTGGCCCGTCGGTGTGCGCGGATACGCGATGATCCCCGACGGCTTACCGCTCGACGCGGGTGTCGTCGGACGGGTCGTGAAGACGTCCGAGACGCAACTCGTCATCGACGTCGCGGCGGATCCCGACTTCGTCGAGGTCGGCGAGGACGTCGTCTCCGAGCTGGCGGTTCCGCTTGCGACCGCAGAGGGGATGATCGGCCTGCTCAACATCGAAACAGCCGTGGCTCTTCCCGTCGGGAGCGACGCGTCGATCAGGTCGCTGGCACTGGCCATGACCGGCCCCGTCGAGGAGATGCGAACGAAACGCACGGTCGACGTGTCGTCGCTCGCCCGCGTCTTCGTCTACATGAGCGCGCTCCGGGAGCCACTCGCGATCGCCCGGGTGGCAGTCCGGACACTCGGTCGCGTGCTCCCGATCGAGGCGAGCCGGCTCTTCCTGCAGGGCGAGAGCCAGGGCCTCGCCGGTTCCGCGGAATGGAGCGCCGAGGGTGGCCCCGAGCCACTTTCCGACGAGTCGCTGCTTGCACTGCGCGAGGAGGTGGGGCCGTCGGCGGTCTTCGAGCTTCTCGACGCGGGTGATCTCGGCTTGCCCGAGCTCGAGCAGGACCGGATTCGCTCGGTCGTCCTGATCCCGCTCCGCGCCAACGGAGAAGACATCGGGTGGCTCGTCGGGTCGAGCCGGTTTGCGACCTCGTTCGACCGGAACCAGGCCGAGATGGCAGCGCTCCTCGCCGCCCACGCGGCGGCGTCGCTGGACGCCGCGCTCGCTCTCGATCGGGAGCGCCGGAGCGCACATACGGACATGCTCACGGGGCTCCTCAACCGCCGTGGCCTCGAGGAGCGACTCGAGAGCGAGCTGTCCGATGCGCAGGAGGCGCGGCGACCGTTGAGCCTCGTCGTTCTCGACTGCGACGACTTCAAGGACGTCAACGACAGGGCAGGTCACGAGTTCGGCGACGCCCTGCTCCGCGAGGTGGGTCTCGTGCTCCGTCGCGCCTGTCCCGACGGCGCCTCGGCGGCTCGGCTGGGTGGAGATGAGTTCGTGATCATGCTTCCCGGCACCGATGTCGACGAGGCGATGTCCGAGGTCGAGCGGGCGCGACGCCATCTCGACGATGGCCTCGAGGAGGCGGGATTCCCACTCAAGCTCAGCGCGGGGGTCGCAACGTACCCCTACGACGGCGCGAGCGCGAGCCAGTTGCTGCGCGCTGCCGATCAGGCCCTGTTCCGGGCCAAGGCGATCGGGAAGAACCTCGTTGTCGGCTTCAGGGAGATCGCCTCGGGCGCGGAGACGTCAGCCGTGCTCGGCGAGAGGGAGCCGGGGCGCCGCTCCGGCGGACGGACGGACGGATCGACGCTCATCGACGCGCTCGACGCGTCCGCGGCGCTCTGGGCCGAGACCACCGTGGAGCGCGTTCTCGAGCGGCTCGGCAAGGCGATTGCATTCGTGGTCGGCGCGACGGCGACGAACATCTCGAAGGTGGACGGAGACCAGCTGACCGATACCGCGCAGCACGCCCTCCGCGATGTCGATCTCGGCGGGCAGAAGGCGTACATGATCTCCGACTTCCCCGTCACCCAGGAGGTTCTGGAGACCCTGACCGCGAGGTCGATCTCGTTTCTCGATGACGATCTCGACGGTGCCGAGGCATTCGTACTGCGCGAGCTTCAGATGAACTCCGCCTTGCTCGTGCCGGTCGTCGTTCATGGGAAAGCGTGGGGGCTCGTCGAGATCTACGACATGCGGCTGCGCCGCTTCGACGCCGATGAGACGGCGGTGGCGTGCTTCCTCGTCGGTCAGGCTTCACGGTGTATCGAGGCGCTCGGCGCGTCATCGATCGGCAGGCGGCTGCTGCCGGTCATCCGCATGCCGTTCGGATAGGCCAGGCGGGGCGCCGCTCGCGGTATTCAGGTGAGCGGGGGAACGTCGACGAGGTAGACCCATGCACGCCGATCTCCCGGTCGCGGCGCGCGTCCGACACGGGCAACGATGTACGGTGTCCCCTCCGGATTCACGACGGTGCCGACGCGAGCAGGGCCACCCGGCCGCTCGAGCGTGCGGTAGCCGCCTTGGGCGAAGACGAGGACGTGGCTCTCTGCGGTGGTGAGGTCCGTTGCGGGATGGGTGCTCTCGCGGGGAAGGGTGTCGCCGCCCTTCGCGGCGAGATCGGCTGCCAGGCGCTCGAGCGCGGCCTCGCGCTCGGCCGCGACCGCCTCGCGCCGCTCGACGGCCGCACGGCGTAGCTCGACCGCCCCGAGCTCCTGCTTGCGGACAGCGATGTCGCGCTCCTCGGCCCGCACACGCTCCTCGCGGGCCGCGAGCTCGAGCGAAAGCTTCGTCAGCTCGGCGTGGCGCTCGTCGAGCTCGGCCGATCCCTGACGGAGCATCTCCTCGACCGCGCTGCGGAGCTTCCCGGCGCGTTCTTCGCGCCGCTCGAGGTCGGTGATCGTCGCCTGGAGCTGATCGGTGTGCTCCTCGATCTCGCGGCCGGCCTCTTCGATCCGCGCCTCGATCGTGGACGGGTCGTCGGTTGCCGAGAACAGGGCTCGGAGCCGGTGTCGAATCCCTTCGTCCGTTGCGGACCTTCGGCCGGGCCAGTGCTCCCAATCGCGGTCGCTTCGTGGATCCTCGTGCACCGTCGTTTCCTCCAGAAGGGTTCATGCGCCGGCGACCATGCCCTAAGCCGTCGAATTCGGTGCGCAGCCGCCGGCGCACCTTGCGTTTCGACGAACCGGGTGCTCCTCCTGCCTCATTCGGGGGATGCGCACTGCACGCGGGTCGGACGACAGTCAGAGCATGGATAGCCTCGGTGCACGCCACCTCTCCGCCCGCCTGCGCGCCGGCGTGAGAGTCGGAACAGAGATCGAGCTCGATTGCGACGACGTGGAATCCGGCCTTCGGGCCGGCGACCGCGGCTTCGTGCAGGCAATCACGCTCGACGGTGTCGTGGTCGACTGGGACAAGGGCTTCAGCCTGCACATCGATCCGCAGGTCATGCCCTATCACTCGCTCGCAGCGGCCTGAACGACGGAACCGGGTGATCGATGCCGCTCTCCGAGCGGCATCGACACCTGCGATCTCTCGCTACCAGGCGGAACGGAAGGCGAGCTCGTCGATGCCGTCGCCGGCCGCGACGTCGTCGTCGGACTCGTCGTTCGGAGCGAGGTGTTCGCCCTCGTCGGGTCCGGCGTCGGTCGACTGCTCTTCGTCGGCGAAATCGGTGGTATCGGCGGTGTCGTCGCTTTCGTCATCGGAGCCGTGCGACGGCTGCGGGAGGAAGTGGTCGATCGCTTTCGACCCGAAGGGGGTCTTCTTCGGCTTCGCGCCTCCGGTCGCCCTGGTCGTCTGCTTGGCCCGCTTCGCCTTGTGCATTCTTGCGGCGACCCTGCTCTTCTTGGCCCTCGCGGAGATCGCCCTGAACGACTTCTTGACCTTCGTCGGCGTCGCTTTCCTCTCGACCTTGCCCGATCGAGTGCCGAAGTCCATCGTGACCACCCACGTCGCCTCTCCGCCGAAGAGCCCACCGGCCGAGCTCGCACGCAGCGACCCGATGCCGACCTCGCGCCACTTCGGCATCAGCATGTTCTCGCGGTGGCCGGGGGAGGCGAGCCAGGCGGCAATCGCGCCGTCCGCCGTGACCTTCCCGTTGCTGTAGAGGAGGTTCTCTCCCACCGACCAGCTGTTGTACTCGGCATAGCGGTAGAAGCTTCGCACCCGGGCGACGAACGACGCACCGCCCGGAGCATCGTGAGCGAAGAACCCGTCCTGCAGCATCGCCCTTGAATGGGAGACCGCTGCCGCCTCGAGGTCGCTCGACATCACGAGTGGCCGCAGGCCGTGCTGTGCACGGCTCTCGTTCAGGCCGGCGAGGATCTGTTGGTCGAGCGTGAGAAGGCGCTCGGCCGACGCCGGTGCGGCGTCGGCGGCGCCGGCCGGGCCTGCGAGCGAGGCGACGAGCGTGACGAGCAGAGCACAGAGGAGGAGACCGCGTTTCATACCTATGGCTGACATCGGCCCTCGCGACCGGACTTCACCTCCCTCGAACGGGGGAGGAACGCCGGCCGCGGGACGCGCTCGGGGCGCCGATGGTGTTGAATCCGGCCTCGGTAAGGTGCGCTCGATCTCGACGGAGGGTGACGACCATGGCGGGACGGCTCGACGGCAAGGTGTGTGTGATCACGGGCGCGGGCGGTGGCATGGGCCGCGAGGGCGCGATCGTCTTCGCCGGCGAAGGGGCGAAGGTATGCGTCGCGGACGTCGACCTCGCGCTCGCGGAGGAGACGGTCGGATTGTGCCCCGAGGGCTCTGCGTTCGCCGTGCGTGCCGACGTGGCGAGCGAGGAGGAGGTGAAGGCGATGTTCGCGGCGGCCGCCGAGTGGTTCGGCGGCATCGACGTCCTCTACAACAACGCCGGCATCTCACCCGCCGACGACGACTCGATCCTCGTCACGGAAGAGGATGCGTGGGACCGCGTCCAGGACGTCAATACGAAGGGCGTCTACTTCTGTTGCAAGCACGGGATCCCGTACCTGATCGAGCGTGGGGGAGGTTCGGTGATCAACGTCGCGTCGTTCGTCGCGATCCTCGGCGCGGCGACCTCGCAGATCTCGTACAGCGCGTCGAAAGGAGCCGTTCTCTCGATGAGTCGCGAGCTCGCCGTGCAGTTCGCGCGGCAGGGAGTCCGGGTGAACTCACTCTGCCCGGGCCCCGTCGAGACGCCGTTGCTGCTCCGCATCTTCGGCGGCGACCCCGCCGCGCTCGAGCGTCGGCGTGTCCACTGGCCGATGGGCCGTCTGGCAAAGCCCCGTGAGGTGGTCAACGGCGCCCTGTTCCTCGCGAGCGACGAGTCGTCCTACGTCAACGGGACGTCGTTCCTCGTCGACGGAGGGCTGACGGCGGCGTACGTCACGCCCGAGTAGGGCGGGACCGGTCCCGCCCTAGACCCCCACGACCTGGACGAGCCAGCGGCGGTCGCGCTCGCGGTCGAGCTCGAGGAAGAGGATCCGCTGCCAGGTGCCGAGGCAGAGCTCGCCGTCGCGCACGGGCACCGACTCGCCCGCCGGGCCGAGCAGCATCGACATGCAGTGGGAGTGGCCGTTCCCGAACTCCTGGTCGTCCGGGTCGACGTTCTCCGTGCGGCGATCCCAGTCGTCGTGCGCGTAGTAGTGCTCGGTCGGGACGAGCCGCTTCAGCATCACCGCGAAGTCCTCGAGAAAGCCGCGCTCCCACTCGTTGATCCGCACCGAGCACGTCGTGTGGGGCGAGTAGACACAGCAGATGCCTGCCTGGATCCCGCTCTCCCTGACGGCGTCGCGTACCTCGCCGGTGATGTCGGTCACCGTCAACCCGCCCGCCGTGCGAAGCTGTACCTCACGCTGGAACGTCTTCACGCGCCGTAATCCCTTCGTCGGTTCCGCGACCACGGCCGCGCTCGTGACGACATTGTGGCATTCCGGTGGGCGGCGCGGTCGGGCGAACCCGTTAGGCTCGGCGACGGCGGGCCCGTAGCTCAGCTGGTTAGAGCAGCCGACTCATAATCGGTAGGTCCCTGGTTCGAGTCCAGGCGGGCCCATTTGAACCTACGAGGCAACCCGATTCCGCATGAATAGGCCGGTCAGGCGTGTCGGATGTGCTGGTCTTGCCCACCTCGTTCTAGCGGAGAGTGAGCAGAATCACACTCGATCGAATCCCCTCCACCGCCCGACACGGTAGGTTGGTACCAAGGCGATCGCGCACGATGTCGTTGCGACGCTGGTCGGCTGGTTTCAGCTGACAAGAATGACCAACGTCGCCTGGGTGGCGCCGACGTCCTCGGAGGGGCAGCGTCACCCGGCGACCTTGGGCGCGCGAGCGCCGGCGGAATTCCGGGTTGTGCCGGACATGGTGACGTATCCTCGGAAACGTGGCACCAACGGACGCGGGCGCGCTCGCCGCCAGCTCGACCGCGCCGATGCGCGAACTGCGCAGTCCTAATGTTCTGCCGCTCCGCTGCCGATCCATCGCTCATGGGAGATCCGTGTCTCTGACGGGGTACGCCCCCGGTGACGCCCTCGAAGACAGACGGGCGATTTCGACATCCGAGCTCATAGAACACTTCCGGGCGAAGACGGGAGAACGGCTCGTTCGCTCGCATCTGAGCGACGGCATCTTCGACCAACTGGAGCCCGGGGAAGCCTCCCCCTCTGCCGAGTATGGGACCTTCACGATCCTCGTCGTCAAGAGCGGCGAGGCGTCCTATCCGGAAATCCTCCTCGGTGGCGACGGCAGTGAGGCCCTCCAGCTCGATTCGAGGGGAATCAACTGGCGCGATGTCGGAGACGGGCTCTCTCAGGCGGCGCGGCAATACGGTAAGAACATCTTCCTCTTCTGGTACGGGTGGAAAGGAATCGGCCGGACCGACGAAACCTGGGATCGCCTCGACGGGATCCTCACCGACCTCGTCGGGTCGGTAGGGAGGAATGCTCCTGGTCGCCTCCTTCGGCCGCCGGGGGAGAAGACGACCGTGCAGGAACGACGAGACACTGGAGAATCCGCCCCGGTGGCCGCACTTGCCGAGGACGAACAATCGGATGATGTGACATCCGGCGCCACGACGGCCGACACGCCTGCTCCCGAGGATGCCGAGCGACTCGAGCGGATCCTCTCGGAGTTGGATGCACTCATCGGGCTCGCACCCGTCAAGGAGCGGGTGCGGGCGCTGATCGCCTTCCTCCGCGTGCAGCAGCAACGGCGGGCGGATGGACTGAGGACCCCCAATCTGAACCATCACCTCGTCTTCCACGGCCCGCCCGGTACCGGCAAGACGACGGTCGCCCGGCTGATCGGCGAGATCTTTGCTGCGCTTGGTCTCCTTGCTCACGGCCGCCTCGTGGAGACGGCACGCCAGGACCTCGTTGGGGGGTACGTCGGCCAGACGGCGATCAAGACGAACGCTGTCATCGACAGTGCGCTCGGCGGTGTCCTGTTCATCGACGAGGCGTACTCGCTCGACGGAACCAGCAATCAGGATTTCGGTCGTGAGGCGATCGAGACGCTCCTCGTCAGAATGGAGAACGATCGAGATCGGTTTGTCGTTATCGCTGCGGGCTACCCCGCCGAGATGGACGGATTCCTCGCGAGCAACCCGGGGCTCGCGAGTCGCTTCTCGCGCACGATCGAGTTCCCCAGCTTCACGCCGTCCGAGTTGATGGAGATCTTCATCTCGATGGTGGCCGACGGCGATTACATCCTCACCCCCGAGGCCGCGGAAGCAACGCAGCACCTGCTGGAGCGAAAATGGGAAGCACGGGATTCCAGCTTCGGCAACGCACGCCTCGTCCGGAACCTGGTCGAGGAGAGCATCCAGCGTCAGTCCGTTCGGCTGAACGCAAGCATTCTGGCCGAACTGACAACAGCGCAACTCTCGTCACTCGAGCCAACAGACATCCCGACTGGCGATGAGTCCCGCCGCTCGGGTTAGCGTCGCCGTCGCGCCGGCCCGGCAGAACGGCACCAGTACCTCGGCTTGACAGGCTCGAGGGGTACGCCCACGATGAAGGAGTGGTCGAGTACTCGAGCATCAGTGCGGCGCTGGCGATTCTCACGGTGGCGTTGGCGGGTGCTCTGGCCCACGGCGTGCAGTTGCCGTCGAACGATGTCAGAGCGAAAGCGCTCGTCGTGAAGGCGGCCCGGTCGCAGCATGTGGCCGGACGCGAGGCGCGCGCCGCGTACGCCAAGGCGCCGTTTCGCAAGCCCGCGCTGCGCTACCTCTACGTCGTCGGCTGGGTGTCGGCGTCCGCTGATCGCGCGGCCTGCCAGACCGCTCTTCTTCTCGGCCCGAAACCGAAAGCCCAAGCAGCTCAGCTCATCCGGCGCTCCCCGACGCTGCTCACCCGACTCAAATCGGCGCGGCTGAGCGTCAGCCAAGCTGCGACCGCGCTCGGCCGCGGTACCCTCGACGGCTGCGCATAGCCACGGCCGACGGCTCGCCGGAGACCGCCCCCAGAGCGTTCGACCCGGGCGTTACGAGGACGGGAGGTCAGGAGGCACCGGCACGTCTTGCGGTGGCTTTCCGACGGACTCGTCCCAGCTGACGAACGCCTCGCCGTCACGGCCCTCGTGCTCGCCGTGGCCGCCGAGCGCAAGGACGACGCAGAGCGCGTCGCCGCGGTTCAGGAGCTGCCGCCGTACCTCGGGTGCGACCCGTGCCGCCTCACCGACCCCGAGCTGCCGCTCGTCCATCTCGATCGACAGCGTGAGCGTGCCTGCGAGGACGACGTACACCTCCTCCTGGATGCGATGTCGATGGATCCGGAGGCGCTGTCGCGGCTGCAGCGAGATCACGTTCATCCCGAAGCTCGAGACGCCGAGTGCTCTGCGCATGGGTTGGAACACCTCGCTCCCGGCGAGCTCGACCGTGCCGAACGTCACTCCGTGCTCCATTGCCACGGACGTATCATACGAGGCGTTTCAGCCCGGGTCAGGCAACGCCGGCCGGCCCGGGCCCCGGCTCCTTCGGGGTCGTGCGACCGCTCTTCCGGGCCGCGCGTTCGGTCAGCGTCCGCTCGAGGTCGGAGATCGTGCCGACGATCTCATCGAGGGCCCGCCGCTCGTCCCGAGGGTCGGAGTATCGCTGTCGGGCGAGGAACCGCCGCGCCTCGTCCTGATGGCGCCTGCTCGTCTGCCAACGCTCGAGAAGGCGGTTGTCCACGTGCGCGCTCATTGGACTCGTATCGGCAGATTCGCCCCGTCCGCTGAGCTCGTCCCGACGCAAGGCCGAAGCCCGTCGCTACGCAGCCAGGGAGGGCCGGGCGCCCGCCAGCGAGCGCCCGGCCCATCACGGCGCAACCCCGGGGGGCAGGCGGTTACCCACCTGTGGGGAGAGGAGTCGCGCCGAACTAGTTGTATCTGTCTCATATCACGGCGATAATTGCGAGGCCTACGCCGCTCCTTCCCCGAAAGGAAAGTTCGCAAAATGGATATCTCGAAGATCTCGCACGGCATCAAGCTCGTCCTCGGTGGGTCGATCGCGTTTCTGGTCGTCTCGATCTTCAACTGGCAGAAGGTCGACTTCGGTATCGCTTCTGCGGGCGTGAGCATGTGGCACGGATGGGGCGTGCTCGCCGGACTGTTTGCGATCGCGATCATCGTCTGGGAGGGCATCCGTCTCGCGAACATCAAGCTCGAGATCGGGATCACCCCGGCGATGGTGACCTCCGCGCTCGCCGTCTTCCTGCTCCTCTTCACGGTCCTGAAGTTCCTCGTCAGCAACGAGTTCCGCACGTTCTGGGCGTGGCTCGGCCTCCTCCTCGCGATCTTCGTCGCGATCGGGGCGTTCATGAACATGAAGGATCTCGGGCACTCGCTCTCGGACATGGGCAGTGAGATGAAGGCGGCGGCCGGCAGCGCTACCGCGGCCGCCAGGGCCGCGACCGACAAGGGCGGCAGCGCCGATGCCCCGGCCGCTCCCGCGGCTCCCGAGCCGCCCGCCGCCCCCGAGGCACCGGGAGCGCCCGAAGCACCCGCCGCCGAAGGCGAGCAGCCTCCGCCACCTCCCGCCTGACCGCACGCAGACAGCAACGGACGCCGGGGAGAGGCTGGAGCCTCTCCCCGGCCCCGTACCTCGCTACACTGCGCCGATGACCGAAACCGGCACGATGCGCGTCAAGAGCGGCCTCGCAGAGATGCTCAAGGGCGGCGTCATCATGGACGTCGTCAATGCCGAGCAGGCTGCGATCGCCGAGAACGCCGGCGCGTGCGCCGTCATGGCGCTCGAGCGTGTTCCCGCGGACATCAGGCGCGACGGCGGCGTCGCACGGATGTCCGACCCGGGCATGATCCGCGAGATCCAGGACGCCGTCTCCGTCCCCGTGATGGCGAAGTGCCGCATCGGCCATTTTGCCGAAGCGCAGATCCTCCAGGCGCTCGAGGTCGACTACATCGACGAGTCGGAGGTGCTGACGCCCGCCGACGTCGAGCACCATGTCGACAAGTGGGGCTACACGGTCCCGTTCGTCTGCGGCGCGACGAACCTCGGTGAGGCGCTACGGCGGATCAGCGAGGGCGCGGCGATGATTCGCACGAAGGGAGAGGCGGGCACGGGCGACGTCGTGAATGCCGTCACGCACATGCGGGCCGTCTTCGGAGGGATCCGCCGGCTCCAGTCGTTGCGAAGCGACGAGCTGTACTCCGAGGCCAAGAACCTGCAGGCGCCGTACGAGCTCGTGCGCTGGGTGGCCGAGAACGGTCGGCTGCCGGTCGTCACGTTCACGGCGGGAGGAATCGCCACCCCGGCCGACGCGTCGCTCTGCATGCAGCTCGGCGCCGACGGCGTCTTCGTCGGCTCGGGAATCTTCAAGTCGGGAGACCCCGACCTCAGGGCGAAGGCGATCGTCGAGGCGACGACGCACTTCCGGGACGCGAAGATCCTGGCGGAGGTCTCGACCGGTCTCGGGGAGCCGATGGTCGGCATCTCGTCGGCGTCACTCGCCGACAGCGAGCGGCTCGAAGTCCGCGGCTGGTAGGCGGATGGCCGGCGTCAGCCGGTCGCCGGGGTCGATCCCAGCCTACACTTTCGATCAATGAAGATCGGTGTTCTCGCACTCCAGGGCGCATTTCGCGAGCACATCGCGATGCTCCGGGGCCTCGGCGTCGACGCCGAGGAAGTGCGCCTGCCCGAACAGCTCAACGGCCTCGACGCGCTCGTGATCCCCGGCGGCGAGTCGACCACGATGCTCCGCCTGATGAGCCTCTACGGCCTCGACGACGCGATTCGTGCCTTCCCCGGGCCGATCTTCGGCACCTGCGCCGGCATGATCGTGCTCGACCGCGCCCGGCTCGGGCTGATCGACCTCGTCGTCGAGCGTAACGCATTCGGGCGGCAGGTTGCGAGCTTCGAGGCGCCGCTGCAGATCGAGCGGGAGTCGGAGCCGTTCACCGGCGTGTTCATTCGCGCTCCGTGGGTCGCCGAGGCCGGGCCCGGGGTCGCTATCCTCGCCGAGATCGACGGTCATCCCGTGCTCGCGCGCGAGGGGCGCATCCTCGTCGCGTCGTTTCACCCGGAGCTGACCGGCGACACGCGGGTGCACGAACGGTTTCTGGAGATCGTCCGGGAGGAGCAGGGTGTCAGGGCATAGCAAGTGGTCGACGATCAAGCACAAGAAGGGCGCGGCAGACGCCAAGCGCGGCAAGCTCTTCTCGAAGCTCTCGCGCGCGATCATGGTGGCCGCGAAGGAAGGCGGCTCGGATCCGGCGACCAACATGTCGCTCGGCAACGCGATCGAGAAGGCGCGCTCCTATTCGATGCCGAAGGACAACATCGACCGCGCGATCGCCAAGGGGGCAGGAGAGGGCACCGACGGTGCGGCGTTCGAGACGGTCGTCTACGAGGGCTACGGTCCGGAGGGCGTCGCGGTCATCGTGGAGGCGCTGACCGACAACCGAAACCGCACCGCGGCCGACGTACGCCATCTGTTCTCGAAGCACGGGGGCAACCTCGGCGCGACCGGCGCCGTCGCATGGCAGTTCGAGCGCCGTGGGATCGTGCTCGTGGCAGCGGACGGCGTCGACGAGGACGAGCTCTTCCTGGCGGTCGCCGATGCCGGAGCCGACGACGTCGAGCTCGACGGCTCCGTCTTCCAGGTCTCGAGCGCGCCCGAGCAGCTCTCGAGCGTTCGCGCTGCCGTGGAGTCGGCCGGGTTCTCGATCGACGCCGCCGAGCTCCCGATGGTGCCCAAGGTGACCGTCGAGATCGCCGACGAAGCGACGGCGAAGAAGGTCGTCCGGCTCGTCGAAGGGCTCGAGGACAACGACGACGTCCAGGACGTCTATGCGAACTTCGACATCCCGGAGAGCGTGCTCGAGGCCGTTGCCTCCTAGCCGGGGTGACGATCGGCTCCGGCTGGACTAGGATCACCCACAGGAAGTTCGCGACGGACCGCGCCGCTTCGGCGCATAAGGAGGGCTCACGAATGAGGTGGATCACCGTGTTGGCCATGGTCGCGGCGCTCGGGCTCGTCGCAACCGGCTGTGGCTCGAGCAAGTCGTCCAGCGCGACCGCGACGGAGGCGACGACGACCGAGGCGCTCACCGAGGCGACGACGACCGAGGAAACATCGACGGAAGCAGACACGTCGACGGACGCGACCTCGACGGACGCGACATCGACCGACGCGACGTCGACGGACGGCGGCGGTGCGCTCGGCGCACTGAGCGGCGAGTGCCAGGACCTCGTCGATGCCGGCCAGGCGTTCGGAGCGGCGCTTTCCAGCGCGACGGGCAACGGTGCCAGCGGCGATCTCGGCGCCACGGCCGACGCGTACAAGGCCTTTGCGGACAAGGCGCCGGCCGCGCTCAAGGACGACTTCGAGGTGCTCGCCGGCGTGATCGGCAAGTACGCGGACGCGATCAAAGACATCGGTCTCGAGCCCGGGTCGACGCCGAATGCGACCCAGATCGCCAAGCTCGTCCAGCTCAGCCAGTCGTTCAACAGCGGCGAGGTGCAGAAGGCATCCAACGCGATCTCGAGGTGGACGACCGAGAACTGCGGCCAGAATCCCTAGATGTGCGTCGGTACGGCGGGCCGCATCGCTGCCCGCCGCACCGACAGCATCTCACGAGGCCGTCCACTCGTCCGCACCGCCGCCTACCCTTCGACCGTGAAGGTTCTCGGTATCGACCCAGGGACGGCTGCGTGCGGGTACGGGATCGTCCACGAAAACGGAGGGCGGGTCACATCACTCGTGTCCGGGTGCTGGACAACCGGCGCCCGCGAGCGGCCCGAGCTGCGCTTGCGGGTGATCTTCGAGGGGGTCCAGGAGCTCATCGCGGCGCACGCGCCGGACGCCGTCGCCCTCGAGGAGTCGTATGTGGGGGCCGACGCCCGCATCGCGCTCTTCGTCGGCCAGGCGCGCGGCGCCGCCATGGTCGCCGCCGCAACTGCCGGCGTCGAGTGCACGGAGTACGCGCCGGCCCGCGTCAAGCAGTCGATCTGCGGGCACGGCCGCGCCGACAAGGGCCAGATGCAGCGGATGGTGAAGATGCTGCTCTCCCTCGACGAGATCCCCGCCACGTCGCACGAGGCCGACGCGCTCGCCGTTGCTATCTGTCACGCGCTGATGCCGCCGCTCGCCCGGATGGCGTCGTGATCGGACGCCTTCGGGGGACGCCGGCCGGGCAGAGCGCGGACGGCCTGCTCCTCGACGTCAACGGGGTCGGCTATCTCGTCGCCGCGACGCCCGGCGTGCTGCAACGCGCCGAGAGCGGGGCGGAGATCACGGTCGACACCTTCCTGCACGTCCGCGAGGACACGCTGCAGCTGTACGGCTTCGCCGACGCGGCCGAGCGCGAGCTCTTCACCCAGCTGCTCACGGTCAGCGGGATCGGGCCGAAGGTCGCGCTCGCCGTCGTCTCGGGCTCGCCGTCGACCGAATTGCGCCGTGCGATCCTGCTCGAGGATCACGCGCGCTTCCAGGCGATCCCCGGGATCGGGAAGAAGACGGCCGAGCGCATCGTGCTCGAGCTGAAGGACAAGGTCGTGTTCGCGGGTGGCGATCAGGTGGTCCCCGCCGGGGGTGAGGCGCCGACCCACCTCGACGCGCGGGACGCGCTCGTCGAGCTCGGCTATTCGGTGCTGGAAGCGGAGCAGCGCCTCGCCGACGTCGACCCGGAGCTGCCGCCGGCGGAGCGGGTGCGGTTGGCTCTGCGCGCGGCGTAACCCGAGCGACCGGCTGAAGCCGGCCACCGCGACCGTCCGCCGTCGTACCTACGCTATAGCTGTGAGCGACCGCATCACGACCGCAGTGCTGGACCCCGAAGACGACGAGGTCGAGCGCTCGCTGCGCCCCCGCCGGCTCGACGATTTCGTCGGCCAGGAGCGCGTGAAGGAACAGCTCGGCATTGCGCTCGACGCCGCCAAGGGGCGCGACGAGGCGCTCGATCACGTCCTCCTGGCCGGTCCGCCCGGTCTCGGGAAGACGACGCTGGCGCAGATCATTCGCGAGGAGCTCGGCGTCGGGCTCCGCACCGTCGCCGGCCCCGCGCTCGAGAAGAAGGACATCGCCGCGATCCTGACCGCGATCGAGCCGCGCGACGTCCTCTTCATCGACGAGATCCATCGACTGAATCGCGCGGCGGAGGAGATCCTCTATCCCGCGCTCGAGGACTTCCGCCTCGACATCATCTTCGGTCAGGGAGCGGCGGCGCGCACGCTCACGATCGACCTGCCGCCGTTCACGCTCGTCGGCGCGACGACTCGTTCGGGACTGCTGACGACACCGCTCCGTGACCGCTTCGGCATGACGTTCCGGCTCGGCTACTACGAGCCGGGCCAGCTCGGCACGATCGTGCGTCGTTCGGCCGCGATCCTCTCCGTCGAGATCGAGGACGACGCGGCCGACGAGATCGCCGGCCGCTCGCGGGGCACGCCGCGGATCGCGAACCGGATCCTGCGGCGGGTTCGCGACGTCGCCGAGGTGCGCCACGCCGGGAAGATCACCAACGAGATCGCCCGCGAAGCCCTCGCGTTGCTCGAGGTCGACGGGCTCGGTCTCGAGCGCATCGATCGCGAGCTCCTGCTGGCCGTGGCCGAGAAGTTCGGCGGCGGGCCCGTCGGGCTCTCGACGCTCGCCGTCGCGCTCGGGGAGGAGACCGACACGATCGAGGAGGTCTACGAGCCGTTCCTGCTGCAGCTCGGGTTCCTCCAGCGGACGCCGCGCGGGCGCACGATCACCGAGCTCGGGCGCAAGCACGTCGGCGCCGTGCGCGTCGACGGGAGCCTGTTCTAGGAGATGCCCGAGCTTTGGACTCCAGGCATGACGGGCCCGATAGACGAATTCGTCTCACGGATCCTCCGGCGCATCGAGCAGTTCCGGGTCGACCACGAGCTCGATCGCGCCGGCGTCAGCGTCGAGCTTTCGGACGGCGCCCTCCACCGGCTCGCGTCGATCTCACCGGAGCCCGGGTTCGGCTTCGTTACCCTCTGCCCGCACTGCGACGACGGTGAGCCGGAGGAGCTGATCGTCCCGCTCGGTGCGATCAGGGAGATACGCATCGGCGCCATCGAGGACGAGCAGCGACTCGGCTTCGCGCCGCCGCGCGATAGCGAGACCGCCTAGCGCTTGAACTGCAACGCGCGCCAGCTCGGCGTGGGCGCGAGCTCGAGCAGGGCGCGACCGCCCTCCGGCTCCGCGTACCCGAAGTCCCCCGTCGTCTCGTCGAAGGTCACCTCGAGCAGCTCTTCCTTGACCCGGTGGTCGAGGTAGGCGCCGCGAAAGACGAGCTTACGGAGCCAGTAGACGAGCGACTCGCCGTCGTTCAGCGCCAGCCGCTCCCAGTGGCGCATCAGGTACATGCCGAGAGCGCTGCGCGGCTCCTCGATGCGGCTCTCCGCGGCGAGCTCTACGAGGTCGAGGGCCTCGTCCTCGTCGAGGGCGCTGTCGACGACCAGGTCGAGCCTGACAGCGGCTGCGGTGACCCGCTCGCGGAAATCGTCCGCGCCGAACGCGAAGCGGTACCCGAGAAACTCGAGCACGTAATCGTTCCCGGAGGTGTAGTTGGGCTCGCCCTGGGGCACGGCAGGAAAGCTACCCTCAGCACGTGAACTGGCGGCTGATCATCCCGATGACCGCCGCAGTGCTCGTGATCTGGCTCGTCGGCGCTGCCGTGACGAAGTACACGCTCGAGCAGATGGCGTACCTCGCACCGGTCGCAGTCGTCGTGGTGGGCGCGACCGTCGGGATCGTGATCCTCTGGGTCAAGATCATCCGGCAGTCGCGCGAGGAGCGGCGAGCGGGCAAGACGGCCTCCTGAGGCCCGGGCGACCCGCTGAAGCCGGCCGCGGGCTGCCGTCCGGGGCGGGACCTATCGTGAAGTGATGGCTGCAAGCTGGAAGATCGATGCGGTGTCGTTCCCCGACGTCCGCTCGCTGAGTGACGAGCTCGGCGTCTCGGAGACGGTCGCGAGCATCCTCGTCCGGCGCGGCCTTGCCGATCCCGAGTCTGCTCGCGCGTTCCTCGAGCCGGAGGGAATCTCGCACGACCCGCTCCTCCTCGGCGACATGTCGATGGCCGTCGAACGGCTTCGCGCGGCAGTCGAGAAGGGCGAGCGGATCTGCGTACACGGCGACTACGACGTCGACGGCATCTGCGCCACGGCCCTTGCGACGCTGACGCTGCGCGAGCTCGGAGCGAACGTCCGCTGGCACCTGCCGAGCCGCTTCGAGGAGGGCTACGGGCTCTCCGGCGCGACGATCGCCCGTCTCGCGGAGGACGGCGTCACGCTCGTCCTCACCGTCGACTGCGGTATCACGGCCGTCGCCGAGGTCGAGGGGGCCCGGCGCCTGGGCGTCGACATGATCGTCACCGACCACCATCGGCCGGGCGAGAGCCTGCCGCAGTGCCCGATCGTGGCCACGCGCCCGTCCGACTACCCCTTTCCCGATCTCTGCGGCACCGGCGTCGTGGCCAAGCTGGCGCAGGCGCTGCTCGGTCCCGAGCACCCGCTCCTCGCGCGCCACGCGGACCTCGTCGCGCTCGCGACGATCGCCGACGTCGTCCCCCTCCTCGACGAGAACCGCGCGCTCACGACGACCGGCCTGCGCGGGCTCGCACGGACGCAGAAGCCGGGTCTGACGGCGCTGATGCGCGTCGCAGGCGTGGACGCCGCGACGATCGACGCGACTGCCGTCGCCTTCCGGCTCGCGCCCCGGATCAACGCCGCCGGCCGCCTCGGCCGGCCCGACGTGGCCCTCCACCTCGTCCTCACCGACGATGCCCGCGAGGCCGACCTTCTTGCAAACGAGCTCGAGAGCCTCAACCGTGACCGGCAGGCCGTCGAGGACAGGATCCTCCGCGAGGCGGTGGCGACGGTCGAAGCGTGGCCGTCCGAGAGCCGCAATCGCCGCGCGTACGTCGTCTGGGGCGAGGGTTGGCACGAGGGCGTGATCGGCATCGTCGCCTCACGGCTCGTCGAGCGATTCAGCCGGCCCGTCGTCCTGATCGCGGGAGAGGGCGACCGCTGGAAGGGCTCGGGCCGTTCCGTCCCCAGCTTCGACCTGCACGCAGGCCTCGCAGCCTGCAGCGACCACCTCGAGCGGTTCGGTGGCCACCGAGCGGCCGCCGGGCTCTCGATCCAGCCCGGATCAGCTCGAGCCCTTCGCCAGGGCGTTCGCCGCGCACGCGGACGGCGTCCTCGGCGACGAGGATCTCGCCTCGCCGACCCGGATCGACGCGATCGTCCCGGCAACGGCGCTCACGCTGGAGCTCGCGCGCGAGCTCGAGCGGCTCGCACCGTTCGGCCTCGGGAATCCCGACGTCACCCTTCTCGTCGCCGACTGCGAGCCGGTCGGCGCGTCGACCGTCGGCGACGGCAAGCACCTGCGCTTCCGCGTGCGCCAGCACGGCAGGGATGCCGGCAGCGCTATAGCCTTCGGATTTGGTGGACAGCTCGACCGGGTGCAGATCGGCTCGCACTTCGACGTCGCGTTCCGATTGAAGCAGAACCGCTGGAACGGAACCGTCGCCCCTCAGCTCGTCGTCCGCCGTCTCTTCGAGACGGCGGAGGAGTACGAGGGTCTCCGTGCGTGGCTTGCGGGGTTGTGGCGGGCCGGCGAGACCGCCTGGACACCCGAGGCGCGCCGCATCTTCACGGAGCTCTCGATCGACACCGACGGAGGCAAGCGGCAACTGCTCGAATCGCCCACGTTCAGGGAGCTCCTCGCACACGGTGCCCCGCTCAGCCTGCCGCAGGCGGCCTGAGGGCCTCTCAGCGCAGGTGCGACGTCGCCCGGCGCTGCCCCGGGGCGATCGATCGCTCGATCTCTGCCAGGAGCCGCAGGATGCGGCGGCGCTCGATGTATCGCCGGACGAGAGTCATGGCCTCGGTTCTTTCGGCAGATCGGCGCGCGTTCCTGTCACTCGAAAGGGCACGAGTAGACTGAGACCATGGCTGTCGTCGATGCGGAGCGCCATCAGAACGATCTCGTCAACGAGCTGATCGCCAACGTCGAGTCGTACAACCCCGGCGTCGACCGGGAGCTGATCCACCGTGCGTTCGACGAGGCAGAGCGGGCGCACCGCGGCCAGGTGCGCCGCTCCGGCGAGCCGTTCATCAACCACCCACTGGGGGTCGCGCTGATCTGCGCGCAGCTTCACCTCGACGGCCAGACGATCGCCTCGGCGCTGCTCCACGACGTGATCGAGGACACGAAGACGGACGTCGAGGAGGTCCGCTCCGCCTTCGGGGACGAGATCGCGCAGCTCGTCGAGGGCGTCACGAAGCTGACGCGGATCAGCTTCCAGAGCCGCGAGCAGGCCGAGGCGGAGAACTACCGCAAGATGATCGTCGCCATGGCGCAGGACGTTCGCGTGATCCTGATCAAGCTCGCCGACCGCCTCCACAACATGCGCACGATCGAGTATCTCGGGAAGCAGAAGCAGGTGCAGAAGGCGAAGGAGACGCTCGAGGTCTACGCGCCGCTCGCCCACCGGCTCGGCATCCACGCGGTCAAGTGGGAGCTCGAGGATCTCTCCTTCCAGATCCTGCACCCCCGCAAGTACGCCGAGATCAAGGCGATGGTCGCCGATCGGCGCGCCGACCGGGAGGCGCAGGTCGAGACCGCGGCGGCGGAGCTGAAGGACGATCTCGAGAAGGCCGACATCCCGGCCGACATCTCGGGCCGGGCCAAGCACTTCTACTCGATCTACGACAAGATGGCCAAGAAGGGCCGCGAGTTCAACGAGATCTACGACCTCACGGCGATGAGGGTGTTGATCGAGCGGGGTGGGGACGAGGGAACGCGCGACTGCTACGCCGCCCTCGGGATCATCCACGCCCTCTGGAAGCCGATGCCCGGGCGGTTCAAGGACTTCATCGCGATGCCCAAGCTGAACCGCTATCGCTCGTTGCACACGACCGTGATCGGGCCGAGCGGGACGCCGCTCGAGATCCAGGTGCGAACCCGCGAGATGCACGAGGAGGCCGAGTTCGGGGTCGCCGCGCACTGGCTCTACAAGCGGGGACGCACGAGCAAGGGCGACGACGAGTGGGTCGCCTGGGTCAAGACGCTCATGGACTGGCAGGGCGACGAGCAGGACGCCGCGGAGTACATGCGCACGTTGCGCACCGACCTCTTCGACGACGAGGTGTACGTCTTCACGCCCAAGGGCGAGGTCAAGACGCTGCCGGTCGGCGCGACGCCGATCGACTTCGCCTACGCCGTCCACACCGACGTCGGGCACAAGACGGTGGGCGCCAAGGTCAACGGGCGGATCGTGCCGCTGCACTACAAGCTCAAGAACGGGGACTTCGTCGAGATCCTGACGTCGAAGTCGGGGCGGGGGCCGTCGCGCGACTGGATGTCGGTCGCGGCGTCGTCACGCGCCCGCAACCGGATCCGGCAGTGGTTCCAGCGTGAGACGAAGGGCGAGACCGAGGCGAAGGGGCGCGAGGCGCTCGACCAGGCGTTGAAGGCCCAGAGCCTGCCGTACCGCAAGCTCCAGGGATCGGCGGTGCTGGCCGAGGTGATTCGCGATCTCGGCTTCAAGAAGGCGGAGGACTTCTACCTTGCGGTGGGCTCGGGAAAGCTCGGCACCGGCCAGGTCGTGAACAAGGTCCTCCAGCGGCTGAAGACGGACGAGGTCGCAGCCGAGCCCGCGATCTCGCTGAAGACGCCGAAGGCGCGCTCGACCGTCGCCGGCGAGAGCCTCGGGATCGTCGTCCAGGGGGTCGACGACGTGCTGTTGCGGCTCGCGAAGTGCTGCACGCCCGTACCCGGTGACGAGATCCGGGGCTACATCTCGCTCGGCCGCGGGATCACGATCCATCGAGCGGATTGCCCCAACGTGAAGGCGCTGATGCGCAATCCCGAGCGGTTCACGCTCGTCGAGTGGGAAGGCAATGCCAAGGCGAGCTTCCGCGTGCAGATCGCCGTCGAGGCCTGGGATCGGTCCCGGCTGCTCGAGGACGTGGGCCGCACGTTCTCGGAGCACGGTGCGAACATCGTCGCCTACGGCGGCACGGTCGAGGACGGGATGGCGAAGAACTGGTACACGGCGGAGCTCGGCGACGTCGCCGAGCTGCGCTCGCTCCTGTCGGCCCTCCGGCAGCTGAACGCGGTCTTCGACGCCTACCGCGTCACGCCCGGCTGAGGGGGTCGGAGCCCGCGGTGGAAGAGGTGGACCGCGGATTCCGACCCCCCACCCGGGCCATGCCCCTGAGCGCCCACCTGGGCCTGGGTTCTGCGCGCTTCGCGCGATCCTGAAGGGGGCCGCGACTCCGAAGGCCCGCGGCCTCTGCACTGCGACGACACTTCCCAGTCCGCTTCGGCCGGCCGCCCGCGGTTCCGCGTCGAAGAGCGTACCGCGGAACCGACCCCCTCACCCGTGGCCGTGCTTCCGCGCCCCTGACTGCACACGTTCCCGGTGGCCGGCTTCAGCCGGTCGCCCGGGTTCCGCGGGTGAGGGGAGAGCTTTCCGCGGGTAGGAAGCGGCGCGGCGCGGAGACCTACACCGGTGAGCCGGGCAGGCCGCGGATTGCATCGAGGTCAGCGTCGCTCTTCGCCCACCCGACGGTGTCCGGCTTCAGCTCGAACGCCCGCGTCAACGACGCGATCGCAGCATCGGTTTTCCCCGCCATCGCCTCCCAGCATGCGATCGAGTACAGCATCGCCGGGTCGTCCGGAAAGCGCTCGAGCCCGTCGGCGAGGAGCTCGAGTGCGGCGTCGTAGTTGCGCGACTCTCGGTACTGCTCGGCTCCGAAATACCACTCCCACGACGACGGAGAGTGCGTGCCCGGAACCCCGCCGATCGCGAGGACGGTCGTTCCAGCGGCCACGGCCACCGCTTCTCGCCGTCGTGACGGATCCCGGATGAAGACGGCCGTGCCGTTCGGCGCGTCGACGTCGGCGCCGTCGATCGTGAACGTCGCATGCCCGGCGATCACGACGTAGACCTCCTGGTGCCCCAGGGTCGCCTCGGTGTGCTGCTCGATCACGTGATCGCCGGCGGCGAGGGCGGTGTAGGCATTGATGCCGAAGGCATCGATGCCGAGCGGCCGCCGCAACGGTTTCCAGAGGATGCCGGCCGCGGCAATCGGCTCGATCTCCGCGACGCTGAGGACCGAGAACGGCTCATCGACGTTCATCGCGAGAACCTACCAGCGAGCTCGATGCACGTACGCAGGCCCTGTAAAAGCCGCAGCGCCCCTCGAACGAGGGATTGCATACCCCTTCCGGGTGCCTACAACTGTGTCCAGGGGAGAGGGGTCATGTTGCAGCGGCCGTCCGGTCAGCCGGGCGGCCGCTGCAATAGGGTTTCCTGAGGACGCCCGTCCCCCGCCTACTCGGTCACGTCTCCGCCCTCGAAGGCCCTGATCATCTTCCGCACGCCCTCCGGGACGGGCACCGGCGATCGTGTCTCCCTGTCGATCAGAACCAGCGTCTGCGAGCCCGTGACCATCAGCGTGTCGTCGGCGAGGCCGACCGCTGCAACGTCGTACGTCAGGCTCGTGCGCCCGAGGCGGCTGACGCGGACGAAGCACTCGAGCAGGTCGTCGAATCGGGCGGGAGCGTGATACTCGACGCTCGAGGCACGCATGACGAACTCCGTGCCGGCGGCCCGGAGCGGGCCGAGATGCCGGTGGTACTCCGTGCGTGCGTGGTCGAAGTAGGGGAGGTAGCGGCCGTAGTAGACGACGCCCTGGGCGTCCGTGTCGGAGAACCAGACGCGCGTCAGGGCGGAGTACTTGAACGGCGGACGCCGGTCGGTCACGCGCCCGAGCTCGAGGGGATCGCCCACGCGATCAGCCGTGAATCAGGCCGACGAGCTCGTCGCGGCGGGCGATCATCTCGGTCTCGGAGAGCGCCTCGAGGTTGAGGCGCAGCAGCGGCTCGGTGTTCGACGGACGGACGTTGAAATGCCAGCTGTCGAACTCGACCGAGATGCCGTCGAGATGCGAGACGCGACCTCCGTCGGCGGCGAACCGGTCCTCGATCTCCCGGAGCTTGGACGGCACGTCGGCGACCGGGGTGTTGATCTCGCCCGTGATGAAGTACTGCTCGCGGAGCGGCCGCAGGATCTCCGACAGCTTCGCACCGCGCGCGGAGATCAGCTCCAGCATCAGCAGGAAGGGGACGACGCCGGTGTCGGCCTGGGTGAAGTCGCGGAAGTAGTAGTGCGCGGAGACCTCGCCCGCGAAGACCGCGTCGACTTCCCGCATCCGGTGCTTGATGTAGGCGTGACCGACCCGATTCACGAGCGCCGTTCCTCCTGCCGCCTCGATCGCGCGCGGGACGGCCCAGCTGGCCCGCACGTCGTAGAGGACGGTGCCTCCCCGGCTCTTCCCGAGCATGACCTCGGCGAGGAGAGCGGTGACGAAATCGCCCGGAACGAACGCGCCCGAGTCGTCGACGAAGAAGCAGCGATCGGCATCGCCGTCGTACGCGACGCCGAGGTCGGCGCCCTCGTCGCGGGTCTTCGCGACGATGAAGGCGCGGTTCTCCTCGAGCAGCGGGTTCGGCTCGTGGTTCGGGAACGTCCCGTCCGGCTCGAAGTAGCACCGCACGACCTCGACCTGCGGCAGCCGCTCGAGCACGCGCGGGAGCATCGTTCCCGCCATGCCGTTCGCCGCATCGACGACGATGCGGAGCGGACGGATCGCGTCGACATCGACGAACGACAGGACCTTGTCGACGAATCCCGGCCAGACGTCGAGGGGTGTGATCTCGCCACGCGCTGCGACCGGGCCGAAACCGGCCTCGGCCCCGGCACGAATCTCCGTCAGGCCCGAGTCGCCGCCGACCGGAAGCGCCCCGCTCCGTACGATCTTCATCCCCGTGTACTGCTTCGGATTGTGCGAGGCGGTGACGCAGATGCCGCCGTCGAGGCCGAGCTGGCCGACGGCGTAGTAGACCATCTCCGTGCCGACCATCCCGAGGTCACGGACGTCCGCCCCGCCGTCTGCGGCGCCTTCCATCACCGCGGCAGCCATCGCCGGAGCCGAGACCCGCATGTCGCGGCCGACCGCGATCGTTCGGGGCTCGAAATGCTGAACGTAGGCGCGACCGATCGCGTAGGCGCCCTCCTCGTCCAGCTCGGAGCCGTACAGGCCGCGGACGTCGTACGCCTTGAAGATTCCAGGATCGAGCACGGCACCATCGTATTGCAGGGGGGGACGAGCGTCGGCCGGAGAGGTGCGAACGCCTATCCTTCGAGGATGGAACGGAAGCTGGCGACGGTTCTGTTCGCGGATCTGGTCGGATCGACAAAGCTCGTCGCGAGCGCCGCGTCGCGGCCGCGGCGTTGGGGGGAGGGAGGGGAGGGGAGGGTGGGGGAGGGGAGGGGAGGGGGGGGGGGGGGGGGGGGGGGGGTGCGCGAGGGGGGGGGGGAGGGGGGCGGGGGTGGGGGGGGTGGGGGTGAGGGAGAGGGAGGAGGGGGTGGGGGGGGGAGGGAGGGGGGGGGCGCGGGGGGCGGGGGGGGCGGGGGGCGGGGGGGGAGGGGAGGGGCGCGGGGGCGCGTGGGGGGGCTGGGGGGGGGGGCGGGGCGGGGGGGGGCGGGGGGGGGGGGCGGGGGGGGGGGGGGGGGGGGGGGGGGGGGGGGGGCTTGGCCGTGTGGGGGGGGGGGGGGGGGGGGGGAGGTGAGGGGCGGAGGGGGAGGGGGGGGGCGGGGGGGGGGGGGGGGGGGGGGGGGGTGCGGGGGGGGGGGGGGGGGGGGGGGGCCGGGGGTTGGCGGGGGGGGGCGTGGGTGGGGCGTAGGGGGGAGGGGGGGGGGGGGGAGGCGGCAGCGGGAGAGGGGGGGGAGGGGGTCGGGTGGGCGGGGGGGGGGGGGGGGGGGGGTCGGGTGGGGGGGGGGGGGGGGGGGGGGGGGGGGGGGGGTGGCGGGGGAGAGGCGGGGGGGAGCGAGCGTGTAGTGGGGGCGGGAGCGGGGAGCGGGCGGGGAGGGGGAAGGGGGGGGGGTCCGGTCGTTCTGGCGGGGGTCGGGGGGGGGGGGGGGGGGGGGGGGGGAGGGGGCGGGGCAGGGGGGGGGCGGGAGGGGGGGGGGGGGGGGGGGGGGGTCGGGGGCGGGGGGCCGGGGGGGGGGGGGGGGGGGGGGGGGGGGAGGGCGCCAGGGGAGGGGGGAGGGTGGGGGGGGGGGTGGGGGAGCCCGCGGGCGGAATGTCGGGGAGGGGGGGAGGAGAGAAAGAGGGGGGGGGGGGGGGGGGGGGGGGGGGGGGGGGGGGGGGGCGGGGGGGGGGGGGGGGGGGAGGAGGGGGGGGGGTCGGGAGAGGGGGGGGGGGAGGGTGGGGCGCCGCGTCTGATCGTGGGGTGGGGGGGGGGGGGGGGGGGGGGGGGGGGGGGGGGGGGGGGGGGGGGGGGGGGGGGGCGGGGCGCGGGGGGGGGGGGGGGGGGGCGGGAGGGGGGGGGGGCGGGGGGTGGGCGCGGGGGGGGGGGGGGGGGTGTCGCGTGCTCGCTGGAGGGGGGGGGGAGGGGGGAGGGAGGCGCGGGCGGGGGGCGGGGCGGGAGGGGGGGAAGGAGGGGGAGGAGGGAGGGAGGGAGGGGGGGAGAGGAGGAGAGAGTGGGGGTGGGGGGGGGTTGTGGGGGGGGGGGGAGCCGCGGCGGGTGGGCCCCGACGGGGGGGGGGGGGGGGGGGAGGGGGGGGGCGGGGGGTGCGAGGAGGGGGGGGGGGGGGGGGGGGGGGGGAGGGGAAGGGGGGGGGGGGGACGGAGGGGGGGGAGGGTGGGGCGAGCGGGGGAGGGGGAAGGGTATGGGGGGGGGGGAGGGGGGGGGGGGTGCGGGGGGGGGGGCGGAGGGGGGGGGGGCCGGGGGGGGGGGGGGGGGGGGGGGGGGGGGGCGGGGGGGGGGGGGGCTTGGGGGGGGGGGCGCTGTGGCGAGGGGGGGGGGGGAGAGCGGGGGGGGAGGGAGGCCCGCAGGTGTGTGGGAGATGGCCGGGGCGAGGCCGCCGGGAGGATCCGCAGTTGGGCCGCTCGGGACGGGGCAAGTGGAGAGCGAGCGGATGCTCGCCCAGGTCCTGCTCCTGCAGGGACGAGTCGACGAGGCGGAAGGTGCCATCGAGCGGGACTCGCCGAGCTGACCGGCGCGACCGTCGCCGGCTAGCGCGTCCGCGCTACCGATGCTGCATGGTCGGGGACGTAGGTCATCGTCGACCTGTCCGGCCGCACGTAGCCCATATCGGCCTGCCGCGGCGGCAGCCGCCGTGCGGGCTCCTCGACCGGCTCGTACGGGATCTTCGAGAGGAGATGCGCGATGCAGTTGAGCCGTGCGTTGCGCTTCACGTCGGCCTCGACGACCCACCAGGGTGAGATGTCGGTGTCGGTGTGCACGAACATCTCGTCTTTCGCCCGCGAGAAGTCGACGAAGCGCTTCCGCGACTCGACGTCGATGTCGCTCAGCTTCCAGCGCCTCGTCGGATCCCGGATCCGGGACTCGAAGCGTCGTTCCTGCTCCTCGTCGCTGACCGAGAACCAGTACTTGAGCAGGATGATCCCGTCCTCGATCAGCATGTTCTCGAACTGCGGGCACTGGCGCAGAAAGCGGTGATGCTCGTCGGGAGTGCAGAACCCCATCACCTTCTCGACGCCTGCGCGGTTGTACCAGCTGCGGTCGAAGAGGACGATCTCGCCCGCCGCGGGCAGGTGCGCGATGTATCGCTGGAAGTACCACTGGGCGCGCTCCCGCTCGGTCGGTGCCTGCAGCGCCGCGATACGGCTAAACCGGGGGTTGAGGCGCTCGTGGATGCGCTTGATCGTTCCGCCTTTGCCTGCGGCATCGCGGCCCTCGAAGATCACGGCGACGCGGGTTCCCGAGTGGCGCACCCAGTCCAGCATGATCGCGAGCTCGACCTGGAGCCGCTGGAGCTCTCGCTCGTACAGGGCCCGAGTGACTCTGGGCGAAGCCTTCCTGCCGCTGTCCGCGTCCATCCGGCTTGAGGCTATCTCACGCGGATGGAGGAGCGCCCCCCCCCCCCCCCCCCCCCCCCCCCCCTCATCCATTGAGGATCTCGCGAACCTGGTCGTCGCCGGCGGGCCGCCGGGCGGGTCTCGCGGCGCGCCTCGCCGCCCGCGCGGCGGCCCGCGCGCGCGCGCGCCCGCCGTCGCGCGCGGCGGCGCGCCGCGCGCGGCCGCGGGCCGCCGGCCGGCCGCGCCCGCCGGCGGCGCGCCGGCGCCGCCGCCGCGCGGTCGCGGCCGGGCGGGCGTCCGCCGGCGCCCGGGGCGGGCGCCCCGCCCGGCGGCGCGGGCGGCCGCGGCGCGGCTCCGCGGGGCGGCCGGTCCGGCGGCGGGCGCGCGGGCGGCGCCGCCGGCGCCGCGTCCGCCGCGCGGGCGGCGCCCGGCTCCGCGCCGGCGGTCGCGGGGCGCCGCCGGGCCGCGCGGCGGCGCGCGCCCGCGGCGGCGGGCGCGCGCCCGCCGCGGCGCGGCCGCGCGCGGCCCGCCCCGCGCCGGCGGTGGGGCGTCCCGTCGTGGTCTACCGCGGCGCTGCGGCTTTCGAGCCAGGCTCCTCGTCCGCTGTCTCTCGGAGCGTCGTTCATCGGGCGCCGATCTCGACGACGCACGTCGTCGCCTCCTCGTCGTCGGTATCGGGTCGGCCGGCGGCGCTGGCATCACATACGCTGGGCGGTCGTGCGTGACATGGGTATCGCCTGGTTGACCACGATCCCCGCTACGGCGGTCATCGCCGCGGTGTCGTTCACCCTCTGGAGGTGGGTTGCGTGACGAGGAAGACGCACTGGTTCTTGCCGGGCCGATGTGCTGGGAGCTACAGGCGCAGATCGCTGTGACGATCCAAGGCATGGATGCTCTCGTCGAGTGGGCTCACGGGCAGGATGGCGCCGCCGAGCGGGTTCGCGCGCTCGAGCACGAGGCAGACGAGTGCAAGCGCGAGCTCCAGCGGCGCTCGTCGTTGCGTTTACGACGGAATACGACGCCGAGATCTCTATTCGCTCGGCCGCGGCATCGTTCGATCCTCAACCTCTCGAAGGATGCCGTCCGCGAGTCGAGGTGATGTCCTGTCCGCCCGACACGAGCGTCGCGGAGATGGCCGTCCTGCTGCGGGACGGCATCGGTCACCTCGACGATGCGATCGCGGGCCTGCGAGCGCACACCGATGCGGCGACCGCGTCCGCGGACGCGGCGATCAAGACGGAACGACGGATCGAGCGCGTCTACCGGAGGGCGATGGCGGAGCTGCTGGAAGTCGACGACCTGAAAGAGGTCACGGCGCGGAGAGAGCTCTACCGGCGCTTCTCGCGGATCGCCGACCAGCTGACGGAGATCGCCGAACGCGTGTGGTACGCGGTGATCAAGGAGTCGTGGACCGCCCTGATCGCCTGACTCGACGCCTCGTCCGGCGACTCGGAGATCACCGTCGCCGGGCGCTCGAACAGCGCGAGCGCCTCGCGCAGCGGATCCGCGCGCAGCGTGCCCTCGCCGTAGGGAAGATGGTGCTTCTCGTTGCGGTTCGCGAACGCGATGTCGGAGAAGTGGATGTGGAAGGGAAGGTCGGGCTCGAGGATGCCGTCGACCGCCGTGAGGGCATCGGCGAAGAGACCGGACTCGAGGTAGGCGCCATCGCTCGTCGCGTGCATGTGGGCGAAGTCGAGCACCGGCCGCACCCAACCCGTTTTCCGCGCGATCTCGATCACGTCGTCGAGCGAGCCGAGATCGCGGACGCGCCCCATCACCTCGACGCCGAACGGCACGGCCCGATCCTTCCCCTCGAGACGCTCGCGGAGGAGCCCGAGCTGCTCGACGACCGACGAGAGCGCGTCCTCGCGTGGGCGCCCGAGGAGGAAACCGGGGTGGAAGACGACGACCTCGGCGCCGCAGGCGGCCGCGATTCCTGCGCTGCGATCGAGTGCGCCGACCGCCGACGCGAACTTGCGACCGGATGCCTCGAGGTGGCCCATGAAGCCGAAGAGCGGGGCGTGGACCGAGAGCGCGATGTCTGCCTCCCTCGCAGCCTCGCCGAGCCGCTCGGCGAACGGGTAGTCCATCCAGAATCCACCCTCGAAGTCGATCTCGCACGCGTCGTAGCCGCGCTCGCGCAGAGCGTCGATTGCGCGAAGCGGATCGTCGCGCACCGGGATGCCGGGAAGGCCGACGCGAATTCGTGTCATTTGCGGGAACTCTATGTCGTCCGATGGGCACCGTACGCTTTCGGCATGGATCAGCCGACCCGCATCGACCTCCTCGAGCTGGACATCGACCTTCGCCTCGCCGACCTCTGGCGGGAGGCGGCCGACGTCACCGAGTGGAACCTCGAGGTCGTCTCGGCCTTCATGCGGGCCGCGTACGGGAAGGGCTACTGCGACGCCTTCACCGAGGATTCGCCGGGCGCCCTGTGCCACGATCACGGCTACGAGATCCCAGATCGCCGGCCGTCCGTGCGCGCCGCGTAGCTCTGCCGTAAACGTTGTCCACACCACAGGCTCCGCGCCGCCGGTATTCTCATGGAGTGGCCAGGAAGCGCTCTCCGGCGCGTCTCGTCATCGCCCTCTCGATCGCGGCGGTGCTCGCCGTGTTCCTCCTCTATACCTCGATCGCGGGCGGTGGAACACCGTCCGTGAAGCCGAGCGAGATCGCGGGCAAGGCGGGCACGGTCTCGCTCGTCGGCGAGGTCGTCGGCACGCCTTCCGGCGATGCGAACGCGGAAGGGCTTCGATTCGAGTTGCGCGACCCGAAGAACGCCGCGAGCAAGGCGAGGGTTCTCGTTCTTTACAAGGGGAGCGTGCCCGATCTCTTCGCGCCCGGCCGCGACCTCGTCGTCGAGGGCGAGTTGCGCAACGGGACGTTCATCGCGACGCCCGGGACGATGGTGACGAAATGCCCGTCGAAGTACACGGCGATCAAGCCGTCTGACCAGTAGTGACGGTGCACTGAATGGCCGAGCTCGGCCGGGCGGCGTTGCTCGTCACGCTCGCCCTGTCCCTGTATGCGTGCGTCGTCGGGGCTGTCGCGGCATCGACGAGGCGCCGGCGTCTTGCGCAGTCGGCGAGGAACGCTCTCATCGCGGCCTTCGGGTCGACGCTCGTCGCGTTCGCGGTCCTCGCGACAGGGTTCCTGCGGAACGACTTCTCGCTCGTCTACGTGGCCGAGCACTCGAGCCAGTCGCTCGGCGGGATCTACAAGCTCTCGGCGGTGTGGGGCGGGCAGGAAGGCTCGCTGCTGCTCTGGCTGTTCGTTCTCACCGGGTACGCCGCGCTCGCAGTCTGGGTCAACCGCCACCGGACGCGCGATCTCGTGGTCTGGGTGACACCCGTCTTCGGTGCGATCGCGTTCTGCTTCTCGTTTCTGCTCGTCGCCGTCGCGAGCCCGTTCGCCGTTCAGGTCGCCCCGGTCGACGGAGCCGGGCTCAACCCGAGCCTCCAGAACCCGTACATGATGTCCCACCCGCCGTTCCTCTACCTCGGCTACGTCGGCCTCGCCGTTCCGTTCGCATTCGCGATGGGCGCCTTGCTCTCCGGGCGGACGGACGAGCGCTGGATCGTCGCCACCCGGCGCTGGACGCTGATCGCGTGGACGGCCCTCGGCATCGGCCAGCTCCTCGGCTCCCACTGGGCGTACGTCGAGGTCGGCTGGGGTGGGTTCTACGCCTGGGATCCGGTCGAGAACGCAGCCCTGATGCCGTTCCTCGCTGCGACGGCGTTCCTCCACTCGGTGATGATCCAGGAGAAGCGGGGGATGCTCAAGGTGTGGAACGTCGTGCTCGTGTCACTCGCGTTCTGCCTCTCGATCTTCGGGACGTTCCTCACCCGCTCCGGTGTCGTCAACTCGATCCACTCGTTCTCGCAGAGCGATATCGGGGCCTGGTTCCTCGGCTTCATCGTGATCGCAGTCGTGTTCTCGACCGTGATGATCATCTGGCGGCTGCCGCTCCTGCGGTCGACGACGAAGCTCGAGTCGCTCGTCTCGCGCGAGGCCGTGTTCCTCTACAACAACCTGCTGCTCGTCGCCCTCTGCCTGACGATCCTCTGGGGGGTCGTGTGGCCGATCCTCTCGGAGGCCGTCCGCGGCGACGCCGTTGTCGTCGGGAGACCGTACTTCGACTTCTTCTTCCGCATCTTCGGGTTGCCGCTGCTTCTGTTGATGGGGATCGGGCCGCTGATCGCGTGGCGCAAGGCGTCGCTTCGCGGCCTCGGCAAGACGTTCCTCGGGCCGGCATCGGTTGCCGTCGTGACCGGGTTCGTGCTCCTCGCCCTCGGTGCAGGATCCTCGGTCCCGGGGCTGATCGCCTACACCTTCTCGGCGTTCGTCCTCGCCGCGATCGCGCTCGAGTTCATCCGCGGAACGCGCGCTCGCCGGGCGCTCTCGCACGAAGCCTGGCCGATCGCCTTCGCCTCACTCGTGAGCCGCAATCGGCGGCGCTACGGCGGCTACACCGTGCACGTCGCGATCGTCCTCTTCGCGATCGGGGTCGCCGGAGCGAGCGCGTACGACTCGGTCGTCGAGGGGCGGCTCGCGCGGGGCGAGGCGCTGACGATCTCCGGGTACACGGTTCGCTACGAGGGACTGCGCGAGTCGCAGACGAACCACGCGACGGAGGTCCGCGCGCAGCTGCTCGTCAGTCGAAACGGCAAGAGCCTCGGGTCGCTCGAGGCAGGCAAGAACTCCTACAAGATCGCCGGACCCGAGCCGCAGGTCTCCTCGGAGGTCGGTATCCGCACCAACTACCTCACCGGAGAGGACCTGTTCGTCATCCCCGGCACGATCTACGACGACGGCAGCGTCTACTTCCGGATCTTCGTCAAGCCGCTCATCAACCTCCTCTGGCTCGCCGGCTTGATCTTCGTTCTCGGCTCGGTCATCGCGCTCTGGCCCGACGCGCGGGAGCAGCGGCGGCTCGCCGTCCGCTACGACGAAGCCGGCACCACCGTCCGCGGCCGGTGAGCCTCGCAATCGTCCTTGGTGCGGCTCTCGCAGCCGTCTGCGTCGTGCTGGTCGCATTGCCGTTCCTGCGCGAGCCCGAGCCCGTCTCCGACGAGCTCGACGAGATGACCCCCGAGCGCCTGCGCCGGCTCGCGCTCGCGGAGGAGCGCGATCGCGCGCTCTCGGCGTTGAAGGAGCTGGAGGCGGATCATCGTGCGGGCCGGATCAACGACGAGGACTACCGGGCCTCGATCGGCCCCTTGCGCCGCGAGGCCGCGAGCGCCCTGCGGGCTCTCGACGAGAGGAGCGGGAAGGGCTGACGGCAGCGGGCGCGAACCCGGTGTCATGGCCCAGCGAACGGCCCTCATCGCCGCGCTCGCAGCGCTGCTCCTGATTGCCGGAACGGCGACCGGCGACCCCGGTTCCGACAAGGCGCGAATCGACTCCCAGATCGGCGCGGCGCGGGCGAAAGCCGAGCGCGCCGCCGGCACCGAGAAGCTCCTCACCGGTGATCTGAGCAGGCTCAGCGCCGAGGCGCGCGCCGTCCAGGAGTCCGTCGTTGTCGAGGAGGGCCGGCTCGCCGCGCTGGAGGCGTCGCTCGCGACCGAGCAGCGGAAGCTCGCGACGCTGGAGCAGGAGATCGCGTCACAGAGCGCCCGCCTCGTCGTCTTCGAGCGGCAGTACGGAATCGCGCTGAAGGTGCTCGAGCGCCGGGTGCGGGAGATCTACGAGTCCGACGCGCCCGACCTGATCTCGTTTGCGCTCGGAGCGACGTCGTTCACGGACCTCATGAACCATCTCGATCTGCTCGATCGGATCGGCCGACAGGACGAACAGGTCGCCTCGTCGCTCGCGCAGGCGCGAGACGAGCTCGAGCGAGCGCGCGCGGCAACCGAGCGCGCTCGCCGGGAACGAGAGCGGGCCGTCGCTCTGATCGCCTCCAGCACGGCAGCGCAGCGTGCGACGCGGGATCGGCTCGTGGCACAGCGCGACGCGCTCTCGACCGCCGAGGGCGCGAAGCACCGCGCCCTCGCCGGCGTTCGGGAAGACCGAGCGGCCTTCGTCGCAGAAGCCGAGAGTCTCGCCGCCGAGAGCGCGGCGCTCGCGGCCCGGATTGCCGCGGCGCAGGCGGCTGCCGCGGCGCCGTCGCAGCCCGTGGCAGGCCCCCCGGCGCCGAGCGCCGGAGCGTCGCTCCTCTGGCCGGTCTCGGGGCCGGTTACGAGTGGCTTCGGATTCCGCTGGGGACGGATGCACGAGGGCATCGACATTGGCGTTCCATCCGGTACGCCGGTCCACGCCGCAGCGGCCGGGACGGTCGTCTACGCCGGCTCGCTCGGTGGATACGGGAACATCGTCGTGATCGACCACGGCAACGGGATCTCGACCGCGTACGCCCACAACTCGAGCCTGAGCGTCGCGCAGGGTGCCTCCGTGGGTGCCGGAAGCGTGATCGCGCTCTCGGGCAACACGGGCCATTCGACCGGGCCGCACGTCCACTTCGAGGTTCGGGTCGACGGCGCTCCGGTCGATCCGACGGGGTACCTGTAGCCGGTGGGCCCCGGCGACGGGCCACCCGGCCCGTCGCAGTTCGCCTACGCGGCGTCGGTTGCGGCCGCCGGCAGCGCCTCTGCGGGGACGTAGCGCAGGTCGGGCAGAGCGCGCCATTGCTCTTCCAGACCGAGGCCGTAGCCTGCGAACAGCTCGTCCGGGACCGTGAATCCCACGTATCGCAGGCCGATGTTCTCGACGAGTCGCCGGTACGGCCGATCGAGCAGCGTCACCGCGGCGATGCTGGCCGGGCCCCGCTCCGCGAGCGTCCGGGTCAGGAAGGCCAGGGTCAGGCCAGTGTCGACGACATCCTCGACGAGCACGACGTGTCGGCCCTCGATCGGGACGTCGAGATCCTTGAGCAGCCGCACGCCGCCGCGGCGGCCGTCCGCGTAGGTGGCCATCTCGACGACGTCGATCGTGTGAAGGATCGGGAGTGCGCGGGAGAGGTCGGCGAGGAAGACGGTGCTCGACTTCAGCGGAGCGACGAGCAGGGGCTCGCGACCTCCATAGTCGGCCGCGATCTCGAGGCCGAGCTCGGCCACGCGCGCGGCGATCTCGGCGGCCGAGAGGTAGACCTCCCCGACGGGTTCGTGTCCTATGAGGCGAGCTTCAGCCGGTATCGCTGAGCGAGGCGCTCGAGATCGCGCCGGTAGAAGAGCTTGACGTTGACGTCCGGGTACTGCTCGCGCAACTCCCGGAGCTTGCGGTTCTTCCGCGTCACGAGCGACTGCTTCATCACGGTCACCTCGATGTAGAGGTTCTCGTCGGGGAGGAAGAAGTCGGGCGTGAACGCGCGCGTGATCCTGCCCTCGTCGTCGCGTTCGAGGACGAACGACGTCGGCTCGTACTCCCAGGGGATCCCGTACCAGTCCAGGATCCTGGCACACTCGAGCTCGATCCGGTTGGCGAAACGCGGGGGCTCCGTTCCGCGGTACGCCTGGAACCGGTGGGTTTCCGACCGCACGACCCAAAGGTACTCGCGGTCTCGGACGGCCCTCTCGACCCGTGGCCTCCGGCGCCCTAGAATCAAGCGATGGCGGCGGACAACGATGGCAGGAGCCTGCGCATTGCGCACCTCTCCGACCTCCACTGCGGTGAGCAGTACTTCGAGCCGACCCTGCTCGAGCGCGCGATCAGCGAGATCAACGAGCTTCGGCCGGACATCGTGATCTGCTCGGGTGACCTGACGACGCTCGGCTTCAAGCACGAGTACCAGCTGGCGCGCCAATACTTGGACAAGATCGAGTGCGAGTCGCTCGTGATCATCCCGGGCAACCACGACTCGCGCAACGTCGGGTACGTGCACTTCGAGGAGCTGTTCGGGGAGCGCAGCTCGGTCCTCCGCAAGGGCGGCGTGTCGATCGTGGCGGTCGACTCGACCGAGCCGGATCTCGACCACGGTCAGATCGGGCGTGGGCGGTACGCGTGGATCGAACAGGAGTTCGCCGTCGAGCCCGCCGACCTGAAGATCTTCGTCCTCCACCACCACCTGCTCCCGGTTCCCGGGACCGGCCGCGAGCGAAACGTCGTCTACGACGCCGGTGACGTGATCGAGTGCCTGCTCCGGTCGGGTGTCCACCTCGTCCTCTCCGGCCACAAGCACGTGCCGTACGCGTGGCGTCTCGAGGACCTGTTCGTCGTCAGCACCGGCACGGTCTCGTCGCTGCGCCTCCGGGGGAACACGCGACCCTGTTACAACGTGATCGAGGTCACCGGGAACCATGTCGACATCTGGCGTCGGCATCCGTTCCACGGGCAGGAGCGCATCATCCAGTTCTCGGTCGACACCCTCGAGTACGAGAAATACACCGGACGCATCGAGTCCGAGGTGAGGACGCGCTCGTGAAGGCGGTCGCCGTGATCGACGGGGAGCACTACGCACCGGTGGTGCGGGACGCCCTCGCCGAGCTGCCCTATGCGATCGTCGGCTGCGTGCTCGTCGGTGGAACGGAGAAGCTCAGGGGTGGGGAGGACTACGGTGTTCCGCTCCACGCCTCGATCGAGGAGGCGGTCGCCGCGTGCGCGCCGGACGTCGTGCTCGATCTCTCCGACGAGCCCGTCCTCGGCCCGCCGGCGCGCCTACGACTCGCGGCGCGCGCTCTCGTGCTCGGCGTCCCCTACGAGGGAGCGGACTTCCGGCTCGATCCGCCTCGCTTCGAGCAGATCGGCACCCCGTCGGTTGCGGTCATCGGGACGGGGAAGCGCGTCGGGAAGACCGCCGTCACCGGTCACGTTGCGAGGTCGCTCGCCGCGCGAGCGGAAGGTCGTCGTCGTGGCAATGGGGCGTGGCGGCCCGCGCGAGCCGGAGCTCGTCGAGATCCAGCCGACGGTGGATGACCTCCTACGGATCTCGCGCGCCGGCCGGCACGCCGCATCGGATCACCTCGAGACGGCGGCTCTCTCGGGGCTCCCGACGATCGGCTGCCGCCGCTGCGGAGGCGGTCTCGCGGGTGCGGTCGGCACGTCGAACGTCCCCGCCGGCACGCGCCTCGCGGAGAGCCTCGACCCCGACCTGATCGTCCTCGACGGGAGCGGGGCGGCGCTGCCGCCGATCGCCGCCGAGCGCCGGATTCTCGTCGTGGGCGCGAACCAGGATGCCGCCGTCGTCACGGGCTATCTCAATCCGTATCGGGCGCTGCTCGCCGACCTCGTCGTCGTGACGATGGCCGAGGACGGTGTCGAGCACGGCTCGCTCGCTGCGGCAATGGGCACGCTGACCCGACCCGGTGTCCCTGTCGTGCGCGTCGTGCTCCGCCCGCGTCCGCTCGAGGACGTCCGCGGGCGTCGGCTGGCGTTCTTCGGCACGGCGCCGTCCGAGCAGCACGCACGCATCGCCGAACACCTGGAGCGAACGTACGGGGGCGAGGTGGCACACGTCTCCGGAAGCCTCTCCGATCGGACGTCGCTCGCAGCGGAGATCGCCCGTCTCGACTGCGACGTCATCGTCGTCGAGGTCAAGGCAGCCGCGATCGACGTCGTCGCCGAGGAGGCCGCGCGAAAGGGCATCCCCGTCGTCCTCGCGGGCAACGACGTTCTGCCGCGCGCCGGAGAGCCCGACCTCGACGCGGAGCTGGAGCGGTTGGCGAACGAGGCGATCACCGAAGCGGCGGTGGGCGTGTGAGCAAGCGCCGCTCCCGGTACCTCGCACCGTTGCCGCTCGGCGGCGACGAGGGGCCACCGTGGTCGAAGGGGCTGATGGCGCGGGCGCTCGCCGCGACAGGGCTCAAGCCGACGCGCGCCTATGAGCTCGCGCGCCGCGCCGACGCGGACATGAGCGAGCGCCGCTCGGCCGAGCTCGACCTCGACCGCCTGGCCGAGGTCGCTGCCGAGACGCTCGGTGAGGCGGAGGCGGCTCGGACGATGCGCAGGCTGCGACGCCTGCAGGCCCTCCAGCACCTCGAGCATCCCGTGGTCCTGCTCGTCGGCGGGGCGACCGGGACCGGGAAGTCGACGATTGCGACCGAGGTTACCCACCGGCTCGGGATAACCCGGGTCACCTCCACGGACTTCATCCGTCAGACGATGCGCGCCTTCTTCTCGCGCGAGTTCATGCCGTCGGTTCACTACTCGAGCTTCGAGGCGGAGCTCGCGCTGAGCCGGGCCGACGAGGACGTCGCGGGCGATGCGACGCTGCTCGGCTTCCTCGACCAGACCCGGAATGTCCTCGTCGGCGTCGAGGCGGCGATCGACCGGTCGTTGACGGAGGGCTGGTCGATGGCGCTCGAGGGCGTTCACCTCGTGCCGGGGATGGTCGCCATCGACCGCTCCGACGCGCTGGTCGTGCACTGTGTGATCGCGATCAGCGACGAGCAGGCGCACCGGAGCCACTTCTGGGTGCGCGACGCTGCGACCGACGGCCTCCGACCGCTCGAGAAGTACCTCGACGGGATGACCGAGATCCGGATGATCCAGGACGTCCTCGTCGAGCGTGCGCGCCGCTGCGACGTTCCCGTGATCGAGAACGTCGACCTCGACGACGCGATCGGCGACGTGCTCGACCTCGTGCTGACCGGGGCCGAGCGGCTGGCGCGCGTCTAGAGGCCTCGGCGGCGGGTGGCGGGCTTCAGCCGCCTCCCGGGCTTCGGGCGCCAGAACGGTAGGATGGCGCCCATGGTCACCGAAGGCGATGTCATCGAGGCGCTCCACGGCGTCGAGGATCCGGAGCTCGGCATGGACATCGTCGAGATCGGCCTCTTCTACGAGGCGGAGATCGAGGGTCCGAACGTCAAGATCATCCACTCGCTCACGTCGATGGGGTGCCCGGCCGGCCCGATGATCCAGGAGGGCATCCACGATGCCGTCGCGGCGTTGCCGGGTGTCGACACCGTCGAGGTGGAGCTCACGTTCGATCCCCCGTGGACTCCCGACCGGATGTCGGAAGACGCGAAGTTCATCCTCGGGTTCGGCTAAGCCGAAACCGAGAGGTGGGTGAGGCTTCAGCCTCATCCACAGCCTTCTCTACGGGCTCGGCGGCGGAACCGGCGTCGACGGCTTCTGCCCTGCAGGGGCGGGCGCATACGCGCAGATCACGTAGCCCGCGAGGCGCTTCTTGCCGCCCGAGCTCCGAGCCGTGATGAGCCAGCCGCGCGCCTGCCCCCGGTCGTCGACGGCATTCGTGCCGTTCGCGGGGGCCGAGTTGACCAGGCTGCCGTAGAACTCGTTGCCGATGTAGTCCGTCGTCGTGGTCGACAGGAACCCGCCACCGCCACCGACCGGCACCTGCCCCTCGTCGCAGGGGATCAGCAACTGGTGCTCGCCCAGCGTCGAGATGTCGACCGTCTGCCGGCGAACGACGAACGCCGTTCCGGCCGGGATCGTGCCGGGGGCGAGATCTCCGGCCTTGATCGAACCGTTCTTGATGTCGGCGCCGGTGACCGCTCCCGAGCGGATCTTCGCGCCCGTGACGGCGTTGTTTCGCAGCTGCGCGGTGCCGACGCTCGCGGCGGGGAGGATTGCACTCCGGACGGCCTCGCCGACCCCGGTGAAACCGAGCATGGCGATGACGAGTGCGGCCAGTGCAAGGGCTCGGGAGAGGGGATCGCGCATTCATCCCGCATACGTCGCGAGGCACCCGGATCCTGCCCGGCGACCCAGGATCCGGGTGCCGGGCACGGAACCTAGGCCCATGGGTGCGGAAAGGGGAGAGCAGTCGTGACCGCCGCCGAGCTTGCCGAGCTTGCGAGCGGCCTCGGTCTCGACGTCGTCGGCGCGGCTCCGGCGGCGGCCTACGAGGAGACGGAGGAGGCGATCCGCGAGCGGCGCGCGCAGGGATTGTTCGCGAACATGAAGTTCACGATGGCGCAGCCGCAGGTTTCCTGCCATCCCGAGGCGATGTTCGACGGCGAGGCGCGGACCGTCGTCTCGGCAGCGCTCTGCTACTGGGTCGACGGGCCGGAGCCGGCGGCCGGCGAAGGGCGGCTGCCGCGGTACGCGTGGCGCGACCACTACGCGCTGCTCCGACGCCGGCTGGACGAGCTCGGGCAGCGGCTCGGCGGTCGCTACCGCGTGCTCGTCGACGCCAACCAGCACGTCGATCGTGAGGGTGCGCGCCGCGCGGGCATCGGCTTCTACGGGAAGAACACGATGCTGATCACGCGCGAGCACGGCTCGTGGGTCGTGCTCGGCACGCTCGTGACCGACATCGAGATCGCTGCTTCACCGCCCTTGGAGCTCGACTGCGGGCGCTGCACGCTTTGCATCGACGCCTGCCCGACAGGCGCGCTCGACGTTCCCGGTGTCCTCGACGCGAACCTCTGCCTCTCCTACTGGACGCAGGCCCCGGCCCCGGTGCCCGAGCCATTCCGTGAGGACATGGGCGCCTCGGTCTATGGCTGTGACATCTGCCAGGACGTCTGCCCGTGGAACCGCGGCGTCGAGAAGCGGCGCTCGAGCGAGCCTCTCCCCGCCGACTCGGTGCCGAACGTCTCCCTCGCCGAGTGGCTGACAGGAGACGGGACCGATCTCGTGGCCGACTTCGACCGGCTCTACGTGCCACGCAACGATCCGCGGTGGCTCCAGCGCAACGCGCTCGTCGCGCTCGGGAACGTCGGCGGGGCCGAGGCGCACACCGACGTCGAGCGCTATCGGGCCTCGGACGATCCGATCCTCGCCGAGACGGCCGCGTGGGCCGGGAATCGCATCGCGGAGCGGGCATCGTGACGCCAACCCGGCTCGACGTGCTCGTCCACGAGCTTCGGAGCCCGGTCGCCGCGCTCGTGGCGATCGCAGAGGCATACCCCACGGCCGATGGGGCCGCCCGGCGCCGCCTGATCGAGCTCGCGCGCGCTGCCGGGACGAGCGTCGACACGCTCCTTGTGTCCGGCTCCGATGCCGAGCCGCGGAGGATCGATGCCGGGGTGCTTGCCCGCGATGCCGCCGAGACCGCGGCGCTCCGAGGTGCCCCGGTCGTCGTCGAGATCGAGTCGGGCCTGATCGTGCTCGGTCGCGCTGACCGGCTGCGACAGGCGATCGACAACCTGATCGGGAACGCCGTCGGTCACTCGCCGGCCGGATCGGAGGTCACGGTCGTCGCTCGGAGGAGCGGGGCCTCCATCGTCCTTGCCGTGCGCGACGAGGGGGAGGGCCTCGAGGCGGCCGATCTCGAGCGCATCTTCGAGCCGGGTGTCCGCCTGACGGGTGCCCGGCCCGGCTCGGGGCTCGGGCTCGCGGTCGTGCGCGAGATCGCACTCGAGCACGGGGGAGAGGTCGCCGTCGACTCGAGCCCCGGCCGGGGCTCGACGTTCAGGCTGGTGCTGCCGGGCGCTTCCGACGGACCGTGACTCCGAGCTCGGCCTGCAGCTCCTTCGCCCGCGCAGCGACGCTCGCCCGCATGTCGGCCGGTTCGAGCACGATCGTCTCGCCGTTGTCGGCGAGCACCTCGGAGAGCAGCCACTCGTCCGTCTTGAAGAGGAGCTCCGAGAGGGCCGACTTGTCCGTCAGGGCGCGCGCGCCGCGCTCGAGCTTCCACCGTGCCACCGCCGGTGAGTGCCAGAGCCGGGCGATCCGCTGCTCGTGGAGATAGAGGGGGTCGAAGCCGTCACGCGGCTCGAACGACTCGTCCGTCAGCGTCGCCGACCGCATCCGGTCGAGTCGGTACGTGCGCGGCCCCTCGGCCGTCCGGTCCCACGTGTGAACGCGCCAGACGGGCAGCTCGCGCTCGAAGGAGTACGGCTCGACGGACCGTTTCGTTGGCTTCTCGTCGCCCTCCTTGAGGTATTCGATCTCGACGACGCGGCGTTTCTCGACCGCGTCGGAGAGCGTGCGCACGAGCTGCTCCTCGACGTCCTCGGCGTCTCCGGTCGGGGCGCGCGGCAGGTCGAACTGGCCGAATGTCTCCTCGAGCTTCTTCCGCACCCGGTCGAGCGGAGTATGGGCCTCGGCCGCGATCGTCGGGACCGACGTAGTCGATCGCGAGGCGGATGGCGCGCGCCTCGAGCGGCGTCAGCTTCGGTGGGCGCCGGAAGACGTCGCCGTAGAGCTCCTTGTCGACTCTGACGATGCTCTTCTCCTCGTCCACCTCGGCATAGACCGTGTAGCAGCCGCCGCCGAAGTTGACGAGGTTCGAGAGCGAGAGCGTCTCCTGGAGCTCCTCGCGCGGGATCGAGAATCGCGCCGCGAGATCGTCGGCGTCGAGCCGCGCATCGCGTCCCTCGCCGCAAGCGGAGAGGACGTGGGCGAGGAGCGCCTGCAGAACCCCGAAGCGCTCGGGCGCGATCGGCCCCACCGGGCGGTCGCCGCGCTCGGTCGACGACGTCGATGCGACGCTCGCGAGCCAGAGCCGGGCCGTCTCCCTGATGGCCATCGCGGAGCCGGCCGAGACCGTCCGAGACCGCATCCCGAAGCGCCTTGGGCGCGAGGGGTACCGCGCGGCCGTTCTGCCGCAGGACCCAACCCGCGAGGGGCTCGACGCTCGCGAAGTCCGTCTCGAAGACCCCGTCCGTGAGGACGCCCGCATCGGCGAGCGTGCGGTGCACCCACCAGGCGGTGTCACCCTGAACCGCGATCTGCGCCCTGCCCACGGTCTCGCCGATCTGCCACGGGCGGGGAACGCGGTGCGCCTCGACGTCGAACTCGGGCGGCAGGCGAAAGTCGCGCTCGCGGCGGGTCGCGAAGCGAATGTCGCTGCGGATGCGCGAGACGCGGAAGGTCCTCGACGGCGGCGCGGTCGAGATCCTGCCCGACGACGTACCAGATGCCCTCGTCGAGGCGGAGTGCGAACGGGTTCAGGACTCGTTCTCCGACCTTGTCCCGTCTGCGGCGACCAGTAGCAGAACTTGATCGTGCGCTGCTTCGAGATCGCCGACTCGAGCTTCGAGAGCCTTCCCGCGAGCTCGGGCGAATAGTCCGGAGCGCTGACGCGCACGCGCTCGGCGGTCTCGGTGCGGGCCGCGCGGAACCCGGGCCGCCCGAGTGCGAGGTTCTGGAGCGCGAGCCTCAGTGGCTCGGCGTAGGCGAACTTGCCGTCGAGGTAGAACAGGGCCGTCTGCAGTGCCGCGAGCTCGTCGTCCTTGAGGTCGAGTCGGTCGAGGAAGTAGTTCTCCGAGCGAAGCGTGTACAGCTCCTCGCCCGTGAACTCGTCGCGGTGGGAGTGGAGCGGCACGCCGAGGCGCGGTCAGCTCCGCGCGGTCCGAGTAGAAGCGACGCGGCGAACGCTTCATCGGACATCTCCGAGTACCCCTCGACGTTGCCCTTGACGTCGCGGGCGGTGAGTGGGCGGCGCTCGGCCATGAGGAAGGCGACGAGCGAGAGCTGACGGATGAGCTTGTCGGTGTCGTGGGACATCGTTCTGCGAGCTTACAGCCGGGATTGATGGGGTGATCGGCAGTTGGGTGAGGCTTCAGCCTCACCCGCGGCGCGGCGCGACAGCGGTGCAGGCTGAGCCTCATCCCGTTCCGAGGTCCACGGGCGTTGGCGGGCGCTCGGCGCTTATGCAGCGACGAGGTGCGCGCTTCGAGGTGCTGGTGCGACGGGCAGTAATCACGGCCCGGCAGCGGGGTGCGCTGGCACGCCTTGCCCTTGCGGGTCGTCGCCTTGCACCGCGCGATCCACCGTCGAACGCGCCGGCCTCGATCTGCTTCTCGATGAACGCGATCGGCCGCGCCGACGCCCTCGCCGTACGGCCCAGGCGACCTGAGCCTGCGCGGTGATCGGGAAGTAGCGCCGGATGTCCAGGAACAGCGCCCGTCCGGTCGCGCAAAATACTGCGGATCCGCGGCGAGGCGTGACATCGTGAGCTCGCACTCCGTCGAGCACTGCCCGGCGAGATTGCGAGGCGCGTCTCGCCGATCCGCATACGGGTCGATCAGGTCCTTGATCGAGCGATAGATCGCTCGCGAGTACTGATACATGCAGGACTGCAGATAGACGATGTGATCTTCCATCGGTCGTGATCTCGCTTCTTGAAAATGGGAATCACAGGCCGAAACGGGCAAGAAATGCGCGCCGCTGCGTTGAGTGTATCGGGTTTGCCTCCGTGTTACAAACTCGTCACGATTCGTTGTCAGTCAGACAACACATCGTCAGGAGCTGATGCGCTCCGTGCGAGCCCCACGCTGCACGCTTTGGCGACGCGCAGATGGCTCGCGGCATCGGGCTCGCTCTGGTAGGAACCGGTGAACACCATCCAGTAGCCGGGTTGGAGGCTCGAGAATTGGGAGGAATCGAGCACCCCGACGTTCTCGAGGCCCCGCTGTCGCGCGTTCGCCGCGCGCGCGACGGCCGCGTCGCGGCCCTCGACCTTCGGAACCGAGACGAGCACGATCGTCCAGCCTTTCTTCTTCGCGGGCCGCTGCACGAGCGAGGCGGTGGTCGAGGTCGCGGCCCGGCTTCTTGACGGGCTGGCCTACCGCCCGTCGCGGTCGCGATCGCCGTCGCCGTCGCCGTCTCGCGGGTGAGGCCGATCGCGAGCGCCGCACCCCCGATCGCGACAGCGGCCGCGAGCGCGAGAACCAGAGACGTCCTGCGGCGGTCGGGTGGCAACGGCCCGAGCCTGAGGCGACGGGAAGTCGTAGCCCGCACTCGAGGCAGTACTCCTGAGTGGCGGCGACGGTACCGCTACGCCGCGGGCAGGTCGTCATCCGGCTGCTCCGGCCTCCTCGGGCTCGTCGATCAGCGACCGGCCGCAGCTCGGGCAGAAGCGCGCGCCGATCAGGAGGGGTGCGCCACATGCACAGATGGCGCCGCCCTGGCGCCGCAGCCCACGGGCGCCCTGGAGAAGCGCGTCGATCTCGCTCGTGCGCGCCTCGATCGCGACGAGCTCGGCACAGCGCTCGATGATGAGCGTCTCGTTGAAGTGATCGCGCCGGTACATCTCGAGCGTCAGTCCCCCGAGCTCGCGGAGGCGCTCGTCGCGGAGAATGAGCAGCGCCCTCCGCTCGCGCCGGAGGTCGCTCGCGGTCGGAGCGGCAGGCTTGCTGGAGAAGAGCCCCACGCGGAGAGGATAGCCGGGCGGCAGGTCGCCGCCCGGGCGTAGGGCGGGACCCGTTCCCGCCCGCGCATGTCCCGTTGCGTCCGGCTCTACGTGCCCACGCCGCCGACGAGCACGTACTTGACGTCGACGTACTCGTCGATCCCGACGGAACCTCCCTCGCGGCCGTAGCCCGACTCCTTGACGCCGCCGAACGGCGCGTTTGCGGCGCTGATGATCCCGGAGTTCGCGCCGATGATCCCGTACTCGAGCTTCTCCGCTACCCGCAGGAGTCGTGCGTAGTCCCGCGTGTGGAAGTAGGCGGCGAGACCGTAGACCGAGTCGTTCGCAACGCGAATCGCCTCCTCCTCGGTCTCGAAGCGCGTGATCCCGGCGACCGGTCCGAACGTCTCCTCGCTCGAGATCAGCATCTCGGGTGTCACGCCCTCGAGCACGGTCGGCGCGAAGAACGAGCCTCCCGCGTGGGCGTCACCCTGCAGGCGCTCGCCGCCGACGACGAGTCGCGCGCCGCGCGCGATCGCGTCCTGGACGTGCTCGTCGGCCTTCTCGACGGCGCGGTCGTCGATGAGCGGCCCGATCGTGACGCCGTCCTCGGTGCCGTGCCCGACGACCATCTTCGTGACCTTCTCCGCAAGCTTCGCGACGACGTCGTCGTAGACGCCGGCCTGCACGTACGTGCGGTTTGCGCAGACGCAGGTCTGGCCGGCGTTCCGGAACTTCGACGCGATCAGGCCGTCGACGGCCTCGTCGAGATCGGCGTCGTCGAAGATCACGTACGGCGCGTGGCCCCCGAGCTCGAGCGAGAGCCGCTTGACCTGGTCGGCCGAGAGCCGGATCAGCTCCTTGCCCACCTCGGTCGAGCCGGTGAACGAGATCTTCCGGACGCGCGCGTCGCGAGAACAGCTCCTGGGCGACCATGCCCGACGAGCGTGACGTGATCAGGTTGACGACCCCGGGTGGCGCTCCCGGCATCCTCGATCGCACGAAGGATCAAGGCGGCGGTCAACGGTGTTGCGCTCGCCGGCTTGACCACGCTCGTGCAGCCGGCCGCCATCGCGGGGCCGAGCTTGCGGGTCATCATCGCCGCCGGGAAGTTCCACGGGGTGATCGCTGCCGTGACCCCGACCGGCTGTCGCAGCACGAGGACGCGGCTCGTCGGGTTCATCGGCGGGACGATCTGGCCGTACACGCGCTCCGCTTCGCCTCGCGAACCACTCGAAGAAGCTCGCGGCGTAGTCGACCTCGCCCGCCGCCTCGGCGAGCGGCTTTCCCTGCTCCGAGGTCATCACGAGCGCGATCGTCGTCGCGGCGCTCGCGAATCAACTCGGCTGCACGCCGAAGAATGCGGGCGCGCTGGAGCGCAGGCAGCGTCTTCCATTCCTCGAGCGCGCCGGCGGCCGCGTCGATCGCCGCCTGCACGTCGGTGGCGCCGGCGTCGGGAACCGAGCCCACGAGGTCGCCGGTCGCCGGGTCGGTCACGTCGAAGCGCCCTCCGCCCGCTGCCTCGACCCACTCTCCGCCGATCAGGAGCCGCTCCTCGACTCCGGTTGCCGCTGCAGCCATGGTGACTCTCCCTTGTCCGTTGCCGTCAGGGACACGTTAGAGGATCGTTCCCGACTATCGTCGGACGGGTGTCAGCCACGTTCCCGGTCGGCTCGACGGTCACGCTCGAGGAGCTCGCGGAGGATCCGCATCCCGTCCTCGCGCGACTCCGCGAGCACGAGCCCGTCTCCTGGGTGCCCACGCTCGGGGCCTGGGTCGTGACGCGTCGTGACCTCGCGCTCGCCGTGATGCGCGACCCGGTCGCCTACACGGTCGACGACCCGCGATTCTCGACGGCGCGCGTTGTCGGCCCGAGCATGCTGTCGCTCGACGGCGCGGAGCACCGTCGGCACCGTGATCCCTTCGCGCGCGCATTTCGCCTCGACGCCGTGACGGAGCGCTTCACCGAGATCGTCGAGCACGAGGTCGATCGCCTGCTGACGCTCGTCGAGAAGAGCCCGTCGGCCGATCTGCGGGCCGACCTCGCAGGCCCCCTGTCCGTCGACGTGATGGTGCACGCACTCGGGCTCGAGGAGACGGACCCGGCCGACGCGCTCGCCTGGTATGCCGCGATCGTCGCCGAGGTGACCGCGATCACGGCAGGCGCAGCGCCCGACGGGAGCGGCAAGGAGGCGTTCAGCCACCTCCGCGCCTCCGTCGAGCGGTCCCTCGAGCGCGATCCGACCACGTCGCTCGTCGCCGCCGCGGCCGGAGGCGCAGAAGGTCTTTCGCGAGACCAGGTCGCGTCGAATGCCGCCGTCCTCCTCTTCGGCGGCATCGAGACCACCGAGGCGATGATTGCGAACGCGTTCCTTCACCTGCTCTCGAACCCCGCGCAGCAGGCGCTCGTCGAGTCCGACCCGAGCCTCCTCGCCGGTGCCGTCGAGGAGTCGCTTCGGCTCGAGCCGGCAGCGGCCGTGGTCGATCGGTACGTGACGCGCGCGACCGAGCTCGGTGGCGTGCAGCTCGCACAGGGAGATCTCGTGACGGTCTCTCTTGCGGGCGCCAACCGCGACCCGACGGTGTTCGCGGAGCCGGACCGCTTCGACCCCCGTCGCCCGAACGTCAACCTGCAGGTCGGGTTCGCCCACGGCCCGCACGTGTGTCTCGGCATGCATCTCGCCCGGCTCGAGACCCGTGTGGCCCTCGGGCGCACCCTCGAACGGCTGCCGCGGCTGCGCCTCGATCCCCGCCGGCCCGGTGCCGCGCGCGGGCTCGTCTTCCGCAAGCCTGCAACGGTCTGGGCCCGATGGGAGCCGTCTTCCGCGGGTGGGGTGGGGTGATACGGTGACAGCCGTGACAGGCGCAGTCATCATCGACGCGATCCGTTCGCCGATCGGTCGCAAGAACGGCACGCTCGCGACGGTGCGGGCCGACGATCTCGCAGCCGAGATCCTGAACGGGCTCGTCGGCAGGATCGGGCTCGATCCGGCCGAGGTCGAGGACGTGCAGATGGGCTGTGTCTCGCAGGTCGGTGAGCAGGCGTTCAACGTGGGCCGGATCGCATCCCTCGTCGCCGGGTGGCCCGAGACGGTCGCCGCAACGACCGTCGATCGGCAGTGCGGCTCGTCGATGCAGGCCGCGTTCAACGCGACTGCTGCGATCCAGGCAGGCCACCTCGACGTCGTCGTGGCTGCCGGCATCGAGTCCATGTCGCGGGTGCCGATGGGATCGAATCTCGGCCCCGACGGATGGAGCGGGCTCAACCCGAAGCTCGGGGAGCGCTGGCCGATCGTCCCTCAGGGCATCTCGGCCGAGGAGATCGCTGTCGAGTGGAAGCTCTCCAGGGACGACCTCGACGCCTACTCGCTCGAGTCGCACCGCCGGGCATTGGCGGCGATCGACGACGGAAGATTCGTCGGAGAGCTCATCCCGATCACACTCGAGGACGGAAGCCAGTTCGCCGTCGACGAGGCGCCACGCCGCGACACGTCGGCAGAACGGCTCGCCTCGCTGAATCCCGTCTTCCGCGAGGGCGGTGTCGTTACCGCGGGGAACTCGAGCCAGATCGTCGACGGCGCGGCAGCGATGCTCGTCACGAGCGAGGCTGCTGCTGCGCGCCTGGGACTGACGCCGCGAGGGCGCTTCGTCTCGTTCGGCATTGCCGGTGTCGACCCGTATCGGATGCTGCACGGCAACCCGCAGGCCAGCGAGCAGGCACTCCGGCGCGCCGGGCTCGGCTGGGACGACATGGCCGTGATCGAGATCAACGAGGCGTTCGCGTCGGTCGTGCTCCAGACACTCGCGGACACGGGGCTCGACGAGCGCTGGGCTGCCGGTGACGTCAACCCGAACGGCGGTGGCATCTCGCTCGGTCACCCGCTGGGAGCGACGGGCGCCCGGATCACGGCCACGCTCCTCGCGGAGCTCGACAACCGGGGCGCCCAGTACGGCCTCGCGACCATGTGCATCGGGCAGGGCCAGGCGATAGCAGCGGTCGTCGAGCGCCTCTCGTAGGGCGAGCCCGTCCCGCGTTCGGCCGCGGCTACGGACGGACGAGGCTCCGCTCGACGTCGGAGCTGACCGCCAGCGCTATGTCGATGAACGCTCGGGCGGCGGGTAAGCGATGACGGTCGCGGTGCCAGACGACCGAGATCGTGCGATCGGGTACCGGTGGTTCGATCGCCACGGCGCACACCCGGTCGTCTCCGGGGATCACGGCGAGGAGCGGCACGAGTGCGGCCCCGAACTCGGCTGCGACGAGACCCTGGAGCGTGCCGTTGTCGTCGGACCGAAACGCGTACTCGACGATGTGACCCGCACTCCTCAGGATCTCCTCCGCCTCGAGACCGCTCGCGCAGGTGCTCGAGCCGATCAACGTGAGGTCGCCGAGATCGTCGAGCGAGCACGAGCCCCGTTTCGCCATCGGGTGCCCCTTCGGGAGGAGGAAGACGTAGGGGTCGCACATCAGCTCGAGCGAGTCGAACGGCCCGTCCGGTAACGGCGCCGAGCAGAACGCCAGATCCACGCGGCCGCTCTCGATCTCGGCATAGAGCTCCGGATCCGTCGTCGGCTCCGATAGGCCGATCTCGATGCCCGGCCAGTCGGCTCGAAACCGGCGCATGACCTCCGGAAGCACCCGCGAGCCGATGCTCTGGTACGTCCCGACGCGCAGCGAGCCCGTCTCGCCTGCTCGCAGCGCGAGCATGTCCGCCCGCGCGGCGGCGAGCCTGTTGACGACCGCTTCCGCGTGGCGGAGGAGCAACGTCCCGGCCTCTGTCATCGAGATCGCGCGCGGGCCGCCCGGCCGCTCGACGAGCCGCTCTCCGACAATGCGCTCGAGCGCGGCGATCTGCTGGCTGATCGCCGACTGCGTATACCCGAGCTCCGCCGCGGCGCGCCCGAAGGACCCGGAGCGCGCCACCGCCTCGAGCGCGGCGAAATGGCGGACCTCGACACCGAGCCACGTGTCTTGCGAGCTATCAGCCTGGGTAATAGATGTCATGAAAACCTCGACTTGTGCTGATAGTACCTGCTCAGCGACAATGTGACCACGGTAAACGGTCCTTCGTCAGCACTGGAAAGTGGAGCCATGGAAATCGCACTGATCGTCTTCTTCGCACTCGTCACCGTCGGAGCGCTGTTCGCGGGCAAGGATTCGCGGATCGACGAGGCGTCTCGCCGGCGCCGGTATCTCGGATGATCGACAGGGTCCCCGGTGCCCTCGCGCGTCAGGTCGGGGGGCGGAGTGAGATCGCCATTCGCTCCGCTCGCCCGGACGACGTGCTCGTGATCCGACGTCTTGCGCAGCTCGTCGACCGCGCCGTCCCGGCAGGCCCCATGCTCGTCGCGGAGAGTGACGGAGCCGTCGTCGCCGCGCTCTCGACCGCGACGGGTGACATCGTTTCTGACCCGTTCCGGACGACAGGCGACCTCGTCGCGCTGCTCCAGCTTCGCTCCGCGCAACTGCACGCGCTCGCCGCCTGACCACAGCACATAGAATCGGCCGCGTGACAACGGTTTCGACGATCGGCGTGGTCGGCCTGGGGGCGATGGGGGCCGGGATCGCCCAGCTCGCGATCGAAGCCGGGTACGACACGATCGGACGCGAGGTCACCTCCGATCTCGGCGCCGCGGCTTCCGCACGCATCGGGCACTTCCTCGAGCGCAAGGTCGAGAAGGGCCAGATGTCGGACGGCGAACGTGACGCGGCGACCGCTCGTCTCACGACCACCACCGATCTCGACGCGCTCGCCGCCTGCGACCTCGTGATCGAGGCGATCGTCGAGGAGCTCGAGCCAAAGCGTGCTCTCCTCGCGGACCTGGACCGGATCTGCCGGCCCGACGCCGTCCTTGCCACCAACACGTCGGCGCTCTCGGTGACCGAGATCGCGGCAGCGACGGCGAGGCCGGAGCGGGTCGATCGGCATGCACTTCTTCAACCCGGCGCCGCTGATGCCGCTGGTCGAGATCGTCCGGGCCGAGCTGACCTCGGACGACCGTGGCCACCGCTGCCGAGGTCGGCGTACGCCTCGGCAAGGAGGTCGTGCGCTGCCACGACACGCCGGGATTCGTCGTCAACCGTGTTCTGATCCCTCTCCTGAACGATTGCATCCGCGTTCTCGACGAGGCCCGTGTCACGCCCGAGGCACTCGATGCCGCGATGCGAAACGGCGCAGGTTGGCCGATGGGGCCGTGCACGCTCGTCGACCTCGTCGGGATCGACGTCCACGTGCACGCGTCGGAGGCGCTCTACGAACGCTCCGTGAGCCGAGGATGGCGCCCCCGCCTCGCCTCGTCTCGATGAGGGACGCCGGTCTGCTCGGCCGCAAGAGCGGCCGCGGCTTCTACACGTACGACTGACCGGGTACCGGCGCGTCGTCCGGCGGCAACCGTCTCGCGAGGACGCGCAGTACGGGAGGCACGAGAAGCGTCGTCAGCACCGACATCCCGACGACGATCGCGAAGACGCGCTCGCCGATCACTCCGCTCGCCTGCCGATACCGGCGACGATGATCCCGACCTCGCCCCGGGGGACCATGCCGGCCGCGACGAACGCCGCTTCGGGCCTCCCGAGCCCAAGCGCGCCGGCCAGGCGCCGCCGAACTTCGTTGCGGCCGCGAGTCGCGGTTACGCCCACGAGCAGGAGTAGCGTTCCCGACTCGGCCAGAGCACCGAGGTCGATCTGCATCCCGATCGACGCGAAGAAGAACGGCGCGAAGAACGCGTAGAGCGGCGCCACCTCCTCCTCGATCGGATGCTGGTCCTTCGTCTCCGCGACCATCATCCCGGCGAGGAACGCTCCGATGATCGCTGCCAGGCCGATCTCGGCGGCAAGAGCTGCGAGGCCGAGGCAAAGGATCACGGCCGGCAGGAGCGGCGACTCGCGAGAACCGTGGGGCCGCGAGTATGCCCGGCTACGTGCGCATCAGCGCAGTGCCGCCGAGCGCGAAGAACCCGACGAAGGCGAGCGCCAAGGGCGACGACGACCACGAGCTCGACGATGCTGCGCCGCCCGCGGCCACGCCAACGGCGACAGCCAGGATCGAGCATCGCCAGGATGTCGTCCACGACCGCGGCGCCGATGATCGTGCGTCCGGCGCGCGAGGTCGAGCGACGCCGAGCCCGATCAGCACGGCGGATGTGATCCCGACGCTCGTGGCCACGAGGGCGGCGGCGAAGAACAGCTCGTGCTCGTGCTCTCACCCAGGGCAATGCCAAGACCGAAGCCGCCCGCGAACGGGATCGCGACGCCGAGCACGCCGTGCGAAGCGCGCTCGGCCCGACCTCGCGAAGTTCGGTGATCCGGGTCTCGAGGCCTACCCAGAAGAGGAGGAAGACGACCCCGAGCTCGGCGAAGACCTGGATATCTCGGTGGGTCGACGAGCCCGAAGACCGCGGGGCCGACGATCACGCCGGCCAGGATCTCACCGATCATCGTCGGCTGCCCGAGCCGCTTGAAGATTTCGTCGCCGACCTTTGCGGCCACCAACACGAACGAAGAGATCGACGAGCGCGTCGGCGACGCCACGGCGGCGGCGAGCGGGCATCACGCGCGGTCGAGGTCGACGCGCGTGGCAGAGCGCAGCGATCGACAGCATGCCGAGAAGGGATCGGCGTCGACGACCGGGAGCGCCTGCTCGCCGGTGTGCAGGAAGCCGCTCGGCTGCGTGGGTCTGGCTCTCGGCGCCGTCGAGCGGCTCGACGGTCGCGCGTGCGTCTGCGACCGGCTCGTCGCGCGACCCGCTCGACGCGCTCCTCGAGGCCGCTTCGCGTCGTCCGGGAGGAACGAGGTGTGCCGCAGCTCCGCCAGATAGCGAGGGAAGACGGCGCCCAGCACGTCGCGCTCGGCGAGGAGCGCCGACGAGCCGCGCGCGTCTTCGTCGAGTACGGCGATCGCCGGCACCTGCAGCCGCGAACAGCACGTCCACCGCATCCGCGAACGTCGCCGTGTCGCGCACGGAGGCCTCGACGAGGGGGAGTTGGCGGAGGTCCATCAGAGCTGCGTGAGCAGGAGATAGGCGGATGCGATACGCGAGCGAGACCACCGTCACGGGCAACCCTACTGCCATGAAGCGCACGAACGAGATCGGGGCGGCCGGTGCGGTCGAGGATGCCGGTGGCGGCGACGTTCGCCGCCGCCGCGATCATGCGTCGCGTTGCCGCCGAAGCAGGCGCCGAGCGACAGCGACCACCAGAGCCCGTCGTTGATCTCGGCGCCTTGGATGCGGTCGACGACGGGGATCATCGCCGTCGTGAACGGGATGTTGTCGACGACCGCCGAGCCGGCCGCCGCGCCCCAGAGGATCACCATGCCCTCGGTGACCGAGGAGCCTCCGGTGACGTCGGCGAGCCACGTCGGCGATGTCGTCCACGATGCCGCGCTCGACGAGCCCGCCGACCATCACGAACAGCCCGACGAAGAAGAAGAGCGTCGCCCACTCCACCCGCTCGAGGGCCTTCTCGACGTCGACGGCCGCGACGAACAGCATCACGGTCGCGCCCGTGAGCGCCACGACCGCCGGCTCGACGTGCAGCGGCGCGTGGAGGAAGAACGCGACGATCGTGCCCGAGCAGGACCGCGAGGCTGCGCTTGACCCGCTTCGCGCGCCGCGAGGTCGCGCGCCGGCGTCGAGCTGCGCGATCTCATCGGCGCGCGCTCGGGATCGACGGCGAGCGAGTGGCGGAACACGAGCGCAAGCGACGCCCGTCACGGTCACGAGCGTGAGCAGCGACGACGGGCGCCAGGTTGACGATGAAGTCGTTGAACGAGAGCTCGTCGACGTGCGATGCCGATCAGGATGTTCGGTGGGTCGCCGATCAGCGTGGCGGTGCCGCCGATGTTGCTGGCGATCACCTCGGTGAGCACGAGGGGATCGCCGCGATGCGGAGCACGTCGGCGATCAGCAGCGTGATCGGGACGACGAGCAGGATCGCGGTCAGGTTGTCGAGGAACGCCGAGAGCACGCCGGTCATCCCCGCCAGCAGGAAGAGCAGCGCGCACCGGGCGGCCGCGGGAGAGCTGCGCGACGCGGAGCGCGAAGAACGTGAAGACGCCCGGTCGGCTCGACGAGGCCGACGATGATCATCATCCCGGCGAGCAGGCCGAGCGTCGCCCAGTCGATGGACTCGATCGCCTGCTCCTGATCGAGCACTCCGAGCACGACCATCAGCGCCGCGCCCGCGAGCGCGACGATCGTACGGTGCGTCCAGTCGAGCGCGATCGCCGTCAGGGCCGCGGCGAAGATCGCGATGGCGAGGATGTCCACCTGATCGAGCCTATTCCAACGCGTCCGGCCAACCGCGGGTTTCGCGGCGGGACGGACCCGGGCTGCCGACACGGCCGCGGCGCGGGGCCGGCGTGGTCAGCCCGCAGTACTCCGAGAGGCTGGAAGACACTCTGAGCGACCGCGTAGCACGACATTGTGACGGCTACGTTTTCGTAGATGCCAAACCCACGTGTCGCGCTTCCACGCTAGCGATCGCTCTCCGCGGTGCAGACTACTTCCGATCACCATCCGATCGCGATCTCATCGGCAGCCCCGCCATCACCTCTCCCCAGCACCCTAGAGCTGCCGCACAAGCTGCAAAAGCTCTCGCTTCGTCTCACGCCTCTATCATCCCAGTATCTCAGCAGTCCCTGCTACTCGAGCGACGACACACCGATGCAAGCCTCTCAGCGAGATCCGAGACCGCATCTGCCGTGCTGCACGCAGCCTTCATCGTCACCGCCTCACTTCCTCCGCTCCTCGCCAGAGCCTCTCGCCGCGCAGCTTCATGCGCCTCTCTACAGCTCCATCACGTCCAGTCTAAGGGAGATGTATCGGCGCAACGCGTGCACGCGCTCGACACAGCGCGTGCTTACCGTGCGCTGCATTCTTTGCGCCGAGGCGCAGCACCGTTCGAGCGGTATAGCTCTAGCGATCCGCGGGTGAGTCGGATCTCGTCGCGTTGTTCCTGCACAGCTGAGCAGCCGTTGATCTATGTCCTGCTCGCTGCCGCGCGTACGCCGCGCTTTCCCACTATCATGCTGCGTATTCTCTCTTATCGCGAGCGCGTGTCGGGTTATCCGTATCGGGCGGTCGGGCGATCGAGCGCTCTGTTCGTGCGCAGGAGTCGACGTCGTCCGTACGCGTTCAAGCTCACGCTCGCGAGTTTCCCTTTGAGTTCGTGCTCATGCTACAGTGCCGCCACTGCCTCTGCTCAGCACGCGCTGTTCATCACGCGCTGCTACCTTTCTGCCTCAGAACTCGAGCCAGGCGCGACCGACGAGACGCCGCTACCCGAGCGCGCAACATACCTATGCACACTCTACGCCGGTCACCGACTCATCGCCGAGACCGGCGGAAGACCCAGCTAGGACGCATCTCCGAGCTCGTGGGCGCCGCCGAACCGCTGCGAGGCCGCTGATTCGCAAGATCGCGCCGTAGACCGCACGCTCACCGAGATCCGCGACTGCGCTGTGGAACTTCCGTACCTCGAGGCGGTGCGGGTACGCCGCTACTGCTTCCTTGCAGCGGTGGCGCTTGCGTCACGCGATCACGAAGGCTGCCGGCGACCAAGACGATCGCGCTTGCGACCGCGGTGCGGCGGATAGCGACCCTGAACGCCGTCTTGCGACAGTTGCCGGCAGTGGAGACGCTCTGGTCGACGACGCTCATCTGTTCGCACAAGACGCGAACGCTCACCCGTAGCGAGATGGTCGCGGTGGAAGGCTTCGCCAGCGACCGCGTTGAGATCACCGCACCGGTTATCGTCCACGGTGCGTCCCTCGACACGCAGCGCTCGCCACGCCGCCACCGAGGTCAGCGCGCTGCTCGAGGCGCGCTTCTCTGCAGCACGCCCGCGTCTCCTCTTAGTGTCTGACGGGTCAGGCGATCCGTCCCGGTGGACTCGTGCCGCCCGCGAAGGACGGATCGAACTGGAGCAGAGCGGAGTTTCACCGTCCTCGGCGCGACGAGCTGCCGATCAGTCTGAGCGCCGGTCCAGCAACGCTGCACGCCGCAGAGAGCCTGCCGCTTCTTATCAAGCACCCAAAATCGCACGCTCCGCACCCTCCCCGTCACCGATCACGATGCTCAGCCAGGCGACGAGATGCCGGCCGAGGAATCCTCTGGCCGTGGCCACTAAGCTCGAGGAGGCGCACCGCATCTGCTCGAGCACATCTACCTGGAGGCGGCTTCACGCTGCTCGGCTTGGTCGGCTGTTCACCCGCCGCGCGAGAGGCCGTCGATTGCTAACGCCGCCTTGCCACAGCGCGAGCATCCGTGTCGCGATGAGACAGCGATCACCCCCGGAAGGCCGCCGAGAACGCGCGCGCGATCGGATCAGCGAGATCGGCGCCAGCATGCTACCGGCGCCGATCTCGACGCACGACACTCGACGAGTTCGCCGTCCAGGCGGCGACTCGGTGTTCGCCCGCGTCGCGCCCGAGCACAAGCTGCGGCTCGTGAGGCGCTGCAGCGTCGACGGCCAGGTCGTCGCGATGACCGGCGACGGAGTCAACGACGCCCCAGCGCTGCAGCAGGCCGACATCGGGATCGCGATGGGGATCGCGGCACCGAGGTTGCCAAGAGCCGCCGACGATCGTGCTGACCGACGACAACTTCGCCACGATCGCGCTCGCCGTCGAGGACGGCCGTCGCGTCTACGACAACCTGCTCAAGAGCTCGTCTTCACCCTCTCCCACGAGCGTCGGCGAGTCGCTGCTCGTGCTGCTCGCGTTCACCGTACGGGCTGACGCTGCCGATCCTGCCCGTCGCAGATCCTGTCGATCAACCTCGTCCCGACCGTGTCGCTCGCCTTGCCGCTCACCCTCGAGGCGCTCGAACCCGGTCCGATGCGCCGGCCGCCGCGGCGAATGGACGAACCCGTGCTCTGGCGGCTGGCGATCCAACGGAGAACGCTCGCAGCGCCGTTCATGTGCGCCACCGGACTCGCCGTCTTCGAATGCGAGGAGGCAGTGAGCGCGACTATCGAGGCGACGCGTACGACGGTGATATTCACAAACGTCCCGATTGACGCCTTCTACCTGATCAACTGCCGATCGCTGCAGCGTTCGGTGCTTGCGGTCGGGCTGTTCACGAATCTCGCCGTCTACTGGGGCATTCTGCTCGTGATCGGACTGCAGCTCGCATTCACCTATCTCCCCGTGATGAACACCCTCTTCTACCTCTCCGATGCGTCGCTCAGTGGCTAGTCTCGACCGCAGTCACCGCCCTCGTTCTCCCCCTCGTCGCCATCGAGAAACAGCTTCGACGACGAGCGATAATGAGCGTCTACAAGCCCACTGAGCGCGATGACTCCGATCTGCTCACCCTCCGCTCATCTCGCTGTGCGCTGCGTGCGAGCTGTTCATCCGCGCGCATCACCTACCGCCTGCGCGCGTGCCACCAATCATCGCGCCACCTCATCACCTTCGCAACCTCCAGCCCCAGCTCGCTCTCTCGCTCGCACCGCAACCCCAATCTGCGCTCTACGCGCTCGCAGACTCTCAACCTCACCTTCCTCGCACAGCGCGCTCGCGCACCACAGCCCCATATCCACCTACGCTCGCGCACTCGCGCTGCCCTACCCTTGCTGCTCGCCTCACGCACCTCTCCCTCATCACTCACTTCCTACCTCATCTTCCTCTTCTCTCTCACGAATCCTGAGGCTCGCCGTGAGCGAAGCGCACCGCTGCCATGCTCGGAGAATGCAACACCACGTCGCCGATGGGAGTCACCGTCTGACGGTGCGATCCGTCCGGTCGAGTGGATCGTCGCAGGAGCGAAGCCGAGCGGGACCGAGAACGGACTCGAACCCTGCGTCGACGGCGATGCCCGGCGCCTTCCATCTGCGCACGAACTCGCACGGCGATCGTCGACCAGCTACGCGGTCACGGCGAGATCGGTTAGACCATTCTGATCATCACCATCATCAACGCGATCCCGACTCGGGTCGTTGACCTTCCGACTCACCCTCCAGGATTTCCGTCTCCGAGATCGCCACCAGCCTCGCGTTCCGCATAGGCCTCATGCTTGTGCTTGCAGTTGCAAGCGCTACCCGTCTCTATAGCGCACGGGCCGTCCTCGTCGCCGCTACATCCTCTCCATCATCGCGCTGCTCGCTACAGCCGAAGCCACTGAAGCCTCATTCTCAATCGCGCAAGCAGAGTGCCCCCACGCAGTCTATCTCCCCAACCGCAGCCCCTCGTGGGCCACCTACCACAACTCACGCCAGCCTTGCGCTTCAGCTCAGCCAGCTCTTTCTTTAGCGCTAACCACCCTCGCTGAAGCTTCTAAGTGCTCCATCTCGCGTTTCCTCACGTACCTCAAGAGCACCTTTACCGTGCTCGTCCCTCGACCTACTCTCCCTTCTCTATTGCCCTCCCTGCGAGGACGGAAACGTCCGCTGGGTCGCGCGTTCGGTGATCCCGATCCGCGCGCGATCTCGCGCACGCGGATGCCGGGGTCACGGTTGATGCAGACCAGCGCGTGAGCGTGGTTCGTCAGTAACGTCCAGCCTCTCGACGCGTCCGCTTCTCTCATCGCAGCGACCCAGAAATTTTTTTTTTTTTTTTTTTTTTTTTTTTTTTTTTTTTTTTTTTTTTTTTTTTTTTTTTTTTTTTTTTTTTTTTTTTTTTTTTTTTTTTTTTTTTTTTTTTTTTTTTTCGAGAGCTCCGAGACGCTCGTCTTCAGCTCTACGCCTCTCGCGCCCATCTCTCGCACCTACTTAACTCGACGGCGATCGCAATCGCAGCGATCGCGTCCGGTGTGACATCGCGAGCGACGTTGCTCGAAACCGTCTACCCGAGCCGTCTCGACACCTTCGGAGTCGCGCCGTCTAGCTTCTTCCACCTACTCCCCCTCCAGGTTCACCTCGCCCTCGGTTTGGTCTTTTTTCCTCGCCTCCTTCCCCGTAGAAGACGGCCTCGTAGAGTCACTGCACGACGGTGAGTACGATCTCATCACTACCCGCGAGCATCTTCCCGTCCACCGCGATCGCCTCCCGTGCCCCTTCCTACTCATCCTCACAGATCAGTCCCCTATGCCGTCCCTCTACTCTCCTTTCACACCTCCAGTCGGAATCCGCGCCCGGGTGGGCGCCGACGGACGACGAGCGCGAGCGGTGGCACGATTCACGTTCCGATGACGCCGACGATGGCGATCACGCCGTGAAGCCCGCGCGATCCGACCATCCCGCCGTCGAAGAGGATGACGATCAGTGCGCCAACGTGGCGACCAGCGCCCACGTTCCCACCCTCTCCGTCCAGTCCCAGTCAAGCTCAGTGTTGTCGTCGAAGGCCACGGCTCTAACGTATCGCGCACTCTTTTCACTCTACATCGGGAGAGAGCCGCCAGAGGTTTGCGTCTAAATACCCTCATCTTAGTCATGCCTTCTATGTCCTCCTATCTAACTTCCAGCGAGACGCTTCAGCACTATCGAACAATCCGCGCAGGTCAGGTCGGCCCCGAGGTCGCCGTCTACCTCACTTCGCTCTCCCTCTGCTCTCCTCTCATCTCTCTCTGCTATGCCCTCTGCAGCTCACTCTTCTATTCCACCCTCTGATCTGATCAGCCCCTTTTATCGCCTCCATCTTCACGCCCTCTCCTACTTTTTTCATCCCTCGCTGGACGTCCTGAACGTGATCAGCCCGCGCTCGAGCCAGTTGCGCCCACGGTGTCCGTCAGACCGTGCGAGACGATGACGCAGGACCGTGAACGACGCGAGGTCGAACACGAGCGCCGATCCGCGTCGGTCGAGATCCGCACGAAGATCGCCAACAGCGTCAACGCGACCCCTTTCGGCCGAACCAGGCCATGAACAGCTTGTTCGAGAGGGTTCGCGAACCCGCACGAAGGCGAGCAGCACCGCCACCGGACGGGCGACAAGCAGCGCGTACGCGATGAACGCCACGAGCCGCAGCGCCGACGCCCTCCCAGCCGGTGGCGACGATTAGCGCGCCGAAGGTCGTGAACGTGTCGACCTTCAGGAGGGCGCTGAGAGCTCTCGCTGAACTCCGCGACACGTCCGGGTCGCGTGCCGGCGTCGACGGCGAGGGCGATGCCGCATACGAACGCAGCGATCAGGCCGTTTCGCCCAGCCGCTCACCTCGGCGATGCCGAACGCGACGCAGGCCAGCCCGAGCGCATACAGGCCCTCGTACTTCACCTCGACCCCGCCGGACGGCAGCCGAACGAGGAGCCACTGCTCCTGCGACCGCGAGCGCGACGCCGATCACCGCTCCGGTCACCGCTTCGCCCGCGAGACGCGAGGGCCTCCGATGCCGGGGCTGCCCGCTCCCGTGGCGAGTGCGAGGAAGAAGAGCACAAACGGCAGAGCCAGGCCGTCGTTCAGTCCCGACTCGAGGTTGAGCGTGTGCCGAACCGTGGCCGGGATGCCCTTCGTCTTCACGATCGCGGACGTGACGACCGGATCGGTCGGCGAGAGCACGGCGCCGAGCAGGAACGCCTCCGGCCACGACAGCGCCGGGAAGAGCACCTTCGCCGCCAACGCGAGCAGGACGAGTGTGATCGGCATCGCGAGCACGAGGGCGAGCGCGGTCGGTCGTCCAGTGCCGGCCGCAGCAGCTCGTCCTCGACGATGAGTCCATCGGCGAAGAGCGTGAGCACGAGCGCGAGCTCGATGATGTAGAGCACCGTCTTCGACGCCCGGAGCGACCGTAGACCACGTCGAGTCGCCGCGAGCAGTGCGTCCCGCTCCGACCGAGACGAACAGAGATCGAGAGCAACGGTCCCGCTGAAGCCAGCCGGAGAGCGCCGCCGCGCCGAACAGCAGGGCACCGACGATGAGCACGCGCCTCTCCGAACCCGACGGATCCACGGCGACGACTCTACGCTGCGCGCGCCCCCGGATTTCGGCTAACACATTCCTTACAGCCGTCACATCACGGGCACACCCGCTTGGCCGATACTCTCGAAGGTATGCGCCTCCTGGCATTGATCATCCTCGGCCTCAGTGGCATCGCGACGACCGCGTCCGCGGGGAATGCGCCGAGCGGCACGTTCGAGATCAAGGACGCGCGTGGATCGGTGCAGATCGTCGGTGAGCGGGTGATCCTCGGCCACATCGACAAGGGGTCGCTGCGGATCGTCGACTTGACTCCGTCCGATCAGTGGAGCCCCTGGGTGAACGGCGTTCCGCGCGGCAGGGTCGTCTGGCTGAAGGGCAAGAACATCTCTTTCCGGATCTCGTCCGGGCGGTACAAGATCGCGGCGAACGGCGAGGGTATCTCGGTCTCGGCGCGGGGCACCGGCACGACGATCCTCAACGGCGATCCCGACGCGGTCGGCGAGATGGGCTCGTTCCGGGTCGGGGACTTGCCGTTCACCTCGGTGCCAGACGAGGCAACAAAGGTCACGTTCGGCAGGGATGAGCTGACGACGTCGTCGTCCTGGTCCGGCAAGATCCGGTAATGGCCACCACCAAGACGATCCTCGTCGTCGAGGACGAGGCGGCGATCGCCTCATTCGTCACGCTCTACCTCAAGAACGCCGGGTATGTCGTCAAGACGGTCGGGACCGGAGGCGCGGCGCTGAACGCGATCGCGGCCGAGGTTCCCGCATTGATCATCCTCGACCTGAACCTGCCGGACATGGACGGAATCGAGATCTGCCGTCGCGTGCGCAAGGGATCGGACGTGCCGATCCTGATGCTGACGGCGCGAGACGAGGACGTCGACAAGATCATCGGGCTCGAGGTCGGGGCCGACGACTACCTGACGAAGCCGTTCAACCCGCGCGAGCTCGTTGCCCGTGTCAAGAGCGTTCTCCGCCGCTCCTCGCAGGACCGCCGCCGCGATGAGGGCGACGAGATCACGCACGGCGACCTCACGATCAACGCGGGCCGCCGCGAGGTGCTCGTGGGCGATCGCGAGATCCAGCTCGCACCGAAGGAGTTCGAGCTGTTGTGGGAGCTGCTCGACCACCGTGGCCTCGTGCTGACCCGCGATCAGCTGCTCGAGCGCGTCTGGGGATACACGTTCGCCGGCGATACGCGCACGGTCGACGTGCACGTGCGGCAGATCCGGCGCAAGCTCGAGGATGCATCGCCGATCGTCACGGTGTGGGGCGTGGGCTACAAGGTCGCCCAGGACCGTGCTCCCACGCCCGCTGCCTAGGGATCTCCTCGACGTGCGTCGCCGGGCTCGGCGACGATCCGGATCGCCGCTCTACACTTTCTTCGTGATCGGGTCGCTGCGTTTCCGTCTGCCGGCCCTGTTCCTGCTCGGGATCGTCCTCGCGGGCGTGTTCGCGGCGCTGATCTCGCTCCGCCTCTTCCAGACCTACACGCGGGACCAGTCGGTCATGGAGCTCGAGCGAGAGGCGACGGGTCTCTCGCAGCTGTACGCCGATGCGGCCCTGCGGGCGATCGACGAAGGGTCGGGCTCGATCGACTTCGCGGCCTCGAAGCTCGAGCTCGCGACGGGTGACAGCATCTTCTACATCGGCTCGTCGCTCTTTCCCGGGCAGGACACGGGGCTGACGCGCCTCGCCGAGACGTCCGTCCCGTCTGCCGTTCGCGCGCTCACCGGTCCGGTCAACTTCGAGTTCACCCCGCCGGGAAGCCGTCGCGCGTACCTTGCCTCCTCCGCGCCGGTGCGAATCGAGCCCGAGAGCGACGCGCTCGGGGCGATCGTGGTGGCGAAGCCGCGGACCGAGCTACGCGATCAGTGGCTCCCGCTCGTCGGAAGGCTCGCGATCGCCTTCGCGGTCGGGGCGCTCGTGGCGGGGCTCCTGTCGTGGTGGCTGTCGCGGAGAATCACCGGACCGGTGCTCGCGCTCTCCGTGGCGGCGGATGAGATCGCAACGGGCAACTACGACGTGAGAGTGCCTGCCGGAGAGGGTGGCGACGAGATCAGCCACCTGTCCGAGAGGTTCAACGAGATGGCGGCCCGCCTCGCGGCGACCGAGGATCGCGAGCGTCAGTTCCTGATGTCCGTCTCTCACGAGCTGCGGACGCCGCTGACCGCGATCAAGGGGCACGTCGACGCGATCCGCGACGGCCTGTTCGACGACCGCGAGGCGGAGCTCGCCTCCCTCGACGTCGTGGCCGGCGAGACGATCCGGCTCGAGCGTCTCGTCGGAGACGTGCTCGACCTCGCGAAGCTGAATGCCGACCGGTTCACCGTTCACGCCGAGGAGGTGGACATCGGCGCGCTCGTCGCGCAGGCGCACGCGAGCTTCGGAGAGGAGGCGCGGCGGCGTGGTCTCACGTTCCGCCTCGACGAGGATCCCGACGCCCCGACGATCGTCACCGACGGCGACCGCGTCCTCCAGGTGCTCACGAACCTACTGGCGAACGCCTTCCGCTGGACGCCGGACGGAGGGACGATCGCGATCGGCTCCTCGACGCGGGGCAACCGGATCCTGGTCGACGTCGTCGATACCGGGCCGGGCATCCAGCGCGAGGAGCAGGAGCGCATCTTCACGCCGTTCATCTCCAGGGACAACCACGGCACCGGGCTCGGGCTGCCGATCGCGCGTGAGCTGGCGCTCGCCCTCGGCGGTCGCATCGAGCTGGAGTCGAGGGTCGGGGAGGGGAGTCGGTTCAGGCTGGTGCTTCCCGAGCGCCCGGCGTGATCCCGCGGGGGGAGTTACCGACCCGGGCAGGCACGGCTCCTGCCGGGTACGAGCGATCGCGTGGCCGCGCGGCGCTCGTGGCGCTGCGTCCGCGGCAGTGGCTGAAGAACCTGCTCCTCTTCGCCGGCATCATCTTCGCGGCCGAGCTCGACGACCCCCACCGATGGGCCCAGGCCTGGGTCGCGTTCGTCGCCTACTGCGCCGCTTCCAGCGCCGCCTATCTCGTGAACGACCTGCGGGACATCGAGGTGGACCGGCTGCATCCGGTCAAGCGCGATCGGCCGATCGCGGCGGGTGAGCTCGGTGTCTCGGAGGCGCTCGTCCTCGCCGGGGGCCTGCTCGTCGGCGCCTTCGCAGCCGCCGCCTGGCTCGGGTTGGATTCGGTTCTGTGCCTTGCGGGCTTCGTCATCCTGCAGGCCGCGTACTCCGCCTGGCTCAAGCACGTCGTGCTCGCCGACGTGCTCGTCATCGCGTTGTTGTTCGTGCTCCGCGCGGCGGCGGGTGCGATCGCCGTCGATGTCCGCATCTCGCCGTGGCTGCTCGTCTGCACGGGGCTGCTGGCGCTGTTCCTCGCACTCGGCAAGCGCCGCGCGGAGCTGGTGCTGGTCGAGGAGCAGCGGACGCCTGGACGGCAGGTGCTCGACGGCTACTCGACCGGTTCTCTCGACCGGATGCTCGTCGCCGTCGCCGTCACCGCGGGCCTCGCCTACCTCCTCTACACCCTGACCGCGCGCGACTCGTACGGGCTCGTGGTCACCGTGCCGTTCGTCGCCTTCGGGCTCATCCGCTACCTCCACCTGCTTCGGCGGACGGACGCAGGGGAAGAGCCGGAGAACGTCCTTCTCGGGGACGTGCCGATCCTGGTCACCGTCGTCGCGTGGGCGGTGACGTGCGCGGCGATCCTCGCCGGCGGGTGAGCTGGAGAAGAAGGACTGCGCAAGGGTCGGGCTTCAGCCTCGCCCGCCCGCGCGGGTGAGGCTGAAGCTTCACCCAGCGACGCGGTGACCGTGGATCGAGACGATCTCGGCGGAGTCGCCCCGCTCGAGCTTGGCGAGCCTGCGGTCGACGCCCTCCCAGCCCGACGAGATGAGATCGACGAGAAGCGTGAGATCGTCGAGGCGGGCGTTCCGCTCGGCGATCTGCTCCTGCTCGAGCCGCTCGAGGCGAGCGATCGCGCTATTGAGCAGGCCCTTGATCTCACCGAGGTTCCGAGCCACCGGGAGCACCTCGCGCCGGAGCCCTTCCTGCACCGCTTGGCCGACCCGGTCGGGCAGGGCCGTCTCGAGGGTGAGCGCAGCGGCGCCGAGCGCCTCGACCTCTTCGCGCGAGCGGCGAAGGGCCGCCTCGAACCGTCCTTCCTCGTTCCGGCCCTCGCGGGCGGCAGCGATGCGCTGCTTTGCTCGTTCCAGTGCCTGTTCATCCATGAGCCCAAGGCTACTCTGGCCATCGGATGAGATCCGACGAGCTCGAGTACGACCTCCCGCGCGAGCTGATCGCGCAGCGACCGGCCGACCGCCGTGACGGCTCGCGGCTCCTCGTCTTCGACCGCGGCACGCGAGAGGTTCGCCACCGGCTGTTCACCGATCTTCCGGAGGAGACGGGCGACGCCCTCGTCGTCGTCAACGACACCAAGGTGGTGCCGGCCCGCCTCCACCTGCACCGCGAGACGGGCGGCCGGGCCGAGGTGCTCCTGCTCGAGCCGCTCGGCGACGGCATCTGGGAGGCTCTCGCGCGGCCTTCGCGCCGCCTGCGGGTGGGGGAGACGCTCGGCCCGGTCGAGCTCCTCGAGCCGCTCGGCGAGGGCCGCTGGAGGATCCGTCTCGACGGCGAGCCCGACGGCGAGCCGCCGCTCCCGCCGTACATCCACGAGCGCCTGGCGGACGCCGGGCGCTACCAGACCGTCTACGCCGCCGACCCCGGCTCGGCGGCGGCGCCGACGGCGGGCCTCCACTTCACGCCGGAGCTGCTCGGGCGGTTCGACGTCGAGCGGGTCACCCTGCACGTCGGGCTCGACACGTTTCGCCCACTCGCGGTCTCCAAGGTCGAGCAGCACGAGTTGCACGGCGAGCGCTACCGCGTCACCGAGGGCTCCTGGCGCAGGATCGAATCGGCCGAGCACGTGCTCGCCGTGGGCACGACGACGGTGCGTGTGCTCGAGACGATCGCCCGCGACGGCGATCTCGACGGTCGGACGTCGCTGTTCATCCTGCCGGGGTTCACGTTCCAGCGCGTCGATGCGCTGTTGACGAACTTCCATCTCCCGCGCTCGACTCTGCTCGCGCTGGTGATGGCGTTCGCGGGCGTCGACGCCGTTCGCGACCTCTACCGGATCGCAGTCGACGAGAGGTACCGGTTCTACTCCTTCGGCGACGCGATGTTGATCCTGTGACGAGAACCTGCTTCGCGCTCGAGGCGACCGACGGGGCGGCAAGGGCCGGCACGGTTCACACCGTCCACGGCGACATCCCGACTCCCGCGTTCATGCCCGTCGGCACGAAGGCCACGGTGAAGACGCTTCACCCGGACGAGGTACGCGCGTCCGGGGCCGCCGTGATCCTCGCCAACACCTACCACCTCCACTTCAGGCCCGGGGAGGGGCTGATCGAGGAGCTCGGTGGCCTCCACGCCTTCTCGGGCTGGGACGGCCCGATCCTGACCGACTCGGGTGGGTTCCAGGTGTTCTCGCTCCGCGACACCCTGCTCGCCGTCGACGACGAGGGCGTCACGTTCCGCTCGGTGTACGACGGTGACGCGGAGCGATTCACGCCGGCCGGCGTGGCCGAGATTCAGCGGCGGCTCGGAAGCGACATTGCAATGTGCCTCGACATCTGCCCGCCGGCCGGGGCAACGCGGGCCGAGCACGAGGACGCCGTCCGGCGCACGTCGCTCTGGGCAAAGTTGCAGGTCGATGCTCCGCGTGCGCCCGGGCAGCTGCGGTTCGGTATCGCCCAGGGCGGCACGGATCCCGAGCTCCGGCGTCGCTCGGTCGAGGAGATCGTCTCGCTCGGGTTCGACGGCAATGCCCTCGGGGGGCTCGCCGTCGGTGAGAGCCGCGCCGAGATGCTCGAGACGGTCGGCTGGGCGGCGCCGCTCCTGCCCGCGGATCGCCCGCGATACTTCATGGGGCTCGGGGACATCGAGGGCATCATCGGCGTGATCGCGGCCGGGATCGACATGTTCGACTGCGTCCTTCCCACCCGCAACGCGCGGACGGGGACGGCGATGACGATGACCGGTCGGATGAATCTCCGCAACGCCCGCTACGCGCGTGATCCGCGCCCGCTCGAGGCCGAATGTGGGTGTCCCGCCTGCGCTCGTTTCTCGCGCGGATTCATCCGTCACCTCGTCAATCAGAACGAGATTCTCGGTCTGAGGCTGCTTTCTCTGCATAATCTATGGCTCGTTCATCGACTTACCGCGGGCGCGCGGGATGCGATTCGCCGCGGAGTGTTCGACGACTTCCGCGTGGAGACGCTGTCCCGACTCGCCCGCGGCTCACAGGAGGATTCGTGCCAGGACTGCTGATCATCGTGCTTCTCTTCGGACTCATGTACTTCCTCATGATCCGTCCGCAGCGTGCCAAGGCGCAGGCGCAGGCGCAGCTGCTCAACACCGTCGCCGTCGGAGACGAGGTGCTGACGGTCGGCGGCATCTACGGGATCGTGCAGGAGCTCGAGCCGGAGGAGGACGGGGGAGACCTCGTCGTCGAGATCGCGGACGGCATTCATGTGCGGGTCGCGCGCAAGGCGCTCGCGACGGTGGTGAAGCCGGACGACGAGGACGAGGACTACGAGGAGCACGACGAGGACGTCGTCGACGGAGAGGCCGAAGTCGTTGCCGAGACGCCCGAATTGGCCACGGGAGGGGTAGCGGAGGTTAACGGCGAACAAGTTTCTGTAAATCCGGGTGCCGAAGGCGGAACGGCACCGGCCGAGCGCAGCTAGCCTTCCCGCCGCATTCATGACTCACCGCCGAGCACTCGTAGTCGTTGCCATGGTCGTCGCCGGACTCGTCGGTGTCGGCCTCATGGTTGTTCCGGCCTCGCCGCTCCACAAGAAGCCGACGCTCGGCCTCGATCTCCAGGGTGGCCTCGAGATCACGAAGCAGGCGGTGCCGCCCAAGGGTCGTAGCCTCACCAAGGAGGACCTCGACCGGTCGGTGACGATCATGCGCGACCGCGTCGACCGGCTCGGTGTCTCCGAGCCCGAGATCAGGACGCAGGGCAACGATCAGATCACGATTCAGCTCCCCGGCGTCAAGGATCCCGAGGCAGCGGCGAAGATCATCGGGAAGACGGCCCAGCTCGAGCTCTACGACCTCGAGACGAGCCTCGTCTCGCCGTCGATCGACATCAACGGCAATCCGCAGCCGCGCGAAAACGTCTACGCGCTGCTCGCCGGCCAGCAGGCCCTCGTCAACGGCAAGTCGGACCAGTGGTGGCTGTTCAACAAGGACAAGAAGCTCGTCGTCGGCCCTGTCTCGACGAGGGAGAAGGCGCTCGGCAAGTACGACGGGAAGGTGCCCAAGGGCTTCAAGCTGCTCGGGACGCCGAACGGCACCGTCGTCATCTCGTGCGGGCAGACCGCCGTCGTCTGCCCCGGAGTGGGCGTGCCGACCGGGACCTCCTACTACCTCTTCAAGTACGAGCCCCCGACCGTGCCCCAGATGACGGGCGCCGACCTGAAGCTCTCCGGCACGCGGCAGGATTTCGACACGAGGACGAACCAGCCGATCGTCTCGCTCGAGTTCACGAACAAGGGCAGCGACCGGTTCCAGGAGATCACGCGCAACGAGTACCTGCGCGGCAAGCTCCGGAACGCGCCGCAGCACTTCGCGATCGTGCTCGACCGTGAGATCCGGTCGTGGCCGCAGATCGACTACACCGACAGCTCGCTCTCGGGCGGGATCTCGGGCAACGCCCAGATCTCGGGCATCGACAACATCCAGGAGGCGAAGGACCTCGCGCTCGTCCTCCAGACGGGTGCGCTCCCGGTCAACTTCGTCACGCTCGACCAGACCGCGATCTCGGCCACCCTCGGGAAGGACTCGCTCAACGAGGCGAAGACCGCCGCTCTCGTCGGCCTGCTCGTCGTCGCCCTCTTCCTGCTCATCTTCTATCGCTTCCTCGGCCTCGTCGCCGTCGTCGGCCTCGGCATCTATGCCGCGTTCCTCTACGCGGCGATCCTGATCTTCAACGTGACGCTGACGCTGCCCGGCTTCGCCGGCCTCGTGCTGACATTGGGGGTGGCCGCCGACGCGAACGTTGTCATCTTCGAACGCATCAAGGAAGAGGCGCGCGCCGGGCGGAGCGCCAGGGCTGCGATCCAGACCGGTTACACCAAGGGGTTCGCGACCATCGTGGACGCGAACGTCGTCACGGCGATCACGGCGCTCGTGCTGTTCGCCGTCGCGACCTCGTCGGTCCGCGGTTTCGCCCTGATGCTCCTGATCGGTACCGCGATCTCCATGCTCACGGCCGTCCTTGCCACGCGCGCGCTCCTCTCGCTGCTCGCCGACTCGAAGATCCTCAACAACCCGAAGGTGATCGGCACCTCGGGTCGCGGCATCCCGTCGTGGCTGAAGGTCGACTTCATCGGCCGGCGCCGGCTGTGGCTCGGAATCTCAGCGGGCATCGTCACCGCCTCGGTGCTCGCGCTCGCCGTCCTCGGCCTCAACCTCGGGATCGACTTCAAGGGTGGAACGCAGATCGGGTTCGAGACGCCTCAGCCGACCTCGCTCGCAAAGGTTCGCGTCCAGGCCGCGAAGATCGGGCAGGGCAACGCGGTCATCCAGGGTCGTGGGCCGTCGACGAACGAGGCATACAAGAGCTTCCAGATCCGCACCGAGACGCTGACGACCGAGGAGTCGGCCGCGCTGACCGCCGATCTGAAGAAGACCGTGAACGCGGACGCGTTCGGGATCAAGAACGTCTCGGCCAGCTTCGGACGCCAGATCGCGAAGAGCGCCGTCCTCGCGATCATCGTCTCGCTCCTCCTGATCGTCGGCTACATCTCGCTGCGGTTCCAGTGGCAGTTCGCCGTGCCCGCGATCGTGGCGCTCGTGCACGACATCCTCATCACCGTCGGCATCTACGCGCTTCTCGGCCGCGAGGTGTCGACCGCAACCGTGGCGGCCGTCCTGACCGTCCTCGGCTACTCGATCTACGACACGATCATCATCTTCGACCGGATCCGCGAGAACCTCCCGCTGATGAAGCGTGCGTCGATGCGCCAGATCACGAACGTCTCGCTCTGGGAGACGATCCCACGGTCGCTCGCGACGACGTTCATCACGCTCCTTCCGGTCGTCGCGCTCCTGATCTTCGGTGGCGCGACGCTGAACGACTTCGCCTTCGCGCTCCTGATCGGGATCGCGTCTGGCGCCTATTCCTCGATCTTCGTCGCGGCCCCGCTGCTCGACTGGATCAAGGAGCGCGAGCCCGAGTACGCGCGACGCAAGCACGACGAGGTCGGCGAGATCCAGTCCGTCGGCGGTACGGTCCTCGTCGACCCGGCGGCGGCGACGCTCGTTGCGGAGGCAGAGGATCTGCTGGCCCCGGAGCCGGTCGCCGAGAAGCCCGCGCCGGCCAAGGCGGCCGATTCGTCGGCCCGCGAGCGCAGGCGCGCACGCCGCTCGAGCAGGCCGCACGGCCGCGCGCGGTAGGCGACCGGGCGCCTGCGGCAGTACAATCGGTCGCATGGACGACAACGGCAGCTCGGCGCCGCACTCGCTCGAGCAGCTCGCGCTTGCCGCACTCGGCTGGGCGACGCTGACGGTCGAGGCGTCCGAGGCGCTCGCCGACGACCTCGCAAAGCGCGTCGGCATCGAGCGCGACGAGATGCGCGCCGCCGTGCGCGATGCCGTCGCGAGCTGGCGGGCGGAGGCGGAGAAGCTGGGATCGGTCCCGGCCGGAACGGCCGACAAGGCATTCCAGCGACTCGGTGTCGTCCGCCGTGACGAGGCGGACGATCTTGCGCTCCGCGTCGCCCAGCTCGAGCATCGCGTGCGCCTGCTCGAGAACCCGTTGTAGATCCCGCCGTTGACGGCGACAATGTGACGATGGAGACCGCGCGCCCACAGCGCAGGATCGGCCGCCTGTCCGAGATCGGCCGCGTCGCGACCCGCCATGGCTTCGGCTACATGATCGACCGGCGGCGGAGTAACGACGATACGCATCTCGCGGATCGCGGGCGCCGGCTGCGCGAGATGCTCGACGAGCTCGGCCCGACGTTCGTCAAGTTCGGCCAGCTGCTCTCGACGCGTCCGGACGTGATGCCGCCCGACATCGTCGCGGAGTTGCGGGCGTTGCAGGACGACGTCACGCCGATCGCGTTCTCGGAGATTCGGCGCGTCGTCGAGGCGGAGATCGGGCTCACGATCGAGCAGGCATTCATCACCTTCGACGAGATCCCGCTCGCCGCCGCGTCGATCGGCCAGGTGCACCGTGCGACCCTGCCGACCGGCGACGACGTCGTCGTCAAGGTGCAGCGTCCCGAGGCACCGCGTCAGGTCGAGTCGGACCTCCAGCTGATGCGCTCCGCGGCCAAGGTCGTCCGCGAGCGCGTGCGCGCGCTCGACTTCATCGATGCGGAGGCGCTCGTGGACGAGTTCGCGCGAGCGATTCGCCAGGAGCTCGACTACAACCACGAGGCGCGCAACGCCGAGACGTTTCGGCGCAACTTCGGCGGCTCGGCCGAGGTGGCGGTGCCGAAGGTCATCTGGCGCTACTCGACGTCGAGAGTGCTGACGCTCGAGTACCTGGAGGGCATCCAGTTCGCCGATATCGAGCTCGACAAGCGATCTCCCGAGGAGCGCCGCGAGCTCGCCTACCGGATGACGGACGCGTGGATGACGATGATCTTCCGGCACGGGTTCTTCCACGGCGACCCGCACCCCGCCAACATCCTCCTGCTCGACGACGGTCGTATCGGGCTCGTCGACTTCGGGCTCGCGGGGCGCCTGACCGACGAGGACATGACCCGGCTGACCCGGCTGTTCATCGACGCGGCGACCGAGAACGTCGATGCGCTGCCGCGACGCCTCGCCGAGCTCGGCCTGCGGTATCCCAAGGAGCGGGAGGACGAGCTCAGGGCGGCGATCGAGGAGCTCTTCTACCGCTACTACGGCTCGAGCGTCTCCGACATCGACCCGATCGAGGTGATCCGGGAGGGCCTGGAGCTGATCTACTCGATGAATCTCCGCTTGCCGAGCCGCTTCGTGACGCTCGACAAGGCGATCGCGACGCTCGGCGCCGTCGGGGTCGAGCTCTACCCCGACTTCAACGTCTTCGAGGTCGCGAAGCCCTACGCGCGGCAGCTGATCGCGGAGCGGTTCTCGCCCCGCCGGATGTCGCTTCGCGCGCAGGCCGAGGTGCGGGAGCTGGCGGGGGTCGCACGCGAGCTGCCGCTACCAGATGCGGGACGTGATGGAGCTGACCCGGCAGGGGAATCTCGAGATCCAGATCCGCAACCCTGGCTTCGACGACCTCACCTACCACATCGACCATGCGGTGAACCGGATCGCCGTCGCGCTGATCGTGCTCGGCGGCCTCGTCGGCTCGTCGATCGTCGGCGTGCTCGCGAAGGACGGCCCGCACGTCGCCGGGCTCCACCTGTCTGTCCTTCATCGGGTTCGTGCTCTCGGGGGCGTTCGCCGTCTGGCTCGTCTGGGGCATCGCCCGCTCGGGACGCCTGTAGGGGCGAGGCGCAGCCTCGCCCAGCTCGCCCGGCGAGGCGTAGCCTCGCCCGGCGTCGACTACGGGCTCAGCCGCCCCTGCCGTCGCAGCAGGTCGAGCACCGGCTCGTGGGGGAGAGCGCGGCACGACGCGCCCCTCGCGCCCCGTCGTGTCGGTCGCCGCCCAGAGCGCGTTCAGCACCGCCTCTTCCGTCGCATCGACCGCCGCCGCGAACAGTGGGTCGAGGTGGCCGTCCGGGACGGATGGACGCGAGAGCCGGGCGGGCGGCGCGTCGTCGCGCTCGATCGTCTCGGTCGAGAAGGCGACGAAGATCTCGCCGCTTCCGTGATGGGCGACGGAGCCCGTGCGCGCGAGCCCCAGTCCGGCGCGGCGCGCGAGTCGCTCGAGTTGCGCCGGCTGCAGCGGAGCGTCGGTCGCGACGATCGCGATGCAGCTTCCCGCCGGCCGGCGCGGATCGAGGCCGTCGCCGACCGCGGGGAAGGACCTGCACGCCGTCGATCCGGAGATCGCGTGCCGAGCCGAAGTTCGCGAGCACGAGAACGCCGACCGTCGCCTCGACCTCCGGGACGAGGCGGCTCGACGAGCCGATGCCGCCCTTCCAGCCGAACGCGATCATGCCCGTTCCGGCGCCGACGCAGCCCTGCTCCACGGCCCCCGAGCGGGCGCCTTCGAGCGCCCGTCCCGCGTCGTCCGACTCCACCTGGACCGTCCGTGCATCGTTGAGCCAGCTGTCGTCACACTCGCCGACGACGGGAATCACCACATCGTCGACTCCGACGCCCGCGTCGGCGGCGCACGCGGCGGCGACAGCGCCGTCGAAGATCCGTCCGACGGCCATCGTCGAGGTGAGGTAGATCGGCGTCTCGATCAGGCCCCATTCGGCGATCTGGAGGAACCCCGTCAGCTCTCCGGCGCCGTTGAGAGCCGCGGCCCCGCGCGGGAGCCGGATGGCGAAACGTGGATCGGGCGCCGCCCGGAACGATCGCCGTGACGCCGGTTCGCGCGATCCCGCGGCCCACGGGGGGCTCGGGCTCGTCGCGCACCACCGTGACGTGGCCGACGCGCGACGCCCGGGATGTCCGTGATCGCGTTTACCGGGCCCTCGTCGAATCGCCCGATCCGGAGCCCGTGGCCGCGCAGCGTCCGTTCTGCCATGGCGACGAGCCTATAGGGTCGCGGCGATGAGCCTTTCGATCCCTGTCGTGTGGTCGGACGACTGCCGTCTGCACGAGCCGGAGGCGGAGATCTGGGTGGGCGTGCGGACTCCGCCGGCCGAGACGCCGGCACGCCTCGATGCGATCCGGGAGGCTCTGGACGCCGCCGGGGCCGAGATCGTTCCCGCCGTCGCGCACGACGACGCGCCGATCGAGCTCGTCCACGACGAGGCCCTGCTCGCGTTCCTCGCCTCGGCCTGGCGCGACTGGGAGGCCGCCGGGCTGCCCGACGACCCGGGCCAGGATCGGGTCGTGCCGTACATCTTCCCGCATCCGGGACTGGTCGGCGCGCTCGAGCCGCTCGTCCCGGCGGCGACGTGGGCGCGACCCGGCGCGTTCTGCTTCGACACGATGACGTTGATCGGCCCGGGAACCTGGGAGGCGGCCCGCGGCGCGGCGGATGCGGCGCTGACCGCGGCCGACCTGGTCTCCGCCGGGGGGAGAGTCGCCTACGCCTGCTGCCGCCCGCCCGGCCACCACGTGACGCGGACGGCCTACGGCGGCTCGTGCTACCTCAACAACGCCGCCATCGCGGCGCAGCAGCTGCGCACCCGCGGGGCGGCCCGCGTCGGCATCGTCGACATCGACGCGCATCACGGAAACGGGGCGCAGTCGATCTTCTGGGAGCGAAGCGACGTCTTCACCGGCTCCGTCCACGTCGACCCCGCGACCGGCTGGTTCCCGCACTTTCTCGGCACGGCAGGCGAGCGTGGGGCGGGCGAGGGAGTGGGCGCCAACCTCAACGTGCCGCTCCCACCCGGCGCCGGAGACGGCGACTGGCTGCGCGGCGTCGCCGAGATCGCGCAGACGGCCCGCAGCAACGGCGCCGAGGCGCTCGTGCTCGCCCTCGGCGTGGACGCCGCGGGCGGCGACCCGGAGAGCCCGCTGCAGGTCACGAGTGCGGGGTACCGCGAGGCGGGCCGGATCGTCGCGGCCACCGGATTGCCGTGCGTCGTCGTGCAGGAAGGCGGCTACGATCTCGGCTCGATCGGAGACCTCGTCCTCGCGACCCTGGAAGGATTGGATGCCGGTGCCTGAGCCGCTGAGTGTCTGGATCGGCACCGACGAGCACGGCGGCATCCCGCGCCCTGCGCGCGTCGATCTGAAGCCGCCGCCCAGCTGGCGGCTCGAGGCCGTCGTCGCGACCGAGCGCCCGCGGTCGCCGACCGTCTCGCCGGACGGCCGCTCCGCGGTGTTCATCCAGGACCGCGACACCTCCGACCTCTGGCTGCTCGAGCTCGCGGGCGGGGCTCCTCGCCGCCTGACGACCGGCCGCGATCCACAGCCGTACTGGGAGGACACCCAACCGGCCTTCTCCCCCGACGGAGCCTCCGTTGCCTATGCAGACGACGGCTGGGTCTGCATCGTGCCCGCGACCGGAGGCCCACCGCGGCGGCTCGTCGAGGCAGGCAGCCCCGTGTGGATCGACAACGACAGGCTCGTCGTCACGGTCGAGCGCGACCGGTGCGACCGCCTTGCCGTCGTCTCCGTCGCCGAAGCGTGGCCGCAGCGGCTCGCGCGTGCGCACGGCGAGCTCGACCAGAACGGGGACGAGCAGGGCGCGGTCGTCTCGCCGGACGGATCGACGATCGCCTACGTGTTCGTCCCTCACGCCGACTACAGCCGCTACGAGATCCGGGTCGTCGGCGTCGCCGATGGGCTCGTCCGTGCGCTGACCGGCTCGCCCGGGATCCGCGACTATGCCCTCGACTGGTCACCGGACGGCTCGACCCTCGCGATCGCGTCGGAGCTGACGGGCTGGTTCGAGCTTCACCTCGTCGCCGCCGACGGTAGCGGAGCCCGCCGGCTGACCGAGGCGGGCGCGGATTTCCTCGAAGCCCGTTGGCACCCGGACGGCACGCGGCTCGTCGCCACGCGGGGCAGGGCCGGCCGCTTCGATCTCGTCACCGTCGCAGCCGCCGACGGCACGGTGACGGAGCTCGCTCCGGGAGGTGTCTGGGGCAGCCCGGCCTGGACGCACGACGGCCGGATTCTCGCGAGCTTCGACGGGCCGACGACGCCGCCGGAGCTCCGGCTGGTCGCGGAGGGAAAGCAGCCGGTCTCGATGCATGCTCCCGCCCCGCTTGCCGTAATCCGTGCCGGGTACGTCGTCGCCGAGGAGCTGACCTACACGACGTTCGACGGTCGCGAGCTGCAGGCGTTCCTCTATCGTCCCGCAGCCGCGTCTGCGGAGCGTCCCGCCGCCGCGGTCGTCTACCCCCATGGTGGTCCCGCCGACTGCTACGGCGGGGAGTGGGACGGGCACGCGCAGTACTTCGTCGACAAGGGGTACGCATGGTTCGCGATCAACTACCGCGGCTCGACCGGGCACGGGAGTGAGTTCGAGCGCGCGAATCATGGCGTCTGGGGCGTCGACGACACCAGGGACTGCCTGGCGGCAGCGGACTACCTGCGAACCGTGGACTGGATCGACGGTGATCGGCTCGGCATCTTCGGATCGAGCTACGGCTCGTACATGGCCCTGCTCTCGGTCACCGACGACCCCGAGTACCGCTATCGCTGCGCCGTCTGCAAGTACGGGGACTGCGATGCGCTGACGACCTGGGCCCAGGCGGATCGCGCCGGCGTGCAGATGCAGATGCGCATCATGGGCCACCCGAGCGAGCACCGTGAGGAATACCTCGCAGCGTCGCCCGTGCACCGGCTCGATGCGGTGCGGGCGCCGATCCTGGTCGCGCACGGCCACACCGACCGGCGCGTGCCCTTCGAGCAGTCGACCGAGCTCGTCGCCGAGCTGGCGCGCCTCGGCAAGACGTACGAGTACGTCACCTACCCGACCGAGGGTCACGGTTTCCTCCGCGTCGGGCCACAGCTCGACTTCTACCGGCGCCTCGAAGGCTTCCTCGACTGGTATCTGATGTGAGGCGCCGGGCGGGCGATCGGTGTGCAGGGCGATCCGCGGGATGCGATAGTACGCGGGAAGCGATAGGAGGCACGAAGCGCTTGGCGGTTCAGTCCACGATCGGCGCGCGCATTCCGCGTCGTCCCGTTCCCGAAAACGAGGAGATCTCGACATGAGAGTTCGAAGGGTTGTTGGAGTGGCGCTCGTCGCCACGGTTCTCGCGGTTGCCGCGGGATGTGGGGGCGGGAGTGGCTCGGCTGACGGAGTCTCCACCGAGGGTGCCTCATCGAGCGATGTGCTTCGCATCGGCACCGCGAATTACATCGATTCGCTGAATCCGTTCAACTACATCGAGTCGCAGGCCTACACCGCGATGATGATGATCTACCCGCAGCTCGTGCAGTACAACGCCAACTTCGAGTTCGAGGGCGACTGGGCCGAGTCGTGGACGACCTCCGACGACGGCCTCGACTGGACGTTCAACCTTCGACCGGACACGAAGTGGTCGGACGGCGAGCCGATGACCGCGGCGGATGCAGCGTGGATGATCAACACCACCGTCAAGTACGCCGACGACGCCACCGCCGTGTCCGCGTCGGCGCTCGCGCATGTCAAGAGCGCCGAGGCGACGGACGATACGACGCTCGTCATCCACTACGAGGCGCCGGTCGGGAACGTGCTGGCGCAGCTCGAGCAGCTGTTCATCCTCCCCGAGCACGTGTGGGCGCCGAAGGTGGGTACGAACGGCAAGGGTCTCAAGACGTACCACCCGGAGCTGAACCTGCCGATCGTCTCGGGTGGCGCCTACACGATCACCCAGTACGAGAAGAAGGGCACGACGGCGTTCAAGCCCTACGCCGACTTCTACGGGCCGCCGTCGCACGCATCCGGTGTCGCGCTGACCTACTACACGAATGCCGACGCGGTGATCGCCGACCTCAAGAACGGCGACATCGACTGGGCCGACCAGGTCCCGTTCCAGGCGGTCAACGCCGTCAAGAAGGCACCGAACGTCACGGTGAACGAGATCCCGGGCGCGGAGACGACGAACATCACCTGGAACTCGAACCCGGCCAAGGACAAGAACCGGGAGCTCCTCGCCCCGGCAGTCAAGAAGGCCCTCTCGATGTGCGTCAATCGCAAGCAGATCATCGACGTCGTCTTCGCGGGGTACGCGACGACCGTGGAGAGCATCGTCGGCAACATCTCCCCGCTCGTGAACCCGGACCTCGGGCCACTCGAGTACAACTGTGCGGCCGCGAACAAGGCACTGGACGTGCTCGGCTACAAGCGCGGCTCGGACGGGATCAGGGTCGTGCCGGCGACGACGGGTGCGAACGCCCAGGCGGCGCACAAGATGGAGTACGAGATCGTCACTCCGACGTCGGCCGACTTCAACATCGATCGCTCGTTCGGCATCGTCAAGACCGGTCTCGCGAAGCTCGGCGTCAAGGTCACCCAGAAGGTCGGTGGAGACGCGACTGCGACTTATGCGATCGAGACGGGAGACTGCTCGGGCCCCGAGGCGAAGCAGTACCAGGGCTGGGATATCGCGATGTGGGACTGGGTCGGCTACCTCGACCCGGACTTCATGCTCTCCGTCGTGACGAAGGGCCAGTGGTGCTCGTGGAGCGACACCGGAGCGAGCAATCCTGCCTACGACAAGATGTACGAGCTGCAGGGCACGACGATCGACCCGGAGAAGCGCAAGTCTCTCGTCTACGCGATGCAGAAGATCGTCTACGACAACTTCTACTACACGCAGCTGACGAATCACGTCTTCATCGACGCGACGTCGGACAAGTGGACGGACTTCGAGTCAGAGCTCGGTGGGTACTCCAAGGTCTACTACACGTCGCCGCGACAGTCGTAAGAGGATGGAACGCCTGAGAGGAGTGGGAGAGCACTGAGGTGAGAGGGGCTGACTACGTCGTGAAGCGGGTGGCGTTCGCGCTCCTGACGGTCTTCATTGCGATCACTCTCAACTTCGTGCTCTTCCGCGCCCTCTCCGGCGACGCGGTCTCGGCGCTCCGCTGCAAGCAGTGCAGCGCCGCGTTCAAGGAGGCGCAGCGGCGCGAGCTCGGCCTCGATCTCTCCAAGTGGGAGCAGTACAAGCTCTACCTCGGGAGCCTCGCGCGCTTCGACCTCGGCAAGTCGGTGCCGTCCGAGAAGCCCGTGGGCGCCGAGCTGGTCGATCCGATCAAGAACTCGCTGCCGATGATCGCGCTCGGCACCCTCTTCGCGATCGTCTTCGGCACCCTCGTGGGGGTGGTCGCGGCGTGGAGGAGAGGGACGTTCGCCGACAAGGGCGGCCTCTACACGGCCCTCGGGTTCTACTCGATGCCGACGCAGTGGCTCGGCCTGATGCTGATCTTCTTCGTCGCGAGCGCCGTCGGGTTACCGTCCTCGGGGATCAAGACGCCCACGCTCGGGCTGTTCACGGACGCCTCGACGTGGGAGATCTTCATCGACCGGATGAAGCACATGATCCTGCCGGCGTTGACGCTCGGTCTCGTGCTGTACGGCGACTACGCACTGATCGTTCGCTCCGCGATGCTCGAGACGCTGGGCGAGGACTACGTCCTCACGGCGCGCGCGAAGGGGCTCAAGAACTGGACGATCGTCCAGCGGCACGGGTTGCGGAACGCGATGCTCCCGATCATCACGCTCGTCGCCCTGTCGCTCGGGTTCATCATCGGCGGCTCGATCACCGTCGAGTACGTGTTCTCCTACCCCGGTCTCGGGCTGCTGACCGTCGAGGCGATCGACAAGCGTGACTTCCCACTGTTACAGGCGATCTTTCTGCTGCTCACCCTCTCGGTGATCTTCTTCAATCTCGTCGCCGACCTCCTCTACTTCAAGTTCGACCCGCGGGTGACGGCGTGAGCCTGATCGAGCCGCTCCAGGCGGCCGACGAGGACGGTCTCGCTCAAGGGATCCAGAAGACGAGCCGGCCCGGCTTCGTCAGGACGACGATCCTGGGAAACCGCGCCGCCATGATCGGGCTCGTGATCCTCGCGTTCTTCGTCTTCGTCGCGATCTTCGCCTCCTGGCTCGAGCCGTACGACCCGACCGAGAAGACGGGGCCGGTCTATCAGCCCCCGAGCAGCGCGCACTGGCTCGGAACCGACGACGCGGGTGCCGACATGCTCTCGCTCATCATCACCGGCAGCCGCGTCTCGCTCGGGGTCGGGTTCCTCGCAGCGCTCGTCGCGATCCTGATCGGGGGAACCGTCGGCGTCCTCTCCGGCTACTTCGGCGGAGCGACCGACACCGTGCTGATGCGGTTCACCGACTACATGCTCGTGATCCCGGATATCCCGCTGATGATCATCGCTGCCGCCCTGTTCGGCAGGAGCCTGAGCAACATCGTCATCATCATCGGGATCATCTACTGGACGAGCACGGCCCGGCTCATCCGCGCGCAGGTGAAGAGCGTCCGCGAGCGCGTCTACGTGAAGCGGGCCCAGGCGCTCGGGGCCGGCAACCGTCGACTCGTCTTCAAGCACGTCCTGCCACAGGTGGCGCCGCTCCTGATCGCGAACACCGTGCTGATGATCGCCCTCGCGATCTTCGCCGAGACCTTCATCACGTTCCTCGGGCTCGGCGACCCGAGCACGATCTCCTGGGGGAGGCTGATCCAGAACGCGTTCCAGGGCGAGGCGACGATCAACAACGCGTGGTGGGCGATCGTTCCGCCGGGCGTCTGCGTGACGATCGTCATTCTCGCGTGCACGATGATCGGGCAGAGCGTCGAGGACGGCCTCAACCCGCGCCTGCGCGTCGGCCACCTCTCCGTCAAGCGCTTCCGCGTCCGTCCCACGCCCGGCACCGAGGCCCCGAAGTGAGCGCGCGTCCGCCGGTGATCCGCGTCGAGGACCTGAACGTCTGGTTCGACCTCCCGGGCGGGGGCGAGCTCCATGCGGTGCAGGGCGTGACGTTCGAGCTCAGAGAGGGCGAGCGGATGGGGCTCGTCGGCGAGTCCGGCTGTGGCAAGACGACGACGATCCTCGCGATGATGGGGCTGCTGCCGGCGACGGCGTCCGTCTCCGGCAAGGTGCTGCTCGAGGGTGAGGACATCCTCGTCGGCGGCGAGGACACGATCAGCCCTCATCGCTGGAACGACATCGCGATGGTCTTCCAGGGGGCCATGAACGCCTTCAATCCCGTCAAGACCATCGGGGCGCAGATCGCCGAGCCGATGGAGCTGCACGGGATGGCGACCGGGAAGGGCGCTCGCGCACGGGTGGCGGAGTTGCTCGAGCTCGTCGGGATCGCAGGCGATCGGGCAGGCAACTACCCGCACGAGTTCTCCGGCGGCATGCGCCAGCGCGCTGCGATCGCGATGGCGCTCGCGTGCTCGCCCAAGGTGCTCCTCGCCGACGAGCCGACGACCGCACTCGACGTCATGGTGCAGGCGCAGATCCTCGACCTGCTCGTCAGCCTGAGCACGACGCTCGGCCAGGAGCTCGGCCTGACCGTGATCCTCGTCACCCACGACCTGCCCGTGGTCGCGCAGGTGTGCGATCGCGCGGCCGTGATGTACGCCGGCGAGATCGTCGAGATGGCCGGGATGTCCGCGATCTACCACGATCCGCGCCACCCGTACTCGCGCATGCTGTTCGCTGCCACCCCGGACCTGCTCGGGGAGGACGAGGTGATCTCGATTCCCGGCGCGCCACCGCGGCTCGATCGTGAGATCGTGGGTTGCCCGTTCCGGCCTCGCTGCGACTCGGCCTTCGAGCCGTGCGCGACGGTGCATCCGCGGCGGATGGAGCCGGCGCAGGGCCACGAGGCGCGTTGTCACCTCAATGATCCAGCGGTGGCAAGGGCCGCCTCGTGAGCGAGGCGGCGGCACCCGTCCCCGCAGGGGAGGGGCCACTGCTCGACGTCGAGGGCCTCATCACGCAGTTCCCGGTGCCACGAGGGCTGCTCGGGTCGATGCTGCGGCGGCCCCGGCTGACCGTGAAGGCGGTCGACGGGGTGACCTTCTCGGTCGGCGCGGGCGAGATGGTCGCGCTCGTCGGAGAGTCGGGCTGCGGCAAGACGACGACGGCGCAGACCGTGATCCGGATGGTCGAGAACCAGGGCGGTTCGATCCGCTTCGACGGGGCGGAGATCAGCGGTCTCAAGCCACGCGAGCTACGGCCGCTGCGCCGGGAGATCCAGATCATCTACCAGGATCCCTACGAGTCGCTCGACCCCCGGTTCACCGTGCGCGACACGATCGAGGAGCCGATTCGCGTGCACGGGCTCGTCTCGTCGAGCGCGGGTCGCGAGGCGAAGGTGCACGAGGCGATGCAGCGGGCGGGGCTGACTCCGCCCGAGCTCTTCATCGACCGCTATCCGCACGAGCTCTCGGGAGGCCAGCGTCAGCGCGTCGCGATCGCGGCCGCGCTCGTCCTCGAGCCGAAGCTGCTGATCGCCGACGAGCCGGTCTCGATGCTCGACGTCTCGGTTCGCGCGGGCATCCTGGCGCTGCTCGACGGGCTGCGCAAGGACGGGATGGGGCTGCTGATGATCACGCACGATCTCTCGACGGCGGCGCATTTCGCCGACCGGATCGCAGTGATGTACCTCGGTCGGATCGTCGAGGAGGGCCCGGCACGCGACGTCGTCCGCAATCCGCAGCACCCGTACACGAAGGCGTTGATCTCGGTCGTGCCGCGGCGCGATCCCGATGAGCAGGCGTTTCCGCAGATCCTCACGGGGGAGACGCCGAACCCGGTGCGCGTGCCGCCGGGCTGTCGGTTTCACCCACGGTGCCCGATTGCCGAGGAGCGTTGCAAGGAGACCGATCCCGAGCTCCGGCAGCTCGACGGCGTCGGCCCGGCGCACCGCGCTGCCTGCATCCTGATCTAGGGCGTGACGTCCGGCGTGACAGCCTGAAGCGGGGTCGTCGCCAGCTGTCGCCCGGGCTTCCCGCTGGGACGTGCTCGCATGCTGGTGCATTCACTCGGTGTCCACGAACTGGATCGACAAGAGGTTCGAATAGCCGGTCGGCGCGTCCCTCGTGGGGTGAATCCACGCCTGGAAGAAGACTGGGTCGGACTGGGCCTGGACACCTCGGATCGTGAAGCGCACTTGTCCGCGTCGATCGGTGAGTCGCGTGATCGGCGTTTGGCCTTCGGGGTGCCCGTCGATCGACGCTTGACCCGGAATGAGGGCGCGTTGCCCGTAGACGACCTGTCCGAGTGCGACGGGGGTGCCTCGCTGACGGATCGCGTTGCCGACCAGGCTGACGAGTTGCACCGTGATGGTGAGGGTGCGGTTGGTCGGCACCGGGTGGTTGACTGCGTTGGGGGAGATGATGAGCTGGCGTCCCGTCGGCGGGACGAGCCTGCTCGCGCTGACCGTGTCGGGGTCTGCGGTGAACGCTTCGACGACGAAACCACCGTCGAGCGAAGGCATTGATTGGGCGTTGGGTGCGCGCAGGAACACCTCCTTACGTGCGTGGGGGCCTACGACGATCGCGGGCGACTGCGTGCTTGGCCCGAGCGGGTACCAGAAGGTGGAGAGGTAGTTGCCGTTGATCACGGCGACGTGTGGCCGCAGGGTGTGCTCCGAGCGGTTGGTGATCCGCAGTGCGATGCCGTCGATCGTGCTCAGCTGTCCGGTGGATTGGAAACCGAGGATCTCCAGTTGAAGCGGTGGGCGGCTGCTGGCCACGAGTATGACGGCGGCAGCCAGTCCTGCTACGGGCACGGCCGCGATGACGGGCCGGAGCCGTCCGAGGAGCGGCGCGAGGGCGGGCGCCGGCCGGACCGTCGTTGCGGCGAGGATGGCGGCGGGTGCGAGGTCGATGAGGTAGGTGGCGAACGAGCGCGTTGGCCAGAAGAAGACCAGCGCGACGAGGGGGACGAGTGCGCGCTTGAAAACGGGGTAGTAGAGCGCGAACGCGATCAAGGCGGCGGCGAGTGCAAAGGCACCGGCGATCCTGTAGTCCCGGAGGTTTCCTCCGAGCTGGTGGAAGAGCGACAGGTTGACGAGTCCTTGGCCCGCGGGGACGGTCGGGCTGAGTAGGGGGAGCATGACGCCGCGCGCCCAGGCGACCGGGGCGAGGACGACGAACGGGAGATTGAGAGCGACGAACGGGATGCTCGCGACTGCGAGGTAGCGGGCCGGCAGCGTCAGCCAGGCTCGGTGGCCGCGCGCTCGTCCTTCCTGAGCGAGCCCGATGAGGAGAAACGGCACGATGAACCACGGTGTCTGCTTCACGGAGACTGCGAGCCCGAGCGCGATAGGAGAAAGCCAGCGTGCGGCACTGCGCTCTTCGGGATCATGGAAGCGGTCCCAGCGCCAGAGTGCGAGAAGGACGAAGGGCAGGAAGAGTGCATCGGTGACGCCGCCGACGACGTAGTTCACGTAGGTGAGGAAGCCGAGCATCAGGGCGGAAACCCAGCCGAGGCCGGCCGGGAGGAGCTTCCAGAGAATGAGGAAGGCGGCCGCCCAGGCGGCGAGGTCGGTGAAGACGGCTGCCTGCTGGTGGACGCCCAGAGCGATGGCGGGGATGTAGGCGAGGAACGAGAGCGCCGGGTACGAGAAGCTCGAGACCTCGCCGCCGGTGAGCAGGTAGGTGTGGTAGATGGGAGGGACGAGGAACTTCTCGAGCGCCGGCAGCATCGAGTGTGTGTAGGGGTTCATGCCGTGGAGGAGCAGGTCGGCGGCATATTGATCGAACGCCAGCTCGTCGGTCCCGTAGGCGGGCTGCCGCAGTACCTGCAGGTAGGCCCACGCCGCGATCGCCACGATGAGGACGAGCATGATCGTGAGTTGAATGGCGATGCCCGGCGCCCGTGGTGCGGCAAATACCCACACGCCCAGCACGAGTCCGGTGAGCACGATGGCGATGGCGAGTGAATTCACCCACCCGGCTGACGTCGACCCTGTCCAGACGCGAAGACCCCAGAAGACGACGACCAGGGCACCCAATGACCAGCCAACGCGGATGGTCGTCTCCCACGAAGGGTCGACCGTGCGCGACTCCGTGGCTGGATACGAGCCAACGATCGCGGCAGCCGGCCGAGCCTCCTGCGAGACGTCGGGGAATGGCTGCTCAGCGCCGGTCGACCGCCGCGGGCGCTTGTTGATCAGAGGGCCCTACCGGGGCGAGATGACGAGGAACTCGGCTGAGCGACGGGTTGTGACGACGACGCGGCCACGTCGCGACGCTGCCGGGACGCGGACGAATCGGTTGCGCGCCTTGTTCCAGGCGAGCACTCGCGTTTTCTTGTTGAGGGTGCGATTGGAAATGACGATGGACACTCGGCGGCGGCTGAACCAACCGCGGGTCGGCGTTCCATCCGTCCGATTGGCGAGAAGCGCGAAGCCGGCGTGCAGCCGCATCCCTTTCGGAATGGCATTCTTCAGACCCGACAGCCGGGGTCGCGTGAAGGTGAACTGAACACGTTGACTCATCGTATGCGCAGGGATGCGGAGATGGAGCCTCGTCGGGCCGTGCTTCGCGTTGAGCACACCGCCGTTCGGGCCGATCGTGCGACTGGCGATCACCAGGGTGAAACCGCCGGGGGGGAGGTAGGTGCCGGGAGTGGCCTCCGGGCCGTATGCGGCGACTGCCGCCGTGGCCGCGACGAGCGAGGTCGCGCTCAGCGCTGCGACAACGGCGAGTGCGCGCACCGTCGAGGTCATCGAGGCGCCTATGGGGCTGACCACAGGGTGCCTCCTGTCGTCGAGGCCACCGCGACGTTTCCTGCGTCGGTGACGATCAGGTACGCACCGGGAGCTCCGTCGCTGTTCGTGGCCCACAACGGAACGGACGTGCTGCTGTAGATCACGAGGTTTCCGTCGCCTTGCATGACCGCGTGTGAGCCCGCCGTACTCGTCCCCGACGACCACGTCTCGGTCGGCCCCTGGTGCAGGACGAGGTTTCCGTCACCCTGCATCGTCAGCTGGTACTCGCCGGACGGCGAGCTCAGCGTTTCTCCCGCTGCCAGTGTCGCTTCCGGCACCAACGCGCCCACGGCGGCCCAGAGCGGCGTCCCCGCGCTCGTGTCGACCAGTAGCTGCCCTGTCTCCAGTAGGCTCAGGTACGCCGCCGGATGTCCCGCCGTATCGGATGCCCAGAGCGGTTGGTCGGCACCGTCGTAGAGGACCAGGTTTCCGTCCGATTGCATGGTCGCTCTCACGCCGGAGTTCGTGTCCGTCGCCCAGACGACCGTGTCGGCCGCGTCGTATTCGACCAGGTTCCCGTCGCTCTGCATGGTGAGCCTGTAGGCGCCGAGCGGCGAGCTCAACGTCTGTCCGCTCGTGAGCGTCCAGCTCGGCGCCAGCTCGCCGGGACCCGCCCAGAGGTGTACGCCCGTCGCGCTCACGACGCTGAGCTCGCCAGAATTGCGCAGGCTGAGGTAGGCGCCGGGGTTGCCTCCCGTATCGCTGGCCCACAGGGCGTTCCCCGAGCCGTCGTAGACGACGAGGTTTCCGTCGTCCTGCATCACCGCGCTCGCACCGGCCGGGTTCGTTCCCGACGCCCAGACGACGCCCGCGCTGCTGTACTCGACCAGGTTCCCGTCGCTCTGCATCGTCAGCCGGAATTGCCCATTCGGTGAAGCGAGCGACTGGCCGGCGGAAAGTGCGCTCGAGATGAGCAGTCCTGGCGCCCAGAGCGTGTCTCCGCCGGTGGATCGCACCTCGAGCTCTCCGGTATCACCCAGAACCAGATATGCCCCCGGATTTCCGTCCGTATGGGTCGCCCATACAGGACTGTCCGCGGCGTCGTAGATCACGAGGTTGCCGTCGTCCTGCATCACCGCGCGCGAGCCCGCAGCGTTCGTTCCCGACGCCCAGGCGACGCCCGCGCTGCCGTACTCGACCAGGTTCCCGTCGCCCTGCATGATCAGCTGACGCGTCCCGTCGGGTGAGACGATCGACTGCCCTGCCGTCAGCGACGCACCGGACGGCAGAACCGTCAGCCCAGGTGGAGTGGGAGCGGGGTGAACCGTTCCGGTGCCGGAGTCGGTGAAGGTGCTGCCGGCTATCGGCAGGAAGACCCAGTCGTAGGTCGTTGCGTGCAGTGTGAGCTTGAAGATGCCGAACGTCGTGTCGTTCCGAACCTCGCTCGTCGGCAGGGGCGTGCTGAGCCCGTGGTGGGCTTCGCCGCCGGTGCCGACCGTGAACTGTCGGATGCCGTATGTCGGGTCGGCAACGGGTGGATCTGCCGGAGTCGCACCCGACTTCATCGGCTCCGTGCGCTCGTAGATGTGGTCGTGGCCGTCGAGGAGGATGTCCACGCCGGCCGCATACAGGTCGTCCCACAGCGGCTGGAGTGCCTGGTAGTCCGTGGCTCCTGAGCTGTACCGGGGCTTGTGCCAGATGGCGATCGACGTTCTTGTTCTTGTTGGCGGCGAGGTCTGTCTTGAGCCAGAGTTCCTGGGCGGAGCCGACGTCGCAGCCGCCGGGCACGAGTTGGCATTCGCTGTCGAGGTTGACGACGTGCCAGTTGCTCGATGGGATGTCGTAGCTGTAGTAGCTCTTGCCGCCGGCGTCGGTCGCGTTCGCACCGTAGTAGGCGAAATAGGGGACAAGATCTTCACGTGGGCCGCCGGTGCCCCAGTCGTGGTTGCCCGGGACGGGTCGCGTCCGATCCTTGACCGAGGCGTCTCCCCACGGCGTTGTCGCGTAGCAGTCCGCGAACTCCGTCGTTGTTCCGTACGAGTAGACGTTGTCGCCGGTCGTGAAGATGGCACCGTCGATCTCCTTGATGATGTTGCCGGTGTCCGTGTCGGTGGTGACGCTGCACGAGGCGATATCACCCACGCCGACGAAGACGGGGTCGGTGCTTGGGGTGGTGTGGAAGGTCCAGGTCGGCCCGGTCACCGGGCTGGCTGTGCCGTCATCGACGGTGACGTACCACTGGAATGTTTGGCCGGCGCCGAGGTTGGGCCACGACACGGTGTCGTTGCCGCCGGAGGCGACGCCGGTGTGCTGTGCGATCTGGGTGTAGTTGCCGCTCGCGAACGGACGGCCGTAGTAGGTGACCGTCAGCGGGTCGCTGTCGGGGTCGGAGACGTCGACATCGAGGGTCGGCGAGGTGCCGATCCCGGTCGCCGCGTTCGCGGGGCTGTTCAGCGTCGGCGCGTCCGGCGCGGTGTTACCGGCGGCCGGCGGGACGAAGCCTGCGACCCAGGAGTAGCCGCTGCCGGTGATGGTGCCATTAGCGGGGGTCGCGATCGAGTCGGTGACGTCCGTGCCGGGGGCCTCGTTGAGGCCCCAGCGTGCGACGAGGTTGGTGCCGGAGGTGAGCTCGAGGTCACGGGCCGGCTGCTATCTGGCCGGCGGTGCGGGCGGCACTCCAGACCCGGACTTCGTCGAGGATGCCGTCGAAGCGGCCGACGGCTGCGTTGGACGAGTTGATCATCGCACCGAGTGCGACCTTCTGGATCGAGTCCGAGCGTGGCGCCGCAGCCGGGGAGCAGGTTGTCGGGCACGAGAGTGTCTCCGGGCTGCCGTCGAGGTACAACTTCCAGGATGTGCCGTCATAGGTGGCGGCAGCGTGGTGCCAGACGTTGTCGGTAATCGTGGTCGAGCCGCTGACCGGATAGTTCTGGCCGCCCGGGTTCGCCTCGAAATCGGCCGCGATCACATTTCCGGTCGTGTTGATGCCCGAGGATCCAGTTCGCGTCAACGTCCGAGTTCTCCTGTTCCGGAGAGCCGTGCGTCACGAGCGGCAGGATCGTGATCCCGCCGCCGCCCGTGGTGTTCGGCGTGCCGGTGCCGGTCTTCTTGAACCAGGTCTCGATCGTGAACTGGGCGAGATCGAGCTTGGCCGGATCACCGAACGTCACATACGACGACGTGCCCAGCTGCAGACCTGTGTTGCCCACGTTCAGCGAGACCGTGACGATGTTCGAGTCGGCGGTTCCGTCGTTCGCCTTGTAGGTGAAGCTGTCCGGGCCGTCATAGCCGGCGGTCGGCGTGTACGTGAAGCCGCCGTCACTGGCAAGAGACAGGCTGCCGTGGTTGACGTCATCCACGAGCACCGCCGTCAACGGATCGGTTTCCGCGTCGGTGTCATTCGCCAACACACCCGGCGCCGCAACGACCTTCGCCGCATTCTTCGCCGTGTAATACGCATCAGCCACCGCCACCGGCGCCGCATTACCGCCGGCGGTCGTTTCCTGGAGCATGACCGCGGCGGGAGCGAAGCTGCTTGCGCCGATCGCGGTGACACGGTTCGCCCGCACCGAGAAGTCGCCGTCGGAACCCGGCGCGATGTTCGTCCAGCGAGCGACGTTCCCGGCACTCGTGTTGTCGTCCGCGTTCAACTGGACGTGCGTGGGCGAGAGCACGGTGGTCGTTCCGCCCGAAGCTTCTGTCGACGAATCCGAGTCGAGCAGGTCGAGATCAAGGACCCGCGTACCAGCCTGATTGCGGTTCGCGGTGAGCACGACCGTGTAGCGCTTGGTCGGATCCAACCCGCTGAAGTTGAGCTGGAAGACGTCGGTCGTCTCCACGTAGGTATAGACACCCGCGCCGTCGACGATGCCGCCGAAGACGGTCGAAGGAGTTCGCCATCCGTTGAGCTTGATCCGTTGTCCGAACTCGTGTTGATGTCACTGTTATCAATCTGCAGACGTGCGTCGGTGTCGAGCACCCGATGGATAGATCCGTGCAGCATGAAACTCGTGTGCCGAGTTGATCGGTGAGCTCGTCCACGCCCCTCCGGGATCTCCAGCACGTTCGCAGCATTTTGCCGTATCACCGGTCGACGTTCGATGTCGGCGTACGCCGTCCAGTTCTCGATCGGCCCGGTACGGGTGCTGCGTGCACGGTGCCGGTGCCCGAGTCCGTGAACGTGCTGACCCGGCGATCGGGAGGAACTTCCAATCGTACGACGACGCATGCAGCGTGAGCTTCATCACGCCGTAGGTGGTGCTGTTGCAGACCTGCGCTCGTCGGAATGCCGGTCCCTGGACATGACTGAAGCGCGGCTCCGCCGTTACCGACGGTGATCAGCCGGATGCCGTAGGTCGGGTCGGCGACGCTACCCGGTCGCGCCCGACTCCATCGGCGCGAGCCGCTCGTAGATGTGGTCGTGGCCGTGGAGGAGGATGTCGACGCCGGCCGCGTAGATGTCCTCCTAGAAAGCCTGCAGCGTCCGTGTAATTCGTGACGCCCGAGCTGTAGCGCGGCTTGTGCCAGATGGCGATGACGTTCTTGCCTGCTGTTGAGGGCGAGGTCTGCTTTGAGCCAGAGTTCCTGGGCGGAGCCGGCGTCGCAGCCGCCGGGTGACGAGCTGGCATTCGCTGTCGAGGTTGACGACGTGCCAGTTGCTGGATGGGATGTCGTAGCTGTAGTAGCTCTTGCCGCCGGCGTCGGTCGCGTTCGCACCGAAGTAGGCGATATAGCCGGTCAGATTCTGTCCACCCTCCGGTGCCCCAGTCATGATTGCCGGCAACCGGGCGGGTACGGGCTTTGATCGCGCCGCCCCAGCCTCGTCTCGTAGCAGCCCTAGTTTGCCGTCACGGAGCCTGACGGATAGACGTTGTCACCGGCTGTCCAGACGGCACCGTCGATAGCACCGATGACAGCGCCCGTCGCCTCATCCTGCGTCCGGCCACAGTCGGCGATGTCGCCTGCGCCGACGAAGACGGGGTCGGTGCTTGGGGTGGTGTGGAAGGTCCAGGTTGGCCCTTGGGTGGTTTCGCTGCCGTCGTTGACGGTGGCGTACCACTGAAATGTTTGGCCGGCGCCGAGGTTGGGCCACGACACGGTGTCGTTGCCGCCGGAGGCGACGCCTGTGTGTGGGGCGCCGATCTGGGCGTAGGTGCCGCTCGCGAACGGACGGCCGTAGTAGGTGACGGTCAGCGGGTCGCCGTCGGGGTCGGAGACGTCGACGTCGAGTGTCGGCGAGGTGCCGATGCCGGTGGCGGCGTTCCCAGGACTGTTCAGGCTGGGCGCGTCCGGCGCTGTGTTGCCGGCGGCCGCAGCCACGAAGCCTGCGACCCAGGAGTAGCCGCTGCCGGTGATGGTGCCGTTGGCGGCGGTCGCGATCGAGTCGGTGACGTCCGTGCCGGGGGCCTCGTTCAGACCCCAGCGTGCGACCAGGCCGGTGCCCGAGGTGAGCTCGAGGTTCATCGTGTTCTGGATATTGGTTTCGGATCGCGCAACGTTCCAGACGCGAGCCTCGTCGAGGACGCCCTCGAAGCGGCCGTGCGTGGTCGTCCCGTCAGTCTCGATCATCGTCCCGAGCGCGACAGGCTGGGCCGAATCGGAGCGTGGATGGAAACCGGGGGTGATGCTCGCCTCGAGGTTGCCGTCGAGATAGACCGCAAACGTTGTCCCGTTGAAGGTCGCGGCGGCGTGATGCCAGACGTTGTCGGTGATCGCAGTGGTGCCGCTGACCGGAGCGTTCTGACCGGTCGGGGACGGATCGTCGATGCCTTCGAAATCGGCCGCGATCACATTCCCGGTCGTGTTGATGCCGAGGATCCAGTTCGCATCAACACTCGAGCCCTCGGACTGCGGAGCACCATGGGTCAGCAGCGGCAGGATCGTGATCCCACCGCCGCCCGTGGTGTTCGGCGTGCCGGTGCCGGTCTTCTTGAACCAGGTCTCGATCGTGAACTGGGCGAGATCGAGCTTGGCCGGATCACCGAACGTCACATACGACGACGTGCCCAGCTGCAGACCTGTGTTGCCCACGTTCAGCGAGACCGTGACGATGTTCGAGTCGGCGGTTCCGTCGTTCGCCTTGTAGGTGAAGCTGTCCGGGCCGTCATAGCCGGCGGTCGGCGTGTACGTGAAGCCGCCGTCACTGGCAAGAGACAGGCTGCCGTGGTTGACGTCATCCACGAGCACCGCCGTCAACGGATCGGTTTCCGCGTCGGTGTCATTCGCCAACACACCCGGCGCCGCAACGACCTTCGCCGCATTCTTCGCCGTGTAATACGCATCAGCCACCGCCACCGGCGCCGCATTACCGCCGGCTGGAGCGACCCACGAATAACCGGTGCCCATGATCGTGCCGTTCGCTGCCGTGGCGATGCTGTCACCGACGGTCGTCAACGAGCCTTCGTCCATGCCCCAGCGTGCGACGAGGCCGGTGCCGGAGGTGAGCTCGGAGTTCATCGAGCCCTGGATCTGTAGTTCGGTTCGCGCAACGTTCCAGACGCGAGCCTCGTCGAGGACGCCCTGGAAGCGACCTGCAGTCGGCAATCCGTCGGCCTTTTTGAGCATCGCGCCCAGCGCGACCGGCTGGGCCGAATCGGAGCGCGGATGGAAACCGGGGGTGATGCTCGCCTCGAAGTTGCCGTCGAGATAGACCGTAAACGTTGTCCCGTTGAAGGTCGCAGCGGCGTGATGCCAGACGTTGTCGGTGATCGCAGTCGTGCCGCTGACCGGAGCGTTCTGACCGGTCGGGGACGGGTCGTCGATGCCCTCGAAGTCGGCCGCGATCACGTTCCCGGTCGTGTTGATGCCGAGGATCCAGTTCGCATCAACGTCCGAGCCCTCGGACTCGGCAGCGCCATGGGTCAGGAGCGGCACCATGTTTACAACCCCGCCGTTACCCGTCGTGCTCGCAACGCCGGCCCCTGTCCGCTTGAACCACGTCTCGATCGTGAACTCGGCAAGATCCAACTTGTCCGGATCACCAAACGTCACATACGCACCCGAACTGCCGAGATCGAGCGCGGTGTCTCCAACCGCGGCTGTACCCAACGGCAGGCTGACGAGAGCTACCACACCGGCGAGGGCTGCGGCCAGGTACGCGATCCGAGCGCGTGACGACTTCATGGTGCGGCGATCGCTGCCCCGATCTCTCATGGCCTGCTTCCCCTGTTCCGGCGAGCACTGCTCGCGATGGCTGATCTGTCAGCGTGACCGCCCCTTATCGAGACAGCCACACGTGTCCAAGATCTGACTCCCCTGTATTCAGATACCCGCCCCTCGGGCATCCGCATGGTGCCCCGAAAGTAAACGTCTGGCAATGGCAGCCTCGAGATCGGGCGTTGAGGTATCTCAACGCCCGATGGGTGCCCGAACCCCGAAACACCGACGCCCTGGGCCATGACCGAGGAGGTCGGGGCCGCTATTGCCGGCGAGCGGTCGGGGCCGCTACTACCGGTGGAGCTGGCGCACTGCCGACTCGCGATCGGGGATGCCGAGCTTTCGCAGAGCTCCTGCGATATGGCTTCGCACCGTCCCCCCGGAGACCCCGAGCTGCCGCGCGATCCCGGTTGTCCCCTGGCCGTCGCAGAGCAGGCTCATCACTTCCCACTCTCGACTCGTGAGCCGGGCCGAGTTCGACAATTCCGCAACCGAGCGTCTGCGTGCTCTGCTGTCGCGGAGCTCCGCGGCGATCCGGGCGACCGCCACCCTCGGGAGGACAACCTCTCCTGCTAAGACGGCCTCCAGCACGTGTGGCAGCCGCTCGATTCGGTCCGTCTTCAGGTACCCGGACAGGCCGGACGTCAACGCGGTCAGGAGCCCGCGGTCGAGGTGCGATTTGGTCAACATCACGATCTTCGTGTGTGGGAGGCGGGCTGTGATCTCCCAGGCCGCCGCGATGCCGCCGCCGGGAATGTCGACGCCAAGAAGACAGAGGCCGGGGTCGTGCGAAAGGGCGCGTGCAACCGCGCCGATCGCGTTCGTCTCGACGGCGCAGATTGTGAACCGCGACGACGCGAGAATCTCCTGGATCCGAAGCAACGTCGCCGGGTCGTTTTCAGCAACGAGAACACGGGCCTCGCGAGCGACGGCGTGACCTCTCGGCACCTTGGTGCCGCGGACGGCGAGCGTCGCCGTGGTCACAGCCGTCCACCCACCCCGATCACGACCACCCCTTTGAGTATTCCCCTCTTCCGGAACATAGTCGGATCGTCTGATCCGTCAAGGGCTCCGGCGAGATCTCAGTCCATGCGATCGGGCTTCCGGACGCCGGGTGCAGGTCGGCCGGCACGCCGAGATCTCATTCAAGGGCGGCAGTCACCGAATCCGGACGAGAAGTCGAAGCGTGTCGCCTCCTCAGGCGAGGTGGCGCGGGAAGCTGCGCTCGAAGCGCCGTTCGCGACGGAACGGTGGAACGCCCTCTGCGGTGCCGACCTCCTCTGCGACGACATCGATGACGACGTAGTAGGTGGTCGCGGTCGAGCGCACGTGGAGGCGAGCCTCGGTGCGCACGTCGGCCTCCGGCCAGGTGATTCGGTAGGTCGTCGTTGCGCGCGCCCAGGCGAGCGCCGGATCGTCGAGAGAGACACCGACCGTGCCCTCGTAGTGCTCCTCGCAGTGCGCGCCGAACGGCGCCTCGTAGATCGAGCCGTAGCTCGTGACCGCGCGCGTCTCGTGCTCGAGCTGGTCCTCCTCGATGACCCAGACGGTCGGTGGCTGCTCGACATCCTTCGCGGGAGCATGCGTGTCCTTGCCCGTCGTCGGCGGCAGGGTCGGAGCGGGAAGCGGCGGCGGGCCGGAGAGCACGGGCAGGACGAGCTCGATGCTGCTCCGGTCGACCTCGAGCGGAGCGCCGCTCGGGGGCGGCCACGTGTTCGGCCAGTCGGCTCCCGACAGCGCGAGCCGCACCTTGTGGCCCGGCTCGAACACCCACGACGTCGCCTCGAGCTCGAGCTCGATCTCGGTGGGCACGCCCGGCTCGAGCGCGATCGGCTCCGTATCGCCGTCACGGTGCGTGAGGTTGAGGATCGCGCGTCCGGCGAGCACGGAAGCCCCGTCCGGGAACACGTCGCAGAGGCGCACGGAGAGGTAGGCAACGGGCACGGACGAGGTAACGGTGAGCTTCACACGGGGATGTCCCATCACGTCGAGGTCTGCCTCGCTGAGATCCCAGTCGTAGGTCAGGGACAGGGCGTCATCGAATCGCTGGTCGGCCGGGAGACCCCAGGGCCCGCCACCCGCGCAGGAGATCCACGCGGCGCGTCCGGCGTCCCCGCGGACGTGGATCGTCTCGTGACCCTCGCCGTCGGGGCGCAGGACGTGCTCCAGCAGCCGCTCCGGCGGCCACGTCGCCTCGCTGCGCCACTCGCCGTTCATCGTTGCGAGATCCGGTGCCGGACGTGTCGAGCGGCGCGCGAAGACGGCGATCGGAGGCTCGGTGTCGACGCCGTTCTCCTCGTCGGCGAGCCAGCGCCGGAACCACCGGATCAGCTCCGGGATGAGGTCGATGTGGGGGCCGGGGCGCGCCGTTGCAGTGGACTGGTGACCCCACGGCCCGAGAATGACGCGCTTCGGGCACGTGAGCGCCTCGAAGCTGCGAAAGACGATGTTCGTGTACCCGTCCGCCCAGCCGGCCACCATCATCGTCGGGCAGGTGATCCGCCCGTGGTCGGGCCGTACCGACCCGTGCCGCCAGTACGGCCCGTCCGTCTGCTGCTCGAACCAGTTGAGGAGCCAGGGCTCGACCTCGTCCACGCGACGAGCCCATTCGTCCCGCCAGCCGTCGCCGAAGACGGCCGGTACGGGGGGCAGCGCGTTTCCGGCGACCATGTAGATCGGCCAGTCGATGAGGTCGAGTGCCTTCACCGCCCCGCCCATGTAGTGGACGTCGTCCGTATAGCGGTCGTCCGAGGCGTAGATCGGCGCGATCGCGCCGAGCGCGGGCGGTCGCAGGCACGCGACCTGGAGCGAGTTGAAGCCCGACCAGGACGTCCCGTACATGCCGACTCGCCCGTTCGACCACTCCTGCTCGGCGAGCCAGGCGATCACCTGACAGATGTCGTCGAGCTCCTCGGCGGTGTACTCGTCGGTGGCGAGACCGCTCGACGAGCCCGTGCCGCGGATGTCGAGGCGGCAGACCGCGAGGCCGCCCTCCTCGCACAGCCGCTCGTACTCGCCGGTGTACGACGACGTGAGGTCGTCCATCCGGTACGGGAGCGCCTCGAGCGCGACCGGAGCAGGCTGGACGTCGGGGAGCCAGAGCTGAGCGGCCAGCCGGGTGCCGTCCGCGACGGTGATGAAGACGTGACGGTGCTCCATGCGCTGGATCATCCCGAGGTAGGGTCGAGCGGCGTTGCATCTGCGACCGACAGCCGAGCAGATTGCCCTTCGGGCCGATGCTGCCGCCTTCTGCGCGAGCGTGCGACCGCTGCTCGAGGCCGATCCGGAGTGGTGGCGGCAGGGAATGCTCTCCGACGGCGATTCGGTCGCCGTCAACCGGGCGCTCGGCGAGGCGGGGTGGATCGGCATGTCCTGGCCGGTCGAGGCTGGTGGACGTGGCCTCTCGCGGCTGACGCCACTCTCGTCGAGGAGGTCTTCGGCTACCACTGGCTCCCGCTCTCGTCGTACCTCCTCTCGTACAAGACGATCGGCGCGGCGATCGAGCGGTTCGGCTCGCGGGCGCTCGTCGATCGGCTCCTGCCGCCGATCGCGCGAGGCGAGCTTGTCTTTTGCCAGGGATTCTCGGAGCCGGGCGCGGGCAGCGACCTCGGCTCGCTCACGACACGGGCAGAGCGGCGCGGTGACACCTACGTCGTCAACGGGTCACAAGATCTGGACGTCGAGCGCTCACCTCGCGGACTGGATCTACCTCGCGGTGCGCACGGACGCCGACGCGAAGCACCGCGGCATCTCGCTCCTCGTTGCACCTCGTCGACACGCCCGGAATCGATGTCCGAACGTTCCCGACCCTCGGCGGGGGGTATCTCTGCGAGACGTTCCTCGACGAGGTCGAGATCCCCGCGTCGAATCTCATCGGTGAGGTGCACGGCGGCTGGGACGTGCTGATGTTCACGCTCGACTTCGAGCGTGTGACGGCGGAGAAGCTCGGCGGCTTCGCCTGGGTGCTCGATGCCGTCGAGGGCGGCTGCGCGAGACCGGGAGGCTCGATCGCACAGCCGCCGACACGATCTCGCGGTTGCGCGGCGAGCTCCACGCCGCACGGCTGCTGTCGTTCCGGGCGGCCGACACGCTCGATCGAGCGCAGCCCGGAAGCGCGACCTCGGCGATGGCGAAGCTCTCGGGCGCGCGCCTCGCCCAGTCGATCGGGAATGCGGCCGTCGACCTGCTCGGCCTCGAGGGCCTCGGCGATGCCTCTCCCGACGCTGTCATCCAGGGTCGGGCCGCGGCGCTCTACCGGGCCTCGGTCGGCTCGACGATCGCCGGCGGCACGGCCGAGGTGCAGCAGCTCGTGATCGCGCGACGCGGCCTGGGGCTCCGATGAGGCTGCCGCTCGAGGGCATCCGCGTCGTCGAGGTCGCGCAGTACGTGGCGGGGCCGCTCGCCGGCTCGCTCCTCGCCGAGCTCGGTGCCGAGGTGATCAAGGTCGAACCGCCCGGAGGCGACGCATACCGCCGGGTGATGCCGATCGCGCCGGGGGTCGGGCGATTCTTCGTCCCACTCAACCGGGGCAAGAGATCGGTCGTGCTCGACCTGAAGACGGACAGCGGCTGCGCCGTACTCGCGAAGCTGGTCGCGACGGCCGACATCGTCGTTCACAACGCGCCTCGCGCGCGGGCAGCGGCGTTCGGCCTCGCGTGGGAGACGCTTCACGTAGCGCACCCCGGTCTCGTCGTCGGTGTCGTCACGTCGTTCGGGCCGCACGGTCCCCTCGCCGACCGGCCGGCCTACGACCTCGTCGCCCAGGCCCGCTCGGGCCTTCTCACGTCTCACGCTTCGCACGGCGACACCGTGCCGGTGCGAGCAGGCGGCATCCCGATGGCCGACCTCACTGCCGGGCACCTGTTGGCGACCGGGGCTCTTGCAGCGCTCGTCGCGGCCCGCGACGGGGGAGAGGGACGAATCGTCGAGGTATCGCTCCTCGGTGCGGCGCTCGCCGTCCAGATCCAGGACCTCGTCTGGCTCGACGGGGAGGCGGTCGGTCCCGCCGCCCCGGCGACGCGAGGTGGCCTGGGGGCCCGGGCCGACGAGATCGCGGGTGGGCTCGCCATGAACCCGTACTACCGCTGCTACGAGGCGGCCGACGGGTTTCTCGCCGTCGCCTGCCTGAATCTCGCCCAGCGCGAGTCGTTCCTCGGGCTGTTCGGGCTCGAGGACTCGACGATCGCGGAACCGGACCTCGTACCCGCAGATCCGCACGTCCTCCTCGCGAAGCAGCGCGTGACGACTGCGATCGAACGGGAGATCTCGCGTGAATCGGTGGAGGCGTGGCTCGCCCGGCTCGGCTCGGCATCGGTCCCCGCCGGCCCCGTCCTCGCGCGCGAGACGGTCCATGCGGATGAGCAGGCGCGTGCGAACGGCCTTGTTCAGGATGTCGCGCAGCCCGGGATCGGCCCGATGACGGTCCTCGGCGGCCTGTTCCGGTTCGACGGCGAGGATCCCGCAGCAACGCAACCGGCCCCCACGCTCGGGGCGGACACCGATGCGGTGCTGGCCGAGGTGGGAGCATGAGGTTCGCGGCCGAGCACGAGTTGGAGCTGTTCGCCGAGTCGATGCGGGCGGTCCTGTCGGGCTGGGAGCCGCCCCTCGAGCCCGTCTTCGGCGCGTGGCAGGACGACCGCGACGACCTGCTCTCCACGCGCCTCGCGGAGATCGGCTGGGCGGAGCTCTGGGACGATCCCGGGCTGCTCGGGGCTGCCGTGGCCGGAGGGATCGAGCTCGGTCGGGTCGTCGCGCCGCTCTCCCTCGTCGACGACGCGACGCTGGGAGCGCCCCTTGCGCTCGGCGGTCGCGTTCGCCACGGAGCGGGCAGGGTCGAGGACGGCGAGCGGGAGCCGACGCTCGATGGGACGGGGACGCTCCGTGCCGTCGATCTGCCGTCGCCCACCGACCCGGCCCGGCTGCGTGTCTTCGGTGCGGTCACGCTCGCGTATCTGGCCGGTCTCGCCGACGCAGCGCTCGAGAAGGCGATCGACCACGCGAGGTCGCGCGAGCAGTTCGGGGCGCCGCTCTCGGCGCTACCGGCGGTGCAGGCGCATCTTGCAGACGCGGCCCTCGCGCGCGACGGTCTCCTGCTCTCGGCCTGGTCTGCGACGGATCCCGATGCGGGCTTCCCACGCGACTCCCTCGCCTGGGCCGGGCGCGCCTGCCGCGATGTGACAGCCCGCGTGCAGCAGGTGCACGGCGGCATCGGCTTTGCGCTCGAGGGCGGCATCCACCGCTACTACCGGCGCGCAAAGACCGTGCAGGTGTGGACGGATGCGCTGCTCGAGGAGCTCCCCTGGGCGCTTCGGACAGCTGGGGACTGATCGTCACACATCCGGCGTAAAGGACATCTGGCGCGGGGTCGAGCCCGGCCCTACCGTGGAGGGATGCGTGCGGCCCTTCTCCTCGCCGACCCGGGAACCGATCGCCCGGGATACCTCGAGCGCAACCTGCGGTCGGACGGTTTCGACGTTCACGAGGCCGGCTGGAGCGCGCAGGCGCTCGACCTCGCGGAGCGCAAGCGGCCGGACATCGTCCTCGCCGGTGAGGCCGAGTTGTGCGCCCGCCTGCGTGAAGGGGAGCCGGGGCGGCGCTGGGACAGGAACGTCCCGGTGATCGTTCTGACGGCCTCCGGCGCCGACCCCGTCGAGCGCGTCCGTGCCTTCGAGCGCGGAGCCGACGATGTCGCAGAGCGCGAGCTCTACCCCGAGCTCGTCGCCCGGATCCACGCGGTGCTACGCCGGGTCGCAGGGCCGGCCGACGTCCTCGAGGTGGGGGAGCTCGTCGTCGACCGGCGTGCGCGCCAGGTGCGGGTGCGCGGCGTCCCCGTGTCGCTCGCGGCGCGCGAGTTCGACCTTGCGGTCGGCCTCGCCCGCGATCCTCATCGCGTGTTCTCGAAGGAGGAGTTGCTCCGGGACGTCTGGGGCTACGGCGGTCGTCTCGTGACGCGCACGGTCGACTCGCACGCGTCACGGTTGCGCCGCAAGCTCTGCGCCGCGGGCGCCGAGCTTCCGTACGTCGTCAACGTCTGGGGAAGGGGGTACCGGCTGCTCGAGTGAGCGTGCCCCTACCGGCAGGTTCCGATGTCGCGAACCCTGTGGGCGCTAGCGTAGCGCGATGAATCGAGAGCGTCCGGCCGCGATCGGGCACCACACCGCACAGCGCGTGCGGCTGTTGACGTTGTTCGCGACCGCGCTCGGCTCCGCTCTGGCCTTCCTCGACACGACCGTCGTCATCGTCGCGTTGCCGGCGATGGACGACGACCTCGGCCTCGGCCTCGCGGGCCAGCAGTGGGTGTATCTCGCCTACGCGCTCTCCCTCTCTGCGTTCTACCTCATCGGCGGGGCGATCGGCGATCGCGTGGGGCTCCGGCGGACGTTCGTCGTGGGCGTCATCCTCTTCGCGATCGCATCGCTCCTCACGGCACTTGCGCCGAACGAGGGGGTGCTGATCGTCGGCCGCGCTCTGCAGGGCGTCGGCGGGGCGGTGCTGACGACCACGAGCCTCGCGTTGCTTCGGGTCACCTGGGCGGGACAGGCGGGGCGTGCGATCGGGCTGTGGACGTCGTTGACGAGCCTCGCCACGGTCGGTGGCCCGGCGCTCGGTGGCCTGATCGTGCAGACCGTCTCCTGGCGCTGGGTGTTCCTGATCAACGTCCCGCTCGCCGTCGTCACGGTTGCGCTGGCGGTCGCCGGGCGCGGCGAGGAGGAGCGTACGCACGGACGCTCGACCCTCGACGTCGTCGGCTCGGCACTCGTAGCCGTTGCGCTCGTCGGGCTCAGCTATTCCATCGTCGAGGTGCGCGAGCGCGGCTTCTCTGCGGTCCTGCCGTTCCTCCTCGTCGGGGTCGCCGCGCTGATCGGCCTCGTCGCCTGGACGCTGCGCTCGCGCGATCCCGTCATCCCGCCGGCGCTCCTTCGGCAGCCGGGGCTTGCCGCTGCGAATCTCGTCACGCTCGTGATGTATGCGGCGCTCCTCGCGCAGCTGCTGTTCCTGCCCGTCTACCTCCAGTTCCTCGGCTTCTCGCCGTCGCTCGCCGGACTCGTGTTCTCGCCGCCCAGCATCGGACTGATCCTCCTCGCGCCCCGCTTCGGGCGCTATGCAGATCGCAACGGGCCGAGGGTGCCGATCGCGGTCGGCGCGGCGACAGTCGGTCTCGCGATGCTGCTCCTCCTGCCCGTCTCGAGCCGACCGGACGCGTGGACGTGGGCCGTCGCGAGCGTCTGCCTGTTCGCGATCGGCCTGCCGGCGGTCGTCGCACCGATCACCGCCGCCGCGCTCGCGCCCGCTCCGGAGGGTCTTGCCGGAGTCGCCGCCGGCCTCAACCAGACCGTGGCGCGGGTCGGCGGCATCCTCTCTGTAGCCGCCATCGGCGCACTGGCCGGGTGGCTGTTCGTCAGGCACGGCGGCACGGGCGATACCCCGTTCGACCCCTCAGCGGTTGGCGCCGCACGCGCGGCCGGCATCGACACGTTCCGTGGCGTCGTCCTCTGCGTCGCCGGGCTCGCGTTCCTGGCGTCGGCTCTCGCGGCGGCGTTCCTTCGCGGCCACCGTCAGAGGAGCACGCCCTCGAGCGTCAGCAGCGCGACCTTGCGATCCAGCCCGCCCGCGTAGCCGACGAGGCTGCCGTTTGCTCCGATCACGCGGTGACAGGGGAGGACGATCGGAATCCGGTTGCGGTTCATGGTCATCCCGACGGCACGCGCTGCCTTCGGGCTTCCGGCCCGCACCGCGAGCTCCGCGTAGGTGGCCGTCTCGCCGAACGGGATGCGCGCCAGCTCCCTCAGGACCCGCTCGCTGAACGGCGTCACGTCGCGGAGGTCGACTGTGAGGTCGAACCCATGACGCTTCCCGTCGAAGTACTCGTCGAGCTCGCGCCGCGCATCGTCGACGAGGCGCGGTGCGCGCAGCACCGTGCGACCGGCCACGCGCGAGAGCCACTCGAGATGCTCCTCGATGTCGGCGTCGTACGAGATCCGCAGCAGGCCGCGCTTGCCGGCGGCAACGAGGAGCGGGCCGACCGGGCTGTCGAAGACGTCGTAGCCCGCGTCGAGCAGCCCGCTACGGACGGCCGCCTCGCGGAAACGGCTGTCGAGATCGGTGGGGACGGTCACGGGCGCACCTCCTTTCTGAGACGGCGGACGCCCGGAGGAGGCCGCCTGGCGTGCCGCATCGGGGCTCGAGTCGAGCGCCGCCGCGATCTGGTCGTAGGTCAGGTCGTAGCCATAGCGGAGCACGACGGCGGCCCGTTCCTTGGCGGGCAGTCCGTCGGTGAGCTCGCCGAGATCCTCGTAGGCAGGACGCGCGTCCTCGTGCGGGAGCTCCGGGACCTCGCTCGTCGGTCGCGTGCGGCGATGGACGTCGATCGCGACCCGCGATGCGATCGTGAGAACCCAGGCGCGGAGATGCTCGCCGTGCTCCAGGCGGTCGTAGGCGCGCAGTGCCCGCAGGAACGTCTCCTGGAACGCGTCATCGGCACGGTCACGGCCGACCTTGCGGCGGAGCAGGCCGAGCACCTCGGAGTTGTGCTCGGCGTAGAACGTCTCGAACGGAGGGATCGCCACGGTGCTCATCATCGATGAAACGCCCGGAGAAGCGGCCGTGTGAGGTCGCGCCGGAGGCGCCGGCACCACGGCTCGTCACGAGGAGTGCAGACCCGGTCGCGTCGTTCGCCGCTACAGGCGCGCGCCACGACCGGGTGCACGCTCCCGATCCGTCACACGTCAGTCGTCTTCGACCGCCATGCCCATGACGTCGTCGCGACCCAGCTTCCCGACGAGCTCCGGGTGGTCGCTCGCGACGTGAGCCTCGACCTTCGCGACGAGCTCATCGTCGGTTTCGGCCTTGACGACCTCGCCACACTCGCAATCGATCCGCATGCCCATTGCGTCTCCTTCGCGTCGATGTGGAGACAGTATTGGAGACGGCGGCTGCGGCAACCTTGGCGCAACCTTGGCGGGCTCTGCCTACCGGGCGGGGCTGAATCGTGGCATCGTGTCGGAGGCGTGAGTGACGCTCGAATCCAGCTCTGCGGACCTCTCGCAGCCCGGATCGGGGGCGTGCGCGTCGATGGGCTACTGCCGGGGCGGCAAGGGCGGCTGTTGTTCGCCCACCTCGCCCTCGGGCGGCGAACGGTCGTGACGCGCGAGGCACTCGTGGATCTCCTCTGGGGCGAGGCTCCTCCGGACGCCGCCGACGCAGCCCTGAGCGCGCTGCTCTCGAAGCTGCGGCGTGTCGTTCCGGTCGACGGTCGCTCGGAGGTTCGTCTCGCGTTGCCTGCGGACACGTGGGTCGACATCGAGGCGGCATCCGAGGCGCTCCACCGGGCCGAGAGCTGCGCTGCGCGTGAGGACTGGCCGTCGGTCTGGGGGCCTGCCAGGGTCGCGCAGCACGTCTCGGAGCGTCAGTTCCTGCCCGGCGAGTCGGGCCTGTGGGTGACTGCGCGACGGCGCGGCCTCGACGCGACCCGGATCCGCGCCCTCGAGCTCGCCGGGCTCGCCGCCCTGCACATCGGAGGCGGCGAGCTGTCGACTGCCGAACGCACTGCTGATCGGCTGACCGAGCTGGCACCCCTCAGGGAGAGCGGGACGCGCCTTCTGATGGAGATCCACGCGGCGCGCGGAAACCGCGCGGAGGCGCTGCTCGCGTACGAGGCGTTGCGTCAGCGGCTTCGCGACGAGCTCGGTGTCGGCCCTTCCGCAGAGACGGTCGAGGTGCATCGCCGGCTCCTTGCCTGACCGCATCTGTGACACTTCTCCCCATGAAGGTCGCCGTCGTCGGACATGTGGAGTGGATCAGGTTCACGCGCGTCGAGCACGTTCCGGCGGCGGGCGAGATCGCCCACTCGACGGAATCGTGGGAGCAGGCGGGCGGCGGGGGCGGCGTTGCGGCGATCCAGCTCGCGTTGCTCGCAGACGAGGCCCATCTCTTCACGGCGCTCGGCGACGACGAGCTCGGTCGACGTTCCCGTTCCGAGCTCGAGGCGCGCGGCGTGCGCGTTCACGCGAGTGTCTATCCCCAACCGCAACGATGGGCGCTGACGCACATCGACGACGTCGGCGAGCGGACGATCACGACGGTCGGGCCGAAGTTGCGCGCGCGCGGCCACGACGAGAGCCTTCCCTGGCACGCGTTGGCGGAGATGGACGCGGTGCTGTTCATCGCCGGCGACGTCGATGCGCTCGCTGCAGCGCGGCGGGCGCCCGTGCTCACCGCCACCACGCGTGAGGCCGAGAATCTCCGCCGCGGGGCGGTCGAGTTGGACGCCCTCATCGGAAGCGGTGAGGACGAGGCCGAGCGCTACCACGCTGGTGACATCGACCCCGAACCGACGCTCGTCGTCACGACCTCCGGTGCGCTCGGAGGCTGGATGCAGCCGGGCGGCCCGTTCGTCGCGGCGCCCGTGCCCGGAGTGCGCGTCGACGCGTACGGCTGTGGTGACTCGTTCATGGCGGGCATCACCTACGCGCTCGGCGCGGGGCTCGATCCACACGACGCGGTCGCCTTCGCCGCCCGCTGTGGCGCGGCAGCACTGACAGGCCGCGGCGTCGCACCGCAGCCGGTCTCACTCTGACGTCGGTGACATGTCAGTATTGGGCGATGGATGCGAGCGAGCTTCGGTCGGTCGACGTCGACACGGTGCGCGCCGCGACGGGCGCGTGGGCGACCGGCGTCGTCGTCGTCACCGCATCCCACCCTGACGGGCGTGACGCCGGGCTCGTGATGGTGAGCCTCGCTCCCGTCTCGCTGGAGCCGCCGCTCGTCCTCTGGAGCGTCGATCGCCGCTCGGGGAGCCTCGACGTGTGGCTCGAGGCTCCGGGATTCGCGTTGCACCTGCTCGCCGCCGACCAGGAGCCGCTCGCGTGGCAATTCGCCCGCAAGGGGGAGGAGAAGTTCGACGGTCTCGCCGTCTCGCGTGGCTCCGTCGGGGCGCCGCTGCTCGAGGGCGTCTCCGCCACGATCGAGTGCGCGATGCACGCCCAGCACGACGGTGGCGACCACATCATCCTCGTCGGTCGGGTCGTTGCCACCAACGTCACCGACCGACCGCCCCTCGTCATGCACGCCGGCCGCATGCGCGGCCTTTTCCCGGACACCGACCCAGAAGGAGACGACTCGTGACGAAATCCCTGCTCGACGGCCGCGACCTCAAGCTCGGCCTCTTCTCGGCCAACTGCTCGTCCGGCATGGCCGTGACGAAGATCGAGGATCGCTGGAAGGCGACCTGGGACGACAACCTCCGCCTGGGCAAGCTCGCCGACGAGGTCGGGATCGACTTCATGCTCCCGATCGCGCGCTGGATCGGCTACGGCGGCGACACGAACTTCCACGAGGGCGTCCTCGATCCCGTCGCACTCGCGGCCGGCCTGCTTGCCGAGACCGAGCGGCTCTTCGTCTTCGCGACCATTCACACGGCGTTCAACCACCCACTCGTCGCGGCGAAGGCGATGGCAACCGTCGATCAGATCGGGAAGGGCCGCGCGGGGCTGAACATCGTCGCCGGCTGGAACAAGCCGGAGTACGAGGCCATGGGCGTCGACCTGCCCCAGGACCACGACGACCGCTACGCCTACGCGCAGGAGTGGTGGGAGATCGTCGAGCGCCTGTGGACGGAGCCGGGCCGCTACGACATCGACGGCCGCTTCTGGCAGCTGAAGGGCGTCGAGTCGATGCCGAAGCCCTACGACGGGCTCCTGCCGATCCTCAACGCCGGGTCGTCGACCCAGGGGCGCGATTTCGCCGCCCGCAACTCCAACGTCGTCTTCACGGTCGTCGGTGGCCCGGACGACGGCGCCGAGGTCGTCAAGACCGTGCAGGCCAACGCGCGGGACAACTACGGCCGCGAGACCGGCGTGTTCACGCCGTCGTACTGCGTCTGCCGCGAGACGAAGGCAGAGGCGGAGGAGTTCCACCGCTGGTATGCCGAGGAGAACGCCGACTGGGACGCCGTCGACAACCTGATGCGACTCCAGGGCCTGTACGCGATGTCGTTCAGCCCCGAGATGCTCGAGATGTTCCGCGGCCGCTTCGCAGGAGGGCACGGCGTCTGCCCGCTGATCGGCTCACCGGACGACGTCGCTGCCGAGATCAAGCGGTTCTGGGATGCGGGCTTCGGCGGGATGACGCTGAGCTTCGTCGACTACACCGGCGAGCTCGAGTACTTCGCGCAGGAGGTTCTGCCGAGGCTCGAGGCGCTCGGGGTACGCGTGCCGCGCTGACCTCAGGTGCGCACGGGCCGTGACATGCCGAGTACCGAGCCCTGACGGTCGAGGGCCACGGCAGCGACAAAGCGCGGCCGCGCGCGGAGGTCGATCGACGTCTCGAAACCGCGGCGCGTCACGGTCCGGAGCGGCCGGAGGTCGCCGGCGCTCGAGCCGGCGCGCACCTGCCAGCGCGCGACCTCGGTGGCGCCGTTCCAGCTTGCGAACACCCGCGTCGGCCCGTCCGCGAACGTGCGCGTCGCGATCGCGGGCCGCGTCGTCGGGCGCCCGACCCAGGTCTCGCGGCGAGCGCGATAGGTGACGGAGGTCCCGGCGAAGCGGGCGTCGAAGCGGAGCTGTCCGTCCGGCCCGAATTCGCTGACTCCCGGATACGTGCCCCAGCCGACGAAGAGCCCGCCGTCGGCGAGCTGCTGGGCGTTCCCCATCGCCCAGGCCGTGCGCAGCTCGGGCGCCTGATAGTCGCGCACGAGCGTGGCGGTCTTCGATCCCGTGTCGAGCCGGAGGCGGAGCACGCGCGTCGCGATGCCGCTGTCCGTCGGACGGCCGGCGGCGTTGTCGAAGATCGTGATCGTCCCGTCGGCTATGCCGGCGCGCATCGTGCTGGAACGCGAACGAGGCTCCGGAGCCGAGCGTGAAGTCGCTCCGCTTGCCACCGAGACGCCAGATCACGGCTCCGGTGCGTCGATGAATCTTGTAGACGCCCGAGGTGTTCCGCGCCGACACGAGCAGGTGCCCGTCCTTGTCGACGCCGATCGAGTTGAGATGGAGATAGTCGACGTTTCCGTCCGCGTTGGAGCGAGACGTCGAAAGACTCCTCGAGTGCGATGTGGTCGAAGCTGTGCCACTCGAACAACACGCGTCCTGAGGAAATCTCGATCTCCTGGATCACACCCTCGACCAGGCGTCCGTTGACGGGCCGCCGATGCGCGTGAGATCGGCACGGATCTGGTTGTAGATCGAGACCAGCGCCGTGTTGCGCGACGTGATCACGCACTCGTGGAGATCCGCCTTGTAGCCGTTTCGCCCGGATACGGGCGATCTCGGTGTAGGCGTCGTCGGCGATGACGAACGAGCCGCCGTATCCGCCGAACACGGTGCCTTCCCACCACGTCAGCACGGGTGCTCCGCGGTAGCGCTGGACCTGGAGGTCCATCGCCGTCACGTTGGTGCGCGGCTCGAACCAGAGCGGCTGGCCTGTGCGGTCGACGATCAGTGGGCCGCTCGCCTCCATCGACGGTGGTGTGCTCGGGAAGCTGAACGGGGCGAGGAGGATCTGGCCCTTCGCCTGTCCGGCACCCGAGGTGAGGATCTCGATCGGCGGCGGCAGCAGGTCGGGGCGCGAGACGAACTGGCGGGCCGCGGGATCACTCGCCTGCCGCGAAGCGCCCGTGGCCGGCAACACCAGAGCCCGCGGCGCGCGGTGCGAGTGCTCCCGCAGCGGCGAGCGCCGACGCGCCGAGGAAACCCCTCCGCGAGAAATGACCCGTGACCCCCGGTGACACGCCGATAGTCAACACGATCGATCGGTCGCTGTCACGCGGGAGGCGCTGTGCCTTCGAGGAGTGCGGCGAGCTGGTGCTCCGCTTCCTCCGGCGCGAACCCCCAGGGGCCGGGCCGACCCGGGTACGCGATCCTGGGCTCGGCGTCGACCAGCACGAGTCGCTCGGGCCAGGCAGCGAATGCACGGCTCGCGTGGTTCTCCATTCCGTCGAGGAAGAGCGGCATCGTCAGGCCGAGGCGCGCGGCGGTCTCGCGTGCCTGTCGGCGCCGTTCCTCGAGGGTCGTCTGCTGGTCGGTGCGAGATCCGCGACCCGCCGGAGCGTGACCGCGGGAAGCGGGTCACCGGCCGCGAGCGCCTCGGGTGCGCGGTAGCGGAGCACGCTCGCGACGACCGCATCGCGCTCGGCGCCCGGGGCGAGGCTCTCGACGTAGCGCCGGTCCTCGTCGTCGAGGATCGCGCTCGTGGTGTCGTCTCGCGGGGTGCCGTTCATCGCGCCCAGGATACGGGTCGGCGCGAGTGGAGCTACAGGGTTGCAAAGTGGGGGAAAGTGGTTTAGAGTGGGGAAACGTGGGAGCAACTGTGGAGCAGCGCGCATGTTCATCGGCCAGTACGACCATTCCATCGACGACAAGAGCCGGCTCACGCTGCCGGCACGCTTTCGCGATTCGCTGGCCGGCGGCGTCGTCCTCTCGAAGGGGCTCGACCGCAGCGTCGACGTCTATCCCGCAGACGCCTGGCGCTCGTCCATCGCAGACCGCATCGGCGGGCTCGACCCGCTCAGCTCGGAGGCTCGCACGCTTCAACGCCTGTTCTTCGGCGGCGCCGCCGAGGACACGCCCGACAAGCAGGGGCGCGTGCTGCTGCCCGCTCACCTCATTCGCTACGGGAACCTCACCAAGGACGTCACGGTGATCGGGAACAACGATCACCTCGAGATCTGGGATCGCGCCGTCTGGGCGGAGCGCCTGGAAGGGATCGAAGGGAGTGCCGACCATGCTGCCGAACGTCTTGCCGCACAGCGCGTCTGATCACACCCCCGTCCTCGCGGACGAGGTGCGCGAGCTTCTCGCCGTGCAGCCGGGCGAGACCGTCGTCGATGCCACCTTCGGCGCAGGTGGGCACGCTCGCCTGCTGGCCGACGATCTCGCGGGCAGCGGAAAGCTCGTCGCCATCGACCGCGACCCGAGCGCGAAGGCGCACTTCGACCGCTTCAAGGCGCAGGCCGGGGTCGACGTGCGGTTCCTCCGCGGCGACTTCGCCCTGATCCTCACGCAGCTCTCCACGAACGACATCAAGGCCGACGCGATCCTGCTCGACATCGGAGTCTCCTCGATGCAGATCGACCGCCCCGAGCGCGGGTTCTCCTACGCCACCGACGCGCCGCTCGACATGCGCATGGATCCTGCGGGTGACGTGACGGCGGCGACGATCGTGAACACCTGGGACGAGAAGGAGCTCGCCACGATCTTCCGGCGGTACGGGGAAGAGCGCTATGCGGGGCCGATCGCACGGGCGATCGGGCGCCGTCGCGCGGAGCGGCCCTTCTTCCGAACGCTCGACCTCGTCGACGTGATCAAGATGGCGATCCCGACCCCGGCGCGCTTCGGGGAAGGGCATCCTGCCAAGCGCGTCTTCCAGGCGCTCAGGATCGCCGTCAACGACGAGCTCGGTCAGCTCGAGGCGGCTCTACCCGCCGCGGTCGCGATGCTCCGGCCCGGTGGACGGCTCGCCGTGATCAGCTTCCACTCCCTCGAGGATCGGATCGTGAAGCAGTTCATGGTCGCGGGAGCAAAGGGATGCACCTGCCCGCCCGACTTCCCGATCTGTGTCTGCGGCAAGCAGCCGGAGCTCCGGCTGCTCACCAAGCGGCCCGTGCGGCCCTCCGCTGCCGAGCTCGACCACAACCCGCGCGCCGCCTCGTCCCGCCTTCGCGTGGCGGTGAAGACCTGATGTCGACGATTGCCCAGTCGGGCGCGCCGAGGAAGGCGGCACGCGCCAAGGTCGGCACGGTTCGCCCTCGCGCCCCGTTCGCCGGAGGCGTGGCCTGGATCCTGCTGATCGGCGTCATGCTCGCCGGCATCGTGGCCGTGAACGTCCTCGTGTTGCAGCTGAACATGGAATTCGACGGACTGAGTCGGGAGCGGGCTCAGCTCCGGGCGGACAACGCTGTCCTACGATCGCGGCTCTCGAGTGCGTCGTCGCAGCTCCGGATCGAGGATGCGGCGAGGGTCCGCCTCGGGCTCCAGGAGGCGGACGCGCTGACGACGACGTACGTACGGCTCGGGCCGAAGTGAGAGAGCGGCGCGCGAATCACCGTATTCTCCTGCTTCTCATCACGTTCGGGCTCCTCTTCGCGCGTTGCCGTCGCCCGGGCGGCGTACGTGCAGGCTGCCCAGCACGACCGGTTCGCGGCGATGGCGACGACCCAGCACCGCGAGACGATCGAGATCCCGGCCGGGCGCGGCACGATCTACGACCGTACGGGAGAGCCGCTCGCGATCGGTGAGCAGGCGACCACGGTCTACGCGAACCCCCGCAATATCGTGGATGCCCAACGCGCGGCCGTCGTGATCGGGAAGACGCTCGGGCTCGATCCGAACGAGCTCTATCCCACCCTCAAGGATCGCTCGAAGGGGTTCGTCTACATCGCCCGGAAGACCGACCCGGCCAAGGCCGACGCGCTCAGGAAGCGCGACCTGCCGGGCATCGGCTTCTACGCCGAGGAGCTGCGAACGTATCCCCAGCGGAGTGTCGCCGCGAACGTCCTCGGCTTCGCCGGGACCGACAACCACGGCCTCGACGGCCTCGAGAGCTCGCTCGACAAGACCCTCGCCGGAAGGAACGGGTTCGAGACGATCACCAAGGATCCGTTCGGCCGTGCCATCGACGTCGTCACGTCGAGACCCGAACGCCCTGGGCGAAATGTGACGCTGACGATCGACCACCAGATCGAGGCGAAAGCCGAGCAAATCCTCGCGAGCAGGGTGCGGGAGTTCGGGGCACGGGGAGCGGCTGCGATCGTGATGGATCCGCGGACGGGTGCCATCCTGGCGATGGCGAACTACCCCACCTTCAACGCGAATGCCTTCTCGACTGCCTCTCCGGACGCGAGGAGGAACCGTGCCCTCACCGATGCGTACGAGCCCGGGTCGACGTTCAAGATCGTGACGATCGCGGGGGCGCTCGAGGACAACGTGGTGGCGCCGACGACGCGGTTCACGCTCGCGCCGACGATCCAGGTCGCCGATCGCGTCATCCGGGAGGCGCACTCGCGCGGCACCGAGGTGTTGAGCGTCAGGGAGATCCTCTCGCAGTCGTCGAACGTCGGAACGATCACGATCGCGGAGAAGCTCGGCGCCGGTGCGCTCGCCTCCTGGGTCGATCGCTTCGGCTTCGGCCGGCCGACAGGTCTCGACTACCCGGGCGAGAGCTCGGGCCTCGTGCTGCCCGTCGACGAGTGGTCGGGATCGACGATCGGGAACGTGCCGATCGGCCAGGGCATCGCGGTGACGCCGCTGCAGATGGTCTCGGCGTACGCGACGATCGGCAACGGCGGCGTCCGCCATACGCCGCGGCTGATCGAGAAGATCGGGACCGAAGCGTGTGCGGAGCAACACGGGCACACGGGTCGTCTCGACCCACACAGCGGATCGGATGATGGCGATGTTCCGCGACGTCGTCCTCGAGGGAACCGGGACCGAAGCGGCGATCCCCGGCTACACGGTCGCGGGCAAGACCGGCACGGCCCAGAAGGCCGAGAACGGCCGACTACGTGAGCAAGTACGTCGCCTCGTTCGTCGGCCTCGTGCCGGCCAAGAGCCCTCGGTTCGCCATTCTCGTCATGGTCGACGAGCCACGGGGCAACATCTACGGTGGCGTTGTCGCAGCGCCGGCGTTCCGGGATCTGGCCCGGTTCTGCCTCCAGTACATGGAGGTTCCACCGGACGCCCCGGAGACGCACACGCCGGGAGACGCGGCCGCCCAGTAGCCCGTGCGCGACGGGTGAGCGAGAGGCGACTTCCGGGGCCTCCGTAGAATGGTGACTCGTGGACCTCGACGACCTGACGCGCGTGCTCGCGGCGAGCGAGATCGGCGCCCACGAAGCCGTCGAGATCACCGATCTTGCGTACAGCGCCGAGAGCGTCACACCCGGCGCGGCGTTCTTCTGCGTCCCGGGCTCGCGCGTCGACGGGCACGCGTTCGCCGAGGCCGCGGTGGCGGCCGGCGCCGCGGCCCTCGTCGTCGAGCAGCCGCTCGATCTCGACGTCCCGCAGCTGCTCGTCGAGGATGCCCGGCTCTCGATGGCCGTCGCGGCAGACCTCTTCTTCGGTGAGCCCACGCGCTCGCTCGAGGTCGCCGGGGTGACCGGCACGAACGGCAAGACGACGGCGACCTTCCTGCTCCAGTCGGTTCTCGAGGCCGCCGGGCGACCGTCGGGGCTCGTCGGGACGGTCGACTGGATCGTCGGAGGAGAGCGTCGCCCCGCATTGCACACGACACCGGAGGCGATCGACCTGCAACGCCTGTTCCGCGAGATGCTCGACGCGGGAGACCGGAGCGTCGCCGTCGAGGCCTCGTCACACGGCTCCGTCCTGCGCCGGCTCGACCGGGTGCGTTTCGACGTGCTCGTCTTCACGAACCTCACGCAGGACCACCTCGACCTGCACGGGACGATGGAGGAGTACTACCAGGCCAAGAGACGGCTGTTCGTCGGCGCCCAGCCCCCACCGGCCGCGGTGAACATCGGCGACGAGCACGGCCGCCGGCTCGCGCTCGAGCTCGTCGAGGCGGCTCGGGCGCCGATCGTCACCTTCGGACTGACGGAGGCGGCGGAGGTGCGCGCCGAGGATCTCGTCGTGGGGCCTCACGGAAGCAGGTTTCGCGCCGCCGGCATCGAGATCGAGACGCCGCTGCGGGGTCGGTTCAACGTCGAGAACGTCCTCGGCGTCGTTGCCGCCGGTCTGCTTCTCGACATCGAGGACGACGAGATCGCCGAGGGCATCCTGGCGGTCACCGGGGTGCCGGGTCGCTTCGAGGCCGTCGACGAGGGCCAGCCGTTCGCGGTCATCGTCGACTACGCCCACACCCCCGACTCGCTCGACATCGTGCTCCAGGCGGCGCGCGAGCTCGGCGACGGGCGCCTGATCTGCGTCTTCGGAGCGGGTGGCGACCGCGACCGCGGCAAGCGCCCGATCATGGGGGCGGTCGCCTCGCAGCGTGCCGACCACGTGATCGTGACGTCGGACAACCCGCGGAGCGAGGACCCGCTCGCGATCATCCAGGACATCCTCCAGGGAGCGGGGACCGACGTCGAGATCGATCCCGACCGTCGTAGTGCGATCCGACGGGCCGTGTCGCTCGCGACGGAGGGAGATGTCGTCGTGATCGCCGGGAAGGGCCACGAGCAGGGGCAGGAGACGGCGGGCGCGATCGAGCCCTTCGACGACCGCGTCGTTGCCCGCGAGGCGCTACGCGCTGCCGGGCCGCACCGCATGATTCCGGTCGCGTGGAAAGAGATCGAGGTCTCGCGCTCGGCGAGCTCGAGCGTCCTGCCTCGGCTGACGCAGCCGTCACGGGGATCAAGGCGGACTCCCGCGCGGTGGCGCCGGGCGACCTGTTCGTCGCCCTCAACGCCGGCGTCCAGCACGTGCACGACGCCGCGCGCACGCGGCGCGGCCACGCTCGTCCCCGAACGACCAGCAGGCGGCGCTCGCAGCGCTCGCCTCGCTCGTGCGGTCGCGAAGCGACGCTCGCGTCGTCGCCGTCGTCGGACTCGACCGGGAAGACGTCGACGAAGGACGCGCTCGGCGCGCTCTGCGCCGCGTCACGTCCGACCATCTGCCGCCGCGGCGAGCCTGAACAACGAGATCGGCCTGCCGCTCACCGTCTGCCGGCTCGAGCCGGACACCGACGTGCTCGTCACCGAGATGGGCATGCGCGGACGGGGCAGATCGCCGAGCTGTGCCGGATCGCGCGCCCGCACCTCGTGCGTCGTCACCGCCGATCGGCCCCGAGCACCTCGAGCTCGTCGGCAGCGTCGAGCGGAGGTCGCCGAGGCGAACGCCGAGGCGATCGCAGCGCTGCCGGCCGGAGGCATCGTCGTCGTGCCGGCCGGCGAGCCGCTGCTCGAGCCGCATCTCGGCCGCGGGACGATCGATGTGCGCCGCTTCGACCGCGCGCAGGTCGAGCGCACCGCCGACGCTTGGCGCTTCGGGCTCGGCGATCGCGACGTCGCGCTGCGAGCTGCCGTTCACGGCCGCGCCACATGGCCGAGAACGTGCTCGCGGCGCTCGTCGCCTACGACGCGCTCGGCCTGCCGCTCGAACGAGCGCAGGAGGGTGCCGGCGCGCATCAGGCTGTCCCGCTGGCGCAGCGAGGTGCTCGCGCTGCCGGGCGGAGGCTTCGTCGTCAACGACGCCTACAACGCGAATCCGACCTCGATGCGGGCCGCGCTCGCGACCTCGACGAGCGTCGCGGGCCGGCGTCGGCGGGTTGCGATCCTCGGCGAGATGGCCGAGCTCGGGGTCGCAGTCGCAGCGCTACCACGCCGAGATCGGCGAGCTCCTCGCGAGCTCGGGATCGAGCTCGTGGTCGCGGTCGGAGAGCGGCACCGCGCCGTACCTCGGCGGCGGCGGCTGGGGCGCACGCGGGCGCCGGACGCGACGGCGCTCGACGAGGCTCTCCGACTGCTCGAGCCGGGTGATGCGATCCTCGTCAAGGCGTCGCGTTCGGTCGGCCTCGAAGGCGTCGCCGGCCGCGATCGAGAACCGGGCGGGGCATGGTCCGAGTCCTGATCGCCGGCCTCGTCGCGATGGTGATCGCCATCGTGATCGGCCCAACCTTCATCGAGTGGCTGCGCCGTAGTGGCGTCGGCCAGCAGATCCGCGAGGAGGGGCCCGCACGCCACGTCGTCAAGCAGGGCACGCCGACGATGGGCGGCCTGCTCATCCTCGCCGCGGCGCTCGTGCCGTTCCTCCTGCCTCTCGGTCTACACGTGGCCGGGGCTGACGCTCTTCGCGACGACGCTCGGGTGCGCGCGATCGGGTTCGCCGACGACTACCTCAAGGTGCGGAAGCGTCGCTCGCTCGGTCTCAACGGCCGCTGGAAGATGCTCGGTCTCGTCGCTGATCACGATCGGCGTCTACTGGGTCGTGACCAAGGTCGGCTACCTGGACACCGAGATCTACTTCCCGATCGTCGACGTCAACATCGACCTCGGCATCGCTCTACTTCCCGTTCCTCTTCGTCGTCATCGCCGGCACGGCGAACGGCGTCAACCTGACCGACGGGCATCGACGGGCTCGCGGCCGGGACGTGCGCGATCTCGCTGCTCACGTTCCTCGCGATCGCTGCCATCTCGTGGATCCGCTCCGGAGCACGTCGGCCTGCGCAGCGACAACTACCTCGACATCGCGATCTTCGCGGCGGCGCTGATCGGAGGAGTGATCGGCTTCCTCTGGTTCAACGCGTTCCCGGCCGAGGTGTTCATGGGCGATACCGGATCGATGGCGCTCGGCGGCGCGATCGCGGGCCTCGCCGTGATGACCCAGACCGAGGTGCTCCTCGTCTTCATCGGCGGGATCTACCTGCTCGAGGCGCTCTCGGTGATGATCCAGGTCGCGAGCTTCAAGCGCACCGGCAAGCGCGTCTTCCTGATGGCGCCCATCCACCACCACTTCGAGATGAAGGCCTGGTCGGAGACGAAGATCATGGTGCGGTTCTGGATCGTGGGCGCGATCCTCTCCACGATCGGGTTCGTCCTCTACTACCGCTACTACCTCCGCTTCAAGCTGTAGGGGCGATGCGTAGTCTCGCGAAAGCGAGGCGAAGCGTCGTCCGTTCCGTAGTCGGGGTTACCACGGGCGGGCGCGCCGCGCTCGTGCCGGTCGCGGTCGCGATGGCGGTCATGGTCGTCTGGGGTGCGACGCCGATCGTGACGCGGTATGCCCTCGATGATCTCGAGCCGCTCGTCGTCGCCTGCTTGCGGACGGTGCTCGCCGGCCTCGTCGCCCTTCCGCTCTTGCGTCGCGGGCGGCACGCGATGCCCAAGGGCGAGAGATCGCGGAAGCTCCTTGTCATCTCGGCGCTCGCGGGATTCGTCATCTTCCCGGTCGTCTACACGCTCGGGCAGCAGCGAACGTCGGCCCTCCACGGCGTGATGATCCTCGCGGTACTGCCGGTGTTCACCGGCGCCTACGCAGCACTCGTCGGTCGCCGGATGCCGGGACGTGCCTGGCTGATCGGCTGTACGGTCGCGATCGCCGGCGAGGTCGTGCTCATCGGCGGCCGAGGTGCGGCGGCGAGCGACGCGACGCTTCTCGGCGACCTGCTCGTCGTCGCCTCGGCTCTCGTCGTCACCGCGGGGTACGTCGCGGGTGCCATGCTGCCGCCCCGCGGTGTCTCTGCAGTCTCCGCGACACTATGGGGCGTCGTGCTCGGGACCGTGCTCCTCGGGCCGCTCGTCCTCGGGCTGTTCGCATTCGACGGCTTTCCGGACGCAGGTGCGAGGTCGTGGGGGGCCGTCGTCTTTCTCGGGCTCGTCACCTCGATCCTCGGCTACTTTGGGTGGTACTGGGCGCTCGATCGGGGAGGTATCCAGCGGATCGCGACCTTCCAGTTCCTGCAGCCGGTATCGGGCTTCATCCTTGCCGCCGCCGTGCTCGGCGAGCACGTCACGGTGCCCATCGCGGTCGGCGGCGCCCTCATCGTCGGCGGCGTCGTGGTCGCGCAGCGCACCTGACGGTCGTCCCCTACGCTTCTCCGATGCCCGACGTTCTCACTCGCGCCCTCGTCATCGGCCTCGCCCGCTCGGGCAGGGCCGCCGTCTCGGCACTTCGTGCCGCCGGTGTCGACGTCCGCGCATACGATGCTTCGGCGGCGATCGACCGGTCTGGTCTCGCGGCTGATGTGCGGCTCGGCGACTGGGATGACGCCGCCCTCGAGGGTGTCGACCTCGTCGTCAAGAGCCCGGGCGTCCCGTCGGAGGCGCCTCCGGTCGCGGCCGCCCGCAGCAAGGGCATCCCGGTGGTCTCCGAGATCGAGCTCGGAGCGCGCCTGCTCCCGAATCCGATCCTCGGTGTCACCGGCACGAACGGCAAGACGACGACGACTGCGCTTCTCGGCGCGATGTTCGAAGCCGCCAGGATTCCGGCGGAGGTGGCCGGCAACATCGGCCGCCCGCTGACGAGCCTCGTGGGAGTGATCGGCCCGGATGCCTGGATCGTGTGTGAGCTGTCGTCGTTCCAGCTCGAGGACATCGAGACGCTGCAACCGCGGATCGCGGTCCTGCTCAACCTCGAGCCCGACCATATCGACCGGCACGGCAGCTTCGAGGCCTACCGCGACGCAAAGCTGCGCATCTTCGAGAACCAGGACGCGAACGACGTCGCGGTCGTTCCTCTGGGGCTCGGCCCTCTACCGGGCGCCGCCGCCCGCGTCGAGTTCGACGGCGACGACCCGCTGCCGGCGGAGCCGCGGATCCCCGGAGCGCACAACCGCGAGAACGCGGCCGCGGCAACCGTGGCGGCACGGGCGGCCGGCATCCCCGACACGGCCATCGCCGAGGCGCTGACGTCGTTCCGCGGTGTCGAGCACCGGATCGAGGAGGTCGCGACGATTGCAGGTGTGCGATACGTCAACGACTCCAAGGCGACGAACGTCGCGGCAGCGCTGCGGGCGTTGGCGTCGTTCCCCGGCGCACGAAAGCTCGTGATCCTCGGCGGGCGCGGCAAGGCGGAGCCGTATGCGGCTCTCGCGGAGGCGTTCGCCTTGCGCGATCGCGCCTACGTCATCGGTGAGGCGGCGAACGAGATCGTGGCTGCCCTCGAGACGGTTGGCGTCCCATTCGAGCGGCACGGCGATCTCGCCGCAGCGGTCGCAGCGGCGGCGCGCGAGGCCGGGGAAGGGGACGTCGTCCTTCTTTCACCCGCCTGCGCGAGCTACGACCAGTTCACGAGCTACGAGCAGCGTGGGGAGGAGTTCGGGAAGCTGGTGCAGAAGCTCCAGGGGTGAGTTCCCGATCCGCAGGACAGCTCGAGCAGCGCCTCCTCGTTCTCGTCACCCTCGGGCTCGTTGCCTTCGGCCTCGTGATGGTCTTCAGCGCCACGTCGGCGTCGGCCGCCCTCGGCGCCGGCGATCCGATGACGTTCCTCGTCAAGCAGGGCGCCTACGCCCTCGCCGGCCTGGTGTTTCTCGCGCTCGCGTCGCGGTTCGACTACCACCGCCTCCGCACGCTTGCTCCCATCCTTCTCATCGGAGCGCTCGTCCTCTGCATTGCCGTCGTCGCGATCGCACCGCCGATCAACGGTGCGCGTCGCTGGTTCCTGCTCGGGCCGATCAGCGTGCAGCCGTCCGAGCTCGCGAAGCTGGCCGTGTGCGTCTGGGCCTGCGCCCTGCTCGCGCGGCGGCCCATACCGCGCACCGTGGGCGAGCTGATGAAGCCGCTCGGCTTCGTCGTCCTGCTCTTCCTCGGGCTGATCATGCTCCAGCCGGACCTCGGGACGACGATCTCGCTCAGCATCATGATCGCGGGGATCCTGCTCGTCTCCGAGGTGCCGCTGCGGCTGCTCACGCTCGTCGGCTCGGTCGCCCTCGCCCTCGGCGCCGTTGCGATCTACGCCGCTCCCTACCGGCGGGAGCGCTTCCTCAGCTTCCTCGACCCCTGGCAGGACCCACAGGGCGCCGGGTTCCAGACCGTCCAGGCGATCATCGGCATGGGGTCGGGAGGGATCACGGGTGAGGGCCTCGGCCAGGGGGTCTCGAAGATCTCCTACCTCCCCGAAGCGCACACCGACATGATCTTCGCGATCGTCGGCGAGGAGCTCGGCCTGATCGGTACGACCGCAGTGATCGTCGCGTTCGCGGTCTTCGCCTGGGCCGGTTTCAGGATCGCCCTGAACTGCCGCGATCCGTTCGGGAAGAGGCTCGCCGCGGGGCTGACGACGCTCGTCTGCGGCCAGGCGGCGGTCAACCTGTTTGCGGTGCTCGGGATCGCGCCGCTGACCGGGATCCCGCTCCCGTTCGTCTCGTACGGAGGCTCGTCGCTGATCGTGCTGCTCGCTTCGGTCGGCGTTCTCCTTAACATCGCTGTGAATGACCGCGTCGTCCAAGCTCGTCGTCGTGATCGCAGCGGGAGGAACCGCGGGTCACATCAGGCCCGCACTCGCAGTCGGGCAAGCGCTGCGCGAGCGCGGAGCGACCGTGACGTTCGCCGGCAGTCCCGACCGCGTCGAGTCGCGACTGGTTCCTGAGGCCGGGTTCGAGCTCGACCCGTTCGCGATCAGTGGCTTCCCGAGGAAGCCGTCGCTCGAGCTGCTCCGAGCGCTCTGGCGTGCAGGGAAGGCTCCACTGGCATGCAGGGCGATCCTGAAGCGCAGACGCCCTGACGTCGTCCTGGGCGGCGGCGGGTACGTCGCCGGGCCGATGGTGCTCGCCGCGCGGCTCTCGCGGATCCCGGCTGCGCTGACGGAGGCCGACGCGCATCTGGGGCTCGCGAACCGGCTCGCGGCGCCCTTCGCTTCCCGTCTCTTCTTCGCCTACGAGATCCCGGGCCATGACGGCAAGAAGGTCGAGGTCGTCGGCAGGCCGGTGCCGCTCGCACATCTCGGCGCGAATCGTGCGGATGCGAGGGAGCGCTTCGGGCTCGGTGCGGACGTGCCGGTCGTTGCGGTCTTCGGTGCGCTCGCGGGCGCGACGTCGCTGAACGAGATGGCCGTCACGGCCTGGGGGGACGGCGGCCCCGCCGTCGTCCATGTCTCCGGGGAGCGGGATTTCCCCGCGCTCGAGAGCCGCGTGCGTCGCCCCGACTACCTCCTCATGCCTCAGACCGACCGCTTCGGCGACGTGCTCGCGGCAGCCGACGTCGCCGTCTCCCGTGCGGGGGGCACCGTCTGGGAGCTTGCTGCGGCAGGAACGCCGTCGATCCTCGTCCCGTATCCGTATGCGACTGCCGATCATCAGACGCTCAACGCACGGCACTTCGAGCGTGGCGGAGGGGCGATCGTCGTCCCGAACGACGAGATCGAAACGGTGCCTGCGCTCGTCGCGGAGCTGCTCGCCGATCCCGGGCGCCTCGCCGCGATGCGAGCGGCGATGCTCTCGATGGCCCGGGTCGACGCCGCCGACCGGATCGCGGAGGGGTTGATCGCGCTTGCCGGCCGCTGACGACGATCGAGCGCTTGTGTTGAAACAACACAAAGCCCTCGCGGGCCGGAGGATCTATTTCGTCGGCATCGGCGGGTCGGGGATGTCGGCGTACGCGAACGTCGCCCGCGCGCTCGGTGCCGAGGTTCGCGGCTGGGACGTCGGCGACACGATCTTCATGGGCTCGCTCGCCGGGATCGATGTCGACGTCGGTGGAGACCCGTCCCCGCCCGAGGGCTGGGAGGTGGTCGTCTCGACGGCGCATGCCCACCGGATCGACGGAACGCCCCGCGCCGCATTCCTCGCCGAGCTCGTGGCCGCCCAGCCGTCGATCGTCGTCGGCGGCGCCCACGGCAAGACGACGACCGCGGCGATGATCGCGTACGTCCTCCACGAGACCGGTCGCGATCCCGCATGGATCATCGGCGGCCTCGTCCCGCAGCTCGGCGGGAACGCCGGCGCAGGGGGAGGCTGGCTCGTGGTCGAGGGTGACGAATCGGACCGTTCGATCGGCTCCCTGGCGCCGCAGATCGCGGTCGTCACCAACATCGAGCTCGACCACCACGCGGCGTACGCCTCCGAAGCCGAGCTGACGGCGTTCTTCGACGAGTGGCTCGCGGGAGTCCCTCACGTCGTTCGCAGCTGGGAGCTCGAGCCGGTCGCGCTCGAGCTGTCGATCCCCGGCGAGCACAATCGCCAGAACGCGGCGGCTGCGATCGCCGCGCTCGAGCTCGCCGGCGTGCCCCGGGGGAGGCGGAGGCCGCGATGACGACGTTCACCGGTGTCGACAGGAGGCTCCAGCTCGTCGGCTCCCGCGGTGGCGTCACGGTCTACGACGACTACGGTCACAACCCGACCGAGCTCGAAGTGACGCTTCGCACCGCCCGTTCGATGACGCGTGGCCGCGTCATAGCCGTCTACCAGCCACACGTCGTCGAGCGCACGCGCCAGCTGCACAGGGAGCTCGGGACGGCGCTCGGCATCGCCGACGCGGCGATCGTGACCGACATCATCGGTGCGCGCGATGCGCCTCGTGACGGCGTGAGCGGGAAGCTGGTCGTCGACTCCTTGCCGCCGCACGTCAGGGCGGGCTGGGCGCCGACGCACGCGGACGCCACGTCGTTGGCGGTCGCGTGGGCGCGTCCCGGCGATCTCGTGATCACGTTCGGCGTGGGGGAGCCGTGGAAGATCGCACGGGCGATCGTCGAGAGGTTGCCCGAGTGAGCGGTGACTCCACTCCCTTCCGCGAGGGCGTCTCGCTCGCGCGACTGACCACGATCGGCACGGGTGGGCCGGCGAGCGCCTATGCGGAGCCGCGCGATCTCGCGGAACTGGAGCACTCGCTGCGCGCCGCTGCCGAGCGCGGGCTGGAGGTCGCGACCGTCGGGCTCGGGTCGAACGTGCTGGCGGCGGACGCCGGCGTCGACCGGCTCGTGCTCCGTCTCGCCGGGGAGCTCGCTGCCGCGCGCGCCGAGGGAACGATGCTCCTCGCGGGCGGCGGTGCGACGAACGCGGTGTGCCTGCACCGGGCGCGCGACGCAGGGCTCGGCGGTCTCGAGTTCGCCTGCGCCATTCCCGGCACCGCAGGGGGTGGCGTCCGGATGAACGCGGGCGCCTACGGGAGCGACTGGAGCGCCATCCTCGTGCGCGCGCTCGTCGCGACGGCGGCCGGAACGGGGTGGCTGACGCCCGTTGAGCTCGGGCTCTCCTACCGGCATTCCAACCTGGAGCACGGTCAGGTCGTCGCTGCGGTCGAGTACCAGCTCGCCGAGCGAGATCCCACGGAGATCCGGGACGAGGTCAAGGATCTCGTCACGCGGCGAAAGAGCACGCAGCCGACGACGAAGCGCACCTTCGGATCGGTCTTCAAGAACCCCGAGAGGTCGATCGGTGCGGGGAGGATGCTCGAGCTCTGCGGGCTCAAGGGCTATCGGATCGGCGGTGCGATGATCTCGCCGATGCACGCGAACTTCATCGAGAACGCAGGCGGCGCGACGACGGCCGACTGCCTCGCGCTCATGGCCGAGGCACGACGACGTGCGCGTGAGGAGCACGGCGTCGAGCTCGAGCACGAGGTCGTGCTCCTCGGCGATCTGTCGCTCCCCGAGACGTAGGAGCCTGCCTCCGCGCGGCGAACTCGGTCCCGTGGCCGACGGGGGACGAACCGACCAGAGATCACGGCCCCGTGCGCGCCCACAGGCCGTGGCGGCCCCCGCGCCGCGACGGCTCGTCACAAGCCGCCCCGAGGTCACCCGGTTCATCCCGACGGGACGCTCGCTCCTCACCGCGCTCCTGATCGTGTTCGGAGCCGGGCTGGCGTGGATCGCCGCGCGCGAGACGTCCGTGTTCGCGGTGAGCACGATCGAGGTCGCCGGTGGCCCGGTCGGCGTGCGCTCCCAGGTCCGGCGTGTGCTGCAGCCAAACGAGGGAAGAAGCCTGCTCAAGTTCGACCTCGACGCGTCGCTCCGCGCGGTCGAGGCTCTCCCGACCGTCGCCGCTGTGCGGTTCGACCGGGCGTTCCCGCACACGCTCCGCGTCGTCGTGGTGCCGGAACGGCCGGTCGCGGTCGTCCGGCAGGGCAGGAGCGCGTACGTCGTCGCAGAGAGTGGTCGCGTCATGGCGACCACCACGCGGACGCACCGACCGACGCTCGCGCGGATCTGGATCAAGCGCGACGTCCAGCTCCAGGTGGGAGCGCACGCCGAGGGTGACCTCCTCACCGCCGTCACGGCCGTGAAACCGCTCGTCGGCTCCGGCTTTCCCGGCCGTGTCAGCACCGTCACTGCGACGCCGGTGAACCTCACGATGCGCCTCCAGTCCGGCCTCGAGATCCGTCTCGGCGAACCGGTCGACGTGGCGCTGAAGCTCGCGGTGGCGGCGCACGTGATCCCGCTGCTCTCGTCCGACACGACCTATCTCGACGTCGCCGTCCCCGAACGACCCGTCTCCGGAACTCTCAACTCTCAGGTTGAGCCTTAGGCTTCAGTCTCGACCCGACCTTGAGGCTTACCTTGAGGTTTCCGTTGACAATGCCGACAAGGAGTCCGTACCCTGGCTCCGAAAGCCAGAACAGACACACTCCGTAGCTCTATCAGAGCTTGACGTCCAGGCAGGTTGAGGTGAGACATTCATGAGCACACAAGGTGGCAACTACCTCGCAGTGATCAAGGTCGTCGGGGTCGGCGGCGGCGGCACGAACGCGGTCAACCGCATGGTCGAGTCGGGCCTCAGCGGCGTCGAGTTCATTGCCGTCAACACGGACGCCCAGGCGTTGCTGATGACGGATGCCGACGTCAAGATCCACATCGGGTCGAAGGCGACCCGCGGCCTCGGCGCCGGCGCCGATCCCTCGGTCGGCCTCGCGGCCGCACAGGAGACGCGCGACGAGCTGAAGGAGGCGCTCAAGGGCGCCGACATGATCTTCGTCACCGCCGGTGAGGGTGGCGGCACGGGCACGGGTGCGGCGCCGATCGTCGCCGAGCTCGGGCGCGAGCTCGAGGCGCTCACCGTCGGAGTCGTCACACGGCCGTTCGGGTTCGAGGGCCGCCGGCGTGCCGAGCAGGCCGAGCAGGGGATCCAGAGTCTCCGCGACCGCGTCGACACGTTGATCGTGATCGAGAACGACCGGCTCCTCCAGGTCGTCGAGAAGAAGACGCCCGTCACGGAGGCGTTCAGGATCGCCGACGACATCCTGCGCCAGGGTGTGCAGGGCATCACCGACCTGATCACGGTGCCGGGGCTCGTCAACCTCGACTTCGCCGACGTGCGCACGATCATGCGCGACGCCGGCTCGGCCCTGATGGGCATCGGCACGGCCTCGGGCGACACCCGCGCCGCCGACGCTGCGAACGCGGCCGTTTCCTCGCCCCTCCTCGAGACGACGCTCGACGGTGCGACCGGTGTGCTGCTGAACGTCACGGGCAGCTCCAACGTCGGCCTGTTCGAGGTCAACGAGGCGGCCGAGGTCGTGACCGGCCACGCCGACCCGAACGCGAACGTGATCTTCGGCGCCGTGATCGACGAGTCGATGGGCGACGAGGTGCGCGTAACCGTGATCGCAACCGGCTTCGGCGGCAGGCCGCGCCGCCGCCGCGTCGAGGCCCCGGAGACGATCGCACCTCCGGTGTCGGAACGGCGATTCGAGAGGCCGCGGAGCTCCGACTCCGAGATCGAGATCCCGAGCTTCCTGCGCGAGGACTGACCGGGCCGGAGGGATCCTCGGGGTGCGGTAGAGTCGCGCCGTGAGCGATCCCGGCCTCCAGCGGACGCCCCTGCACGATCGCCATGTCGCGCTCGGTGCGCGCATGGTTCCCTTCGCCGGCTGGGAGATGCCCGTGCAGTACGAGGGCGTCATTCCGGAGCACCTGGCGGTGCGACGCGACCGCGGCGTCTTCGACGTCTCGCACATGGGCCAGTTCCACATCGAGGGGCCGCGCCAGGCAGAGCTGCTCCAGGGGCTGCTCTCGAACGACCTCGGCCGGCTTGCAGACGGTGAGGCCCAGTACACGCTGCTCACCAACGAGAGCGGCGGCATCGTCGACGACCTGATCGCCTACCGGATCGATCGTGGCCACACGCTGCTCGTCGTCAACGCGGGCAACCGCGCAGCCGCCTACGCCTGGCTGAAGGAGCGCGAGATCTCCGGCTCGGAGGTGCGCGACGCCTCCGACGAGTACGCGCTTCTCGCCGTGCAGGGCCCCGCGGCCCTCGCCTCGCTCGGCCTGCCCGCCGGGCAGGCTTTCACCCACGCGATGGGGGCCGTCCTCGGTGTCGAGGTGATGATCTGCCGCACCGGCTACACCGGCGAGGAGGGCGTCGAGCTCATGTGCCCGGCCGAGGATGCCGTCGAGCTCTGGGATGCGATCGTCGCCACCGGAACGACGCCCTGTGGCCTCGGTGCGCGGGACACCCTTCGGCTCGAGGTCTGCTACCCGCTGCACGGAAACGACATCACGACCGAGACGGACGCGATCTCGGCCGGTCTCGGCTGGACGTGTGCGCTCGAGAAGGAGTTCTCCGGCGTCGAGGTGCTTCGCCGCGTCAAGGAGCAGGGGCCGGAGCAGAAGCTCGTCGCCTTCGTGATGGACGAGAAGGCGGTTCCCCGGCAGGGCATGCCGATCGCCGGCGGCGGCACGGTCACTTCGGGGACGCACTCGCCGATGCTCGATATCGGGATCGGGATGGGATACGTTCCGGCCGCGGCGTCCGCGCCCGGCACCCAGATCGTGATCGATATCCGTGGCAAGCCGAAGCGGGCCCATATCGTGAAGAAACCGATCTACGTCAAGGAGGAGAGTTAGGTGGCAGCTGCTGAGAGCTATCCGGACGACCTGAAGTACCACCCCGAGCACGACTGGGCGCGGGTCGAGGGCGACGAGGCGGTGCTCGGGATCACGTGGTGGGCCCAGGACGCGCTCGGCGAGCTCGTGCACTTCGAGGCCCCGGCCGTGGGCGACATGACCGTGAAGGACGAGGCGTACGGCGAGGTGGAGTCGGTGAAGGCCGTCTCGGACGTGATCTCGCCCCTGTCCGGTGAGATCCTGGAGGTGAACGAGAAGGCCGCCGACGAGCCCGAGTCGATCAACGACGACCCCTACGGCGAGGGGTGGCTCGTTCGCATCCGCCTGTCGGACCCGACCGAGCTCAACGATCTCCTCGATGCCGAGGCCTACAGGGCGGTCGTGGCCGAGCAATGACCGACGGGTACCTCTCGCTCACCGATCGCGACCGTGACGAGATGCTCGCGGCGATCGGCGTCTCGTCGATCGACGACCTGTTCGAGCAGATCCCGGAGGCGGTTCGGTTCACGCGCGAGCTCGACGTCCCCCCGGCGCTGACCGAGGTCGAGCTGATCCGGCACCTGGAGGCCCTCGCCGCGAAGAACGCGCACACGGGCGTCGAGCTCTCCTTCCTCGGGGCAGGCATCTACGACCACCACGTGCCCGCCATCGTCGACATGGTCATGCAGCGCGGCGAGTTCCTGACGGCGTACACGCCGTACCAGCCGGAGATGAGCCAGGGGGTCCTGCAGGCGATCTTCGAGTACCAGACGGCGATCTGCGAGCTGACCGGCATGGACGTGTCGAACGCGTCCGGCTACGACGGCTTCACGGTCGCGGCCGACGCGTGCTTCGTCGCGAAGCACGCCACCGGCCGAAACGCGCATCGTGCTCGCCGAGACGCTCAATCCGCAGGTGCGCGAGGTCGTCAAGACCTACGCGCCCGGATTCGGCCTCGAGGTCGTCGAGGTCGCGCACACGGACGGCGTCACGGATCCCGACCGGGTCGCGGCAGCAGCCGATGGAGCGGCCGCGGTGATCTTCCCGCAGCCGAACTTCTTCGGCTGCCTCGAGGACGCACCCGCGCTCGCTGCGGTCGCGCGCGATGCCGGGGCGCTCGCCGTCGCGCACGTCGACCTCACGTCGCTCGGGGTGCTCGAGGCGCCCGGTGCGTACGGGTGCGACATGGCGATCGGCGAGGGCCAGAGCGTCGGCAACTCGCAGAGCTACGGCGGCCCCCACTACGGCTTCCTCGCATCACGCACCGACTTCATCCGCCGGCTGCCGGGGAGGATCGTCGGCCAGACGACCGATCTCAACGGCGAGCGCGGGTTCGTGCTCACCCTGCAGACCCGCGAGCAGCACATTCGCCGCGAGAAGGCGACGTCGAACATGACGACCAACCAGACGTTGCTCGCGCTCGGTGGGCTCGTCACGCTCGCGTGGCTCGGCCCCCAGGGTCTCCGCGAGGTCGGCGAGACGTGCATGGCGCTCGCCGCCTACGCCCGTGAGCGCATCGGCTTGCCGGCCGCGTTCGACCAGCCGGTGTTCAAGGAGCTTGCCCTGCGGACGCCGCGCCCGGCGCGCGAGGTCATCCGCGACGCGCGCGACCCACGGCGTCCATCCCGGCTACGCGCTCGGCCGCGACTACGAGGGCATGGACGATGTGCTACTCGTAGCACTGACCGAGAAGCGCACCCCGGCCGACATCGACCGCCTGGCGGACGTCCTCGCGGAGGTGTGCGGCTGATGGAGCTGATCTACGAGAAGAGCCGGCCCGGCCGGCGCGCAGGTCGCGTGCCGACCTACGGCCTTCCCGTTCCCGAGGTGCCTGCGGCGCTCGCGCGCAAGGAGCCGCCGCGGCTGCCGGAGATCGCCGAGAACGAGATCGTCCGCCACTTCACCAACCTCGCCGACCGGAACTTCGGGATCGACACGGGCTTCTACCCGCTCGGCTCCTGCACGATGAAGTACAACCCGCGCGTCAACGAGGCCGTCGCGCGGCTCCCCGGCTTCTCGCAGCTGCACCCGCACCAGGAGGACGAGGGAGCGCAGGGAGCGCTCGAGCTGATGTGGGAGCTGCAGCAGATCCTCGCGGAGATCGCCGGGCTCCCGGCCGTGACGCTGCAACCTGCTGCGGGCTCGCAGGGAGAGCTGACGGGCCTGATGCTGATGCGCGCGTACTTCGCCGACCGTGGCGAGGGAGAGCAGCGCGACACGATCATCACGGCCGACACGGCCCACGGGACGAACCCGGCGAGCGTGACGATGGCCGGCTACAAGCTCGAGAAGGTGGCGACGACCGAGCGCGGCAACCTCGACCTCGACGATCTTCGGGCGAAGGTGAACGAGCGCACGGCCGGGCTGATGCTGACGAACCCGTCCACGCTCGGGCTCTTCGACGAGGGCATCGCGGCGGTGGCCGACATCTTCCACTCGGCCGGGGCGCTCCTCTACTACGACGGTGCCAACCTGAACGCCGTCGTCGGCCGTTCCCGGCCCGGCGACATGGGCTTCGACATCGTCCACTACAACCTGCACAAGACGTTCTCGCAGCCGCACGGCGGTGGCGGGCCCGGCGGTGGGCCGGTCGCGGTGCGCGCCGATCTGGAGCCGTTCCTGCCCTCACCGCAGGTCGTCCGCGAGGGCGATGTCTTTCGGCTCGACCGCGATCGCCCGAAGTCGATCGGCCGCGTCCGCGGCTTCGCGGGGCCGTTCGGCGTCTTCGTGCGCTCGTACGCGTACATGCGCTCCTACGGGACCGACCTGCGGGCGATGTCCGAGACGGCAGTGCTGAACGCGAACTACGTGCTCGCGGAGCTGAAGGACGACTACGAGGTGGCGTACGACCGGCTCTGCATGCACGAGTTCGTGCTCTCCGCGCGCCGGCTCAAGAAGGAGTACGGCGTCACCGCGCTCGACATCGCGAAGCGGCTGATGGACTACGGCATCCACCCGCCGACGATCTACTTCCCGCTCGTCGTCCCGGAGGCGCTCATGATCGAGCCGACCGAGACCGAGCCGAAGGAGCGCCTGGACGCGTTCATCGCGGTGATGAAGACGATCGCCCGGGAGGCGGCGGACGATCCGGAGCTGCTGAAGGGCGCGCCGCACGCACGCCCCGTACGTCGCCTCGACGAGGTGAAGGCGGCCAAGGAGCCGATCGTCAAGCACGCGTTTCCGGAGCAGGTTCCGACCGGCGCATAGCGTCCTTGCCCGTCGGTAGAGTCGCCCCGTGCAAACCCTGGCCCGCGCGACAATCCGTGGACGGTGGCTGTTCGTCGTCGCGTGGATCCTGCTCACGGTCGCCGGCGCAATGGCTGCCGGAAAGCTTGCCGACAGGTGGTTCGAGCAGTTCACGATCCCGGGCTACAAGGCGTACGAGGCGAACCAGCGCACGCTCGAGAAGTTCGGCACGGGCCGGCAATACCCGCTCGTCGTCGTCTTCAGCGTCAAGGACGGGGACATCCGCTCGCAGACCGGCCTCGAAGCGGCGATCGACGCCGGCGCCACGGTGAACGAGGGCTCGCGGACGAGCTCGTGGTTCTCGACGAAGAGCGACGCGTTCGTCTCGGCCGACGGGAAGACGATGTTCGCGCAGATCTACCCTGCGGGCGAGTCGTCCTTCGAGTCGGTCCTGCCGATCGAGGAGACGCGCACGGCGATCGCTGCGAAGCTTCCCGACGGGGTGACGGCGAACGTCACGGGCGTCGACGCCATCTTCCAGTCCCAGGGCGAGGCCGGCGGCCCGAGCGTGCTCGCCGAGACCCTTCTCGGCGCGGCCGGTGCTCTCGTGATCCTGCTGTTCGTCTTCGGAACCCTGCCCGCGGTGCTGATGCCGCTCCTCGTCGCGGTCTCGTCCATCCTGACGACCTTCCTCTGCGTGCTCGGCCTCACGTACGTCACCGACGTCTCGGTGGTGGTGCAGTTCCTTGTCGCGCTCGTCGGGCTCGGGATCGCGATCGACTACTCGCTGCTGATGATCTTTCGCTTCCGGGAGGAGATGGCGAAGGGCCGGACCGTCGACGACGCGATCGTCGAGACGATGCAGCACGCAGGCAGGTCGGTGATCGTCTCGGGGACGACGGTCGCGATCGGCCTCGTCAGCATGCTGATCATCCCGCTCCCGTTCATCCGCTCGATCGGCCTCGGTGGGCTGCTCATTCCCCTCGTCTGCGTTCTCTCATCCATCACGCTGACGCCTGCACTGCTGCGCATCCTCGGCCCGAAGATCAACCGCTTCCGCGTGATGCCGAAGCGGCTCCTCACGCCCGACGACGCCGAGAGCCCGTTCTGGCTTCGCTGGGCCGCGATCGTCGCGCGCCGGCCGCTGATCATCTTCCTCGCAGGCATGGCGGTCGTGATCCTGTTGCTGATTCCCGCGTCGCAGATCAACCCGAGCGATGCCGAGGTGGCGCGGCAACCCGCAGCTGCGGACGCCGCCGCCGGCAGAGACGCGCTGGCGGCTGCCGGGATCACCCCCGGTGTCTTCAAGCCCTTCACGGTCCTCGTCGAGGGGACGTCCGATCCGGAGAAGATCTCGGCGATCGCCTCTGCCGTGGCCGGAGCGGACGGCGTCTCGGCCGTGACGGCGCCACCGGGCGACGGCTGGAGCCGCGGCGACACGACGCTGCTCGAGGCGTTCTCGGCGACCGACGGCTCGTCGAAGGACAGCCGGAAGGTCATCTCCAACCTGCAGGATCGGGTCCTGCCGGCAGCCGCCGCGGCGGCGGGCGCAGGCGTCGAAGTCACTCTCGGCGGCTCGGCGCCCGAGGAGCGCGACTTCGTCCATGCCGTCTACGGGAACTTCGGCTGGGTGCTCCTCTTCGTGATCATCCTCACCTTCATCCTCCTCGCGCGCGCGTTCCGGTCGATCGTGCTGCCGCTGAAGGCGGTGATCCTCAACCTGATCTCGCTCGGCTGCGCCTACGGCGTCGTCGTGTTCATCTTCCAGATGGGCCACGGCAGCGAGCTGATCTGGAACGTCCAGGCGACGGGCGTCGTGATCTCGTGGATCCCGTTGATGATCTTCGCGTTCCTGTACGGGATCTCGATGGACTACGAGGTCTTCATGATCACCCGCATCCGCGAGTCGTACGACGAGACGCGCGACACGAGCCAGGCGATCTCGCTCGGCCTCGCCCGCACCGGCAAGCTCGTCACGAGTGGGGCGGGCGTGCTGATGTTCGCCTTCTTCGCGCTCTCGACGGGGCCGGGCCTCGACATCAAGCTGTTCGGCATCGGGCTCGCGGCCGGGGTGATCATCGACGCGACGCTGATCCGGCTGCTGCTCGTGCCGTCGTCGATGCAGCTGCTCGGACGCTGGAACTGGTGGCTGCCGAAGTGGACGGCGACGGTGTTGCGGACGACGCCGAGCGCGCTCGAGCCGCGTGCGCCGGTTCAGGCTCCACAGACCGACCCCTGAGAGAGCCCTGGGCTCGCGGTCATCGTCTCAGCGAGGGTCTTCGAGGTCTATCGCCCGGATCGAGTGCTCGTCCGGAAGCTTCGCGAGGACGGCGCGCACGATCTCGCGGATGTCGGCTTCGTCGTGACCGAGATCGTCGAACAGCGATTTCAGGGCGGTGTGCGTGACCTTCAGCTCGGCTTCGCTCAGGTGCAGGCGGTAGGCCGTCTCGCCGGAGTGGATGGGGTCGCGATCGTCGCTCACGCCAGTATTCTACCGCGGCTTTCGGGCGGAGACGCCGTTGCGACCGGTGCTCGGCCTGCTCGACGCGCTTGTCGCGCTCCCTCGATTGAGTGATACTCCAGGGATGGAACCGGAGGCGCACCGACGCGATCGCGAGCAGATGCTCGCCGACCACGCAGCAGCCGCCGAGCGCAACCGGCGGGAGGTCGACGAGCTGGTTGCTGCCGCGGCGGAGAAGCGCGGTGCTTTCATCGATTGGAGGATCGAGAACCTGGGCGAAGACGCCGGGACGGGGTCGATCGAGTCGTCTCGGTCTCCGGACGAGGAGGCGGCGCGGCTGCTCGTTGCGTCGGCACGTGCTGCCGACGACGTGCGCGAAGCGTCCCGTGCGGAAGCGCTCCGGACGTTGACGGAGGCGCGCGAGGCTTCGGCACTCGTCGAGGCACAGACCGAGCGCGAGCGTGCTGCCCTCGCCGAGCTCCAGGCACGCCGGGCGCAGGTCGAGCGTGAGGCGGAGGAGCTCCTTGCCGAGGCGGGCCGCGTCGAAAGAGAGATGAAGGAGCGCCGGGCGGCGGCTGAGCGTGAGGCGGAGGCGATTCTCGCGGAGGCCCGGGCGGAGGCCGATCGTGTTGCTGAGCTCGGCCGACGCCGAGCGCCATGCGGGGGTCGAGCGCGAGGCGGAGGCGATTCTTGCGGAGGCGCGGGCGGAGGCCGACCGCATTGCGGCCGAGCTCGACGAGCGCCGCAAGAAGATCGAGGCCGAAGCGGAGGAAATCCGGTCGCGCGGTCTCGAGGCCGACCGCATCGTCGCCGCGACCGAGGACGAGCGCCTGCGGGTGCGGAAGCTCCTCGCGGGTGCGATCGCATCGCTCGACGTCGACCCAAAGGCAGCTGCCCCTCCGGAGAGCCTCGCCGGCGATCTCGCCTCTCGTCTCCAAGGGACGATGGAGCCGGAGCCGACGGAGCCGACGGAGCCGGCCGTCACGTAAGGGGTCAGGTCTTCTTCGTTCCACCCCCCGCCGCCGCCGGCGGGCTCCGACGCACGGCGTCACGGTCGTGGACGCGTCGGTGGACGGTCGTGACCGAGCAGCCGAGGTGGGTGGCGATCTCGCGCAGGCTGTATCCGTGACCCACGTGGGCGGTCGCGATCCCCTCGTAGTCGTCCGTCGAGCCGACGAGCTCGGCGAGTGTCGGTCGCGGCGGCCGCACCATCGCCCGGGTGAATTCCGGATCCCGCGGCACGCACGCAAGCCGCTCGACGACGAAGACATCGTCGCCGGAAACGAGCGGATGCCTTGCCGGCGGAGGATCCTCGACCGTCTCGACCATCTCTCGGTAGCGGCGCAACGCCTCCGCCCGGTTGTCGGCAAAGCCGGCAAGCAGCTCATCGACAGCGACGACCCCCGCCGCAGCCCTCTCGACCGTCGCATGGTGGCTCGTCCAGCGCCACTGCTCCGGCCGGCTGGTGAGCCGAGCGCGGATCGGATTCCTGATCACGTAACGCACCGTGCGCCGCAGATGGGCATCCGTCTGCACCGACACCGCTTTGTAGCGACCCTGGAACAGATGCCCCACTCGGCGATGGCGCCGGTTGAACCACTGCGCGTATACGCCGTTCAGCTGCCGCATCCCCCGCGCAAGCGTCGGCTCCAACGTCATCACGAGCAGATGGAAGTGATTCCCCATCAGGCAGTAGGCGAGCACCCGCCAGCGATACCGGACGGCCACCGTGCTGACGATCTCGAGGAACCGCTCCCGATCCCGATCATCCCGGAACACGAGGGCTCTCTCGTTGCCCCGCGCAATGACGTGGAAGACACCACCGGCATGCTCGATCCGCGGAGGACGCACCATTGGCCGATCCTATTGTCTGAAGAGACAACAAACTAGGGATGTGGGCGAGTCGTCACGAAAGCGGCACGAAGAACAAGCTGAAGGCTGCCGGTTGGAACGAAGAAGACCTGACCCCGGATCTACGAATACGGCACGAAGAGCAAGCTGAGGCTGCCGGTCGGAACGAAGAAGACCTGACCCCGGATCTACCCCCGCTCGACATGCCCACCGGCATCTGCGTTGCGGGTGACGGCCGACCGCTTGGTCTGCAGCGTCTGCAGGGTCTGCAGCTGCGACTGCTTCTCGGTGAGGATCTGATAGAGCCGCTCATTCGTGCGTCCCTCGTCCTCGAGCGTCTTCAGCGAGTCGAAGACCTCCTTGCGCGCGCTCACGATCGACGCCGTGTCGAGCTTCGCGCGGTAGCGCGTGAACGCCACTGCGTAGGCCGTCGCAAGCCGCTGCGCCCGCTCCGGATCGGGGTCGGTGACCGTGAACTCGAGGATGTCGGTGTCGCCCTTCGGCGCCACCGACGCGATCGCGAGCAACGCGTGGGGGTCGGCGCCCTTTTCGCCGGCGATCGCGAGGGCGTTGCGCGCCACGTCCGGGACCACGGCGAGGGCGGCCTGCGTGTCCGCTGCGCGTTGTTCGTCGACGAACAGCGTCGTGTCCTGGATGCCGGTCAGCGCCGAGGCGATGTTCTCCTTGTTGACGAACACCTCCGCGGAAGACTGGTACTGCGTGGTCTGGCGCATGCTGAAGAACAGTGCAGCGGCCGGGACGAGGATCGCGCAGGCGATGACGATCCACTTGCGCCGTCGCAGGACGCGCAGGTAGGCCGACAACGACGCGGCCTCGTGGTGTGAGGCTCCTTCGGCCATCCCCTTCCCCTTCCCACAATCCGACTTTCAGCTATCCAAACGTGCTCAGATTCGACCCTACTCGCACTGAGGTCGAATTGGCCACTGGTTAAAGGCTAGGACCACATGATCCCTCGAGTGAGGGACTTCACGCTCCAACAGCCACGCCAACGGCCACGCCGGTACCCTCGTCGAGCGGATGATCGACCTTCACAGCCACGTCCTGCCCGGGCCTCGACGACGGCGCGTTCGATCTCGCCGCGTCGGTGGAGATGGCGCGCTCGATGGCAGCCGACGGCGTCGAGATCGTGTGCGGCACCCCGCACGTGCGCGACGACTACCCGACCTCGGCCGAGGCGATGGAGGAGGCGCTCGCCCGGGTGCGGGGGGCCGTTGCCGAGGAGGGGATCGCGATCGAGATCCGTGGCGGCGGCGAGATCGCGCTCGACCGCCTTCCCCAGCTCGACGCGCGTATGCGCGCGCGGTTCGGGCTCGGTGGCAATGCCATGCTCCTGCTGCTCGAGTCGCCGTACATCGGCTGGCCGCTCGATCTTGCGCGAACGTGCGCGCAGCTGCACCTCGAGCACATCGTGCCGGTGATCGCGCATCCCGAGCGGAACCTGGATGTCCAGCAACGGCCCCAGGTGCTCGAGGGCCCGGTGAGGGCGGGTGCCTACGTCCAGCTCACCGCGGCCTCGGTGGACGGGCGGCTCGGTCGCCCGGCCGCTGCGTGTGCCCGGAAGCTGCTCGAGCTGGAGCTCGCGCACTGCATCGCGAGTGACGCCCACGGGCCCGGCGTACGGGAAGGCGGCATGTCCGCCGCCGCGAAGGCGGTGGGTGGGGGAGAGATGGCGCGCTGGCTCACCCATGACGTCCCCGCCGCACTGCTCGAGAACCGCCCGCCGCCGCCGAGGCCGGAGCTGCCGCGGCAAGGGCTGCTGGCGCGCCTGCGTGGGTAGGGCGGGCCGACGGGACGTGGTCGTGGCGGCCATCTTGCGCCGTGTCCGACTTCCAGGCATCGTGGTGACGTGGACGAGGAGCAGGGCATCTACCGCGACGAGGTGCGCGTGATGATGGGAGCATTGGCTGACATCGACGCCGATACGGGGCGTATTCTCGCGATTCTCGGTGACGAGGAGGATGGAGATGAAGAGGAAGAAGTGGACTCCTGACGAGTGGCGCGCCTGGCGAGCGGCACGCGAGGCGCGGCTTCGCGAGCTCCGACGGTGCATCGCGCGCATCGATGCCGAGCTGGCGGCGAAGCAGAAGTAGACGTTCCGTAGGGGCGGGAACCCGGGCGACCTCCTGAGCCCGGAACGTGGCCGATCCGTCGGGCTGCCGGCGATACGGTGAGCGCATGGCGATGAGGAAGGAAGTCCGCCAGTTCATCCGCCGGCTCGAGGCAGCCGGTCTCACCGTCGAGGCGACTCCCGGCCACTACCACGTCTTTCGCGACGGCAGGCCGCTCCGGAAGGAGAACGGGATGCCGTTCACGCTCCCGTTCTCTCCCGACACGACGCGCTGGCGCAAGAGCGCGATACTCGACCTGCGCAAGATCGGGATCGACCTCTAGCCGGGCAGGGCCCGGGCGCAGGACGCTCGTGGTTACGGCGCGCACGTGTTTGCGCATCGCGCGGATCGCAGGACAATGGGTGCATGCGGCCCAGACACGTAGACGGCGGCGCGCGCTCGTGAGAGACCCGCTGCGGGACCCGGCGCCGCTCGTCCGCCGCGTCTACTCCTACGCCGCCTACCGGCTCGGCGACGGGCCCGATGCGGAGGACGTGACGAGCGAGACGTTCGAGCGCGCCCTCCGCTACCGGCAGACCTTCGACCCCAAGCGCGGCACGCCCGCAGCGTGGCTCGTCGGAATCGCCCGCCGCTGCGCCGACGACCACCTGCGTGGCCGCGGGATCGAGGTGCCGACCGACGACGAGGCGCTCCTCGACGGAGCCGGCGACGCGGGGCATGCGGATCTCACGATCCAGCGGCTCGAGCTCGCGGACGCGGTCGCCTCGCTCGGCGTCCGCGACCGCGAACTGATCGCGCTCCGCTACGGCGCCGACCTCAAGGCGAAGGACATTGCGGCGCTGCTCGGCCAGTCGACGAACGCGGTCGAGGTCGCGCTCCACCGCGCGCTCGACCGGCTGCGCATCGTCATGCGCGACTGACTGGCGGGCGCGGGCGAAGGGAGCTGCGGAGCCGCACCGCGTTTCGCCGGATGTGTAGGTGGCGGGCCCAGCGCGACTCCGCACCTCTCAGGGGAGGGAAAGTGCGAAGCAAAGAAACGCTGAGCCCGCCCTGCGATCGAACACGGGCCGGCCGACAAAGCCCCCTGATCACCTACCCGTTACCTCGAGGGCCGGCCCGTGCGATCGAGTCTACTCCGTTTGCGGTTCTCGTCACGCATGTGCCTCCGCGTCGCACAACCCTCGAACGGGGGATCGAAACCGTCCGGCCGATGGTCAGAATTGGTGGTGTGAAGCACGAGCTCGTCTCGATCTCGAACGCGGCTCTCGCCGAGCACCTCGTCACGCTCGAGGCCGCCGAGAGCTCGATGTCGAGCCGGCAGGAGACGTTGCGTGATCTGATCGATCGCATCCACGACCCGCAGGGCATCGGAGCCGCGGTGTGCGACTCGCTGACGTACGAGGTTCAGGAGATCGCAGACCGTCGGTCGCTCATTCAGGAGCAGCTCGCCGAGCTCGCGCTCGAACGACGCCGACGTCTTGCGGCGCTGCCGTCCCCGCGCCGCAGCGCCGCGTAGCGGGATCGCCAGACCGCTCTGACGCGTTCGAAGGACGACCCGTCACGACGTAGCCCCGAATGCCACCAACGAGGCTCGGAGAGTGCGGCCTTACGGTATCCCGGTCGGTGGCGGCCGACGCGCTCGGATGGCTTTCCCCACCGCGCGTATGCTCTCCTCGATGCGTCACGTCACGATCCAAACGGGACGTCGTAGCTTCATGGTCGAGCACGACGACGCTTTGAGCCTGCTCGAGCACATCCAGCGCGACGGAGGCGCGGGCAGGGAAGAGGCCGAGCGGCCCTTGCTCCATGCAGTCAACGATCGAGGCTCTGCCGATGTGCGGTGGTCGGACGAAGGGAAGCAAGGCGCGTTGAATGCGATCGTGGAGTGGATGGCCACGGAGGGAATCCCCGATATGCCAGAGGTCATCCAGGAGCTCCGGTCGGAGCTCATGCGAGACCTTCACGTGCCGTCCGTCGACGCCACATAGCGCGCTCACGCCGCCGTCTCGGACGCCTCGACCGGGCGAGATCGGCCCGAGGCTGACGACGTGCCAACAACGTGGTCAAGCTCCTCGTCAAACAGTCCGATACACCAGAACGTTAACGTAGAAAGCCACGAATACGTCTACATTCTGGTTGACAAGCACGTGACACTGTCAGTACGTTCACGAAAGCACGCAAGAGGGAACAACTTCGATCCCCCAGAGGGTGGCGTTCGTGAGACATCGTTCGCTATGTGCGAGGCGGTGCGCTCAATTTCGGTCGAACGCCTCGACAGAAGATTGGGAGCGGTCGACCAAGGCACGATGACGCACGTCGAGGATCGGCTGACAATCCTTCTCGACCTCTAGTTCGGTCGCCGGGTTCGTCGGGCGGGTTTGTCCACCTGACCCCGTAGCTACCCGCTGATCGGCGAACGCGATGCAGTGCCCGAGCGCGAGATGGACGGACGACGGACGCGCGAAGGGGGAGGGCAGCGACCGTCGCCCGCCACTCGTTGCGGGCGCAAAGGACCGAGCAGCACACTCGCTCCATGAAGGCCGACGGTCTTCGCAGCCCGCGCTCACTCACCGCCCGAAGGTTACGGGATCCGGAGTGAAGTACAAATGTTACAAGATGTCAGCCGAGAATACTAGCCCATGATGAAACCAGCCTGACGCGTCGATTTGAGCGTTCACGGGTCTAGGCGCTGACTGCGCGCGGTGCGGCGGCCAACTGCCCGCAAGCAGCTGCGATGTCGCGGCCTCGCGTGAGGCGCACCGTTGCGGGGATGCGCGCGCGGTCGAGCACTTGCTTGAAGGCGGCGATACGGTCGCGGGACGATCCCCCGTAGGCAGGATGCCCCTTGTTATCAATCCCGGTCGGGTTGTACGGGATCAGGTTCACCTTGAAGGTCTTTTCGTCGAGGATCGCCGCGAGCTCCGCCGCGTGACGCGGTGTGTCGTTCACGCCCTCGAGCATCACGTACTCGATGTAGACCTTTCGCCGTCGCAGCTCGTGGTAGCGGTGCAGTTCGGCGAGCACGTCGACGAGCGGATACCGGTCGTTCACGGGCATCAGCTGTGATCGGAGCGCCGGGCTCGCCGCGTGGAGCGAGAGCGCGATCCGGATCGGCTCCTCGACCTCGTCGATGAATCGGGTCAGGCCCGGCAGCCAGCCGACGGTCGAGATCGTCGTTCGGCGCGGCGTCACTCCGACGTCGGGCAGTCGTCGCGCGGCCGCGATCACGTTGTCGAAGTTCATCAGCGGCTCGCCCATGCCCATGAAGACGCAGTGGTCGATCGGCTCGAGCCTGCGAAAGTGCAACGCCTGATCGAGGATCTCCGACACGGTCAGGTTGCGGCCGAACTGCATCGACCCGGTGGCGCAGAACGTGCACGTCAGAGGGCAGCCCGACTGGGACGAGACGCAGATCGAGCGGCGTCCGTCGCGGTAGCGCATCAGGACGGCTTCGACCGGGTGGCCGTCGTGGGTGCGGAAGAGCGCCTTCAGGGTGCCGTCCTTCGCCTGCTGCTCGCTCGTGACGGTGAGCGTCGAGAAGGGCACGGCGACGCCAAGCGCCTCGCGGAGCGGGGCGGGAACGTTCGTCATCGCGTCGTAGCCATCCACCCCCCTGGCCGCCCACTGCCACACCTGGCGCGAGCGGTACGCGGGCTGTCCGCGTTCGGCCATCGTCGACTCGAGCAGGGAGATGTCCATCGAGGGAGTGTAGGTGCGAGTGCGCGGCAGACCGGAGAGGCTGAGGTCTCTCCGCGAGCGGCATGCAGCCGCTCCTCCTAGGTTCGGCTCGGGCGCGGCGCCGGAACGACGAGCACGGGGCAGGTCGCGTGGCCGAGGACATAGCTGCTCACCGAGCCGAGCACGAGCGACCGAACGGCGCCGTGGCCCCTGCGCCCGACCACGATCAGCTCCGCGTCGCGGGCGTTGTCGATGATCGCCGCGCCGGCCGCGGCTTCGACGACGACGCGCTCGATCCGGTCGGCGGAATCGCCCGCGACAGCCTCGAGTGTCGTCCGCAGGAATGCCTCCGCCTCCTCGCGGAGCGGCGTTGCGTCGGTGGCGACGAGTACGCCGGGCCCCGTCGCCGGAATCGCGAGCCCGTGACCCCAGGCATGGACCGCCCGAACGCGCGTGCCCCGAATCGACGCTTCGTGCAGCCCGTACAGCAGCGCTTCCTTCGCGGCCTCCGACCCGTCAACGCCGATCACGATCACGCCTCGAACGTACCACTCGACCGTGGGGAGTGCAGAATGGGCGACGTGATCGACCTTCGCTCCGACACCGTCACACGGCCGACGCCGGGGATGCGCGCGGCGATCGCGGCAGCCGATGTGGGTGACGAGCAGATGAAGGAGGATCCCTCCGTCAACGAATTGCAGGAGCGGGCCGCGGAGCTCCTCGGCCAGGAGCGGGCGCTCTTCCTTCCGACGGCGACGATGGCGAACCAGATCGCCCTCAAGCTGCACAGCCGGCCCGGAGACGTCCTCATCGCGCACGAGCACTCGCACGTCGTCAGGTACGAGTTCGGCGGCGCGGCCGTCCACGCGGGGCTCCTCACGATCGGGCTACCCGGCGAGGCGGGACGCGTGACCGCCGCGCAGGTGACCGAGGCGGCCGCGAGCGCGCAAGACGTCGTCGACCAGCAGCCTGCCGTGCTCGTCCTCGAGAACACCCACAACGTCGCCGGTGGCCGCGTGTGGCCGCTCGACGAGCTCCGTGCCGTTGTCGCGGCTGCGCACCACGGGGGGCTGGGCGTCCATCTCGACGGCGCTCGTCTCCTGAACGCAGCGGTCGCGCTCGACGTCCCCGCCGCTGCGATATCGGGGTGCGTGGATACCGTGACGCTCTGCCTCTCGAAGGGCCTCGGCTGCCCACTCGGTGCCATCCTCGCCGGGCCGGCCGAACTGATGGAGGTCGCCTGGCGGCAGAAGTTCCTCTTCGGCGGAGCGATGCGGCAGGCCGGGATCATCGCGGCTGCGGCGCTCTACGCCCTCGATCACCACGTCGAGCGCCTCGCCGTCGATCACGAGCGGGCACGTCGGCTCGCGGAGGGATGGCACGCGGCGGGTCTTCCCGTGGAGCTCGACCGCGTCGAGACGAACTTCGTCCAGATCGACACGTCACGGCTCGCGCTCTCGCAGGACGACGTCGTGGCGACGCTGCGTGAGGCCGGCGTCGGGGTCTCGCCGACGTTCGGGCCGACCCATGTCCGCGCGGTGACCCATCTCGACCTCGACGATGCGGCCATCGACGCCGCGCTCGAGATCGTTCCCCACGCGCTCGGTGCTCACGTTCTTGCCTGACGACCGGCTAACCGCCGAGCTCGACCTCCTGCTCTCGACCGCGCAGGCGGAGCGCCGCCTGCCGTCGGTGCAGGCGTGTGTCTTCCGTGACGGCGAGATCGTCTGGCAGCGCGTTCTCGGCGTCGCCGATGTCGCGGGCGAGCGGGTTGCGACAGCCGACGATGTCTATCGCATCGGCTCGATCACGAAGACGTTCACGACGGTCCTCGTGATGCAGCTCGTCGAGGAAGGGCGGATCGAGCTGGACGCGCCGCTCCGTGCGTCCATTCCCGAGGCCCCGGTCGGCCCGACGGTGCGGATGGCCCTCAGTCACCTGACCGGCCTGCAGCGCGAGCCGCCGGGCGAGATCTGGGAGTCGATGGAGCCTCCCTCCCGTGAGGAGCTGATCGGAGGCCTCGAGGACGCCGAGCTCGTCCTCCGTCCCGGCGAGCAGTGGCACTACTCGAACCTCGCCTTCGGGCTGCTCGGCGAGGTCGTGATGCGCGCCGGAGGAGCTCCCTACGCGGAGCTCCTGCAACGGCAGATCCTCGATCCGCTCGGCCTGACGCGCACGAGCCTTCGCCCGGCCGAGCCAAAGGCGATGCCGTACTACGTCGACCCGTACTCCGACACGGTTCGCGACGAGCCCGATCCCGAGGTCACGGAGACGACGGCGGCCGCCGGGTGGCTCTGGTCAACGGCCGGGGACCTCTCGCTGGGGAACCTTCCTCGCCGACGGCGCCGACGGCGTCCTGCCGAAGCAGACGCTCGACCTCATGGCACGCGTGCGGACGATGGCCGACGAGCAGACCTGGAGCCTCGGCTGGGGTCTCGGGCTCGAGCTGTTCCGTCGTGGCGACCGGATCTTCGCCGGCCACGGCGGGGCCATGCCGGGATTCCTTGCCGGCCTCGTCGTCGAGCGTGCCGAGCGCACGGGCGCCGCGGTCGTGATGAACACGGGCGCGGGGGTCGATCCGACGTCGGTTGCACTCGACCTTGCGGCAGCCACGCTCGACGCCCTACCGCGCGCGCCCACGCGATGGACACCTGCGGGTCCGCCGCCGCCCGAGCTCGACGGCGTGCTCGGCTCGTGGTGGAGCGAGGGAGAGGAGATGATCCTCTCGCTCCGCGGGGGCCGGTTCCAGGCAGAGCTCTGCGACGGCCCGGCCGGCCGCAACATCTCCTATCTCGCCCCCGAAGGCGCCGACCGATGGCGTGTGGCCGAAGGGCGAGAGCGGGGCGAGCTGCTGCGCGCCGTTCGTGGAGACGACGGCGCGGTGACGAAGCTGTACTTCGCGACGTACCCGCTCACGCGGGCGCCGTCGACCTTCGGCTAGCCGTCGCCCGCGATGAAGAACATCGCCGCGACACCGACGTACGCAGCGATGAGGATCCCGCCCCGGAGCCGCGACGACACGCCGCCCCAGACGACGGCCATGACGACCGCGAGCGACAGCACGAGAGCCGCCATCTCGACCTTCCGGAAACCGAGCGCCAGCGGATCGATCAGCCACGAGAGAAGCGTCACGGCAGGAATCAGGAACACGGCCACCTGGGCGGACGAGGAGAGCGCGATCTCGGCCGCGAGGTTGATCCTTCCCCTGTACGCGACGATGACGGCGCCGCCGTGCTCGGCCGCGTTGCCGACGATCGCGACGATGACGGCGGCGACGAAGAAGTCCGACAGGCCCACCTGCTCTGCGAATGTCTCGAGCGAGCCGACGAGCGTCTCGGCCACGAGCGCGGTCACGGCCGTTGCGACACCGAGGGTCGCGAGCGATGCCCGGAACGACCAGGCGCCGAGCTCCTCGTCCGTCGAGACGTGCTGGTCGCGATGCCGCCGCAGCGTGTAGACGGTGACTCCCACGTAGACGATCAGGAGCACGATCGAGATCGCGAGCGAGAGGTCCACGATGCCCTGCCCCTCGGCGTCGCCGCTCCAGCTCGGGATCGACGGAATCAGGAACAGCGCGATCGCCAGGCCGATCACGCCGAAGGAGAAGAAGCTCGACCAGCGCTCCATCTCGCCCCGACCGCCGGCGACCAACGAGAAGCCGAGCACGAGCAGCAGGTTGCCGACGACCGATCCGACCAGTGACCCGCGGACGACCTGCGTCAGGCCCTCGTGCACCGCGAGCAAGGCGATGATCAGCTCGGGCGCGTTCCCGAACGTCGCGTTGAGAAACCCGCCGATCCCCGGGCCCGTGTGCACCGCCGCGTGCTCGGTCGCCTCACCGATCAGCCAGGCGAGGGGGATGAGCGCGGTCGCCGACAGCAGAAACAGCGCCGTGTCGCCGATGTGCGTCAGGTAGTGCAGGGCAACGACGGCGGGCCCGAGAGCCAGCCCTGCAAAGAGAATGCGGCGTATCACGGGCGTCGTCAGACTAGCGCGGGCCGCTCGGGCCGGCGTCGAGCGGCCTCCGCTGCGGCTCTCCGCGACGCCGGCGCGCACGCCCTGCTGCTCCGGGACAACCTGAAAACTCCCTGCTTGTCAAGTCTTGCGGGGAGCGGAAGCCTCCTGCACTCTTCCCGTAGATGAGAGAAGCGCACCCGCCGACAACCGCCGTCGACCTTCCCCTGCGGCCGCAGGACGAGGTCTCGTGTCGTCGCTGCGAGGTTCACTGCGACAAGGTCGTCTACCCGGGAGGGTGCATCGAGCGCGCGTGCGCGTTCGTGTACGCCTACGAGGCGTTCGGGCACACGTACATGGGATGCATGCAGCGGGTCTTCGACGTCGAGATCGATCTCGATCTCCTCCGGGCGGCGGAGGAACGAAGCGAGGGCTTCGGAGCCGTCGTGTCCCGCCGGGCACCCCTCCCGATGTGCGAGGCCGAGGTCGCGTCGTGTTACGAGCAGCGGGGCGACGAGGTCGGGTGCCGCAACCCCGAGTTCTTCGAGATGCCCGTCTCGCGGCCGAGCTTCCGCGTCTTCGCCCAGGTCGACCCGGCCGCCTGACGCCGGCGATCGCCGGTCGACGGCGTCTTCGGGGAGCATGCACGCCTGTCCGGCGCACGATGCGGAAGGGCAGTTCAGCGCCGGGCCAGGCTGCGGAGATGTGCCACCTCGGCTGCATCGGGGCCGTGACCGTCCGGGCCGGGCGTCTCGAGAATGGCCGGCAGCTTCTTGAAGGCGGGGTGGGCGAGGAACGTCCGGATCCCCTCGTCGCCGAGCAGTCCGGCGCCGGTCGTCTCGTGGCGATCGAGGTTCGAGCCGAGCGGCGCCTTCGAGTCGTTCACGTGGAGGCAGCGGAGCCGCTCGAGACCGATCCGCGTGTCGATCTCCGCCACGGCTGAACGGAGGATCTTCCCGTTCGTGACGTCGACGCCGGACACGTACCAGTGGCAGGAGTCGAGGCAGAGCCCGAGCCGCGGATGGTGGTCGAGCGCGTCGTGGATCGCGGCGAGCTCGTCGGTCGAGCGGCCGATCGTGCCGCCCGCTCCGGCCGAGTTCTCCATCAGGAGCCAGAGATCGTCCGTCGTCAGCTCGAGCAGCTCCCGCAGCGCGGGCACGACCCGCTCGAGCCCCGCCTCGAACCCGGCCCCGAGGTGCGAGCCGACGTGGAAGATGACTCCCTCCGCACCGATCGCCGACGCAGCCTCGAGCGAGGCGCGCATCGCGGCGACCGACTTGCCGTGGATCACCGGATCGGGGCTCGCGAGGTTGACGAGGTAGAGGGCGTGGCAGACGACGCTCTCGATCCCGGCCTCGGCCCGCCGCTCGCGGAACCGCGCCACTGCCTCGGGCGTGTGCTCCGTCGGCCGCCACATCCGGGGGCTCTGCGTGAACACCTGGATCGCGTCGCAACCGAGCGCTTCGCCCCGGTCGATCGCCTGCCAGATGCCGCCGGACGACGAGACGTGGGCGCCGAAGAGCATCCGCGTACGCTATCCGGCCGTGGCCCTTCCACTGCGAGAGAAGTTCGGGGCGCTGCAGGAGCGCGACTTCCGGCTGCTCTTTTCCGGAACCACGATCACGACGGCCGGCGATCGGATTGCGGGGATCGCGCTCGTGTTCGCCGTGCTCGAGGTCGGGACGGCCACCGATCTCGGGATCGTGCTCGGCGTCCGGCAGGCGGTCGAGGCGATCGTCCTCGTCCTCGGCGGGGTCCTCTCCGACAGGCTCCCTCGGAACCTCGTGCTCGTCGGCGCATCGCTCCTGCAGGGGACGGCGCAGGCCGCCACGGCCGTCGTGATCGTCACTGGCCAGGCGTCGCTGATGTGGCTCATCGTCCTGCAGGCGATCTACGGGATCGGCGCCGGACTTGTGATCCCGGCCGAGGTGGGCCTCGTGCCGCAGACGGTGAGCGCCGGACGGTTGCAGCAGGCGAATGCCCTGCAGGGCCTGTCGAGGAACATGGTCGGCGTGCTTGGGCCGGCTGTCGGCGGGATTCTCGTGGCGGTCGGGAGCCCCGGGATCGCGCTCGGCGTCGATGCCGCCTCGTTCGTTGTCTGCGCGGCGCTCCTTGCGCGCATCCGGATCGTCTCCCGTGCCGGGGAGGCGGAACGCGAGGGGTATTTCCACGAGTTGCGCGCGGGATGGCGGGAGTTCACGTCGCACTCGTGGCTGTGGTCGACCGTCGCGATCTTCGGTGTCTCGAACATGTTCTTCGTCGGCTGCTTCGCGGTGCTCGGGCCGGAGATCGCCAACTCGGAGTACAACGGGGCAGGCTCGTGGGCCGTGATCCTCTCCGCCGGCGGTGTCGGCGCCGTGCTCGGAAGCCTCGTGGCGATCAAGATCAGGCCGTCCCGGCCGCTCTTCGTGGCCGTGCTCGCGCCTCTGCCGCTCGTGTTGCAGCTCGTCGGCCTCGCCCTGACCTGGCCCGTGTGGCTCATCGCCGGGGTGGCCGTCATCGGCGGAATGGGCCTCTCGGTTCACCTTACGCTCTGGTTCACCGTTTTCCAGCGGGAGATCCCGGAGCAGGCACAGTCACGCGTCAGCTCGTACGATGCGCTCGCGTCGTTCGTGCTGATTCCGATCGGGATGGCCTTCGCGGCGCCGACCGCCGTCGCGATCGGCATCGATCAGACCCTCTGGCTCGCCGTCGCCGTTTTCGTTGCCGCGACCGCCGTGATCGTCGCGATCCCGTCGGTGCGGGCGATCCGAGCTCCAGCGGCCGCGGGGCCGATGCCACCTACAATGCCCGCCTGATGAGCGTTCGCGTCCGCATGGCTCCGAGCCCGACCGGCTTCCTCCACATCGGGGGCGTCCGCACGTTCCTCTTCAACTGGCTCTTCGCGCGTGGCCAGGGCGGCGAGTGCCTCCTGCGGATCGAGAACACGGATACCGGCCGGGAGGTGGCGGAGTCGGTCGCCCAGATCGAGGAGTCGCTGCGATGGCTCGGCATCGACTGGGACGGTGAGACGCGGTTCCAGCTCGACGGTGCAGACCGCTGTCGCGCGGAGGCAACGCGGCTCGTCGCAGAGGGCAAGGCGTACGTGGATGACGGGGCGATCCGGATCCGGATGCCGAAGGACGGCGTGATCGGCTGGGACGACGCGGTCAAGGGGCGGATCGAGTTTCCCGCCGACCAGCTCGAGGACATGGTCATTCTCCGTTCGGACGGCCGGCCCGTCTACAACTACGCCTCGCCGGTCGACGACTGGATCGACGGGATCACGCACGTCATCCGTGGCGACGACCACGTCTCGAACACCCCGAAGCAGATCGTCGTCCTCGAGGCGCTCGGCGCCGACCTGCCCGTCTACGCGCACGCGCCGAACGTCTTCGGCGAGGACGGCAAGAAGCTGTCGAAGCGCCACGGCGCGGTCTCGGTGGGTGAGTTTCGCGACGCCGGGTACTTCGCGCCTGCGCTCCAGAACTTCCTCGCCCTGCTCGGCTGGGCGCCCGACGGCGAGACGACGATCATGTCGAGCGACGAGCTCGTCGAGCGCTTCTCGCTCGAGCGCGTCGGCTCGAGCCCCGCGACGTTCGACTACGCAAAGCTCGACTGGATGAACGGCCAGTACCTCCGCGCGCTCGACGTGGACTCGTACGGCACGGCCCTCGTCACGTATCTCCGGGAGCAGGGGAGTGCGTGGGAGGAGGAGCGGGTCCGTGCCGTCGCTCCGATCGTGCAGGAGAAGATCGGCCGACTCGGCGAGTTCGCGGAATTCGCCGGCTTCCTCTTCGAGGACGTCTCACCGGATCCGGCCCTGCTCGACGCGACCGTCCTCGCCGAGGCGGCACGCGAGCTCGAGCCCGTCGAGCCGTGGAACGCGGCCGCGCTGGAGGTGGCGCCTGAAGGCGCTGTGCGATCGGCTCGAGGCGAAGCCGAAGACCGTCTACCTGCCGATTCGCGTAGCCGTGACGGGGTCGCGGATCTCACCGGGGCTGTACGAGAGCCTCGAGCTGCTCGGGCGCGACGTCTCGCTCGAGCGCCTCCGGCACGGCGCCGCTCTCGCTGCGCACTAGCGGCGAGACGTCGGTCACTGCGCAACGGGAGCGCCTTCCGTCTCGCTTCCGGGTTTCGGGGCGCACCTAACCATCGGCGTCGTCGAGCGTCTGGGAGAGGGGCATCCGGGGTCGACGGCAGCCTGACATCCAGACGGAGGGCTTGACTTTCGGTGGGATGCCCCGTATAAGAGACACCTGAATCGGGTCTCAGGTTTGCCAATTCGTCCAACGGAGGACACATGCAGCGGTGGCAGAAGATCGCAGGGCTCGTGGCGGTGGTCGCAGTTCTGGCCAGTGTCGGGGCCGGCGCACAGGCAGCGACCACGAAGACGGCCGCGAAGGCCGACACGGTCAAGGTCGGAATCATCTACTCGAGGACGGGCGTGCTCGCCGCCTACGGTGCCGAGTACATCCAGGGGCTCCGCTACGGGATCGCGTATGCGACCAGGGGCTCGGGGAGCGTCAACGGTCACAAGATCGAGCTGACGATCGTCGACGACGGCACCGATCCGGTCAAGGCCGTCTCGGCAGCGAAGGACCTGATCGGCAAGGGGTACAAGATCATCGGGGGCAGCGTCTCGTCCGGAGTCGCCCTGCAGCTCGCGCCGCTCGCCGAGCAGAACAAGGTTCTCTACATCTCGGGCCCCGCGGCCACGGATGCGCTTCAGGGAATCAACAAGTACACGTTCCGCTCCGGCCGGCAGAGCTACCAGGACGTGCTCGCGGCGAGCTCGTTCCTCGGCGGTGGCGGCGGCAAGAACGTGACGGTGTTCGCGCAGGACTCGGCGTTCGGGCTCGGGAACTTCCTCGCCGTCAACCAGGTGATGGGGAACCTCGGCGGCCAGAAGGTCAACCGCGTTCTCGTGCCACTCTCGGCACAGGACTTCACGCCGTTCGCCCAGCAGGTGAAGCAGCAGAAGACCGACCTCCTCTTCGTCGCCTGGGCCGGTACGTCCGCGCCGTCGATGTGGCAGGCGCTCGACCAGCAGAACGTCTTCGCGGGCAACACGGTCGTCACGGGTCTCGCCGAGCGTGCGACGTACCCGGTCTTCGGGCCGATCGCGAAGAAGATCTCGTTCCTCTCGCACTACGTGTACACGGCGCCGAAGAACAGGGTCAACGACTTCCTCGTCAAGTCGATGCGGAAGCGCAACCAGGTCCCTGACCTGTTCACACCGGACGGCTTCGTCGCCGGCCAGATGCTCGTTCGTGCCATCGGCCAGGGCTCACCGACCGATGTCAACAAGATGATCTCGGCACTCGAGGGCTGGAGCTTCACCGGCCCGAAGGGGGCGCAGACGATCCGCGCCTCGGATCACGCGATGTTGCAGCCGATGTTCCAGGTCAAGCTGACCCAGAAGAACGGAAAGTACGTGCCGGTCGTCCTGAAGTCACTCCGGGCGAAATACACGGCACCGCCGGAGAAGAAGTAGCGACGATCGTCCGGAAGACGGAGGATCGTGTCCACCGTGACTCCGATCCTCGCCACTCGTGACCTCGGGCTCGACATCGGCGGCGCACAAATCGTCGCCGATGTCTCGCTCGAGGTCACGGAGGGTGAGTTCATCGGCATCATCGGCCCGAACGGCGCCGGCAAGACGACGCTCTTCAACCTGCTCTCCGGCCTCGCCACTCCGACGGCGGGGACGGTCGAGCTCGACGGCCGCGACATCACCGGCGACGCGCCCTACCGGCGGACCCGGGCGGGCCTCGGACGGACGTTCCAGGTCTCGAGCGTGTTCCCGTTGCTCTCGGTGGCGGAGAACGTGCGACTCGCGGCAGAGGCCAACCTCGGCGGCACGCTCAGCCTCTGGCGTCGTGCCGCGCGGTATCGCCCCGCGATCGACCGCGCGGCATGGGCGCTCGAGCGCGTAGGCCTCGCCGATCGGTCGCTGTCCGCGGCCGGGATGCTGTCGCACGGAGACAAGCGCAAGCTCGAGCTCGCGATGCTCCTCGCGGGCGAGCCACGCGTGATCCTGCTCGACGAGCCGATGGCGGGCGTCTCCGTCGAGGACGTCGAGGGCCTCGTCGAGCTCATCGGCTCCGTCCACCTCGACGAGCACAAGACGGTCCTGATGGTCGAGCACCGCATGGAGGTCGTGATCGGCCTGGCCGAGCGAATCGCCGTCATGCACCACGGCTCCCTGCTCGCACTCGACGTCCCGGACGCGGTGATGGCCAACGAGACCGTGCAGATGGCGTATCTGGGAGAGCCGCTGTGAGCGGAGCGCCCGCCCTCTCGGTCAGCGACCTGCACACGTACCTGGGCGAGTCGCACGTGCTCCAGGGTGTCTCCTTCGACGTCGCGGAGGGAGGGGTGACCGCGCTCCTCGGCCGCAACGGCGTCGGCAAGACGACGACGCTCCGCGCCATGCTCGGGCTTGCGCCGCGCTCGCGCGGCGCCGTCAGCCTCGCGGGCGCCGACATCACCCGACTCGGGACGCACTCGATCGTGCAACGCGGTGTGGGGTACGTGCCCGAGGACCGGGACGTCTTCGCCGGCCTGACGGTGACCGAGAACCTCCGGATCGCCGAGCGCGATCGGGAGCCGCGCTACGACCTCGTGTACGACCTGTTTCCGGAGCTCAGGACGCGCGGCACGCAACGTGCCGGAACGCTGTCCGGGGGGCAGCAGCAGATGGTCGCGATCGCCCGCGCGCTCCTGAACGACAACTCCGTGCTGCTCGTCGACGAGCCGACGAAGGGGCTCTCGCCGCTCCTCGTAACGGAGGTTGCCGAGGCGCTCGAGCGCGTCGCCGCGCTCACGACGGTGCTTCTCGTCGAGCAGAATCTCGGCGTCGTCCAACGCCTGGCCCAGCGTGCCGTCGTGCTCGACGGCGGTCGCGTCGTTCACGAAGGTGATGCGGCCGAGCTCCTCGCCGACACGGCGCACGTGCGCCGGCTTCTCGGCGTCCACGGGAGCGCGCATTGAGCACCTTCGTGCTCCTCACGATCACCGGGCTCGGGCTCGGTGCGATGTACTTCCTCGTCGCGTCGGGGTTGTCGCTCATCTACGGGCTGATGGGCGTTCTCAACTTCGCACACGGTGCGTTCATCACGGTCGGCGCCTACGCGGCGTGGTGGATGGCGGGGCAGGTCGGTGGAGGCGCCGGAACGCAGCTCGTCGTCGGTGGGGCGTTCGGCCTCCTCGCCGGAGCCGTCCTCGCCGGCCTCGTGGAGCTCGTCTTCATCCGGCCGCTGTACCGGCGGCCGATCGAGCAGGTGCTCGTCACCGTCGGGCTGGCGCTCGCGATCGGAGCACTGGTGCAGGGCATCTGGGGGAGCGACGTCCGCACGTTCCCTGCTCCCCGCTGGATGGTCGAGACGACGTCGGTCTTCGGCGCCAGCATTCCGAACAATCGCTTCATCGTGATCGCCGTCGCGGCGCTCGTGCTCGGCGGCCTCACGGCATTTCTCCGCTACACGCGGTTCGGGCTCATCATCAGAGCGGGTGTCGAGAACCGTGCCATGGTGACCGCGCTCGGGATCGACGTTCGGCGGGCGTTCACGATCGTCTTCGCCCTCGGGGCGCGCTCGCAGCGCTCGCAGGCGTCCTCTCGGGTGTCTACTTCGGGTCGATCGACCCCGCGCGCGGGACGTCGCTCCTGATCTTCGCGTTCATCGTCGTCGTGATCGGCGGCTTCGGCTCGATCGGCGGCTCCGCGGTCGCGGCCGTCACCGTCGGGCTCGTGCAGCAGTACGCGAACTACTACGCGTCTCCGGGCACCGGCGACCTTGCCGTCGTGCTTCTCCTTGCCGCCGTGCTCCTGATTCGCCCTGCCGGGCTCGCCCCGAAGGTGGCCCATTGACCCGCGGCGGCCGCAGAGTGGTGGTTCCCGTCGGCCTGCTGGTGCGTGCTTGCGCTCGTGCCCGAGATCGGGCTCGACATCCCCGTGATCTTCACCGGCCCGCTCGACAGCCCGGGCACGCTGCAGCTCCTCGCGCTCTGCCTCGTCTTCGCCGGCGCGGCTCTCTCCTACGACCTGCTGTTCGGGTTCACCGGCCTGCTCTCGTTCGGGCACGCGCTCTACTTCGCGTTTGGCGTCTACGTGACGGCGATCGCGCTGACGAAATGGCACTGGGGGCTCTGGGAGACGCTCGGGTTCGTGGCGCTCGGCTCCCTCCTCCTCTCGCTCGTTCTCGGTGCGGTCAGCCTGCGGGTCACGGGGATCGCGTTCGCGATGGTCACCCTCGCGTTCGCACAGGCCGGGGCGGTACTGGTGCAGAAGAACCCGCACCAGTGGACGGGAGGGGAGGAGGGCATCGGCCTCGACTTCGAGCACATCCCCGACTTCTTCGTCGGTGTCCTCAACACGAAGAACCTCTACTGGCTGGCGCTCGCGTACGCGGCGGTCGTCTTCGTCGTCGTCCGTTTCGCGGTCGGCTCCTCCGTCGGCCACGTCTGGCAGGCGGTGCGCGAGAACGAGCAGCGGGTCGAGGTGATCGGCCTGCGGCCGCTTCCCTACAAGCTGGTCTCCTTCGTGCTCGCGTCCGTGCTCGCGACCGCGGGCGGCGTCGTGTGGCTCCTTCTGATCGGTGGCGCAACGCCCGAGGTGACGTCCGCCAACTTCACCCTGTCCCTGCTCGTGATGGTCGTCCTCGGAGGTGCCGGGACGCGGTACGGGGCGATGATCGGCGGCTTCGTCTACATCCTTCTCGACCATCGGCTGGGCTCTCTCGGTGACTCGACGACGGTCCAGGGACTCCCGTCGCTCGTCCGCGTGCCGCTCTCCGAGCCACTCTTCCTGCTCGGCTCGCTGTTCATCGCGATCGTCTTCTTCGCTCCGGGCGGCCTCTCCAGCCTGCCGCGTCGCGTGCGCGGGATCCGCACGCGCGAGCCGCTGCCGGAGGAGGCAGGGACGTGAGCGTCACGATCGCCTGGGAGCGGCGTGGAGCCGGGCCGCCGCTCGTGCTGATCCACGGGCTCGGCTACGCCCGCTGGGGCTGGGAGCCCGTCGTCGAAGCCCTGGCCGCGCGCTTCGAGCTGATCCTCTTCGACAACCGTGGCATCGGCGAGAGTGACGCCCCGCCCGGCCCGTACACGACCGCCGACCTGGCCTCGGATGTCGTCCGGGTCATGGACGAGGCCGGCCTCGGGCGCGCGCACGTGCTCGGGACGAGCCTCGGCGGAATGGTCGCGCAGGAGCTCGCGCTCGGCGCCCCGGAGCGGATCGATCGTCTCGTGCTCGCGTGCACGACGCCGGGAGGCCCCGAGGCCTACCCGCTTCCCGAGGGGACGCAACGCCTCCTCGCAGAAGCGCCGTCCCTCGAGCCCGCCGTCGCGCTGCGGCTGTTCGTCGAGAACGCCCTCGCGCCCTCGACGGTCACCGCGCGGCCCGAGATCGTCGAGCGGATCCTCGCCCACCGCCTGGCCGCACCGCAGAACCCTGCTTTCTGGGCCGCGCAGGCAGCGGCGGCGGCGACGTTCGACCGCCTCGCCGACCTCGGGGCGATCTCGGTACCCACACTGCTCCAGCACGGCACCGAAGACCGGGTCGTCGACGTGCGGAATGCCTCACTCCTCGCCGCGCGCATTCCGGGAGCTGCGGTCGAGCTCTTCGAGAACGCGGGTCACCTCTTCTTCTGGGAGCAGCCGGAGCGGTTTGTTGCGTCGACATGCGCATTCCTGGAGAACGCGCCGTGAGCGGCTCGACGTTGACGCTCGGCCGCTGGCTGTCGGATCGCGTCCGAAACACGCCGGGGCGGATCGCGCTCGAGTTTCTCGGGACCTCGGTCACCTATGCCGAGCTCGATGCGCGGGCGCGGGCCGCGGCCGCAAGCCTCGAAGCTCGCGGCCTGCAGCGTGGCGATCGACTTGCGACGCTGACTGCGACGTCTCCGGAGCACGTCGCCCTGTTCTTCGCGTGCGCCCGCCTCGGCATTGCGCTGCAGCCGCTCTCGTGGCGTCTGTCGCCCTCCGAGCTCGCCTTCCAGCTCGACGACGCCGAGCCGTCGCTTCTGCTCGTCTCGGCGGAGCACGACGCTCTCGCGGCGTCGATCGGGACGCACGTGCCGAGGGCGCGGATCGGCGAGGCCTCTCCCGGTGGCGATCACGACGCCGAGGACGTCGCGACGGACGACGATCCGCTCCTGCTCGTGTACACATCCGGCACGACGGGCAAGCCCAAGGGCGCCGTCCTGACCCATGCGAACTGCTTCTGGACGAACCTCTGCTTCGATCGCGTCGCCGGCCTGCAAGAGTCCGACGTCGTGCTCCAGATCCTGCCGCAGTTTCACGTCGGCGGCTGGAACGTGCAGCCGCTTCTGGCCTGGTGGAAGGGCGCGACCGTCGTCCTCGAGCCCTCGTTCGATGCCGGCCGTGCGCTGCGCCTGATCGAGGACCGCGGGGTGACGACGATGATGGGTGTCCCGGCCACGTACATGTTCCTCGCCCAGGATCCGCGGTTCGCCGACGCCGACCTCTCGAGCCTACGGCTCGCTGTCGTCGGCGGCGCGCCGATGCCGGAGCCGCTGCTCGAGACATGGCGCGACCGCGGGGTCGAGATCGTCCAGGGGTACGGCCTCACCGAGGCCGCTCCCAACGTGCTCTGCCTGCCCCCCGAAGACGCGATGAGGAAGCTCGGCTCCGCCGGCAAGCCCTACCCTCACGTCGACGTCGCGCTCCGCGATCCGGAGACCGGGGGCCTGCTCGAGGGTGCCGCGACCGGGGAGCTCGTCGTCCGTGGCCCCAGCGTCTTCGCGGGCTACTGGCGGAATCCGGAAGCGACCGCGTCGGCGTTCGCGGACGGGTGGCTCCTGACGGGGGACATCGCCGAGCGCGATGTGGAGGGGTATTACCGGATCGTCGACCGGATCAAGGACATGATCATCTCGGGAGGCGAGAACGTCTACCCGGCCGAGATCGAGGCAGTGCTCCATGCCCACCCGGCCGTCGCCGAGGCTGCGGTCGTCGGGGTACCGGACGACCGCTGGGGGGAGGCGTGCCTCGCGTTCGTCGTTCTCGTAGCCGGGCAGCCCGCCGACGAGGCAGAGCTCCTCGAGCACTGTCGCGGCAGCCTCGCCCGCTTCAAGGTCCCGCGCGAGGTTCGGTTCCTGGAGGTGCTGCCCCGGTCGGCGATGAACAAGGTGGCGAAGGAGAAGCTACGCACACTCGTGACGCAGGAGGAGGCTCGGTGACCAGCACGACCACAGGGGTAGACGGCAAGGCGCTCTCGAAGCGCGGCGAGCGGACACGGCAGCGCCTGCTCGCCGCCGCCGAGGAGGTGTTCGCCGAGCTCGGCTATCACGATGCGTCGATCGTGAAGCTGACCGAGGCTGCGGGGGTCGGGCAGGGGACGTTCTACCTGTACTTCACCGGCAAGAAGGAGATCTTCGACGAGCTCGTCCTCGACCTCAACCATCGCGTCCGCCAGGCGATGACCGAGGGCGCCGAGAAGGGCACGACGCGTGCGGAGAAGGAGCAGCTCGGATTCGCCGCCTTCTTCCACTTCACCGCGGAGCATCCCGCGCTCTACCGGATCATCAGGCAAGCCGAGTTCGTCTCGCCGGAGATCCTGCAGCTCCACTACGAGCGGCTGACGAACGGGTACGTCGCCGGCCTCCGTCAGGCGATGGCCGCCGGCGAGATCGAGGACGGAGACCCGGAGCTCCTCGCGTGGGCCTTGATGGGCATCGGCGAGCTCGTCGGGATGCGCTGGATCCTCTGGGCCGGCCGGAGCGAGCTGCCGGCGGACATCTCCCGGGAGCTCGATGCGATCATCGCGCGGACGGTCGGCTCCCGAAATGGTGCCGCGTGACGGCCCGGATCGGGCTTGCCGCAACGGCCCACTACCTGCCGGATCGCTGGATGACCGCTGCGGAGATCGGCCTTGCGGCCGACATCCCCGAGAGCGTCATCGTCGACCGCTTTGGACTGCGCGGCAAGCACATCGCCGCCCCCGACGAGCACGTCAGCGACCTCGCGATAACGGCGGCAGAGCGCCTCCTCGAGGAGAACGGCATCGATCCGGCATCGGTGGGCGTCGTCATGTACTTCGGGTCCACGTGGAAGGACTACCCCGTCTGGCAGGCCGCACCCCTGATCGCGCATCGGCTCGGTTGCACCAACGCCTATGCCGTGGAGTACGACAACGTCTCGATGGGGACGCCCGTTGCCCTGCGGCTCGCACGCGCCCTGCTCGTCGCGGAGCCGGAGCTCCGGAACGTGCTCCTCGTGGCCGCGTGTCGTGAGTCGTACCTGCTCGACTACGCGAACGACCGGTCCCGCTTCATGTTCAACTTCGGCGACGGCGCGGTTGCCGCGCTCCTGACCACGGAGGCCGAGCGCAACGTGCTCCTCGGCTCGCACGCGATCACCGATGGCTCGTTCGCGCTCCAGGTGAAGGTGCCGGCCGGGGGGAGTGTCGAGCCGGCCTCGCACGCGACGGTCGATGCGGGATGCCATTACCTCGACGTTGCCGACCCGGCCGGCATGAAGACCGGTCTCGACGAGGTTTCGTTGCCGAACTTCGTCGCTGCTGCCGACGGCGCGCTGGCACGGTCGGGGGCGACCCGCGCGGACATCTCGTACGTCTGCGGCATTCACATGAAGCGCTCGATGCACGCGGAGATCGTGGCGGCGCTGGGAGTCGACCCGTCCCGGGCGGCGTATCTCGACGACACGGGTCACATGAGCGGTGTCGATCCGCTGCTCGCGCTCGATCGCGCCGCACGCAACGGCGACGTCACCGACGGCGACCTCGTGCTCCTGCTCGCGGCGGGAACCGGCTACACGTGGGCCGCGAGCGTCGTAGGATGGGGGCCGGCATGAGCAATTTCGAGAGCATGATCGGGGAAGAGCTGGGCCCGACCGGCTGGCTCGACGTTTCCCAGGAGCGAATCGACACGTTCGCGAGAGCGACCGACGACCATCAGTGGATCCATGTCGATCCCGTGCGCGCGGCCGAGGGCCCGTTCGGGACGACGATCGCTCACGGCTACCTGACGCTCTCCCTCTGCGCACCACTCCTGAGCGAGTTGCTGGCGGGCATGGCCCCCTCCGGGATGAGCATCAACTACGGCACCAACAAGGTGCGGTTTCCGGCGCCCGTCCCCGCAGGCTCGCGCATCCGCGCGCGCGCCAGGGTCGACTCGGTCGACGAGGTGCCGGGCGGTGAGCAGGCGGTCATCGTCACGACCGTCGAGCGGGAAGGCAGCGAGAAGCCCGTCTGTGTTGCCGAGCTCGTGATTCGGAGGGTGGGTTGACCTCCTCCGAGCGATTCAGCGGGCAGGTCGCGCTCGTCACCGGTGGCGCGAACGGCATCGGCGCGGCGACTGCGGCACGGCTTGCCACCGAGGGCGCCGACGTCGTCGTGGCGGACTTCGACCTGGCTCGGGCGGAGGAGACCGCCGCTGCGATCGGCGGTCGCGCGGTGCGCTGCGACGTCACCTCGCGGGAGGAGGTCGAGGCCGCGGTTGCCTTCGCCGCCGAGCCGTCGGGGAAGCTCGACGTCCTCGTCACGTGCGCCGGGATCCTGCGCGACAACCTCGTCCACAAGATGAGCGATGACGACTGGGGTGCGGTCATCGACACGCATCTCCGCGGGACATTCCTTGCCGCCCAGGCAGCCCAGCGACTGATGGTCGCGCAGCGGAGCGGCACGATGGTGTTGATCTCCTCGACGTCGGCGCTCGGCAACCGCGGCCAGGCGAACTATTCGGCCGCCAAGGCCGGGATCCAGGGCCTTGCCAAGACGCTCGCGATCGAGCTCGGGCCGTTCGGGATCACCGTCAACTCCGTCGCGCCCGGTTTCATCGTCACGGCGATGACGCAGCAGACGGCAGAGCGAATGGGGATGTCCTTCGACGACTTCACGGAGCTCGTCGCCGGCCAGACCCCGGTTCGCCGCGTCGGCCAGCCCGAGGACGTGGCGGGCGTGATCGCGTTCCTGTGCTCGGCGGACGCCTCGTACGTCAGCGGGCAGGTCCTCTACGTGCGCGGAGGCCCATGACGGCACAGCGCGCGCTCGTCACCGGTGCCGCGAGCGGCATCGGTCGCGCGATCGCGGAGCGCCTCGTTGCGGACGGCTGGCGGGTTCTCGCCGCCGACCGCGAGCCGGATCCCGACGGACCGGGCGAGCCGTTCGCGGCCGACCTCGCGACACGGGAGGGAAACAGGGCCGCGGTCGAGGCGGCGGTCGAGCGACTCGGCGGCATCGATGCGCTCGTGGCCAATGCCGGCTTCCAGCACGTCTCGAGCTTCGAGGAGTTCGACGAGGATCGCTGGGATGCACTCGTCTCCGTGCTGCTCACGAGCCCCTTCCTCCTTGCCCGCTACGCCTGGCCCCACCTGCGGGCGAGCGGTGAGGGGCGCATCATCGTGGTCGCCTCGGTCCACGGCCTCGTCGCCTCGCCCTTCAAGGCGGGGTACGTCGCCGCGAAGCACGGCGCGGTCGGCCTCGTCAAGTCGCTCGCGCTCGAAGGTGCGGCAGACGGCATCCGCGCGGTTGCGCTTTGCCCGGGCTTCGTGCGAACGCCCCTCGTCGCGCTTCAGGTGGCCGCGCAGGCAGAGAGCCGCGGGATCTCGGAGGAGGACGCGCTTCGCGACGTGCTCCTCGAGCCACAGGCGCTCAAGCGACTCCTCGAGCCGGAAGAGGTCGCCGACGTGGCGGCCTTCCTGCTCGGTCCCGGCGGCCGGTCGTTCACGGGCTCGCCCGTCGTGATGGACAGCGGCTGGATCGCTCGCTGACGCACCGCGGATCGCGCCGGGCCCGTCCTCAGAACCCGTAGTCGATCGTGATGCGCTCGCCCGCCCGCGGGAGCCGGTACTCCTGACCGAGCCTCGCGCACTCGGCGACGAAGCGCAGGTTGTTCGCCGTGTCGTGCCTGAACATCTCGTAGTGGCACGGGATCGCGATGACCGCTCCCGACTCGACTGCCAATCGCGCCGCGTCGGTCCCGTCCATGTTCCCGTGGAGACCGCTGATGGGGACGAAGGCGACGTCGGCCCCGTGCGGCATGACGGCCTCGGCGACGCCCTGCACCCGCCGCGTGTCGCCGGCGTGGTAGATCACGTATGCGCCGGACCGCACGACGTACCCCACGGCCTCGGGAGCGCCCTCGTGATAGGCGGGGACGGCGGTGATCATGAACGTCCCGAACGTCGCGTGGTCGTCGACGCCGAGCACGGCATCCGGCTGGCGTCCTGCCCTCGCGGCCGCGATCTCCTCGCTGCCCTCGGCACACACGAGCGCCGCATCGCCGGCGAGCACCTGCGGCAGCGTCCCGGGGTCGAGATGGTCCTGATGGGCGTGGCTCGAGGTGACGACGTCGACGAACGAGAGGAGTGACGGCTCGACGACGAGCCCGGTGATGCGCTCGTGCGGGGTGTCGGAGCCCTCATACCGCACCGTCAGCGAATCGGAGAGATAGGGGTCGAGCAGGATGCTCTCGTCCCCGACCTGAACGAGGAAGCCGCTCTGCCCGAGCCACCAGATGTGCATGCCCGTCTCCTCCTCCGAGGCACGGATCTCGGCAATCAGCTCCTCGCCGGAGCGGAAGGGCTCGATGTGGTCGGGCGTCTCCTCCGCGAAGTGGTCGATCTCGTCGCGCTCGACGGGTACTCGCGGCACGAGGCCCTCGGGGATCGGTACCGCTTCGGCGGCCCTGCGACTGAAGGCCGAGAGGAGGCCTCGACGGGTGGTCGGGCCAGACGGAAAGAGTGAATCGGAGTCGTTGGTCATGGTTCTCTCGCGCCCGCGGCGCGCCTGCCGAGGGGCCGCCGATCGTAGCAACGAGATCGCCTGACGCCGGTCCGACGCGTCGTCGGGCAGCCGATCGCCCAGGTCGCGTCTCGTCGCGGGGTACCACGCCGAAACGGTAGATTCGGGCCATGTACACGACACCACTCCGCGCCTCGAAGGCGCTCTCGCGGCCGAGCCCGGCCGAGAACTTCCAGGGCTCGGTAAGGAATCACGCCGTCACGGGCTCGGAGACCGAGATCGAGGTGCTCTCGGTCTGGTTCCCTGCCGGCGGGCGCACGAACTGCCACACGCATGCGGTCGATCAGCTGCTCGTCGTCACCGAGGGCGAGATCGCCGTGGGTGTCGGCAGCCTGCGGAGGCTCCTCGCTCCCGGTGAGATGATCGTGATCCCGGCCAACGTCTGGCACTGGCACGGAGCGACCCCGCTCCGGGATGCCTGCCACCTTTCGATCAAGCCACCGTCGGCGAGCGATTGGGGCGCTGCCCCGCCGGATGACCAGGCCGAGTTCGCGGCCTACGACGACTGGGATCGCTGGGTGCAGGGCGTCAGCAGGTAACCGAGGCCGGGCTGAGCCGGTCCGATCCTCTGGAGCGGGCCCTCGGCGTCACGCGTTCGAGCCCGGCGAGCCGAGCTCCAGCTTCAGACCGCGGCGGCGCGTGCGATCAGTGCGACGGCATCGTTCGTGTCGATGCGGTCGGTGTTGACGACGAGGTCGTAGTGCGTGGGCTGCTCGTCCTTGACCCCGTAGAAGCGCTTCAGGTAGTCGGCCCGGCTGGCTATCGACTCTCGTGCGACCTGGGCGGCGTCCTCCTCGCTCAACCCGTCCCGCTCTGCGAGGCGTGACGAGAGCGTCTCTTCCGATGCGGTGACGAGAACGCGGAGGACGTTCGGCTGGTCGACGAGTGCGTAGGACGCAGCGTGCGAGACGATGACGACGTCTCCGCGCGTCGAGGTCTCCTCGATCGCGGCCCGGATCAAGCCGCGCAGCTCCTCGGTCATCGGGACGTCGGCGGGCGAGTAGACGGTGACGCCGCCGCCGAAGGCGTGTGCCGTCGCATCCGAGCTCGACGAGAGCGCGTCGAGGAGCCGTGCCATGAACGTCTGGCGCTTCTCGACATCTGCGACGACGTGCGGGTCGACACCGGCTTCGCCTGCGGCACGGGTGACGATCGCCTCGTCCACGACCGTGAACCCGAGCTGGGAGGCGACGCCGGCCGCGATGGCATGCATGTTCGAGCCGTGGGGCCCTGCAATACACACGACGCGGCAGCTCATCCCGCGACGCTACGGGAGGCGCGACGACGCGTCAAGCGGGGTCGGTGCGCGGAGCCACGCCGTGTGCGACGCGGCGCCGCGTCGTCCAGGGCGGGCCGCGCGCGGCGGAGGAGGAACGTGTCAGCCATGGGCGTGGGGGAGGATGTCGGCGAGTTGGGCGGGGCTGATGTTGCCGCCGCTACAGACGAGCGCCACCCGCTTGCCTGCGAACCGGTCGCGGGCGGCGAGCACGGCGGCGAGCGCCGCCGCCCCTGCCGCCTCGACGAGGTTGCGCGTCTGCTCGATCATTGCGAGGAGCGCTGCGCGGATCTCGTCGTCGCTCACGAGCACGAAGTCGTCGAGGTGGTCCCACATGATCCGTTGCGGCAACTCGAAGGCGACGCGGGTCGCGAGCCCCTCGGCGAACGTCTCCATCCGATCCTCGAGCAGCCGATGCTCCCGCCACGAGCGGTAGGCGGCCGGAGCCGCGTCCGACTGGACGCCGATCACCTCGATCCCGGCCCGCACGGCCTTTGCTGCGATGCACGCCCCGGCCGCGCCGCTGCCGCCCCCGATCGGGACGACGATCACGTCGATCGACGGCTCGTCCTCGAGGATCTCGAGCGTCTCGGTCGCGACACCGGCGATGAGATGCGGCTCGTCGCCCGAGTGGACGTAGCGGTAGCCGTGCTCGGCTGCGAGGGAGGCGCAGTGCTCCCGCGCCTCGTCGAAGTCGCGGCCGTGGACGACGATCTCCGCGCCGAGGCCGCGGATCGCGGCGACCTTGACCGGGTTCGCGCCCCCGGGCACGCAGATGATCGCGCGCACGCCGAACAGTTGCCCGGCGTAGGCGATCGACTGGCCGTGGTTGCCGGTCGAGGCGGAGATCACGCCACGCGCTCGCTCCTCCTCCGAAAGCTGCGCAACGAGGTTGACGCCGCCGCGAACCTTGAACGCGCCGACCGGCTGGTGGTTCTCGTGCTTGACCCACACCTCGGTGCCCGCCAGGCGATCGAGACCGTCGTAGCGGTAGAGCGGCGTCGGCCGGAGGTAGGGGGCGATCCTGCGCCGCGCGGAGAGCACGTCGGTGAACGTGGGTAGCGCGAGACCTGTCATCGGGCCGAGGCTACCTGCCCCTCGGAGACGCTCGCGTGGCATGTCGACGCCCCGCCGCTCTTTCCGGAGACCGCCGGATCGGCGCTCGGGTCGCGCTGGATGACGGGGTCGATCGCTCGGGGGTCAGGTAATCGGGTTGCCAGGCCCGCCGTCTTCTGCCTATAGTTGCCCCGACCCAAAGCCGTGGAAGGAGAGCTGTGAGGGGATTGCGCATATGAGATCGTCGCGGATCCTGCTGATCACGATCCTGGCAACGGGGGCCTTCTACGTCGTCGGCTTCATCGCGCTCGGGAGTGGGTATCCGACTGCCGAGTCGACCGGGGCGGAGATCGTCTCGTGGTTCACGGACAACGGTTCGAACGCTCGCATCTACGCGTGGACGGCTGCATTCGTCTCACTCGGTCTCGGGATCTTCGGGGGGCAGGTCTCGGCGTTGCTTCCGAAGCCCCATCGGTACATCTTCTTCGCCGGCGTGCTCGGGTTCGCGATTACGGCACAGATTCAGGCCTGGTTCTGGGCCGGGCTGGCACTCCATCCGGAAGGTCTCGACCCTGGAGCAGCCCGCACCATCTTCGACATACCGAACTACTGGGGGCCACTCGTCAACGGATCGACCACGACGATGGCGGTAGCGTTCGTCGCCCTCGGTCTCGGGGCGTCGCCGCTCATCCCACGGTGGCTGACCTGGTTGAGCGGCATCTTCTTCGCCGAGCAGGCGATCGAGACGATCACGGTCTTCGGGAAGTCTGGATTCCTTGCCCCGAACGGCCCGATGAACGTCTACCTCGGCGGCGTGATCGGGTTCGCGTGGACCGCCGGGGTCGTCTACTGGGCGATGCAACGCATGGACTCGAATCCAGCGACAGTCGAACGACCCTGACGCTCGACGGCGCTCGTCGTTCTCGCGGCGCAGGCCACGTCTCGATAGGCAGAGCTCAGCCGATGGATCGGAAAAGGGATGCCGTCTGATCCACCCCGGGTCTGTTCGAGCGTCCAACCGCGAGTGGAGCCCGAAGGTCGTTCAGGGGAACGGGGTGCGATTTCTGCCGGTTCGAGAGGCGGACGACCCGCAGTAACACGTGCGCGGCCTATGCGCTCCTGGGTCTATCCGCCGGCCCGACCGCACTGTCTCGCGGTAGCGGCCCCAATCCCTCGGTTGTCGAATCGCGTTTGTATCGGGGTCGAGCGCGTCGCCCGAGCTCCCCGATGCCGTAGAGGAGGTCGGCTCGCAGTTGCGCCTCCGCGACGACGGTTGGCCAGTCGATGGCTTGGTCGAGTTCGCCGACGAGTGTCTCGGTGTAGTAGCCGCGGCCACGCCTCCCTGAGGCTACGGACGCGCCGGAGAGGTCGCGGCGCACCTGTGCCGAGCTGGTGAGCGCCTGCTCGCCGAGCTCGGCTGATGAGATGACCTTGCTGCCCTCCGCGGCGGCGCGGTGGGCGACGACTCGATAGGCGGCGAGGCGTAACTGCCGCCCGACCATGCGACCATCGTAACAACCCGGAGCGGATGCCGCCGTTAAGCCGGGATCGGCTCCGCCCTGGCGCGGCCTATGTGCTCCTGCGTTTATCCGCCGCCGTCGCGACCGCACCGTCTCGCGGTAGCGGCCCCAACCCCTCGGTTGTCGAATCGCGTTTGTTTCAGGGTCGGGCGCGTCGCCCGAGCGCCCGATGCCGTAGAGGAGGTCGGCTTGCAGTCGCGCCTGCGCGAAGGCGGTCGGCCAGTCGATGGCCTGGTCGAGTTCGCCGACGAATGTCTCGGTGTAGTCGTTGTTTCAGGTTTGATCTCAACGACAGTCACAAGGACATTGTTTCAATTGCCGCGGATGCCAAATCCTACTGTCGTCGATCGGCTTTGCTTACAGCCAGTCTGTTCAAGTGAGATCACGCTCGCGCACGCGAGCCACCGGCCGTCAGTCGCCTCGCCCTCCTAGTAAGGCCAGCTTGCAGCCAAACTCTTCATGTGAGACGAAACCTCGTCTCCGTGACTGTGCGAGAGGAGGGTGTCTTTCGGCGCCCTCCCGCAGTCATGCGACGGGTGTTCGCTGAAGTGCGCGGTTGAGTTTGGATCGGATCGTTGCGGTCGGAACGTCGATGGGGACGATCCGGTGCGCGAGCTCCGATAGGGCGCTCTCCTCGACAGAGAGCGGTGCGGGCCGAAGACTGCGCTGGTGGAGCGTGTGTTGGATCGCATCGCGCACTTCCGCTCTACCGTCGAACCGTGGCGTCACTTCGATCGTTTCCTTCAGGGCGACGAGCTCGGTCCGTGATAGACCCACGCTGATGACACTCATACGGCCGCAGACTCCTAAACGATGGGGAGGACGTGATGTTCCGTCACTCATGGACTCGGCAGTTTCCGCCACAGACTTGAGACCCATTCCAGGGAGCGGCAGCCACGGCAACAACCGCGGGGACAACACCCCATCAATCATCTCGTCGTCGGCCCCGATCTGCGCACACAAACACGCTCCAAACTGCAGGCGCTGCCACCTTTCAAGCTCGTGATATAGAAAACGATTCAACGGCCCACCGTCACGCTTCCCGGGCGGGTGCGGCAACTTTGAGACCTACCCCTTCCGACCGGTAGCAGCGGAGTTTCGCGGTCGATGGGTATGCCGTGAGCTCGCCAATGCGATGGGCCGCCGCTAGTCTCGCGGTGTGCCCGAGTTCAGCTGGCGACCAGCCAACGAGGCGACGAGCGAGGATCTAGAGGCGGTGTTCGACACCGGCGGCGCTCGTAAGTGTCGCTGCCAGGCGCTCAAGGTCCCGGGCTGGATCTGGCGCGACACCACTCAGGAGGAGCGCGACGCGGCGCTGCTGGAGCAGACCGGCTGCGGCACGAGCGGCCCGACGTCCGGCCTCCTCGGGTACGTCGACGGCGAGCCGGCCGGCTGGGTCGCCGTCGAGCCGCGGGAGAACTACCCGAGGATCTGGGCGCGACAGAAGGCGTGGATGCGGATGGACCCTGAGATCGAGGGCGTCTGGTCGGTCACCTGCTTCGTCGTGCGGAAGGGCTTCCGTCGACAGGGACTGATGTACGAGCTCGCCGCGGCAACCGTCGAGTACGGCCTGCAGGTCGGTGCTCGCGTGCTAGAGGGCTATCCGACCGAGCCGACGCCGGGGAAGACCGTGATCTGGGACGAGGCGTCGGTCGGGCTGCTCCAGGTCTTCATCGACGCCGGCTACGAGGTCGAGGCGTCGCCCACCCTGCGCCGCAGGGTGGTCCGACACCGACTCGGCGCAACGTCCTGACGGTTAGGTTCTGTCCAAACCGACATCTTCTCGAAGGGGGCATGAAGGGCGTCTTGGGCGTCGCTCAATTGCCCACCGCTGAATCGGGCGCGAACTCGCGGAGCTCTTGAGCGCAGCGGCAGGCGGTTGCGATCTTCGCGGCCCACTCCAAGGCTGCCTCCCGAGAGGTCAGGTCGAGGATCGTGAACCCGCCGTTGAATTCCTTGGTCTGCGGGTAGGTGCCAGCGGTGGTCGTCCCGTCACCGGCGACCATGACGGGATCGACGTTCTCGGCCAACCCGCCGCCGAACACGAACACGCCTGCGTCCATGGCCTCCTGGACCACCGCATGAGCTGCCTCTCCTACGGCGGGGAACTCCTCAGCGGGGATGTGGTCCATCGCGCTGCTGGGGAACGAGATCAGGTACCGCGTCATCTCATGACTCCTTTCTCGGCGGCCTGCTCCGGCCGCATCTCAGCCTCGCTTGGGTACGACGTGGAGTCTGACAGACCACCGAAGACTCACCGCTGCTCCGGCTGACCCGGGCTCACCACCTCGTCAGGCGTCATTCCCGAACACTCGCGCACACGAGTCGCCTTGTCGGATCTGCTCGCTTCGTGAGACACTTGGGCCTGTCCCATTCGACGGTCAGGAGGATTCAGATGTCCGTGTTGATGACTGCGCAGATCCCCGGGGCGACCAAGGAAATGATGGACGGGTTGCGGCCATTGCTCGACCCGCTGCGCGATGCAAAGGGATTCGTGGTGCACGCCAACGGGCCGGTGACAGGTGGATGGCGAGTGACCGAGGTTTGGGACTCTCAGGCCGACTTTGAGGCGTGGTTCGAGAGCAACGTCAAGCCTGCGTTTTCCGGTGGGCCACTACCGTCGATCACCTTCGATGAGCTCGACACCGTTGTGACCGCCTAGCCGTCGCCGAAGCCTCGTTCGGTGAGCCTGCCAAGGACTCTGGCGCGTACGACCCGCTCGAGGCATGCTCGGTTGATGATCTTGCGCGTAACCCGGGGGAGTCATCCCCTTCCATCACTGCGGGGCGCGAGTCCGACTCAGGAGTTGGCTGCGACGGCGTAGAGATGCCACTCGGCGGCGATTCCTTTGAGTTGGTGGTTGCCGCGGTCGCTGAAAGCGATTCCTGAGCCCGAGACAAGGTCTCGCACGGTCTGTGAGACCAGCACTTCGTTCGGGTTGGCGAGTGAGGCGATCCGCGCGCCGATGTTGACGGCGATCCCGGCGAGTTTGCCGTCCGTGATCTCACATTCGCCGGTGTGGATCCCGGCACGGATCGGCATGTCGAGTTGACGCATCTCCTCGACGATCGCTTGAGCGCAGCGGATCGCACGCGCTGGCCCGTCGAAGCTTGCGAAGAAACCGTCCCCGGCCGTGTCGATTTCCCGGCCTCGGAAGCGCGCAAGTCTTGCTCGTACCCGACGATGATGCTCGGTAACGACGTCAGCCCAGGAACGGTCTCCGACCTCGGCGGCACGGGCGGTCGAGCCTACGATGTCGGTGAACAGCACGGTCGAGAGAACCCGCTCGTGCTCCGGCTCCTCCCAGTCGCCGCGCCTCCAAACGTCCTGGAAGAACGAGCCGATCGAATCGGCAACCGACTCCCAGTCACCGAAGTACGGAAGATGCTCGCTCCCGTCCAATTCGACGAAACTCGCCCCAGGAATCTGCGTCGCCATCCATCGTGCACCCTCGATGGGTAGCTCATCGCCGTTGCGGTGCAACACGAGCGTGGGCACCGTAATCAACGAAAGCACGTTCCTAACATCGATGCTGGAATTCATCTGGCTCATCTTCAGGTAGCTGCTCGGGCTTGCGCTTAGACGGTTCCGCCGCGCGGCCTCTATGACCTCCTCCTCGGTCGCGTTCGGCAGCCACTCGCGCGCCTGCTCGACCGTGCCCCAACGACGAGCCTCTGCTTCGCGGCGCCGATTGCGCTCCGCAAGTGGCGGTGCCCACGGGAAATCGAGTGCCCAGGTGAAGCGAGGAAGCGACGCGTAGACAGCCAACGCAGCGACACGGCCGGGATGGGTAGCCGCGAACAACAGACTCATCGGCCCTCCCTCCGATGCACCAACCAACGCTGCGCGACGCGAACCAGCAGCGTCCATCACCGCGCGGACATCATCGGCACGCGTCTCCAGATCCCCGACCTCCGCCGGGTCCGAGGCACCTGTCCCCCGTTTGTCAAACACGATCAACCGGCAGTACGAAGACAACCTCTCATAGAACCGCGCCTTTGGAGGGTCGTCCCAGATCAAGTCAACGTGCGAGATCGCCCCGGGTGTGAAGACGACATCGAAGTCGCCTTCCCCGACCACCTGATATGCGATGTTGACGTCACCGCTCTGCGCGAACCGCGTCGTGGGAACCCGCATCACAGCACTCTAGCCCTGAACATCCCGACTGCGGAGCCTGCAACATTCCCGGAGCGGTTCATGTCCTCGCTGGTTCGAGGACGCTCGGTCTGGGTACCTTTTCAGTGTTATGCCCGCGATCACACGAACACGACGGCCGATCAAGGGAATCGAAGTTGCAATGGCGGCGCTTATCGCCGTCGAGTGCCTCGCTGTAAACGCGCTCGCGGTCTCCCAGCTTCCACGGTTGTCGCTCGAAGCACTCGGCCCATTCGCGCTCGTGTATCACGACGCGCAGCCCAGCGTTGTCCTTGTCCCGATGCTCCTGCTCGTTCTGGTGCTCGTCAGAGCCTTGTCGTCCGTAGGACGTGCGGCGGCGCTCGTCTTCGTCGGCGCTGCGATCGCCAACATCATGAGTCCGTTGATCTGGGAGCCGGGCGTTCCCGACTACATCGTGTTCCGTGAGATCGATCTGATTGCGAACCTCTCGGACGTCTTGATGCTGTCGAGCGCGGTCGCCATCGCCGCTTCGATCAGCTTCGATCTCGTCCGACGTGCTCTCGGACGCGCCCCGTCCTGATCCACATGCGCCACCGTGTTCGTCTAGCCGAACCGTGAGACAATTTCTACATCTGCCCGGGGTGGCCGTCAGGAGCGGACATAGCGGCGTACGGAAGGGCATGGCAACGCTGGCCCCGTGAGGGTGCCGCGGCCCGTGAGCGACTCGGGGTGCCCGTCGAGGAAGACGAGTTTCGCGTTGAGGGCGTAGCGAACGGGTCTGGTCCAGCGGGCGGGGATCGGTTTGTCGTAGTTGCTCGAGTTGTCCGGTATCAGTGAGCCGGACCAGTGGATCGCCCGCGCCACCGGAAGCGCGACCTTCGCCGTGAAGCGTTTCCCGATAAACGCCTTTCCGGGCGCGGGCGGATGCAGCGGGTTGCCGCCGCAGGTGACGATGATCCGCCCGAACCGTGTCCCGCTGCGGTCGCCAACGAGCGCAACGGTGCTGCCGCCGCGGGTGTGGCCAAAGAGCGAAGCGCCGCGCTGGAGGCGCAATGACCCGCCGACGGCGACCTCCGCTTTCGCGACCGGGGTTGCGTGGACGTTGTACGTCGTCTTGCCGTACGCGTCCTGCGACGCCGGCACGAGGTAGACGCAGTATCGGGTCGTGGTGGTGGCGATATGCACGCTGAGGCGGGCGCCGATCCCACCGGTCCCGAGCCCGTCCGGCGGGACGCTGATCGGCCCGCCCCCGGCCCGGGCGGGGCAACTGGCGGCGCGGGAGGCAACAACGACCACGATCGCCGTGTTGGTCGTCCGGCCGTCGACCACGAGCGTCGCCTGCGTCCCGGGCTCCGGGTGATCGGGGATGAGATAGGCCTTGACTGACGCACCCGCGTACGCGGCTCCGGCGCCCGGAGCGAGGACGAGCAGAAGCGCAGCTACAACGACTAGCCCCTGCAGAATGCCCGCAATCGGGATCAACCGCGCAGGCTGCCAGTCGCTCCTGTCAACGGCATCAGCCATAGGGCCGACATTACACCGCCGCGTTCGGGATGCCTAGCGGCCGGATCGCTTCTCCCACGGTGTCTAGCTCCCGAAAGAAGGCTCCGGGGATTGCGCCGCGAACCTGCGAACGATGAACTGGAACCGCGCCTCTCGCCTGACGATCTTCACCCTGATGGCCACCGCCGTCACCGCGGCAGCCCTTTCAACAGGGGGCGCTCGCCCACAGGTCGAGGTTGCAGGCGCCGACGGCATCGTGCGGCGTCGAACGGTGGACAGTCAAGACGCTGCAAGACCGGCCGAGACTGCTGTCTGCCCGGGCGACCACGATCGCCTACCTGACACGCCGGCCAGCCCCCAAGCCATTGCCTGACACGCGTCTGCCGTTTGAGCGGAAGACCTTCCGTGTCACAGATGCGGTGACGCTCATCCGCAACGAGGACGACAGCGACATCCACCTCGTGCTGCAAGACAATCTCGGTCGCACGATGATCGCCGAAGCGCGGCTGCCAGCCTGCGCACCGAAGGCCACCCGAACGAGACGCAAACAGATCGCCACAGCCCTGGCCGCCGTCCGACTGTGCGCCAAAGCGCAGGTGACAGGCGTCGCGTTCTTCGACTACAAACACGGACAAACCGGCGTAGCGCCGAACGCGATCGAACTCCACCCGATCCTCGCGTTCCGATGCCTCAGTCGGTGAGCGCAGAGGCCACCTATCCTGCGGAACCGGGCGGCAGAGGTCCCCGCTCGGGCAGGAGAGGGAACACAACGCCGTAGACCTCGGCCCGGACGGCGGTCGCCTCATACGCGACTGGGATCGTGCGTGCGAGCTCACTCCCACGGTACGCAGCGAGTGCCTCGTCGCTCTCGAAGAAGTAGATTCCGCACCAGGCACCGGTGTCCGGGTCGCGACCGTAGATCTTCTGCACGAGCCCCGGCACCTGGAGAAACTGCGGCCGCCGCTCGACTACTCGCCGTTCCAACTCCTCCGCCTCGACGTCCGAGTCGACGCGCACAAAGAGGACGCTCGCCATTTGTCACACCCCCCGTTCTCGTGGAACGCTGAACCATAACTCTAAGAGCCCACCGACCACGCAACGCGCCATCTCCGGCAAGCCCGTGCAGATCACTCGCCACTTGCAAGCTGAATTCACCGACCGTCGTCCCGTTGGACGGACACGCCCGCTATGCAAGCGGTTCGGGATGGGCCTCGGCCGACTGGGAGACAATCGGTTCCACGTGAAGCCACGGGCCCTTGGTGAATGTCCTCACGAGAGCCTGTGCTTCCTCGTCCTCGGAGATGATCCTGCGAGCGAAGTGAAGCGCGTTGTCGAGGGGAAGGTTTGCGGAGGCTTCCAGCATGGACGGGTCTCCCAGCTTGGCTGAGGCGATGGCCTCCCGGATCGCTTTGTGGGTCGCCAGCCCAATCACATTGCGAGCTTACAAGTCGGGCGATCTCGTGTTACGCGACGGTCGCTATTTCGACAAGAAATCGGTCGACCTCGACTCGCATTTCGGCGGCGACGGGGTCGAGCCGTGAGACAATTCTGGATAGCTGCTGACGGGGCGGGTTTTCGCTCCGTGTCGTGGTTCGGCGGCGTTTGACGTCGAGCCGGGCGGAGGTTCCCTTCCATCCTCCGCCCGGCTCGCTGGTTTGGGGCTATCACAGCACCATCGTCGCGGTGCCACTCGACGGTGCAGACCACGGCCAACTCCTGGACGAGCTGAAACGACGCGGTATCACGTGCTCAGCCCGCGACGGCAACCTGCGCTTCGCGGTCCACTTCTACAACCACGAAGACGACATCAACAGAGTCACCGAAGCGCTCCTCGGCGCTAGACAACACCGGAAGTGACACACCTCGCCTCGCCGGGACGTCGGATCGACAGCCAGCTGACCTTCGATGGATAGCTCGACTCAGCCCGAAGCAGCGTAACCCCGGCTTCCGCACCGATCCTCTGGTGACTCCCGAACTGGCGCACTCGGCAACGCTGTCGCATGACACTCGGTAGCGTCGTCCCGATGTCGCGGATCTTGGTGACCGGCATGTCGGGAACGGGTAAGTCCTCGGCGCTCGCGGAACTTGGCCGACGCGGCTTTCGCGTCGTTGACACCGACGATCCCGGCTGGCGCGAGTATCACGAAGACGTTGGCTCCTCCGATGAGCTGCACCGCGGGGAGTGGCTCTGGGTCGAGGAACGGATGACTCGGCTACTGGACTCCGATGATGGTCGGTCGCTTTTCGTTCAAGGGTGCGTAAGGAACCAGTCGAAGTTCTACGACCGCTTCAACGCCGTCGTCCTGCTCAGCGCGCCCGCTGACCTGATCCTTGACCGGATCGAGCGCAGAACGACGAACAACTACGGGAAGACTCCGCTGGAACGGGCGATGATCTTGGATGACCTCGCCAGGATCGAGCCACTGCTCAGAGCGAGTTGCACCCACGAGCTGGACGCCAGCCGAGCGCTGGATGAAGTCGTCGCCGACTTGATCACGATCGCCTCGCTCGGGTGACTCGCGAACGCTGGCGCAGCCCAGTGCCCTGTTTAGACCGTGTCCGACTACTCCTCACCTTCCCAGTAGTCGAGCTCGGGGCCTGGACGGCCGAACATGATGGGTTCACCCGAGCCAGACCCTTCGGCCGGCCGCCCGGGTTGCCACTCACCCCGGGAACAAACCCCGCGCCGGTAACGCCGCCACGTCGCGTTGTTTCGGACTTGATCTCAACGACGGTCATAAGGACACCATTGTTTCATCGGCCGCGGACGCGAAAGTGTCCACAGGTCCCGCGTGATGTAGCGGGCGGAAGAGTTCGATGCTCACTGTCGTCGTTGCCCGGGTTGTAGGTGGGGTCAGGTGCCACGCCGTAGCGTCCACAGGGGGAAAGACTCGCGGTCTCGTATCAGCGAGCCTGCGGGCGGCTCGCTGGCCGCCCGCAGCTCCTTTGGTCTGGCGTGTCTGGGCTCCTGAATTCGCCGTGCGCCCAGGCAGGTCTTCTAGCTTGCTGCGGAGTCGTTGTCCCGCGCGCCGTTGCGCATCGACTGATGCCCATCGAACAGCCCTTGTGCGTCCATCTCGCTGCACCGAACTCGCGACGTGATCGGTTGCTAGGACAGACGCACTAGAACACCTGCGGGCGGCTCGGTGGCCGCCCGCTGAGTGTGCCGCTGCCGTGATCGCTAGGGGTTGAGGATCTCACAGTCGGGAGAGACCAGGTCGAGGCCGACGTCAAAGAACACGATGTCGATGCCGCCGCCGCAAAGGATGCGATCCTGTTGACCGTCTTTGGCGCGGATGGTGTCGTTGCCGCCGCCGCCGTCGAGCGTGTCGAGCCCGCTGCCCCCGTCAATCGTGTCGTTGCCGTTCATGCCTTGGATGATGTTGTTGGCGTTCGAGCCCGTGATCGTGTCTGACGTCCGTCCGCCGATGACGTTCTCGACCGTCAAGTCGATGAGATCCTCCTCACCCGATGGCCCGTCGTCTGCTCGTGTGTCGATCGTGACGGTGACCGACCGTCGTTCAGCTTTGTAGCTGACCGTGTCGAGGCCGGCGCCGCCGTACATCCGGTCGGCACCGGTGCCGCCGATCAGGATGTCATTGCCGTCGTCGCCGAGCAGAACATCGTCGTTCGCTCCACCGTTCAACAAGTCGTTCCCTGAGCCGCCTTGAAGCAGGTCGCGCGCCTGGCCGGTGATGATGACGTCATTTCCTGAACCGCCGTCGACCCAGACGAGGTGACCGGTCGGGTAGTTGAGAATCAGCGTGTCGTCGAGGTCCCTCAACGAGTACTTCCAGTGGTGGACATCGTCATAGTCGCAGACCGCTTTCCGATTGTTGAAGAGATCTCGTCCGCAGCCGGTGGCCTGGGGAATGGATAGCGGGTCGGTCGCTACGAGCGTGAACTCCCCTTGACCAGGCCCCGGAATCACGCTGAGCACTGTCCGCTCGCCCAGATCGCTCTTCACGTCCTGCAAGAAGAAGTCATGCGTCCTCTTCGTGACCTTCGCCGGCTTGATGCCGAGGCTGTTAAGCAACTGCTTCTCTGCTGTTGTTGGGAACCGGGCACGGCCAACACTTGTTGCCATCGACGCCGATACGGAGGTCAGCGCCGTAGCCGCCAAGACGGCAATCATGAGTCCTCTACGTCGCATGTCTTTGTCTCCTTTGAATCGTGTCTCGCGCTCGCCGGGATCTCGGAACGCTGCTGGCACGAATGTTCGCGCGATGTCGAGGCGCCGTCATCGTCAAGTTGCGCCAAGTTGTTCGCCGACCTCCCGATGCCTGAGGATCCTGGGTATGGAACGACGCCGGCGATGCTGGAGGCGAGAGGCGGTTGGCGCCGCCGCTCGCGACCAGCCGATGCATCTCCTCGGAAGCCACTTCGATGCGGAAATCCATGGTTCAAGAACCTAAGAGGGAAGCGGGCACCGCGGAACGGCGACTCAAGCGCGCACGCCCACCCCATCTCGACCGTGATATACCTCCGCAACCGAAGGGGCTCAGATCCAACCACCGTGATATCGAAAACAATTCAACGGCCCACCCTCACGCTTTCCGGGCAGGTGCGCGACACCTGAGAGTGCCAACACCACGGTGAGGCTGGGCTATTTGGGGAGAGGTTCGGCGTGGTGTCGGATCATCCAGATTGCGGTGCCGACGATCCATGTCGCGAAGCCTGCCAGCGCGACGAGCCAGAGCACCTCGTAGGGGGTCGTAAAGGTGCCGCCGATGACCCATAGCCCGTCGGTGAGGAGCGCGACAGCGACGACCAAGCCGAGTGGTCCCAGCCAGCGCGGCATGAGTCGGTAGCGCAGTGCAGCAAGGCCGGCGGCGCCAACCATCAGTGCTTGGAAGGCACTCAGCACGAGCAGGAAGACGAAGTTGTCGGCTCGCCAGAAGGCCGTGATGGATGCGTCGGCCAGCTCGGCGGCTGAGCCGAGCGTGAGAGCGGCAGAGAAGGCGGTTCCTACGGTCGCGGTCACGGCGCTGGCGGCAGCGCCGATGAGAACCAGCCGGGCGAGAACCGGGTCGGCTCGCTCGAGTATTTCGGATAGTGCGCAGGCGAACGGCAGCAGGAACAGGAGGTGCATGACCGTGGCGATCCACATGAAGGTGAGGTAGACGGTGGCCTCATCGTTGGCCCATTGGCGGATAACCTCGGGACTGTCGTCGCCTGCGGGAGCGGGAGCGAGCGCGAACACGGCGGCGATCGCGAACGTGGCTACGAAGAGGATTCCTGCCCACCCCCCGACTCGAATCCAGTCAAACCGTTTGGAGACGACCTGGGCGTCGGTTGGTAGTGCCCGATCCATATTCTCCTCCTTCTCCGGGTGGGCGCCGCTGCCGGACGAACCGCCTCGACTGGGCCGAAGTGCCGGAACGCTGCCTGCATCGAACACCCATTCGACGGAAGTACCACTAATTTAGAAGTAGTAATACTAACCCGAAAAGGAGTGCATGGTCAAGCGGACGTACCGATCGCCCCGTCGGAAGGAAAGTGCGCAGCGAACGCGCGCAGTCACCATCGAAGCCGCCCACCGCCTGTTTCTGACGCACGGGTATCCGTCAACCTCGATCCGACAGATCGCGGCGGAGGCGAGGGTGTCCGAACAGACCGTGTACCGGCTCTTCGGGGACAAGCCGTCACTGCTCCGCGCAGTGATCCTCACGGCTGTAGGAGGGCCGGACGAGCCCACGGTTGCGCGAGAGAGCCAGCTAATGGCACGCCTGGCCGACGCGGCCACGCCCTCCCAACGGCTACACCTCGTCGGCGAGTGGATTCGAGAGAGCTACGAACGGGGCCTCGCCGAACTCGAGAACGTCGTTCTATCGGCCGCGCCCGCCGACGAACGAGTCCACGAACTCGCTCGGTTCATGGCCGAACAAAGATACGAGGACGTCAAGAGCCTCGTGCTCGCCGTAGTCGGAGACGCCAACAAGCCACCCAGCATCAACGTCAGCGACATGACCGACTACATCTACGCCGTCGAGAGCAGCCCCGTCTACCACCTCCTCGTCACCGAGCGCGGCTGGAACACGAAGCAGTACGTCGAGTGGTTCGTGCAACTGGTCAATCGTATGTTCCTCGACGAACTCGATCGGCCCGGGTGACGTTCCGCAACACTGGCGCAGGCGACTGTCCGAGCCTACGCCTTGGTTTCCTTGGCCATCAGTTCGACGGTGCGCCCGGCATCAGTCCTAGCTGTGTGAAGACTTCGAGGCATCTTTGAGACAGACCCCCACCTTCCGGTAGCAGTGGAGTTTTGCGGTCGAAGGGGGGCCGCCGTTCTTTGTCCCTGAGAGAGGCGTGTCTTCCGGGGGGATCACCGGGGGATCACGGGGTGAGCATCGACGACATTTCCGGCAAGCTCGAGCACGTCGCCTAGCGTGCCTCAATCGCCCTATACAAGCCGAAACCCGCCATTCCAGCGGGCTTGCGGATCTTCCAAGATGTACCGTCCTATAGCCCATACGGGATTCGAACCCGTGCCGCCGCCGTGAGAGGGCGGTGTCCTAGGCCACTAGACGAATGGGCCGTGCGACGAGGCAGTGTACCGAACCCTTCAGCCGGATTCCGGCACAGCGGCTCGGCCGGACGAGCTGGCTACGGGGCCGCGAGCGGGTCGGGGTTGCCGTCGCGCCCGTCGATCCGCGCCTCGAGGCCGCGACGGATGTCCTCGCCCGTTGACAGCAGCCCCTCGTAGCGGGCGCGGCGCGGCGGAAGCTTGACGATCCGGACGGCCTCGTCTCGCTCGCCGTGGCAGCGCGCGTACGCGGCCGCTTCGTCGAGCGGCTTCAGGCGCTCACTGCTACGCCGGAGCCATGCCACAGTCAGACACCTAGCACGTTCGAGCGTCGAGGGGAACCCGGACGGTCGGCCGCGTCCCGCACTTTGCAGACGAAACCTTGCGAGCCGTTAGCTCCACGGCTTGCAGGACCACGGGCTCCAGTCGCGACCGGAGGCGACGAAGTACCGGTGCGCCGCCGTTGCCTGCGCAGCAGGGGACGAGCCGTGGCCGAAGATGCGGCGCTCGCTCGATCCCATCTGGAAGAGCCCCAGGTATTGGCCGTTCTGGGCATCGGTCTGCAGGCCCGACTCGCACCGCGCGACGGCGAGAGCCTCCTTGCAGTGGTCGCCGAAGACCCGGCAGATCACCTGCGTCGGGCTCGCCGCCGCGACGGCAGCAAGGTGTCGCTCCTTCGACCTGCGTGCGAGCGCGGCGCGTGAAGCTGCCGCCTTGCGCTTCGCCCGCTGGAGGCTCGCCGTATGGAGGCTGAGCTGGCGCTTCGCCTCGGCGGCGAAGCGCGGATCGCTCTGGAGCCAGGCGTGCTTCTCGAGGAAGCGCAGCACCTGCTGATCCTTCTTCATGGTGCTCAGGTGACGGGTCAGTTGCGCACCAAGCCGCGCATCGGAGTGGGACTGCGCCGTCGCCGGCAGGGCCAGTAGGATCAGGGCGCACGCACTCATCGCTAAGGCTCTCAGGTGTGACCTCCAGCTCGGGGACAGGGCTCACGGCACCGCGCGAAAAGCGGCCCGCTCGTGTCTCTCGGTATCGGAACCGTAGCGATCGATGCACAAGCTGAGAGCAAGAACCTTACAAAATCATAGGAAATGCTGTTACGAGCGTTGCCCGATCGACCAACAAAAAGGCCCCCTTGCGGGGGCACGACAAGTGGGCTGATGGAGCTGCGGGACAGGGACTCGAACCCCAACTTCCGGAACCAGAATCCGGCGTCCTACCATTAGACGATCCCGCAGAGCTCGCGCGGGATGGTAGCAATCGCGCCTCCGAGGCTAGAGATCGAGCCGGTACACGGAGACGAGACGCTTCTCGTTCTCGGTGTCGATGTGCGCGATCACCTCGACGTACGGCTCGAGCCCGGAGCCGCGGAGCTTCGCCCTGAGGAGGCCGTCGACCTGGAAGAGCCCCGACGAGTTGTTCATCAGGATCCCGATCTTGACCGGCTTCTCGTCTCCGTCTTCGATCGTGACCTCCTCGATCGCTGCGGCAGAGAGAGAGTGCATGGTGACCGAGCCTGCCTCGAACGGGATCCGGGAGCGACCCTTGGCCATGTCGAGTGCGTCCGCAACGCGGAGGATCCCGGCCTCGAGGGCGAGCGGCTCACCGTCGGAGCGGTGGCTCGTGATTGCCTGCAGCACCTCGGAGATGATCACGGTCCGTTCGGGCTCGTCGTAGATCCCGTCCAGGAGGCTGCGCATCTTCGGCTCGGAGAGAAAGATGCTGAAATCCTCGTGCCCGCGGCGGTGCACCGACATGCCGACGCAGTGCATCAGCGCCGAGAGGACGACGATCACCTCCGCGTCGTCGTTCGTCATCCCGTAGTCGCGCACCGCCGACGGCTCGACTCCGTGCTTCGTGAGTTGTCGCAGGAGCTTGAGCGCGATGTTGACGACGATCTGAATGTGCACCCATGAGTGGTCGTTGATCTGCATCCGCGCAACGGCGTTTACGTTCGACACGTGCCACCAGGCCTTCAGCTGTGCGTCGGCGTTCACGCGATCGAGCACGCGGCGGAGCTTTCGGTTGCCGCGCTCCGGCAGGCGAATGCGCATCCCGGCGATCGCCTCTGCCGGAGTGAGGCGCGTCTCCCGTACCGCCTCGGCCGAGATCGGGCCGTCGATCCGTTGCTCGATCTCTGGATCGAGCGGGCTCATCGCTGTTCCTTGGCCGCGGTCGCGAACATCCTCCGGCATCGTCGCACACCCGCGCCCGACAGGTCAGCGGGGATCGCCGAGCCGCGCGATCTCCCGTCGTGCGTGCGTCAGCGCCTTGCCGAGCCGCCGCCGGTTGATCGCATCGTTGAGCCAGGAGCTCGCACCGGAGGGATGGGGGAGCGGGATCACGATCGCGTCGTCGACCAGGTAGCTCTTGCCGACGCAGTCGCCGAGCGTCCGCGCGCCCACGATCGCGTTCGCCGCCAGGCCGCCGACGGTGATGATCAGCGCCGGCCGGAGGAGGCGAAGCTCCTCGACCCGCCACGACGCGCAGAGGCGGCGTTCGGCAGGGCCGGGCGTGCGATCGCCGCGGCCCGAGATGCGCCCGGGGTAGCACCGCGTCACCGAGGCGCAGTAGAACGTCGTGTCGAAGGTGCGCTCGTCGAGCTCGAGCCAGCGTCGGAGCGCCTTCCCGGCGCGCCCCTGCCACGGAGCGCCTGCCGATCCCTCGACGATCCCGGGTGCCTGGCCATAGAGATACGCGCGCCGCCCGGCCGCACCCTGCACGACGGGGAGCGACTCGATCGCAAAGCCTGCCTCGGTACAGCGACGGCATCTCGAGAGATCGCGCTGCAGAGAGGCGATCGAGCGGTACGGCTCGTATCGTGCCGGCGGCGTGTCGGTGGCGTTCGTGCTCATCTCGTGCCACCGTAGAGTAGTTCCGTGACGCTCCTCGAATCCGTCCCGAACATCTCGGAAGGCCGGGACGCGGCGGTGATCGACGCCGTCGCGGAAGCGCTTCGCGAAAGGGGTCGCGTGCTCGACATCCACACGGACGCGGACCACCACCGCTCGGTGCTCACCGTCGTCGCCGAGGAGACGGACATCGTCGAATGCCTGCTCGCCGGGATTTCCACGGCGGCCGAGTTGATCGACCTTCGTCGGCACGAGGGGATCCATCCGAGGATCGGCGCGGCGGACGTCGTCCCGATCGTGCCGCTGGCTCCCGATCAGGTGGCCCTGGCCCGCGATGCCGCGGTCGAGCTCGGTCGAAGGGTGGCCGACGACCTCGGGCTGCCGGTGTTCCTCTACGGGGTGGCCGGAGAGGGGAGGCGCCCTGCCTTCTTTCGGCGAGGCGGGCCGGTCGAACTGCAGCGGCGTGTCGACGCGGGCGAGATCAAGCCCTCGTTCGGACCCGCGCGCCTCCATCCGACCGCCGGCGGCGTGCTGATCGGAGCGAGGCCACTGCTGATCGCGTTCAACATCGATCTCGCGACGGGCACCCTCGAGGACGCACAGGCGATCGCAGCGTCCGTGCGGGAGTCGGGAGGCGGAATGCGCGGGGTGCAGGCGCTCGGGCTCCTCCTGCCGGGGAGTGACCGCATTCAGGTGTCGCTCAACATCATCGACGTGACCGCTGCTCCGCTCACCGCGGTCGTCGCGCGCGTCCGGGCGCTCGCCAGGGAGCGCGGCGTCGAGGTCGGCGCGAGCGAGCTCGTCGGCCTCCTGCCCGAGATCGCGGTCGCAGAGCCCGCCGCACTGGGGCTCCCCGACCTCCCCGACGACCGCGTTCTCGAACGCGGCATCGGAGACTCGGGCGGCATCGGTCGATAGTCCCCGACGGCGATAGCGATAGGCTCACGCTCCGTGAGCGCCGTCCCGCCTTCGCCGCTCCGCTCACTCCTCTCCAGTCCCGACCTGCGCCGTGAGGCTGCGGCGCTCGGTCTCTACCGTCTGGCCGAGTTCGGGCCGTGGGTCGCGATGCTGGTGTATGCGTACTCGGAGGGCGGCGCGACGGCGACCGGCGTCGTCTCGCTGGCGCTGCTCGCACCGACGGCGCTCACCGCGCCCTTCGCGGGACCGTTGATCGATCGGTTCGGAGCGAGCCGCGTTCTCGTCGGCGCGTACGTTGCGCAGGCCGTTGCCATGAGTGCGACGGCGGCGTCGCTTCTCTCCGGCGCGCCGGCTCCGGTCAGCTACGCGTTCGGTGCACTCACCGCGATGTGCCTCGTCGTCACACATCCGGCGCACGCTGTCGTGTCGCCGGGGATCGCGAGAACGGCCGGCGAGCTCGTCGCGCTGAACGCGATAACGGGCTGGATCCTGAGTATCGGGCTCGTGGTCGCGCCGGCCGGTGCGGGTCTGATTCTCGCCGTCTCGACGCCGGGCGCCGTGTATGCGGCCGGTGCGCTGTGTGTCCTCGCTGCCGCGGTGCTCGTGCTGCCGCTCCGGGACCTCGTCCCTCCGCTTGCGCGGGGGGCCGAAACGCCCCTCTCCGGTGCGCTTCGCGAGCTGGACGAGGGCGCCCGCGCACTCGCGCGTGCGGCCGCGCCGCGAGAGGTGGTGATCGTGCTCGCGACGACGTTCCTGATGGTCGGCGCGCTCGACGTGCTGATCGTCGTGCTCGCGGTCGGATCGCTGGACATCGGAGAGTCCGGCGCGGGGTACCTTACGGCCGCGCACGGAGCAGGTGCGGTGCTCGGTGCCGTCACCTCTCTCCTGCTCGTCGGACGTACCCGGCTCGTTCCGGTCATGGTCGGTGCCGCACTCGTTGCCGCTGGAGCGTTCATCGTTCTCGGGCTCTCGACCTCGGTCGGCGTCGCGTTCGCCGTTGCTGCGGTCACGGGTGTCTCGCGCAGCCTGCTCGAGGTGTCCGGGCAGACGCTGCTGCAACGGGTCACATCGACGGCGATCCTCGCTCGAGTCTTCGCGTTCAAGGAGGGGCTCGCCATGGCCGCCTGGGGAGTCGGATCGCTTTGCGTGCCGATCGTGATCGCATTCGCCGGCGTCAGAGGTGCGCTGTTCTTCGCCGGTGCGGTCGTCCCTGTCGCCGTCGCTCTTCGATTCCGACCGCTGCTCGCCGTCGATTCGACCGCCATCGTCCCCGCCGTCACCATCGCGCTCCTGCGCTCGATCGGCATCTTCCGCGCCCTCCCGGTAGCGGCCCTCGAGGGCATTTCCCACAGCGCCGTCGACGTGCAGATGGCTGCGGGAGAGACGATCATTCGGGAGGGTGACGTCGGCGATCGTTACTACGCCATCGCTGACGGAAGCGTCGACGTGTCGCGCGAGGGTGTCCACGTGAGCACCCTCGGACGAGGTGAGGGGTTCGGGGAGATCGCACTCGTTCACGACGTCCCGCGGTTCGCGACGGTCAGGGCAGTTTCGGACGGGCGTCTGCTCTCGATCGAGCGCGACGTCTTTCTCGTCGCGCTCACGGGGCACGCGCCGACGCGTGATCGGGCCGAGAGGGTCGCGGCCGACCGACGGACGGCTACGGCCGATCACGTTTCGAGTAGGTGACATTCCGCCGAGCGGGTCGGGCGAATAGACTCGCCTTCGGTGACCGAGCCGCTCCTCCTGACCGGTGATGACCTCACGGTCGACGACGTCTGGCGCGTCGCGATCGAGCGGAGGGATGTCGCGCTGTCACCGAGTGCTGTCGAGCGGATGCGCCGTTCGCGCGGCCTCCTCGACGAGTTGCGCGGTGAGCACACGTACGGCGTCAACACGGGATTCGGGCGCTTCGTCTCCGAGTCGATTCCGGACGACCAGGCCGAAGAGCTTCAGCTGCGATTGCTCCGCAGTCACGCCTGTGGGGTCGGAGCGCCCTATCCCGACGAGGTCGTGCGCGCCGCGATGGTGTTGCGGGCGAACGCGATCGCCAAGGGTTACTCCGGCGCCCGCGTCGAAACGGTCACGTTGCTCCTTGCCGCGCTCAACGCAGGGATCGTCCCATACGTGCCTGCCCGCGGGTCGGTCGGCGCCAGTGGGGATCTCGCGCCGCTCGCACACCTGGCGCTTCCGCTCGTCGGCGAGGGCGAGGCGCTCGTGGACGGCGTCCGGATGCCGGGGGCGGACGCGCTCGCAGCTTACGGGCTGAAGCCCGTACGGCTCCAGGCGAAGGAAGGGCTCTCGTTGATCAACGGTACGCAGTTCATGACCGCGATCGCGTCGCTCGGGCTCGTTCGGGCGCTCAGGCTCGGACGCACGGCGGACGTTGCCTGCGCGATGTCACTCGAGGCACTCCAGGGCTCTCTGACGAGCTTCCATCCGGCAATTCACGCCGCCCGGCCGCACGCGGGGCAGGTTGCGTCGGCTGCGAACGTGAGGACGCTGCTCGAGGGCTCTGCCATTCTCGAGTCGCATCGCTGGTGCGACAAGGTGCAGGACGCCTACTCGCTCCGCTGCGCGGCGCAGGTGCACGGTGCGAGCCGTGATCTGCTCGACTACGTGGCGCGGACCGTCTCGATCGAGATCAACGCGGCGACGGACAACCCGCTCGTGCTGCTCGAGGAACGGGAGATCGTCTCGAACGGCAACTTCCACGGCCAGCCGGTTGCGTTCTCGCTCGACTGCCTCGCGATCGCCGTTGCCGAGCTGGCGAGCATCTCCGAGCGCCGGGTCGAGCGCATGGTCAACCCGAGCCTCTCCGACGGGCTGCCGGCGTTCCTGACGCGCGAGGGAGGCATCAATTCCGGAATGATGATCCTCCAGTACGTCTCTGCATCGCTCGTCTCCGAGAACAAGGTCCTCGCGCATCCGGCAAGCGTGGACTCGATTCCCACAAGCGCCGGACAGGAGGATCACGTCTCGATGGGAAACGCCGCCGGCCTCAAGGCGCTCCAGGTGCTCGCGAACGCCGAGCAGTCGCTTGCGATCGAGCTGCTCGCGGGTGCGCAGGCGGTCGAGTTTCTCGCTCCACTCGAGCCGGGGCGCGGTGTCGCGGCGGCACGTGCGCACGTCCGCACGATGTCGGAGCGGCTCCGCGAAGACCGCTCGCTCTCGGCCGATATCGAGCGCGTCGCGGGCTCGATCCGCGACGGTAGCTTTCTGGCGGCAGTCGAGAGCGCGTGCGGGGAGATCCACTGATGGCCCGCCCGCGGGGTGGCGCCGGCGAGCGGCCGCTTCCGGCCCGCCCGTACCGCGACGCCGTCGTCGTCTACGGAATCATGGCGGTCGTTCTGATCGTGATCGCGGGCGTGACCGGGGGGAGCCTGGTGCGCGCCGTCGGCGCCGGCATCGTCTTCTTCGTGCTCGCAACCGCGTGGAGCTGGTGGAAGTTCCGCCAACGGATCCGAGAACGGGATGCGCGGGTGGAGCTGGAACGGACTGCGACGGGCCCGCGTGCCGGCCGGCCCGCCGGCGAAATCGAGGCCGACTCGCAGGCGAGCGCAACGAACGGCGCCGTCAACGGGAACGGCAACGGCCGAAAGGGAGGGGGACGATGACGACTGTCGGCGATCGCATCGAGTCACTGTGCGGTGACCTCTCGGCGATCCGCGCACCGCGCGGGCCGGGGCTCAACGCACTCTCGTGGCAGACCGAGGCACCGCTGCGAATGCTCCTGAACAACCTCGACCCGGAGGTCGCGGAGCATCCGGAGGAGCTCGTCGTCTACGGAGGGTCCGGGAGGGCGGCGAGGTCCCACCAGGCGCTGCGGGACATCGTTCGGGTGCTGCTGCGGCTGCGTGACGACGAGACGCTCCTCGTCCAGTCGGGGAAGCCGGTCGGCGTGTTCCGCACGCACGAAGGCGCTCCGCGCGTCCTCATCGCGAATGCGCTGGTCGTGCCGAAGTGGGCGACGTGGGACGAGTTCCGCCGGCTCGAGGCGGAGGGTTTGACCATGTTCGGGCAGATGACGGCCGGCTCGTGGATCTACATCGGCACGCAGGGGATCCTGCAGGGCACCTACCAGACGTTCTGCGCGGCAGGTGAGGCACACTTCGGCTCGGCCGATCTCTCGGGGCGAACCGTGTTGACCGCCGGCCTCGGCGGCATGGGGGGTGCACAGCCGCTCGGGGCGACGATGGCGGGCGCTGCGATTCTCTGCGTCGAGGTCGACCAACGATCGATCGACCGGCGGCTTGCGATGCGCTACGTCGACGAGCAGGCTCCGTCGCTCGAAGACGCGATCGCCCGTGTCCGCAGCGCGGCAGCAGAGGGAAGGCCTCTCTCGGTCGCACTCCTCGGCAACGCGGCCGATGTCTTCCCGGAGCTCGTCGCGCGCGGAGAGCATTTCGACCTCGTCACCGACCAGACCGCGGCGCACGATCCCCTGACGGGATACGTCCCGGCCGAGGTGCCGTTCGAGGAGGCGGCGTCGCTGCGTGAGCGCGACCCGAAGCGCTATCTGGAGCTCGCCTCACAGTCGATCGTGACGCACGTTCGCGCGATGTGCGACTTCGTCCGGATGGGATGCTATGTTTTCGATTATGGCAACAATCTGCGAGGGGAGGCGTATGCAGGAGGCCTGACGGAGGCATTCTCATACCCGGGCTTCGTCCCGGCCTATATCCGGCCGCTGTTCTGCCGTGGGATCGGTCCCTTCCGGTGGGCCGTCCTCTCGGGTGACCCGGCCGACATCGAGGTCATCGACCGAGAGCTACAGGGCCTGTTTCCCGACGACACGCTCCTGCAGCGATGGCTTGCGATGGCGCCCGAGAAGGTCGCGTTCCAGGGCCTTCCGGCGCGCATCTGCTGGCTCGGCTACGGCGACCGTGCCCTCGCGGGACTCGCCATCAACGAGCTCGTGCGCACGGGCCGCGTCTCGGCGCCGGTCGTCATCGGCCGCGACCACCTCGACGCGGGATCCGTGGCCTCGCCCTACCGGGAGACGGAGTCGATGCAGGACGGATCGGACGCGATCGCCGACTGGCCCATCCTCAACGCGCTGCTCAACACGGCTGCCGGCGCGACGTGGGTCAGCGTCCACCACGGCGGCGGAGTCGGCATCGGCAACTCGATCCACGCCGGCATGGTCGTCCTCGCCGACGGGACGGCTTCGGCTGCCGAGCGACTCGAGCGGGTTCTCGCTGCGGACCCGGGCACCGGCGTCATGCGGCATGCGGATGCCGGGTACGCGGCAGCGCTCGAGGCGGCCCGCGACGGCGGCCTCGACCTGCCGAGCGCCCTCCCGCCCGCGGGCGAGGAGGTTGGCTCGCGGTCAGGCGGGACGCAGTGACGTCCCTCCTGATCCGCGATCTCGCCCAGGTGGTGACTCCGGAGCGAGGCGGTGGGCCGCTGCGCGGTGTGGGGCTTCGCGAGGTCCGAGTCGTGGAGCGCGCCTACCTGCTCTGTCGCGACGGCCGCATCTCGAGCGTCGGGCCGATGGCCGACCTCACGCGAGAGATGGCGTCCGACGTGCCGGAGATCGATGGTCGCGGCCTCTGCGCTATCCCCGGCCTCGTCGACTGCCACACGCATGCGTGCTTCGGGGGCGATCGCGTCAACGAGTTCTCCCTGCGTGCCGGCGGCGCCACCTACGAGGAGCTCCACGCCGCCGGAGGGGGCATCCTCTCGACGGTCCGCGCTACCCGAGCGGCGAGCGAAGACGAGCTCACCCGCGCCACCGCGCGCCACCGTTCGTGGATGCGCGCCCACGGAACGACCACGTTCGAGGCGAAGTCGGGCTACGGCCTCGATCGCGACACCGAGCTCACGCAGCTTCGGGCAGTCCGTGCCGCGGGCGGCGTTCCGACCTGGCTCGGGGCGCACACCGTGCCACCCGAGTTCGCCGACGCCGACGCGTATCTCGACTTTCTGATCGGTGATGTCCTGCCGGATGCCGCCGGGCTTGCGGAGGCGGCCGACGTCTTCCTCGAGCGAGGATCGTTCGACGCAGCCCAGGCGCGTCGCTACCTGGAGGCATGCGCCGCAGCGGGCCTGGCTCTTCGACTTCACGGCGACCAGTTCACCGAGGCTGGAGCGATCGCGCTCGCGATCGAGCTCGGAGCCAGATCCGTCGATCACCTGGAGGCGACCGGCCCTGGCGGCGTCGCGACCCTCGCGGCAAGTGACGTCACCGGCGTGTTGCTGCCTGCGAGCGCCCTCTTCCTCGATCGGCCGATGCCGCCGGCCCGTGCGCTCGCAGAAGCGGGCGGCCTCATCGCGCTCGCGACCGACTTCAACCCCGGCAGTGCGTACTGCGACAGCCTGCCGCTCGTCCTCTCGCTCGCGTGCACGCAGTTGCATCTCTCACCCGAGGAGGCTCTCGTCGCGGCCACGGTCAACGCGGCGCACGTTCTGGATCGCGCAGACCGGATCGGCCGGCTTGCCCCCGGGTTCGCGGCGGACATCGTGCTCCTCGACGCGCCGGACTGGCGGCACATTGCCTACCACCTCGCCGGCGACATCGTGCACGCCGTGATCGAGGGCGGCGCGGAGGTGTTTCGACGCACGGCATACTCCATCTGATGGCTACTCAGAAACAGCGCCGACGTCGTGCCAAGGAGAAGCGACACGAGTACGAGCTCGTCTTCCTCGACGAGGAAGGTGTCGAGCGGCCCGTCGAGCGCGAGGAGGAGCCCCGAAAGCCGGTCGGACGCGGGAGCAAGGCGACCGGGAAGGGCCAGAAGAAGCCTTCCTCGAGTGGCACCTCGCGAGGTGGCCGCCAGCTGCAACCCCCGTCCTGGAAAAAGGTCCTGAAGCGTGGCGCGATCTTCGCCCCGATCTTCTTCGCAACCGTGCTGCTTCTCGGAGGCGGCAAGATGACCTATGCCGCGGCCGTCGTCCAGACCGCTCTCCTGATGGCCGTCTTCGTCCCGTTCAGCTACTTCATGGACAGGGTCGTCTGGCGCCAGCAGCAGAAGCGCCTCAACAAGGGATAGCGCCGCCGTCGGCGGCGGCGAGCGCGCCGATCAGATCGTCTGCTGCGAGACTTCGTCCGGCGCGTAGTGCCCGTCAGCGGGCCAGGGTGCAAGGAGGAGCAGCAGGCGGGCGCCATCGACGCTCGTGACGGAGTGGCGCTCGCACGGATCGAACATGACGAGGGTTCCCACCGACGCGGACGTGCGCACCTCGCCGACGACGACATCGACCGCTCCTTCCACCACCGTCAGCCAGGCGCGTTCGCGCACTTGGTGGTCGCCGAGCGTCTGGCCGGGATCGAGCCGGAGAACGATCGCCCGCGCGTCTCCCGAGTGGAGCACCGAAGGCGTGCGGGCTCCTTCGGGCGCTTCGATCTCGAGCAGATTCCATGACTCCACGAGTCCACTGTATCGCGGCTTCGGGCGAGTCGCAGCTGACGGGCGGCCGCGGGCCGCTCCGCGCGACTCGTGTATCCGCCGACGGTCAGCCTCTACACTCGACGGCGATGTCTCTCGCCGTCGACAAGCTCGAGCTCGGCCCGATCGGTACCAACACCTACGTCGTGCGGGCGAACGACACGGCGCGGGAAGCGGTCGTCGTCGACCCGAGCGGCGATGCGGCAACGATCGGCCGCGCACTCGATGCCGCTTCTGCGCGGTGTGTCGCGATACTCGTCACGCACGGGCACTTCGACCACATCGTGAGCCTCGCGGATCTCGTCGCCGTGACGGATGCGCGCGTGTACGCACCCGCAGGTGAGCGGATGCTGCTCGAGAGCCCCGCAGCCTTCGGCCCGGCCGGGCTCGACATTCCCGGCGCGTCGGCGGACGTCTGGCTCGACGGTGGCGAGACGATCGACGCCGCCGGAGTCTCGTTCGCAGTGACGAGCGTGCCGGGCCACTCGCCCGCACACCTCGCGTACTACGCAGACGGCGAGCTCTTCTCCGGCGATGTGCTCTTCGCGGGATCCGTGGGTCGCACCGACCTTCCCGGTGGCGACTGGGGCGTGCTCGAAGCGTCGATTCGAGCACTGCTCGACGCGTACCCGCCCGAGACCGTCGTCCATCCGGGACACGGCCCCGACACGACCCTCGCCGGCGAGCTGCGGTCGAACCCCTTCCTGGTCGAGTTGCGCGCGACCCGGGCCTCCGAATGAGCGAACGGATCGAGCGCCCGAGGGGAACGCACGACGTCGTCCCCGCGGAGATGCCGCTCTGGCAGCGCGTCACGGACGAGATCGAGCGGCTCTGCGGCCTGTACGGCTACCGGAAGATACTGACGCCGGTCTTCGAGGACACGGCGCTCTTCGCACGCACCTCGGGTCAGGGCTCGGACGTCGTCCAGAAGGAGATGTACAGCTTCACGGACCGATCCGACCGGCCGCTCACGCTTCGTCCCGAGGGGACGGCGCCCATCTGCCGCGCGTATGTCGAGCACGGCATGCACCGCGACCCTCAGCCGCTGAAGCTGTTCACGATCGCGCCGATGTATCGTTACGGCGCACCGGGGAAGGGCCGCTACCGTGAGCACTGGCAGGCGTCCGTCGAGGCGATCGGCTCCGACGACCCGGCGATCGACGCCGAGCTCCTCCAGCTGTACGACACGCTCCTTCACCGCCTCGGCGTGACGTCCTACCACCTCGAGCTCAACTCGATCGGGTGCTCGACGTGCCGGCCCGCGTATCTCGACGCGCTGCGCGGCTGGCTCGCGACGAACGAGCATCGTCTCGATGCGGACACGCGTCAGAAGGTGATAACGAGCCCGCTCCGGGTCTTCGACAACTACCTCGCGAAGCCGGACGCCGTGCGCACGGCCCTGGACGAGGCGCCGAAGATCGGTGAGTCGCTGTGCGAAGCGTGCGTCGCGCACTTCGCCGGGGTGCGCGCCGACCTCGACGCGACGGGCGTCGCGTACGAGTTGGTGCCGACCCTCGTCCGTGGCCTCGACTACTACACGCGGACGACCTGGGAGTTCATCGGGCCGATGGAGAACGAGAACTCGACGATCTCGGGAGGCGGCCGCTACGACGGGCTCGTCGAGCAGATCGGCGGGCCACCGACACCCGGCGTGGGCTTCGGAGCAGGTCTCGAGCGGCTCCTGATCGCCATGGAAGAAGCGGGCGCGGGCGCCGGCATGCCGTCGATCGACGTCTTCTTCGCGCTCGAGAAGGATGTCCCACGGCAGGAGGTGACAGCCTGGCTCGCCGAGCTGCGCCGGCTCGGCGTCGCGGCGGACACCGATTTCGCCGGCCGGTCGCTGAAGGGCCAGCTCACGCAGGCGACGCGGCTCGGAGCCGCCGCGACCGTGATCGTGCGACCCGACGGGGCGACCCTGCGGCGGCCGGGACAGTCCGACGAACCGCTCGCACACGCCGACATCGTCGGCAGACTGTCGGCATGAGCTGGCGGGACATGCAGTGCGGCGAGCTCCGCGAGGAGCACGTCGGGTCACGCGCGACGCTCGCCGGCTGGGTCGGCCGCCGTCGCGATCACGGTGGTCTCGTCTTCGTCGACCTCCGCGACCGGAGCGGTATCACCCAGCTCGTGATCAATCCGGAGCACGCGCCGGAGGCAGCCGAGCTCGCGAAGGAGATCCGCAACGAGTTCGTGCTCCAGGCCGAAGGCGACGTCGTGGCGCGGGCCGCCGATGCCGTCAATCCCAACCTGCCGACGGGTGCCGTCGAGATCCAGGTCACGACGCTGCGAATCGTCTCTCGCTCGACCCCGCTTCCCTTCCAGCTCGACGAGGACAACGTCGACGAGACGCTTCGGCTGCGCTACCGCTGGCTCGACCTGCGGCGGGAGAAGCTGCAGCGGAACATCGGCCTGCGCGCGCAGATGGTCGGGATCGTTCGCCGGCAGATGGAGGCCGCTGGGTACCTCGATATCCAGACGCCGGTGCTGTACAAGTCGACTCCCGAGGGTGCGCGCGACTTCGTCGTCCCGAGCAGGCTCCACAAGGGCTCGTTCTTCGCGCTGCCACAGAGCCCACAGCTGTTGAAGCAGCTCCTCATGATTGCCGGGTTCGACCGCTACTACCAGATCGCAATCTGCTTTCGCGACGAGGATCTTCGTGCCGATCGGGTCCAGGAGATCACGCAGCTCGACATGGAGACCGCCTTCCCCGACCGGGACGCGATGTTCCTGCTCATGGAGGAGGTGTTCTCCGCGGTGTGGCGTGAGTGTCTCGGGGTCGAGATCCCACGACCGTTCCCGCACATGACGTACGCGGAGGCCGACCGGCGGTTCGGCACGGACAAGCCCGACACGCGCTTCGCGCTCGAGATCGAGGACGCGACCGACGCGACACGTGGCTCCGAATTCGGCGTTTTCTCAGGTGCCGACGCCGTGCGCTTCCTGCGCGTGCCGCACGTGTTCACGCGGTCGGAGGTCGCGACGCTCGAGGAGCGCGCCAAGGAGCTCGGGGCGAAAGGCCTCGCGTATGTGATCCGTGACGAGGCAGGCGAGATCCGCTCTCCGATCGCGAAGTTCCTCTCCGAGGAGGAGATCGCCGCGCTCGCGCCCGCCCCCGGCGAGACCCTCCTGTTCGCGGCCGACACGCGCGCGATGACATCGCGGGTCCTCGGGGCGCTGCGACTCCAGCTCGGGGCAGACCTCGGCCTCATCGACGAGGAGGCGTTCACGTTCCTCTGGGTGACCGACTTCCCGATGTTCGAGTGGGACGAGGACGAGTCGCGATGGACGGCCGTTCACCATCCGTTCACCCGACCGACGGACGAGTGGCTCGAGTCGTTCGCCGACGACCCCGGCAATGCGCTTGCCTACGCGTACGACCTGATCGTGAACGGGAACGAGCTCGGGGGAGGGTCGTTCAGGATCCACGAGCCCGACGTCCAGGCGAAGGTGTTCGACCTGCTCGCGATGAGCCCCGACGACCAGCGCGCGAAGTTCGGCTTCCTGCTCGACGCGCTCGCGATGGGGGCGCCGCCGCACGGCGGCATCGCGCTCGGGATCGACCGGATGACGATGGTGCTCGCCGGCGAGGCGAACCTCCGTGACGTGATCGCCTTCCCCAAGAACCAGGCGGGCCTCGATCCGATGAGCGGCGCCCCGTCCGCGATCACCGACCTCCAGCTCGCAGAGCTCGGGCTCCGAGTCGTCGAACCGCCGAAGGCGCCCGGCCCCTGACGTGCCGGCCTCGGTGGCACAACGGCTGCTCGGGCTCGCGGCCGTGGCGCTGTTCGCGGGAGTCGTCTCCCTGGCCGTGATCGAGCGGCGGAGCGACAACGCCGACGCGGCGTCGACACCCGCGGGCGCGGTCGCCGCGGGCGGCGGCTGGTACTCCGGCCTCGCCGCGTCCCGCGGGCAGGCCGGAGACGCCGAACGGACATCCTGCGGGCTGATCCTGACCGGCAAGTCCTACGGGGTCTCGCATCCGGTGCTCCCGTGCGGCGCGAAGCTCCTCATTCGCTTCGGAGGCCACACGGTGCTCACCGAGGTCATCGACAACAAGCTGAAGAGCGCCGGTCGCCAGTTCGAGCTGACCGAGCGCCTCGCGCGCGACATCGGACTCGACGGGACGCAGGAGATCGACTGGCGGTTCGCTGCCCGCCCAGAAGGCTAGGAGAGACCGCCGGTCGCCTTGCGACGGCGGAGTTCGTCTAGAATTGGGCGTGCTCGACCCTGTGCGTGGCCCGGAGTTTCAACGTGAACCAAGACTCATCAAGGGAGCGTGTGTCCGGCGGAGGCTTTGCCAGAAGCTGGTAGCGCACCCACCTGGTTCGCCAGGTTCTCAATTGGCTCCGGGATTCATCGGCAGGGTGGGGCAATCTGCACCGAAGCGGCAGCGCCGGGTCGACGATTGCCCTCGCACCACCGCGTGCCGTTGAGCGGACGACCCACCGCATGGGACGGTGTAGTGTCACGCCATGGGATACACACTGGTCAATCACAATGATCCGTCGGTCGAGTCGTTCCGCGGAGTGTTCTTCAAGATGCGCAAGGCGCTCGGCACGACGGCGTTCGGGATCAACGAGGTGCGGCTTCCGGCAGGCAGCGACGGCATCGAGCACGACGAGGTCGAGACGGGGCACGAGGAGGTCTACGTCGTGCTCGAGGGCGGCGGGACGATCACGATCGACGGCGAGGCCGTGGCCGTCGCGGGTGGCGACTTCCTCCGCGTCGACGCGGCGTCCACCCGCCTCGCAACGGCCGGGCCGGACGGCTTGACCTTTGTCGTGGTCGCAGGCCAGCCGCTCGGGGAGTACGACGGCCGCTCGTCCCTTTGACCGCGATCGCGGGATTGCATCACGTCCAGGTTGCTGCTCCCGCAGGCTGTGAGGACGCCGCCCGCCGCTTCTACGGCGAGCTGCTCGGGCTCGCCGAGATCGAGAAGCCGCTGATTCTCGCGCTCCGAGGAGGCTGCTGGTTCCGCGCCGGGACGGGGGAGCTCCACGTCGGGGTCGAGGAGTCGTTCGCTCCAGCGGCAAAGGCTCATCCGGCGCTGTCCGTCGACTCGGTCGATGCGCTCGAGGGCCTCGCCACCACGCTCGCCGCCGAAGGAGTCGAGGTTCGGTGGGCCGACGATGCCGAGATCCCGACGCAGCGCCGGTTCCACGTCAGGGATCCGTGGGGCAATCGCCTCGAGCTCGTGGCGGATGTCGTGAGTCACTAGCCCTTCTGCCCACGTGGACGGAGCGGCGCGCCTCTGCCACCGGACGATGGAGCACTCGGCGAGCCCGCAGCAGCTCAGTGCTGGCGGCAGAGTGCGTCGGTGGCGCTGAAGGAGTCCGAGAGCGCGTTCATGTTCTGCTCGTGGACGACCTGAATCGGATCGGTGGGATCGAAGCTGCCGAGCGAGTCTGCCTTCCAGCCGACGTCGGGAAGAACGCCGGGGCCGATCACGGTGGCCCGGTAGCGGGCTCCGTTCCCGGCGGGACGCAGCCCGGCCGGGTAGCCCGCGTACGGGGCGTGTGCATAGAAGCCGTAACAGAAGTTGCCGCCGGGGTTGTGTGCGAGGAAGCTGTTCTCACGCTCCCAGCCGGGGCCGTAGGCAGAGTCGAACGTGTCCAGGTAGATGTTGCGGCCGAAGCTGTCGGTCGGGTCGCCGAGGCTCGTGGAGCCGAAGCCGTGGACCGGCTCGTCGAGGTAGCTGAGCCGGCCGAAGAGGTGCTCGGCATTCTGGGTGTTGACCCAGTCCAGCTGGATCTCGAGCGCCGGCAGCGGCCCCGACCAGTGGGAGAGCCGCAGCTCCCAGACCGACTGGCTCGAACGCCAGGGTGTGAGGCCGAGGTTCGGCAGCATCCGCTGCCAGGACTGCAAGGCCCAGTGGCTGCCGTCGGGCGCCGTGCACGAGACGACGAGCCAGGGCAGGCTCGGCCCCCGGTAGGGCCGGCAGGCATTGCTGAAGCTCATAGCGGCCTTCCGCATGACCGCGAGCTTGCGGAAGATCGCAGAGATGCGCGGCGCGAGCGCGTAGCGGAGCGTGTTGTTGTGCGCGGCGGTCGCCTTTGTCATCTGTGCCTGGAGGAGCCGGAGCTTCGCGAGCTGCGCCTTGACGGCGGGGTTCTGGAGGTAGTGGGCGATGAAGCCGCCGGTGTAGTCGAGCGCGAAGTGCGCCTGCTTCCCGCCCCGCACCGGGGCGAGCGCGTTGATCGCGCCGGAGGCGAGCACTCGCTGCTGCTTGCCGCGTGCGCGGTAGCTGACGAACGCTTCGCCGGAGCGGGACACCTGCAGCTCGACCGCGCTCGCGTTGCGGCCGACGATCGTGCTGGCACCCGCAGGAGCGACGCTACCGAGCAGCGCTGCCACCAAGACCGACAGGATCAGCGCTCGGGCAGAGGCGCTCATACCGGTGTTCGCGGCCCCCTTGTGCGGGTATGCATCCATACATTTCGTATCGGCATCCGGCTGTGGAGGGGGAAACGACGCTCCCCCGAACTGGCGCCTCGAACGGTGCCGGGCGCGCGTGCCGGCCCGGGACCGCCGACGAGCCAGACAACACGGTGCCGGTAGCCTCCGAACGTGGGCACCCGCGAGCTGATCGGAGACTCCGCGCGCGGAGACGAGTACGCCGCCGTTCGCGTAACCGTCGAGGGCGACCGGATCGTCTCGGCCGACTCCCCTGGCCTCGAGCGACCGCTGGAGGGCCTCACGCTGCTGGAGGCGGCGGCCGTTCCCGGCGAGACGCTCGCCGCCGACGCGCTCGCGAACGCGATTGCCCCGGCGTTTGCCGCCGAGCCCGTGCGTGGTCGTGTTGCGGTGGCGATGAGCGGCGGCGTGGACAGCGCCGTCGCGCTGCTCCGAGCTGCGCCGAACGCGATCGGCGTCACGTTGCGGCTCTGGCTCGATCCGCACGGCCCGAGCTCCGAGCGTGCCTGCTGCTCGCCGGACGCGGTGATCGCAGCGCGCGAGACCTGCCACCGGCTCGGCCTTCCTCACGTCACCCTCGATCTCCGCGATGCCTTCCGCTCGCTCGTCGTGCAGCCGTTCGTCGACGGCTATGCCTCCGGGCTGACGCCGAACCCGTGCATGCGCTGCAACGGCCGCTTCAGGTTCGATGCGCTCGTCGAGTTCACGCGTCGTGCGGGCGCGAACGTCCTCTGGACGGGCCACTACGCGCGCATTGTCGAGCGCGACGGCCTGCGGCTGATCGCGCGTGGGCTCGACCGTGCGAAGGATCAGTCGTACATGCTGGCGACGGTGGACCCGCAGCTCCTCGATCGCATTGCGTTTCCACTCGGCGAGCAGGGAAAGCGAAGCACGCGCGACGAGGCGGCAGCTGCCGGGCTCGCGGTTGCCGATCGGGCTGAGAGCCAGGAGGCATGCTTCCTCGCCGGCGACGACTACCGCTCGTTTCTCGAGCGGCAGGGGCTTGCGCGACAGAAGGGCCGGATCGTCGACGAGACCGGCGCGGTGCTCGGGACGCACGACGGGACGTGGCGCTACACGCCCGGCCAGCGCCGCGGGATCGGGCTCGCCCTCGCGGAGCCCGTCTACGCGCTCCGCTCGGACGTGGCGTCGAACACGCTCGTCGTCGGGCCGCGCGATGCCCTTGCGACGAGCACCGTTACGGTGCAGGGCCGCCTGTATCTGCCGGTCGCACGGGCCGAGGCGAAGCTGCGGTACCGATCGAACGCCGTCCTCGCAGACGTCGATTCCACCGACGACGGGTTCACCCTCACTCTCGACCAGCCGGTGCACGCGGTCGCGCCCGGGCAGGTCGCAGTCCTGTACGACGACGATGCGATCGTCGGAGCCGGCGTCATCGTCTCCGCAACCCGGTAGGATTGCCGCGATGACCGTTCTCGGATCAACGGCCAGCGACGCGGCGTACTGGGGCCTGGCCGTCTTCCTCATCGCGATCGGGCTCGCTTCCGCGTTCATGCTGTTTCGGCTCGGGCAGGCGTTCGAGCGGCTGTCGTCGTTCATCCGGGGCACGGAGCGGGATCTGTTGCCGGTGATCGTCAAGTCCGGCGCCACCGTCGACCGCGTCAACTACCAGCTCGACAAGGCGGACACCGTGACCGACAGCGCCGTGTCGATGGCCGACAGCGCAGACACGGCCGTTCGTGCCATCTCGACGGTCATCACGACGCCGGTCGAGAAGGTCACCGGCGTCGCGGCCGGCATCACCCACGGCTTCTCTCAGTTCCGGAAGTCGAAGAACTTCGGAGAGGCGACCGCGGCGGCCAGAGAGGCGGCACGCGAGCGTGAGGCCGATCTCCGCGAGGACCTGCGTACCGCCGGCCGGACACCGATGGATACGGAGCGGCCCGCAGCGCAGCCGCGTCCCGCGCCGGTGCCGAAGCCCGACCCGCAGCCGAAGCCTGCGTCGGTGCCGAAGCCCGATCCGGTTCCGGAGCCGCCGGGCGAGCCGGCTGCAGCCTCGGAGCCACCGGACGAGCCGGCCGCCGCCTAGCCACACAGATGGTCATCCACGAGCTCGACGTCGCCGGCGCGACGCTCGCCGTACGCGAGTGGCCGGCAGACGGAGCGCCGCTCCTCGCGTGGCACTCGCTCGGGCAGGCTGCCTCGGGCGCGTTCGCAGAGATCCTCTCGAACCGTCTCCACGCTCACGGCGTTCACCCCTTCGCGATCGACGCGCCGGGATTCGGCAAGTCGACGGCGCTCCCGAGCGCCTCGTACACCGTCGAGCGGATGGCCGAGCAACTCCTTTCCGTCGCCGACGGGCTCGCCCTCGAACGGCCGATCTTGCTCGGCCACTCGTGGGGAGGTGCGGTCGTGCTCGAGGCCGCACGGAGGGACCCGACACGCTTCGCCGGCGTCTGCCTGCTCGACGCCGGCCACGCCGACTACGCGGACTGGCCCGATGCACAGCTCGACGCCACGGTGGAGGATCTCATCGAGGCTGCACGTCCTGCCGACGACGTCGCCGCATCGTGGGAGGAGCTCGAGGCCGAGATCGAGGAGGCCTATCCCGGTCGCCCCTGGATCGTCGAGTTCTTCCGCTCCGGCACGCGTACGACCCCAGACGGGCGGGTGGTCGCCATCGCCCCGGCGGAGGTGCGCGGCGCCGCGCTCCACGGTCTCGTCCGTGCACGTCCGAGCGCTGCCTGGAGCGTTCTGCAGGAAGCGGGCACACCCGGAGTGCTTCTCCTCGCAACGGTTCCGGAAGCCACGGACAGGACGAACCGACACTTCGTGCCGGCCTTCCGGGAGGCGTGGAAGGATGCCGAGGTCGAGCACATCGAGGGCGCCACGCATGCCCTGTTCACCGAGCTCGGTGAGGGTCTCGGAGACCTGATCGGCGACTGGGCGAAACGCCGGGGAATCGCCTGATCCCGGCTACGATCGCGTGATGCGCACGACAGCCGATCTCCGCGAGGGCTTCCTCTCCTTCTTCGAGGAGCGTGGCCACATGCGCTTCCCGTCGTGGTCGCTGCTGCCGCCGCCGGAGGATCCGTCGACGCTGTTCATCTCGGCCGGGATGCAGCCGTTGAAGCCGTACTTCTCCGGGCAGAAGGATCCACCAGCGCCGCGCTTCACCACGGTGCAGAAGGTGCTGCGCGCCGGCGGCAAGGACACCGATCTCGATGAGGTCGGCCTCACCGCACGCCATGCGTCGATGTTCGAGATGCTCGGCAACTTCTCGTTCGGCGACTACTTCAAGGACGGCGCGATCGATCTTGCCTGGGAGTTCGCGACCGAGAAGATGGGGCTCGACCCCGACCGCATCTGGCCGACCGTCTTCGCCGGCGACCCGGAGCTCGGGCTGGGCGAGGACGACGCGGCCGTCCAGGGGTGGCTCCGCAAGGGCGTCCCGCGCGACCGGATCGTCGGCCTGCCGCGCTCCGAGAACTTCTGGGGCCCGGCGGGCGCGACCGGGCCCTGCGGGCCGTGCTCCGAGCTCAACTACGACCGCGGCGAGGAGCACGGCTGCGGCGAGCCCGACTGCGCGCCGGGATGCGACCGCTGCGAGCGGTTCCTCGAGTTCTGGAACCTCGTCTTCATGGAGTACGACCTCGACGAGGACGGCAGTCTGACGCCGCTGCCCAAGCAGAACATCGACACCGGTCTCGGTCTCGAACGGGGCGCCATGCTGTTGCAGGAGACCGACTCGATCTTCGACACGGACGGCTTCCGCCTGATCATGGACTGGATCGAGCAGGAGTCCGGCGTCGGGTACGCGGCGTCGCCGGCTGCGACCAAGGCCCACCGGGTGCTGAGCGACCACGGCCGGGGCATGACCTTCCTCGTCGCCGAAGGCGTCGTTCCCTCGAACGAAGGGCGTGGGTACGTGCTGCGGCGGTTGATCCGGCGGTCCGTCGTCCAGGCCCGCAGGATCGGTCTCGAGGGCGTCTATCGCCTGCCCGCCATCGTCGTCGGGCAGGTGGGGCCGTGGTACCCCGAGGTCGTCGAGCACCGGGCCGAGATCGAGCGGGTCGTCAAGGCGGAGGAGGAGCGCTTCCGCGAGACCCTCGAGCGCGGGCTCAAGGTCTTCGAGGAGCTCGCCGACCGGGCGTCGATCTCGGGCGACGATGCGTTCACGCTCGCCGCCACGTACGGCTTTCCGCTCGAGCTGACGGTCGAGCTCGCCGAGGAGCGCGGCCAGCCCGTCGACGTCGACGCCTACCGCGCGCGCATGGCGGAGCACCGCACGATCTCCCGTGCCGGCGGGGAATCCGACACGCAGCGCGCCGCCGACTTCGCCCGTGCCGCTGACCCGACGACCTTCGTCGGCTATCACAAGCACGACGTCCTCACGGAGCTCCATGCGTACGAGGATCTCGGCGACGGCACCTTCCTCGCGAAGCTCCGCGAGTCGCCGTTCTACCCGGGCGGCGGTGGCCAGGTCACGGACGAGGGGTACCTCGAGCTCGACGGCGACCCAAAGACGCGGGCAGAGCTCGTGCAGGCGCATCGCATCGGTGACGACCAGGCGCTCGTGCTCCGCGGAACGGGCTTCGCCGCCGGGAGCCGTGTCCGTGCCGTCGTGCCGTGGAGCGTCCGCTTCCCGACGATGGCGAATCACACCGCGACCCACCTGCTCCAGGAGGCGCTGCGCGACGTTCTCGGCGACCACGTCAAGCAGGCCGGCTCGTCGGTGCGCCCGGACAAGCTGCGGTTCGACTTCACGCACACGCAGCAGCTGACGGCGCAGGAGCGGGAGGAGATCGAGCAGCGGGTCAACCGGGCGATCTTCGAGAATCACGCCCTGCACATCTTCGAGACCCCGATCGACGAGGCACGCAAGCTCGGCGCGATGATGCTGTTCGGCGAGAAGTACGGCGACATCGTGCGCGTGGTCGAGATCGATGGCGTCTCCCGGGAGCTGTGCGGCGGGACGCACGTGCGGTCGACAGCCGAGATCGGCGCGTTCGCGATTCTCTCGGAGGGCTCCGTCGGATCCGGAGCGCGGCGCATCGAGGCGGTCACCTCCGGCGAGGCGTGGGCGTTGCTCCACGGCCGCTCGCGGGAGCTCGACGCGGTGCGCGCGGAGCTCGACGAGGCCAGGAAGGAGCTCAAGCGAAAGCCGCAGCAGAGTGGGAGTGGAGGAGACCCCGACGCGGAGGTGCGCGCGGTCAACGGCGCCAACCTCATCGTGCAGGCCGTGCCGGGGCTCGACGGCGAGGCCCTGCTCGATCTCTCCGACCGCTTCAAGCAACGCCACAGCCCCGCGGCCGTCGTCCTCGGCGGTGTCGAGGACGGCAAGGTGACACTGATCGCGAACTTCGACGATTCGGTGGCCGAGCGCGTCAGCGCATCCGATGTCGTCAAGGGTGCCGCCGCTCTCGTCGGCGGCGGAGGCGGCGGGCGCCGGACGATGGCTCGCGCAGGCGGCAAGCAGCCCGAGAAGCTCTCGGAGGCACTCGCCGAAGCCGAGCGACTGATTCTCGACGCGATCTGAGCCGGCGTGCGGGTTCTGGCGCTCGACTACGGCTCGGCGCGCACGGGCGTCGCGATCTCGGACGCGAGCGCCACGCTCGCCCGGCCCGTCTCGGTCGTCGAGAAAGCCGCGAGCGAGAAGGGGCTCGCCCGGATCGCCGCGATCGTCACCGAGAACGAGGTCGAGCGGGTCGTCGTCGGCCTGCCCCTCACGCTGCGCGGCGAGCACGGCAAGCAGGCCGCGGAGACCGAGGTGTTCGTGACCGCGCTCCGCGATGTCCTCTCCGTCCCGGTCGAGACGGCCGACGAACGGTTCACGACGGCGCTCGCACAGCGGTTCGGCGGCTCGGCGCCACAGGACGCCGTTGCAGCCGCGCACCTGCTCCAGAGCTGGCTCGACGCCGAGGCGCGCCGATGAGGTCGCTCACGCTGGCGGTGCTCGCAGTCGTCATCGGCCTCGCGGCCGGCTGCGGCGGCGGCGGCGACGCCTCGCCTCCGGTCACGACGGAGGCCGCCCCGGCCCTGGAACGACTCAAGATCATCTTCCCCGAGGGACAGAACGTCCGCGAGATGGGGGATCGGGTCGCAGCCGTCCGCAAGATCGCGATCGCGAAGCGTGGCGTGACCCCGAAGCTGACCCGGAAGCGCTACCTCGACGCGGTCGCGCAGGCACGCCCGCCGAAGCCGTTCCTGAAGGACTGGAAGCGCGGCTCGATGGAGGGGTTCCTCTTCCCGGCTCTCTACGAGTTCACCCAGTACACGAACGGCAAGGAGCTCGTCTCCGATCAGCTCACGGCGTTCCGCAGAGCCTTCGCCCGCGTCAACCTCTCCTATGCGCGCTCCAAGAACCTGACCCCGTACGACGTGCTCACCATCGCCTCGATGATCGAGAAGGAAACGGTCGCTCCGAGCGAGAGAAAGCTCGTCTCGGCCGTGATCTACAACCGCCTGCGCAACAGGATGCCTCTCGGCATCGACGCGACGATCCGCTACGGGCTCGACATCCCGGGCACGAAGTCGCTGACGAAGGAGGCGCTGCGAAGCGACTCCCCCTACAACAGCCGCCGGTTCCCCGGCCTGCCGCCGACGCCCGTCGCGAACCCCGGCCTCGCCTCGATCAGGGCCGCGGCACATCCGGCGGCAGTCGACTACCTCTACTACGTCCGCATTCCCGGCACCCAGAGGCACTTCTTCACGGCGAGCGAGAGCGAGTTCCTGCGCAAGGTGTGCGCGTTCGGCTACGCCTGCAGCTGAGGCGACCCGCGATACTCCGGCCATGCAGATGATTCGCGGAACGACCACGCTCGTCGGCCTGCTCGGCTGGCCGACGTCGCACTCGCTCTCGCCGCCGATGCAGAACGCCGGGTTCGCCGCGCTCGGGCTCGACTGGGCCTACGTGCCGCTGCCGACACCGCCCGAGGCGCTCGCCGAGGCCGTTCACGGCCTGCGCGCGATGGGATTCGCGGGCGCCAACGTGACGATTCCTCACAAGCGGGCGGTCATCGAGATGTGCGACGAGTTGGACGACGTCGCCCGGTCCGCGGGGTCCGTGAACACGCTCGTCTTCACCGACGGCCGGATCCTCGGCTCGTCGACCGACGGCGACGCCGTCGCCGCACAGGTCGACGTCGCCGGCAGCCGCACGCTCGTCCTCGGAACCGGTGGCGCCGCGCGCGCCGTCGTCGAGGCGCTCGACCGTGCGGGTGCCGAGGTGACGTCCGCGAGCAGGCGTGCGGACGGATGGCCGCCGTCGGGCGAGGGGTACGACGTGCTCGTAAACGCGACGCCGGTCAAGGAGGAGCTGATCGTGACTCCACGAGCCGACATGCAGGTGGTCGACCTGGCATACCTGCCGGACGGGCGTGAGACCGCGCTCGTCGCCGCGGCGCGCGCGGCGGGCTGCCGGGTCGTCGACGGCCTCGACGTGCTGCTCTTCCAGGGCGCCGCATCCTTCGAGTGCTGGACCGGCCTTCCGGCCCCGCTCGCCGCGATGCGCGCCGCCCTGCACGGGGCGTGAGTATCCTTCATCACACCGCGAGCCATTGGAGGGACTCGGATGAATCAGTACGAGACGATCGGCATCGTCCTCGGCGTCGTGATCTTCGCGATCATCCTGATCGCCGCTGTGGCCGTCGGCCGGCACGAGCACGCGTAGCTCGGAGGCGAACGCACGAGCGATCGCCCGCTTCCGGCTGACGTCTAGGCTTGCAGCGTGCCACTTGGCCTCGTCACCGCAGGCGAATCGCACGGACCCGCGCTCGTGGCCGTGCTCACCGGCCTGCCCGCCGGGCTCCGACTCGACAAGGCGGCGATCGACGCCGATCTGAGACGCCGCCAGCTGGGGTACGGGCGAAGCCCCAGGCAGCAGCTCGAGACCGACACGGTCGAGGTGCTCTCCGGCCTGCGGCAGGGCCGTACCCTCGGCACCCCGCTGACGCTCGTCGTCCGCAATCTCGACCACAAGAACTGGACGTGGGGGATGAGCCCGTTCGAGCCCGAAGGCGAGCCGGAGGGAAAGGGCGTCAAGGTCGTGACGCTGCCCCGGCCCGGCCATGCGGACCTCGCCGGCGTCCTCAAGTACGGGCATGACGACGTCCGTAACTCGCTCGAGCGAGCGAGCGCGCGCCACACCGCGACGCACGTCGCGGCGGGCGCGGTCGCCAAGGCTCTGCTCTCCACGATCGGCATCTCCGTTGCCGGGCGACCGCTCGAGGTCGGCGGCGCCACCGGAGAGGACGGCATGCGCGAGGCGACGGATGCCGCCAGAAAGGACCGCGACACGCTGGGAGGGATCGTCGAGGTCGTCGTCGACGGCTGTCCGCCGGGCCTCGGCTCGTATGCCGAGAAGGCGGACCGCCTCGACGCTCGTCTCGCCTTCGCGCTGATGGGCATCCAGGCGGTGAAGGGCGTCGAGATCGGTGACGGCTTCGCGCTCGCACGTGCCCGTGGCTCGGAGGCGCACGACGAGATCGACCCGGGGCTCGTCCGCCGCACGAACCGAGCGGGGGGCCTCGAGGCGGGCATCACGAACGGTGAGCCGGTCGTCGTTCGGGCGGCAATGAAGCCGCTTCCCACGCTGATGAAGCCGCTCGACTCGGTCGATCTCGAGACCGGGGAGGCGGCGCAGGCGCTCGTCGAGCGGAGCGACGTCCAGGCGGTCGAGGCGCTCGCCGTCGTTGCCGAGGCGGCTGTCGCCTGGGAGCTCGCCTGCAGCGCGAAGGACAAGTTCGGTGGCGACGCGGTCGTCGATTTCGTCGCCGCACACCGTGCCTATCTCGAGCGCATCCGGTGGCCACGCACGCCCTGAACCGTCATCTCGCGCTGACCGGGTTCATGGGCGCGGGCAAGTCGACGATCGGCGCGCAGATCGCACGTCGACTCGGCCGGGAGTTCGTCGATCTCGACCACGAGATCGAGCAACGTGCGGGGGTGACCATCACCGAGCTCTTTGCCCGCGACGGCGAGGGCACGTTCAGGGCGCTCGAGGAGACGGTGGCCGAGTCGGTTCTCGCGAGCGGCGAGCCGGCGGTGATCGCGCTCGGAGGTGGCGCCGTGCTGTCGCCGGCCACGCGCGAGCGACTCCGCCGAAGCGCGTTCACCGTCCTGCTCGACGTGGAGCCCGCGGTTGCCTGGTCGCGGGTCGCGCGCGGCGACCGCCCGCTGGCCGCCGACGAGGAGGCGTTCTACGCGCTCCACCGCGAGCGGCTGCCGATCTATGTCGAGGCGAGTGACGCGAGCGCGCACGACATCGACGGGGTCGCGCTCGCGGCGGCCGGGATCGACGTTCGCACCGGGGGTATCGACCGCCTCGGAGAGCTCGTGCCCGGATCGGGGCCGGTCGAGATCGTCGCCGACAGAACGGTCGCAGGGATCCACGGCGTCGATGTTCAGCTCGCACTCGGCGCGCGCGACATCGACACGCACGAGGTGCCGGCGGGAGAGCCCGCCAAGGCGATCGGCGTCCTCGACCACCTCTGGCGCTCCCTCCGGATCGGGCGAGAGGGGACGATCGTCGCTCTCGGTGGCGGCTGCACGACCGATCTGGCCGGGTTCGCCGCGGCTACCTGGATGCGTGGCGTCCCGTGGGTCGCGGTTCCGACGACGCTCGTCGGTCAGGTCGACGCCGCCATCGGCGGCAAGACGGCGATCGACCTCCCGGGAGGCAAGAACCTCGTCGGGACGTTCCACTGGCCCGCGCGCGTCGTCATCGACCCGGCCACGTTGGACACGCTGCCCGAGGCCGAGCTACGCAACGGGATGGCCGAGGTCGTCAAGACGGGCCTGCTGATGGGAAGCGCGGTCTGGGAGCGGCCACTCGCCGAGCTCGTGCGCCGCTGCGCGTCGTTCAAGGGGGCCGTCTGCCTCGCAGATCCACACGATCGCGGCCCACGCAACCAGCTCAACCTCGGGCACACGTTCGCACACGCGCTCGAGGCGGCCGCGGGGTATGCCCTCCCGCACGGGCGGGCCGTCGCGCTCGGGCTCGTAGCCGCGCTCCGCGTCTCCGGCAACGAGGAGGGTCTCGCCGCCGTTTCGCGCGAGCTCGATCCCCGGCCCGTGAGGGTCGATCGGGACGCCGCCTGGGCGGCCCTTGCCCGCGACAAGAAGTCCGTCGGCGGCGCGCCCCGGCTCGTCCTGCTCGAGCGCAACGGCGAGCCCACGTGGGGCAACGAGGTTCCGTCCGCCGATGTCCGAGCCGCACTCGACAGCCTGATTGCCGACTAGAGTCGGTCACGCATGCGCATCGACGTCCTCAACGGAGTCAACCTCAACCTGCTCGGCCGCCGCGATCAGGCGACCTACGGGGATCAGTCGATCCAGGACCTCGAGACGCAGGTCTATGCCTGGGCGCGCGACCTCGACCTGCAGGTCCGCTGCCGGCAGACGAATCACGAGGGTGAGTACGTCGGCTTCCTGCATCAGGCGCTCGGGACGGCAGACGGGCTGATCGTCAACCCGGGGGCATGGACGCACTACTCGTGGGCGATCCACGACGCGCTCGAGCCCTTCACCGTGCCGTTCGTGGAAGTGCATCTCTCGAACGTCGACGCGCGGGAGGAGTGGCGCCGGTTCTCGGTGCTCGACGGCCTCGGGGGCATGCGGGTCGTGGGCAAGGGCTTCGAGGGCTATCGCGAGGCGCTCGGGTTGCTGGCGGAGCGAAGCGCGTGAGCCGCATCGCGCGACTGGCCGCGGGGCTCAGCGAGCCGCTCCTCGTCACCGACGGCGTCAACGTCCGCTACCTGCTCGGCTTCGAGAGCTCGAACTGCGCCGTGCTCGTCGAGCCGGGCGGATCGACGACGCTGTACACGGACTTCCGCTATCTCGAGATGGCGCGCGCGATCGAGGGCATCGAGGTCGTGCAGACCGGCCGTGACGTTGCCGGCGCTCTCTCCGAGTTGCTCGCGGGGCGCCGCGTCGCGTTCGAGGCGTCGCGGATCTCGTATGCCCAGTGGCAGACAATCGGGAGCGGCGGCGCGGAGCTCGTCGCGACCCACGGGCTCGTCGAAGCCCTTCGCCGCGTCAAGGACGACGGTGAGATGGACGCGGTTCGCCGTGCCTGCGCGCTCTCGGATGCCGTCTACGCCGCTCTCGCCGAGGAGTCGTTTGTCGGGCGAACCGAGAAGGACCTCGCCTGGTGGATCGAGCGGACGTTCCGCGAGCTCGGTGCGGACGCGCTGTCGTTCGACTCGATCGTCGCGTCGGGCCTGAACGGCGCGTCGCCTCACGCGCGTCCCGGGGACACGGTGATCCCGGAGGGGACTCTCGTGACGGTCGACATGGGTTGCGTCGTCGACGGCTACTGCTCCGACTGCACGCGCACGTTCGCGACCGGCGAGATCTCGAATCGGCTCGTCGAGATCTACTCGCTCGTCGCGCAGGCCCAGCTCGACGGGCTCGCCGCCGTTCGCGCGGGCGAAACCGGGTCGGACGTCGATGCTGCATCGCGTACGGCGATAGCCGCGGCCGGAATGGCAGAGCACTACGGTCACGGCCTCGGTCACGGGGTCGGTTCCGAGGTCCACGAGGCGCCCGCGCTCCGGCCCGAGTCGACCGATGTGCTCGCCGTGCGCAACGTGGTCAGCGTCGAGCCCGGGCTCTACCTGCCCGGTGTCGGCGGTTGTCGCATCGAGGACCTCGTCGTCGTCACCGATACGGGCTGCGAGATCCTGACCGCGTTCACCAAGGAGATGCTGACGGTCGGCTGACGACCATCGCATCGAACCAGCCGAACCAGGTACCCTCCGGCCCGTTATGGCCGACATCATCAGCACGAACCAGTTCAAGACCGGCATGCATATCGAGCACCGCGACTCGATGTGGCGCATCGTCGATTTCCAGCACGTCAAGCCCGGGAAGGGCGGCGCCTTCGTCCGCACCAAGCTGAAGAACCTCGACACGGGCGCCGTGATCGACGACACGTTCCGCGCCGGCGAGAAGTTCGCACGCGTCCACACGGAGACCAAGAACGTCCAGTTCCTCTACGACGACGGCACGGAGGCGCACTTCATGGACGAGCAGACGTTCGAGCAGTTCGCGCTGCCCCGGTCGGACGTCGAGGAGGAGCTCTCCTACATCCTGCCGTCGTCGATCGTGCAAATCCTTGCGGTCAACGGGAAGCCCACGGCGATCCAGCTCCCGTCCTCGGTCGAGCTTGCCGTCTCCGAGACCGAGCCGGGCGTCAAGGGCGACACCGTCTCGAACGTGACGAAGCCGGCGACGCTCGAGACGGGTGCAGTCGTGCAGGTGCCGCTGTTCGTCAACGTCGGCGACCACATCAAGGTCGATCCGACCGAGGGGCGCTACATCTCCAGAGCGCAGTAGGAGAACACCACGGCGAAGCCGCTTCCCTCTGGGGGGGTGGCTTCAGCCTCTCCCCTGGGCTCGAGCTCGTTCCCTGGCTTCACCTTCTCCCCTGGGCTCGAGCTTCTCCCGGGTTCCCACCCGAGGCACGCTAAGGTCTGAACCCGAGATGCCAAAACTCGTCGACACCACGATTCGCCTGCTGTCGCAGGAGCCGCTCGCCGGCAAGATGCCGACCGGAGACGTCCTCCGGATCGCGGAGGTCCTCGACCGGGCGGGATTCGCGTACCTCGAGGTCTCGGGAGGCGGAGTCTTCGACTCCGGCGTCCGGCGCGCCGTCGAGAGCCCGTGGGAGCGCATTCGCGCCATCGACGCGCGGACGACGACGCCTCTCGGGCTCGCGCTTCGCGGCCGCTTCCTCGTCGGCTCCAAGCCGGTCTCCGAGGACATCGTGCGGCGTTTCATCGCCTGCGCGGCCGAGAACGGCATCGACGTCTTTCGCCTCCACGACCCGCTCAACGACGTCTCGAACCTGAAGGAAGCCGGCGAGGCGATCGTCGGGGCGGGAAAGGAGTTCCACGTCGGCCTCGTCTACAGCGCCGGCCGTGCGGGGGAGCTCGACTCTCTCGTCGAGCGGGCGAAGCAGATCCCGGAGCTCGGAGCGACGCGAGTGATCGTCAACGACCCGACCGACGCGCTCTTGCCGCACCTGACGGAAGAGCTCGTCCAGCGGATCGGTGAGGCGACGGGGCTTCCGGTCGGGCTCTTCGTCCAGGGGGCTGCGGGCACGGGGCTCCTGAACGCTGTCGTCGCGACGCGCGTCGGAGCAGATCTGATCGCGACCGCCGTCTACCCACTCGCGCTCACACTCCATCGTGTCTCCGGCGAGTCTCTCGTCGACGCACTGCACGGGCTCGGTCGCGAGACGGGCGTCGACACGGCGCATCTTTGGGCTGCTGCCGACCTGGTCGACGAGCACATCGGTGACGAGCCGGTTGCTCCGGTAGCGCCGCGGATCGCCGTTCGGGCCGCCGAGTACGACCTGCCTGCGGGGCTCGTCGCCGCGCTCGACGTTCATCTTCGCGCGCATGCCGCCGGCGACCGGCTGCTCGACGCGCTCGTCGAGGTGGCCCGTATCCGCGCCGAGTCCGGCTGGCCACCGCTTGCCGCCCCGATCGGCCAGATCCTCGCTTCGCAGGCGCTACTCAACATCCTCTCAGCGCGGCGCTACGGCACCGTGCTCGACGAGTTCCGCATGCTCGTCGAGGGGAGCTACGGGACGACGCCCGTTCCGATCGAGGAGTCGGTAGCGCGCGTGGTCGCTCTCGTGAAGGGGTCGGGTGCCAGGCTCGAGGACGATCCCCCGAGCGCCGAGGATGTGCGCGAGTCGGCCGAGGGCCTCGCGGCGAGCGAGGAGGATCTCGTGCTGCTCGCCATGTTCGGCGACGAGGCCGAGATGCTGCTGCGGTCGATCAGGCAGCGGCATTCGCGAGAGTCGTCGCTGCTCCGTGGTGACGTCGACGCGACCCGTGGCGAGCGCATCAGGGAGCTCGTCAAGATCGTCCAGGAGTCCGGGGTCGGTGAGATCGAGATCGAGGACGAGGGCATGCGGGTGTCGGTGCGCCGCGCCGACGAGGTGACCGTGGCGTCCGTGTCGCCCGCGGCCCTCCCGGAGGGGCTCGACCCCGAGCTTCCACAGGCATCGCGCACCCGCGTACGGGTCGAGTCGCCGATGGTCGGCGTCTTCTACCGCTCGTCGTCGCCGGGAAGCCCGGCGTACGTCGAGGTCGGCGACGTGGTCTCCGTCGGGCAGACGCTCTGCCTGCTCGAGGCGATGAAGCTCTTCAACGAGCTGAAGGCCGAGCACGAAGGTCGCGTCCGGGCAATCCACGTCGAGAGCGGCCAGCCCGTCGAGTTCGGGCAGCTGCTCTTCGAGCTCGACTCGGTCGACGCGCAGCCGATCGTCTGACGATGTTCTCCCGCGTCCTCGTCGCGAACCGGGGTGAGATCGCGGTGCGCATCATCCGCGCGCTCCACGAGCTCGACGTCGAGGCGGTCGCCGTCTACTCGACGGCCGACGGCGACGCGCTGCACGTGCGGCTCGCCGATCGGGCCGTTTGCATCGGGCCACCGTCTGCGACCGACAGCTATCTCCGGATCCCCAACGTGATCGCGGCTGCCGAGACGACCGGCTGCGAGGCCGTCCATCCGGGATTCGGGTTCCTGTCGGAGAATCCCGGGTTCGTTCGCGCGTGCGTCGAGAACGACCTCGTCTTCATCGGCCCGCCGGCGGACGTCATGGAGAGGACCGGCGACAAGGCGCGTGCGAAGGCCGAGATGCGGGCCGCGGGCGTGCCGCTCGTTCCGGGAACGGAGGGTGTCGCGACGCTGGCGGAGATCCGCGTCGCGGCCGCGGAGATCGGCTTTCCCGTGCTGCTCAAGGCGACTTCGGGTGGTGGCGGCAAGGGCATGCGCGTCGTCAACGGGCCGGACGAGCTCGACGCCGCCTTCGGCGCTGCGAGCGCGGAAGCAGAGGCTGCGTTCGGTGACGGGTCGATGTACCTGGAGAAGGCGCTCGTCCCCGCGAGGCACGTCGAGATCCAGGTGCTCTGCGACGGGCAGGGAGGGGTGCTGACGCTCGGAGAGCGCGAGTGCTCGATCCAGCGCCGCCACCAGAAGCTGATCGAGGAGTCGCCGTCCGCAGCGCTCACGCCCGAGACGCGCGAGGCGATGGAGATGTCGGTCGAGCGCGCCTGCCGCCAGCTCGGGTACGTCAACGCCGGCACGTTCGAGTTCCTGCTCGGTCCCGACGGCTCGCCGTCGTTCATCGAGGTCAACTGCCGGCTGCAGGTCGAGCACCCCGTGACAGAGATGACGACCGGGATCGACATCGTCCGTGAGCAGGTTCGGATCGCTGCAGGCGAGCCGCTCTCGGTGATCGGCCGCGCGGCACGCTCGGGGCACGCGATCGAGATCAGGATCAACGCCGAGGACCCCCGACGCGACTTCGCGCCGGCGCCGGGGCTCGTCACGCGGTTTCGGCCGCCGCTCGGCCCCGGCGTGAGAGTCGACACCGCCGTCGTCGAGGGGGCCTCGATCCCGCCGTTCTACGACTCGATGATCGCGAAGCTGATCGTCCGCGACGACACGCGCGACGCAGCCATCACGCGCGCGATCTGGGCGCTTCGGGAGCTCGAGATCGACGGGATTCCGACGACCCGCGAGCTCGCCGTCGACATTCTCGAATCGCCGGAGTTCAGGGGAGGCGACTACTCGACCAGCTACCTTGCCGAGATGGAAGGCCGGCTGCCATCGCTCTTGCCCGTATGAGCCAGGAGGCCTTCATCGTCGACGGCCCACTCGGACGCGTCGAGCTCACCGCCTCGGCCCTCGCATCGCTCGTCACCCGTTCGGCGGAGGCGGTCGAGCGCGCGCACGTCCGGCGTTCGCGGCGCCGGCCGAGCATCAGCGTGAGGCCGGACGAGGTGGTCGTCGAGCTCGACATCGAGGCGCCGGCCGGGGCGCTGCTGCTCCAGGTCGGTGAGTCGGTCCAGCGTTCAGTGGCCCGCGCCGTCACCGGCTCGACGGGACTTCCGGCGCGTGTCGATGTCACGTTCGAGGCCGCCTCGTGACCGTTGCGAAGGTCGGTCGACGGCAGTCGCGCCGCACAGCGCTCTTTCTCCTCTACCAGTGGGACCTGACCGGTCAACCCCTCGCGTCGCTCTACGACGGTACGCCCGACGACTTCGCGCTCGGCCTCGCCGAGGCGATCGCCGAGCGCGCGCCGTCGCTCGACGAGCGCATCACGGCCGCCTCCGACGCGTGGGCGGCCGATCGGCTCGGTACGCTCGAGCGGAACGTCTTGCGAATCGGGATCTACGAGCTCGAGGAGGGAACCGTGCCTGCGGAAGTGGCTATCAACGAAGCCGTCGTGCTCGCGAAGCGCTACGCGACAGAGGACGCGGCTCGTCTCGTGAACGGGATCCTCGGCAGGGTTCAGCGCGAGGATGTCGCATGAGTGCGAACGAGAGCCTGGGACGGGCCCAGGAGCTCGCCGAGCGGCTGCGCGCGAGGCTCGAAAGCCTCGAGCGGCTGGCCGAGGCGGGCGACGTCGACGCTGCGGTCGACGATCTCGCCGAGATCGCCGAGCTGGCGAAGCAGATCGAGGCCGAGGTGCAGCGGGCCCGCGCGAGCGCCGATGCGGGCGCCTGACGAGCTCTTCGAGCTGATCGAGGAGTATCTCGGGCGCCTCGAGCTGACGCCCGAGCTCGGTTCGCAACGGGACTCGATGCGGTACGCGCTCGAGGGTGGCAAGCGCATCCGTGCCGTCATCTGCCTGGCCACCGCCGAGGCCGCGGGAGCCGAGCCCGTCGACGCGCTCCCCGCCGCTGCCGCGCTCGAGCTCGTCCACGCCTTTTCCCTCGTGCACGACGACCTGCCGGCCCTCGACGACGACGACGAGCGACGAGGACGCGCGAGCGCGCATGTCGCGTTCGGCGAAGGTGTCGCACTCCTCGCGGGCGATGCTCTGCTCGCCGAGGCGTTCCGTCTGGTGCTCGCATATCCGACGCCCGAGCCGGCACGCGAGCTCGTCGACGCGGCGCTCGGGATGATCGGCGGTCAGTACCTCGATATCACCGGCGCCGACGCGGATCTCGCCGAGCTGCATCGGCTCAAGACCGGGAGGCTGTTCGCCGCATCCGTCGGGCTCGGCCTCTCGGTAGCGGCGACACCGGCCCCGGAGCAGGCATCGTGGCGCGCATTCGGCGAGGAGCTCGGGCTTCTCTTCCAGGTCGTCGACGACGTCCTCGACGGCGACGGGTATGCGGCGCGGCTGGGCGTCGAGGCGGCCCGGGATGTCGCCCGGGAGGCGGCCGCGCGCGCCCGTGGTGCCCTGGAGTCGATTCGAGCCGACACGTCCGTGCTCGCCGCGATCGTCGACGCGCTGGTCGTCCGCACCGCGTAGCGAACCGGCTGACCGGGCGGTCAGTCGACGGGCCGGTGGAGGCGCGCGATTCCGCCCGCTGGAAGTGCCGGTACCGGGAGGTGCTCCACCGCCCAGCCGGCGGCCTCTGCCCCCGAGAAGAACGCCGGGGCGTGCCGCCGGCCCGGATCGGCGATCACCACCTCACCGCCGGGCGCAACCGTGGCGGCGAGGAGCGCGAGCAGAGGGGCTGCGTTGCGCTCCTCGTAGAGGACGTCGGCCGCGAGGACGAGGTCGAAGGCAGGTGAGGGGACGTCGCCGGGCGCGAACCAGTCCAGGACGCCGGCGTCGAGAGCGACCCCGTTCGCCACGGCATTTCGTCGGACGAGATCGATGCTCTCGGGCGCCCAGTCGGTCGCGTGCACGTCGGCGCCGGCAAGGGCGGCCGCAAGCGACGGCAGGCCGAGACCGCACCCGAGCTCGAGCACGCGCTTCCCGCGGAGCTCGAGGTCGACGACAGCGCGGGCGAGGGCGAGCCCGGACGGCCACAGGTCGGCCCAGTACGGCAGGAACTCGTCGGTCGCGAACCTGTCCTCGTCGATCAGGCCGTCGGGCTCGACCGGACGGAGGACGACGAGCGTGAACGGGTCGACCACGATCGTCTCCTCTACCTCGGCCGCCTCGAGCGTCGACGGCTCGGCTCGTTCGCGTCGCAGCTCCACGCCGCAGGTGTAGCACGAGCCTTGCCTCTACTCTCTCTTCGTGAAGAAGCGACTCGATGTCCTGCTCGTGGAGCGTGGCCTCGCGGAGACCCGCAGCCAGGCGCAGGCGCTCGTCATCGCGGGCCTCGTGCGTGGCCACGACAAGCCGGGCACCCAGCTCGACGAGTCGGTCGACCTCGAGGTCGAGCGTCCGCCCCGGTTCGTCTCGCGTGGGGGCGAGAAGCTCGCGCATGCACTCGACCTCCTGGGCGTCGATCCCGCCGGCAGGGACTGCCTCGACGTCGGCGCCTCGACGGGAGGCTTCACGGACTGCCTCCTCCAGAACGGCGCTGCCCGGGTAATCGCCCTTGACGTCGGGTACGGCCAACTGCATCCGCGCCTGCGGGTCGACGACCGGGTCGTCGTGCTCGAGCGCGTCAACGCGCGCAACGTGACGAGCCTTCCGTTCGCGCCCGAGCTCATCGTGTGCGACGTCTCGTTCATCTCGGTGAAGACCGTCCTGCCACCGGTCCTGCGGCTCGCCGCGCCCGGCTGGCAGGCTCTCGTGCTCGTGAAGCCGCAGTTCGAGGCCGGGCGCGCCGACACGCCGAAGGGCGTCGTCCGCGATCCGGCGGTGCGACGGCGCGTGCTGCTCGACGTCTGCACGGCCGCGGTTGGTTTCGGCTCGCGGGTCGTCGGCCTCGTAGACTCCGGTCTGCCCGGGCCGAAGGGAAACCGGGAGTTCCTCGTCCATCTGATCGACAGTCCGGAGCCGATCGTCCCCCATGAGCTCGAACGCTGGATCGACGATGCCGTCGGGTAACCGTGTCGAGCGCGCTGCGGTCGTGCTCCACGGCCGGCCCGAGGCGCTCGGCACGGGCCTCGCCCAGCTCCAGGCGGTTGCAGAGCGCGAGGGCGTCGAGCTCATCGTGGTGGGCGACGAGGAGCTCGCTGCGGGTGACGTCGAGCTTGCGATCGCGCTCGGTGGCGACGGCACGATGCTCCGGGCGCTGCACCGGTTCCTCGGAACGGGGATCCCCGTGGTCGGCGTCAACTTCGGTCGCGTCGGCTTTCTCAGCTCGATCGCTCCCGACGAGCTCGAGGTGGGCGCCGCGCGCGTCTTTGCAGGGGAGCTCGAGGTCGTCGAGCTCGCCACGCTCGAGGTCGAGACGGGCGGCAACCGATTCGTGGCGCTCAATGATGCCGTCGTCACGAGCGGCGAGCTCGGCCGGATGGTCGAGATCGAGTGGTCCGTGGGCGGTGAGGACTTCGGTCGCGTTCCCTGCGACGGGCTGATCTGCTCGACACCGTCCGGGTCGACCGCGTACAACCTCTCGAACGGGGGCCCGGTTCTCATGTGGGGGCTCGACGCCATGGCTCTGACGTTCGTCGCCCCGCACGACCTGCGCGCCCGGCCGTTCGTCGTGCCCCGTGGGCGCGAGCTTCGCATCTGGAACCGAACGGCTACCGTCGACTGTGCAGTCCTCGTCGACGGGCACCGGATCGCCGATTGCCGGCCCGGCGGCTACGTGTCGATCGGCCTGGGTGCGATGCGCTCGCTGCTCGGTACGCTCCCCGAGGCGACATTCGTTCGCCGCTACCGACAGAGCTTCGGGAGCTCGTAGGCGGGCCAAGGAAGCCGTGCTCGCCGCGGACACGTGTGCGCGACGCGCGTCCGGTCTACCATCCTCAGGATGCTTCGACGGCTCCGGATCGAGAATCTCGTCCTCATTCGCGAGGCCGAGCTCGAGCTGGGGCCGGGGCTGAACGTGCTCAGCGGCGAGACGGGGGCGGGGAAGACGATCTTCGCGCAGGCGATCGGACTGCTCCTCGGCACGAAGGGTGACGTGGCGGCGGTGGGGCCGGCGGCGAAGGAGGCGTACGTCGAGGCGGAGTTCGACGTGCGCGACGGATTCTTCGACGAGGGCGATCTCGAAGCGCTTCTGGAGCTCCGGCCGGAGGACGAGCCCGGGGTCGTGCTCGCCCGCCGCGTCTTCGCAGACGGGCGCACGCGGGCCTACGCGTGGGGGCGCGCGATCGCACGGGAGGATCTCGCAGCCGCGACCGAGCGTCTGATCGCGATGTCGGGGCAGTTCGAACAGCGCCGTCTTGCCCGACCCGCATATCAGGTCGACGTCCTCGATGCGTTCGTCGGCGAGGAGCAGGCTGCGCGCCGACGCGAGGCGCGGGAGGCGTGGCGCGCGTTGACGGCGGCACGCAAGCGTCATGCAGCGATCCTGCGCGACGCGGGGGCCGAGGAGGCACGGCTCGAGGCTCTTCGTGACCTTGTCGACCGGACCGAGGGCATCGAGCGTGGGGAGGAGGAGTCTCTGCGCGCGGAGCGAGAGCGGATGCGCCACGCGACCGACCTCGCAGCGGGCGCAGCCGCCGCCACGGCGGCGATCGCCCCCGACGACGGCGACGGCGCGGCGTCGCTCGCGGCTGCCGCCGAGCGCGCTCTGGCGCCACTCGTCTCGCTGGCCCCAGAGCTCGAGGCCACTGCCGCCGAGCTTCGTGATCTCGCTCACCGCCTGCAGGATGCCGGCGGTGACCTGCACCGGTTCGTGTCGTCGCTCGAGGTCGATCCCGCGCGGGTCGAGATGGTCGAGGAGCGCCTCGACGTGATTGCGGACGCGCGACGGCGGTTCGCCGCGCAGACGACCGAGGAGCTTCTCGATCGGCGAGACGCCGCGGTCTCCGAGCTCGCGGCGACCGACGCGGGGATCGACCCCCTCGAGGCGGCGGTCACGGCGCTCGAGGTGGCGGAAGAGCGATTCGCGCTCGTCGCTGCCGCTCTGCACGACACGCGGGAGGCGGCGAGCGCCGCGTTCTCCGAAGCGGTCGCCGAGAACCTCAGGGGTGTCGGCATGGGCGAGGGCGAGTTCCAGGTCGAGCTGCGCGGCCGTGATCCGGGGCCGACCGGCCGGGACGAGGCGTCCTTCCTGATTCGCCCCAACCCGGGCCTGCCGCTCTTGCCGGTCGCCGAGACGGCATCGGGCGGCGAGCTTTCCCGTGTTGCTCTTGCTCTCGCCGCCGTCGCGGGCGGAGAGACGCTCGTCTTCGACGAGATCGATGCCGGAATCGGAGGGGTCACCGCCCATCGCGTCGGCGAGACGCTCGCGCGGCTCTCGGAGCGCGCGCAGGTGATCACGATCACGCACCTGCCCCAGATCGCGAGCATCGCGACGACGCATTTCCGCGTCGAGAAGGTACCCGGCGATCCGACGCACACCCGGATCGAGGAGCTCTCGGCGACGGAGCGTCGCGCCGAGCTCGAGCGCATGCTCGGCGGGGAGGAGTTCCTCGCCGTGATCGCCTCGGAGCAACGGTCGTGAGCGAGATCGTCGGCACCGCGCGGCTCGGAAAGCGCACCAAGGACCTGGTCAAGCGCCTGCAGCCCGGTGACCTCGCGATCATCGATCACGTCGACCTCGATCGAGTCTCGGCGGAGGAGCTCGTCGCATCGGGAGTGCGGGCTGTCGTGAACGTCTCGGCGTCGAACTCGGGGCGCTTCCCGAATCCCGGCCCGCTCGAGCTCGTCCGCGGTGGGGTATGCCTGATCGATGCACCCGGGTCGGACCTCTTCACCAAGGTCTCCGACGGCGAAATGGTGACCGTGCGGGCGGGCTCGCTCTGGCGCAACGGCACCTGCCTGACGGATGGAGTCGAGCTCACCGAGGCGGCGCTCGCCGTCGTCCTGGCCGACCAGCAGACACGGGTCACCGTTGCTCTCGAGGCGTTTGCGGACAACACGCTGCAGCACCTCCGCGACGAGGGCCGCATCCTCGCGGACGGGATCGACTTTCCGCCACTGCGGACGAAGTTCCGCGATCGCCACGCGGTCGTCGTCGCCCGAGGCCCGGGATACAAGAGCGATCTGCGCATCGTCCGGCCGTACATCAGGAACTTCAAGCCGGTGATCGTCGCGGTCGACGGGGGCGCCGACGCACTGCGCGAGATCGGCCTCACGCCGGATGTGATCGTCGGTGATTTCGACTCGGTCAGCGACGCGGCCCTCCAGTCCGGCGGCGAGCTGCTCGTCCACGCCTATCCGGACGGGCGGGCTCCCGGCTCCGAGCGCCTGCGTCGCCTCGGGCTCCCGTTCTCGGTCGTCGCCGCACCGGGAATCAGTGAGGACATCGCGCTCCTCCTCGCGCACGAGCGCGGCGCCGAGCTGATCGTCGCGGTCGGTACCCACTTCAACCTCGTCGAGTTCCTCGAGCGAAATCGCGCCGGGATGGCCTCCACGTTCGTGACCCGACTGAAAGTGGGTGAGGCGCTCGTTGACGCGAAGGGCGTCTCGCGGCTCGTCTCGCCCCGTGTCGGGATCTGGCCTCTCGTGACCTTTGCCGCAGCCGGCATCGGCGCGATCACGGTCGCCGTTCTCGTCTCGCCCGCCCTGCGCAATGTGATCCAGTCGCTCGGGCGCTCTTTCGGCAACGCCCTCGGTCTCTGAGGCAAGACAGGGCCGACGGCCCCCCGGCGCGCCTTACACTCCCTGTGTGTTCGACCTCCGCTACCACGTTGCCTCGCTCACGGCGGTCTTCGTGGCGCTGGTGATCGGCATCCTCGTCGGTGTCGGCCTCTCGGGCAAGGGGTTCGTCAACGACGCCGAGAGGGACAACCTGACCAGCCAGATCGCCGACCTGCAGCGTCAAGTCGACGATGCACAGGGATCGCTCGACGCCGCGGCGCGCATGACGGACGCCTTGCGGCGGTTCTCGGACGAGACGTACCCGGTGGTCGCTCCCGGCAGGCTCAAGGGGAAGGGCGTTGCCGTTCTGTTCGTCGGCCCGATCGACGGTGGCACGGCATTCGCAATCCGGACGAGCGTCACGGACGCGGGTGGCGCCATCGTGCGTACCCGGTCGATCCGCGCGCCGCTCGACGTCGCGAGCGTGGAAGGGGTCCTCAAGCGCCAGCCGGCCCTCCGTCAGCTCCAGGGCATCGCCAAGCTCAGCGGTCTCGGCCAGGGGGTTGCCAACGAGCTCGTGGACGGGGAGCAGACTCCGCTCTGGGATGCGCTCGGGGAGGCGATCGTGCTCGAGCGCAAGGGGCGCTCGGCGCCCCCGGTAGACGCTGTCGTCGTCGTACGCACGACAGAGCCGCAAAGCGGTCCGACGGCGGCATTCCTCTCCGGCGTGTATGCCGGCCTCGCGCGCTCCGGCGTTCCCGCCGTCGGTGTCGAGCCTTCCGACGCGAAGACGAGCGCGATCCCCGCTTTCACGCTCGCTGGGCTCTCGACGGTCGACTCCGTCGACACGGCATCCGGCCGGCTTGCCCTCCTGCTCTTGCTCGGAGGGGCGGCTCCGGGAAGCTACGGCCTCGAGGCGGCTGCCGCTGACGGGATCCTCCCGCCGATCACTCCTCTCCCATCGCAGGGGTGAGCGATCCTCGGCTCACGATTCTCGTCGCGGCGCGGGACGAGGAGGAGCGGATCGGGGCCACCGTCGAGGCGCTCGGCTCCTGGTTTCCGGAGGCGGACCTGGTGGTTGCGAACGACGGCTCGCGTGACCGGACGGCAGACGTGGCACGCGCGGCGGGCGCGCGGGTGATCGAGCTCGACCGGCGGGGGAAGGGGCAGGCACTGACGCTCGCGGAACGCGAGCTCGGGCCGGGGCCGCTGATTCTCTGTGACGCCGATCTCGTCGGCGACGTGCGCGCGCTCGCCGAGACGGAAGCCGATCTCTCGATCGCGGTGTTCACGGCGAAGGAAGGTGGAGGATTCGGCCTTGCCAAGCGCGCGGCGCGGTCGCTGATCGCCACCCGCTCCGGGTTCAGCGCCCGCGAGCCACTCTCGGGACAGCGGTGGCTCTCGCAGGCTGCACGCGAGATCGTGTTCCCGGTGGCAGTCGGGTTCGGCGTCGAGACGCGGATGACGATCGACGCGGCGCGGGCGGGCCTCGCGATCGACGAGATCGAGCTGGAGCTCGAGCACCGTGCCACGCGGCGAGACGCCCGAGGGTTCGCCCACCGCGGCAGGCAGCTCGTCGACCTCCTCCTCGCCTGCGGTCCTCAGGCCGTCAATCACCGCGGGTTGCGGCTCCCGCTCGTCGGCTCCGTCGTCGGCATCGCCGTGCCGTCCGTCCTTCCGGTCGCGGCGATCGGTCTCGCGGACGATCTCTGGAGCGGCCCGGAGCGTGGCTTCAGGGCGCATCTCGGGAACGGACTCACGACGGGAACGCTCAAGCTCGTCGGCATCCCGCTGTACGCGCTCGTGCGCACCCGATCGCTCTCCGGTGCCCTCCTCGTCGGGCTCGCGGCAAACGCCGTCAATCAGCTCGATACCCGCCCGGGACGGGCGCTGAAGGCGTTCGCGCTCGGGTCGCTCCTCGTCGGGAGAGCGCCGACGAGGGCGGTTGGCGTGGCCGTCCTGCTCGCGCCCTACGATCTGAGAGAGATGGTGATGTTGGGGGATGCCGGATCGAACGCACTCGGAGCCGTGCTAGGTTTCTCTTCCGTGGAGAAGCTCACGGGATGGAGGCGGTGGAGTGCGATCGGAGCGCTCTCCCTCCTGACCCTCGCCGGTGAGCGCCGCTCGCTCGGCTCGTTGATCGAGTCGACGCCGGTTCTTCGGGACGCCGATCGCCTCGGCAGGTCCGCGTGAGCGAGCACCAGACCAAGTACGTCTTCGTCACCGGGGGCGTCGTGTCCGCGCTCGGGAAGGGCATCGTGGCCGCCTCACTCGGGCGCCTCCTCAAGTCCCGTGGGCTGCGCGTGCAGGCGCAGAAGTTCGACCCGTATCTGAACGTCGATCCGGGCACGATGAGCCCGTTCCAGCACGGCGAGGTCTTCGTCACCGAGGACGGCGCCGAGACCGACCTCGATCTCGGCCACTACGAGCGGTTCATCGACGAGAACCTCTCCCGCAACTCGAGCCACAGCGCGGGCGCGGTCTGGGAGACGGTGCTGCGCAAGGAGCGCAAGGGCGACTTCCTCGGCGCGACGGTGCAGGTGATCCCGCACATCACGAACGAGATCAAGGCGCGGATCCGCCGCGGCGCGAGCGCGCAACCGACCGACGTCGTCATCTCCGAGATCGGCGGCACGGTGGGCGACATCGAGTCGCTGCCGTTCCTCGAGGCGATCCGCCAGTTCCGGCGGGAGGTCGGCCCCGAGAACGTGCTCTACCTGCACGTCACCCTCGTTCCCTTCATCGAGGCAGCCGGTGAGCTGAAGACGAAGCCGACGCAGCACTCGGTGAACGAGCTCAGGCGCATCGGTATCCATCCGGACATCGTCGTCTGCCGCTCGCACGAGGAGCTCTCCGACGACATTCGCGAGAAGATCGCGCTCTTCGCCGACGTCGACGCGAAGGCCGTCATCGGCTCGCCGGACGTCCCCGACGTCTACCTCGTGCCCGAGCGGCTCCAGCGCGAGGGGCTCGACGAGCTCGTCTGCACGCGACTCGGCCTCGACGCCCCGCCGGCGGTCCTCGGCGAGTGGAAGGACCTGACCGATCTCATCGTGAAGCGGCGTGAGAAGATCGAGATCGCTCTCGTCGGCAAGTACATCAAGCTGCACGACGCCTACCTCTCCGTGCACGAGGCGCTCAAGCATGCCGGGATGCACCAGGGCGCGAAGGTCGAGGTGCGCTGGTTCGATTCCGAGAACATGACGTACGAGGAGGCCGTCGAGGAGCTCGAGACGGCGGACGGTGTCCTCGTGCCGGGCGGCTTCGGCTCGCGCGGCTGGGAGGGCAAGATCCTCGCCTGTCGTGTCGCGCGCGAGCAGCGGATCCCGTATCTCGGCATCTGCCTCGGAATGCACGTCGCGGTCTCCGAGTTCGCGCGGCACGTCATCGGCCTCGAGGGGGCCAACTCGACCGAGATGGATCCCGAGACGCCGTATGCCGTCATCGACCTCCTGCCGGAGCAGAAGGAGATCGAGGATCTCGGCGGCACGATGCGTCTCGGCGCTCAGGCGGTCGAGCTCGCCGAGGGGACGCGCACGATGGAGATGTACGGCGAGCTCACGGTTCAGGAGCGGCACCGCCATCGCTACGAGGTCAACAATCAGTTCCGCGACCAGCTCGTAGCCGGCGGGCTCGTCGTCTCGGGCACGTTCCAGGCGGGGCGTCTCGTCGAGATCATCGAGCTCCCCGATCACCCGTGGTTCGTCGCGAGCCAGTTTCATCCGGAGTTCAAGTCGCGTCCCACCCGCCCGGCGCCACTCTTCAGAGGCTTCGTCGCCGCCGCGCTCGAGCGCGCTCGAGCGCGTGGTGCTGTCGCTGTCGAGGCCGTGCGCTGAGCGACGTCACCGGTCTCTTCCTCGAACTGGCCGCGATCCCGAGCCCGCCGGGTGAGGAGCGGGCCGTCGCCGATCGCGTGATCGCGGAGCTCGAGGCGATCGGCCTCGCGTGGGACGAGGACGACGCGGGCGCCACCATCGGCTCGACGATGGGCAACATCCTCGCGCGTGTTCCGGGCGAGGCGGCGGAGGGAACGCCGATCTTCCTGTGCGCCCATCTCGACACGGTCCCGCCCGACGGCGCGATCGAGCCCGTGCTCGAGGACGGGCTCGTCCGGAACGCGGGCGGGACGATCCTTGGCGCGGACGACAAGGCCGCGGTCGCGGTGATGCTCGCTGCGGTGCGCCGGCTCGTCGCCGAGCGGAGGCCCCACGCGGGCGTGGAGCTGCTCTTCACGCCGAAGGAGGAGGTCGGCCTTCTCGGGCGTACGCATTCGACCACACGCGGCTCGAAGCGCAGCTGGGCTACGTCTACGACCAGGCGGCGCCGATCGGCGAGATCATCCTTGGTGCGCCGTCTCAGAGCTCGATCTTCGCGCGCCTGCGCGGGCGAGCCGCGCACGCCGGCATGTATCCGGAGGACGGACGCAATGCGATCTTCGCCGCAGCGCGCGCGATCGCCGACATGCGGCTCGGACGGATCGACGACAGGTCGAGCGCGAACGTCGGCGTGATCTCCGGAGGGATTGCGCGCAACATCGTCCCTGAGTGGTGCTCGTTCGAGGCGGAGGCGCGGTCGCGTGACCCGAGGACGCTCGCAACGCTCGTGCAGGAGATGCTCGACGCGATCGGCTTCGCCGCGAGCACGTCGGACTGCACCGCGGAGACCGAGATCGAGGAGTCGTATCGTGGCTACACGTTCTCGGAGGACGAGCCTGCGGTCGTGCTCGCTGCGGAGGGACTCCGGCGCGCGGGTTACACGCCGGTGAATGCGTTTTCAGGTGGTGGGGCGGACGCGAACGTCTTCAACGAGCGTGGCCTTCCGTGCGTCAACCTCGGCAACGGGATGATGGACATCCACACGCCGGACGAGCGCATCGCGGTCGCCGACCTCGATGGGATGGTCGAGGTAACGCTCGGGATCATCGAGGCGGCGCGGGAGCCCTGAGATGGCACTGACCCTGCGCTGGGGAACAGTGACCGCCGTGACGCAGCGGCTCGACGACCTCGTACGTTGCACCGTGGACGGCACCGAGTGCGTCGCCTACCCGCGTCAGACGGGACCGGTAGAGGTCGGCGACACCGTGCTCGTGAACACGCAGGCGCGAGATCTCCAGCTGGGCTCGGGCGGCTTCGACGTGCTGTACGCGAACATGACGCGCGGCCTCGGCCTGCTGCCACCGCCGTCGGCACACGTGATGACGCTCCCGTATTCAACCGGCCAGGCCGCGGCCGCGTGCGTCGAGGAGCAGGACAAGCTGGCCGAAGGTCTCGGGGGAATGCCGGTCGTCTGCTGCGGTCTCCACAGCCAGCTTGCGCCGGTCTTCGCGGGGATCGGAGCCGGCGTGCGCGTTGCCTACGCGCAGCTCGCCGGCGGCGCACTGCCGGTCGCCTTCTCCGACACGGTGCGAACCCTGAAGACACGGAGGCTGCTCGAGACGGCGATCGCGGTCTCGCCGTGCCTCGACGGAGACGTTCAGGCGGTGACCACCGCCTCCGCTCTCGCCTGGGCCAGGGCGCGGGGCTTCGACGTCGTCGTCTGCGGAATCGGGCCGGGTGTCGTCGGCACGGGCTCCGCCTTCGGTCACGGGGGCGTGTCGGTGGCGGAGGCGGTCAACGTGACCGCAGCGCTCGGTGGCCGGCCGATCGTCGCCGTCCGCTACTCGGGCGCCGACGTGCGGGAGCGTCATCGCGGCGTGTCACATCACACGCGATCGGCGCTCCGGCTCGTGCTCGGCCCGCGCGATATCGCCTGGCCGCTCGGTCTCGGGCACGACGCCGAGCTCGGTGCCGTCGCGGAGATCGACGTCGACGACTGGCAGGACGCCTGCGCCGGCCTTCCGCTCCGACACATGGGCCGGGGCCCGAAGGACGACCCGTGGTTCTTCGCGACGGCGTTCGCAGCAGGCCGCCACGCACGGGCTCTCCTGCTGTGATGGAGACGAGGCGCCTCGGGCCGGTCGTCGGTCTCGGAACGTACGAGACGTTTCTCGCGGACGTCGCGCTTGCCACCGACGTCGTCTCGGCGGCGCTCGACGCGGGGACGACGGTCTTCGACTCGTCCCCGATGTACGAGCCGGCGGAGGAGTCGCTCGGCGAGGCGCTGCGCGGCCGTCGGGATCGCGGCGTCGTGGCGACGAAGATCTGGGCGGAATCGGTCGAGGAGGGTCGACGCCAGTACGAGGCGCAGCTGCGGTTCTTCGGCAACGTCGAGATCCAGCAGGTCCACAACCTCGCCGCGTGGCGGGAGCACCTCCCCTGGATCGAGGAGGAACGCGACGCCGGCCGGATCGAGCGCGTCGGCGTCACCCACTACGACGCCTCCGGTGTCGACGAGTTCGAGGACGCCATGCGGACGGGGAGATTCGACTGCATCCAGGTTCCGCTCAATCCACTGGAGCGCTCGTGCGAGCGAACGATCCTGCCGCTCGCCGAGGAGCTCGGGATCGCCGTGATCGTGATGCGGCCGCTCGGCGGAGCGAGCGCCACCACCCTGCGACCCGGGCCGGAACCGGAGGCGCTCCGGCCGCTGCGGCCGTTCGGCGTCGAGACGTGGGCGCAGGCGCTTCTGAAATGGTGCCTTGCCGACCCGCGCGTGGACCTCGTCATTCCGGCGACCTCGAGGCCGGAGCGAGCGATCGAGAACGCCGCCGCCGGCTCGGGGGAGCCGTTCGGCCCCGACGAGCGGCGCCTCGTCGAGCGGCTTGCCGGCGCCTGACGAGCGGGGGAGAGCTCGCCAACGTCGACGGCGGTTCCGCTATCGTCCCGCGGCGATGCGGATCGGAGTTGCCCGGGAGATCAAGAAGCGTGAGTATCGCGTTGCCCTGACGCCCGCCGGCGCGCTCGAGCTCGTCCGGCGAGGGCACGAGGTTTCGATCGAGCAGGGGGCCGGGGTCGGATCCGGGTTCGCCGATGCCGCCTACGAGGCGGTTGGAGCCAGGATCGAGTCGGTGGACGACGTGTGGGCCGGCGCCGACCTGCTGCTCAAGGTGAAGGAGCCGATCGCGGAGGAGTACGCCCGGCTGCGGGAGGGCCTGACGCTGTTCACGTACCTGCACATCGCGGCCGACGCGCCGTTGACACACGCGCTCGTCGACTCGGGCATCACCGCGATCGCGTACGAGACCGTCGAGACGGCAGAGCGGCAGCTCCCGCTGCTCGCACCGATGAGCGAGGTCGCCGGTCGGCTCGCGCCCCAGATGGGCGCCTGGTCGCTCGAGAAGGCGCACGGTGGCCGGGGGATCCTGCTCGGCGGCGTGCCCGGCGTGCCGCCGGCCCGCGTCGTCATCCTCGGCGGCGGCGTCGTGGGATTGAACGCCGCGATCATCGCCACCGGCATGCAGGCCGACGTATGGGTGCTCGACAAGTCGGTCGAGCGGATGCGGGAGCTCGAGATCGCGCTCGACGGGCGCGTCACGCTCGCGATGTCGAACCGCCTCCAGATCGAGGAAGTCATCGCCGACGCCGACATGGTGATCGGCGCGGTGCTCGTTCCCGGTGCCGTCGCCCCGAAGCTCGTGACGCGTGAGATGCTCGAGCTCATGCGACCGGGCTCGGTGCTCGTCGACGTCGCGATCGACCAGGGTGGGTGCTTCGAGACGTCGCGTGCGACGACGCACGACGATCCCGTGTTCGACGTCGACGGCATCGTCCACTACTGCGTCGCGAACATGCCGGGCGCGGTTCCCGTGACCGCGACGAAGGGCCTCACGAACGTCACGTTGCCGTACGTCGAGGCACTCGCCGCCAGGGGCGTCGCCGGAGCGATCGCCGACGATCCCGCGCTCGCGAAGGGGGTCAACGTCGTCGCCGGCAAGGTCACCTACGAGGCGGTCGCGCAGGCGCACGGCCTCGACTACGTTCCGCTCGCCGACGCGCTGTAGAGGAGCCGGCAGGGCAAGCAGGGCGCGTGCGCCGAGCCCACCGGCTCCGACCGCGTCTTCTCACGTGGCGAAACGCTCGTTCAGGCGAGCGGCTACGCCGTCGACGAACATCCGCCAGCCGGATCGCCTCGTAGGCAGGGGCCTGCATGATTCCTGGCCAACAGTGCTTCGTGCTCCCCGCCCAGTCGTGGAGACCTCGCGTTTGGAGTTGTTTGCGGATGCCATCTTCGCGATCGCGGCGACGCTCCTGATCATCGACGTCGCCGTGGACGCCCCGGGCGGTGAGCTCGGGGCGGCGCTCGAGCACGCCTGGCCTCAGTACACCGCTTATGCGGTCTCGTTCCTGATCATCGGGATCCGGTGGGTCAACCACCACGTGTGCATGGTGCTGATCTCTTCGCCAACATTGCGATGCTCATGTGCATTGCCTTTCTCCCCTTCCCGACGAAGCTCGTGGCCGACCACCTCCGGGACAGGGATCAGGTGCGTCTCGTCGACTTTCACGAAGCGAGCCGCGACCGCGCCGGCATCGACGACCATCCGCATGCCCTCGCGCGCTGCTTCCACGGTGGCCTCGGTCAACGGGTTCCGCAGCCGGAGGTGGTTGATCACCACATGCATGACGCGACACTATCGCACGACCCATCGCCGATCATGCGACATCCCCGAACGACACCGGCGCCGACTGCTATTGCCTCGCGATGTCGTGCCAGGTCACGGCACACAGTGCACGCAGTGCCCTTCGATCATCATGAGGCGACGCGCAGGTCGGGTGCTGGGGCCCCGAGCTGGCGGGCGAGGAGGAGGGTGTTCCAGACGTGCCAGAGATCGGTGACCCGGCCCTGCTCGTCGTAGCGGAAGAAGTGCATATGGGGGACCTCGATCCGGGCTCCGGTGACGGGAAGCGCGGCCATCGGCCCGATCCGCAGCGGTCCCTGATGTGTACCCGTCATGGTCGAGCGGCAGGCGACGACGTCGCCATCGCACAGCAGTTCGTGGACCTCGAACTTGAGGTCGGGGAATGCGGTGCGGAGCGTCGAGATCACGTTCTTCAGGTGCGGCGCGAACGCTGTTCCTGCGGGCTCCTGGTGGTCGACCGCGCCGGGCGCGACTGCCTCGTCGACGAAATCGAGGTCGCCCTGGTTGAACATGCGCTCGAACCCCTCGGCAGTTAGGGACTTCAGTTCCTCGTTCGTCATCTCGTCCTCTCAGTGGAGTATGATTCTAATGTATGGAATCATATTCTACTGAGAAGAAGCGAGTCAAGACGCGGCGGCAGATAGCCGCCGAGGACACCCAGCACACGATCATCGAGGCGGCCACGCGGCTCTTCTCCGAGCTCGGATATCACGGCACCTCGATCGGGCGGATCGCCTCCGAGGCCGGCGTGGCCGTTCAGACGATCTACAACTCGATCGGCTCCAAGCGCGAGATCCTCTCGCGCGTACTCGATTTCGCCGCCGCCGGCGACCGGGCTCCGGTTCCTGTACGCGAGTTCATGCGCGAGCGGGCCGAGAGCGAGTCGGACCCGCGCCGGATCATCGCGCTGACCGTCGAGTTCTGGCGCGGCGCGCTTCCACGCACGGCACCCGTCTTCCGGCTGATCGGAGAGGCGGCCGCCACCGACCCCGAGATCGCAGCGCTCGAACAGGCGCGCGCACGGCAGCGTCTGCACAACTACCGGCACGCGGCCGGAATCCTCGCAGAGCGCGGCGCCCTGCGTGACGGGCTCTCCACCGACGACGCAGCGGCCACGTTCTTCGCTATCGGCCACCCTCAGACGTACCGCACGCTCGTCCTCGACGGCGACTGGGACGACGAGCGTTGGGCCGCATGGGCCGGCGCGACGCTCGAGGCGGCACTGCTCGACGGACGTTCCTGAGCCGCCGCGCCTGCGACTCGCTCCGCTCTCGTGGGCCTTCACTCGTGCGACGCGGGTCGCTCTAACGCGGCAGGACATCCTCCCGGACGGACGGGCGGTCGTGAGACGGCGCTCCGGTCAGGACCGCGACGATTCTGACGAGGAACGCGGATACGCCCTGCTCGCGCAGGGCGCCTGCCACGGAACGACCCGGCGTTGCGCGCTCGAGGTCGGCCTCATGTGCGCTCGCCTGGGCCCGCCTCCTCTCCCGGATCAGCTGGAGCTCGCTATCGAAGAGCTGTCGTCTCGTCTCGAACTGAACGACCTGCGGGTACATGGCGTCTCCTCCTCGGTGTCGTTGCCCTGGTGACATCAACGGTAGGGCGAGGGGGCGAGCGGCGAAACCGGCCGGTCGGCCGGGATTAGTGCGCCCGGAGGAGCGGGGAACCGGACGCCTCGACCCGGCGAGCTTTGCTAGGAGTCGTGCTCTTCCACGAGTCGAGCCGGGAGCTCGCTGCGTGAGCGGATGCCGAGCTTGCGGTAGATCTTGGAGAGATTCCACTGCACGGTCTTGGGGCTGATGAAGAGCGCGTCCGCTGTTTCCCGGTAGGTCAGCCCGGAAGCGATGAGCTCTGCGATTCGCTGCTCCGTCGGCGTCAGTCCGGCGGTCGCGGGTGCACGGCCGCCGACGCGTGCGAGCTCCGCGTGCGTCTTCGCCGCCCACAAGACCGCCCCGAGCCGGTCGAAGATCTCGAGCGCGCTCTCGAACGCTCCGCGGGCGTGGCGCTTCTTCCGATCCCTCCGGTAGACGTTGCCGAGGACAAAGAGGGTCCGGGCGCGCTCGAACGGCTCTTCGAGCCCGTCGTGCAGCACGAGAGCCTGCTCGAGCTCGCGGTAGGACTCGGCCAGGTCGCCGCGGGCAGCACTCAGAAGCGCGCGGCCGCGGCAGGCCATGACGAGAGCCCAGGGACGCTCGAGGGTCGCTCCCAGTCGCTCGAGCTCGGCCAGCAGGGCTTCTGCCTCGTCCAGCTGACCGAGAATGATCTTCGCCTCGACTGCGTCGCCGTGAAAGCGGAACAGCCCGGGCTCGAGGAGGCCGGTCTCCTCGACCAGTGCGACGAGGCGGCTGAGCGCCTGATCCGCTTCACGAGCGTTTCCGAGTGAGAGCTCGAGGAAACCGAGAACGGCGAGCAGCTCGAAACCGGCGGGGCGACTGCCGAACTCGTCTGCCAGCTTCTGCCCCTTCTCGATGGCTGCTCGCGCGGGCTCGGCACGGCCGAGGTGCGCATCGACGAGGGCTTCGACGACGAGCGAGAAGGAGATGTGCATCTCAACACCGCTCTGGAGGCTCGTCTCGTGCGACTCGCGGGCGTGGTCCCGCGCTCGTTCCCAGTCGCCGGTCAGAAGCTCGATGCGCGCGAAATGGAAGAGGATGAACGGCAGCGCGTGCTCGTCGCCCTGGTCGAGCGCGGTGCGGTAGAGGTCTTCGAAGTGCGTTCTGGCGGTGTGGAGATCGCCCGCCCATTCCAGGAGCATCGCGTGGATCCAGTCGGGGCGGTCGAAAATCTGTGACCAACCCGGCGAATGGCCCAACGCGACGGCGCGCTCGATCGTTGCGAACGGGATTCCCTCGCCCGTCAGTGCCTGGAGAAAGGCGAAATGGGAGAGCGCGCCGGCCAGGAGGGCCGGCTCGCCGAGCGACTCTGCGAGCTCGAGCGCGCTCCGGGCGTGGATCTCGGCTGCAGCCAAGCCGCGTGTTGAGTGAAGACACCACGCCAGGCCTCCCTCGATCTCGATTCGAAGGGCGATGTCATCGCCACATTCGGCCAGCGCGGCACTGAACACCGCCTCGGCGGCATGGAATCCCTCGGCATGTGCGCATACCCAGCCGAGCCGCGACAGCGCCTGTGCGCGCTCCCGACCACGGGGCGCCTCGGCGACCACCTCGTCCAGGAGCCCCCGGGCACGGTCGACCTCACCGGCGTCGAAGCGTCGGTCTGCCGCTTCCATCGCCCGGCGGCGGGCCTCGCTCCCTGCCTCTGTGGGCGTGAGGCGGCGGGCGTGCTCCCACAGGTCAGCGGCCGACCCGGGCGCCCCACGGGCTCGAGCCTGCATGGCCGCTTCGTCCAGCGCCGCTGCGACGGAGAGGTCGGGGCCGTCCGACGCCAGGATCAGATGACGCCCCCGTTCCTCGGGATCGTCGAGGACATCGGCCAGGCGAGCGTGCAACGTGCGCCGCCGCGCCGGCGGGATCTCGGCATACGTCACCGAGGCGAGCAGCGGATGCGCGAACAGCAAGCGCCCATCGTCCAGTTCGAGGATCCCTGCCCTCGCGGCCGTCTCGACTGCAGACACCGACTCTCCGCGAACTGCATCGACGAGCGTCAGCGTCGGTCGCGACAGCGCTGCAACGATCTCCGTCGTCTCACGCGCGGGTGACGGGAGGCGTTCCAGCCGTTCCCGCACCAGATCGTGCAGGCTCGCCGGGATCGGGATCTCGTCGTCCGTCTCCGGCGGGCCGCCTCGCTCGATCATCGCTCTCGCGATCTCGATCGCAAAGAACGGGTTTCCGCCGGAGTGGGCGTAAAGACGCTCGAGCGCATCACCGGATGGATACGCCGGCAGGTGGGCGGACAGCAGACGCTCGAGCGCCGCGGGCTCGATTGAGCCGATCGGCACCCGCGCGAAGCGACCCTCGGGGAGTGCCCGTGCAAGGTCGAGTGGAATGTCGGCGACCGGCGTCTCCGTCCGCCTCGCCACCACGATTCCGATTCGCTCGTGTTGAAGGCGGCGAGTGACGAACGCGAGCACGCTCTCGGAGCCGGAATCGAGCCACTGGACATCGTCGATGCCGACGAGCAACGGGCGGTCACGAGCCAGCGCCGCGAGCACGCCGAGGGCGGCGAGAGAGACCGCGCGCTGCAATGGCTGTTGGCCTCCGGGCTCCCTCAGCAGGAGCGCCACCTCGAGTGCGCGGCGCTGTGGCTCGGGAAGCTCGACAAGCGCGTCAGCGAGATCGCGCCTCAGGAGATCGCCAAGCCCGGCGTAGGCCAGCTCGGCGTCCGACTCGATGGGCCGGCAGGACAGCACGCGGAACGACCGATCCTCACCTGCAGCAAGGCACGCCTTCCACAGCGCCGTTTTCCCGATTCCCGCTTCACCGTCGAGAAGCAGTCCGACCGGGCCGTCCTCTATCGCGTCGAGGAACCCGTCCAGCGTCCGTCGCTCATCGTCCCGGCCGATGATCGACTGCCGTTTCTCGAACACTGCGAGCTCCCTCGGCGATTATCGGCCGCAGACGCGGCGACACGGTTGCCTGACGGTGTGAAGCGTAGGTCATTCTCGGCTCGTCGGAATGCGCCTCCGCCCGGGGCTCGAGAGGCTCGACTCTTCGCCTCGGCAAGTCGCGCTACGACGCGGGCGTCGCGGCGGGAACATGGTGCGCGAAGTGGGACCGGCGGCAAGAAAGCAGTATCGACGGGCAGCGTGGAGTGCCGACGGTTGTCGAGCGCGGCGCTGTGGGCGCAATCAGCCGTCGCCGACAGCTTGCTCGATCGCCGTGATCGCGCTCCACGCAGCGTTCTCGCCCACTGCCAGCACGGCGAACGTGATGTCGTCCGCCGGGTAGTGGCAGAGCATGCCGCTCGTTCCGACGTTCACGCCTTCCTTCCAGTAGGAGCGCACACCGTCCTCCGCATCGGTCTCGAATTCGAGCCCGAAGCCCATCAGGTGACTCCCCGTGCCGCGTGACCCGTGCCGCGCCTTCGGCGTGAGGAGCTCGGCCGTCAGGGCGGGGCCCAGGAGGCGGCCCTCGGTCACGGCCCGGTGGAAGCGCAGGAGGTCGCCGACGGTGACATGGGCACCACCCTCGGGCCCCCCGATCGGAGGGTAGGAGTAGATGTTCCGGCGCCAGCCGACGATGCTGCCGTCATCGTCCTCGATCGCCTCGACTCCCTCGGCAAGATCGGGCTCGACGACGTCCATGCGAAAGAAGCCCGATCGGCTCATCGCGGCCGGGGCAAAGACGTGCTCGGCAACGTACGAGCGGTAGGTCGATCCGGTTGCCCGCTCGATCATCAGCCCGAGCAGCACGTAGCCGGCGTTGCAGTACCGGCACCCCTCGCCGGGTGCGAAGTTCGGTGGCTTGCCGACGAACTGCGGGAGGTAGTCCACCGTCTCGGTGACCGAGTAGCTCGGCCGCTCGACGAAGAGGTCTTCGTAACGCTCACCGGCCTCCTCGTCCGCATCGTCGGCGATGCCCGAGGTGTGGGTCAGCAAATGAGAGGGCGTCACCGCCGGCGAGATCCCGGTCTTCTCCAGACCCAGGTATCCGATCACCGAGGTGTCCAGAGCAAACGCGCCGTTCTCGACGAGTTGCAGCGTCGCGACGGCGGTGAACAGCTTGGTGATCGACGCGGTGTCGAAGCGCGTCTCGACCGTCATCGGGACGCTCCAGGTTCGGCTGGCCTGGCCGAAGGCTTCCAGCATCGGCTCTCGACCGCCTTGCTCGATGCCGACGACGCCCGAGAACGTGTCCGCGGCTTCGAGCGCGCGGAGCTGCACCTCGACGACCCGCATGGCGGCTGCTGCAGTTGCCACGTCCCTATCCTTGCCGATGCGGGTCAGGGCTCGCTCATAGGAGAGTCGATGTGAGACCCGGCGCGTCGCGCGATCACGATACCGGCGTGCCAGCCCGGAGCGCGGCCGTTCCCCGGCGGTCGGATCGAGGCGGCGGGCAGGCCGCTCCGGGTGAGGAGCCAGGAGATCACGGAGTTCGAGTTCCACATGTCGCCCGTTCGAGCCTCGTCCCGGCCCCAGACGAGCATCGGCACGCTTGGCGGGAGGAGGAGAGATCGCTCGGCGATGTCGGCGTCGCCCGAGAGCCGCACGGGGCTGTCGACGGCCTCGGCGACGTCGGGAATCACGCCGTCGCGCCAGCAGCGCACCTCGTAGCGGAAGATCCGGAGGCGACGCAGCAGGCGGCTTCCGACCGCGCCGGACGCGACCGCTCCGCGGGCCGCTCCCTCACCGCGGCCAACCGGTGTCACCTCGATCACGAACGATCCGGAGCGCGCATGCACGACGAGGGCCGAGTGATAGAGGTCGCGGGGCCTTCGCCGCTCCAGGCGTGCCGCGACTCCCTCGTAGACGCGTCCGTTGAGCCGCACGGAGTGGCCGCCTGCACCGAGGGGAAGCCAGTAGAGATCGATACCGCAGTCGCCGTTACTCATATCGGCATGATCGCGCGTCGAGCGCTCGAACCGGTCGTTCGAGCTCTGCCTGGCGAGCCGACTAGCCCTTGTCGGGCTGGGACTTCGCCGTCTTCATCGGCGAGATCTTGACGACCAGGTACGTAACGCCGGCAGAGAGGGCAAGGATCGAGCAGACGTAGAACACCAGCTCGATCAGTCCAAGAACGGTTCGCATGACGCACGTAGACTACCGTCATGCCGAGGGCCTGTGTGATCGTGCTCGATGCCGTCGGTGCAGGGGCGCTACCGGATGCTGCCGAGTGGGGTGATGAGGGCTCGGACACGCTGGGAAACGTCGCTCGCGCCGTCGGCGGTCTCGACCTGCCCAATCTCGAGGCGCTCGGCCTCGGCAACATCGAACCGCTCGAGGGATGTCCGCCGCAGCCCGGGTCGCCGGCGGTGGCGGGGAGGCTGCTCGAGCGCTCGAAGGGCAAGGACACGACGGCGGGGCACTGGGAGCTGATGGGCGTCGTCACGGCGGTCGCGTTCCCGACATACCCCTACGGCTTCCCTGACGAGGTGATCGACCCGTTCATGAACCGCACGGCGCGCGGTGTCCTGTGCAACATGCCGGCGTCGGGGACCGAGGTGATCCTCGAGTACGGCGAGGAGCACCAGAAGACCGGGAAGTGGATCGTGTACACGTCGGCCGATTCCGTGTTCCAGATCGCCGCACACGAGGAGACGATCCCGCTCGAGGAGCTCTACGAGGGGTGCCGGGCGGCCCGTGAGATCCTGACCGGGAAGCACGCCGTCGGCCGCGTGATCGCGCGCCCGTTCGTCGGCGTGCCGGGGAAGTACGAGCGGACGTCGAACCGACACGATTTCTCGCTCGAGCCACGTCGCCCGAACTACCTGAGCGCGATCCGCGCCGCAGGGCACACGACGTACGGCGTCGGAAAGATCTCGGACATCTTCGCCGGCTGCGATATCGACGAGTCGTTCCCGACGAAGTCGAATGTCGACGGCATCAATCGCACGATCGAGTTGCTCGAGAACGCCGACGAGGGCTTCGTCTTCACGAACCTCGTCGAGACCGATCAGCTGTGGGGCCACCGAAACGACCCGGTGAACTTCCATCGCTGCCTCCAGGACTTCGACCGGCGGCTGCCGGATATCCTCGAGACGCTCCGGGACGACGATCTCCTCATCATCACCTCGGATCACGGGTGCGATCCGACAACACCCTCGAGCGACCACACGCGGGAGCATGCGATGCTGCTCGCGTACGCGGCCGGGCCGTAACGCCGCCGGGCGGATCCACGAGGACGGCGAGTTCGGTGACGTCGGTGCGACGGTCTGCGCGTGGCTCGGCGCGAAGCACCCGGGCAAGGGTGCGCCCGGGGCGCCGATTTTCGAGCCGTGAGCCTCAACGAGCCCGAGATCGTTCGCGCGGAGTACGCGAGTGAGGCGGGCCTTCTCGCGCGCGCGTCGGTGTATCAGGGCCTTGCCGGGCCTGACGCGCGTCAGGTTGCGTTCGAGGCCGTGGCGGAGGTGAGCCCTCGGGCCGTGCTCGAGGTCGGTTGCGGATGGGGTGACTTCGCGGCCCGCGTTCGGGACGAAGTGACACGTGACGTCGTCGCTCTCGACCTCTCGCCGCGGATGGTCGAGCTGGCCCGCGGGCGCGGTCTCGACGCACACGTGGGAGACGTCGCGGCGTTGCCCTTCGACGACGGAGTGTTCGATTGCGTCGTCGCGAACTGGATGCTGTATCACGCGCCCGATATCGATCGGGCTCTCTCCGAGCTCGCGCGCGTACTGCAACCGGGAGGCAGGCTCGTCGCCGCGACGAACAGCGTGCGGCACCTCGAGGAGCTCTGGTCACTCGTCGGGCGCGACAAGAGAACCGAGACCCGACACTTCTTCTCCGAGGACGGGGAGGCGTTGCTCCTCCGCCACTTTGCGACGGTGAGCCGCCGAGAGGTCGTCAGCCCGATCGAGTTCGATGCCGACGGCGTGCGCGGCTATGTCGGCTCGTCGATCGCGCACAAGCATCTCGTCGACGCCGTCCCGGACCTGAGCGAGCCGATCGTGGCGACGCGACGCTGCACGGTGTTCGTGGCGGAGAACGGCTGACCCGGCGTCTCCGTCGTTGCGCATCCGCGTATCCTTGGCGCCGTGGGCAGCGTCCGGACGATGACCGTTCTCGACACCGGTTTCCGAGGGGCATGCGCCCTGCCGACCTGATCGAGCGCAAGCGGAACGGCGAGGAGCTTCCCGCCGCCGAGCTTGCCGAGTTCGTTCTCGCCTACGCGCGCGACGAGGTGCCCGACTACCAGATGGCTGCCTGGTGCATGGCCGTCTACTTCAAGGGATTGTCGCCGGCCGAGACGTTTGCTCTCACCGACGCGATGATCGGCTCAGGCGAGACGCTCAACGTCGGTGCTGTCATCGGACGAAAGGTCGTGGACAAGCACTCGACCGGCGGCGTCGGCGACAAGACGTCCATCGCGGTCGGGCCGATCGTCGCGGCCTGCGGCGTCCCCTTCGGGAAGATGAGCGGGCGGGGCCTCGGGCACACGGGCGGCACGCTCGACAAGCTCGAGTCGATCCCGGGGTTTCGTGTCGAACTGACGATCGCGGAGATGCTTGCGCAGCTCCGCGAGGTCGGTATCGCAATCGTCGGTCAGACCGCTGATCTCGTTCCTGCCGACAGGAAGCTCTATGCCCTCCGGGACGTCACGGCGACCGTTGACATCAACTCCCTCATCGCGTCGTCGATCATGTCGAAGAAGCTCGCGGCGGGCGCCGACGCGATCGTGCTCGACGTCAAGGTCGGGGACGGAGCGTTCATGAAGACGGTCGAGGAAGCCGAGGTTCTCGCGCGCGAGATGCTCGAGCTCGGCCGTCGGGCCGGCAAGGAGGTGACGTGCCTCCTCACCGACATGGATCAGCCACTCGGCCGCGCGGTCGGCAACGCTCTCGAGATTCGGGAAGCGCTCGACACGGTACGCGGCGAAGGCCCGGCGGACTTCACCGAGCTCGTGCTCGATTCCTGCGCGCGACTGCTTGCCTACTCCGACCTGGGCATCGGCATCGACGAGGGTCGCCGCCGGGCCGAGGAGGCTGTCGCCGATGGATCTGCGTACGCGACCTACGAGCGCTGGATCCGCGCGCAGGGGGGCGACCCCGATCCACGGGCGTTGCCCGAGGCTCCCGTGCGACTTGCCGTGCCGGCGCCCCGCGACGGTGTCGTCGGACGCCTCGGAGCGCTCGCCGTCGGGATCGCCGCGCTCGAGCTCGGCGCCGGCCGCTGGACGAAGGAGGACGTCGATCGACCCGGCCGTCGGGGTGCTCTGCTTCGCAAAGCGGGGCGACACCGTGATAGCGGGCGACGATCTTGCCGAGGTACACGCCCGGGACGACGCCTCCGCCGCAGCGGCCGCGGCCGCGGTCCTCGCCGCCTACACGATCGGTGATGAGATGCCCGCGCCACACAGCATCCTGCTCGACGTCATCTCCTGAGGTGGGCTCGGGCGACGTGCACCGAGCAGCTGTCGGCCCGAGAGCGCAGCACGCGCCAGGGGAGCAGTGCATGCCCGAGGAGGCGTGACGCTCTGGCGACATTCCGACCGAGCAGGTGCCGCGACGAGAGCGCGGGACGAACGAGCGGACGGCGGGCCGCCGCGTGGCGAGGCCGATGGACCACAGCCCAGCAGGCGAGAGGCCGACCCGAGGCGAGGCGGGGGGACAGGCGTCGCCGCCGCACACCGCACCGCGCCTAGACTGGACGCGTGCCGGAGCTTCCCGAGGTCGAGACCGTTCGTCGCGCCCTCTCGCCCGTCCTTGAGGGTGCGCGCCTCGAGCATGTCGAGATCCGCGACCCACGCCTCGTTCGGCCGTTCGACCCGTCCATCGTCGCCGATGCGCTCGTCGGGGAGCGCGTGGCAAGCGTCGGGCGCCGCGGCAAGTATCTGATTGTCTGGTTCGACTCTGAGCGGTCTCTGCTCGTGCACCTCCGGATGACGGGATCGTTTCGCGTCGCAGCGCGAGGGAGGCTGGCCGACGACCCTCACACCCGCGCTGTTCTCAGATTAGACAATGGCTCGGACGTCGCGTATCGGGACGTCCGTCGCTTCGGGACGTGGGAGCTCTTCGAAGACCGTGAGCTGCACCCGTACCTCGAGGCTCGGCTCGGCCCGGAGCCGCTCGGGCCGCTCACGGCCGCCCAATTCGGAGACCGGCTCGAGGGGCGACGCGCGCCCTTGAAGTCGGCGCTGCTCGACCAGCGTCGGGTCGCGGGGCTCGGCAACATCTACGTCGACGAAGCGCTCTGGATCAGCCGCCTGCATCCGCTGCGTCCCGCCGGCGGCCTGGAGGCCGAGGAGCTCCGGTCGCTCCACCGCGCGATCCGGAGCGTCCTTCGAAAGGCGATCGAGCGCCAGGGGTCGACGCTGCGGGACTACGCACAGCCGGACGGGAGCTACGGCTCGATGCAGAGCGAGTTCCGGGTCTACGGGCGCGGCGGAGAGCCGTGCGATCGCTGTGGAGCGCCGCTCGTACGGATCGTCGTGGGAGGGAGGGCGACGACGTTCTGTCCGGACTGCCAGAGCGCCCCGGCGGCGATCGCCGCCTGACGGACCCGCCTCCTGCTGTGCTCGGCTACGCGGCGAACCGCTCGGCGAGCGCGCCGGAGCGGTGGAGCGCAGCAAGCTCGTCGTAGCCGCCGATCGGCTGGCCGTCGATCACGACGAGCGGTACCGTCCACCGGCGCCCGAGGTCGTGCACCCGCTGCCGGAAGGCCGGGTCGTCGTCGAGGCTCACCTGGTCGTAGTCGAGGCCGAGCGAGTCGAGGAGCCCGGTGGCGCGGATGCAGTAGCCGCACCAGTCGGTCGTGTAGAGGACGATTCGGGGCACGAGGCATGTAAACGCCTGCAAGCGGGGAGGTATTCCCCACCCGTCGGCAGCGTTCCCGCGTCTTGTGCGTGGCGGCCAGTCCGACTCGTACACTTTGGCCATGTCTCGTTCGACCACGACGGAGGCCGTCGTCCTCCGCTCGTTCCGTCTCGGAGAGGCAGATCGGGTTCTCCATCTCTATACCGAGGGGCGCGGTCGGGTCGGCGCTGTTGCCAAAGGGGTGCGCAAGACGAAGTCACGTTTCGGTGCGCGCCTGGAGCCGTTCTCCCACGTCGAGCTCGTCCTCCATCAGGGCCGGGGTGAGCTCGAGACGGTGACGGGGGCATCCCTGCTCCGGTCGCACGACCGGATCCGCTCGGAGCCCTATCGACTGCAGGTCGGGATGATCGGGCTCGAGGCGATGCTGAAGCTCTTCACCGAGCAGGAGTCGAACGAGAAGGCATTCACGGCGCTGACGCGGTTTCTCGACGCGCTCGACGACGCCCCGTTGCAGCGCGGATCGCGCGCGGCCCTCGATCCGGTCGTGCTCTCGTTCCAGCTCAAGCTGCTGTGGGTCTCCGGGTACATGCCGCACCTGGAGGCCTGCGTCGAGTGTGGGTCGGCCGAGACGCTCGTGGCGTTCCTGCCGGCGTCGGGCGGCGGTGCGTGCGGCGCCTGTGACCCCGGTGGGATCTCTCTCTCGCCTGGAGGCGTCCACGGAATGAGGCTCCTCCTCCACTCGCCGATCGCCGCCGCGGTGACCGCGGGCCTCGACGAGCGCGCGCAACGCGATGCTTACGCGGTCGTGACGGCGTCGTACGAGCACCACGGCGGCTTCCGGCTCAAGACGGCCGCGGCGCCGTAGTCACGCCCGGCTCCCGCGGCGCAGTGGGCTGCCGACGACCCGACGCAGTTCCCGAAGGTGCGCTAGAAGCGCTCGAGCACGCTCTGGAGCGCGCCGTCGGCGACGAGCTGCTCGGTCAGCTCGTTCCGCCCCGGACGAACTTCGCGCTGCATCACGCCGTCCGCGTCGAGTCGATACTGACCGACCCAGTCGAGGCGGGGCGAATAGACGTGAACGGTCACCGAAGGCAGGCCGTCGCCGTAGCTCACCCGGTGGATGTACCCCGGCCCGCCGCGGCGCGTCGCACCGGCGCACAGGTCTCGCGACTGCGGCTCCGATCCGTACACCATCACATCCTCCCGCACGCACCCACGCGCGACGCAGAGGCCGACTCCGGAGATGTAGTGGTCGTGGAACCCGGTTCCCTGACCCGGCATCCAGGAGAGAACCCACGCATCCATCCGCCCGTCCTCGTAGACGAGCTCGTAGCGGCGCTGCGAGGCGTCGTCGTGCACGAGCGGCTCCCACAGGTCGGATCGGGCCGCGATTCCGGCCGCGACGTCCTCGAGCTCCTCCGGCGTGAGGAGGCCCTCGTGGGGCACGAGACCGTCGAGCGAGGCGAGAGCCGGGACGAACAGTGGCTCGGAGGTCATCGTCACGCCTTCATGGTACGTGACGCGACAAAGGGGGTGTCGAGGTAATGTCTAAATGTGCGGATGGTGCTCACTGAAACAGCCGCCCGAACGCCCGCCCGCGCGTTGCGCGGACCTCGTCGGGTGGCGGGATCAGCTCGCGTTTCGCGATCAGCCAGGCGCTGATCACGAGCAGGAGGGTGAGGATGCCCGTGAGAGCGAAGATGTCCGCGAGATTGAACGCAATGACGCCGCGGTCGACCGTCGCGACGAGGGGGTTCGGCACCTCCATGCCGTTCCACGCCGCGGAGAGGCTGTTTCCGAGGAGCCCCGCGGCGAGGAGGCCGGCGGCAGGGGCGACGAGGGCCGCCGGGATGCGGGTCACGACGAGCAGGGCGACGAACAACCCAACCGAGAGGGCGAGCCAGCCGAGTGATCGCTGGTGGTAGGCCCACGGGGGCGTCGGGACGCGCGCTTTCACGACCAGGTCCGCGGCGGCAAGCGGCACCGCCACGCCGAGCATGATCCCGATCCTTCCCACGATCACGACGGTACCGGAGCAGGCTCGTCTGCCGACGGGCACGATGGGTGACGTGAAGCAGGCTCTCGAAGACGGTTTCGCTCTCGACGACGATCGTCGACGGATCGACCGTGCCGCCGTGCATGCGTTTCTCTCGACGTCGTACTGGGCCGCAGGGCGCGAACGCGAGCTGATGGACCAGCTCATCGCGACTGCCGCCCGGGTCGTCGGCCTCTACGCTCCGGACGGGTCGCAGATCGGCTTCACGCGCACCGTCTCCGATCTCCGGACCGTCTCGTACCTCGCGGACGTCTACGTGCTCGACGAGTATCGCGGCCGGGGCCTCGGTATCGAGCTCGTCCGGTTCACCGTCGATGTCGGTCCGCTCGCCCGGACGAAGTGGCTCCTGCACACGCGCGACATGCACCGGCTCTACGCGAAGGCTGGATTCTCGCTGCCCGACGGCAGGGCGATGGAGCGCTGGCCGCAGGGATGATCGTCCCCGCGCGAAGGCAGGAACCCGGCGGAGAGACCGCAGTCTCTCCCCACCGGCACGTCTAGCGCGTATCCGCCTTTGGCGACGTCCACGGCTCGGCCAGCCGATCGAGCACGTGCTCTCGCGCCCGAGCGATCGAGATGCGCTCCTGTGCGAGCGAGTCGCGCTCGCGGATCGTGATCGTGTCGTCCTCGAGTGTCTGCTCGTCGATCGTGAGCGCGTACGGTGTCCCGATCTCGTCGTGTCGGCGATAGCGGCGCCCGATCTGACCCCCGTCGTCGTACTCGACCGAGATCACCTGGCGCAGCTCCTCGTAGAGCTTGCGTGCGCGCCCCGTCATGTCCTCGCTCTTGCCGATCAGGGGCAGCACGGCGGCCTTCACCGGGGCGAGCTGCGGGTGCAGGCGAAGCACGGTGCGATCGCGCTCCGCGACCACCTCCTCGTCGTAGGCGTCGACGAGGAACGCGAGCATCGAGCGGTTGACACCGAGCGCCGGCTCGATCACGTGCGGTGTGTAGCGGCTGCCGTCCTGCTCGACCCACTCGAGCTTCGTCCCCGAGGCGTCCGTGTGCGCGGTGAGGTCGAACGAGCCCCGGTTCGCGATTCCCTCGAGCTCCGACCACCCGATCGGGAAGAGGTACTCGAGATCGCTCGTGTCGCTCGAGTAGTGGGACAGCTCGTCGGCGTGGTGCGGGCGGATCCGCAGATGGCTCTCGCGAATGCCGTAGCGGCGATGCCATGCGTAGCGCTCGTCGACCCAGTAGCGGTACCACTCGTCGGCCTCGCCCGGAGGAACGAAGAACTCCATCTCCATCTGCTCGAACTCGAGCGTGCGGAAGATGAAGTTGCCGGGCGTGATCTCGTTCCGGAAGGACTTGCCGACCTGGGCGATTCCGAACGGCGGCTTGCGGCGCGCGATCCCCGCGACGTTCTTGAAGTTGATGAAGATGCCCTGGGCCGTCTCCGGCCTGAGATAGACCGGGACGCCCGTCTCCTCGAGCGCGCCGACGCGGGTCTCGAACATGAGGTTGAACTGGCGGGCCTCGGTGAGGTCGCAGTCGGATGTCTCGCCGGGGCGCTTGCTCGGCCGCTGGCCGCACTGGGAATCCTCGAGGTGGTCGGCCCGGAAGCGCTTCTTGCAGAACCTGCAGTCGACGAGGGGATCCGAGAAGCCGCCGACGTGGCCGGACGCCCGCCACACCTCCGGGTGGAGGATGATCGACGAGTCGAGAGCGACGATGTCGTCTCGCTCCTGCACCATCGCGGACATCCAGCGCTGCTTGATGTTGTCCTTCAGCAGCACGCCGTAGTGCCCGTAGTCGTACGAGGAGCCGAGGCCGCCGTAGATCTCGGACGACGGGAAGACGAAGCCGCGACGCTTGCAGAGAGAGACGATCTTGTCCATCGTGACGACGTCGGCCATGCACCTGACCTTACCCACGCCGCAACCGCCGGTGTTCCCGGTAGCTTCCGTGCCGATGACCGCAACCGAATCGACCTCCCGCCTCGTCTCGGACGACCTCGAGGCCCGCGCGATCGCGTGGCGTCGACACCTGCACGCGAACCCCGAGCTGTCGTTCGAGGAGCACGAGACGTCGGCATTCGTCGAGCAGACGCTGCGCTCGTTCGAGGGTCTCGAGATCGAGCGCCCGGCGGGAACGGCAGTCGTTGCGCGGCTGCAAGGTGGGCGGCCCGGGAAGGTCGTCGTGCTTCGCGCGGACATGGACGCGCTCCCGATCCACGAGGAGAACGACGTGCCGTACGTCTCGACGCGGCCCGGCGTGATGCACGCCTGCGGCCACGACGGGCATACCGCGATGCTCCTCGGCGCCGCGCAGCTCCTCTGCGAGCGGCGGGAAGAGATCACGGGCGAGGTTCGCTTCGTCTTCCAGCACGCCGAGGAGCTTCCGCCCGGCGGCGCGCGTTCCGTGGTCGACTCCGGCGCGATCGAAGGGGCGCACCTCGTCGCCGGCGTGCACCTGCTCTCCGCGCTCGAGACGGGAAAGCTCTCGTCGGTCGCCGGCCCCGTGATGGCCGCTGCCGACCTGTTCACGCTCGACATCGTCGGTCAGGGCGGGCACGGGGCGAACCCGCACGAGACCGTCGACCCGGTGGTCGTCGCTGCCCAGGTGATCACGAACCTGCAGCAGATCGTCGCGCGCGAGACCGATCCCTTCGACTCCGTCGTCGTCTCGGTGACCACGCTCGCGGCGGGGGTCGCCCGTAACGTGATCCCCGGCTCGGTGCGCCTCGGCGGCACGGTGCGGACCCTGTCGGCCTCCCGACGGGCCGAGGTGCGCGACGCCATGGAGCGCGTGATCGCGGGGGTGACCGCGGCGCATCGCGCGAGCTACTCGTTCGCGTTCGAGGTGGGCTATGACCCGGTTGTGAACGACCGCGACGCATCGGCTGCAGTCCGGCGGGCGATCGTCTCGGAGCTCGGTGACGGCTCGCTCGTCGAGTTCCCGCCGGTGATGGGTGGCGAGGACTTCTCCGCGTACGGCGAGGTGGCACCGTCGGCGTTCTTCTGGGTCGGTTCCGGCAACGAGGATCTCGAGACGATGTTTCCCCATCATCACCCGCGGTTCGACATCGACGAGGCTGCGCTGCGCGACGGAATCGCCGTGTTCGCACGGACGGCGCTCGACGCCCTGCGGTAGAGAGCCGGTTGGCCGGAAAGCGCACGCCGGCGATCGTCACGGCGGAGCGCGCCGGGATCGCGTTCACCGTGCACGAGTACCAGCACGACACGGGCGCCTCCTCGTACGGCCTCGAAGCGGCCGACAAGCTGGGCGTCGACCCCGCTCGCGTCTTCAAGACGCTCGTCGCCGATGTCGACGGCACGCTCACGGTCGCGATCGTGCCGGTCGCGGCACAGCTCGATCTCAGGGCGCTCGGGAAGCGCGTCTCGCTGGCGGATGCCACGCTGGCCGAGCGGACCACGGGGTACGTCACGGGCGGAATCAGCCCGCTCGGCCAGCGGAAGCGCCTCCCGACCGTTCTGGACGAGTCGGCGCTCGCGTTCGAGGCGATCCACGTCAGCGCCGGGCGCCGGGGTCTCGAGATCGAGCTCGCGCCGGCCGACCTGCTCACCCTGACGGATGGCCGCACGCTGTCGATCGCCGTGTGGCGATAGGAAGCTTGTGTTGAAACAACACAAACCATCGCTCGCGCTGTAGCCAGATGACTCGTGATCGTCTCGCCCCCGACCGCGCGGTGCGTATCGCGACGCGGTGGGAGGGAGCTTGTGTTGAATCAACACGAGCTGTCCGCTCGCGAGGTTGGGGGAGGTGGCCCCAGGTAGGCAACGCAGGTCGCTGTTGGCTGCCCGGATACCGGCCGCGTCGGCGCGCGGTTCCTGTGAGCCCTAGCCGCCGGCCATGACCTCGGCGGCAAACACCGGATCGACGTTGCCGCCCGAGACGACGAGCACCGTCGGCCCGTCCGCCGTGACGGCGCCCGTCTGGAGCGCCGCGAGCGTCAGCGCCCCGGTCGGCTCGACGACGAGCTTCGCCTCGAGCGCGAGCCAGCGCATCGCCTCGATCACCGCGTCCTCCGACACGGTCACGATCTCGTCGACGAGGGCCGAGATGACGGCGAAGTTCAGCTCGCCGATCTCCTGGGTGCGCACGCCGTCGCAGATCGTGCGCGTCACGTCTGCCGCCGGCCAGCTCACGATCCGCCCGCGGCGGAGCGACTCTTGCGCGTCCGCCGCGAGATCGGGCTCGACGCCGACCACGCGCGCGCCCGGGCAGAGCGCCCTGACCGCCGTCGCCACACCCGAAATGAGGCCACCGCCACCGATGCAGACAACGACCGTCGCGACGTCGGGCAGCGCCCGCGCGATCTCGAGGCCGACGGTTCCCTGGCCGGCGATGATCCGCACGTCGTCGAAGGGCGGGACGTACTCGAGCGAGCGCTCGTCGCGGATCTCTGCCGCCAGCCGCTTGCGCTCGTCCGTCGAGTCGGCGCAGCGGACGATCTCCGCCCCCCAGGCAGCGGTGCGGGCGACCTTGATCGGAGCTGCGTTCTCCGGCATCACGATCGTCGCCGGCACGCCGTGCAGCGCGGCCGCTGCCGCTACACCCTGGGCGTGGTTGCCGCTCGAGTCCGCCACGACGCCGCGCTCGATCCTCGGGAACGGGGTCGAGGCGAGCGCGTTGTAGGCTCCACGGAACTTGAACGATCCGGTTCGCTGGAGGCTCTCGGGCTTCACGTACACGTCCCCATCGAGTGGCAACCGCAGCAGGGGCGTCTGAACGGCGATCCCGTCGAGCCGCTCTGCGGCTGCCTCGATCTCGGGCAGCGACACGGGGAGGGACGGGTCGGACACGCCCGCGATCGTATCCGGCGCCGCGCCACACCGGATACCCTCCCGCGCGTGAGCACCGAACAGACACCGGTCGAGCTCCACATCGTGTCGGACTCGACGGGCGAGACTGCGGCGCGGCTCGTGCTCGCGCTCGAGGCGCAGTTCCCCGAGCAGGTGTTCAGCGAGATCAGGCATCCACGCGTCGAATCCGTCGACGACCTGCAGCTCGCGGTGGCGACCGCACGCGGCCGTCCTGCGGTGATGGTGTACACGCTGGTCGAGCCCGAGCTACGCGAGGCGATGCGCCAGCTCTGCCGTCGGGCGCGGGTGCACTACTGCGACCTGCTCGGCCATCCGATCGACTCGATTGCGCGCGTCTCGGGGGCTGCAGCGCGCATGACTCCGGGCGCACGACCGCCGCTCGATCAGACCTACTTCAAGCGGATCGAGGCGATCGAGTTCGCCGTCAAGTACGACGACGGCGTCGGCAGCGGGCTCGACGAGGCAGACGTCGTCCTCGTCGGCGTCTCGCGCACGTCGAAGACGCCGCTCTCGATCTACCTCGGGTATCTGGGCCACAAGGCGGCCAACGTCCCGATCGTGAAGGGGATCAAGCCACCCGCGGCGTTGTTCGAGATCGACCCTGCCAAGATCGTCGGGCTGACGATCGAGGCGGAGCGGCTCTCCGAGATTCGCCTCAATCGCGTTGCGTCGATGGGGGGGCCGAAAAAGCGCTACGCCGGGTTGCTCGACGTCTACGAGGAGCTCGACGAGGCAACGGCGATCCACCGGCGCCTCGGCTGTCCGGTGCTCGACGTCTCGGACCTGTCCGTCGAGGAGACGGCCATGCGCGTCATCAAGCTCGTCGCGGATCGAACGCGCGAGCGGCGGTCGAAGGCGTGAGCGGGCGCAGCGTCTGGCGTCGCGAGGGGCGCTCACTCGAGGACAAGGGCTGGGCTCCGCTTCGTTTCTGGACGGCCTGGGCCGTCATCCTCGGGGTCGCGGTGGTGGTGTTCTACGTCGTCCTGACGCCGATCTGGATCGGGCTCCGCGTCGCCGCGTGGGCGGCGGAGTTCAGGTCGCGACGGCGTCGTTGAGGAACCGGTCGATCTCCGCCTGGGTCTGCAGTCGAACCACGGGGAAGCGCGCGAGCCTGACCGGGTCGAGCCGACGGTGTCGGTAGTGGGCGCGTAGCGCGTACGGGATCAGCGCGTCGCGCCCCCACAGGGCACCCCGGACACTCTCGCGATTCCCGTTCCACATCTCCTCATGGCCACGGATCCGCCGCACGGTGCGCCTCAGGAGCCGGGGGAGCCAGACATGAACGGGAAGATCGAGCCACAGGACGACGTCGGCCCGGCGCATGACGAGATCGCCGATCTTGCCCCAGTAGCCGCCATCGACGACCCAACCGTCGCCGGCGAGCACGGGCTCGAGCAGCCGGCGAAGCTCGTCATCGGGTGTCTCGCACCAGTCCGGGCCGTGCACCAGGGCATCGAGCTCGATGAACGGGACGTTCAGCCTGCGGGCAAGCTCGCGTCCCACCGTCGTCTTGCCGTTCGCGCTCGCGGAGGCAATGACGGAGACCTTCCTCACGAAAGCAGCCGCGTTTCCAGCGCCTCGATCTCGCCCGCGGTCACGCGGTAGCCCCGCGCCCGCGTCCGGTCGCTCACCACCTCGCGCAGCTCCATGCCCTCGTAGACCGCGGCGGCACCGTCGTCACACGCGATCCCCGAGGGGAAGCCCTCGGCGACGAGTCGCGTGTACACGGGCCGTCTTCGCTCCTCGCCGTCGAAGTGAGGGCAAAAGCTCCCCGGGAGCAGACCGAGACCGTCCGCGAGCCCGTCCAGCTCGATGGAGAACGAGTCGGTCACACAGGCCTCGAACCAGCAGTTCGCGCCTGCCGAGACGCCGCCCAGGGCTGCGCCACGGTCCCAGGCGCTTCGGAGCGCGGCGTCGATCCCGTGCAGTCGCCACAACGTCAGCATGTTCGCGGTGTTCCCGCCGGCGACGACGACCACATCCGCAGCGGCGACACGCTCCGCGGGCCGGTCGGGGATCCCGAAGACCTCCACGGTCTCGGGGTCGCACGCCCGTCGCGAGAAGGCCCGGTGGAACGCCTCGATGACCCGGTCGGCATCGCCGACCGCGGTCGGGAGGAAGACGACGCGGGGTCGCGGGCGCGGAGCGAACGAGAGGAGCAGGTCGTCCAGCGGAGAGTCGATATCACCCGAGAGAAAGCCTCCGCCACCCATTGCAACGACGTGTCCGCGCACGTGCGCGATTGTCGCAGACGCCGCGGGCGCCGGACGGAGCGCGGCCGCGTCGTGGGTACCGCTTCGCGCAGTGCGAGCTTGTGCGAGGATCGCTGCGTGCGCTACGTCTACGACTACTCCGAAACGGCCCCGGGTGGGCGTGAGCTCCTCGGAGGCAAGGGTGTGGGTCTCGCCGAGATGACGGCGCTCGGCGTCCCGGTTCCGGCCGGGTTCACGATCACGACCGACGCGTGCCGCGCGTACATGGCGAGCGGAAAGGTCGTGCCGGACGGGCTCGACGGCGAGGTCGGCGAGCACATCGCGGCGCTCGAGCGGCGATCGGGCAAGAAGTTCGGTGACCCGTCCGATCCGCTCCTTCTCTCCGTCCGATCCGGTGCTGCGGTGTCGATGCCGGGCATGATGGACACGATCCTCAACCTGGGATTGAACGATGTTGCGGTCGAGGGCCAGGCCACCTCGACGGGGAACCCGCGCTTCGCCTATGACTCGTACCGCCGCCTGATCCAGATGTACGGGGAAGTCGTGGACGGCGTCGACGGGCATCGCTTCGAGAGCGCGATCGCAGACCTCAAGGCTGCACGCGGCGTGACGGGCGACCTCGATCTCGACGCCGACGATCTCCGCGAGCTGATCGCCACGTTCCAGCAGATCTACGAGGAGGAGGTCGGCTCGGGCTTCCCTCAGGATCCGCGCGAGCAACTCCGGCGTGCGTATCGGGCCGTCTTCGATTCGTGGGATGCGCCGCGCGCATCCGTCTACCGCAGCCTCTATGGCATTCCGGACGACATCGGCACGGCAGTGAACGTCGTGCAGATGGTGTTCGGCAACAAGGGCGAAGACTCCGGCACCGGAGTGTGCTTCACGCGCAACCCGTCGACCGGCGAGGCGAAGTACTACGGCGAGTTCCTCGTCAACGCGCAGGGGGAGGACGTCGTCGCCGGGACGCGCACGCCCGAGCCGATCGCGGCGATGGAGGAGCGGCTCCCGGAGGCGTACGTCCAGCTGACCGACGCGTTCGAGCTGCTCGAGGGCCACTACCGTGACATGCAGGACATCGAGTTCACCGTCGAGGAGGGCAGGCTCTTCCTCCTCCAGACACGAACCGGCAAGCGCACCGCCACGGCTGCGCTCCGGATCGCCGTGGAGATGGCCGGCGAAGGGCTGATCAGCCAGGGCGAGGCCGTGGCCCGGACGGACATCGACCAGCTCGAGCAACTGCTTCATCCGATGCTCGATCCGACCGTCGAGGTCGAGGTCGCGGCGACGGGCCTGAACGCGTCGCCGGGAGCCGCCTCCGGCGCGATCGTCCTCGACGCGGATACGGCCGAGGCGCGTGGGAAGGCGGGCGACGACGTGATCCTCGTGCGCTGGGAGACGTCGCCCGACGACATCCACGGCCTCATCGAGGCGCGGGGCGTCCTCACGGCCCACGGCGGGCTCACGTCCCATGCGGCCGTCGTCGCCCGCGGGATGGGCAAGCCGTGCGTGACGGCGTGCGAGGGTCTCTCGATCGACGTGAAGGCAGGGACGGTCACCCTCGGCGAGCACACGCTCGACGCGGGGGACGTGATCACGATCGACGGCGGCACCGGGCGTGTCATCGTCGGGCCCGTGCGGCTCGTCCCACCCGCGATCGACGAGAACTTCGGCACGATCCTGGGCTGGGCCGACGAGCTCAGCCGCCTCCGCGTTCGCGCGAACGCGGACACGCCCGAGGATGCCGCCAAGGCGCGGGAGTTCGGTGCGACGGGGATCGGGCTCTGCCGCACCGAGCACATGTTCATGGCGCCGGAGCGGCTGCCGATCGTCCAGGAGATGATCCTGGCGACGGACGAGGCCGAGCGGCGCGTGGCGCTCGACCGCCTGTTGCCCGTGCAGCAGGCGGACTTCGAGGGGATCTTCGAGGCCATGGCGGGGTTCCCGGTCACGATCCGGCTGCTCGATCCGCCGCTGCACGAGTTCCTCCCGGCGCCGGAGGAGGCGACGAGTGACGCGATGCGCAAGCGCATCTTCGAGCTCCACGAGGCGAACCCGATGCTCGGGACGCGTGGCTGCCGGCTCGGGCTCCAGTTCCCGGAGATCTACGAGATGCAGGTGCGCGCGATCGTCCGCGCGGCCGCCGCCGTCGAGGCGCGCGGAGGTGAGGCGCCGCTCGTCGAGATCATGCATCCCCTGGTCGGCTTCCGCGAGGAGCTCGCCCGGCTGCGGGAGCTGACGGAGCGGATTGCGGCCGAGGTGCCGTCGGTCGCGTACCTCTGCGGGACGATGATCGAGCTTCCACGTGCCTGCATCCGCGCGAACGAGATCGCCGAGGTGGCCGACTTCTGCTCGTTCGGGACGAACGACCTGACCCAGACGGCGCTCGGGTTCTCGCGCGACGACGCCGAGGGCAAGTTCCTCACCTACTACCTCGAGCACGGAATTCTCGAGCACAACCCGTTCGAGGTGCTCGATCAGGAGGGTGTCGGTGATCTGATGCGCATCGCGATCGAGCGCGGCCGTGGCGTCAAGCCGGAGCTGAAGATGGGGATCTGCGGGGAGCACGGCGGCGAGCCGCGCTCGGTGGCCTTCTGCCACCGCATCGGCCTCGACTACGTCAGCTGCTCGCCGTACCGCGTCCCGATCGCGCGCCTCGCAGCCGCGCAGGCCGCGCTGGCCGACTCGGGCGTCACGTCGCTCGTCATCGGCGGGTAGCCCCGCCCGGTGGCCGGCTTCAGCCGGTCGCCCTGGTTCCCGTCCGGGGACGCGCGCCCGGTGGCCGGCTTCAGCCGTTCGCCAGAGTCCTCGTCCGGGGAGGCACGTAGCATCGTCTAATGAGCGTCGCCTCGACTGCCACCCTCGTGATCGGGATCGGCATCGGCCTGATCGTCTTGATCGCGCTCGCCAAGACCGTTCGGATCGTGCCGCAGGGGAACACGGGGCTCGTCGAGCGCCTCGGCCGCTTCCAGCGCACGCTCGACCCGGGGCTCCACTTCCTCGTCCCCTTCTTCGATCGCCTCGGCCCGCTCGTCGACATGCGCGAGCAGGTGGTCGCGTTTCCCCCGCAGCCCGTCATCACCGAGGACAACGTGACGATCTCGATCGACACCGTCTTCTACTTCACGGTCACGGATGCGTTTCGCGCCCGGTACCAGGTCGCGAACCTCCTCTTCGCGATCGAGCAGCTCACGGTCACGACGCTCCGCAACGTGATCGGCTCGCTCTCGCTCGAGGACGCGCTGACCTCGCGTGACAAGATCAACGCCGATCTGCGGATCGTGCTCGACGAGGCGACCGAGCGGTGGGGCCTGCGCGTGAACCGGATCGAGCTCAAGTCGATCGACCCGCCATCGTCGATCCAGGAGGCGATGGAGAAGCAGATGCGGGCCGAGCGCGAGCGCCGCGCGGTGATCATCAACGCCGAGGGCGTCAAGCAGGCGCAGATCACGACGGCGGAGGGCGAGAAGCAGGCGGCAATCCTCACCGCCGAGGGCGCTCGGCAGGCGACGATCCTCACGGCCGAGGCGGCGAAGCAGGCGGCGATCCTCAACGCGGAGGGCGAAGCCGAGGCGACGCGCCAGGTGTTCCAGGCGATTCACGACGGCGATCCCTCGCCGGACCTGCTCAGCTACCAGTACATCCAGAACCTGCCGCGGGTGGCCGACGGCCAGGCGATGAAGCTGATGCTGATCCCGTCGGACGCGATGGCGACGATGGGTGCCGTGGCGGCACTCGGCGGCGGCTTTCAGACCGGCAGGGAAACGGCCGAGTCCGAGCGGCCAGGCCCCGGGGCTCCCTGAGCAGATGACCGCAGCGGTCATCTGGCTCGTCATCGCGCTCGTTTTCATCGGGATCGAGGTCGCGACCCTCACGTTCGTCGCGCTGTACCCGGCGCTCGGGGCTCTGGTGGCCGGCATCGCGGCGTTGCTCGGCGCGCATATCGGCGTGCAGTTCGCCCTCTTCGCGGTCGTCTCGGTGGCAACGCTGCTCCTCACGCGCAGGCCGCTGCGCCGGATGATGCGCAACACGCCGCTCGTCCCGTCGAACGCCGAGACGGTCATCGGCAAGCGTGCCGTCGTGATCGTGGCGATCGAGGAGGGCCCCGGCCAGCGCGGGCAGGTGCGTGTCGGCACCGAGCACTGGAGCGCGCGCGCCGAGAACGAGCAGGCGATTGCCGAGGGCGCGACGGTCGAAGTCTCGCGCATCGACGGGGTCGCGCTGGTCGTGCGGCCCGTCGGCTGAGCTACAGCACGAAGCTCTCGACGCGCACGTAGGCGAGCACGAGGCTCGCCACGCCGACGCCGATCGCGACGAGCACCCCGATCTTCTGGCTCGGCCCGTGCCTGTACCGCATCAGTGCGTACGTCGCGACGATGCCACCGATCAGGCCGCCGATGTGGCCACCCTTCGAGATGCCCGGCACTGCGAAGGTGAAGGCGAAGTTGACGAGGATCAGGATCATCGCCTGACCCATGAAGGACCCGGTCGCGAGGTACTCGAGGATGAGCAGGGCGCCGATGAGGCCGAAGATCGCACCCGAGGCGCCGACCGTGACGGCGAAGGCCGAGCTGAACCAGAGCGCACCGGCCGAGCCCGCGAGCCCCGAGACGACGTACACGAGCAGGAACCGCGGTGTCCCGAGCGCGTCCTCGATGATCCTGCCGAGCCAGAAGAGCGCGAGCATGTTGAACGCGAGATGCATGAGGCTGCCGTGCAGGAACATCGCCGTCACGAGCCGCCACCACTCGCCGGTCGAGATGATCGCGCCCTGCAGCGCCCAGTCGGAGAAGAGCTGACCTCCCGGCAGGTTGAGCCCGCCGCCCTGGGCTGCGGTGATCATGTAGACGACGACGTTGATTGCGATCAACACCATCGTCGCCGGCGCGGCCATCGAGCGGGTCCGGCGCTGCACCGTCTGCACCGTGCGCGCGGGCGTCTGCTTGACCGCGCCGAGGTTCGCGTGATCCGGGCAGCGGATCCCGACGGGCGCGAACGTCATGCAGTCCTGGCAGATCGGTCGCCCGCATTCCGAGCACGAGACGAGCGTCTCGCGGCCCGGATGGCGGTAGCAGTGCGGCGTGTCCGACATCGACGGCTAGCGTAGCGACGTGGACGTTCACGTCGCCTTCACTCCCGACGATCTCGCTGCGGCGCCGACCGGCGTGGTGATCGACGTCATCAGGGCGACGTCGACGATCTGCCAGGCTCTCGCCTCGGGCTACGAGCGCGTTCTCTGCGCCGCCGAGGTGGACGATGCGCGCGCTCTCGCCTCGCTGGGAGGCGTGACCCTCGGTGGGGAGCGCCTTGGGTTGCGGATCGAAGGGTTCGATCTCGGGAACTCGCCGCGCGAGTACCTCACGGTGCGCACGCCGACGCTGGCCATGTCCACGACGAACGGCACGCGCGCGATCGTGACGGCGGCCGAGCGATGCGAGCGGGTGCTGATCGCATCGCTCCTCAACCTGGCGGCCGTGACCGCTGCGGCGGAGGCCCACGGGGACGACGTGGCGATCTTCTGCGCGGGGGTGAAAGGCTCGTTCGCACTCGACGACAGCTATGTCGCCGGCCGGATCGTCGCGCAACTCGGCGACGACCGGAGTGACGCCGCCGAGGCCGCTGCCCGGCTCGCCGCGTCCTACCCCACGGCTCTCGAAGCCTTCCGCGCCTCCCGTAGCGGCCGCAACCTGATCAATCACGGCCCCGAGCTCGAGGCGGACATCCCGTACTGCGCCCGCGAGAGCGTCCTCGACGTCGTCCCACGCCTCGCCGGCATGCACGGGGTCGCGGCCGAGATCCGCGCGTAGGCGCCGTCTCCGTGCGCGTCGCGGTCGTCCTCTTCACGCGCGACCTCCGCGTGCACGACAATCCCGCCCTCGCGCATGCGGCTGAGGGAGCGGAGAGCGTGCTGCCGCTATTCGTGCTCGACGAAGGGATCGGGCGCACCCGCTACGGCAGCTCCACGAACCGCCGGGCGTTCCTCCTCGAAGCGCTTGCAGATCTCGACGCGTCGCTCCGCTCGCTCGGTGGCGCGCTCGACGTCCGCACAGGTGATGTCGTCGCCGAGACCGTCCGTGCCGCTCGCGAGGTGGGAGCGACCACCGTCTTCGCGAGCGCAGACGTCAGCCCCTACGCGGTCGCGCGCGAGAAGCGGCTCGGGGCCGAGCTCGACCTCCGCCTCGTCGACGGGTCGTTCGTCATCCCCGCCGGAGAGGTGACGCCGACCGGGAACGACCACTACCAGGTCTTCTCCCCCTACCATCGCGCCTGGTCGCAGGTGCCCTTCGGCACGCCCGAGCCGACCCCGCACGCGATCCGCCTTCCCGCAGGCGTGGGCGAGGAGTGGGCGTGGATCCCGTATCCCCGACGACCGTGCCCACCGCGAGCGACCTTTGTGTTGATTCAACACAAAGGATGGCCGGCGGGGAGACGGCCGGCGTCGAGCGGGCGCGCTCGTGGTTGCGAGCGCGGCTCGATGGGTACGGCTCGGGCGGTCACGACGCCGTGGCGGCGGACGCGACCTCGCGCCTCTCGCCGTACCTGCACTTCGGCTGCATCTCGGCGCGGGCGCTTGCCGTCCGTGCGCGGGAGCTGGGTGGTGAGGCCTTCGTGCGACAGCTCTGCTGGCGTGACTTCTACGCGCAGATCCTCTTCGCGCGGCCGCGCACCCAGGTCGACGACATGCGACCGCGTGGCGATCGGTGGCTCGACGACCCCGACGCTCTCGCGGCCTGGAAGGAGGGGATGACCGGCTATCCGCTCGTCGACGCGGGCATGCGCCAGCTACGCGCGGAGGGGTGGATGCACAACCGGGCCCGCATGGTCGCAGCTTCCTTCCTCGTCAAGGATCTCGGGATCGACTGGCGCGAGGGGGCCGGGCACTTCTTCGACCTTCTGCTCGACGGCGACGTCGCGCAGAACATCGGCAACTGGCAATGGGTGGCCGGAACCGGTGTCGACACGCGCCCGAATCGCATCTACAACCCGACGGCGCAGCTGAAGAAGCTCGACCCCGAAGGAGAGTACGTGCGGCGCTACGTGCCCGAGCTCGCCGACGTGCCCACCCGGGCCATTGCCGAGCCGGGGCTGCTGGCGCCGTCGTATCCCGGCCCGATCGTCGATCACGCGATCCGCGGTCGAGGCGTTCCGGCGCCGCCGTGGGCTGGGCTAGATTCCGACGGTGGCGCTCGACCCCGAGGAGAGAAAGAGTCGGGCGAAGTCCTTCGCGGGGGTCGCCGACGCGTACGAGCGATCGCGTCCCGGCTACCCGGAGGATGCGGTTCGATGGCTCGTCGGCGACACGCCACTCGAGGTCGTCGATCTCGGCGCCGGCACGGGCAAGCTCACGCGCTCGCTCGTGGCGCTGGGTCACCGGGTGATCGCCGTCGAGCCTCTGCCCGAGATGCTCTCGCGGCTCGAGGAGGCGGTGCCCGGCGTGCGGGCTCTCGAGGGTGGGGCAGAGGCGATCCCGCTTCCGGATGCGAGTGCCGACGTCGTCGTCTGCGCCCAGGCGTTCCACTGGTTCGATCACGGCCCGGCGTTGCGCGAGATCGCGCGAGTGCTGCGGCCGGGTGGCTCGATCGCTCTCGTCTGGAACACGCGCGACGAGCGCGAGCCGTGGGTCGCGCAGCTGAGCGAGGAGGCGCTTGCGACCGAGGGCTTCGAGGAGCGCGATGCAGCAGCTCCGATCGGCAAGAGCGGCCTCTTCGAGCCTGTGGAGCGGGCGGTGTTCCCGCACGCCCAGCGGCTCGACCGCGAGGGCCTCGCCGAGCTCGTGCTCTCGCGCAGCTACTGCGCGGCGTTGACGCCCGAGGAACGCGTCCCCGTGCTCGCGAGCGTGGAGCGGATCTTCGAGGAGCACCAGGTCGACGGCATGGTCGAGTTGCCGTACGTGACCGAGTGCTTCCGCTCGGTACGCCTCTAACCCGACGCGCCGAGCCGATCTCACGGCCGCGAGGCCCCTGTCCGGGGAGGACATCTTGACACACGAACATATGTTCGTGTACAACTGAGAGCTCAGTGATCGCCTGCCTCCTCATCCCCGGGTTTGCGTTGCGGGCCGCGCTGCGCTCCCGGCCGAGGCTCGCACTCGTGCCGGCGGCGCTCGCACCGGAGCCGGGACGGGAGGCGCTCGTCGGGCCTGTCACGGCGGCTGCGGAGGCTGCCGGCGTGCAGGCCGGCATGCGGATGGGGGAGGCGCTTGCGACCTGCCCGGAGCTCGTGCTGATCGAGCAGGATCCGGCTGCGGTCGAACAGGAGTGGGAGGGGGTGTTGCGTCGGCTCGAGGGGGCAGGCTTCGCCGTCGAATCAACCGAGCCGGGCCTCGTCACGTTCCAGACCGACGGAGTCGAGCGGCTCTACGGAGGGGTGGAGGCGGCGCTCGCCAAGGCGCTCGGCGCTGTTGGATCTGCCTGGGATCCACGCGCAGGCGTGGGCGCGCGCCGCTTCGTCGCCCTGGCGGCGGCGAGCGTGGCCCGCCCCGGACAGGCAGTGATCGTCGAGGGGAAGGAGGAGCAGGGCTTCCTGGAGCCGCTCCCTCTCTCGCTGTTGCCGCTTCCGTCGAACCGGTACGCCGAGCTCGAAGGGCTCGGGGTGCGTCGGCTCGGCGAGCTGGCGTCGCTACCCGGCGGCGCCGTCGAGGAGCGGCTGGGGCCGGAGGGGAAGCGGGCGTGGAGTCTCGCAGGCGGGGGGCGCCAGAGTGCGCAACCCCGCGTGCGCGGGCGATCGCCTGCGGCAGAGCTGGCCGAGGCCCTCTCCTTCCCCGAGGCGGTCGCGAACGAGCTGACGTTGCGTCGGGCCTTCGGAGCGCTGCTCGACCGGCTTCTCGCCCGTCCGGAGCGGGCAGGGCGGCCGTTGCGCAAGGTGGCGGTGTCGGCCCGGCTCGTGGGTGGAGGCTCGTGGCGGCGGGCGACGACGCTGCGTGAGGCGACCGCCGAGCGCAGCCGGCTGCGCTCGGCGCTCGGCCCCAAGCTGCTCGAGCTCCCGGGGCCGGTGCTGGAGCTCCGACTGGAGGCGGTAGAGCTCGCCGACCACGTCGGCCACCAGCTCGCGCTCGTGCCTCCGGAGGGAGAGGAGATGAGTGGACGACTGCGAGAGGGGTTGCAGCAGGTTCGGGCCAGCACCGGCTCGGGCTCGGTGTGCGCAGTGGTGGAGGTGGCGCCGTGGTCGCGTATTCCGGAGACGCGCGCGCTCGTCGTACCCCGCGATATGTGACGGAGGGCGGGCTGCTGCGGTGGTCGGCTTCAGCCGGCCGCCAGGGTTCTCCTGGTCGCGGTGGCCGGCTTCGTCCGGTCGCCAGAGTTGCCCCCTGGAGTAAGCCGTGAGCGCCGTCGGTGGATCCTGGGCCAGTCGGCCGCATGCACTGTCACGTGCGACGGCGGGCCGTCTCAACGCTCCTCGCCCGGCTCTCGTCGAGAACGGCGTCGACGGCACGCCGTGCGTCGTCAATCGCGAGCAGGTCACGTTCGTGCGCGAGGAGTGGCGCGTCGTCGACCGCTGGTGGACGGAGGAGCCGGTCGACCGGCGCTACTTCGAGGTCGTGCTCGAATCGGGCCAGAACGTGTGCGTCTATCGCGATCGGGAGCGTGGCTGTTGGTTCACGCAGCGGGGGTAGGAGTGTGCGGGCGCGCCGGGGAAGGGGAGAGGCTTCAGCCTCTCCCCGGGGTTTCGTCTTTCGCGGCCTCGAGCGCCTCCGGCGGCACCCCGTGATCCTGGCCGAGCGCCTCGTAGGCGAGCGCCTCCCACTCGTCCGCCTGCGCGGGAGGCACGACGACCCACTGGCGGAACACCTCGCCCCGGCCGGACGGGTCGAAGAGGTGCGCACCCGGCAACGCCAGGGCACGTGCGTGGACACCCGGATCGGTCAACTTGAACACCATCCCCGTACGGGAGAAGCCGAACACGAGCTTGCCGGAGCGCTTCACGCACGGCATCCCGAACACCTTCCCGGCTCGTGCGTCGTCGTGCCAGGCGCAGATCGCGTCGACGATGTCCTCGTACCGTTCGCGCGAGCCCACGGTGTCGCCTACCTGCGGTCGGAGAGGGCCGGTGGCGTGTTCACGTCAGATCACCTGTTTCACGGGCTCGGCGAGCGTGTTCCAGTCCATGGCGGGAGTATCGGCTCTCGGGACACGGGGGGCCAGTTCTCAGGCGAATCTGATGTCGTAGCGGGAAGCGATTTGTGCCATCACTTCCGGGTCGGGTTGACCGCTGCCGAGCACCACGGAGAGCTCGCGGAAGTAGTTCTCGAAACCGCCTGGAGCATGGATATCGAGGAACCTGGTCGGAGCGTCGCTTGCATTGGAAAAGCCGTGCACGGTGCCGGGCGGCACCGCTGTCACGTCGCCTGCCCCGAGGTCGTAGCGCGCGTCGCCGCTGCGGACGGTGAGTCGGCCCTCGAGAACGTAGTAGACGTCCCAGGTGTGGTCGTGAACGTGGGGCGGAGGGCCGGGGAAGGACGGCGGCGCCGTGTATTCGATCAGTCCGATTGCGCCGAGAGCCTCGTCGGCGTTCGCGAGAAATCCGATCTCGACCCCCACTCCTGCGATGTTCACCGCATCGGTCGTCGCTGTGCGCGCGATCACCGAGGTCGGGTCGAGCCCGCCGCCTTCCGGCGGAGGGTACTGGTCGTGGCGTGCAGCGAGATCGACGCGAAACTCCTCGCCGGTGCCTCCGATCGCCTGCACGTAGTGATCGAAGCCCGTGTTGGGCGCATGGAAGTTGAGATAGCGGGTCTCGTCCGGGCCATCGATCCGGAAGCCGTGCACGACATTCGGTGGAACGAGGACGAAGGTGCCGGGCCCGAGCACCTGCTCGCCGTCGGCGAGCGTGAGCGTAAGCGCGCCTTCGAGAACGTAGAAGCAGTCGGCGTGAATTCGGTGCACATGCGGATCCGGTCCGCGCTCGCCGGGGCCGTACCGCGATTCCGTGAACATCACGTGCTCGAGAGCGAGGCGGATGCTCAGCTGCCGCCCCGGCTTATCGGTGATGACGATCGGCTCGATCACGGGGCCAGCATATGAAATACGTCGAGCTCCACTGTCACTCGTCGTACTCGTTCCTCGACGGTGCCTCGCTGCCCGAGGAGCTCGCAGCACGGGCCGCGGAGCTCGGTTATCCGGCTCTCGCTCTCACCGATCACGACGGCGTGTGCGGCTCGCTCGAGTTCGCCCATGCCGCGAAGGCCCTCGGCGTGCGGTCGATCACCGGCGCAGAGGTGACGCTCGACTGCGGCTCCCACGTGACGTTGCTCGTCGAGACGAGCCGAGGGTACGCCAACCTGTGCCGCATCCTCACCGAGGCACACGCCGGCACCCGGCGAGAGGGCCGTGAGGATCGCGAGCCGCTCGCACCGTCCGTGGCTCAACAGTTCGTCGAGGAGCATGCGGAGGGCCTCGTCTGCCTCTCCGGCTGCGCCCGCGTCGGCCTCGCCACCCGGAGCCCGAACGAGGCCGCCGGCCTCGCACGAGCGTTCGGCCGTGAGTGCTTCCTCGTCGAGCTCCAGCGACCGTTCGAGCGTGGCGACGTTCGTCGTAACACCGCTCTCCGTGATCTCGCAGAGCACCTGGGCGTCGCCACGATCGCGACCGGAAACGTTCACGCCCATTCACCGCGGCGCACGCTTCTCCAGGACACGCTCGTCGCAATTCGCTGCCGTACCTCGCTCGACGGCTGCGAGGAGGAGCGGCGCGGAAATCGCGAGAGCGTCCTACGATCCCCCCGGGAGGCTGCCGAGCGCTTCGCCGGCATCGATCCCGCCGCCGCCGCCCGCACCGTCGAGCTCGCGGAGCGCCTGCAGTTCGACCTCACCCAGGAGCTCGGCTACCGCTATCCCGATTTCTCGGACGGTACGGTGCCTGCGATCCGGCAGCTCGCGGCGATCTGTAACGACGCCTTCGCCGACCGCTACTCACCACGTGACAAGGTGCTCCTTGCCAGGGCGCGCGATCGCCTGGAGACGGAGCTCGCGCTGATCGACGAGCTCGGGCTCGCCGGGTTCTTCCTGCTGCACTGGGAGGTGCTGGAGCTGGCGCGGGAATGCGCCTTCCAGGTGCGCGGGCGTGGCTCACCGCGCCGCTTCCTGCCGCCGGGGCGCGGGCGTGGCAGCTCCGTCGGGTCGATCGTCTGTTACCTCACCGGCCTCTCGCACGTCGATCCCGTCTCCAACGAGCTCTCGCTCGGGCGCTTTCTCAATCGCGAGCTGGCCTCGGTACCGGATATCGATCTCGACTTCCCGCGTGATATCCGCGAGAAGCTCATCGTCGCCGTCACCGAGCGGTACGGCAACGAGCATGCCGCGCTCGTCGCGAGCTTCGCCACCTATCGCTCGCGCGGCGCGATTCGTGACGTGGGCAAGGCGCTCGGCCTGCCGCAGGCGGAGCTCGAGCGCCTTGCCCGGCTGACCGACGGCTGGGATGCGTCACGCATCGCCGAGGAGGTGGCCGGCCTGCCCGACGCCGAGCGCAGGCTCGTCTCGAAGCGGTGGCGCGCGTTCCAGTTCCTCACCACCGAGATCGCCGGCCTGCCACGTCACATCTCTCAGCACCCGGGCGGCATGGTCATCTCGACGCGACCGCTGATCGATCTCGTGCCGGTACAGCCGGCCGCGATGGCGGGGCGACAGCTCTGTCAGTGGGACAAGGACTCCTGCGCCGATGCGGGCTTTCTCAAGATCGACCTGCTCGGATTGGGGATGCTCTCCGCTGTCGAAGAGTGCGTCGAGAGCATCGCGGAGGCATACGGTTCGCCGATCGACCTCTCGCGAATCCCGCTCGACGACGGGGCCGTGTTCGAGGAGATCCAGCGCGCGGACACGGTCGGCACCTTCCAGATCGAGAGCCGGGCCCAGATGCAGAGCCTGTTGCGGACGAAGCCGGAGACGATCGACGACCTCACGGTGCAGGTCGCGCTCGTGCGCCCCGGCCCGATCCAGGGTAAGGCCGTGCATCCCTACATCGACAATCGCCGACGGTTGCGCGAGGATCCGACGTTCGTCTACCCGGTCGACCACGAGTCGCTGCGGGAGCCACTCCGCTCGACGCTCGGGGTCGTCGTCTTCCAGGATCAGGTGCTCGACGTGGCGATCGCGCTTGCGGGATTCACGGTGGGAGAGGCGGAGGGGTTGCGGCGCGCGATGAGCCGTAAGCGCAGCAGGGCGGCACTCGAATCGCACAGGACGCGCTTCATCGAGGGCGCCGTGCGCAACGGCGTCGACGAGAAGGTTGCGGATCTCGTCTACGACAAGCTCGTCGGCTTCTCGGGCTTCGGCTTTCCGAAGTCACACGCCGCCGCGTTCGGCCTGCTCGCCTACCAGTCGCAATGGTTGCGCCACCACTATCCGGCCGAGTTTCTCTGCTCGCTGCTGAACGCACAGCCGATGGGCTTCTACCCGCCTGCCAGCCTCGTTCGTGACGCTCAGCGGCGCGGAGTGGAGGTCCACTCCCCCGACGTGAACCTGAGCGGGGCCGAGTGCTCGCTCGTTCCGGCCACCGAGGCTTGTGTTGAATCAACACAAGCTTTCCTGCTCGATGCAAAGCCGCCCGGCGAGAGGCTGAATGACATCGAGTGCTCGGTCGTTCAGGCGAGCACGAGCGCCGAACATTGTGGTGATTTAACACAAGCAGCGCAAGCGGTGCGGATCGGACTCGCGTACGTCCAGTCGGTGGGGAAGGACGATGCCGAGGCGCTCGTTGCAGAGCGGGTCGCGAACGGGGCCTACCGGGACGTCGGCGACCTTGCCCGGCGGGTGCCGCTCACGAAGGACGGCCTCGTGGCGCTCGTCGAGGGAGGGGCGTGTGACGGCTTTGGCCCGAAGCGGCGAGATCTTCTCTGGGAGCTCGGCCTTGCGAGCCGACCCACCTCCGTCCCGGGAACACAGGGAACGGCAAAGCAGCTCACGCTCTCTCTCGATCCGACGGCCGCAACGCCGACGCTCCGTGACCTCACGCGCTGGGAGCGAATGGCAGCCGACTACCGTCTCACCGGGCTCTCGGTCGGTGTGCACCCGCTTCTGCTCCTGCGGCCCCACCTCCCCGGCGGAACGTTGCGGAGTGACGAGCTCCATCGCGCGGCGCATCGGGCGAGCGTTGCCTACGCAGGCCTCGCGATCGCGCGGCAGCGGCCCTCGACGGCCAACGGCATCGTGTTCATGTTGCTCGAGGACGAGTGCGGCCAGGTCAACCTGATCGTCCCGAAAGACGTGTACGAGCAGTACCGGGCCATCGTCCGCAACGAATCGCTGCTCCTTGCGCGTGGCCGCTACGAGAGCGTGGGGGAGAACCGGAACATTCTCGTCTCGTCGATCGAGACCCTTGCCGCGCTGGCGCGCAGCGTTGCCGACCTCGATGTCGGCGCGTCCTTGCCACGAGCACATCACTTCGGAGGCCGCTGACCGACCGTCTCTGTCAACGAGGCACGACCTTTGTCGTCGAGCGCAACGACCGGCATCAGCGGCGGGTCGCGTCGAGAGCGGTGATCCGCCGTTCAGCTCACGGCATCGCCGGCGATCCGGCGGACCTCATCCAGGGTCGTGACGCCGGCAACCGCGAGGCGGATGCCGTCCTCGCGGAGCGTGAGCATCCCCTGGGAGATCGCCATGGCTTCGATCTCGCGCGTCGGGGCGCCGATGAGGTACGAGATCTCGTCCGTCATCGCCATCACCTCGAAGAGTGGGACGCGGCCCCGATAACCGGTCCCGCCGCACTCGTCGCAACCAACCGCCTTGCTGAGACGAAAGTCGCCGAAGCTCTCGGGCATTCCGAGCGCACCCATCGTCTCGAGATCCGGGTCCGTGGCCTCAGAGCACGACGTACAGACGCGTCGTACGAGACGCTGCCCGATGATGCAATTGATCGAAGTGGCCAGGATGCTCGGCTCGATGTCCATGTCTCTCAGGCGCTCCATCGCGGATGCTGCGGTCTGCGCGTGGAGCGTCGTGAGCACGAGGTGTCCTGTCATCGCGGCGCGGAACGCTATCTGAGCGGTTTCCTCGTCACGGATCTCCCCTACGAGAATCACATCGGGATCCGAGCGCAACACGGTTCTGAGACCGTTGGCAAAGCTCAGGCCTGCTCGAGGGTTCACCTCGATCTGGTCGAGACCCGCCGCGCGATACTCGACCGGATCCTCGATCGTCGTGATCTGACGGTCCGGGGTGTTGAGGACCTGCAAGCACGTGTAGAGCGTCGTCGTCTTGCCCGATCCCGTCGGGCCGACGACGACAATGGCTCCGAAGGGTTGTGCGATAGCACGCTCGAGCGCGGCGCGGCTACGCGGCCACATTCCGAGGGCGTCGAGCGACTCGGGTGCCTCCCCCTGCGACAGGATGCGCAACGTCACCTTCTCGCCGTGGGTCGTCGGCAGAATCGCGATCCGGACGTCGACAGATTCCCCATCCCTCTTGATCGAGACCCGTCCGTCCTGTGGCGCTCGGCGCTCCGCGATGTCGAGACCCCCCATGATCTTCAGTCGGCTCGCCACTGCAGCACCCTGTGTTCCGGCGATCGACGTCAGGTCTCTCATCACGCCGTCGACGCGTACCCGTACATGGAGTCGGCGCTGCTGCGGTGTGAAATGGATGTCGGACGCACCGATGTCGAGGGCTTTCGAGATCGACCGATTGATGAACACGACAGCGGGAGTGTCGTGTTCGAGGTCGAGAACCGTCGCGTCATCCTCGGACTCGGCGGCACTCGTGACGACGTCCTCGATATCGATCGTTGCGCTGTCGTTCAGCCTTGTGATCGCGGCTTCGATCGCGTCGGGAGACGCCACGCAAACGCGCACCGGCATCCCGAGGGCCAGCCGAAGATCGTCGGAGAACATCACGTTCGTCGGGTCGGAGACGGCCACGACAACGTGACCGTCGTCCGCGATCCTGATCGGGATCGCACCGTAGCGCCGGGCGAGGTCTTCCGGCAAGAGGAGAGCGGCGTCGAGCTCGATCGATGCGACATCGAGCTCGACGAAGTCGAGGTCGTGCTGCTCTGCCAGGCCACGCGTCACCTGCCCGCGCGAGGCAAAGCCGTTCGTGACGAGGATCTCTCCCAGACGGAGCTCCGGCTTCATCCGTTTTTCCAGGAGCGCAATCTCGAGCTGCTCGGGTGTCACCGCGCCGTCGCGCACGAGAAGTGTCCCGAGTGCGGGCCACGGGTTTCGAGCTGCTTCCATGCACGACGTATCGGCAGCTTCGTTCCCTTGGTTGAGGGATTTCGTATCCGATGACGGCATTCCCGGAGAGGCCCTGCACTGCGGTCTCCGCCGAGCGCCGCGGCTATCGTGGACGCCCGTGGGATCCATCGACGGTGCCTCGAACGGGGGCCGTGGTCCTGCCCCGTGACACGGCGCTCCTACAGGTGGAGCCGGTGCTATCCTTCAAGCACCGCATTTCAGGCTTGACGAAATGGGCGCACGAGCGCCCATTTTTGTTGAGGAAACGTCGTCTCGAGCGAACGAGGAGACAGGGTGGCCGACATGCTCGCAACCGAACGGAAGCTCTCACGGGACATCGTCCCGGCGGTCGAGCGCGCCGTCCCGGGCGTCGAGGTGCTCGCCGTCGAGTTGCTCTCACCGAGCCGGTTCTGCGTGTACGTCGATCACTCCGCCGGGGTCGATCACGCGCTGTGCACCCGCGTGACCGAGGTCCTCTCGGATTACCGCGGCTCGTACACGATCGACGTCTCGTCGCCGGGCCTCGACCGGCCGCTCCGCCGTCCCGAGCACTTCCGTGCCGCGATCGGCCGCGACGTCCAGATTCGCACCTCGGGGGACATCTCCGGGAAGAAGAAGTTTCGCGGCCCGGTCGTGGCCGCGTCGGAACGGAGCCTCCGGATCGCCGACGGCGACGATGAGCTCGACATCCCGTACGACGCAATCGTCCGGGGCAACCTGATCGATGAGGGATAGGTGACGACATGACCCAGGAAATCATGGAAGGCATTCGCACGATCGAGCGCGAGAAGGGCATCGAAGCCGGGACGCTCGTCGCCGCACTCGAGGATGCGCTTCTTGCGGCGTACAAGAAGACGCCGGGCGCGTCCCGTCACGCCGAGGTGATCCTCGACGAGGAGGGCGACTTCAGAGTCTTCTCGATCGAGATCCCCGGCGACCTCGAGGAGCGCCTGGTCGACGAGGCCCGCGAGGCCGCGATCGACGAGCTCGAGCGAATCGAGGAGGAGACGGGCGAGCGCCAGCACACGCTGATCAGCGACGCCGACCTCGAGCTCGACTGGTCACAGGTGCCCGAGGAGCTGATGGTGCGCGCCGACGCGACGCCCGAGGGGTTCGGCCGCATCGCGGCGATGACGGCGAAGCAGGTCATCCAGCAGCGCATCCGCGAGGCGGAGCGGATGATGATGTACGACGAGTACATCGACCGCCAGGGCGAGGTCGTCACCGGCATCGTTCAGCAGGCGGGCGACCGCAACAACGTCCTCGTCGATCTCGGTCGTGTCGAGGCACTGCTCCCACGCTCGGAGCAGGTCGACGGCGAGCGCTACGAGCAGGGCTCGCGGATCAAGGCCGTCATCACGGAAGTTCGTTCGGGCACCAAGGGGCCGCAGGTGATTCTCTCGCGTCGAGATCCCGAGCTGATCAAGACGCTGTTCGAGCTCGAGGTTCCCGAGATCGCGGACGGCCTCGTCGAGATCCGCGGTGTCGCCCGCGAGCCCGGCTACCGCTCCAAGATCGCGGTCGAGTCGCACACGCAGGGCGTCGATCCCGTCGGTGCATGCGTCGGTCCCCGCGGCTCGCGTGTGCGGATGGTCGTCTCCGAGCTTCGCGGCGAGAAGATCGACATCATCCCGTGGAACTCCGAGCCGGCTCGATTCGTTGCGAAGGCGCTCTCGCCCGCCCGCGTGCGCGAGGTCTACATCGACGACGACACGCGCGAGGCGACGGTCGTCGTCCCCGATGATCAGCTCGCACTCGCGATCGGCAAGGAAGGACTGAACGCTCGCCTTGCGGCGCGGCTGACGGGGTGGAAGGTGGACATCCAGTCCGACACCGAGTTTGCGAAGGCCGAGGCGGAAGCTGCGTACGCGGGCGAGGACGACACGCAGGAGTTCTCGGGACGCTGCGCCGCGATGCTCTCGAACGGCAAGCGTTGCCCGAACGCGGCGCTGCCCGGCTCGCACTACTGCGGTGTCCCGGCGCACCAGGAACTGCACGGAACGGCTCCTCCCGCGTCGCTCCCGGAGGATGACGCAGCCGACGAGATCGCCGACGTGGTCGACGTCGTCGTCGCCGAGGTCGCCGAAGCCGAAGCGGTGCTCGAGGAGATCGTCGAGGAGGCCGTTCTCGCTGGTGAGATCACCACCGAGGAGGCTGTCGCCCTCGAGGATGCGATCGAGGAGGCCGCCGTCGAGGTCGCAGCGGAAGAGATCGTGGCTACCGTCGCCGAGATCGCCGAGGAGGACGAGTCTCCTGCAGCATGACCGCGTCGCCGGAGAGGACGTGCGTGGGCTGTGGTCGCAAGGCGCCACAGTCCGAGTTGGTGCGCTTCGGCTCGGTCGACGGGTCGCTCACGCTCGGACGGACGGTGCCCGGCAGGGGCGCGTACACGTGCCGGCGGCTCGTCTGCTTCGAGCGGGCGATCGCCTCGCGCGGCTTCAACCGGGTGCTTCGCCGCACCGTGCACGTCGATCCGCAACTCGAGCGCCACTACACTGAGAGCTGATGGCTGACGAACCCAACAAGCCGAGTCGCCCGATCCGCCCGCGTGGAGGCCCCTCCGGGCGCAAGCGCCGGGTCGTCATCGACGGCGGCAACACGCGCGGGCGCGACGGCCGTCAGGCGCGCGACCGGGGCGCTTCGCAGGAGACCCAGCCGCGGCAGCAACCCGTCGCTGCCCCGACAGGCCCCGTCACCGTCCCGTCGGGACTGAGCGTCAAGGACCTCTCCGCCGCGCTCGGTATCACCGTCGCCCAGATCATCAAGATCATGATGGGGCTCGGTGAGATGGTCACGATCACGCAGTCCCTCAGCGACGAGTCCGTCCTCCTTATCGCGACGGAGGTCGAGCGCGAGGTCGTGATCAAGCACGCTGCCGACGACGACTCGGAGCCCGAGGTGTTCGAGGACGCGGACGCGGATCTCGCACCGCGCCCGCCCGTCGTGACGATCATGGGTCACGTCGACCACGGGAAGACCACGCTCCTCGATGCGATCCGGGAAACATCTGTTGTCGACACCGAGGCCGGCGGGATCACCCAGCACATCGGCGCCTATCAAGCGGTGCTCGACGGGCGCCGGATCACGTTCCTCGACACCCCCGGCCACGAGGCGTTCACGGCCATGCGGGCACGCGGCGCGAAGGTGACCGATATCGCGATTCTCGTGGTCGCCGCCGACGACGGCGTGATGCCGCAGACGCGCGAGTCGATCTCGCACGCGCGCGCCGCCGGCGTCCCGATCGTGGTCGCGGTGAACAAGATCGATGTCCCGAACGCCAATCTCGACCGCGTTCGCTCCGAGCTCGCAACGGAAGGCCTTCAGCCCGAGGAGTGGGGCGGGACGACGCAGTTCGCGGAGGTCTCGGCCAAGCAGAGGCTCAACCTGGACGAGCTGCTCGAGAAGCTGTTGCTCGTCGCCGACGCCGAGCTCGATCTCCGTGCGAACCCGTCGGCCGAAGCGTCCGGACCGATCATCGAATCCCGCCTCGACGTCGGTCGCGGGCCCGTCGCGACGATGCTCGTGCACCGTGGCACGCTGCACGTCGGCGATGCGATCGTCGCGGGCGACGCGTCGGGCAAGGTGCGTGCGCTGTACGACTACAAGGGCGAGAAGGTGAAGGAGGCAGCTCCGGGCGAGCCCGTCGAGATCCTCGGGTTCGATCGGCCCCCGCCGGCCGGCGAGCTGGCCAGGGTCGTCGAGCACGAGCGGCTCGCGAAGGACATCGCCGAGAAGCGCGCCGGCCGTCTTCGGCGTGAGCAGCTCGCGCAGCGCTCGAAGCGCGGTGTCTCGCTCGAGAGCCTGTTCTCACAGCTGCAGGAAGGCGTCGTCCAGGATCTCAACATCGTCTTGAAGGGCGACGTGCAGGGCTCGGTCGAGGCCCTGCTCGGCGAGCTGGGCAAGATCCAGCATTCCGAGGTGAGGGTCAACGTGATCCATACCGGCGTCGGCGGCATCACGGAAAACGACATCAACCTTGCATCGGCCTCGAACGCTCTCGTAATCGGCTTCAACGTGCGCCCGAGCGCGGAGGCGCGAGCACTCGCCGACCGCGAGGGAGTCGACATCCGCACCTACCGCGTCATCTACCAGCTGACCGACGAGATCCAGCAGGCCCTCGTCGGGATGCTCTCGCCGGTGCAGACCGAGGAGACGATCGGCGAGGCCGAAGTGCGCGCCCTGTTCAAGGTCTCCCGCCTCGGCACGATCGCGGGCTGCATGGTCACGACGGGGACGATCCGGCGCAACGCACAGGTGCGGGTGGTGCGCGACGGCACCGAGATCTACGACACGTCGATCGCGCAGCTGAAGCGATTCAAGGACGATGCGCGCGAGGTTGCGGAGGGGTTCGAGTGCGGGATCCTGCTCGATGGGTACAACGACCTCAAGGAGGGCGACATCCTCGAGGCGTACGAGACCAAGCAGGTCGAGCGGACCGACCTCGCCGAGGCAGTCCGGGTTCCTGCGGCCGAATCGGTCGAGGCATCGGCCGACGCCGACGACGACGAGTGACCCTGCAGGCCGTTCCGGCTCTCCACCGCATCGATGTCTCGGACGACCGCTTCAATACCACCGTGGCGACGGGCTTCATCGGTATCTACACGTTCGAGATCCACATCCCGGGGAGCCACTCGCTGAAGGAGAAGCGCATGGTGCTCCGGTCGGTCAAGGCGCAGCTCTCGAATCGCATCTCGTGCTCGATCGCCGAGGTCGATCACCACGATGTCTGGCAACGATCACGACTGACGCTCGCGTGCGTCGCACGTGAGGCGGGTGAGGCAGAACGGCTGCTCGACACGGCGGAGCGATGGCTCGTCGGGCAGGAGTTCGATCTTCTCACGCATGAGCGCGCCCTTTGGAGCCTTGATGACTAGGAACCCGTCCCGGTCACCGCGGATGCGGCGCGTCGACGAGGCGATCAGGGCCGTCGTCTCCGAGACGATCCCGTCCCTGAAGGATCCCCGGATCGGGTTCGTCACCGTGACGGGTGTCGTCACCACGTCCGATCTCGCTCAGGCAACGGTCTGGCTGAGCGTCTACGGAGGCTCGAAGCAGCGACAGGCGACGCTGACCGCGCTCGAGAGCGCCGCCGGCATCCTGCAGGCGCGCGTCAATCACGACCTTCGGCTGCGTCGGACACCTCACCTGATCTTCCAATACGATCCTTCGGTCGAGGATGGTGTTCGCATGTCCAAGCTGATCGACGATCTCGACCCCGGCCCCGAGGAGGCGAGTGGCGATGACGACGACGGCTGACCTCGGCGACGTCATCGACGCGCTGCGCGCGAACGAACGATTCCTCGTCACCTCGCACGAGAGCCCGGACGGCGACGCGCTCGGGTCGCTGCTCGCCATGCATCTCGCACTCGTCGAGCTCGGCAAGGACAGCGCAATGGTCATGGTCGGTGACGCGCCGCTCCCCGCCGAGTATGCGCTCCTCGACCTCGTCGGCGCGGGGCTTGTCTCCGCGGTACCAGACGACCTGGCGAACCGCGTTCTCATCGCCGTCGACTGTGCCCAGGCGACGCGTCTGACCGACGCACATCTTCTCGAGGCGCCCGTCGTCCTCAACATCGACCATCACCACGACAACAGCCGCTTCGGCTCCGCGAACCTGGTCGTCGACGGCGCCTCGTCGACCGCGGAGGTCCTGGCCGACGTCTTCTCGGAGCTCGGGGTGTCGCTGACTCCCGCTATCGCCGACGCGCTGTACACCGGACTGGTCACCGACACCGGTCGCTTCCAGTACACGAACACCACCCCGAAGTCGCTCGAGTTGGCGGCAGAGCTGCTTGAGGCGGGGGCCGACGCGCAGCGCATCTTCCAGTCCGTCTACGAGTCGATGCCCTTCCCGAAGATGAAGCTTCTCGCCCGGGCGCTCGAGCGCGCAGTGCTTTACGCGAACGGTCGCGTCGTGATCTCGCACATCGTCCGCGAGGATTTCGATGAAATCGGTGCCCTCGAGCCCTACTCGGAGGGGATCATCGACGTTCTCCGCGGTGTCGAGGGGGCCGAGCTTGCCGCCCTGATCCGGGAGCCGCCGCGGGACAGCGGCCCGCTGCGGAAGGTCTCATTGCGCTCCTCGAGCGAGCGTATCGACGTCTCGGCGATCGCGCGGAAGTCGAACGGCGGCGGGCATCGCCGGGCTGCGGGCTTCTCGAGTGACCTGTCTCTCGACGACGTGATCGCGTTCATCTTGCGCGAGTACGCGGCGCTCGAGGCGCCATCCGCCTGAGGGGCGAGAGATGGCGATTCCGAAAGGCCTCGAGCCGACCGGCGTGATTCTCGTCGACAAGCCGGCAGGCCCGTCCTCGTTCACCGTGCTCGCCGGCGTGCGCGCGAGGACCCGGGCGAAGACGGGCCACGCGGGGACGCTCGATCCATTCGCGACCGGTCTCCTGTTACTGTTGTCCGGTCGGGCAACTAGACTGGCATCATGTTTCGTCGGACTGCCCAAGCGGTATCTCACGGATGTGGATCTCTCGCGCCGGACGACGACCGGGGATCCGGAGGGGGAGCTGCTGGAGGAGCGAGATCCGCCCGACCGCGACGCGCTCGAGGCGATGCTCGGGGACCTCCGCGGTGACGTCGAGCTGCCGATTCCCACGGCCTCGGCCGTCAAGATCGGTGGCGAGCGCGCCTATCGCCTGCACCGCAAGGGGGTCGTCGTGGACATGCCGTTGCGCCGCTCGCGTGTCGATGCGCTCGACGTCATCGCGTATACGGACGGAATCGTCACCCTCGACGCCTCCGTCAGCTCGGGGACGTACATCCGCTCAATCGCCGACGCACTCGGGGGGCACTGCGCCGCCCTCCGACGGACGGAGGTCGGGCCGTTCAGCGTCGCTGAGGCGGACGGCGAGCAGGTGCTGCCGCTCGAGGATGCCCTCGGGCGGATCGGGATGACGCTGGCCGAGGCGGATGCGGATCGTCAGGCCCGGGCAGCCGCAGACCGGCGTCGTGCGGCGAGCAGCGAGCGACGCGGATCGGCTGGCGGCAACTGATGCGGATCGCGCACGCACCCGGCCAGCTCGAACGGCAGCCGCGCGCCGTCGCGATCGGCACGTTCGACGGCGTGCACCGGGGGCACCGGGCCGTCGTTCGGGCAGCCATTGACACGGGACTGGCCCCGACGGTGATCACGTTCGATCCACATCCGCGGATCGCGCTCGGAAACCACGTCGAGCTGATCACGACGCTCGAGCGACGCCTCGAGCTCCTCGACGGAGCGGGCGCCGAGGCGACTCTCATCGCCTCGTTCACACCCGAGTTGATGGCACTCGAGCCCGACGTGTTCGCAGAGCGGTATCTCCGGGCGATCGGCGCGGAGGCGGTCGCGGCTGGAGAGGACTTCCGCTTCGGCGCCCGGCGCCGCGGCGACCTCGAGCTCCTGGACCGCCTCGGATTCGAGATTCTCGAGGTCGAGATGGTTGCCGGGGTCTCCTCGTCGGCGATCAGGACCGCGCTCCACGAGGGCGATGCGGGAGCCGCCGCCTCCATGCTCGGGCGGCCGTACGAGCTGGACGGGGTCGTCGTGGCGGGTGACCAGCGTGGCGGCACGCTCGGCTACCCGACGGCGAACCTCGCCGTCGATCCGCAGGTGATCTGCCCTCGGTACGGGATCTACGCCGGCGCTGCCCTCGATCACCGCACGGCGGTCTCGATCGGAACCAACCCCCACTACGGTGGGACGGAGCGGCGGATCGAGCCGTTCCTGCTCGATTTCGAGGGTGATCTGTACGGAAAGCGGCTGGTCGTCGAGGTGTGGGAGCGCCTGCGCGACGAGCAGGCGTTCGCGTCGGAGGAGGAGCTCGTGGCGCAGATCGGCCGCGACGTCGAGGCGACACGCGCCGCCGTGCGCCCGCCGTCTCTCGGCTGAGCCGGGGCCGCTACGACTCGCGCAGGAGTGCCTCGGGATTGAGCACGCTCTGAGGCTGCCCGAGCGCGAAGGCCTCGACCTGCGCGAACGCTTGCCCGAGGTAGCTCTCGTACGTCTCCCAGGTGACGTACCCGAGGTGTGGCGTTGCGATGAGCGACGGATGCCGCAGCACCGGATCTTCGGTCGCGGGCTCCTCGTCGAAGACGTCGATCGCAGCGCGCCCCGGCCTTCCGGCAGCGAGCGCGGCGTCGAGCGCGGCGGACTCGATCAGCCCCGCGCGCGCCGTGTTGACGAGCAGCGCATCGGCCCTCATCACGGCGAGGAGCCGAGGCGTGACGATCCCGCGCGTCTGCGTCGACAGCTTCAGATGCAGGCTGACGACATCGGAGCGCGCGAAGAGGGCTTCGAGATCCGGCTCGGTGTCGATCGCGTCGGCACGGGCGCGCTCGAGCGATCCCGCGCGACCCCACGCGAGCACCGTCATACCAAGCGCCCGACCGTAGCGGGCGACGAGCGCGCCGATCGTCCCGTAGCCGACGATCCCGAGCGTCCGGCCGTGAAGCTCGGTGCCGACGGTCGTCTGCCAGGTGCCCGAGCGCAGCGCGACAACGTCCTCGACGAGGCGCCGCGCCGACGCCAGGATCAGCGCGAGCGTGAGCTCTGCAGGCGCATGGGCCGACCCCGAGCCGGTGCAGACGACGACGCCGCGCTCGGTGCAGGCGTCGATGTCGATATGAGGCGTTCCACGTCCCGTCTGACAGATCAGCCGAAGGTGAGGAAGGAGGTCGAGCAACGGAGCGTCGATCGGCGTCCGCTCGCGGATCAGGACGAGGGCCTCGGCGTCGCCGACCTGAGCCGCTCGGTCGGCAAGGTCGACCGGACGGCGTGTCCGAACGACGATCTCGTGACCCGGCGCGGCCTCGGCGAAGCACCGCAGTCGCTCCACGGCGCCCTGGTAGTCCTCCATCACGACGACCCGCATGACTCGACCCTAGTGGAACCGCCTGCGGGGCTCCACGAGTGGGAATCAGCAGCGGAAACCCGCATGGGTGCTACGATCCCGCCTGACCCTCTCTCGGCCGGCCGTGTCTTCCTTCACGCCGCGCTTGGAGTGCGGAATCTCACACAAGGAGGACGTATGCCCCTCACCAAGGAAGTCAAGCAGGAGCTGATCGACAAGCATGGCCGCACGTCGACCGACACGGGCTCGCCCGAGGTACAGGTCGCGATGCTGACCCGCCGCATCAACGACCTCACCGAGCACCTTCGTACGCATGCGAAGGATCACCACTCGCGTCGCGGCCTGTTGAAGCTCGTCGGGCGCCGTCGTCGGTTCCTCACGTACATGCAGAAGAACGACCTCGAGGGCTATCGCGCCCTCATCAAGGAACTGGGCCTGCGCCGCTAGGTCGAAGACCCACGCGCACGTCCCACCGGCGGGAGGTGGGTGTTTGATCGAGCCGTGCCGGGAGCACGGTTGGCTCAAACTTCCACCTTCCGAAATAGAAGAAGGAAGGAACAACACATATGAGCATCGCAACCGGGCGTCAAGCCACGGTGTCGGTCGAGATCGGTGGTCAGGAGATCACGTTCGAGACCGGCAAGGTCGCGAAGCAGGCCGACGGCGCAGTCGTCGTCCGCTCCGGCGACACGATGATCCTCGCGACGGCCGTCGGCCGGCAGGAGGCTCGCCCGGATGCGGGCTTCTTCCCGCTGACGATCGACGTCGAAGAGCGGATGTACGCTGCCGGGAAGATCCCGGGCGGCTTCTTCAAGCGCGAGGGAAGGGCGTCCGAGCGGGCGACCCTGACCGCGCGGATGATCGACCGTCCGATCAGGCCGCTCTGGCCGAAGGGCTTCCGCAACGAGGTGCAGGTGATCTGCACCGTCCTCTCCGCGGACATGATCCACGGGCATGACGTCCTCTGCATCAACGGTGCCTCCGCCGCACTTGCCATCTCGCCGCTGCCGTTTCTCGGCCCGGTCGGGGCGGTTCGGGTGGCGCGCATCGACGGCGAGCTCGTCGTCAACCCGACCCTCATCGAGGCAGACGAGGACTCCGATCTCGACCTGATCGTCGTCGGCACGCGCGACGCGTTGACGATGATCGAGGCCGGCGCCGACCAGGTGCCGGAGGACACGATGCTTGCTGCGTTCGAGCTCGCTCATGTCGAGATCAAGCGCATCTGCGACGTGATCGACGATCTGCGCGAGCAGGTGGGCAAGCCGAAGTGGGTCGACACCGCTCTCACGGCGGAGCTCGAGGCGTCGCACGGCGATGCCATCTGGCAGCGCATCCAGGCCGAGGGCCTGAGCGCCGCCGGCGCGATCATCGACGAGATCGTCGAGGCCACGTGCCCCGATATCACGCTCGAGTCGACGGAGAGCGACATGGTGCAGGAGATGCAGACCCGCGCCGGTCTCGCCCTCATCCTCGACAAGCAGCGGCTCGTCGCCGTCGAGGGCCCGGTCCGCGAGCAGTTCGAGGCCGACCTGCGTGAGCTGACGGACGCGGAGCAGGACTCCAAGTACCTCAAGTCACGTAAGCGCTCGAACCTCTACGACCGCATCATCACCGGCGTTCAGCTGCCGTTCCCTGTCGGGGACGGAGAGTCGGACGCCAAGGACGGTGCGACGAAGTCGTGGGTCAAGACGGCGGCAGACGCGGTCTACAAGGACCTCGTGCGGAAGAAGATCGCCGTCGACAAGCGCCGGCCCGACGGTCGTGGCACCGAGGAGATTCGGCCGATCAACGTCGAGGTCGGATTTGCACCGCGGACGCACGGCTCCGGCCTGTTCACACGCGGCGAGACGCAGATCCTGACGCTCTGCACGCTCGGCACGGCCAAGGAAGGCCAGCGGATCGACGACCTCTCCCTCGAGCAGGATCGTCATTACATCCACCACTACAACTTCCCGCCGTACTCGGTCGGCGAGACCGGCTTCATGCGGGGGCCGAAGCGCCGCGACATCGGTCACGGCGCGCTCGCACAGAGGGCGCTCGAGGCCGTCGTCCCGGGCCCCGAGGAGTTCCCGTACACGATCCGCCTCGTCTCGGAGACGCTCGAGTCGAACGGCTCCTCGTCCATGGGCTCGGTGTGCGGATCGACGATGTCGATGATGGACGCCGGCGTGCCGATCAAGGCCCCGGTCTCCGGCATCGCCATGGGCCTCGTCAAGGAGGGCGACGACTACGTCATCCTCACCGACATCCAGGGCGCCGAAGATCACCTCGGTGACATGGACTTCAAGGTCGCGGGCACCGAGGACGGGATCACCGCTCTGCAGATGGACATCAAGATCACCGGCGTGACGCAGGAGATCATGCGCGATGCCCTGCAGCAGGCGAAGAGGGCCCGCACGGAGATCCTCGCCAAGATGGCCGAGGCGATCGCCGAGCCGCGGGCGCAGCTCGCAGATCACGCACCGCGTATCTCGTCGGTGCAGATCAATCCCGAGTTCATCGGCATGGTGATCGGCAAGGGCGGCGAGACGATCCGCGGCCTCGAGGCCGATTACGACGTCCAGATCGACATCGGCGAGGACGGCACGATCCTCGTCTACGCGACCGAGGGCACGAAGGGCGACGCGGCGGTCTCTGCGATCACCGCGCTGACGAAGTCGCCGGAGGTGGGGGACACCTACACCGGCAAGGTCGTCAAGACGACCGAGTTCGGTGCCTTCGTCGAGCTCAAGAAGGGCACCGACGGCCTGCTCCACGTCTCGAACGTCGGGCCGGGCCGCGTCGCTCACATCGAGGACGTCATGACCCGTGGCGACGTCGTCGACGTCATCGTGCAGGAGGTCGACAAGGACCGAGGCCGGATCGGCCTCAAGCTCGTCGCCAAGCACGAGGACGGCGGGCTCGTGATGCCCGACGTGCTTATCGAGCGGGCGAAGGACGCGCCGCCGCGTGAGCCGCGCCCACCGCGCGAGGATCGCGGCCGCGACCGCAACCGCCGCTAGACGATCTCGTCTGTGGGGCTCACGGTGGACGAGCGTACCGTGAGCCCCACAGACTCATCGCCTTGCGTTTCCGGGGAAGAGCAATATCCCTACCGGCCCCTCGAGAACAGAGCGCCCCAGGACGCTTGACAAACATTGAAGTATCACTGGCCCAGGCAAGCGCCGCGCCGTCGGATTTCTGTTCCGAGCGGTTCAGACGACGTCCCGGATTTGGTCGAGGATGCGGCTGAGTCCTATGGCGAGGAGGGCAGCCAGTGCGCCGTAGCCGGCGAGGGTGGCGGTCGTGCCAGCCATCGTGGCACGGTGACGGGCGTCGACGCAGCGAGGGTGATGGCGGTCGATGCCACCATCACGAGGATGGTGAGCCCGGTCAGATGTGCTGGTTCGCAGCCGCAGAAGCTCGGTGTTGTGAAGAAGAGGCCGACCATGAACAGCGCCATGAAGCCGAAGGAGGCAAGCAGCACGTACCCGATCTGTACGTCGTCGCCGGCCGGCGGCAGTTTCAGGTCGAGAGCCCAGTACACGCCTGAGACGGCGAAGCCGAAGGCGATGAAGAGGCCAGCGAACATCGCCACGTTGAGCGCGGGCGGGTCGATGAGACGGAAGTCAAGCGTGTCGAACGAGAAGTACGCGGCCAGGACTGCCAGCCCGAATCCGAGCCCTCGCAGAGCCCCCATCCATTGCAGCCACGGCTCGGCAGCGACGATCACGATGCTCGCGAGTAGGCCGCCGAGCCCACCGCCGAACACGATCAGTGCCACCGTACCGCCGACCGTGATCTCACCAATGGTGTTCTCGTTCTTGGTCAAGAGCCCCGCCGCGTCAGAGCCCGCTGCGATCGCCGACACGCGCATCACGAGACGACCGCCTACCCCTCCAACCAGAACGCCGGCAACGACACTCGCCGTCCCAAGCAACGCCACCTGCCGGATCAACACCTGCGCCGAACCCTCACCGATCACGCCGGGCGCAGCCGGCGTCCGAGCACGCAAGGATCTCCAGCAACGTCCGGGGCCGCTCTCTCAGCCACCGGTGCAGCCTAACCCGCTTTCCAAGCGTTCGACAACCGGCCCTTGGCCTCCGAGGACGGGCCAGCCTCACGCGACGGTAGGCGTCGTGTCACGGGCGTCGTGCTCGAGCATCATTCCCTACGCTTGGCGCACGCGGGGGTTGTTGTCACGGCGCTTTGTTGATTGGCGATCCGTGCGCGGCGGGTCTCGCGCTTCGGAGTCCAGGTTTCGGCTCTAGCCAGCAGTCACTGCGGGTGTTGCTGGTAGTCCGGTTGGCCCTTGTGCGAATGCGTGTTCGGAGTCGACCTCGTAGCAGGTGTTCTCGCTGGAGTCACCGAGTACTGAGTCGACGTATTCCTGGACGGTCTCCACCGATTCGGCTTCCAACAGGCAGGTGACTGCTGAACCGTCCTGGCTTGGGTAGAACTGCAGGACGCGTGTGCCGCGGGCGCTCCTCGTTCCTTATCAGCTTCTGCCCCGAGCGAACGCGGTCTGCGGGTTCTTGATCCGGTGGTGGACGACGGTGTACATGTGGCTCCCTTCGACTCGTTATCGTTACGTGTAACGTAACATGTATCGATATGACTGTCAAGATAGGACGACCGAGAGAGCATTCGAGGAGATGCGGGCCTCGCTGCGGGCTGCGGCCGAGCGTCTCGTCGCGAGGGCGGGCCGGCGGCACTCTCTGTTCGGGCGGTCGCCGCGAAGCGAATACGACCGACCCGGGCGGTCTACAGCCTGTTCGGGTCGAAGGATGGGCTTCTCGTCGGACACACTCGCACAGGCAGCGTTCGAGTTCCTCTTCGAAGAGATCGACCAGCTGGTCGAGACGGACGATCCAGTCGCCGATCTGATCGCCGTCGGCACGCCCGCCTTCCGCCGCCTCGTCCTGGAACACCCGGCTGGGTACCGCATCGCGTTCCAACGGGTTGTCCCCGACCTCGGCCCGGCCCCGAGCTCACCGCAGCAAGAGAGCAGGCCTGGAACCAGCTCCTGGACAAAGTGAAGCGACTCGACGATGCCGACCTGCTCGGCGACAAGTCCGTCCGCGAGGCAGCGGTCGAGTTCAACGCCATGCTCGAAGGCCTCGCAAACGCCGAGCTACGCGGCTATGTTTTCCGGAACCTCCCCGAGGATGACGAAGAACAGGCGTGGCACAACGCCCTCGCAACCGTCATCAACGGCTTCAGCGACTCCCCCCAACGGCATAGCGCGACGACCGCGAACAAACCGACCTCACGAGACCGGCTGTTCAGGCCCACCGAGGGCACCGTCGACTCAGGCGTTATTCCCTAACGCTCATATGGAGTGCGGCGTGTCAAGTGGGCAGGGGTTCTTGGCGTCGAGCGTGGCCGGTTGGGGCTGCTCATAGTGTTCTCTCGGGTCGCTCCTCGCGTCGTTGCGCCGGTGCGCTCTCCTCGCCGAGCCGTTGAGGGTGGCGGCTACTCCATCGTCGCGAGCGCCCAGCAGTGGCCGGCGAGCTCGCGCGCGACCGCGACCACGACGATCGTGCGGGGCTTGCCTCGGGCCTCGAGCGCGTGCCAGCGTCCGTGCAGCCGGCGGGCGCTCGAGTCGGCTTGGGCCCGCACGGCGAGGGACTTGCCCGTGCGTCTGCGTTCCAGCGTGACGCTCAAGCGCGGCGGGCGGCGCTGGTGCCAGGCGGCCTCGACCAGCAGCCGGCGCGCGTGCGTGTTGCCGGTCTTGGTGATCGCGCCTTGACGGCGCCGCTCCCCGCTTGAGTTCTCGCTCGGGGTCAGGCCGAGGAACGGGCCGAGCGACTCGGGCCGGAACCGGTTCCAGTCGCCGAGCTCGACGGTCAACGCGAACGCGGTCAGCGTGGAGACGCCGCGGAGACAGACGAGCCGCTCGACGACATCGACGTACGGCGGCGTGGCGGCGAGCTCGGCGATCGCCTTGTCGAGCGCGTCCCTCCGGGCCTTCGCGTCGATCATGCGGCCGTAGCACTCGTCGAACACGATCGCGAGCGGCCCGCTTTGGAACCGCTGCCGGCGAAGCCACGCGTCGTGGGCCCGCGTCCACGCGGTCGCGTCGTACACCGCCCCGTGACGCAGGAGCAGCTTCGAGAGCCGGTGCCGGGCCCGCATCAGATCGCCACGGGCGTCCTCACGCGCGCGGACCAGATCACGCGCCGCCTCCTCGTCCGGCCCGGGCACCCGCACCGGAGTGATCTCGCCCAGCCGAAGCAGCCTCGCCAGCCGCTCGGCGTCACGCCGGTCGGTCTTGACCCGATCGGCCGCCGGCCGGATCTTCGACGGCGCCGCGACAACGCAGCTGATCCCCGCCTCGGCACACGCACGCGCAAGCCCGTACCCCGTCGGCCCCGCCTCGTAGACGACCCGCACCGGCGCCGGCAGCGTCTTCAACCACGCCACCGTCGCCTCAGACCCGGGCGGCACCCGCAGCGACCGCACCTCACCGCTCCCCGCATCGATCACGCCCGCGACCACCGAGCGCGCGTGCACATCAAGCCCGACCCAGCTACCTTCGTCCATCACCGGCGCCTCCCGTAATTGCGGCTCTACCGCCGGGCCCATCCCGACGGCAACCCGCGCCAACTTACGAGCGAGGCGCCGGGCACTCCATACGGTCTGG
>CAVSGN010000003.1:0-896322 GCA_963727515.1 uncultured Thermoleophilia bacterium | reverse complement strand
CCATGGTAAGGAGGGGGTCGCCGGTTCGAGTCCGGCAGAGGGCTTGGGTTTATCCCTGTAAATCAGGTGTTCTGTTGACGATCCAGGCGACGAGCGTGGGTTCGAGGGTGCACGGGCGTGCACCACGTAGAGGGCTCTGCTTGCCCGTCAGCAGCGCCATCCGGAGTCCGAGTGACCCCTTCTCCAACAGAGAGGAGGTCGCCCGAACCGCATCCCGCAGGTCGGAGGTTCAAGCCCGGGTACTTCCACCACGTTGGGGCGTGATCCCTCACGCGACACCAGCGCTTGCGAGCCGTGCGATGCGCCTGCCGCCGGCGCGTCAGGCCGAGCCTGGCGGCGGCGATTCGCTCTGCCGCCGCCCGTTCGACCGGGTCAAGGTCGAGGCGGGAAAGGTAACGCTCGACTGGCGTTCCTCCACCCCGGAGCTCTCGATCGGAGTTGAACCAGGTCATGAGCAGAGCGAGGTCGCGCTCCTCGATTCGGCGCCCTGCGGGATGGAACTCCTCCAACGCACGCGCGAGCTCATCCCCATGCTCGCGGGCCGACCAATCGACGATCGCTCTGCCCACCCGATGCGGCCGCTCCCACACGGGCACGGTGCGTTGCGTCCAGCCTCTGCCACGCCCCGTAACGCTACGAGCGCAAGCGGACGGAGCCGAGCGGGCGCACGCGGGGAGAAGGTCGTCTGACACGCGCAACCTCTTCCGCGAAAGTGATGTCGCACTCCAGGACCGCGCAGGCGGTGCCGACAGGCGCCGAACGTACAGTGCTCGGCCAGTACGGATATGTCCGAAAGCGACCTCCAGGGCCGGCTCGATCAAACCTCTCGCGAGGTCGATCGCTTGCGTGCCGAGAACGAGCGCCTGCGGACGCTGCTCGCTCTCTCGCAACGCGTGCCGTCGATCGTTGCGGCAGCGGAAGTGGACCGCCGCATCCCCGCGCCGACACCCGACGCTTTCGTTCACTCGAGTTCGTCGCCGGCCGAGAAGGTCGCCCTGATCCGGGCCCTCTTCCGTGGCCGCCAGGATGTCTACGCGCTCCGCTGGGAGAACGCCCGCACCGGTCAGAACGGCTACGTGCCTGCCGTGGTCGGCAGTTGGAGCGCAAGCCGTGGCGGCCCGAAGACGTACCTGCCCTTCTCAGACGAGATCGTCGAGGATCATCTGCGCGGCAGAGAGTCGCTCGGTGTCTATCCGCTTCTCAAGGACGACACCTGTTGGTTCCTTGCCGTCGACCTCGACGGCAAGACATGGCAGCTCGACGCTGCCGCGCTCCTCGAGGCGTGTGCCGAGCGGGGCGTGCCCGCGGCCCTCGAGCTGAGTCGGTCAGGTGACGGCGCTCACGTGTGGACCTTCTTCGCCGCACCGGTCGCAGCAGGCTCGGCGCGCAGACTCGGAGCTCTCCTCCTACGCGACGCGATGACACGTCGCGCAGAGCTCGACCTGGCGAGCTACGACCGACTCTTCCCGAACCAGGATTTCCTGCCACAGAAGGGGTTCGGAAACCTGATCGCGCTGCCGCTCCAGGGTAGGTGCCGTGAGGCCAGAACCAGCGTGTTCCTCGACCCTGCGACGTTCGAGCCGGCACCCGACCAGTGGGCGCTACTCAGCAAGCTCGAACGACTTCAGCCCACACAGCTCGAGGCACTCCTCGCCGGCAGCGCCGGAAGCCTCCTTTCCCGTCCACGTGTGTCCCTGACGATCGCGGCCGGGCCGACTGGGATATCGTCGCGCTGGCGGCAGGCTCATCTTCGGGATCGCGAGGTCGGCTCTGATCGTGCAGCTGCTGGCTGACGAGCTCCGAGCCCGAGGGATCTCGCCGCTTGTCCTCGAAGGGAGCCTCGGCAAACGCGTTCGTGCCGCGATCGTCAAGCAGATCGAGACCAGCCCGCCCGACGAGCCACTCGTGATCGTCGCGACCGGCCAGTACCTCGGCGAAGGCTTCGATGCCCCACAACTCGACACCCTCTTCCTCGCCTTCCCCGTCTCGTTCAAAGGCCGCCTCGTCCAATACACCGGACGACTCATGCGCGCCGAAGAAGGCAAAACAACCGTGCGCGTCTACGACTACGCCGACGCCCGCGTGCCCGTGCTACGCGCGATGCACACACGACGGCTTCGCACCTACAAGTCCCTCGGTTTCGTCCGCGAGGAATCGCTCACCTCGCCTCAGCTTCTGGTTCCTATACTTGATCCATGACCGTAACGGTTGAACTTCCCGAGGACGTGCTCGCTCGGCTTCGCGCCGAGGCGGACCGACGCGGCGTGAGCATCGACCTGGTGATCGCAGAACTCAGTAGGTCTCTGCCGACGGAGACCCCGCCAGCGAAGCGGACGCTCTCGTTCATCGGATTGGGGTCGTCAAGCTCAGGTCGGGGTGCCAGCGAGACCGACGCGCTCCTCGCCGAGGGCTTCGGCCGAGACTGAACTTGCTCGTCATCGACACGAGCGTCCTTCTGGCGGCTGCCGATAACGCCGACCCGGATCACGACCGATCTGTCCAGGCGATCGACGGAGCGAGCCCCCTCGTAACGACTGCACTCGTCATCGCAGAGACCGCCTACCTGATCGGACGTCAACTGGGTGCCGCAGCAGAAGCCGGCTTCTTCCGAGCCGTCGCGGCAGGAGACCTCCAGGTCGAGATGATCACCCCCGCCGACGCCGGACGGATCGCCGAACTGATCGAGAGGTACTCCGATCTGGGCCTCGGCGGCACGGATGCCAGCTTGATCGTCATCGCAGAGCGCCTCGGGGTCAATCGGATCGCAACCCTCGACCGTCGCCACTTCGGCGTTGTCCGCCCGAGCCACACCCCCGCCTTCGACCTTATCCCATAACAGACGGGCTCACCCGCGCGCGTCTGGCCGACAGATTATTGAGGGTGCACGAAGGGTGCGCGAGAACGCGAAACCGGGCGATACACGGAGTCTCGCGACACTCGAAAACCGCATGAAAATGCGCTTTCGAGCGCACGCCAACCCCCTCCTGACTTGAATGGTAAGGAGGGGTCGCCGGTTCGAGTCCGGCAGAGGGCTTTACCGTCGTTGGCGCGCGGCGTCGGGCAAGCACCGGGACAGCGGTGACCTCTGCCACCGCTTCGAGACTCTCGGCTCAGTGGCTGGGCTCGGTCTCGGCTACCTCGAGCTCTCCCTCGTCCACTGCGAGCTCCGCGTGGCGAAACGCCTTGCTGTCGGGAAGGGCGAGGCTGAGGTGGGTCGTCTCGTCGGCCATCAGGGTGCCGTGCTCGATCCTGAGCGCCAGAACGTGGCCGCCGGCGTCCCGCTCCTTGGTGATGAAGTGCAGGTGCAACCCCGGCACGCCGACGTTGGCAAGGAATGCCGGCGTGTAGAACCCGACCAGCGTCCCCTCGCTACCGTCGAGCTCCCGAACGGCCTGCGAGCGCGTCGCCTCGACGAGGCGCACCCCCGGCTCCTGCGGCGTGACGCTCCTCACCTTGATCGACCCGAACCGGCATTCGGCGCGAACCGCGTAGAGATAGTTGTGCGACGACATGAGCACATCGAGCTGAGACTGAAGCCCCGGCAGGTCGGTGCCAGGGGGAACGTTCACGGAGTGCTTCGGGATCCAGTGCGTCACCGTCGCAAAGGGCGTTCGCGTGCCGTCGGAGACCGGGTGTGCTCGGCACTCGGCGTCCATGCGAAACGTGCATCCGTCGACCATCACCATCTCGCCGTCGAGCTCGTCGAAGGTGCCGATGCCGAGATCGCCGTGCTCGCGCAACTCGCCGACCGTCGTGTCGCCGCGGTAGACGCCGTCCATCACGGCGCCGATCGTCGAGGTCTGAAAGGCCGCGTCGTCGAGGCCAAGGTACTGGTGCAGCGCCGCAGCGACCACGTCCCCGGTCGTCAGCCCCGTCGCAGCCTTGCGCTCGCGAACCGCCTCCCACAGCGAGTCACTCACCATCAGGTGGATGAAGCGCGACCCAGTCACGGTTCGACGCTAGGGCGTTTGCTCGGGCACGAGCGCGGCCGACACGGACAGCGGCGGCGCCTCCCGGTAGAGCGAGGCGATCACGTCGGCGAGATGCTGCAGGAGCTTCCAGGAGACGTCGGGGTTCTCCTTGGCGAACTTCCGGAAGTCCCAGAAGGCCATGACGAGGTAGCGGAGCGTTGTCTCGGCGGTCACCGTCGCGGTGCGAACGTGCTCGCTGATCATCGCCAGCTCTCCGAAGTAGTCGCCGGGGCCGAAGCGGGCGAGCGCCTGCCCCTTGACGCTGACCGATGCGGTTCCCTCGACGATGACGAAGAAGCCGACTCCATCCATCTGCCCCTCCCTCACGAGCGTGACACCCGGGCTGACGGTTCGCTCCTTGAAACCACGCGCGAGCTTCTTCAGCTGACGCTGGCTGAGACCGCTGAACAGCGGGACCTGCTTCAGCTCCTCGGGAAGTCCTGCCACGCACCGGATACTAGTACGTCGAGCTCTGCGAGCTCACCGCGTGAAAGGATCTCTCGCAAACCCACGACCGCCTCGCGCCATACGCCCTCCTCTGTAAGGAGTTTGTAAAGGCACTGGCGGGCTCTGACCACTTCTGTCACACGCGATACATTCGCCAGAACAACGAAGGGAGAGACCATGCAGAACCACGTTTCCTGGGTGATCGAGCTCGCGGTCAAGGATGGTGAGCTCGACACGTTCAAGGAGCTGATGGGGGAGATGGTTGCGGGGACGAGCAAGGAGCCGCAGAGCCTCGGCTACGAGTGGTACATCTCGGAAGACGGGGGCACGATCCACATCTTCGAGAAGTACGCCGACTCCGACGCGATGGTCAATCACGTGAACGGCTTCCTCGAGAAGTGGGCCGCGCGCTTCCTGGCGTCCGTCGACGTGACGCGCTTCGTCGTCTACGGAGATCCGAGCCCCGCTGCCCGCGAGCTTCTCGCAGGCTTCGGGCCGGTCTATCTCGGCCCCTGGGGTGGCTTCTCGCGATTCGCGTAGATCAGGCCGCGACGTCCGGGAGGGCCTCGGGCAGCCGGAACCCACCGGCCTCCTCGAGCACGCCGATCCTCGCCGCAAGCGGCGGATGCGTGTTGAACAGCCCCGACACGAACCGCGCCGGCCCTGTCGCGTGGCGCAGCGGTGTCTCGATGTAGAGATGCGCCGTCGCCGAGGTGACGTGCTTGATCTCACGTTGATCGAGCTCGAGCCGGCGGAGCGCGAGCGCGAGGCCCTCCGGGTCGTTCGTGATCTCGGCGGCGGACGCATCGGCGAGGTACTCGCGCCGCCGCGACAGCGCCATCTGCACCATCACGGCGGCGAGCGGCGCGAGCAGGATCGTCACGATGGCGAGCACGAGGAAGATCCAGCCCTGGTTGCCGCTCCCCTTGCGGCGGCCACCGCCGAAGTACAGCATTCGGGCGAGCAGGTCGCTGACGAGCGCCACGACGCCGACGAGAACCGCCGCGAGCGTCATCAGCCGCACGTCGCGGTTGCGAATGTGCGAGACCTCGTGGGCGAGCACGCCCTCGAGCTCGCGCTTGCTCATCTCCCGCAGGAGCCCGCTCGTCACGACGACGTAGCTCTTCGCCGGCGTCCGGCCCGCAGCGAAGGCGTTGGGCGCCGGATCGTCGACGACGTAGAGCGGTGGTGCCGCTTCCATTCCCGCCGCGATCGAGACGGTGTCGATCAGGTGGTAGACCTCCGGCCACTCGGCGCGCGTCACCGGGTGGGCACCGGTGAGCTTCGCAACCATCGATCCGCTCTGGATGTAGGCGAAGACGCCGTACACGACACCGACGAGGAGCACGAAGCCACCGATCCCCGAGCCGCCGAGTGCGTAGGCGGCCCCGCCGAGCGCGATGATCAGAAGGCCGAATGCAGCGAGCACGAGGACGGTGCGAAAGCGATTCGCCCTGATCTGCTGCTGCAGGGTCACGGCTGGAAGCTGACCTCCGGAAGCTCACGGTCACCGGCTTCGGCGGCGAAGAACTCACGCTTGACGAACCCGAAGACCCCGGCCAGGATGATCGCCGGGAACGTCTGGATCGAGTTGTTGAAGCGCAGCACCGTGGCGTTGTAGTAGCGCCGGGCCGCAGCGATCTTGTCCTCGGTCGCGGCGAGCTCGTTCTGCAACTGGAGGAAGTTCTCGCTCGCCTTCAGGTCGGGATAGGCCTCGGCAACCGCGAACAGGCGTCCGAGGGCGGCCGTGAGGAGATTGTCCGCTTCCGCAGCGGCAGCGGGCCCTCCCGCTCGCGCAACGGCGGCGCGCGCTTCCGTGACGGCCTCGAACGTGCCTCGCTCGTGCGCGGCGTAGCCCTTGACCGTCTCGACGAGATTCGGGATCAGGTCGTTCCGCCGCTTCAGCTGGACGTCGATGTTCGCCCAACCCGTGTCGACCTCGTTCCGCAGCCGAACCATCCGGTTGTAGAGCACGACGACGAACACGACCGCGACGATGAGAATCGCGATGAGTACGTAGACGCCGACCATGCGGTCACGATATCGGCGTGGGCAACGTCGTGCCGGCTCGTCGTGCGGCGACCGCCGTCAGCCGACGAGATGGTCGGCGATCACCTCGCCCACGAGCACGGCGGGCACGTTCGTGTTCGCCCGTGGAACGACCGGCATCAGCGAGCAGTCGGCAACGAGCACGCCGTCGAGCCCGCGGACACGTCCGGCTCCGTCGCAGACGGCGAGCGGGTCGGACTCCGGCCCCATCGCGCAGGTTCCGACGGGGTGGTAGTAGTGCGCGTGGTACACCGAGATCGGCCGGTCGGCGCTCGGCGTGATCTCGGGACCGATCAGGGTGCGTAGGGCATCGGTCGCGGCGAGCTCCCGCGCCCGCTCGACACCCTCGCCGAGGACCACGAGGTCGACCCCCGCCGGATCCGAGAGGTAGCCGTGGTCGATCAGTGGCGCCGCCTCCGGATCGGGCCCGGCGACCGTCAGGGAGCCGCGGGACCGCGGCTCCATCGCGGCGGCGACGAGCAGGATGCGACCCTCCAGCAGGCTGTGCGGATGGCCGGCGACGGGAAAGAGATGGAGATCGAACGGTCCTGTCGCACGGCTCGAGCGGAGCTTGCCGAGCGTTTGCTCCTCGGGGGTGAAGCGCGTGGCCGACGACTCCGCGAGCAATACCCGCAGCCTGTCCGACCCCGCGAACTCGACCTCCGCGAGCGGGTGATCGTGGAGATTGCTCCCGACCCCCGGTAGGTCGACGACGGGAGCGATCCCGGCGGCGCGAAGCTGAGCCGGGTCTCCGACGCCAGAACGCTGCAGGATCGCGGGCGTGCCGTAGGAGCCCGCAGCAAGAACGACCGTCGCCGCCTCGATCCGCACCTCGGCGCCGTTGCGCCGGACGACGACCTCGATGCCGCCGCTCCTCGAGTAGAGCCGGTCGCAGAGCGCGGAATCGATAATCGAGAAGTTCTTCCGGCCCCGTGCCGGGTCGACGTAGGCGAACGAGGCGTTGACACGCACCCCTGCGTCGACGTTCACCGGCTCGATCCCGAAGCCGACCCCACCGTCGAGATCGGCCAGGTCGTCCGCGCGCGGGAGGCCCAGTTCGACCGCTGCCTCGAGGCAGGCCCGGTGGAACGGGCCGACCTCGTCGTCGCCATACGTACGAACGGCCAGGCGCTCGAGCACCCGGGCGAGTGCCGGTCGGATAGCGGCAGAGCTCCAGCGGCCGTCGTCGGCCAGAGCGGCCCAGCCGTCGTAGTCCTCCGGGCAGCCGACGGCGACGACGCAGCCGTTGTGCGACGAGCAGCCGCCGATCACACGCGCACGCGGGAACGGGATCTGTCCCCGTCCGGCGATCGGACCGCTGTCGTAGCCCCAGTCGTGCGAGGTGACGAGGGCGCCTCCGTCGAGAAGATCGTCCGGCCAGAGCCCGGATGCGCGCGGCCCGTAGTCAGGGCCGGCCTCGACGAGGATGACGCTCGCGTTGCTCTCTACGGCGACGCGCCCTGCGACGACGCAGCCGCCGCTCCCGCCTCCGATGACGAGGACGTCACACGCGAGCGCAGCGGCCATGCGCCGAGTATCTCATCCTGCAGCCGCTCCCAACCGGCTCCGTCTCGCATATCGTCGCCCTGTGGGATCTGCTCCCCTCGATCTCCTGTTCCTCTCCGGGGACGACATGCGGGCGATCGACCTCACCGACGCCGAGGTCCTCGACGCCGTCGAGGGCGCGGTTCGCGCGCAGGGAGAGGGAGGCGTGGTGCTCGACCCGCGCGTCCACCATGTGCCCGATCCCGCGTTCCCCGGTCACTTCAACGTCCTCCGCGCAACCGTCTGGCCGCTCGCTGCGACGGGGGTGAAGGTCGTCGGCGACTTCGTCGAGAACCACACCCGCGGCCTGCCGTCGGAGCTCGCGCTCGTGACGCTCTTCGACCCACGTACGGGCATCCCGATCGCGATCGTCGACGGGACGGAGATCACGGAGCGGCGCACCGGCGCGCTCACGGCTCTCGGCGCCCGAGCGCTCGCGCGGCCCGGTTCGTCGGTGCTCGCGCACCTCGGCGCTCGTGGCACCGCGTTCGCGAACGTGACGATGCTCGATCGACTGTTCGACTTCGCAGAGATCAGGATCACGAGCAAGCGTGAGGAATCGCGACGGGCGTTCGGCAGCGAGCTCGAGCGCGCGCTCAGGAAGCCGGTGCGCGTGCTCGAGACGATCGAGGAAACGGTCGTCGGCGCAGACATCGTCGTCGAAGCGACGCGGCTCGAGCGCCCGTCTCCGATCCTCAAGACCGCGTGGCTCGATCGCTGCACGTTGCTCGTCCCGTACGGCACGATGAGCGTGCTCGAGCCCGACGTGCTCGACGCCTTCGACAAGGTCGTCGTGGACGACTGGGGGCAATGCGGGCGCGATGATCCGTTCGGCGCCCTTCGACCTCAGGTCCGGTCGGGCCGGCTCACGGCCGAATCGCTCCATGCGGAGCTCGGCCAGGTCGTGGTGGGGGCGCGCCCCGGGCGCACCGCAGAGAGCGAGCGCATCGTCTTCTGGCACCGCGGGCTCGCCACGACGGACGTGGCAGTTGCCTGGCGCGCGGTCGAGCGCGCGAGGGCCGCCGGGATCGGGACGACGTTGAGGTACCGGTCGTGATCGAGCTCGGTAACGACGGTGTGAGTCGCCTCGACTATGACCGCGTCGTGCACGAGCAGGCACCGGTCTCGATCGCCGCAGCAGCCCTCGAGTCGGTCTCCGTGACGCGCGAGCGCATGCTCGACCATATCGCCTCCGGTGCCCCCGCCTACGGCGTCACGACCGGCCTGGGACTGCTCGCCGGCACGCCGGTCGGGCCGGAGGATCAGGACGAGCTCCAACGATCGCTCCTGACGGCGCGTGCCGCCGGTCTGGGGCCTCCCCTTCGAGCGGAGGTCGTTCGTGGCGCGATGCTCGTGCGCCTGACCGGGTTTCTGCGTGGAGCGGCGGGAGTCACTCCGGAGCTCTGCGAGTTCATCGCGGGTCGCCTCAACGGCGGCTGGTCGCCGGTCGTCCCGAACGGGCCCTACGGCGCCGCCGGCGAGATCGGCGCGCTCGCGCACCTGTTCCAGACCTTCATCGGTGAAGGCTCGGTCGTCTGCGAGGGCGTCGCCGTCCCGGCCGCGGAGGCGCTGCGTCGCGCCGGCGCCGAGCCCTACGAGCCGTCGGCCAAGGAGGGCCTCGCGCTCGTGAACGGGTCGCCCTTCGCCACGGCGCTCGGCGTGACTCTCAGCGACCGAGCCCTGGGCCTGATCACCACCGCGAATGCGACGGCCGCTCTCGGCATCGCCGTGACCGGGTCCGGCGCCCGCGCCCTGACGCCGCGCCTCGGCGAGCTCGAGGGCAATGCGGCCGCCACGCGCGTTCAGCGAGAGCTGACCGCGCTGCTCAGGGACGAGGACGTCTGGAGCGAGCGACAGCAGCCGCCCGTATCGGCACGCGTGCTTCCCCAGGTGCACGGCGCCGCACTCTGGGCCCTCGCCGCTCTCGACGACGTCCTCGAGAGCCGACTCCACGGCACCACCGACTCGCCCCTCTATCTCCAGCCGCGAGACGGCGCGACGGAGGGGCTCCATCCGTCGGGCGCCTTTCACGCCGCCGACGTGGTGCTCGGCCTTGAGACGCTCGCGCTCGCCTGCTGCCACGTGGTCAACCTGCTGGAGAAGCGCCTCCACCGCCTCCTCGACGCCCGCTTCTCCGGGCTGCCCGACCAGCTCACGCCGCGACCGGGTGTCCGCGCAGGCGTCGTCGCCCTGCACAAGACGGTCGCCGGCCTGACCGCGGAAGCGCGGGCGCTCGCCGCACCCGCCTCCCTGCACGCGATCGACACCTCGACGGGCCAGGAGGACGTGCAGTCGCACTGCTTCCTCGCCGCGACACGGACGAGCGCGCTGCTCGACGCGCTCGAAACGTCGCTCGCCTGCGAGCTCGTCGCCCTTCGCCAGGCGGTGCACCTCTCCGGGACGAGACCGATCGGCGAGCGTCTCGGAGGCATCGTGGCGCTCGTCGCAGACCGCGTGCCGCCGATCGACAGCGACCGCACCCTGTCGCCCGACATCCTCCAGGCCCGTTCGCTCGTGGCCTCCGGCGCGATCCAACGGTCCTGAGCAGCGCGTCGCGTCGGGCAAGACCAGTTACGCTCGACGTTCGATGGCACGCCGTTCCGGAGCACCGTCTGCCCGCACCCGCGTCAAGCGCGTCCACGAGAATGCCGCGTACGACCGCGAGACGATCGACGCTATCCTCGATGCGGCTCTCGTCTGCCACCTCGGCTTCGAGCGTGAGGGGCAGCCGTACGTGATCCCGACGCTCCACGCGCGGCTCGGCGACCGGCTGTACGTCCACGGCTCCGCGGCGAGCCGGACCATTCGTGCGGTCAGCGAGGGCATCCCCGCCTGTGTCACCGTGACGCTTCTCGACGGGATCGTGCTCGCGCGCTCCGTCTTCGAGCACTCGATCAACTATCGCTCGGTCGTCGTGCTCGGCACCGCGGCGACGGTCACCGATTCGGACGAGAAGAACGCGGTGCTCGAAGCGTTCACCGAGAAGCTGCTCCCCGGCCGCTTTGCGGACTCGCGCCCCCCGACGCGCAAGGAGCTGAAGGCGACCGGGGTGCTCTCGCTCCCGCTCGACGAAGCCTCGGCAAAGGTCCGCACCGGTGGCCCCGACGACGACGGCACCCCGGACGCAGAGCTCGACATCTGGGCGGGCCACATCCCGCTCACCGTGCGGTCGCTCGACCCCGTGGCAGCACCGGGCCTCAAGCGCGGGCCGGCGGTTCCCCCGTACGCGAAGAGCTACCGGCGGCCCGGGCTCACCGACTGAGCCAGCCGCGACGGAAGAAGTAACCGAGCACGAGTGCGAGCGTGATCGCCTCGAGCCCGATCCCGTAGACGAGAAAGTGCCCGAGCCCCGTGCTGTGGGCGACGAGCCAGCCGAGATTCTGGCCGAAGAACCCGGTCAGGAACGTCAGCGGCATGAACACCGTCGCGATGATCGCGAGCTGCTTCATGACGACGTTGAGCCGGTTCGAGACCGTCGAGAGATAGACGTCCATCGCCCCCGTGAGCAGGTCGCGGTAGGTGTCGATCATCTCGCCGATGCGGATCAGGTGGTCGTAGACGTTCCGGAAGTACCGCTCGTCGTCGTCGCTCATGCCCGGAAACGACTCGACCCCTCCGACGATCGAGCCGAACAGGTCGCGCTGGGGTGCGATCACCTTGCGCATGGTCACGAGAGCACGCTTCATGGCAAAGATCTCCTGCAGCTCGGGGTCGCCGGCGGAGAGGAAGATCTCGTCCTCGAGCGCGTCGATCCGGTCGTCGATCGTCTCGAGGCGTGGGAAGAAGCTGTCGACGAGCCCGTCGACGACGGCGTGGAGCAGCCGTGCGGGATTGTCGACCGGCGCCTCGCGCTTCACGTAGCGCGCGCGCAGCAGCGCGATCGACGGCGCCTCGTCCCGATGCAGCGTGACGAGGTATCGGTCGGAGTAGAAGCAGTGCACCTCGACGAGCTCGTCGGTGCCGACCCCTCGTGACGCTCCATAGGCGACCAGGAAGACGTAGCCGTCGTACTCGTCGAGCTTCGGCCGCTGGCCGAACGTCCATGAGTCCTCGAGCGACAGCGGGTGAAAGCCGAACTCCTCCCGCAGGATCTCGAGATCGCCTGCCTTCGGGTCGTGAAGGTCGAGCCAGAAGAACGACCCGGCGTCGAGCAACGCGCGCACCCTCTCCCGCTCGAGGGTCAGGTCGCGCTCCGCGTTGCAGTGGACGAGGTTGTCCGGGCCGGGCGACGCCGAAGGAGAGCTCACGGCCCGATCGTACGCCGACGATCGGAGGCCGGGACCCGCGCGGGCGGCCACCGGCCCCCGGGCTCTCCACGCAGGCCGGAACGGTACTCTCCTCGCGTGGACTTCGACACCGTCGTCATGAAGTTCGGCGGCTCGTCGGTCGCCGATCCGGCAAAGATCCAACACGTCGCGAGGCGTCTCGTTGAGGCAAAGCAGCGCGGGCTCCGGGTCGTCGGCACGGTGTCGGCGATGGGCAAGACGACCGACGGGCTGATCGATCTCGCCCACCAGGTCTCGCCCAACCCCAACGTCCGCGAATTCGACATGCTGCTCTCGACCGGCGAGCGCATCGCGTGCGCGCTCGTTGCGATGGCGATCCACGACCTCGGGCAGGAGGCGCTTTCCCTGACCGGGTCCCAGGCGGGGATCCTCACGGACGCCGCTCACATGAAGGCGAAGATTCGCGAGATCAGGGGCGATCGGGTCAGAGACGCGCTCGACAACGGCAAGATCGTGCTCGTCGCCGGGTTCCAGGGCTTCTCGCGCGACACGATGGAGATCACCACGCTCGGCCGAGGGGGGACGGACGCCACGGCCGTGGCGCTCGCGGCCGCGCTCGGGGCCGCCTGCGAGATCTACTCGGACGTGCCCGGCGTCTTCACGGCCGATCCGCGCATCGTGCCGAACGCCCGCAAGCTCCCGACGATCTCGTACGAGGAGATGCTGGAGATGTCCGCCTCCGGCGCGAAGGTGCTGATGTTGCGGTCGGTCGAGCTCGCGCGCAACCACGGCGTTCGTATTCATGCCCGTTCCACGTTCTCGGACGAGGAGGGCACCTGGGTTCAGGAAGGAGCCTCGATGGAGCAGCCAATCGTGTCGGCCGTGACCCACAGCGAGAACGATGTGGTCTTCACGCTGTCCGACATCCCCGACCGGCCCGGCGTCGCAGCGCTGATCTTCGACGTCGTCGCCTCGGCGCACGTGAACGTCGACACGATCATCCAGAACGTCGTCCACGGCAACGCCGAGATGTCGTTCTCCGTGCCGGCGGAGGACGTCCCGGCAACCCAGCGTGCGCTCGAGAGCACACGCGCCGAGCTCGGCGGCTTCCGGGTCGAGGAGAACCACGACCTCGGCAAGGTCTCGCTCATCGGAGCCGGAATGCGCTCGCACCCCGGGGTGGCGGCGAAGATGTTCCGGACGCTCGCCGACAACGGCATCAACCTCGAGATGATCTCGACCTCGCCGATCAAGATCTCCTGCATGATTGCCCGCTCGGAGATCCCGAGCGCCGTCCGGGAGCTGCACTCGGCCTTCGAGCTCGAGAACGAGCCGGTCAGCGAAGCGTAGGCCGCGCCCAGAGGGAGGCTCCGCCGCCTCGCCGCCGAATCTCGCTCTGAATGGAACTCTCTCATCGAGCAACACAGGCGCTCGTCACGGGCGCGATCGGCCTCGGCGTCGTGATCGCCGTTCGCTTCTCGCTCGAGCTCCTCTACGCGCGCTACGAGAAGCGACTCAAGCGCAGCGACCCGGGCGCCGTTGCCCGTCGCCGGACGACGTTCAACTTCGCGCGCCAGGTGATCGTCGCCCTCGTCGCGGCGATCGCGATCTGGCAGGTGCTCTCCCTCTACGACGTCACGTCGGAGATCGGCAAGGCGCTGCTCGCGTCGAGTGCCGTCCTCGCGCTCTTCGCCGGCCTCGCCTTCAGCACGCCGCTCTCCAACCTCGGCTCGGGGCTGCTCGTGGCCTTCACGCAGCCACTCCGGCTGGGTGATCGGATCACGGTCGACGATGAGACGGGATTCGTCGAGGAGATGGCCCTGATCTACACGACGCTCGTCACCGACGACGCCCGCCGCGTCTTCATCCCGAACACGCGGCTGACGACCAACAAGATCTCCAACCGGACGATCCGTGACCCGCGACGACTCGTCGCAGCCCACTTCCCGGTGTCGATCGGGACACCGATCGAGGAGGCGCGCAGGGCGCTGCTCGAATCGGTCGCGACGTTGCCCGGCACGATCGACGAGAGCGCGCGGGTCTTCGTGGGCGAGATCAGCGATCGCACCGTCTGGCTCGAGGTCGCGACCTACGCGCCGCTCGACGCCGACGTCGTCTCGCTGGCCAGCGACCTCCGGGAGGCCGGCCTGCGGGCGTTGCGCGACAACGGGTTCCTGGCCGCCGTGTAGCGACGTAGCCGCTTCACCCCCGGGAGCGGCTAAAGCCACCCCCCAGAGGTAAGCGGCTACGCCGCGCTGTCTTTCACATGCAGTTGCGGAGCGCCTGCGCCTCGGGCAACCCCTCGAGCTTCTTCAGCGTGTTGTTCTCGATCTGCCGGATGCGCTCGCGCGTCACGCCGAACGCCTGCCCCACCTCTTCGAGCGTGCAGGGCTGCGTGCCGCTGAGGCCGAACCGTAGCTCGATCACCTTGCGTTCGCGCTCGGGCAGCGACGAGAGCGCCAGATCGATGTCCGACCGGCGCAACGCCACCGACGTCGTGTCGAAGGGCGACTCGGCCGCGTCGTCCGGTACGAAGTCGCCGAGAGCGGAGTCCTCCTCCTCGCCGATTGGCTTCTCGAGCGAGATCGGCAGCTGCGCCATGCGCAGGATCTCCCGCACCTCCTCGGTCGGGATCTCGAGCTCCTCTGCGATCTCCTCGGGCTTCGGCTCGCGGCCGAGCCGCTGTACGAGCTGGCGCTCGATGTGGACGACCTTGTTGAGCTTCTCGACCATGTGCACCGGGATCCGGATCGTGCGCGCCTTGTCGGCGATCGCCCGGGTGACTGCCTGGCGGATCCACCAGGTCGCGTAGGTCGAGAACTTGTACCCCTTGCGATGGTCGAACTTCTCCACCGCACGGATCAAGCCGAGCGACCCTTCCTGGATCAGATCCAGGAAGGACAGGCCCCGCCCCAGGTATCCCTTCGCGATCGAGACGACGAGCCTCAGATTCGCCTCGATCATGTGCTGCTTCGCCGACATGTCGCCTCGCTCGATCCTCTTCGCGAGCGACACCTCCTGATGCGCGGTGAGCAGCGGCACCTTCCCGATCTCGCGGAGGTAGAGCCTCAGCGAGTCGAGCGACGGCTCGACCGTGAGGTCGAGCTTCGGTGCGACGACCTTCTCGTCCTCGACCGGAGCCGGCTCGTGTGGCAGCCGCTTGTGCTGCTCACCCTCGACGAGCTCGATCGAGTGGTCGATCGCGTACGTGGTGAATTCCTCCAGTTGCTCCTTCGTCAACTCGACATCCTCGAGCGCGTTGACGATCTCGTCGTAGGTGAGAAACCCCTTCTCCTGCCCCTGCTCTACGAGCTTGTGCAGTTCCTCGACGTCTGGCAGAGCGATTTCGACCGAGAGCATGAACCCCTTCTTCTCGTGGTTGACGAAGAGACGAGCCCTATCCCTGTACCGATTCCCCGACCCCCTCCGGCCGGCTTCCCCCTTGCAGGGAGCGAATCCTATACGCGACTTGCTCCGTTTGGGGGACGAGTTTCGGGACGTGCCCTCAGCTGCCCGACCGTCTCGCCGTGGCTGTTTTCCAGGGTGACGAAACCGAGCGCGCCCGTCTCGACACCGAGCAGGCCCAGAAAATGCGCGAGTGCAGGGCGAATTGCGCGGAAGGAGCCGTCCTCGACCTTGAGCGCGACTCCGAGACCGTCGATGGAAGCAGCGCAGAAGAGGCCTTCGGCACCACCCTTCGCAATCCAGCCGTCGGCCTCCCGGATCAGCATCGCGTCCGCCGCGATCGGCCCGCGCAGCATCTCCGGGTTGCCGCGCATCGCCGCGACGACCCGTGATCCGCCGTCGAGATGCGGGAGTCGGGCAATGACGTGGGCGCAGCGGTCGAGCGGCAGGGCGAACGTCGGGACCCCGCAGCCGTCGGTCGCGACGCCGATCGAGCTCGGATCGATCTCGGCGGCGTCCGCGACGATCCCGAGCACCTCCCGCTGCAACGGGTGAGAGGCGAGACTGTACCCCTCCGTCTCGAACCCTCGCTCGCGGCAGAGGAGGAGGAACCCGGCGTGCTTGCCGGAGCACGTGTGCTCGATCGGAGTCGGCGCGCGCCCGGTCTCGAGATCGGCCTCGGACGCGTGTGCCTTCGAGAGCAGCGATCGCACGGCCTCGAGCTGCTCCGGGCGGGCGAGATGGGACGAGCACGCGATCGCGATCTCGCGATCGTCGAGGTCGGGCCGGGCCCGGACGAGCGGCAGCACCTGGATGGGCTTCGCCGCCGAGCGAAGGAAGGCGACACGTCGTGGGTCTCCCGCCTCGGCGACGATCGCCCCATCGCGTACGGCAACGGCGTGCACGGCGTGCATCGCCTCGACGATCCCCCCGCGCACCACCTCGACCTGGATCGGAGCCGCCATTCAGGGGAAACTACCCCCATGCCCGAGCTACCGGAAGTCGAGGCGTGGGTGCGCGAGCTCGACCCGCTCGTCGCACGTGCGCCGGTGGAACGGGCCGGCCCTGCCCACATCGCGACGCTGAAGACGTTCGATCCGCCGCTCGACGCGCTCGAGGGTCGGAGCTTTGCGGGAGCGCGGCGCCGCGGCAAGAACCTGCTCCTCCCGACGGCGGACGGCGAGCTCGTCCTCCGCGTTCACCTGATGAGTGCCGGTCGGCTGCGCTATCACGCCCCGGGGGCAAAGACACCGAAGACGCCGATGTTCCGGCTCACGTTCGTCGACGGCGGCGAGCTCGTTCTCACCGAGGCAGGCAAGAAGAAGCGCGCGGGCGTGTGGCTCTTCACGCCCGCGCGACTCGAAGCGGAGCTCGCGCACCTCGGGCCCGAGGCGCTCGGTCTCGGGCCGGAGCGACTCGCGGAGATCCTTGTGCAAGAGCGGCGACAGCTCCACCCTCTCCTACGCGACCAACGCGCGATCGCCGGCATCGGCCGCGCGCACGCGAACGAGATCCTCTGGCTCGCGAAGGTGTCTCCGTTCAAGCTCTCGACCGACCTGTCGGCCGAGGAGGCTCGGACGCTGGCGGCGGCGATCGACGACGACCTCGAGCGCGCGCTCACACTCCGTGAAGCGGGGAAGGGCGACAAGGACGTCTACCGGATCCACGGGCACTTCGGTGAGCCGTGCCCGCTCGGCCACGACACGCTCCGGCGCGTGGCGTTCGAGGAGCACACGATCACCTACTGCCCGACGTGTCAGACCGGCGGCAAGGAGCTGAAGGACCGGCGCCTGTCACGCCTTCTGCGGTAGGCCCTCACAGGGCGAAGGCTCCCAGCCGGCCGACCTCCCGCGCGCCGAGCAGCGACCCGAACGTCGTCGAGCGAAGGCCGATGGCCTCAGCGGCTGTGAGAATCGGCTCGATGGCCGCCACCGTCTGCGCGCGGGATGCTCCTTGACCCGAGCCGTCTCCGTCGTGGAGCAGGACGACGGCGCCCGGGCGAAGCAGTGGCACGACGCGGTTCACGATCGTCTCGATTCCGGGCTCCGCCGTATCGAACACCGAGCCGTCCCAACCGCAGACGACGTATCCCTCGTTCCGAGCGACACGCACGAGCCAGGGGCTGCGGAAGCCGTGTGGTGTCCGGAACAGCCTCGCGCCCGGCGTCCCGAGCGCTCCTTCGACGGCCTCCTCCCAGGCACCGATCTGCCGCGCGACGACGCTCGGCGGCGCAAACGAGAGCAGTCGGTGATCGTCGCCGTGGCATGCGACCTCGTGCCCGTCGGACACCACCTTGCGGATCAGGTGCGGATGCTCCCGGGCAGCCCGGCCGAGCACGAAGAACGTGGCTCGGTGGCCGCGCGCTGCAAGGAGCTCGCTGATCTCGGGGGTGTGGCGTGGATCGGGCCCATCGTCGAAGGTGAGCGAGAAGCGGTGGTCGCCGGCTGCGAGTCTTGGCTGGGCGACCGCCCCGAAGACCGGAGCGTTCCGATGGAAGGTGCCGGCAAGGTAGGCCGCGCCGGCAGCGAGTGCTCCGACCGCAAGAGTCGCACTCCTGTCCACGGTCAGGCCGCCACTCGCGCCCGCGCCTGGAGCGAGGGTTGCGCTCCGAGACGCTCGTAGAGCGCCTCGAGTCGATCGACGACCACCGGCCACGAGAAGTGCTCGACCGCCCGTCGTCGACCCGCCGCTCCCATCTGCGCGCTCCAGGCGGGGTTCCGGAGGACGCGATCGAGTGCAACGGCGAAGCCGTCCTCGTCCTCGGGATCGTCGACCATGAGACCGTCGATCCCCTCGCGCATGACGCCTGCGAACCCCGGCAACCGCGTGGCCACGACCGGCACGCCGGCGCTCATCCCCTCGAGCACGACCATCCCGAACGATGCAAGTGCGCAGGGTGAGCAGAGGACGTCGGCGCTCGCGAGATAGCGCGGACGAAGCCGGTTCACGCGGCCGACGAAGTGAACGTCACCACGCAGCGCCTCGGGTACGAGCCTCTCGACGAGGGGACGCAGCGGGCCGTCCCCGACGACGACGAGCTGAAGGTCCGGGTGCGAGCGCTTCACGATCCGGAAGGCCCCGATCGCATGACCGACGCCGTTCCTCGGGTCGAACCGTCCGACGAAGAGCATCGTCGGACGACCTGCCAGCTCCGGCATCGGTTCCGCGTCGGGTGCGAAGAAGCTCGCGTCGATCCCGTTCGGGATCGTGACGAACTGCTGGCCCGGAAGGGAGGGAGAGAGCGAGTCGATGACGGTGTCGGAAACGGTGATGCAGGCGTCGAGCCGTCGCAGGTGCCGCGCGAGGATCCCGCCGAATGCGCGCAGGAGGGGATATCCGGGCGCGACGACGCTGTGGAGCGTGCCAACGGTCACCGGGGCGAGCGAGCGGCGGGCCGCCGCGATCGCGAGCCACGGGCCGATCGGGTTGTGGATGTGGACGACGTCGAAGCGGCGTGCCGCGAACAGGCGGTCGAGCTCGGCGCCGAGTCGCGGAGACCAGCTGACGAGCGCCTCCGCGCGGTTCGCGTACACGGGGATCGCGCGGCCGACCCTCACGACCTCGAACGGCTCTGGTGGGAGGACGTCGCCGTCGACGGTCCGGGGCACCTTGATGAGCGCCGGCGTGATGACCGTGACGTCGTGCCCCCGCCGAGCCAGCTCGGTTGCCTGACCGTGGACATGCTCGGTGACACCGCCGAGCTGCGGGTAGTAGTAGTCGCTCACGATCGCGATTCTCATCTCGGCCATGACCGTAGGGCCGGGATCCTGACGACGGCCTGAACGGCGCACCGTTCAGGAGATCGTCAGCCACTGTCGATCACGATGGTCAGGACAGTCGGCCGAAGGGGCTCGAGTGACGACAGGCGAGATCGAGATCGACGTGCTTCCCGCCGGGCCGCGCCCGATAGGCCCGATCGCGCTTCAGCGCCACCCGCAAGGCCCGAGGGTCTTCGTCCTCGGGCGGCGTATCCACGAGTACGTTCTCGGCGGCGTCATTCTCTGCCTCGTGCTCGCGGCACATCTCGCGGGGCTGGGACGCCACTCCGAGGTCCCCATCGTCGCGACAGCCCTCGGTCTCTGGCTCGTCGCCAAGGACTGGCGCGACATCTTCCCGTCGAAGAGAGACACCGCGAGCTGGGGGCTCGGCATCCACCGGCGTACAACTCCGCTGCGCCGCATGAGTCGGAGCGAGAGCCTCCCGTCACTTGCGGCACTGCTCACGCTCTCGGTCGCGGTCGTCAACGTCGTATCGGCGCTCACGGCCAATGTGCCTTCGCGCACACGCGTTCTCGTCCAGATCGAGCCCCTGTCGGCGCTGCCGGTGTTCCACGTGCTCGCGCTGCCGGCGGCGACGACGCTCGCCGTCGTCGCCTGGTCGCTCGCGCGACGCAGGCAGCGGGCACTCCATGTCGCGATCCTGCTCCTCATCGCCCTCGGTGCGACGGATCTCCTCAAGGGCCTGGACATCGAGGAGGCGACCGTAACGTTCGGCCTCGCGGCGCTCTTGTGGTGGGGGCGTGACGCGTTCTACGTCGCGCCGGCACCGTTCCAACTCAGGGCGCGACTGCGCGTCGTGCTGGCGACGGCGCTCATCCTGACGACGACCGCGATCGTGTCGGTCCTCGTGGCGCTGCCCGACGGCACGGCGCATCCTGCGATCGTCCGCGAGGCCGCGGCGCTGCTGACCTCGAGCGCGGGCACGGTGCCGCTCCGGGACGAGCTCGGCTGGCTTCGCATCGAGCTCGGACTCATCGGATTCGCCGCGCTCGTCGCCGCCACATCCCTTCTCCTTCGGCCCCGCCGCGCGATGCGCGGCCCGGCAGGAGCTCGTGACAGGGCCACCGCCCTCGGGCTCGTGCGCGCCCACGGCACGGACACGCTTGCCTTCTTCAAGCTCCGCCGCGACGCCAGCCTCTTCGTCTCCGAGAATCGCGACGCCTTTCTCGCGTATCGCGTGACGAACGGCGTGCTCCTCATCTCGGGCGATCCGGTCGGCCCGCCCGGCGCGCTCCCGGCGCTGCTACGCCAGGTCTGCTCGTTCGCTGAGCGAGCGGGCCTCACGATCGGCGCCGTTGGCGTTGGGCGAGACCTGCTGCCGCTCTACCGCGACGCGGGCCTGTTGCCGTTCTACCTCGGCGACGAGGCGATCGTCGACACCCGTGCGTTCTCCCTCGAGGGTCGCGCTATCCGAAAGGTGCGGCAGTCGATGCACCGGCTCGAGCACGCCGGGTTCACCGCGACGATCCACTCGATCGGAGACCTCGATGCGGAAGCGAAGGCGGAGCTCGAGGCCGCTCTCGCCGATTGGCGCGGCGAGGAGCCGGAGCGGGGCTTTTCGATGGCAATGGACTCCCTCGGGGGCGAGCATCAGGCCGAGACGATCGTCGTCCTGACGCGCGACGCCCAGGGAACGTTGCGCGGTCTGCTGCATTTCGTGCCGACGTTCGATCGACCGGCGATGTCGCTCTCCCTGATGCGACGGGATCGCAGCGCTCCGAACGGTCTCATGGAGTACGCCGTCGTTCGCTCGATCGAGCTGCTGCGCGAACGCGGAGTCGAGGAGCTCTCTCTCAACTTCGCCGCATTCGCACGGGTGCTCAGCAACCCCGTCGGGCTCCGCGACCGCTCGCTCGCGCGCCTGGTCAGGATCGGGAATCCGTACTTCCAGATCGAGAGCCTCTACCGGTTCAACGCCAAGTTCGGGCCGCGCTGGGAGCCCCGCTACCTGCTCTACGAGAACGCCCTCGGTCTCCCGCGGATCGGTATCGCGGCGATGCGCGTCGAGGGGCTGCTTCCCGAAGTCCGTGTCGTCGCGGCCCTGTCGCGACTCGGTCGCACGCCTACCGTGACCACCCCGAGCTGAGAACCGCTTGCCGCCCGTCGCCGACTCCGGGCAACCAGGGAACAATCCGCCGCTTCCCCGCACCTCCGGTCTGCAAGGATCCGGCTCGACCATGCGGCAACGGCTCTCGCAGCGCCTCGGCGATGTACCAGATGTGGGCGATCGTCCTGCTCGGGGCCGCCGCGGTCGTGCTCGTGCCGTGGACGGTTGCACTGACGGCCGAGCTTCCCGCACATCACGTTGCACGACACTGGGACGTCGCCTGGGCGGGGTTCGACGCGGGGATCGCGGTCGCCCTGCTCGCCACGGTCGCCGCGGCGCTACGCCGATCCGCATGGCTCGCGGTGATCGCCGGTGGTGCTGCTGCGATGCTCTTCTGCGACGCGTGGTTCGACATCGTCACGTCCTCCGATCGACTCGACCTGTGGCTCGCCGTCGCCGCGGCCGTCCTCGTCGAGCTCCCGCTGGCAGCTGTCTGCATCCTCGTCGCGCACCACGCGATCCGTCGGCTGGCGGCGGACGCCCTGAGCTAGTGACGCGCGGCTCGCCTGAACCCGTGCAGGGGCGCGAGAGCCCTGCCGAGAACGCGGCCGAGCGTCGCCACGACGGGATCGGTGACGCGCTCGACGACGCGTACCACGCCCTCGATCAGCGGCATCGCCGTTCGGACGACGAGCAGCGCCGCGCCGACTCCGACGAGGGTGCCGCCGACGACGTCCAACGGATAGTGCGCGCCGACGAAGACGCGGCCGATCGCGATCACGGCGGCCGCAGCGAGGAAGAACGAGCCGACGAGGCGGTCGAACAGGAAGACGGCGAAAGCGATCCCGAAAGACGCGCTTGCATGGTCGGACGGGAACGACGGATCGAGGGAACGGTTGCCCCAGACGTGGGCGTCCGGATGGGTCACGAACGGCCGCTCACGGAACCACAGCTTCCCGATCGCCTGCGAGAACAACATCGCGGTCGCGGCGGAGACGAGCGCAGACATGCAGGCCAGCTTCCACTTGCGAGGCCCGCCGGGGCGGGCGAACAGCCAGAGACTGAACGTGGCGAGGGCGAAGACGGGTACCGCCCACGTCTCGAGGGCTCCCATCGCCCGCCCGATCCAGTCGTGATTCGCGACGAACTGATTCGTCGCGTGGTAGAGCCGGTAATCCATGCCGGCGGCATCGTAGGGGCGCGATCCCTTCCGTGGGGCCGAAAATCGCCTGCGCTCAGGTTCTGTTCAGGTTCGCCGGCGGCGCCCGCCTGAGGACGCCGCGACTCCTTACGCGAGAGGTAGCTGGAGCGTGAACGCGCCGCCCTCACGAGAGGCGTCGGCCGTGATCTCGCCGCCCGCGCTCCGCGCGAGGCGGCAATGCGAGCGCGAGACCGAGGCCCGCCCCACGCGGGGCCCCGCTTGCGGCTTCGCCGCGCACTCCGGGCAGCGAAGATGCTCTCCACCTCCGCCTCGCCGACTCCGGGGCCGTCGTCGCGTATCGCGACGACCGCGGCCGTCCCTCTGGTGGACAGGTCGACGCATCACGCGTGACACGTCCGTACCGCATCGCGTTGTCGAGCAACGGATGGATGATCCTCTCCAGCAGATCGAGCTCGACCGCCACCTGAACCGCGCTGCCCGGGAGCGATACCTCGAGGTCGACTCCACGCGCGCGGGCATCGTCGCCGACGCCGTCCACCGCGAGCTGCACCCCCTGACGGGCATCCGTCGTGCTGCGGCTCAGCCCTGCGTCCTGCCGGGCGGCGGCGACGAGCGCCTCGACGGTGCGCGTCATCTGCTCCGCGTTGCGCGAGACGGCTGCGAGGCTGTCCCTGTAGGAGTCACTCGTCCGCGGCCGGGCGAGAGCGAGCTCCGATTCGGCGGCGATCTTGGCAAGCGGCGTGCGAAGCTCGTGGGAGAGCTCCGCCGTAAAGCGCTGCTCGTGCCGCAGGCTGGCGGAGAGGCGCTCGAGGAGCGCATCGAGCGTCGCGGCGAGTTGTGTCAGCTCGTCGTACGGCTCACCCTGGTTGAAGCGCTTGTCGAGGTCGTGGTCGCTCCAGGCAGCGGCGTCGTCGGTCATGCGGGAGACCGGCAGCAGCGCCTTGCCGAGGATCCAGTGCGTGAGAACGGCGACCGCCGCGAGCAGCGCCACCGCCAGGACGACCGAGCCGACGAACGCGATCGTCGCGGTCTCGTCGTAGGGCGCGAGCAGAACACCCGCGACGACGGTGCCGACGCGATTGCCGCCGTCGACGACCGGAATGGCGTAGAGACGCACCGACTCGTTCACCCGAATCGTGCGCTCGGGCCCTCCTGCGAGCGCCACCGCAGCGGCTGTCCAGGAGCCAGGAACGCGAGGCTTCTCGATATTGCTCTGGCCCGCGAACACCCAGGAGGGGCTCCCGACTGGAGTTCCCTCGGCGAGCCCATCGGGGACGACGAGCTTCCCGCCGACGATCTGGAGCGAGGAGAGCTGGGCCTCTGCCTGGGCCCGTCCGAGTGATATCGCGCTCGCCGTGAGCCGTTGGCCGAGGAAGATGTTGAACGCCGCTACCCCGACGACAAGGGCAATGGCAACGGCGCCGATGACAGCGAGAAGGAGCCGCGTTCGGACCCCGAGCCGTAGAGGGCGTCTCACCGGAGCGAGTAGCCGACGCCGTGAACGGTCGCGATCTCGGGAGCCTCGGGGAGCGTGCCGAGCTTTCGCCGGAGCCGCGCGATATACACGTCCAGGGTGTTGTCGTGAACGATCGCGCCATGCGCCCAGCCGGCGTCCACGAGCTGACGCCTGCGGACGGCGTCCCCGGGACGCGCGGCGAGCCGGGCGAGGATCCGGAACTCGGTCGGTGTGAGCTCGGCGCTCTCGCCGCCGCACGACGCGGCATGCGTGGCGGGGTCGAGCCTGAGCTTGCCGACATGCGCGGTGAGATCGCTGCCGCTGCGCTTCATCAGCGCGTGGAGGCGCGCGACGAGCTCGGCGAAGGCAAAGGGCTTCGTGAGGTAGTCGTCACCGCCGGCCGCGAAGCCGGAGAGCCGGTCGGGGAGCGCGTCCCGCGCAGTGAGGAAGATGACCGGTGCAGTCACTCCCTCCGCGCGGAGCGCCTGGACGACGTCGCGGCCATCCGCGTCGGGCAGGCCGATATCGACGACGAGGGCATCCGGATCGGCGCCCTTGATCACGTCGAACACCTCACCGGCGTTTCCCGCCGTGACGACGTCGAAGCCCTCCTCGCGAAGGCCGCGTGTCACGAGCGCGCGAAGCTCGAGATCATCCTCGATCAGGAGGATGGTGGGATCGATCATCTCCGCAGTATCGCTGTCCGGATCGGTCATCGGCGACAGCGCGACTCAGGCGGGAATCTGGGACGGTCGAGCACGCCGCCGGGGGAGAAGCGAGGTGCACGCAGCACGGAGGTCTCCACTCCCGGCCACGAGGAAGAGCGCGGCCGCTCCGAGCACGAGATCGGCGATCGCGGTGGAGGCCTGCATCCCGATCCCGAAGCCGAGCACCGCCGCAGCGCCGGCAGTTCCCGCGAGGGCCACACCGATCGCGGCCTGCTGCGTGCCGGCGTTCCCCGGGAGCAGCGGAATGGCCGCAGCCAGATTCTGCGCGGCAACGACCGCGACCGCAGTGAACGGCGCCGCGGGCACCCGGAAGGCGAGGAGAAAGGCGTACACGGATGCGAGTCGCAGCGCCCACGCGACGACCTTCCACGAGAGGACGCGCACGACGAAGGCGCGGGGGGAGCGCAGGATGGCAAACCCGTCCACCATTCTCCTCGCGATGCTCATCGCTCGCCCTCGATAGACGATCGCGAGGACGAGAAGGGCGGACGCGATCGCAACGGCCACCGTGAGAGCAACGGGGCTCGCCGCGACCGCCGAGGGGCCGTGGGCCAGAGGGCCGCTCGCGCCCAACGACTTGCCGGCGAGGAGCACGGCAACGATCACCGCAGCCCCGAAGAGCACCTCGATCCCCGTCTCGAGCACGATCGTCGAGACGATCGTGACCGTGCTCGAGCCATCGACCCGCCGCTTCACCACCCCGACGCGCAGCGCCTCACCGACCCGGGCAGGCAGCACCGCGTTGGCGCCGATCGAGGAGACGAACGCGCCGAGCGTGGTACCGAAGGGAATCGGGCGGAGGGCGTGGGCGTAGCGAACGATCCAGTGCCACGCCCGCGCCTCTGCGACGAGCTTGCCGACATGGAGGGCAACGGCGATGCCGAGCACGACCGGCGACACGCCCGCCAGGCTGTGCCAGACGCCTGCACCCGTCGAGACGGCCCAGTGCATCACTGTCGTGACCACGGGCGGTGCGTGCTCGCGGAGCCTCACCATGGCGCCCATCCTCGCAGTCGCTACCTGAGCGTCGCCTGAACGGAATCGGCCCGAGTGATTACACGGTCGAGCTCCCAGCGTCCGTTGCCCGGCCGCATGTCTGCAGGGTCGAGGCGAATCGGGAAGCGCTCGCGGATCTTCGCGTCGACCGCGGGGTCGAGGTGCTCGGGGTAGTGCGAGGAGAGGATCTCCCGCACCCGCTCGTGTGCGCGGTCGTAGATGCTCCGGCTTCCCTCGTCCTCCCAGGCGCCGGGGCTCGTCCGATCGGCGATGTCCGGGTACTGGAACTCGCTCCGCATCATCTGGACCGTCTGGTCAGAGCCGAGGTAGTGACCGATCCCGAAGACCGTCTCCTCGATCACGTCGAACGAGAGCGTTTCGTCGGTCACCTCGATCCCGCGGAGGAGGCGCTGCGCGTTCCCGAGCAGGTCGTTGTCGATCAGCAGCCCCTCGAACGACTGTCCCATCAGGCTGCCGACGATGCCCGGATAGGCGGAGACGAGGTTGCCTCCGGCGAGCGCCGCCGCCGTGATCGTGATGCCCTTCTCGTAGCCGGCCTGGGCGTCCATCGTCTTCGCGTCGGTCATCCCGGTCGCAACCGAGGAGACGAAGCCGAAGTGGTTCGCGATCTGCGCGCTCGCGGCCATCAGCAGCGCCTCCTCGCCCCCACCTCCGGAGAACGCGCCGGTGCGAAGGTCCGAGACGAACGGCCACATCCCGAAATCGAACGGGTTGCCGGGCCGGATCAGGTTGACGACGACGAGACAGGCGAGCGTCTCGGCGTACGACTGGACGAGTGCGCCGGCGAGCGCGGCAGGAGCGGTCGCTCCCGCCTGAGGAGCGATCGCGATGTCGGCGGCGAGGCCGAGCTCTGCCGTCCGCACGAGCACCTCGGCGTTGTCCTTCCCGAATCGCAGCGGCGACACGATGGGGCAGCCGCCGATGCTGCAGAACGGACGCTCGAGGAACTGGCCCTCGCCGCCCGCGACGAGATCGAACATCGCGACGAGGTCGTCGACGTGGCCCACGGTGGCGCAGCTGAACGAGAACGGCTTGTTCTGGCCGGCGAGCGCCGCGTAGGCGACATTGATGTCGTGGACGTAGACCTCCTCGCTGTACTCGGACGCGATGAACGGCTGCCCGTAGCAGTGGATGTTCGGGAGCCGGTCGACGAGCCGAGCTGCGTCGTAGAGGTCGGTGAGACGGGTCGGCCTGAACGTCTGCGAGGGATAGTCGAGAACGGTGACGGCCTCGCCCGACGTGCAGAAGTAGACGCGCTCGCCGGTGATCTCGATGTCGTTGGCCGGGTCGACCGCATGCCTGACGTAGCCCCGGGAGGCAACGCCCATCATCTCTTCGACGAGCCCACGCGGGAATCGGAGCCGGCCGTCCTCCCCTATCGTGCAGCCGCGAGGGAGTGCGTAGTGGAGGATCTCGGGAATCGGCTCGCCGATCCCGATCTTCTCGAGCACATCGAGTGCCGTCGCGTGGATGCGCTCGATCTCGGAGGTCGAGAGCGGCTTGTACGCCCCGCTCGAGAGACCGGGCCAGACAGCCGCCGGGCCTGCCGCCGCGGCGGCGGCGTTCGCGCGCGTGCCGCGATCGCGCCGGCTTCGGCGCGCTCCGCCACTCGACGTGACGGACGGGTCCTCGGAGACGCCCACCGGGCCATTCTCACGCCCCGGGCGTCGAAGGGCAAACGGAGAGATCGCGTGGGGCGCCCACCGCCGCGGAGTTCAGGCCGTGTTCAGCTTCGCTCGTGCAGACTCGGCGGCGATGCTCGAGACAGCACGCGAAGTCGTTCTGGAGGTCGCCCGCGAGGCGACGGATGACGGCTCACGCGCGGAAGTGTCCGAGCAGCGGCCCACCAGCAGCGTCGCCGGCAACATGCGGCTCACGAGCGCGATCGGCCTCGTTCTCCTCGCACTCCTCCCGTTCGAGGCGGCGACGACGATCGCGCTCGGGGCGCTGCTTCCCATCCATATCGCGCTGGGGCTCCTCCTCATCGCTCCGCTCGCATTGAAGATCGCGACCACGAGCTGGAGGATGCTCCGGTACTACACCCGTAACGCCGACTACGTCCGCCGGGGGCCGCCGGCGCTGACGCTTCGCGCACTGGCACCGTTCCTCGTCCTCTCGACGGTCACGCTGTTCGGCAGCGGCGTGGCGCTGGTCGCAACGGGAGCCCGCAGCGGGATCCTCGGCACGGTTCACGTCGCGAGCTTCGTCGTCTGGATCGCCCTCGTCCTCGTTCACATCCTCGCCTATGCCTTCCGGGCAACCCGCATCGGGAGGCTCGACTGGCAGCGCAGCGGGCGACATCGCCTTCCCGGAGCGCTCGGTCGTCGTGCGCTCCTCGTCGGTGGGCTCACCGCGGGCATCGTGCTCGCCGTGACGCTCTACCCGCGCGGCAACGAATCGGTCGGCGAGCACGGTTGGGACGATTCCCCCGTGAGTGCCCTGCAGCAGACCCTCCGACTGCCATAGCCGCGGCGGGCGCCCCTTCCGCCCGCCCGAATCGCCGCTGCTACGTTCCCGAGATGCCGGACCACTTGCATCTCGTCGCGGACATGCAGGCGTCGGCGCCACCGGTGGAGCTTGCCCTCTCGCGCGCCGGCGTGACGGGCGTGCAGAAGGCGATCCGGATCCGCCGTGGCGAGGCCGAGACGGTGATGGCAGCAGACATCGAATGCACCGTCGACCTCGCCCGCGGTCAGAAGGGCGTCCACATGTCGCGGTTCCCGGAGGTCTTCGACGAGGCGATCGGCGACGCCGTCCTCGGCGAGGCGAGGATCGTGGAGGAGATCGCCGAGGTGATCGCCCGCAACATCGTCGAGCGCCAGAACGCCGTCCGGGCCGAGGTCCGCATCACCGCCCGCTGGCCGATGCGCCGGGTCACGCCGGTGACAGGGCTCCCGACACAGGAGATGGTCTCGCTGATCGGGATCGCGGCCGCGACTGCGACGAACGCACGGCGCGTCGTCGGTGTCGAGGCTACCGGGATCAACGCGTGCCCGTGCGCCCAGGGACTCGTTGCGGGGCGGGCCGCCGAGCGCCTGTCGGAGGCCGGCTTCGAGCCCTCCTCGATCGAGAAGATCCTGCAGCTCGTCCCGATTGCGACGCACAACCAGCGCGGCCGAGGAACGCTTCTCGTCGGCACGACGAGCGAGATCGATGCCGAGACGCTCGTCGCCGTCGTCGAGCGGTCGATGAGCGCTCCCGTCTTCGAGCTCCTCAAGCGACCCGATGAGCTCTTCGTCGTGGAGCACGCCCACCTCCAGCCACGCTTCGTGGAGGATTCAGTCCGCGTCGCCCTGAAGAGCCTGCTCGACGAGGTCCCGGCCCTCGCGGACGAGGACTTCGTGCTCTCGCGCCAGGTGAACCTCGAGACGATCCACGCCCACGACGTGCTCGCGGAGCGGTGGGGCACGGTCGGAGAGCTACGCGGCGAGATGAGCGGCGCCGACCCCTCGCCTCAGACGACGCTCGCGGACTGGCTCACGGCGTAGCGGCAGGGTCGCTCCCGCGCGAGAAGCGCGACTCGGTGCCGTGGAGCAGACGGCCGATGTTCTGGCGGTGCAGGAAGATCACCGCGACGGCCGCGAAAGCTGCGAAAGCTACGGTCGGCCACGGCTCTCCGAGCGCCATACAGAGGAGGGGGAGCGCGGCCGCGGTGAGAAGCGAAGCGAGCGAGGCGTAGCGAAACACCGCGAAGACGGCGACCCAGACGATCAGGCAGATGCCCGCAGCGAGCGGCGCGAGGGCGAGCGCAACGCCGCCGCCCGTCGCGACCATCTTGCCGCCCTTCGTGAACCCGAGCCAGATCGGCCGTGCGTGCCCGGCCATCGCGGCAGAGCCGGCGAGCACGCCGACCCACTCGCCGCCGAGCTTGAGACCGACGAGCGCCGGAACGAAGCCCTTGAGGACATCGAGGAGGGCGACGGGTGCACCGAGCGAGCGTCCGTACGAGCGCCACACGTTGGAGGCGCCGATGTTGCCGCTCCCCTGCTGCCCGGATGTCCTCGCCCCGCAGCAACCGCACGACGACGACACCGAAGGGGATCGAGCCGACGAGATAGCCGCCGACAACTGATGCTGTCGCGTCCGGAGTGGAGCACCCCTTGAGGTCAGAACGTGGCGGGGATGCTGTACGAGGAGATGAAGCCGTTGACGACGCCCAGTCGAGGTTTGCGAAGAACGCCTCGATGTATGCGGCGCGGTCGGTCTGGAAGTCGAGGAAGTACGCGTGCTCGTACACGTCGAGGGCGATCAGCGGCGTGGCATTCCAGACCGGGAACGTGTTCTGAGCATCGCCGATGTAGTTGAAGAGCCGGTGCTCGTCCCAGTCGTACGCGGTCCACGCCCAGCCCCTGCCGGCGATTCCCGTCGCCGTCGAGATCATCGCGCCAGGCTCCACCGATCCGAAGTCGCGCTCGATCAGTTCCTTGACCGGTCCCGTCGGGTCGCCGCCTTCCCCGCCGAGGTGCGCGAAGTAGATCTCGTGGTTCTTGATTCCCCCGACCGCGAAGCTGAGATCGACCTTCAACGCGCGGATCTCCGAGTAGGCCTGGTTCGCCCCGGAGCGGTCGACGGACTCGAGCTTGGCGAGGATCTCGTTCCGCTTGCCGACGTAACCCTGATACAACCGGTAGTGAGCCTCGATCGAGGCCCGAGAGATACCGTCGAGCTCGAGAAGGGCCGGTTTGAGCTCGCGCGGCGTGATGTCGGTCGTACGTGGGCATGTGTGCTGAGGAACCTCCGGCTCGGCGACAGACCTCCCGCAGCATATCCTTGAACCGGAACCCGAACGAAGGAGAAGGCATGGCCTATCAACTGCCCGAGCTGCCCTACGCACTCGACGCGCTCGAGCCGCACATCGACGCGCAAACGATGGAGATCCACCACGGCAAGCACCACGCGGCGTACGTGACGAACCTCAACGCCGCCCTCGACGGCACCGAGTGGATGGACCGGCCAATCGAAGCGGTCATCTCGAACCTCGAGATTCTCCCGGCCGACAAGCAGGCGGCCGTGCGAAACAACGGCGGCGGTCACGCCAATCATGCGTTGTTCTGGTCGACGCTCTCCCCGAACGGCGGCGGCGAGCCGTCGGGCGCGCTCGGCGAGGCCGTGCAGGCGACGTTCGGCGCGTTCGACGTGCTGCGGGCGCAGATGATCGACGCCGGCATCAAGCGCTTCGGCTCCGGCTGGTCGTGGCTCGTCTGGGACGGGACCGGCCTCGCGGTGATGTCGACGCCGAACCAGGACTCCCCGATCTCGGAGGGAAAGACTCCCCTCCTCGGGATCGACGTCTGGGAGCACGCGTACTACCTCAAGTACCAGAACCGGCGTCCCGAGTACCTCGAGGCGATCTGGAACGTCGTCGACTGGGACGCGGTCGGCGCCCGCTTCGAAGGTCGGTAAGAGCGTGGGTGCCAGGCTTCAGCCTGGCACCCACACCGTTTCACACCGTCCCAATCCGTGACCGTCGGCACCGCGTAGGTCCGCGGTGTGGATGCCGTTTTCCCCCTGCGGTTGCATGGTCGCGTCGGAACGGCGACGATCACCGTCGTGAGTGCACCCGAGGTCACCGATGGGACGCTCATCGAGCGCATCGCACAGCGCGAGCGCGAGGCCTTCGAAGAGCTCTACGGTCGCTACGCGCGGTCGGTCCTCGGGCTCGCGTTGCGTCGCATCGGCGATCGGGGTCGGGCCGAGGACTCGGTGCAGGACGTCTTCACGGCGGTCTGGCGCTCCGCGCACAGCTACGACCGGCGACGTGGCCCCGGAGGCGCCTGGCTCTACACGATCGCGCGCAACGCGATCATCGACGCGCAGCGACGGCGTCCGGCACCGACGCTCGCCGATCCACCCGAGGTCGTGTCGACCGACCTGACGCCGGACGAGCAGGCGGAGGCATCCTGGAACGCCTGGCGCGTGCACCGGGCACTCGAGACGTTGCCCGAGAGCGAGCGCTCGGTGATCGACCTCGCGTACTTCTCCGGCCTCTCGCAGAGCGAGATCGCGAGCTATCTCGACGTTCCGCTCGGCACGGTCAAGACGCGCACGCGAAGCGGCCTCGCCCGGCTCGCCGACGCGCTCGAGGGGGAGCTGTGAGCACGACCCCGCCCCGATTCGACGATCTCGTCGGCCCCGCCGATCCCGATCGCTCGAGGCTGCTCGCAGCACACGAGCTCCTGATCGCGGCCGGGCCGCAGCCCGAGCTGCCGCCGGAGCTCGTGGAGCCCCCGGACGAGCTCGATGGGCAGACGGTGCCGTTCACGCATCGGCGCTTCACGGCGATCGGCGCCGTGGCGATCGCGGCGACGATCCTGTTCGGCGTCGGCTACACGATCGGCGCCCGAAACGGCCCGGGAGCGCCCGTCGAGACGATCGCGATGACAGGTGCCAACGGGGCCCAGGCGACAATCGATCTCCTGGCCAAGGACGAGGCCGGGAACTGGCCGCTGACGCTCCACGTCTCGGGTCTGCCCGTGCTGCCGACGGGGGGCACGTACACGCTCTGGCTCACCAGGGACGGCCACCTGGCCGAGCCGTGCGGCTCGTTCGTCGTCGCGGCGGGAACGACCGATGTCCCCCTGAACGCGCCGTATCCTCTGCGTGCGTTCGACGGCTGGGTCGTCGTCGAGACGGGTGCGACGGAGCCGGTCCTCAGCGAGAAGCGCGCTTGACCGGGCGGCGCGCTATCGTCGGACACATGCCCATCCGCACGCAGTACGAGGACTTTGCACGTCATGTTCTCGCGAGCGGTCGGCCGAAGCACGACCGCACCGGAACGGGCACGCTCAGCGTCTTCGGGTATCAGATGCGATTCGACCTGGCCGACGGGTTCCCGCTCGTGACGACGAAAAAGGTGCACTTCCCTTCGATCGCCTACGAGCTGCTCTGGTTCCTCCGGGGCGACGCGAACGTCCGCTGGCTCCAGGATCGCGGCGTCACGATCTGGGACGAATGGGCGGCCGAGGACGGCGACCTCGGCCCGGTCTACGGCGTGCAGTGGCGCAGCTGGCCCACGCCCGACGGTGGGCACGTCGACCAGATCGCGGAGACGGTGCGGCTCCTCCGGGACGACCCGGACTCCCGGCGGATCATCGTCAGCGCCTGGAACGTCGCCGACCTCCCGAAGATGGCGCTGCAGCCCTGTCACGCGCTGTTCCAGTTCCACGTCGGCGCGTCGGACACGCCGGGCTCCCGCGGCCGCCTGAGCTGCCAGCTGTACCAGCGCAGCGCCGACGTCTTTCTCGGCGTCCCGTTCAACATCGCAAGCTACGCGCTCCTCACACACATGCTCGCGCAGCAATCCGAGCTCGAGGTCGGCGATCTCATCTGGACGGGCGGCGACTGCCACGTGTACGACAACCATCGCGAGCAGATCGAGACCCAGCTCGCCCGCGACCCGTACCCGTACCCGACCTTCCGGCTCGGGCGTCGCCCCGCGTCGATCTTCGACTACGCGTTCGAGGACTTCGAGGTGATCGGCTACCAGCACCACCCGGCGATCCGCGCGCCGGTGGCGGTGTGACGGTCACCCTCGTTGCCGCGATCGCCCGCGGCAACGTGATCGGGACGGGCGACGCGATCCCGTGGCACATCCCGGAGGACCTCGCGTTCTTCCGCGACCTCACGACGGGCCACGTGGTCGTGATGGGGCGGCGGACGTGGGATTCGCTGCCGGAGCGCTTCCGCCCACTCCCGGGTCGGCGCAACATCGTCGTCACGCGGAACCCAGAGTGGGCCGCCGACGGCGCCGAGCGGGCGGCCTCACTCGACGAGGCTCTGGCGCTCGCGGACGACGCGGCCGAGGTGTTCGTGATCGGCGGCAGCGAGATCTTTGCTGCGGCGCTGCCGCTCGCCGACACGCTCGTGCTGACCGAGGTCGGTCTCGACGCCGTCGGTGACGTCCTGTTTCCCGCCTGGGATCGGGCCGCGTTCACGGAGGTGACACGGGAGCCTCTGATCGCAGCGGACGGGACAGCGCTCGCCTTCGTCACCTACGAGCGTCGCCCGGCGACGTGACCGCCATCCACGTCGGTACGTCGGGCTGGGGCTATCCGTCCTGGCAGCCCGGCTTCTACCCGACCGGCCTCGACCGTGCCGAGTTCCTGGCGTTCTACGCGCAGCACCTCGACACGGTCGAGCTGAACGCGACGAAGTACCGCCTGCCCTCCGAGGACCAGTTTCGCTCCTGGGCTGCGCAGGTACCGGACGGCTTCACGTTCGCGGTCAAGGCGCCCGACCGGATCGCGGGCCGGCTCGCGACGTTCGAAGCACGCGTGCGGGCACTCGGCGATCGACTGGGCTGCGTCCGTATCGTCGTCGAGACGCCCCGGGACGACGGCTTCATCGAGCTGCTGCTCGGATCGGCCGACCCGGCCATCCGCTACGCACTCGACCTCCGCGACCCGAGCTGGGACGGGGTCGAGGAGCGGCTGGCCACGGTCGGCGCCGTACGTGTCGACGACCGAAGCGGCCACGCCGGGTGGGTGTACGTCCGCTTCCGGGAGCTCGCCTACGACGATGCCGAACTGGGAACGATCGCGACCGACCTGGACGCCCTGGCCATGGCCGGAACGGACGTGCTCGCATACTTCCGCCACGGCGATACCCCGGCCGCGCCGCGGGCGGCGCTCCGGGTGGTCAGCGCGACGGCGAGGTGACGCTCCACGCAGTCGCGGAGACGTCGACGACGTCTCCTCCACCGTCGACGAGCAGCTCGACGCCGGTCACATAGGAGGCCTCGGGAGAGAGCAGGAAGGCGACCACCGACGCGATCTCCTCGGGCTCGCCCGGACGCCGGAGCGGGACGTGTGCGTGCGTGAGCGCATAGGCGCCCTCGCGATCGACGCCGCGCAGTTGCGCGAGCCCGTCCATCGACGCGTCACCCATTGGCGTCCGGACCCAACCCGGGCAGACGGCGTTTGCGCGCACGCCGCGCGGCCCGTAGTCGTTCGCGATCGCCTTGCAGAGCATCGAGAGACCCGCTTTCGAGGTGGCGTAGGACGCATCATCGGGGCTCGCACGCAGCGCGCTGTTGGACGAGATACCGACGAGCGCGCCACGCCGCTCGACGAGCAGGGGAAGGCAGGCCCGCGCGACGAGGAATGCGCCGGTGAGGTTGATCCCGATCGTGCGCTCCCATCCCTCCAAGGTGTCGTCTCCCGCAGCGGCAGAGTCGCCGACGCCCGCATTGAGGACGACGGCGTCGAGACCTCCGAAGCTCTCGCGCGCAGCGTCGGCGAGCGCTGTGGCGTGATGCGGGTCGGTGACGTCGCCGGGAACGACGACGGCGTGCGCGAGATCGGCCGCGACCTCGTCGAGCAACTCACGCCGCCGGCCGGACAGGACGACGCCGTAGCCGTCGGCCCCGAGCCTCCGCGCGCACGCTGCGCCGATACCGCTTCCCGCGCCGCTGATGACCACGGATCTCACCCTCGCCACCCTACGAGATACAGTCCGTGCGTGGCCCCACACCTCGATGCAGTCGGGATCGTCACGGCAGACATGGTCGCCTCCTGCCGCTTCTACGCCCTCCTCGGCGTCCCGGTCGGCGAGCCGGCCGACGACGAGCAGCACTTCGAGGCAGCGCTCCCGTCCGGCCTGCGGGTGATGTGGGACTCCGTCGAGCTGATGAGGCAACTCGACCCCGACTGGCAGCAACCCGCCGGTCAACCGCTCGGGCTCGCGTTCCACTGCGGGACTCCCTCCGGCGTCGACGAGACACACGCGGCGATCGTCGCGGCGGGCTTCGGCTCGAAGGACGTCCCGTGGGATGCCTTCTGGGGCCAGCGCTACGCGCGCGTGCTCGATCCCGACGGCAACGCCGTCGACCTCTTCGCACCGCTCGACGCCTGAGACCCGAGGGCCCGCCGCCTTCGGCGGCCGCCCTCACCGAGGCCGATCACCGCGGGAATACCCGGGCGAGACCCTGCGTTCTGGTACATTGAAGTAATTAGACAAAACTTGGACAAAGGAGAGAGATGAAGAGAATCATCGTGCTTGCAGCAACGGCCCTGATCGCAGTCGCAGCGGTGGTAGGATCGGCGTCGGCCGGGCAGCAGGCCGCCAAGAAGGGAACCGTTGTCGACGTCGCGGCGTCGAACAAGAACTTCACGACGCTCGTGAGCCTGGTCAAGGCCGCCGGGCTCGCCGGCGCGCTCTCGAGCCCGAAGGCCAACGTGACCGTGTTCGCACCCACGAATACGGCGTTCAAGAACCTCGAGAAGGCCGTTCCGGGCGTCACGAAGGCACTGACCGACCCCATGAACAAGGCGCTCCTGGCGCAGGTGCTGAAGTACCACGTCCTCGGCTCGAAGGTCGTCGCCTCGAGCGCGGTTGCCGTGGCCAAGAAGAACGGGAAGGTCCCGACCCTGCTCGGCAAGAACGCGAACGGCAAGATCATGCTGTCGCTCAAGGGCGGAAAGGTCGCGATCACCGATTCGGCGGGCCTGAACACCGCAATCGTGACGAAGACGAACCTCGGTGCTTCGAACGGGGTCGTCCACGTGATCAACAAGGTCCTCGTCCCGAAGAAGGTCGCCGCCGCTCTCCAGAAGGCGGGCCTGATCGGCTAGGGATCGTCCTGCGCGCTGCGGGGCCCGCTGAGCGGGCCCCGCAGCCGACGCGCGGCTGCCGATGACGACCGGGAGACCCAGCGTCGGAAGGCTATCTCGCCAAGTGCCGCCGCGACCGCAGCGAGGACGAGGCGTGGCGAGCGACGCCAGACTGCACCGACGGCCGCGATGATCGCGATGATCGCGAGAGCTCCGATATTCACTTGAGGCTCGACCACGACGTCGGTACTCCTACGCGGCGCGGATCGAGACGACCGTCGCGCGCCAGGAGCCCCGGGGCGCCGGGACGTCGACGCCGTCACCGACCGCCGCGCCCATCAAGGCGCCGCCGAGCGGCGAGTCGGGCGAGACGCCGCCGACGCTCGAGATCTCGATCTCCATCTTCTCGCCCTGCTCGTCCTCGATCTCGACGATCGAGCCGACGCCGACCGAGTCGGTCGAGGTGTGCTCGACGACGACCGCATGCTGGAGCTTGTAGCGGAGGCGGGCGATCCGCGCCTCGAGCAGGCCCTGCTCGTTCTTCGCCGCGTGATACTCGAAGTTCTCCGAGAGATCTCCGAAGGCCCGCGCGGTTGCGATCGCGTCGACCGCCGCCTTGCGCTGGGGGCCTTCCATGTCGGCCAGCTCGGCCTCGAGGGCCTCGCGCTGCGCCGCGGTGAGTTGCTGTCCTTCGAGTTCGCTCATCCAGAGAGCCTAATAGACAGCGCGGCGAAGCCGCGCTGGTTTTAGAACAACCCGACGGTCTCGCCGTGCTCGTCGATGTCGATCTGGAACGCCGCCGGCTGCGCGCCGAAGCCCGGCATCTGCAGCATGTCGCCGCACAGCGGCACGAGCATGCCGGCACCCGAGTAGACGCGGATGTCGCGGATCGGGACCGTGAAGCCGGAGGGCCGGTTGCGCTGCGTCGGGTCGTGCGAGAGCGAGAGGTGCGTCTTCGCCATGCAGATCGGCAGGTGGGCGAGGCCCTGCTTCTCGTAGCGGGCGATCGCGTCCCGCGCCGCCGGTGCGAGCTCGATGCCGTCGGCTCCATAGACCGTCGTCGCGATCTTCTCGATCTTCGTCGCGATCGGCTCGTCGTCGGCGTACAGCATCTGGAAGTCCGACTCGGCCTCGGCGGCGGCAGCGACGACCTCGGCGAGCTCGACCGTGCCCTCGCCACCCTGGCCGAACCCGTTGTGGATCGCGGCGCCGAACGCACCCGCTTCCAGCGATCGCGCCTTGATCAGCTCGAGCAGCTCGGGCTCGTCGTCGGGCCGCGTGTTGATTGCGACCACCGGCTGGATCCCGAAGGCGCGCACGTTCTCGATGTGCTTCGCGAGGTTCGCCATCCCCGTCTCGACCTCGGCCGTCATCTGAGCCATCTCCGCCTTCTCGCGCCAGTCACCGCCGCCGTGATGGCGCAGCGCCCGGACGGTCGCGACGATGACGACGACGTGCGGCCGAAGGCCACCGACCCGGCAGACGATGTCCATGAACTTCTCCATCCCGAGATCTGCCGCGAAGCCGGACTCGGTGATCACGAACTCCCCCAGCTTGAGCGCGATGCGGTCGGCGATGACCGAGTTGTTGCCGTGGGCGATGTTCGCGAAGGGGCCGGCGTGCATGAAGCAGATCTGGCCCTCGAGCGTCTGGACGATGTTGGGCTTGATCGCCTCCTTGAGGAGCACCGCCATCGCACCTGCCGCCTTGACGTCCTCGGCGGTCACCGGCTCACCGTCGGGCGTGTAGCCGACCGTGATGGCGCCGAGCTTGCGGCGCAGGTCGGCGAGATCGGTCGCGAGGGCGACGATCGCCATCACCTCGCTCGCCGCGGTGATGTCGAACCCCGACTCGGCGGGGGTGCCGTTCTTCGCCCCACCGAGGCCGCCGACGATGTTCCGCAGCTGCCGGTCGGTGACGTCGATGGCACGCCGCCACGTGACGCTCGCGATCTCGGGCTCGTGCCGGTGGAACCGGTGGGCGTCGATCAGTGCCGAGAGGAGGTTGTTCGCCGCCGTGATCGCGTGCATGTCACCCGTGAAGTGCAGGTTGATGTCCTCCATCGGCACCACCTGCGCGTAGCCGCCGCCCGCCGCGCCTCCCTTGACGCCGAACACCGGCCCGAGGGACGGCTCGCGGAGCGCGAGGATCGCGCGGCGGCCGATCTTGCCGAAGCCCTGCGTCAGCGAGACCGACGTCGTCGTCTTGCCCTCCCCGGCAGGCGTCGGCGTGATCGCCGTCACGTTGATCAGCTTCGCGTCCGGCTTGTCGGCCAGCCGATCGAGGATCGAGAGGTCGACCTTCGCCTTGTAGCGCCCGTAGAGCTCGAGCTCATCGGGCTCGATGCCCACCTCGGCGGCAACGTCGGCGATCGGGCGCATGGCTGCGGCCTGCGCGATTTCGAGACTGGAGAGCATGTTCGACCTTTCCGTGATGTCAGTGGCTCACTGCAGCTGCGGCAAGCTCGGAAACGAGGTTGTCGTTGTAGAAGCGCTCGAGCTTGAACGGCTCGATCAGAGCAGGCGTCTTGCCCGTCGCGATCAGCTCCGCGAGGGTGACGCCCGTGATCGGGGCCGCCTTGAAGCCGTAGGTGCCCCAGCCGCAGTCGACGAGGAAGCCGTCGACCTCGGTCAGCCCGATGATCGGGCTGTAGTCGGGGCTCATGTCGCAGAGCCCGGTCCAGTGCCGCAGGATCTTCGTCGCGTGGAGCTGTGGGAAGAGCTCGAGGATGTGGCGGCACGCGTACTCGATGAACGGGAAGGTTCCCTTGTTCGAGTAGGTCGGGTACGGCTCGACCTCGGCGCCGATGAGGAACTCGCCACGATCGGTCTGCGAGCAGTAGATGTGCATCTGCGCGGAGACGATGATCTTGTCGAGGAACGGCTTCACCGGCTCGGTCACGAACGCCTGCAGGATCGAGCCGGTCAGGGGGAGCGGCACGCCTGCCAGGGCAGCGACGGGAGTCGACCAGCCTGCAGTCGCGCTGAGGACGACACCGGCGGAGACGTCACCCTGGTTCGTCTTGACCCCGTGCACTCTTCCGTTCCGGACGTCGAATCCTGTCACCTCGACCCCCTGGTGGATCTCGGCGCCACGGCGGCCCGCCTGCTTGGCGTACCCCCAGACGACGGCATCGTGGCGGATGATCCCGCCGGGCGGGTGGTAGAGCGCACCCTGAATCGGCCACGTCACGTCCTCGCCGATGTGGATCTGGGGGCAGAGCTTCTTCACCTCCTGCCGGTCGATCACGCGGCTGTCGATCCCGAGGAGCTTGTTCACCTCGGCACGCTCGTTCTGGACGACGAGCGACCGGTCGGAGTGCGCGAGCGTGAAGTGGCCGTGTTGCGAGAACATCATGTTGAAGTCGAGGTCGGCCGAGAGCTTCTCGTAGATCTTGACGCTCTCCTTGTAGAACGCTGCGCCCTCGGGCGTGCGGTAGTTGGCGCGGATGATCGTCGTGTTCCGCCCCGCCGCACCGGAGCCGATGTAGCTCTTCTCGAGGATCGCGACGTCCGTGATGCCGTGGTGGATCGCGAGGTAGTAGGCGGTCGCGAGGCCGTGGGAGCCGCCGCCGATGATGACGACGTCGTAGTGCTTCTTCAGCGGCCCCGGGCGCTTGAGGATCTCCTTGCGGAAGAAGATGTCCTTCATGCCGCCCCTCCCGCGAGCGCGTCGACACCGACCGGGCCGCCGCCGAGAGCCGAGGCACGGTCGACCGCAACCTCCCAGACGTACTGGCCGAGCTCCTGCGCGCAGATGATCCAGTAGCCGCCGTCACGCTCCAGGACGTGACCTTGCACGTGTGCGATCTCGCCGCCCGAGGGGAAATGGTGCAGGTGGGTCATCCGGCTCAGGACGGTCTCCGCCTCGGGTCCGGCGATCGCCGATCACCGAGTAGGCGCTCGTAACGTCGAGCGAGAAGCGATCCCCGATCTGCGCGCGCACCGCATCGCCCTGCGACGGAGGACAGAGCACGAGGGCACGCCGCGGGGAGATGGCGTACCAGATGACTCCGTCGCCGTCGATCGGCTCACCCGCGGGCCGGAGCTCGAGCTTCGTCAGGTGCGAGACATCGGCGACGCGGGCTGCCGAGTGCTCCTCCTCGCCGGGGATCGAGACGGGAACGAGCCAGCCGCCTCGCTCCTCGAACGTGGCGCCGAGGTCGCGCTGCGCGCGATCGATAGCGGAGACGGCCACGGGATGGAAGCCGCCGCTGTCGGCGGCAGCATCGACGGAGAGGAAGGAGAGGCTCACGACTTCACCTTCTCGCCGGCAGGGTCGTAGAACGGCCCCAGATGCACGGTCATCGGCGTCGGCCGTCCGTCCACCTGCACGTCGAAGCGCCCGCCGTCGACCGCGAGCTCGTTCGGCACGATCGCGAGACCGATCACCTTGCCGAGCTCCGCGCTCTTGCGCACGCTCGTCACGCGGCCCGAGGAGACACCGTCGATCACGACCTGGCCGCCCTCGACGGGAATCGCTCCGCTCGGGCTCTCGAATCCCACGAGCATCCACGTGAGACCACGGTCGGCGACCTGCTGCGTCGCCCACTTGCCGATCCAGTCGAACTCCTTGTCGTTCTTGACGAGCCACGGCATTGCCGCCTCGTGCAGGTTCGACTCGGAGTCGGTGTCCTGGCTGACGATCACGTGACCCTTTTCGAGGCGGAGGATGCGCTGGGGCTCGAGGCCGAACGGCTTCGGGTCGAGATCGGCTGCCTTCTCGAAGATCGAGTCCCACACGTGCTCGGCGAGCGCGCTCGGGAAGTGCAGCTCGTAGCCGAGCTCACCGACGAAGCCGATGCGAAGTGCGAGCGTGGGAACGCCCGCGACCGTGACGTGCTTGGCGTCGAGGTAGGCGAAGCGCCTCGGACGAGAAGTCGTCGTCGGAGACCCGCTCCATCGCCGCACGGGCGTTCGGCCCGGCGACGTTGACGGCCGCAAGCGCTCCGGTCAGGTTCGCGAACTGGACGTCCATGAACCAGACGGCGTTCCACCAGGTGAACCACTGATAGACGCCGTCCGCGCCGGTCGAGGTCGCCGAGACGTAGAACGTGCTCTCGTCCACCCGCGCCACGACACCGTCGTCCATGATCCGCCCCGCATCGCCGGTGAGGACGCCGTAGCGGGTGCGGCCGACCTTCAGGTCGGAGAAACGATTCGGGTAGACGCGGTCGAGGAACGCACCGGCATCCGGCCCGGTGACGAGGATCTTGCCGAGCGTCGACACGTCGATCAGGCCGAGCGCCTCGTGCACGTGCTGCGCCTCGGCGCCGGCGTCCGGGCCGTAGGAATGCGGCCGTCGCCAGGCGCCGGTCCACATCATCGTCCCACCCATGTCCTTGTGGCGATGGTGGAGCGACGTACGCTTCTTCGGCTCCTGCGGCGGCCCGGCCAGCAGACCCATCGAGATCGGCGTGTACGGCGGTCGCGACGTCGTCGTGCCGATCGTGTTCTCGTCGATGCCGGTCGTCTTCGCGTAGACGCGGATCGAGTTCGTGTGGCAGAGCCGGCCCTGGCACGGCCCCATCGTGACCGTCGTGTACCGCTTCGAGAGCTCGATCGAGTCGAAGCCCTCGGCGATCGCGTACTTGAGGTCCTTGGTCGTCTGGTCCTCGCAGAAGCAGACGAAGCACTTGTCGCCCCGGTGGTCGAGGATCGGGTCGGAACCGCGGCCTCGCCCACGTCGCCCGTGACGGCGCCGACCGCCTCGACGCCCGCGGGAAGATCGGCCGGGCACGAACACGCCCCGGGTCTCGTCGTAGGCGATCCGCGCGCCGGCCTGGGCCAGAAGCTTGTAGTTGGGCTGTGGGCTCCCCGACATGACGAGCAGATCGGCCTTGACGTGGTACCCGCCGATCGCGACCTGCGCGACCTTGCCGCCCTTGCCCTGTGCCTCGATCGTCGTGCTCTCGGCCGTGCGAAAGTCGACGATCTGCGCGATCTCGACGCCGGCCGCCTCGAGGTCGGCAGCAGCGTGATGCCCTCGATCGTCGACCGTGAGCACGACGGCGCGCTCGCCCGGCTTGATCGAGAAGCCGTTGACGAGCCTGCGCACGGCGTCGGGAAGCATCACGCCGACGAGATCGTTCCCGGGGAAGACGAGAGGCTGCTCGATGATCCCGCTCGCCACGACCACACGTCGCCGCGCGGTACTTGATCAGCAGGTTCCCGTAGGCGACGGGCACGAGGCCCTGCTCGAACAGGCCGATCGCGATCGCGGGCGCGAGGATCTCGACGCCCGCCCCGACCGCCGCGCGGCGGAGCTCCGCCGCCGTTCCGATGCCGTCCCGATCGGCGAGCAACGCGCCGCCGACGTCATAGCCCTCGTCGATCACGACCACGGAGTTGCCTCCCTGCGCGGCGGAGATCGCCGCTTCGAGGCCGGCTTGCCCGCCGCCGATCACCGCGACGTCGATGTGACGGTGCTCGACGTCGACTCGCTCCTCTCGTGCGCCGTTCGGGTCGAGCGGCCCGAGGCCTGCCGCGCCACGCAGGAACTTCTCGTACAGCGGCCAGAGCTTGCGAGGACGAATGAAGGTCTTGTAGTAGAAGCCGGGAGGCGTGAAGGGCCCTGCGAACTTGTCCGTCACCTGCATGAGGTCGTGTTGCAGCGAGCCGATGTAGTTCTGTCCCTTCACGACTGCGCCTTCGCGCAGCGGTGTCGTGCAGACGCGCACGCTCGGGATCCCGTCGACCGTCATCTGGCAGTTCGCGCAGTGCCCCGAGCAGCACTGGAGGCCGCGCGGACGGTGGTACTTGAAGCTGCGGGAGAAGACGCGCTGGCCGGAGGCGTAGAGCGCCGAGCCGATCGTGTCGCCGGCAAACCCCTGCATTTTCTTGCCGTGGAACGTGAAGGAGATCGGCTGAGACCGATCGAGTCGCTCCCCTGCCCGCTGCGCGAGGCGGGTCACGACGACTTCTCCGGATGCCAGGTCTTCTCGACCTCGTTCGTGTACGTGTGCCGGTCGGCGAGGAACCAATCCTCGCAGGTGCGGCAGAACCACCACTCGCGCTGGGTGCCCCAGACGTTGCGGCGGAAGTAGATGTACTCGTTCAACTCGCGCACGGTCGGTGTCGTCGCCGGACGCGTCGTCGTCTCACCCGCACAGCGAAGCTCCTGCACCTCGCGCGGGCCACAGTTCGGACAGGTGACGAGCATCGACATGGGTACGCGTCCGTTCGACGATATTGCGCTAGACGGGATAGCGTGCTATCAGTGGAAAGAGACTAGCGCGATGCCCCGTACCGGTCAACCCTCCACCCGAGATGTCGAAGCGACGGTTCGCGCCGTCGAGATCCTCGACGCCCTCGCGGACGGCGGGGAGCTCGGCACGAGCGAGGTGGCCCGCCGGACGGGCATCAGCCCGAGCACGGTCTCGCGTCAGCTCGGCACGCTGACGCGCGTCGGCCTCGTCGAGCACGTCACCGCGACGGGTCGCTACCGGCTCGGGGTGCGGACGCTCCGCTACGCGAACGCGGTGCTCGGCAGGCTCAACCTGCGCGATCTCGCTCGGCCCCATCTCGAGGAGCTCGTCCACCAAGTCGGCGAGACGGCGACGCTCTCGATCCCCGGCGAAGCCGACGCGATCACGGTCGACTTCGTCCCGACGGACCGCTACCTCCAGGGTGTCACCCGGCTCGGCCGGCCGAGCATCGCGCACGCGTCGTCTGCCGGCAAGGTGATGCTCGCATTCGGCGATGTCGTGCTCCCCCGCGGCAAGCTCGTCGCCTACACGCCTCGGACGATCACCGATCCGGCTGCCCTCGCGGAGGAGATCGACCGCGCCCGCGACCGCGGCTACGCCGAGGCGATCGAGGAGCGTGAGATCGGACTGAGCGCGATCGCGGCTCCCGTCTGGGGCGCGGGCTCCGAGCTCGCAGCGATCGTGGCCCTCCAGGGCCCGACGAGCCGCTTCGACCGCGACGCGACGGCGGCGGCCGGCCCGCTCCTGCTCGCGTGCGCGCACCGGATCTCCGTCGCCCTCGGCTGGCACGACTGAGCTTGTGTTGAAACAACACAACTGCTCGGCGCGCGCTGTTTGTTCCGCTGGTGGCAATTGCATCCCGCGGTGGACGATTCAGGCTTGACACCGACCCCCTTGCGAGCGTAGACACCGTGGTGACACGATCGGTTCGCCGGTCGTGGCGCCGACACCGTTTCCGACCGTTCGACCCGAACAGAGGAGGCCCAACGTGGCAACCGATCTCGACCGCTTCGTCGCCGCAGAGGGCCGCGACAAGCTCGTCGCCGACGTCCGGCGTCGCATCGACGCCGAGGGAATCACGTACATCTACTACCAGTTCATCTCGGTCACGGGCCGGATCATGGGCAAGGGCGTCCCGGCCGCACACTGGGAGAGCATGGCGGCGAAGGGCTTTCAGCTCGTGTACGGATCGACGGCGAACCTGTTCACCGATCGGCACGGCGACTACATCGGTTACGGCCCGGAAGCGGCAGAGCTCGTCGGCATCCCCGAGCCGGAGACGTTCGAGGTCCTGCCGTGGGACAGCAAGGTCGCCCGCGTCTGGTGCACCTGCTTCCGGAACCGCGAGGAGCAGGAGGATGCCGCCTCGTTCCTCACCTCCGACTGCCGCGGGAACCTGAAGCGGATCCAGGCGGCGTTCGAGGAGGCGACCGGATTCCATCTTCGCGCCGGCACCGAGCCCGAGATGATGTGGCTGAACATGAAGGAGGACGGCACGCCGGACGTCAGCGGCGTCACCAAGCCGTACTGCTACCACATCGATCAGTTCAGCGAGCTGCAGCCGATCATCCACAAGGTGGTCGAGTACGGCCAGGCGCTCGGCCTCGACATGATCCAGGGCGACCACGAGGACGCGCCGGGCCAGATCGAGCTCAACTTCAACTTCGACCGCGCCGAGCAGACCGCGGACAACCTCTCGACGTTCCGTCAGGTCTGCCGGCAGGTGGGTCGCGAGCTCAACGTCTTCCCGTGCTTCATGCCGAAGCCGTTCATGGGCGTCTCGGCCAACGGGTGCCACCACAACATCTCGCTCTGGCGTGGAGACGAGAACGCGTTCATGCCCGAGACGGCGGATCAGCGCCTTCCGAGCCAGGTCGGCCTGTGGGCGATCGGCGGGATCCTGGAGCACCTCGGCGCGCTCACGGCGATCACGTCGCCGACCGTCAACTCGTACCGCCGGCTGTGGGACACGGGCTTCTGGGCGCCGGTCTTCGCCGACTGGGGCTTCCAGAACCGGACGACCGCGCTCCGCGTCTCGGCCCCGGGCCGCTTCGAGTACCGCTCGGTCGACTCCGCCGTGAACCCGTACCTGTCCCTCTCCGCCTTGATCATGGCCATGTGGGACGGGATCGAGCGCAAGCTCGATCCGGGCGTCCCGGAGGAGCGGAACATCTACGCTGCAATGGAAGCGGGCAAGGAAGTCAAGAGGATTCCGATGACCTTCGGCGACGCGCTCGATGCCCTCGAGGCAGACGACGTGGTCAAGAAGGCGCTGCCCGGCGAGATGTACACCGTGTTCATGCACTACAAGCGCGACGAATGGGAGCGCTTCTGCGCCACCGTTACCGACTGGGACGTCAACGAGTACCTCGACATCCTCCCCTGATCGACAAGGAGAGCTGAATCGCCCATGTGCGGAATTGCCGGAATCATCTACAAGGACGGTGAGCATCCGATCGGTCAGGAGATGACCCGGATGCTGCAGTCGATGAAGCATCGCGGGCCCGATTCGACCGGGTACGCGCTCTACGGGAAGCCGTCCGATCTCGTGATCATGCGCTACAAGCTCGCCGATGCCAACACGCCGCGGGACTTCGAGTACGAGGACCGGCTCCGCCGCCACCGCTCCGAGGTCGAGCGACGACTCACGGCGCTCGGCGCCCACGTGAAGGAGCTCGAGGAGGAGACCGAGTACGCCTTCCGGGTGACGCTCGCCTACGACGGCGACCTCAAGCGCCTCGCCGACTTCGTCGAGGACGTGCCCGATGTCGAGGTGCTCTCGCTCGGCCACTCCCTCGAGATCGTCAAGGACCTCGGCGACGCCGAGACCGTCGCCGGCGGCTACGAGCTGAACGACTTCACCGGCACGCACGCGATCGGCCACGTGCGCATGGCGACCGAGTCGGACGTCGACATCTCCGGCGCGCATCCCTACTGGGCCTACCCCTTCTCCGACGTGGCCGTCGTCCACAACGGGCAGCTGACGAACTACTTCCAGTGGAAGCGCCGTCTCGAGCGTTCCGGGCACCGCTTCCAGTCCGAGTGTGACTCCGAGATCATCGCGGTCTACCTCGCGCAGCAGATGAGCGACGGCGCCACGCTCGAGGAGGCGATGCGACAGAGCCTCGAGGAGCTCGACGGCGTCTTCACCTACGTCTGTGTCACAGCGGATGCGCTCGGTGTCGCGAAGGACGAGATGGCTGCGAAGCCGCTCGTCCTCTACGAAGCCGACAACCTCGTCGCGCTCGCGTCGGAGGAGATCGCGATCCGCGCGATCATCGACCACGAGATCGACACCTACGACCCGTACGAAGGAGAGGTGCTGGTATGGCAGCGCTAGGCGAGCACGCAATCAGCTACGACGCGCGCGGCCTCTCCGAGCCGGACGCGGCGGTACCGAAGGTCTCGGAGATCGACGGAACCTCGGCCGAGTTCGACGCGCACGAGCTGTCGACGCGCGAGATCAACCTCGAGCTGCGCTGGCTGATCAACGAGCAGGGCATCACGGACGTGATGGTGCGGAACCCCGGCGCCAAGCACTCTCTCGGCGTCGGCATCCTGACGCGTTGCAGGATCACCTTCGACGGCAGCCTCGGCTATTTCGGCTGCGGCATCATCGACGGCCCCGAGATCCACGTGAAGGGCCGGGTCGGCTGGTCGTCGTGCGAGAACATGATGTCCGGCGTCGTCGTGATCGACGGGAACGCCGGCTCGCTGACCGGTGCCGCCTTCCGCGGCGGCGACCTCGTCGTCAAGGGCCAGGTCGGCGCCCGCACCGGTATCGACCAGAAGGGCGGCACCATCATCGTGATGGGGTCGGCGGGGTCGATGAACGGCTTCATGATGCAGCGCGGCCGCCAGATCATCTGCGGCGATGTCGGTCACGGCCTCGGCGACTCGATGTACGACGGCACGATCTACGTCGGCGGCAAGGTGCGATCCCTCGGGATCGACTGCGTGCCGGGCGAGTGGACGGACGCCGACACCGAGTTCATCGAGCGGAAGTTCCGGATCTACGAGCTCGGCGCCCCGCCCGAGCTGCAGAAGTTCGTGTGCGGGAAGAAGCTCTACAACTACGACAACCTCGAGCCGTCCGAGCGCAAGCTCGTCTTGTAAGGGAGTCACATGGCCGACGAGACAGCACCGACGAACCAGACCGTCCTCGGGCACAGCCGCATCTTCACGCCCGAGGTGATGAACGACATCCACATGAAGTCCGAGCTCGGGCGCTACCGCATGCGCGGGTTCTCGATGTTCAAGCCGATCCCGCACTGGGACGAGCTGATGTTCATGCCGGGCACGCTGACCCGGTTCGTGATCGAGGGCTACCGCGAGAAGTGCCTCACGAAGACCGTGCTCGGCGCCCGCTTCGCGAAGAAGCCGATCGAGCTCGACATCCCCGTCTACATCACGGGAATGAGCTTCGGCGCGCTCTCACTCGAGGCGAAGATGGCGCTCGCCAAGGGCGCCTCGATGGCGGGCACGGCGACGTGCTCGGGCGAGGGCGGGATGATCCCGCCGGAGCGCGACTACTCGACGAAGTGGTACTACCAGTGCATCCAGAGCCGGTACGGGTTCAACCCGCACCATCTGATGCTCGCCGACGCAGTCGAGTTCTTCATCGGCCAGGGCTGCAAGGTCGGGCTCGGCGGCCACCTGATGGGTCAGAAGGTGACCGAGCAGGTCGCCGAGATGCGCTCGCTGCCCGCCGGGATCGACCAGCGCTCCCCCGCCCGGCACCCCGACTGGCTCGGCCCGGACGATCTCTCGCTCAAGATCCAGGAGATCCGCGAGGCGACCGACTACCAGATCCCGATCCAGCTCAAGCTCGGAGCGTCTCGTGTCTACGACGACGTCCGCATGGCGGCGAAGTGCGGCCCCGACATCATCTACCTCGACGGCGCCGAAGGCGGCACCGGTGCCGGCCCGCACATCGCGACCGAGGAGACGGGCATCCCCCTGATGGCGGCGATCCCCGAGGCCCGCAGGGCACTGGAGGACGTCGGCCTCGCAGACGAGATCGACCTGGTCGTCGCAGGCGGAATCCGCAACGGCGGCGACATCGCGAAGGCGATCGCCCTCGGCGCGAAGGCCGTCGCGATCGGCCACTCGGCACTGATGGCGCTCAACTGCAACAAGGAGATCCCCGGCGTCACCGACTACGAGGGCACCGTCGGCGTCCCGGCCGGCAAGTGCTACCACTGCCACACGGGACGCTGCCCGGTCGGCGTCGCGACGCAGGATCCGGAGCTCCGGAAGCGGCTCGTCGTCGAGGACGCTGCCGAGCGGGTCTACAACTTCCTCCACACGCTCACGCTCGAGGTGCAGATGCTCGCTCGTGCGTGCGGGAAGACGAACGTCCACTCCCTCGAGCCCGAGGACCTCTGCGCCCTCACCGTCGAGGCAGCCGCGATGGCGAAGGTGCCCCTCGCCGGCACGAGCTGGATCCCCGGCGTCAGCGAGGAGCAGACGCTCGCGAAGATCGAGCGCCTGCTCGAAAAGCACCTCGAGAACCCGATCGACTATCTGCCGAGCCACGCGGAGGTGATGTCCGGTGAGTGAGATGGCCTATTCGGAGCCGGAGAAGATCACGGGGATCGACGCCGAGTTCCTCTCGGGACACCGGTTCCCCTACCAGGAGGACATCTCGCTCGTCGAGGGTGTCGACCTCCTCGCCTCGACACCGGGGGACGACATCAACTGGCTCGAGGACATCGAGCTCCTCGAGGAGGAAGGCACCCCCGCCGTGTTCGACCGCTACTCGAACTCGTTCATCAAGATCTACTTCCCGATCCCGGAAGGCCGGGAGAACGAGATCGCGCGCAAGGTGTTGATGACACACCTGCAGAGTGGAAACTCGTACGGGATCCAGCTGAAGGAGAAGCACTGCAAGTTCCCCCAGCCCGAGCTCGGCCCGTGGGTGGCGAACTCGAAGACCGTGGGAGCCGACTGGAAGCCGCCCGTGCTCGAGGGCTGGGAAGCGCCGCTGCATTGACGCTTCCCCGAACCGACCACCTACGATGAACACCGCAGCCGACCCGAGTTGGAGGAACTGATGTCAGAGAAGATGTGGGGTGACGAGCCGTTCTGGGGCCTCGGCTACGACTGGGATCCCGGACTGGCTCCTGACCGACCGCCAGCGGAGCTTCGCGAGAAGCTGATCGGGCTCTGCGAGACCGAGATGCGCGCCAACGCGAAGCGCTCCGACGACGAGCTCCTGTACCCGCGCCGCAACCTCGAGCTCCTCGCCGAGCACGGCTTCCTCGGCCTGACCGTGCCCGAGGAGTACGGCGGCCTCGGCGAGAACCACGTCGCCTTCGCGATGATCTGCGAGACGCTCGCCCGCTACGGCTGCGCCTCGACGGCGATGTGTTACGTGATGCACATGGGCGCGGTGCGCGGCGCTGATGCTGCGCCCCACCCCCGAGCTGATCGACAAGTACATCCGCCCGCTCAACTCCGAGGCCGGATCGGGACGCTCTCCTACTCGGACCCCGAGACGGGCTCGCACTTCTGGTACCCGTTCTCGTCGCGGCGCCGAGCGCACGAACGGCGGCTACAAGGTCAACAAGAAGGCGTCGTGGACGACGTCGGGCGGCTTCGCCGACTTCTACGTCGTGCAGACGACGAGCCCCGACTTCAACGGCTACGACGACCTCTCGGTGTTCGTCGTCGACGGCGAGCACGTGCGAGGCGCAGCCGTCGCTGTGGGACGCGCTCGGGCTGCGAGGCAACCAGTCCGGCGCCGATCGCAGTTCGACGGACGTCGAGATCCCCGGCGACGCAGCTCGTCGGCCCGCAGGAGACGGCGCCACCTCGAACGACGAGGCCGTCGACCCGTGGTTCCTGGTCGGCTCGTCGTCGGTCTGGAACGGGATCGCGCTCGGCGCGATCGACATCGCGAAGCGCCACACGACCCGCAAGCGGCACGTCGACGTCGGCATGCGGGTCGCCGACTACCCGACGATCCAGGACTACGTCGGCGAGGCCGTGATGGAGACCAACGCCTGCCCGGCTGTTCGTGCTCTCCGTCGCGCAGGCGATCGACGGGGCGACCGACGACAACACGAAGCGTCCTCGAGCCGGGCGAGACTCGCCCGCGGCAACTTCCTGCACTGGGCGTGGCAGATCAAGTTCGTCGCGGCGCAGAACGTCGCCACACGTCGTCGACAAGATGCTGCACGCCTGCGGCGGGTCCGGGCTACAAGCGCGACATGGAGCTCGAGCGCTACCTCCGCGACGCGAAGGCGGGCTGGGTGATGGGCCCGACGAACGAGGTGCTGCGCCAGTTCGTCGGCAAGGCCGTGCTGCTCGGCTTCGACGTCGCTCGACTACTGGAACCAGACGCTACAACCGCCGCGCGGTCGAGAACGAGGTCAAGAAGCTCGACCCGAGCGCGCAAGCGCGAGCTCGCCGAGCAGCTGCTCGCCGAGGCCGCCGAGGCCGAGGCGAAGGAGCCGGCGAAGGCGTAGGTGACTGGCGCAGCCCGTCCGCGCGCTGCGTCGAGCCCGGCCTGAAGCCGGTCGACCGCACGCTGGAGACCCACTGGGTGCGCCGCGGCGCCGCGACCGCGGTTCGCTCGAGCCCGGCGACCGGCTCACGGTCGTCAACCGCGACGGGGCCAGGCGGCCGAGCTCACCGTCGCTCGACCGGAGGGCGCGAGGACTCGCGGCGCGCGATCGGCGCCACGGCCGGCGCCGATCGCGACCGTGCTCGCGGGGCCTCGCGCCGACGGCGCCGCGCGACGGCTGTCGGCGAGCTCACGTCCGCGGCCTGCTCCCCGACGACGCCCGGCGCTGCGGCTGTTCGAGACGACACGCCGCCGGGCGCGACCGAGGCGTTCGCGCGTCGAGCGCGAGGCGATCGCGATCGTCGCGCCCCGGGCGGCCGGGTCGTCGAGGGCGGCGTGCCCGCCTCCGACCTCCAGCTCGAGGTCGCCGTGCGAAGCCGCGCGCCGGGCGACGCGGTCGAGTCGTCCTGCCGGAGCCGCTCGCCGAGCCGCGGCTCGACTTCCAGGTCGACCGCGCCTCGGCGCTGGCCTACGAGGTGCGCGCGGGCGAGTACATCCAGATCATCGACGTCCAGGGCCGCCAGTGCTCCGACTTCCTCGCCTTCAACGCGCCGAAGCTCCAGGACGGGCATCGAGCGCGGGCTCGACGCGACCGCGACGCGCTCGCTGATGGGCAGCGCCTACCCGCAGCCGGGCCTCTACTCGAAGTTCTTCGACGCACGACCTCGAGCCGCTCGTCGAGGTCGTCCGCGACACGGTCGGCCGCCACGACACGTTCGGCCTCGCCTGCACGCGCCAAGTACTACGAGGACATGGGCTACTTCGGGCATGTCAACTGCTCGGACAACTTCAACGAGGAGCTGACCCCGTACACGATCGAGCGCGCGCAAGGGCTGGCCGGCGATCAACTTCTTCTTCAACACCGTCGTTCGACGCGCGACAACCTGTACTCGACGGACGAGCCGTGGTCGCGACCGGGCGACTACGTGCTGCTGCGCGCGGTGACCGACCTCGTCTGCCTCTCGAGCGCCTGCCCCGACGACATCGACCCGGCCAACGCCTGGAATCCCACCGAGGTGCACGTGCGCGTCTATCCCGCCAAGGAGCGCTTCTCGGCCGCGATCGCTCATCGCGTCACCCCCGACGCCGAACCGAAGCTGACGCAGGAGACGGGCTTCCACGAGAAGACGTCCGAGCTGACGAGCCGGCTTCACCGAGTACAACGGCTACTGGCTGCCGACCTCCTACGACAACCTCGGGGCCGTCGCCGAGTACTGGGCCTGCCGCGAGAGGGCGGCGGTCATGGACCTCTCGCCGCTGCGCAAGTTCGAGATTCTCGGCCCCGATGCCGAGGCGCTGATGCAGGCGACGATGACGCGCGACATCCGCCGCCTCGCCGACGGCCAGGTCGTCTACACGGCGCTCTGCAACGAGACCGGCGGGATGCTCGACGACGGCACCGTCTTCCGGCTCGCCGCCGGACAACTTCCGCTTCGTCGGAGGCGCGGAGTACGACGGCATCTGGCTCCGCGAAGCAGGCCGAGCGGCTCGGGCTGCGCGTCTGGGTGAAGGAGTCGACCGACGATCTCCACAACATCGCCGTACAGGGCCCCGCCTGCGCGCGAGCTCCTCTCGCCGATCATCTGGACTCCACCGACCCAGACCCCCTTTGCCGAGCTGAAGTGGTTCCGGTTCTCGATCGGGCGGCTCGGCGGGCCGCAAGGGATGCCGCTGATCGCCTCGCGCACCGGCTACTCGGGCGAGCTCGGCTACGAGCTCTTCTGCCATCCGACAGGATGCGCCCGACGCTCTACGCGGCCGTGATGGAGGCCGGCGCGTCGCACGGGATCGCGCCCCTCGGCCTCGATGCGCTCGACATGCTGCGAATCGAGGCCGGGCTGATCTTCGCCGGGTACGAGTTCGACGACCAGGTCGACCCGTTCGAGGCGGGAATCGGCTTCACCGTCACGGCCGACAAGGAGGACGACTTCGTCGGCCGCGACGCGCTCGCTCGAGCGGCGCGCGCACCCGCAGCGGACGCTCGTCGGCCTCGAGCTCGAGGGGAACGAGACGGCCGGTCACGGCGATTGCGTCCATGTCGGCCGCCCCCAGATCGGCGTGATCACGAGCGGCACGCGCTCGCCGATCCTGAAGAAGAACATCGCGCTCTGCCGCATCGCCGTCCAGTACGCGGAGATCGGCACCGAGGTCGAGGTCGGCAAGCTCGACGGGCACCAGAAGCGCATTCCGGCGACGGTCGTGCGAACGCCCTTCTACGATCCCGAGAAGCTCCGCCCGCGCTCGTGATCGATCGCTTCTCGGCGGAGCAGGTCGAGGCATTCGATCGCGACGGCTTCCTCATCGTGGAGGAGGGTCTCGTCTCGCCGAGCGCGCTCGACCTGCTGCGCGAGCGCTACGAGCCGCTGTTCCAGGGCGTCTACGAGACAGGCATCAAGCCGGACGAGGTCAACTGGATCCCGGGCCGGGACCCGGAGGACCGCACCCGGCAGATCTGCAACGGCTGGCGGGCAGACACCGTGATCGCCGCCCAGGTGCTCTCCGAGCGCACAGGACGTCTCGGCGCACAGCTCGGGCGCTACCGGGGGACGAGGATCCTGCAGGACAACGTGCTCTGGAAGCCACCCGGCACGAAGGCGATCGGCTTCCATCAGGACTCGTCGTACGCCGACTACCTCGTCCCGGCGGAGATGCTGACCTGCTGGATCTCGCTGCACGAGACGACGGCCGATGCCGGGCCGATCGAGTACCTGCGCGGCTCGCACCTCTGGGCGCGCTCGCCGCCGGAGCGCTCGCAGTTCCACGCGCCGGACGACTGGCTCGCCCCCGCCCGCAACGCTGCCCCCGAAGGCACCGAGCTCGACGTCGTCCCGGTCGTCGTCAAGCCCGGGGGCGGCTCGTTCCACCACGGGCTGACGTGGCACGGATCGGCTCCGAACACGAACGCGGCGGTGGCACGGATGGCGCTCGTGACCCATCTGCTCCCGGTCGAGGCGCGCTTCCACGAGTCCAACGTCGATCTCGTCTACTCGCGCTACCGGCGCCACGGCGACCTGTCGCTCGACGAATCGTTCTTCCCCGTCCTGTGGGACGAGACGGGGTACCGCACGCCATGGCTCGCATCGCTGCCCGAGCTGGGCTAGGGCCCCGCCTCCCGGAACCGGCTCGCGAGGATTCCGAGCAGCGCGATCGCCGCGCCCGAGTCTGCAGCGAGCCCTTCGAGCAGCTCCGTCCGGGTGACGACGTTGCACGTCACGTCGGTCTCCGCGGTCACCGTCGCGATCCGGCCGGCGCCCGGGTCGAGCACCTCGATCTCGCCGATCAGGGTGCCGACGCCGAGCGTCAGCTGCCGCCCCGGCCGCTCGACGTGGACCGAGCCGCCCGTCACGAGCATCAGCGTGTCCGACCTCTCACCGATCGACATCAGCGTCTCCCCCGCCGCGAAGCGCACCTCGCGTCCGCGCGCGAGCAGCGCCTCGAGCAACTCGGGCGGTAACCGCGAGAAGAACTCCGGGGCGCCGAGCATGCGCTCGTAGCGACCACCGTGGAACAGCAGGGGCTCGCCCTCGCCGTACCGCGCGTACTCGACGTGCCCGAGGAAGAGAGAGTGGTCGCCACCCCAGTACGACCGAACGACGCGCGCAACGATGTGTGCCAGCGCTCCCTCGACGAGCGGCGTGTCGCGCACCACCACGAAGTCGGGCTCGATGTCGTCCTTCTTTCTCCCCGCGAACGCGTCTGATAGGTCGGTCTGCCCCTGCGCGAGCACGCTCACGCCGTATCGGCTCCCCTCGTGCAGCATGCCGCACATCCGGGCGCGCCGATCGAGCGAGATCAGGACGAGCGGGGGCCGCAGCGACACCGACATGAACGCGTTCGCGGTCATCCCGTGGACGACATCACCGGCGCGCGTCGTCAGGACGGTGACGCCGGTCGCGAACATCCCGAGCGTGCGCCTGAAAGCAATCGCCGGGTCGCCCTCGAGATCACCGATGTCGATGGGCTCGACGGTCGGCACGTCGTCGAACGTCGAATCGCCGAGCCCCTCGAGTGCTCCCGGCGAGAAGCCGCCGGGGAGCGAGAGCTCGAACTCGGGAGGCGGCGTATCGGTGGCCATACCGAGATTGTTGCGAACTGCGGGGCCTCGCGTCGCGAGGCCCCGCAGTTCGAGCTCTCAGGTGCCGCCGCTAGGCGCCGGGACCGGCAGCGGTATCCGGCAGCAGCGGCGTGTCCTCACGCCAGTGGATCGACTCCTTGTCCTGCACGAGCCGGCGGAAGAAGAAGAGCAAGAGACCGATCAACAGCACACCGACACCGATGATCTTCTCCTTGCTGCCGCCGTAGCCGCCGGCCGCCGTCTGGAACCAGCCGAACCCGACGATCGTGAGGATCAGGCACCAGACCGCGAGAATGCCGGCGATCGGGGCCCAGATGGCACCGAGCTTGATCGGGCGTGGCCAATCCGGTCTGTCCTTTCGCAGCAACACGAAGCCCGAGAGCGCGAACATGTGTGCGAGGACGTAGCCGAGGTTCGACGCCGCGAGGATGCCGAAGATGTTGCCCACAAGGAGAACGAAGAGGATGTTGATCACCATGTCGACGGTCATCCCGTTCCCCGGGACGTGGAAGCGGTTCAGCGTCCCGAGCTGCTTGACCGTCATCCCGTCCCGCGAGATGCCGAAGAGCGCACGTCCTCCGTCGGCGGTCGCCGTGTTCATACTGATCACGAAACTGGCAACGAGACAGACGACGAGCGCGTCCTTGATGAACGCCGAGTCCGTTCCGAGGATGTTCAGCATCCCTCCGACGTAGTCGTAGTTGGCGACGAGATCCGGCCCGGCACCGCCGACGAACGCGATCGGAAGCATGATGTAGACGACGAGGGAGAAGAGCGCAGCAGAGCGGAGTGCCAGCTTCGTATCGCGCACGGTGTCCTTGTACTCGGGCGCGAACGTGGCGCACACGTCCACTCCCCAGGCCGACCAGCACATCAGCCAGAGCCAGACGAGCGCGAGCTGGAGGCCACCCCATGCCTGCCCGGGATCGCCGAGCTTGTTCGTCAGGTTGGCGCTGTCGAAGCTGCCGTTGAGGAACGGCATGATCATCATCACGAACAGCGGGATCATCAGCAGGATGCCGGCGGCGTACCCGAACGTGACTCCGACGCGCGCACCGTAGATGTTGAAGATCCAGACCGCGAGGATGAGGCCGATCGCGATCAGTGCCGGCAGGCCGACCTCGGTGAGGCCGAACATCGAGAAGTAGCCGTCACCCGCGAGATAGCTCCCGCCCGGCTCGCCCGCGAACCAGGCTCCCTGGACGATCGAGCCGATGAAGAGCCCGAACACCGACAGGACGACCGACCAGCCGATCCAGTACCCGAACGTTGCGATCGGGCCGACGAGCGTCGTGTACTTGCGCCACGCCTCGTGGGCGTAGAGCGCGAGCCCACCCGACTTCTCGGGGAACATCGTGGCGAGCTCCGAGTAGATCGTGTTGATGAAGACCGCAACGATCGCCGAGATCCCCCAGAGGAGCGCCGCTCCCCAACCGCCGAGGTCGCCGACGGAGTAACCGAGCGAGCCGAGCAGGAAGCCCGGATTCGCGAGGGCGATCACAAAGCCGTCGTACCAGCGAAGTGTCTTGAGGAGCTGCTGTTCCTGGACTACTGCTGTCGCCACAGTCGACCTCCGTCGATGTTTGTCGGGACCACGGGAAGCGGTGCGCCGCTCGCGCCCGAACCTAACATGACACGCGGACGATTCATAGCCTGCACCGGCGACACGCCTCCCTGCGCATGCGAGCGCAGACGAGCGCGCTCGCTACGATCGCGACATGCGCGCCCCCATGATCACGATCAGCTGCGACTGCAAGGCTGTCGCCGACGTCGCCTACGGCGACCGCTGGACGTGTGACGCGTGCGGGAAGACGTGGGACACGACGCAGATCCCCTCCGCGGAGTACGACGACCTCATCCGGGGCATCCGCCGGTATCGGCTGATCGCGCTCGGGCCACCCCTCCTCCTCGCGGCGGTCCTCATTCCCCTGGCGGTGCTGGTCGGCCTCCAGTTCGCGCTCCTCCTGTTCGTGCTCGTGATGGCGTGGGGTCTGCTCGTCATCCCTCAGCTGCGGCGGCGTGCCAGCACGCACCTCCGAAACAGCGCGAAGAGCTGGAAGCTTCGGCCCGAGTAGCGCTGTGCTCGGCACGAAACGCACCCGGACGACGGCGGACATCCCGGGCGTCTCGGGCAGCCGTCCGGTCATGCTCGTCACGTTCGACGTGCCGTTCGAGGCAGATGCGACCACGCTCGCCGTGGACGCAGCGGTCGAGTCGGGGCAGAAGCTGATCGTCGTCAACGTCGCCGAGGTCCCGCTCGGGCCGATCTCGCTCGCCATGAAATACGAGTACGTCGAGCGTCCGGGCATCGAAGATGCGCTCCGCGCGCCGGCCGACCTCGCGCACTCGCTGGCCGTCGAGGTCGAGCGGCTGCGGCTGTGCAGCCCGCGCCCGATCGAGGCGCTGCTCGAGCTCGTCGCGGAGCGCGCGCCGGGCCTTCTCGTCGTCGGCCCCGACCGCGGGCACCTCAAGCGGCGCACCTACGCGAAGCTGACGAAGAAGATCCGGGACCGGGCCTCGTGCCTCGTCTGGCTCCCCGCCTGACCGAGCGGCCGGTTCTACGAGCGCGTCGGGCTGCCGAGCTCGCCGGAGAGCGCGGTCGCGCGCTCGACGAGTGAGCCGATCGCCACCCGCGATGCCTGCGCATCGAAGCGCGCCGACGGGCCCTGGACGCCGACGATGCCGGCAAGATCGCCGCGGCTGTCGAACACCGGGGCGGCGATCGCCGCCAGCCCCTCCTCGCGTTCCTCTCGCGCCTCCGCGTAGCCGCTCTCGCGAATCAGCTCGAGTGCGCGCTCGAGCTCGGAACGCGTCGTGATCGTCCGGGGCGTGAATGCCGGAAGCGGCTCGGCGGGAAGCTCGACCCCGCCGAATGCAAGCAGCACCTTCCCCGTAGCGGTCGCATGCCCGACGCTCGGCCGGCCGAGCTGCGCAACGCTCTGGACGACCGACGAGCCGTGGGCGAAGTCGATCGTGATCGCATCGTGCTCGCCGGGTGCGGACAGCGTCGCCGTCTCGCCCGTGTCGAGCACGAGCGCTTGGAGGTGCGGGCGCGCGAGCTCGCGCAGATCGAGGCGGCCGAGCACGGCGTTCCCGAGCTCGATCAGTCGTGCCGCGAGCCGGTAGCGGCCCGTACCGGCCACGTGCTCGACGTAACGGGCCGACACGAGAGTGGCGAGGAGTCGGGAGACCGTGCTCGCGTTGATCCCCGCACGGCGCGCGATCTCGTTCGTCCCGAGCTCACCGCCGAGGGCAAGGACGTCGAGCACGGCGGTCGCACGCTCGACCGAGGCCACGTGACGAACGGCTGGTTGACCGGTACGAGCCATGGTACGCTCCTCGAAGTCCATTTCGACACGCCATTGCCCGGGAGGCAATTCACATGCTACCTGCTTCTTCCCGCTTCGTCGTCGTCGGCGCCGGCATGCACGGCCTGTCGACCGCCTACCACCTCGCCCTCGAGCTGCAGCAGCGCGGCACCGGCTCCGGCGCCGACATCGTCGTCCTCGACAAGACCGCTCCCGGCGCCGGTGCGACGGGCATCGCGTGCGGCGTCGTCCGCAACAACTACTTCCAGCCCGCGATGAGCGAGCTCATGCAGGCCTGTGTCGAGGTGTGGGAGTCGGATCCCGCTGCCTACCACTACCAGGGCGTCGGCTACATCGCGCTCGGCCCGCAGGCACAGGAGAGCGACCTCGCCGCCGTCTTCGAGCGCCACCAGCGGATCGGCTACGACTCGAGCCTGTTCGTCGGCGAGGCGGCAGTCGACGCGCACATGAAGGAGCTGTTCCCGGACTGGCGTGCCAGGGGCGTCACGGTCTGCCTCCACGAGCACCAGGGCGGCTTCGCGTTCAATCTCGAGTCCGTGAAGGGGCTCGCCGACAAGTGCGAGGCCGCAGGCGTCACGATCCTCTCCGGCGTCGAGGTAACCGGGTTCGAGGTCGCAGACGACGACACGGTCACCGCCGTCGAAACCGACAAGGGTCGTCTGGCGGTCGGCGAGCAGGTCGTGATCGCACCGGGGCCGTGGGCCAAGCGCTTCTGGGGCCTCCTTGGCCTGCCCATGACGATCGACATCCACACGCCGTCCGGTGACGTCGCCCGCGATCAGCCGATGTGGACCTACTGGAACCTCCAGGAGGGCGAGATCACGGTCGACCCGCTCGTGTTCGACACGGCCGGCGGTGGCGCTCCGCCGGTGATCCACCTCGACACCGACGCTCCCCTCTACTCCGACGCCGGCGACCTGATCACCGACGAGCTGTGGGGCGTCTACTTCAAGCGCGACCGACACGGCGTGCAGGGCGGGGCGTCACCGTTGACCGTCGACGGCGACGTCGAGCTCGACCCCTATCCCTCCACGACGAACGTCGACGACGAGTTCCCCGACATGTGGTGCGCGGCGCTCTCGCACGCGATGAGCCGATTCGAGGGCTGCCGAGACCTCTACAAGCAGGCGCGCTCGGGCGGCGTCGGCTCGTTCACGGCGGACAACTTCCCGGTGTTCGACTACCTCAAGCCGAACGTCTACGGGATCCTCGACTCGAACCACGGCTACAAGATGATCGGCGTCGGGCGCGAGGTCGCGCGCGTCATGTGCGGCGAAGCAGCTCCCCTCCTGAGGCCGTTCCGCTTCGAGCGCTTCGCGACCGGCGACCTCCACCCGGTCTCGCACTCGCCGTACCCCTGGTCGTGACCCTGCCCATACCCACTTGCGTCTCGAAGCCGCGTGCCGGAGGATGAGCGCGTGCTGATCCTTCTCCTCCTCGGTCATACCCCGCTCCTGATGCTGCTCACGCTCGTGATCGCGCTCTACCTGACCGTGGTCGAGTTGCGCGAGATGGAGCCTCGGCCGCACTTTCTCTGGTGGAGCTGGTGGCTGCTGCTCGTCTTCATGACCCACTTCGTCGGCTACCTCATCCTCCGTGTCTACGCCTTCATCTACAACCGACGCGCCGCCTCCGCGTAGCCGCGACCTTCGCGACCGTCCTCTCGGGCGCATCGCGATCATCGTCGTCGTGCTCACCTTCGCTGCGGTCTCGGCGCGATCGTGCAGCGGCGGCGGGGACGGCACGCTATCCCAACAGGAAGCGGTCGACCGGGCCCGCACCGTCGCCGTGTTCAAGAACGCGGACTACCTCGTGCGCTATCTCAACCAGGGGATTCCACCCCGCGGGACGTGGATCGTGTCGTTCTTCACCGGCCCGGCGAAGGACCCGGTGACGGCTCAAACCGTTCTCGTCGACGCCGAAACCGGCAGGATCATCGACGACGGCCGCTGACCTTACATGTAGCAACTGTACACATCCGGGCGGCCAAGTTCGGCAGCGTCGAACATGGAACGCGGAGCCAGGTCTTCGTACGCTCTCGCCACCGTTGCCAGGCTCGGCGTAGGAGGCGTGCATGATCGGTTCATTGTTCAGTTCGTTGCTGGCTGATACCGCGGCTGACATCAAGGCGCTGCAGGATCAGGTGACGCTCGACTCGCAGATCCTCGCCGAGACGTTCTATTTCTGGACCGTCGTGGTGATGTGGTTGATCCATGCAGGGTTCATGGCGTACGAAGCCGGCGCGGCGCGCCGGAAGAACGTCATGGCGACCGCGATGAAGAACATCCTCACGATCGCCACCGTGACGCCGACGTTCTACTACTTCGGTTGGTACATCTACGGCTGCATGGAGGAAGGGTGGCCGAAGAGCGGCCACGCAAGCCCTGACGCGTTCCCCGGCTTCTGCGGACTGACCGCACCGTGGAGCTCCGGCATGGGCCCGAACCTCTCCGACCACATCAGCGGCGTCTTCTTCCTCGCCTTCCTGCTCTTCTCCTGGACGACCGGCTCGATCATGTCGGGTGCGCTGATCGAGCGGATCAGGCTCTCGGCGTACCTCATCCTGACCGCCCTGCTCGGCTCCGTCGTCTGGATCCTCGACGCAGCCTGGGGCTGGAGCTCGGGTGGCTGGCTGACGACGCGGTTCGGCTTCCACGACGCGATCGCCTCCGGCGTCGTCCACGGAGTTGCCGGGATCTTCACGCTCGGCGTGCTGATCAACCTCGGGCCACGCATCGGGAAGTACGACATCAAGGGCAGAGCCCGGACCTTCAGAGGCCACAACCAGCATCTGACCTTACTCGGGCTGATGCTGATCTTCACGGGCTTCTACGGCTTCTATGCCGCCTGCCTCGTGATCCAGTCGACCACGTTCCCGGGCTGGCTCAACATCTACCTCTCCCCGACCACTCTCGGAGCAATCGCCTGGGTGATCACGATCGGCTTCGCCGGGGGCTTCACCGGTGGTTGGTTCGCGAGCAAGGGCGACCCGTTCTGGACGCTGTCGGGCGGGCTCGCCGGCGTGATCGCCGTCTCGGCCGGCGCCGACGTGTACCACCCGTCGCTCGCCTACCTGCTCTCCTTCTCCGGCGCGATCGTGGCCGTCTGGGCGGGCAAGTTCATCGAGGAGCGGCTGAGGCTGGACGATGCCGTGGGCGCGGTCGCCGTCCACGGAGTCTGCGGCTTCTACGGCGTGCTCCTCGTCGGGATCTTCGCCGGCGGGTATCCGACGGGAATCAACAACATCGAGACCTCGCTCGGTGGCCAGCTGATGGGGATCATGGCGTTCATCCCCCTCGCGTTCCTGCCCGGGTACTTCGTCAGCCTCGCGCTCAAGAAGCTGAACCTCCTGCGGATTCCGCCCGAGGTCGAGCTGGAGGGCGAGGACGTGGCCGAATTCCATCAGGACTTCTTCCCGGAGTTCGACAATATCCCCGAGACCGTGGTCACCCCCGACGGCGACGTCGAGCTGGCGGGGCCGATTCTGATCGACGCCTACAACCGGTCGTCCTACGGCAAGGTGCCGGCGGGCACTGCAGCCGAGAGCTAGAAAGAAGGGAGGCGAGATGTTCGACGCATTTCCGTACGACAAATGGGACGGCGTGACCGGTGACTTCTGGACATTCGGTGGCCACAACTCCACCGGGACGTGGATCCTCACCGTGCTCGGCATCATCCTGATGGTCGCGTCGCTGATCGGCTTCGTCCAGCAGGAGTCGCGGCGACTCGAGCGCCAGGCGGCCCGCCTGCGCAACGACGGGTTCCTGGCCCGGATGCAGGCGACCTCGACAACCCCGACGAGCGAGTAGGAGGAGACCATGGCCGGTAAGCAGATCGAGTTCCCGCCGGAGCAGACGAACGATCGACGCGTTGCGCCGTTCATGCTGGGGCTCTCGCTCGTCTGCATCGTGATCGTCGTCGTGCTCCTCCTCGCGGGCGCAGACGGCCCGTTCATCGGTCCCTGGTAGGCGAGATCGCGCAAGATCCGAGGAACGGCGAAGGGCCGGGGTTTCCCCGGCCCTTCGCGTCAGAGAGCTTCGGTCAGGCCGGGAATCCAGTTCGTCCCGGCGAGCGGCACCCGGGCCATCGCGGCAGCCTCGATCGTCAGCGCGACGAGGTCTTCCGGCTCGAGGTTGTGAACGTGCGACTTCCCACACGCTCGCGCGAGGGTCTGGGTCTCGAGGGTGAGCACGCGAAGGTAGTTGGCGACCCTGCGTCCGCCGAGCTCCGGGTCGAAGCGGGCGGCGAGCTCGTCGTCCTGGGTCGAGATCCCCGTCGGGTCGCGACCCGCCTGCCAGTCGTCGTAGTAGCCCGCCGAGCTGCCGATCTTCCGGTACTCCGACTCGTAGTCGGGGCTGTTGTCCCCCATCGCGATCAGGGCCGCCGTGCCGATCGAGACGGCGTCGGCACCGAGGGCGAGCGCCTTCGCGACATCCGCGCCGCTGCGGATTCCGCCGGAGACGATCAGCTGCACCTCACGGTGGAGGCCGAGCTCCTGCAGCGCCTGCACGGCGAGCGGGATCGCGCAGAGCGTCGGGATCCCGACGTGCTCGATGAAGACGTCCTGCGTCGCCGCGGTGCCACCCTGCATCCCGTCGACGACGATCACGTCCGCCCCGGCCTTGACGGCGAGCTGCACGTCGTAGTAGGTGCGGGTGGCGCCGACCTTGACGAAGATCGGCTTCTGCCAGTCGGTGATCTCGCGGAGCTCACCGATCTTGATCTCGAGGTCATCCGGGCCGGTCCAGTCCGGATGCCTGCACGCGCTGCGCTGGTCGATCCCCTTCGGCAGGTCGCGCATCGCGGCGACGCGGTCGGAGATCTTGTGGCCGAGCAGCATGCCACCGCCTCCCGGCTTCGCCCCCTGGCCGACGACGACCTCGATCGCGTCCGCCTTGCGCAGGTCGTCGGGGTTCATTCCGTAGCGGGACGGCAGAAGCTGGTAGACGAGCATCGCCGAGTGGCCCCGCTCCTCGGGCGTCATGCCGCCGTCGCCGGTCGTGGTCGAGGTGCCCATCTCGGTCGCGCCGCGGCCGAGCGCCTCCTTCGCGGGCGCAGAGAGCGCTCCGAAGCTCATCCCGGCGATCGTGATGGGGATCTTCAGCTCGAGCGGCTTTCTCGCGAACCGCGTGCCCAGCGTGACGTTCGTGTCGCACCGCTCGCGGTAGCCCTCGAGCGGGTAGCGCGAGACGCTCGCTCCGAGGAAGAGGAGATCATCGAAGTGCGGCAGCTTCCGCTTCGCCCCGAAGCCGCGGATGTCGTAGATGCCCTCCTTCGCCGCCCGTTGGATCTCGGCGATCACGTTGCGATCGAAGAGGGCCGACTCGCGCAGGCCGGGCTGCCAGCCGGCAGTCATCAGTAGGCGCCCGCGTTGTCGATCGTGAAGTTGTAGAGCTTCCGCGCCGAGCCGTAGCGGCGAAACGTGCCCGGGTCGACATCGTCGATTCCGGCTCGACCGAGCAGGTCGGCGACCTGCGCCACGTGCTCGGCCCGCATCTCCTTCTCGACACAGTCGGCACCGAGGCCTGCCACGGCGCCGCGGACGTAGAGCCGTGCTTCGTAGATCGAGTCGCCGAGAGCGTCGCCGGCGTCGCCGCACACGACGAGGCACCCGGTCTGCGCCATGAACGCGCTCAGGTGCCCGACCGATCCGCGCACGACGATGTCGGCGCCCTTCATCGAGATCCCACAGCGGGCGGCTGCGTCGCCGTGGACGACCAGCAGGCCGCCGTGTGCCGTCGCGCCGGCCGACTGGCTGACGCTTCCCTCGACGACGACGAGGCCGGACATCATGTTCTCGGCTATCCCGGTACTGGCGTTGCCCCGCACACGAACCGTCGCGAGCTTGTTCATGCCGGCGCAGTAGTAGCCCACGTGACCGTCGATCTCGACGTCGATCTCCGCGTCGAGACCGCAGGCGACCGCATGCGCGCCGCGGGGATTGACGATCCGCCACCGCGTCGGCCCCTCCCCGGTGAGTGCGACGTCGTGCAGCCGCTGGTTGAGGTCGCGAAGCGGCGTCACCCCGAGGTCGACGACCTCCGCCTCGAGCGTGGCGGTCACGCGACGGCCGCCCGGTCCCAGACGTACACGACTCCCGGCTCGGGCTCCCACATTCGCGCGTCGTCGGCGCCCGGGAGCACTGCGATCGCGTGGTACTCGGACGCCATCGCCACCCAGTCGTCGGTCTCGGCGAGCACTGCAGGCTTGCAGGCGATCGGGTCGCGAAGGACGGCGAAGCCGTCGGCCGTGCCGACGGCGAAGGTGTAGAAGCCGTCGAGGTCGTCGAGGCACCCTTCGAGCGCCTGCTCGAGCGACGCTCCTTCGCGCAGCCGCCACTCGAGGTATCCCGCGGCAACCTCCGTGTCGTTCTCGGTCTGGAACTCGATCCCCTCGCGCCGCAGAGCGCGCCGGAGCGTGTTGTGGTTCGACAGCGAGCCGTTGTGCACGAGGCAGAGATCGAGTCCCGTCGAGAACGGGTGCGACCCCTCTGTGGTGACGCGGCTCTCGGTCGCCATCCGCGTGTGGCCGAGGGCGTGGCTCCCCTGCAGGTTCGCGAGCTCGAACGCCGAGGCGAACACCGAGGGAAGCCCGACGTCCTTGTAGATCTCGATCACGCGCCCGGCGCTCATGATGCGGAGGTCCGGCCGCGTCGCTCGGACGCGCGCCTCGGCCTCCTGCGCCTCGGCGGCGACCACGATGACCGCGTGACTCGCCCGAACCGAATCGATCTCGCCGCCGATGGCGGATGCGACGTCGCGCCAGTCCTCGTCCCCGGCCGGCGAGTAGAGCGTCAGCTTCGTGAGGCCGTCGGCAACGGGGTCGCGGTAGACGGCGACCCCGGCGCTGTCCGGGCCACGATCGCTCATCTGCGCGAGCATCGCGACGAGATGCACGCCGAGGCTCGCCTCGATCTCGGGCGACTTGGCGAACAATCCGACGATTCCGCACATGCGCTGCCCCTCTGTAGAGCTTTCCTCTATGTTCCTGCCTCGCGAGCGTGAACGATACGCCGTGGAATAGCGCCTCTTCCGACAGACTTTCCCCGAGCGCTATGGAGCATTGCTCCATAGCACGTGGGCTTGCGTCAGAAGCGCGTCAGGTACTCGCGCACCTCCCAGGCGCTCACCTGCTCGTGGTAGCGGAACCACTCCTCCTGCTTGACGCGGACGTAGTAGTCGACGTATTCCTCGTCCTCCCGCGTGCGGCCGAGAGCGGCTCGGAGCACGTCGTCCTGCTCGAGCTCGCCGGTCGCCTCGAACAGGGTCGACGGCAGGGCGCGAAGGCCGCGCTCGATCAGGTCGCGGTACGGCGTCGCGTAGAGGTTCTCCGAGTTCGGCTCTCCTGCGTCGAGGTTGTTCGCGATCCCGTCGAGGCCCGATGCGAGGACGGCCGCGGCGGCGAGGTAGGGATTGCACGAGCCGTCGACCGTTCGGTCCTCGATCCGGCCGGGCGCGGGGATGCGCAGCATCTGGGTGCGGTTGTTGTAGCCGTACGAGATCCAGACCGGCGACCAGGTCGCGCCGCTCGAGGTCGAGCCGAGCTTCAGGCGCTTGTACGAGTTGACGGTCGGCGCGGTCAGCGCGCTGTAGGCCCGTGCGTGCGTCTTCAGGCCGCCGATGAAGTTGTAGGCGAGATTCGAGAGGCCGAGACCGCGCGGGTCGCCCTCGTCGAGGAAGACGTTCACTCCGTCCTTCCAGAGCGACATGTGGAAGTGGGCTCCGTTGCCGGTGAGCGACGTGAACGGCTTCGGCATGAACGTCGCGACGGCACCGTGCCGCTCGGCGAGGGTGTGCACCATGTAGCGGAAGAAGATCGCGCGGTCGCAGGTGACGAGCGCCTTGTCGTAGTCGAAGTTCTGCTCGAACTGCCCGTTCGCGTCCTCGTGGTCGTTCGCGTAGTTCCCCCAGCCGAGCTCGTTGCAGTAGCGCGAGACCGTGGTCAGGAAGTCGTACTGCCGGGTCAGGCCGGCGATGTCGTAGCACGGCTTCTCGAGCGTGTCGTACTTGTCGGCGATCTCGATCGTGCCGTCGTCGTTGAGCGTGACGAGGAAGTACTCGAGCTCGATCCCGATCTTGAACTCGTATCCGCGCTCGGCGGCCTGGGCGACGACATTGCGGAGGATCGTGCGCGGGCAGTAGGGCCATGCCTCGCCCTCCACCGTGACGTCGCAGGCGAAGCGCGCCAGGTTCGGCTGCCACGGGACGAGCGTGAAGCTCTCGAGGTCCGGGATCGCGGCGATGTCGGGATCGTTCGGGAGCTGGCCGATCTCACCGGCCGCGAAGCCTGCGAATCCCGCGCCGTCCTCGACGAGCGAGTCGAGATACGCAGCCGGCACGAGCTTGGCGCTCTGCCGGCCGTACATGTCGACGAACTGCGCGAAGATGAACTCGACGCCTCGATCCGCGATCGTCGCGCGGATGTCGTCGAGCCTGTTGTCGTTGGCCATCACGGATCCCTCCTCGTTCGGTGGAGAACACTTATCACTCGCGCGGCGCGAGATCGATGGAGAAAGCCTCCACCGTCGCGAACGCGATTATGGGGCACCCGTCTATCGGGCGGCGAGGGCGATCCTCAGCTGGACGAGCTTGACCGCGATCTCGACCATCAGCCAGTCGTCGCGGCGGAGGTCGATTCCCGAGAGGTCGCCGATCCTGCGCAGGCGCTGCCGCAGCGTGTTGGCATGGATGTAGAGGGCATCTGCCGTCGCAGCGATGCTGCCCTGCCGCTTGAGGAACTCCTCGAGTGTGGGAAGGAGCGAGGCGCCCCGGTCGCGATCGTAGTCGGCGATCCGCGTGACCGCCTCGATCGTCGCGTCGCGCACACCGCCGTCGGCGGCGATCCGCAGGAGATACTTGTACGCCCCGAGCTCCTCGAACGCGACGACCGAGGCCTCGCGCTTGAGCACGGTCGTGCCGAAGAGCGCCTGCCGCGCCTCCTCGAATCCCTCGGCGAAGCTCGCGGCCCCCTCGCACGCGCTGGAGAGCCCGATCGCGAGGGGCCCGGCGGCCTCGGCATGGGCCTTCCGGATGACCTCGACCGCGGCATCCTCGCTGACACCGGGTTGGAGCCGCAGCAAGCCGCGGAGCGAGTCGTCGCGCCGGTCGAAGAGCGAGCCCGGGAAGAGCGCCGCGAGCGACCTCTCCAGAGCATCGTCCGCCGGCTCGGCGGTCAGGACGAGGTGCGGCCTGTCGAGGTCACATCCGAGCCGAGCCGCGCGACCTTCGACGATCCCTCGATCGCGGCCGCCCGCGAGAGCCTCGAAGAAGTCCTTGATCAGGTTCTTCTCGGTCAGTCGCTCGATCAGCTGGATCTTCTTGACTCCGACCGCGATCTGACTCGCGACCGCCCGCGCGACGTCGACCGCGCTGCTCTGCTCTGCAACGAGCAGCCCGAGCAGCTCGTCACCCGCCACGAGGGGAACGGCGACGCGTGAGGTACGTCCTCCGCGCGCAAGCTCTGGCCCGAGCTCCGCGAGACCGAGGGTCGGGCGCGCCGCGCTGCCCGACGATTCCGGCGCCGACGCGCAAAGCTCGAGCTCCTCGCTGCCGGGCTCGAGCAGATAGAGGTGGCACGCGCTCGCCTGGAGGAGCCCGCGTCCCCGACTCACGACCTCGGGAAGAAGGTCGTCGAGCGACCTCGCGCCGGCGATCACCTCGGCGAGCTCGGCGATCGCCTCGAGCTCCTGAACCCGTGCCCGTGTCTCGTCGTAGAGCCTCGCGTTCTCGATCGCCCCACCGACGAGCGACGCGCTCGTGACGACGAAGTCGACCTCGGCCTGCGTGAACGCGTGGGGTGCCTCCGTGTGGGCGCTGATAACGCCGATCACGGACCCGTCGCGCGCGGCGATGGGCACGCTGAGGAGCGACTGGAACCGCTCCTCGTCGAGCTCGGGCACGTACGCGACCCGCGGGTCGTCGAGGAGGTCATCGGGAATGAAGGCGGGCTCGTTACGCTCCGCCGCCCACCAGGCGAGACCGCTGCCGCGCTCGAGCGCGATCGTCCCGATCAGGCCCTCGTAGGGGTCACCTGCAGCTCGGAGAACGAGCCGATCGCCCTCGACGAGATAGACGAAACAGGCGTGCACGCCGCTGGCGTCCGAGAGCAGGCGCACGACCGCACCGAGCACCTCGTCGAGCTCGAGCGTCGAGGCGACGGTGGAGACGATGCGAGCCAGCACATCGTTGCTGCGGGCAGTTGCGGACGACACATCTGTCATCGTAGAACGACGGGGGCGTACCTCCAAGTGCGTGGCAATACGAATCTTTGTGTTGAATCAACACGATGGCGCGGCGGGGCTACGGACGCTCGCGAGCGCGGCGGCGGCGAGTCCGAGCGCGACGAGCCCTGTCGCGACGACGCCCTTCCACGCCCATGCCTGCCACGCGAGCCCTGGCACGTAGGCGCCGAGCGCGCCGGCTGCGTAGTAGATCCCGAAGTACAGCGCCGTGGCAGCACCTCGATCGACGCGCGCGACGTCGCTGATCCCGAGTTGAGTCGCCGTGTACCCCGTGAACATGGCAGCGGCGACGCACGCGAGGCCGACGACGAGCAGCGGGAGGACGTCCGGCAGCGTCAGTAGAAGGCCCGCCGCCGAGAGAGCGACAGTGCCGAGCGCCAGGCCTCGCCACCCGATCCGGTCCGCGACCCGGCCGGCCACGGGCCCGGCGAGCCCCATCAGCCAGAGCAGGAACACCAGGCTCGCCGTCGCGACGGAGTACGAGAACGGTGGCTCCTCGAGCCGGTAGGTGACGAACGTGAACGCACCGACGAACGTGAAGAACAGCGCCCCGCCTCCCACGGAGACGGCGAGAAGCCTGAGGTTTCCGAGATGCCTCTTCCAGCCGCCCGCGCGCGCGGGGATGTTCGGCTCCGGCAACCCACGGCGCATTGCGATCGCAGCGGCGAGCGGAAGCAGCGCGAGAAGGCCGATTGCCACCCGCCACCCGACGATCGCGCTCATGAGCGCGACGCCGAGCCGCCCGACGAGGCCGCCCACGACGAGCGCCGAGACGTAGTACCCCATCGCGCGCGCCCCGATCCGCGGCACGAACGCCTCTACGACGTACGGCGCCCCGACCGCGAGCAAGCCCGGCATGCAGAGCCCCTGGAGCGCGCGGCAGGCGAGCAGCGCCTCGAACCCCGGTGCAAGGGCGACACCGACGGTCGGAACCACGAGGAGCACGCTGGCCGTTCGAATCGCGCGTGGGCGACCGATCCTGTCGGAAACGGGGCCCCACACGAAACCTCCAGCGGCGACCGAGAGCACGACGACCGAGATCGAAAGCCCCGCGCTCGAGGGGCTGACGTCGAAGTCACGCGAGAGCTCCGGAAGGATCGCCTGCGTGGAGTACATCGTCGCGAACATCCCGGCAGCGCCGAGCATGAAGCCCGCGAGCGCCTTCTTCAGTGCAGCGGCGGAGCTCATCTCGACAGGCTACGCGGCAGGGGTATCCTGACCCGAGCCGATGCCGTCTTCAGCGACCGAAGTCCGCCCCTACGCCGCGATCGAGGAGAAGCTCGCCGACGGTAGGTGCGTCGTCCTCGACGGCGGCATGGCGACCGAGCTTCAGCGGGCGCTGCCGCCCTCGAGTCGTGGGGCGCGCGACGACCTGTGGGGGACGTGGGCGTTGTACCGCGCACCCGAGACGGTCGTCGACGTCCATCGTTCCTACGTCGCCGCCGGCAGCGACGTCGTCTCGACCAACACGTGGTCGGTGCTCGCCGACGCGCAGGGGGGCGCCGCGGGCACCTCCGGCCTGCTGCACTGGATGGACATCGCGAGGACCGGGATCCGCCTCGCGCGAACCGCGGCCGCCGAGGCATCGAGCCCCCGGGCCGTCGCCTTCTCGCTCTCGGAGGACGCCGAGGCGCTCGCGCGCAGCGGCACGACGCGGCTCCTCGCGAAGATCTTCGACGACGAGCCGCCGGACCTTATTCTCCTCGAAACGCTCTCACTCGTCCGCGAGCCCGAGACGTTCGACCTCGTCGAGGGCCTCCTCGAGCTCGGGCTGCCCGTCTGGGTGTCGTTCCGGCGCTGCCGGCACGGCGTGTGTGGCGTCTACGGCCAGCACTGGGGCCCGCCGGAGGGCGATCTGTTCGGCCGCGCTGCCCGACGCTTCGAGGAGATGGGCATCGGCGCGCTGCTGATCAACTGCCTGCCCGTCGACCACGTTCCCGGGATGGTCAGCTGGCTCCGCGACTTCACCGAGCTCCCCCTCGGCGCCTACCCGAACCTCGGCCATCTCACCCGCGAGCTGTGGAGGTTCGACGAGCGAATCGACCCCGATGCGTACGCACGCCTCACCCTCGAGTGGCGGGAGGAGGGAGCCCAGGTCATCGGTGGCTGTTGCGGCGTGACTCCTGCGCACATCGCAGCTGCAGCGCGTGCGCTCGAGGGCACGGTGGGCGGCCGCCGCAGGGTTGCACCGCTACCCGACGCGGCGAGCGGCGACGCAACTCCCGTTGTCGAGAGCTGGCGCGACGACCAGGGTCGCGCCCTCTACCCGCTGCCGTTCCCGGACCTCGCCATCGAGCCGGGCGTCTTCGTTCCCACGCAGGGGAGCTACCTGCTCTGGAAGCATCTGCACGGAACGGGCGCAGGTGCCGGCGGCACCTGTCTCGACGTCGGCTGCGGCTGCGGCATTCTCGCGGTGCAACTCGCGCTCAACGGCGCGTCCTCGGTGCACGCGATCGACATCGACCGGAGCTCCGTCGCCAACACGCTGGCCAACGCATTTCGCAACGGCGTCTCCGACCGGGTCAGCGGCGACACCATCGACCTCTTCCAGTGGGAGCCGAGCGACCGCTTCGACCTGATCGCGGCGAGCCTCTACCAGATGCCGGTCGACCCCTACGAGGAGCCGAGCGGCCACCGCCCTCTGGACTTCTGGGGTCGGAACCTGTTCGACCGGTTTCTCGCGCTGCTCCCGGATCTCCTCACGGAGACGGGCCGAGCGCTCGTCTTGCAGCTCTCGATTCTCGGGCAGGTTCGAACAGCGGAGCTGCTCGCGTCACACGGCCTCGAGACGCGCGTCGTCGACTACAGCTTCTTCCCGTTCGGCGAGGTCTTCGAGTCCAACGCAGCGCAGATCGCACGTGTCGAGGAGCTCTCGGACGCCCACCACCTCGCCGTCGGGGGTGACAACGTGATGATCTCGTACCTGCTCGAGATCACGCGCTCACGCGGGTAGCGCCACGCCGGACGTCAGTGTCGCGCGACGACGCCGACGTGCTGCTCGTACGCACCGCTCTCGACGATCCCACCGATCTGGTCGATCACGAACTCGAGCTCGTCGTCGGAGTTGTAGTAGTGGGGCCCGAGGCGAATCCCATCCGGCCGGAAGTCGCAGAGAATCTCGCGCTCGGTCAGCTCCCTGTGCACGGCAGCGAACTCGGGGACGTACACGGTCACGGTGCCGCCGCGCCGTTCCGGGCTCGTCGGGCTCCGCACCTCGAACCCGGCCGCCAATGCCCTGTCGATCAGAAGCTGCGTCTGCCGGAGCGAGTTCACACGGATACGCTCGACGCCGACCTCCTCGACGAGGTCGTATCCCGCCGTTGCGGCGTAGAGCGCCGGGACGTTCGGGGTGCCCGTGAGGAAGCGCGCCGCACCGCTCGTGTACTCCATCTCCTCCTCGAAGCCGAACGGCCGCTCGTGCGCCTGCCACCCGGTGAAGGTCGGCTCGAGACGCTCGGCGAGATCCGGCCTCACGTAGAGCCAGCCGTTCCCCGGGCCGCCGTTGAGCCACTTCACGGAGCCACCGACGGCGAAGTCGACGTTCAGCGCTGTCACGTCGAACGGCACGATGCCCGCGCTCTGGTAGCAGTCGAGGATCACATGCGCACCCATCTCGTGCGCGCGCCTGATGATCGGCTCGATCTCCTGGATCTCGCCGGTGCGGAAAAGGACGTGGCTGATCGGGACGAGGAGGGTCCGCTCGTCGATCGCGTCGACGATTGCGCCGTCGTCCTCGCAGACGTCGACCTCGAGACCGGGTTGCGCCTGGTAGAGGTAGCGCACCGACGGGAAGTTGCCGCGCTCGTAGACGACGCGGTTACGCGCCGGATCGATCGGGAAGAACGAGGAGAGCACGACCGCCTCCGCCACGGCGACGTTCTGGTGCATCACCGTCGTGCCGGGGGCTCCACCGATGATCCGGCCGACCTGATCTCCGACCGTCATCGGCATCGTCCACCAGCCCTCACCCCACGACCGGATGCCACGCTCGTTCCACATCCGCGCGTACTCGGCGAGGCGGGTTTCGGCCTGCGCCGGCATCGCCGCAAGCGAATGGTTGATCAGGTACGTGGTGTGCTCCAGGATCGGGAACTCGGAGCGATAGTCGACGAGGTCGCGCATCGCCGAACAGCCTAGTACCTGGACGAACCTCTAGGAGACGCGCTTCAGCAGGCCGAGCGCCTGCTGGTTCCAGGGGACGCGGTGTGTCGTCCCCGCGCCCCGCATCGCGTCGAGGTGCTCGAGGTACCAGTCGAAGGTGGCGCAGAGCGTCTCCGCGTTCGAGAGGCGAGGCTCCCAGCCGAGCAGCGCCCGCGCCTTCTCGATCGAGACGAACGAATCCCTGTGTGCGGTCCTGTAGTGCCACTCGGCGAGGGGTGACAGTCGCGCGAGCTCGAGCGCGCGTAGCGACAGCTCGGCCGGCTTGACCGGCACGGGCCACAGCCTCGATCCCGACCCGGCATGGTCGATCAGCGCCTGGAGGTCGTCGCGCACCGTCCCGAAGGCGCCGGCGCCGACGTTGAGGGCCTCGCCGCCGACCGGGGCGGCGAAGCTTCTCGCGACTGCGTCGACGAGATCCTCCACGGCGAGGAGCTGATACAGGTTGCCGCCGTCGCCGAGGATCGGAATGCGCCGCCCCTCGCGGATCCAGTCGAACAGGATCTCGAACACGCCGAGCCGCTCCGGGCCGATGAACGTCTTCGGGCGCACGATGACGACGTCGAGCCCGCGACGACCGAACTCGCCGGCGAGCACCTCCGCGTCGATCTTCGACTCGCCGTACCACCCGACGCCGACGAGCGGATCGGCCTCGTCGATGGGGTGATGCTCGGGCACGCCGTAGACGGCCGTCGACGAGATGAGGATCACTCTCCGGACGCCGGCGCCGAGCGCTGCGGCGAGGACGTTGGCAGTGCCCTCGACGTTCACCGAGCGGATCGCATCGCGTGACGACTGAATCGGGAGAGCGGCCGCAGCGTGGACGACGATGTCCGCCCCCGAGACGAGGTTTCGCACATCCCGCTCCGAGCGAATGTCCCCTCGAACCTCCTCCACCCCCAGCTCGAGCTCGGCGTCATCGAGCGGCGCAACGTCCAGCGTGCGCACGCTCCCGCCGTCCGCGAGGACACGACGAGCGAGGTGAAGACCGAGAAACCCGGCTCCGCCGGAGATGGAGACGAGCGTCACCGGGGCAGCGTAGAGGCTACGCGCGACGAGTCCACCGGTTGCACGGGCGGCGGCTGCGCGTTGACCAGCACCGCGGCGACGAGAAGGACGAGCATCGCAACGGAGCTCTCGCCGACGAGACTCCGTCGCAGCCCGCGGGGGGCATCATCGCGCTCGAGCCTCGGCCGGACGAGGAAGTGGTGCGCGGCTCCCCACGCGAGCGCGGCCCCGACGATCACCAGCTTCACGACCAGCGTCTTCCCGTACGTCGTCGTCCAGAGATCCGAGAACGTCGGCAGCCTTGCGATCGAAAGATACGTTCCCGCGACGAGCAGCACACCGACGAGAACGGTCGCGATTCGCGAGAACCCCAGGAACGCCGAGCGTCGGAGGGCGGGAGCGAGCGGCCAGACGCACATTGCGAGTGCAACGAGCCCGCCGACCCACAGCGTCGCGGCGACGAGGTGAAGCCAATCGGCGAGCGCGGTGAGGTCGGTCGAGTTCGGCTCGACCCCCTGGTGCCCCGAGAGCGACAGCCCGGCGGCGAACCCGAGGCCCGTCACGAATGCCGGCCAGAGAATAGTCGGCCGATCGAGGATCCAGGCGAGAAAGACGAGGGCCGTCACGAACGCGTAGGCGAGGGTCATCACGATGAACGCGATGCCGAACCGCGTCTTCGTCGCGATCGGCGAGAGGTCGCCGTACAGGAGGTCGGCGAACGGCAGCTGCAACGCATCGTCGGCCCGCATCACGAAGGCGGCGATCCCGACGTTCACGGTCGCGATGCCGCCGGCCGCGGCGAGACCGTAGAGGCGATTCGAGAGCCGTGCCGGCAGCGGCTCGCGGAGCACGATGAGGCGCAAGCCGGTGGTGCCGAGGAGAAGCGCCAGCGCAACGAAGAAGGCCCAGCGCGCGGTGTCGTCGGTCCAGGTCGGCCCGCTCGCGCCGTACGCCTCGGTCGGCGGCGGCGGCTTGACCCCGACGCCGAAGGTGTAGACGCCGGCGCTCGTGTGCCCGTCGGACGACGTCGCCCGCCAGCGCACCGTGTAGGCCTCGCCGCGCCGCAACCCCCGCACGGGAGCCGTCAGGACACGCCCGTCCGGCGACAGTGTCGAGGGTGCGGAGACGCGCCGCCCCGTCTCTGAGAAGACGTCTATCGCCCGCTCTATCGTCGTCACCGTCTGGTCGAAGCGGAGGACGATCGCGCGAGGTGCGGACTCGACGCGCGATTGCGTCGACGGCGACGCGCCGGTCATCGTTGCATGTGCCGACGCGGCCCCGGGAAGCACGAGCGCCGTGATCATGGCTGCGAGAAGTTGCCTCACCGCGACCCTCCGGCGAGCTCGGAGAGATGACCGAAGATCGGCGCCACGTCCCGATCGGAGAACAGCATCACCGCGAGCACGATCCAGGTCGCGGCGAACCCGACCCGCCAGGTAGAGCGACGCGGTTGGAGGACTTGCCCGAGCGGGAAGATCGCCGCGACGAGCAGCGTCCACCCGATGGCGTGATGAAGGAACGCCGACCGGGAGAAGAGCCACGGATTCTGCTCGTGGACGAGGAACGCCAAAGCGCTGACGAGCAGTGCGAACGAGAGCGAGAGCGTCCACCACCGGCTCGTGAGCTTGCCGCGGACGAGCGCGAGCTCGACCGCACCCGCGAGCATCGCGACCTCGGCCCATGAGGAGTGCGCCAGCATGTGCAGCGTCGAGCTCGTGAAGAAGACGGCCACGGGCCAGAGGAGGACGCCGAGCCCGAAGGCGAGCGACGGCCAGAGGTACAGCCGCCAGCGGCGCATCCCGAACACTTCCGGACCGACGATCACCTCGGCGAGCAAAATCAGGCCAAGGAGGAGAAAGCCCGCCCCGAACGCCCAGTGGATGAGCTCAGCTCTCGGTGTCACGGCCCCCGCGCAGGTCTTCGACGAGCCCGGGCGCGACCACCAGGGCGAAGAAGAGCCCGACGCCGATCACGAGCAGTGGTCCCTGGGCGAGATACTCGTAGATGCCGTGATCCGCACTGCTGAAGAACACGATGCGGTAGGGCTGGAAGATCGCCCAGACGACACCGCCCAGGATCGTCAGTGGGCCGAGCGACTCGATCGCCAGCTCGCGGGCCGCTCGACGTGCAACTCGATCTCTTTCGGAGGCCCGTTCGATCGGGCCGACGATCTCCGAGCTCATCTCGCCTCCCCGAGGTTCGCGACCATCCTCCAGCTGTAAGTCTGCCGTGACGGGACGGTTCGTGCAACCCGCCTAGAGGCCATAGGCCTCGAAGAGCTTCAGCCACAGCTCGCTCCGCGTCGGGAACGAGGGCACGGCGTGCCAGAGATCGTCGATAGGCACCTCCGCAACGACCGCGATCGTCGCTGCGTGAAGCGCTTCCGCAACCTCGGCACCCGTGATGGTCGCACCGACGATCACCCGCCTGTCCTCGTCGACCACGATCCGGGACGTTCCCGGAGCATCACGGCCGATGAACGAGCCGCCGGCGTTGCCACTCGTATCGACGTCGACGTGCCTCACGCGCAGGCCTGCCGCCTGCGCACCTTCGAGCGTGAGCCCGACGGCGCCGACCTGGGGGTCCGTGAAGATGACGCGAGGCGACCGAGCCCCGTCCGACCTCAGCCGCACGGACCGTCCCAGAATCGCGTCGGCGGCAAGGCGGGCCTGGTACTTGCCCATGTGCGTCAAGAGCGCGCGTCCGTTGACGTCGCCGACGGCGAACAGCCAGTCGTGGCCGGGAACCCGGAGGTCGTCGCTGACCTCGATCGCGCGATCGGCCGAAAGACCGATCGTCTCGAGCCCGATCCCCGAGGTTCCGGGAACGCGCCCGAACGCTGCGAGAACCTCGTCCGCCTCGAGGGCCGGGCCGTCGTCGAGCTCGATCGTGACGTGCCCCGATCGATGAACGCGCACGGCCGAGCGTCGGAGCCGAACATCGACGCCTGTCTCCTCGAGAGCCTCGAGAACCTGCGTGCTCGCGAACGGCTCCTCCCGCTCGATCAGGCGATCGCCGCGATGCACGAGCGTCACGTTCGAGCCGAGCGCGGCCCACGCCTGCGCCATCTCGACGCCGACGACGCCGCCGCCGAGAATCGCGAACCGGGGCGGCACAGCCGAGGCCGTCGTCGCCTCGATGTTCGTCCACGGCCGGGCGTCCCGTAGACCCGGAATGTCGGGCACGAGAGCCCGCGATCCCGTCGCCACGATCACGGCGTCGCGCGCGACGAGCTCCTCGTCGCCGACGATGACACGCTTCTCTCCGGCCAACAGCCCCCGGCCTCGGACGAGCGTGACACCTCGCGCCTCGAGCCACGGAAGCTGTCCCGCATCGTCGAGGTGCGCGATGACGTCGTCACGCCGCCGGAGCACCGCGTCGACATCGATCGGTGCGGTGTGGAGGCCGGGGACCCGCGCGACTTCCCGTGCGAGCTCGACCGGACGCAGGAGCGCCTTCGACGGCATGCACGCGAAGTACGAGCATTCGCCGCCGACGAGCCTGTCCTCGACGATCGCCACCGAGACCCCGTTCTCACCGAGCCTTCCCGCCGCCACCTCGCCCGCAACCCCGGCCCCGATCACGACAACGTCGAACTCGCGCATGCTCCACCTCCCTCCCCATCGCTCAGCGCGAGAGATTGCCGTTCGCAGAGATCTTGACGCCCCGTCCTCCGAAGTCCTGCCGCGAGAGCGTCCGCACGATGCCGTGCGCACTCTCCGCAGGATCGAGTGCAGGCACGCCGGCCCCGACGAGCCTCGTCGGGACGAGCGTCCCGCTCTCGAACTTGCCGTCACCGCGCAGCGTCACCCGCAAGATGCCGCTGATCGAAAGCGGCCCGCCGAGCGCGAACACCTTGTAGCCGGCGAAGTTCCCGAGCGAGTAGGCGATCAGCTTCCCCTTGTACCACTCCATCCCGCGGAGGACGTGCGGTCCGTGCCCGATCACGACGTCTGCGCCGGCGTCGACGACGGCGTGAGAGAAGACGACGACGTTTCCGCGGTTCTCACCGAGATACGTCTCGGTGCCGCGGCGCACGTGCGTGTGGTCGACGCCTTCGGCACCGGCGTGCATCGTCACGATGACGACGTCGGCCCGGGATGCTGCTTTCTTGACGAGCCGACGTGCGGCCGGGATGTCCGTCAGCCGCTGCGCCCAGGGGTACGGGGCGAAGCCGACGACGGCCACCTCGATGTCGCCGACCTGCTGATAGGCGATCTCTCCGGGGCGCCCCGTGTGCTCCAGGCGCTGCCGCTCGAGCGCGGCGAGCGTCTGCTTCTGCCCGGACGGGCCGAAGTCGTACGCATGATTGTTTGCGAGGTTCATGACCGTGAATCCGGCCTTCTGGAGCCACGCCGCGTACGACGGCGGCGTCTGGAACGAGTAACAGTTCGTGCTCCCCGCGCCGCATTTGGACGTTCCACCGGTAGAGAGCGTCCCCTCGAGGTTGCCGAGGACGACATCGCCCGCGAGATCGGACTCGACGCCGTTGAAGAACGACCTGCCGCCGTCGGGGGGCAGGTTCGGGGTCGAGCCCATCACGATGTCCCCCGTGGCGGCGATCGTGACGACGCCGGCCGGGATCTTGCGCGTCGGCTTCTTCGCGACCGCCGGCTTCTTCACGACCTTCGCCTTCTCGGGCGCCGCCTGAACCTGCTCGGTGACGGGCTTCGGTGCGCCGTTGATGAGCAGCGAGAACACTATCCCGACGGCGAAAACGGCCGCGCCGGCACGGATGATCAGTGCGACGGGCCGCACGCCGAGTCAGCTAGTTGCGGCCGAGGAACGTGAGCGCGAAATAGGCGAGCTGGGAGAGAGCAGCGAGCGCGGCGGCGACGTACGTCATCGCGGCGGCGCTGAGTACCTTGCTCACGCCCTGCTCCTCGCCGCCACCGACGAGCCCGAGGGAGTGGAGCTGGACCTTCGCCCGCTTCGAGGCGTCGAACTCGACGGGGAGCGTGACGAGCTGGAAGACGACGACGACGGCGAAGAGGACGATCGCGAGCTGTGCGAGCCCGGCGATCTGCAGGAACACGCCTCCGAGGAGGAGGAGCATCCACGTCTGGGAGGCGAAGGCAACGGCGGGGAACATCGTGCTCCGCACCCTGAACGGGGCGTAGGCCTTCTCGTGCTGGATCGCGTGCCCGACCTCGTGGGCGGCGATCGCGACCGATGCGACTGCATTCCCGTCGTGGACGCCTGGCGAGAGGTTGACCGTGCGGTTCCTCGGGTCGTAGTGATCCGACAGCGGGCCACCGGGCGCCGGCTGCACCGGCACGTTGGAAAGGCCGTTGTGGTCGAGAATCATGCGCGCGACCTGCTCGCCGGTCATGCCGTTCGCGATCGCGACCTGCATCTGCTGCGCGACGGTCGTCTTCAGGCGATGCTGGATCACGAAGCCGATGATCATCGGCGGGATCAGGAAGATGAAGTAGATGCCCAGGTTTCCCATGAGGGCGATGATACCAACCCCTCCACGGCGTCCCTGGCCGCCGAAGGGCGCCCGTGCCCGCCGTAACGTGCCTGCAACATCGACGCAACGCGTCGCGCAGTGGCGGCCCCGAGCGCGATTGTGCAGGGAGGCGCCGCTGTGTTACTTTCCTAACTGAAGCGTCAACCATCACGAGCGGTTGAGGGAACTGGCCCGACGAAACCGCCGCAACCGGGACACCCGTCCGTCAGGTGCGAACTCCAGCCGCGCGCCGGCCGTCCCGGGCGGTGTGCGGGAAGATGGGAGGCGTTGCACCCGCCGCCGGCGGGAGCACCGAAGGCCCCGGGACAGGACGTCAGGGGCCTTTGCCGTTCCCGGGACTCGACGGAAGGAGCAACAGATGAGCGACTACAGGCCGGAGACGATCGCCCTCCACGGGGGCCAGGTACCGGACCCCACCACGAACTCGCGAGCCGTCCCGATCTACCAGACGACGTCGTACGTGTTCGACGACACCCAGCACGCCGCGGATCTCTTCGCGCTCGCGGTGCCGGGCAACATCTACACGCGGATCATGAACCCGACCCAGGACGTCTTCGAGCAGCGCGTCACGCAGCTCGAGGGCGGGATCGCCGCTGTTGCGACCGCGTCCGGCCAGTCGGCCGTCGCGTACTCGGTCCTCAACATCGCGCGCGCGGGCGACAACATCATCTCCGTCTCGACCCTCTACGGCGGGACGTACAACCTGTTCGCCCACACGCTGCCCCAGTACGGGATCGAGGTGCGCTGGGCGGATCCGGACGATCCGTCTGCCGTCGCCGCACTCGCGGACGAGAAGACGAAGCTCGTCTTCGTAGAGACGATCGGGAACCCGAAGCTGAACGTGATCGATGTTCGCGCCTGGGCCGACGCCGCGCACGCGCAGGGGCTCCCGCTGATCGTCGACAACACCGTGCCGACGCCGATCCTGGCCCGGGTGTTCGAGCAGGGAGCGGACATCGCCGTCCACTCCGCGACGAAGTACATCGGCGGGCACGGCACGTCGATCGGTGGCATCGTCGTCGACTCCGGGAACTTCGACTGGACCGCGAACGCTGAGCGGTACCCGGGGCTGACCAAGCCGGATCCCTCCTACCACGGCGTCGTCTGGTCGGACGCGCTCGGCCCGGCCGCCTACATCGGCCGTGTCCGCACGGTGCTGCTGCGGAACCTCGGCGCCGCGGGCTCGCCGTTCAACGCGTTCCTGTTCATCCAGGGACTGGAGACGCTGCCGCTGCGGATGGAGCGGCACTCGTCGAACGCCCTCGCGGTGGCCCGCCACCTCGAGGGTCACGACGCCGTCACCTGGGTCAACTACCCGGGCCTCGACTCGAACCCGTACAAGGAGGTCGCCGACCGCGTCCTGACGGGCGGCTACGGCGGACTGGTCACATTCGGCATCGCCGGCGGGCTCGAGACGGGCAAGGCGTTCATCGAGAGCCTGGAGCTCTTCAGCCACCTCGCGAACATCGGCGATGCGAAGTCGCTTGCGATCCACAACGCGACGACGACGCACTCACAGCTGAACGCGGAGGAGCTCGAGTCCTCCGGCGTCACGCAGGACACGGTGCGCCTGTCGGTCGGCATCGAGAACATCGACGACATCATCAGCGACCTCGATCAGGCGCTGGTCAAGGCAGCGGTTCCGACGGCGGCCTGATCGACCGGTGCCCGGCTCGCTCGGATACGTCGAGCCACAGCGGGTCGTCCTCTTCGGCGAGGACGACCCGCTCGTGCTCGAGTCGGGCGCGAGGCTCGTACCCGTCGAGGTCCAGTACGAGACGTACGGCACCCTTGCGCCGGACGGGTCGAACGCGGTCTTCGTCTGCCACGCGCTGACGGGCGACGCGCACGCCGCGGGGCACCACGGCAACCCGAAGCGGCACGGCTGGTGGAATACGCTGATCGGCCCGGGAAAGCCGCTCGATACCGACTCGCTGTTCGTGATCTGCCCCAACCTGCTCGGCGGCTGCCAGGGCACGACCGGGCCGTCGTCGGTCGATCCGGCAACCGGCACGCCGTACGGCCTCCGCTTCCCGCACTTCACGGTCGCGGACCTCGTCGCCGTCCATCGGCGGCTGCTCGCCCATCTCGGCATCGAGCGGCTGCACGGCGCGATCGGGGGCTCGCTCGGCGGCATGCAGGTGCTCCAGTGGGCGCGGGACCACCCGACCGAGATCGCGAACGCGATCCTCGTGTGTGCCTCGGCACGGCTGAGCGCCCAGAACATCGCCTTCTCGGCCGTCGCGCGCGCCTCGATCACGAGCGACGAGCACTTCGCCGGCGGCGACTACTACGCAACCTCGGACCGGCCGCGTGTGGGTCTCGCAGTTGCGCGGATGATGGCGCACATCACCTACGTCTCGGAAGAGAGCCTGCGCCGCAAGTTCGGGCGCGAGCGGACCGGTGAAGGCCCGACGTTCGAGATCGACTTCCACGTCGAGAGCTATCTCGAGCATCAGGGCCAGAGCTTCGTCGACCGCTTCGACGCCAACTCCTATCTCTACCTCACTCGCGTGATGGACTACTTCGACCCGTTCGCCGACGAGGCCGCCGCAATCGCCCGGCTGCGCGAGGCCCGCTCGCGATTCCTCGTCGTCTCGTTCGACACCGACTGGCGCTTCCCGACCGCGCACTCGACCGAGATCGCGCGCGTGCTCGCGCGGGCAGGCTGCGAGGTCCGGCAGGAGGAGGTCCCCTCACCGTGGGGCCACGACTCGTTCCTGCTCGAGGTTCCCCGCTACCACGAGCTCGTGGCCGAGCAGCTCACCGGCGCGTCACCGTCGGGCGGCTGAGTCTGAGAGCGATGGACTTTCGCCGCGTGGACAACCTGCCTCCGTACGTCCTCGCCGTGATCCGGGAGCTGACGCTCGAGCTCCGGAGGGCGGGGGCGGACGTCGTCGATCTCGGATTCGGCAACCCCGACCTGCCCTCCCCCGTCCTCGCGGTCGAGAAGCTCGCCGAGGCCGCGCGGAATCCCCGCAACCACCGCTACTCGGCATCGAAGGGAATCCCGAATCTCCGCCTTGCCGCGGCAACGTTGTACAAGCGGCGCTTCGGCGTCGATCTCGATCCGGATACGCAGGTCCTGAACACGATCGGCGCCAAGGAGGGGCTCTCGCACCTGATGTGGGTGCTCCTCGAGCCCGGTGACTCCGCCCTCGTGCCGAGCCCGAGCTACCCGATCCACATCCACGCACCGATCCTCGCGGGCGCATCGGTGACGCGGGTGCCGATGGGTGCCGACGAGGATCTGTTCGCGAACCTCGAGGAGGCGTGGGAGCGGGCGCAGCCGAAGCCGCGCGTCGTCATCCTCTCGTTCCCGCACAACCCGACGACCGCGACGGTCGACCTCCCCTTCATGGAGCGCGTCGTCGACTTCGCCCGGGAGCACGAGCTGCTCGTCGTCCATGACTTCGCCTACGCCGACCTCGTCTTCGACGGGTACGAGGCGCCGTCGATCCTGCAGGTGCCAGGCGCCGACGAGGTGGCGGTCGAGCTCTACACGCTGACGAAATCGTTCTCGATGGCGGGCTGGCGGGTGGGATTCGTCGTGGGAAACGCAGCTGCCGTGGGCGCGCTCGCCCGTCTCAAGTCGTGGCTCGACTACGGCACCTTCCAGCCGATCCAGATCGCCTCCACGGTGACGATGAACGAGCTTCCCGACTACCCGCGGGAGGTGTCCGCGATCTACGAATCGCGCCGGGACGCGCTCTGCGACGGGCTCGATCGGGCCGGCTGGTCGTTCCCGAAGCCGAAGGGAACGATGTTCGTGTGGGCGCCGATCCCGGAGCGGTTCAGCTCGCTCGGATCGCTCGGGTTCGCCGAGAAGCTCGCGCGGGAGGCGAGCGTGGCCGTGTCCCCCGGGGTCGGCTTCGGCGCGGACGGCGACGGATTCGTGCGGTTCGCACTCGTCGAGAACGAGCAGCGCATCGGGCAGGCCGTGCGCGGGATTCGCAAGCTGCTCGACGCGAGCGGCTAAGGGCTCAGCCGCGTACCTCGTGCGGCTCGCAGCGCCGCGAACAGCCCTCCTCATGCGAGACTGGGCCGAGCAATGGACATGTCCCCGCTCCAGTTCCTCGTCGCGATCGCGGTCGCCGCCGGCATCTCCCTGCTGACGTTCCGCCACGCGGACCGCCACGGGAGCACCCACGCAACCGCCTGGGGGATCGGGGCCTTCCTGCTCGCAGGCGTGGTCGTGCCCGTCTACGCAATCCAGTTCTGGCTGCGCAAGCGGCGGCCGACGGAGTGACGCTCCCAGCTGTCAGGATGAACGGCAACGACGAGCCCGAATGGCTGCGCCCGATCGACCCGCTGGCCGACTCGTATGCGCCCGAGCAGATCGAGGGTGAGCTGGAGCAGAGGCATGCCCTCTATCTCCGCGAGGCACAGCGCCTCGTCATCGAAGGGCTCGTGCCCGACGCGAGTGGGCTCGAGGCGGGCGTCCGAGCAGAGACGCGGAGGTATCTGAGGTCACATCCGTCGTTCACGAGCACCGCGCTGGCACGGGTCGCAGCCGCCGTCGAGGAGACGACGCTCGCCTCGCTCGAGGCGATCGTGGCCTCCGCACGCACCCCAGTCAGATCCACGCCACCACCGCCTCGGCCGGTCCGCCGCCTCACGCTCCAGCCGGCGGCGAAGATGGTCGGGAACATGGTCGTGCGCAAGAAGCGGACCGGCGCGGGAGTCGACCTCTCGTGGGACGGGGCCCCGAACGTCGTCGAGTGGACGCTCCGGGTCAGCACGCGCCCCGACCCACGGCAGGACTACGTCGACGGCGACCCGGTGACGCTCCCCGCGACCGCGCGCTCGTACGAGGTCGGCCTCGACGAGCACCCGCGACGGATCCAGCTCTACGGGCACGCTCGCGACGGCCGCGTCGTCCGCCGCGCTGTCATCTCGGCGCTGACGAGCGGGAACAGCGGCGCACAGTGGAAACGGCAATCGGCCGCGAGTTGACGCACCGGCTCGACCTTCTCAGGGAGGGCACGCTCGGCTACTGTCAGTCGTGCCGCGCAGAACGCGCGAGCGACCGTTTCCCACGCATGCATCTTGCACGCCGCCCGGTGTGCATCCCAAGGAGAGACCGATGACCGAGACCGCAGTTCGTGAATTGTCCGCCACCGATTTCCGGGTCGCCGACCTCTCGCTGGCCGAGTTCGGCCGCCGCGAGATAACGATCGCCGAGCACGAGATGCCCGGCCTGATGGCGATGCGCCGCGAGTTCGGTCCGGAGCAGCCGCTCCACGGCGCGCGCATCACCGGGTCGCTCCACATGACGATCCAGACGGCGGTCCTGATCGAGACCCTCGTCGCCCTCGGCGCCGAGGTGCGGTGGGCCTCGTGCAACATCTTCTCGACCCAGGATCACGCGGCCGCCGCAGTAGCCGTCGGCCCGAACGGCACACCCTCGCAGCCGTCGGGCGTGCCGGTGTTCGCCTGGAAGGGAGAGACGCTGACCGAGTACTGGTGGTGCACCGAGCAGGCGCTGACATGGCCGGACGGCGGCCCGAACATGCTGCTCGACGACGGCGGCGACGCGACGATGCTCGTGCACAAGGGCCTCGAGTTCGAGAAGGCGGGCGCCGTCCCCGATCCCGGCACGGCGGAGTCCGAGGAGTTCGAGGTCTTCCTCACGCTGCTACAGGCATCGCTCGCCGAGGACGCCGGCAAGTGGACGCGTATCGGCGGCGACATCAGAGGAGTCACCGAGGAGACGACGACCGGCGTCCACCGCCTCTACCAGATGGCCGAGGCGGGAACCCTCCTGTTCCCCGCGATCAACGTCAACGACTCCGTCACGAAGAGCAAGTTCGACAACCTCTACGGCTGCCGCCACTCCCTCGTCGACGGAATCAACCGCGCCGTCGACCTGATGCTGGCCGGCAAGCTCTGCGTCGTCTGCGGCTACGGCGACGTCGGCAAGGGCTCGGCGGAGTCGCTGCGCGCCCAGGGTGCCCGCGTCGTCGTCACCGAGATCGACCCGATCTGCGCCCTCCAGGCTCTGATGGAGGGCTTCGAGGTGCAGACGCTCGACGATGTGATCGGCGCAGCAGACGTCGTGATCACGGCGACCGGTAACCGGGACATCGTCACGGTCGAGCAGATGCACCGCATGAAGCATCTCTCGGTCGTCGGCAACATCGGGCACTTCGACAACGAGATCGACATGGCAGGGCTCGCCGCTGTGCAGGGGATCGAGCGGATCCAGATCAAGCCCCAGGTCGACCAGTGGGTCTTCCCCGATGGCCGCGCGATCATCGTGCTCTCCGAAGGGCGCCTCCTCAACCTCGGCAACGCGACCGGGCACCCGAGCTTCGTGATGAGCAACTCGTTCACGAACCAGGTGATCGCCCAGATCGAGCTCTTCACCAAGGCGGACGCATATCCCCTCGGCGTCCACGTGCTGCCGAAGCATCTCGACGAGAAGGTCGCACGCCTGCACGTCGAGGCACTCGGCGCGAAGCTCACGACGTTGCGGCCCGAGCAGGCAGCCTACGTCGGGATCCCGGTCGAAGGGCCGTACAAGCCCGACCAGTACCGCTACTAGAGGCGCTCAGCGGCCCGGCAGCCCGAGCTCGTCCCTGACGGCGACGAACTGCGCCACGGCGAAGTCCACGTCGTCGAAGCTGTGCGCCGCCGAGAGCTGTGTGCGGATGCGCGCGGTCTCCCGCGGAACGACCGGGAACGAGAAGCTGATCGCGTAGACACCGCGCGCCCAGAGCAGCTCGGCAAACCGTGCCGAGACCGCCGCATCGCCGAGCATCACCGGAACGATCGGGTGGGTGCCCTCGACGATGTCGAATCCCGCGTCGGTCATCGCATCACGGAACCGCGCCGTGTTCGCCCACAGCCGATCGCGCAGCTCCGGAGCCCCCTCCACGAGGTCGATCGCCTTCAGGCCCGCGGCGGCGATCGGCGGAGCGATGCTGTTCGAGAAGAGATAGGGCCGCGCTCGCTGGCGCAGGAGCTCGATGATCTCGCGGCGACCCGAGACGTACCCACCGGAGGCGCCGCCCATCGCCTTACCGAGCGTTCCGGTGACGATGTCGACCCGCTCGGTGACGCCGTGGAGCTCGGGCGTGCCCCGGCCGTTCGGCCCCACGAAGCCCACCGCGTGTGAGTCGTCGACCATAACGAGGGCGTCGTGCCGCTCGGCGAGGTCGCAGATGCCCGCGATGTCCGCGATGTGGCCGTCCATCGAGAACACGCCGTCGGTCGCGATCATGCGCGTGTGGGCGCCGGCCGCCTCCACGAGTTGCGCGTCGAGGTCGCCGAGGTCGCCGTTCGCGTACCGGAACCGCGCAGCCTTGCACAGCCGGATTCCGTCGATGATCGATGCGTGGTTGAGCGCGTCCGAGATGACGGCGTCCTCGGGCCCGAGCAGCGCCTCGAAGAGCCCGCCGTTCGCGTCGAAGCACGAGCTGAAGAGGATCGTGTCGTCCGTTCCGAGGAACTCCGACAGCCTTTCCTCGAGCTGCTTGTGAAGCGTCTGCGTGCCGCAGATGAACCGCACGGACGCCATCCCGAATCCCCAGCGCTCGAGCGCATCGCGCGCTGCCTCGATCACATCCGGGTGATCTGCGAGCCCGAGGTAGTTGTTGGCGCAGAGGTTGAGGAGCGCACCCATCCCCTCGACCTCGACGTGGGCGGACTGGGGCGACTCGAGGACGAGCTCGCCCTTGTAGAGGCGAGCCTCCCGTAGTCCGTCGAGCTCCTCTACCAGCTCCTGCTGGAGCGATCCGTACACGGCTGCCTCCTTAGAGATCGGTCCAGTCGAGTATCACCTTTCCGGAGCCTCCCGACGCGGCAACGGCGAACGCCTCCTCGAACTCGAGGTGCGAGAACCGGTGGGTGATCACCGGGCTGATGTCGAGGCCCGCCTGAACCATCACCGACATCTGGTACCACGTCTCGTACATCTCGCGGCCGTAGATCCCCTTCAGGGTGAGCATGTTGAAGACGATCGGGGTGAAGTCGATCGGCACCTCGCCGGCCTGGATGCCGAGCAGCGCAATGCGGCCGCCGTGCGCCATGGCGGGCAGGAGCCCTCGCAACGCCGCCGCCTGACCGGACATCTCGAGCGCGACGTCGAAGCCCTCGGTCATCCCGAGCTCGCGCTGGATCCTGTCGAGGCCGTCCTTCGTCGGATCGACCGTCGCCGTCGCACCCATCCGCAACGCGAGCTCGCAGCGGTAGCCGTTCGGGTCGGAGACGACGATGTGGCGGGCGCCTGCGTGCCGGGCGACGGCCACCGCCATGCAGCCGATCGGGCCTGCTCCCGTGACGAGAACGTCTTCCCCGAGCACGGGGAACGTGAGGGCCGTGTGCACGGCGTTGCCGAACGGGTCGAAGATCGAGGCGACGTCCTCGTCGACGCCGTCCCAGTGGTGCCAGATGTTCGTCATCGGCAGCGCGACGAGCTCGGCGAACGCACCCGGCCGTTGCACTCCGAGGCCGATCGAGTGGGCGCACAGGTGCCGACGACCTGCCATGCAGTTACGACAGCGACCGCAGACGACGTGGCCCTCCCCGCTGACGATGTCTCCCGGCGCGAAGTCGCTCACGTTCGAGCCGATCGCGACGATCTCGCCCACGAACTCGTGGCCGATCACGAGCGGTACAGGAATCGTCTTCTGCGCCCAGGCATCCCACGAATGGATGTGCAGGTCGGTCCCGCAGATGCCCGTCTTGCGGACGCGGATCAGCACGTCGTTGATCCCGATCTCCGGCTCGGGGACGTCCTCGAGCCAGAGCCCCGCCTCCGCTCTAGCCTTGACGAGCGCTCGCACAGCTCGCTCCAATCGTTGGATCGCACCCGTCGCGTTTCATCCGGTCTGCGCGGAGTATCGCAAGCCTCACGCCGACATCGTGGCGCACGAGTCGGCGCGCGGCGTCCGTTCAGCTAGTGCGCTGCGCTCAGGGGCTCGCGCTCGGCCACGTGAGCGCGCACGATGCGGTCTCCGCCGAGTTCCTGCGCATCCGATGCTGCCTTGGCTGCCCGGCCTACGAGGGCCTCTGGATCCTCTGCGCCGTCCCAGCAGGCGATCCCGCCGGAGACGGTCAGGCCGCGGGTGAGACCACGCAGCCGATCGACGAGCTCGGTCCCCGGACCGAGCCCGGCACCCGGGAACGCCGCGACGAACGCATCGTCCGCATAGCGGGCGAGAACATCGGTTCCGCGGAGCTCGAGCGCCCAGGAGAACGCAGTCCTCCGAAGCATCCCGTCGACTTCCTCCTTGCCACGCGATAGCCCGATGCTCTCGAAGCCGTCGATCAGGAACACTGCGACCGAAAGCTGCCATTCCTCTCGGCGCGCGCGGGTCAGCTCCCGCGGTAGTCGTTCGTCCCAGGCCGTCCGGCTCGGGAGCGAAGTGAGCTCGTCGGAGCTGGAGAGATTCTCGACGCGGGCCGCTCGCCGGCGCATCTCGCGCACGAGCTCGTGCAGGACGGTGCCGACGACGGCCGCATTCACCATCCACATGCCCGCTGTCCCCCACGCGCTCGGCGGATAGTTCGGCTCGCCGAGCCAGACGATCGGCACGAGGAACACGGCGACCGCCCCGAGGATGCCGACCAGCAACTGCACACGCGTTCCGTACAACGCGAGCCAGAGCACGGGCAGGAGGACGAGCGGTGAAAAAGAGGACGCGGCGCCGCCGTCGACGTCGATCAGCACGGCGACGAGCACGAAGAACGCGAGCGGCGGGACCGCCTGCACCCAGCCGGGCAGTGCACGCCACGGAATCGCGCCGACACCGATCACGATCAGTGCGGCCACACCCGTCGCGAAGAGGACGTGGTTCGGTGAGCCGCCTTCGTGGTTCAGGTTCAGGAACGCGAACGCGAACAACAGCCCGCCCGCGAATGGAGCGACGCGTGTGGCAAACCCGCTCGGGTCGAACGGTCGCGCGGGCGACATGTCGAACGCACTGGGCATCACCGGGAGCATCGGTTACGCGGTCGCGGTCTTGAGGGATTCGGCGCGAGGCGAGCCTCAGACGCACTAGTTAGAGTGACGCGATGGCTCCCGATGCGCCTCCGCCGGTCCGGGAGCTCGACTGGTCGCCCGAGCGCGCGTCTGCTTTCGGCACGCGTGTCCTCGAGCTGTATACCGGTCTCCTCGCCGGCATGCCGCACGCTCCGACGAGCCCCCCACTGACGACCGCAGGGGTCCGGGCGGCGGTCTCGCTGGACGTCCCCGACGAGCCGCTCGGGGACGACGCGCTGATCGCCCATCTGCAGGCGATCCTCGACAACTCGGTGCGCCCCGGAAGCGGCGGCTTTCTCGCCTACATCTCCGGCGGAGGAACCGTGCCCGGCGCGATCGCCGACCTCCTCGCTTCGGGGCTCAACCCCAACTCGGGCGGCTGGGCGCTCTCGCCGGCCGCGAGCGAGGTCGAGGCGCAGCTGATTCGCTGGCTCACCGGTCGATTCGGGCTGCCCACGAGCGCAGGCGGCAATCTCGTTCCCGGCGGGTCGCTCGCGAACCTCTCGGCGCTGAAGCTCGCACGCGACCGGGCCGATCCGGCGGCGCGCACCACGGGCGTGGGCAGCCGACCGCTCGCGATCTACGCCTCCGAGGAGACGCACTTCACGATCGATCGCGCCGCAGACGTGCTCGGCCTCGGCGAGGCCGCCGTCCGCAAGGTCGCGATCGACGAGAGGCTCGCGATGCGCGTCGACGACCTCGAGCGACTCATCGCCGCCGACCTCGTGGCCGGCGTGACTCCGGCCGCCATCGTCGGCACCGCAGGCACGACCGGGACGGGAGCGATCGACCCACTCGTGGCGCTCGCCGACGTCGCCGAGCGTGTGGACACGTGGCTCCACGTCGACGCTGCCTACGGCGGCGCGATCGCGCTCTCCGACGAGCTTCGTCCTCTCTTGCACGGCATCGAGCGCGCGGACTCGATCACGTTCGACACCCACAAGTGGCTCTACGCCCCCGTCGTCGCCGCCGCGCTGCTCGTGCGCGATGCGTCCCTCCTGGCGGGCTCGTTCAGCGCCCATGCCGCGTACGTCGACCAGGATCGCGAAGTTGCGGACAGGGGAACCGACTACGGCTTCGAGGGACTCCAGCTGAGCCGTGCGTTCATCGCGCTTCGGGTCTGGATCGGCTTGCTCGCCCACGGTCGCACGGCCTACGCGAAGCGGATCGAGCACGACATCGCCTTGACGAACTGGCTCGCGGAGCAGGTCGAGGAACTGCCCGACCTCGAGCTGTCGTGCCCCCCGTCACTCTCGATCTGCTGCTTCCGCTACCGACCGGCCGGAATCGACGACGACGCCTACCTCGATCGCCTCAACCACCGCGTGATGACCGAGCTCCAGCTCGACGGCCGCGTCTACCCGTCGAACGCGTTGGTCCACGGCCGGGCTGCAATCCGGAGCTGCATCGTCAGCTACCGCACCGAGGCGACGCATCTGCAGCAGCTGCTCGACCTGACGCGCGAGATCGGCGAGCGCGTCCATGCGAGCGGCGTCGTCGGCTGACGCTTCGGCGCCTCAGTACCAGATCGCGACCGAAAGCCCATCTCGCGACTCGGGCGGATCGGGCAGCGAGACCGCGTCGGGCCGAGCGGCGGTCCACGCACACGCAGCGGCGTCGAGCACGTCGTCGAGCGGGATCGTGGCGGCTGCGCCAAGCGTGCCCGGATCGATGTTGATCCCGTGTCGGCGCAGCAAGCCGAGGCGCTCGAAGGCGCCTCCCGCCGACTTCTTGCGGAACTTGAGCCGCTTCATCCCGTTCATCGCGGTGAAGCAGACCTCCGGGTGCACCTCGCGCAGGCGACCGTCACCGGCGGCGAGCGCAGTGATGTGGCGGATCCTCTCGCCGAGCGCGTGCGCCTGGGCCGAGATGCCACCGCCCTCGGCAAAGGGGGCATCGAACTTCTCGCGCCCGGGGATCGTGAAGACCGAGCTCCCGCCGACGACGGCGCGCGCCAGGCTGTCGGCCTCGCGCGGGCCGTAGCCGATCGGAACGTCGATCGCGATCCGCTTCATGTCTGCGAGCTCCGCGAAGCTCGACTCGACCCCGTCGATGAGGCGTGCCTCCCGAAAGCGGCCGTCGATCAGCACCACGGCGACCCAGCCGCGCTTGCACCCATCGACACCCGCCACGAGCTCGGCCATGCGCACAGTCTGCCGACAGGCGGGGGCTCACACCCCGAAGAGGCGATCGACCTCGTCCCGCTCGGGCACGGCAGACCTGCGCTCGCGCTCCTCTGGCCGAAGCTCCGGACCGGGTATCTCCTCGACGCACTCGAGCAGCTCGATCGGGCACCGGCGGACGGAGACCGGATCGTCGGATTCGTCGATGCCATCGACGGCGCCTCGGAAAGCCGAGGGCGGCCGGGAATGTACTCCTGCACCAGCGTCCTGCCCGGCGACGAAGACACGGGCGCCGTTCGCGGCGAGCGCCCGCACCGCTGCGACCGCCTGCCCGTCGTCGGGCGTGGAGACCGTCGTGACCACAACGTTCATTCTCGGCGGATCGCGACATCCGTTCGTTCCGTCAGCTCCGAGATCTCGAACAGATGCCCGTCCGGATCGCGGAAGAAGGCCCGGATCTCCCCGCCTCGGTCGACCGGCGGTGCGACGAACTCGGCACCCCGCCCACGCAAAAGCTCGTAGGTGGCTCGGCAGTCGTCGACGCGGAAGATCAGCTGGCCGCTGACCCGGTTCGGGTCCGCAGGCACGTCGAGCGTCACGCCGGGCTTGTCCGGGGTCGGGCCGCCGCCGGTGACGAGCAGGAGCCACGACCCGAGCAGGTCGAGCACGACGGAGGTGCCACCGTACTCGCCGTAGAGCCTCGCGTCCAGCACCCGCAGGTACCAGTCGCGGCTCGCCGTCGCGTCGGAGACGACGAGCATGTGGGTGACGGCCTGTGCCTCGAAGCGCTCCATCTACCCGACCGGAATCGCGGCGGGCGCCCCCTTCGGGAACAGCGACGCGAGCGAGATGTGCACCGGCACCTTGCCGTGGTTCGCGGCCATGTGGATGTCGCCCGGATCCTCGGAGACCGTGTCACCGCGCGTGAGGACGACCGTCTGACCGGCCTTGATCGTGCGCGACAACGAAGGCTCGCCCATCGCGTCGACACGGTAGACCTGCACCGCGCCCGTGAACACCGTGTAGGTAAGGCGGCCGGAGAGGATCGCGCCGAGCTGCGAGCCTGCGTGACGGTGCTTCGCCAGGGTGACGCCCGCGGGGACGGTCACCGTCGAAAGCCCGAGCAGCCGGCCCGGCGCGCCCTTGGCGGGTGCTTCCGCGAGCACCGTCCGCTTGGCGGTCGGCGCCGCACCGATCGCGGCCATCGCGACGGCCCCGAGGGCGAACGCGGCGACGAGGGAGAGGGCAATGACGCCTGCGCGCTTCATTCGCTTCGTCCTTTCGGGGTGGAGGAGCCCGTGGATCGCTCTGGTCGGGCGAGACAGAGTCTAGAGGGAGCGGGGAGGGACTTGAGTCTCTCCCCAGGTGCACGCGGACGAACAACTCGGGATCGTAAGAGATACGGCTTCCTTCGCGGGAAGTGTCGATCTGAGGGGTATCCCGTTCGTAGGAGTGATAGAGGGTCGGTGCGGTGCCGACTCCGCAACCCGAAGGAGAACGAGATGCCGCAATACCTGTTTTCGGTGTACATGGTCGAGGGCGAGGATGAGCCGTCGGCCGAGGTGGCCGAGCGCATGTATGCCGATGTGGGCGCGCTGAACGAGGAGCTCGAGCGGGAGGGCATGTGGGTGTTCGCGAACGGCCTTCACCCGCCGACGACGGCGACCGTGGTCCAGGCGAAGGACGGCGACGTCCTCGTCACCGACGGGCCGTTCCCGGAGTCGAAGGAGCAGCTCGGCGGGTTCTGGGTGATCGAGGCTCCCGACCTCGACGTCGCGCTCGCGTGGGCGAAGAAGGCGACCGTCGCGTGCGGCAAGCCGGTCGAGGTGCGTCCCTTCCAGGAGCTGTAGGCCGGGCGGCGGAGGCCGTGGTCACGGTCGAGCAGGTCTTCCGGGAGGAGTCCGGCCAGGCGGTCGCGACCCTCGTCCGCCTCTTCGGCGACATCGACGTCGCCGAAGAGGCGGTTCAGGAGGCGTTCCTCGTGGCGTCGGAGCGCTGGGGCCGCGATCCGCCTCACCGAGAACGAGGCCGAGCGGCAAGCACTCCGCCGCCTGCGGGATGCGTCCGGCGCGGGTCGCTAGCGCCGCGGTGCGACGATCAGCGCCGACGGCCGCCGCTCACGCCACCTGGCCACTCTCGAACGCCGGACGCTGACGGCGGCCATAGCGCAGCTGAAGCCGGCCTCGCTGCCGCCGTTCGCGGGAACGTGCCCGATCGCCTACGACGGCCAGGAGCTCCACCACCGGTTCCGTGGCAGGCGTGAGATCCGGTCGTGCAAGAACGACCTACGGCAGGTCAGGGTGGCTACCGCGCCTCCAAGCCGGTGAGCGACCCGTATCACCACGAGCGTCGATAGCCTCATTGCATGGTCGTGAAAACGCTGCTCAATGTCATCTGGCTCGTCCTCGCCGGTTTCTGGCTCGCGGTCGCGTATGTCGTCGCTGCGATCCTGCTTGCGATCACGATCATCGGGCTACCGTTTGCCAAGCAGTCGCTGAAGCTCGGCGGGTACGCGCTCTGGCCGTTCGGACGCGCTCTCGTTCAGAGTCCGAACCGTCACAAGGGCCTCAGCGTGATCGGCAACATCCTGTGGTTCGTGCTCGCCGGCTGGTGGCTCGCGCTCGGGCATCTGCTCACCGGGATCGCCCTGTGCCTGACGATCATCGGAATCCCGCTCGGGATCGCCGACTTCAAGATGGCCGGGGCCGCGCTCGTGCCGTTCGGCCGCCAGATTGTGCGGGCGAACGAGCTGAACGCCGGGATGGTCGCTGCCTCGTCGACGGTCACCTTTCCCGACTGAATCGGTTCCCGCGCTCGGCCACCAGCGCATCGCGCGTTAGCCGACCGCGCTCGCGACCGCTGTGACGACGAGCGGCAGGTCGAGGTCACCGAAGCTGCCGTTTCGATTGGTGTCCGGGTCGATCTGGAGTCCGTGCGCCTGGTTGTCGGCGAGCAGGTCGTCTGCCCGTCCGGGTGGTGGTCTGGGTGGTGCGAGCGGCCAGACGATGCCGTGCCGGTTGCGGAAGCGGATGCCGCTCTCGGCGTCGCCCTCGACCGTGTAGCCGCCCTCGTGGACGACGCGGTGGTGCTGGTAGCAGAGAAGCACGAGGTTCTCGAGGCTCGTCTCGCCACCGTGCGCCCAGTGCTGACGATGGTGTGCCTGCAGATGGCGGCGGCTCTCGCAACCGGGGAAGCAGCAGGTCTGGTCGTCGCGGGCCTCGAGGAGCCGGCGGAGCGCGGGAGGAACGGTGCGGCGGCTGCGACCGACGCTCACCGGGAGGCCGTCGCGCTCGATCTGCGCCACGACGTCGGCGTCACACCCGAGCCGACGAGCCGTCTCGGGGGAGATCAGCGGGCCATCCTCGAGCTCGGAGCGGCCGCGGCTATCGGCGGAGAGCGCGGCCGCGTCGACGTGAACGACGACGCGCGCCCGCTCACGGCGAGGCTCGTCCGTTGCGACCATCGAAGCCTCGGCGAGACAGAGCAGAGCCTCCACTCGCGCCGGGCGCGGCGGATCGGCGGAACCGCCGTCCGGTGCCGCCTCAACGTTGTCCGACGCCTGCGGGTCGCCCTCCGCGGCGGCGCGCTCCTCGCGCCGGCTCTCGAGAACCCGCTCGCGCGCCGCCTCGAGCGCCTTGATCAACAGCGTGCCGTCCTCGGCAGCAAGCCGCGCACGCAGAAACAGCGTGCCATCGTCATCGAGGTAATAGTCGACGTACTCCAGTTCGTGCGCCTCCCGCGCGTCCTCCGCCGCAACCCGGCGGAACGCCCGGAGCGCCCGCTCGAGCTGCGACGCCGTCAGCGCCCCCGCAAGCTCGAGCAAGCTCTCCTCGGACGACGTCGTCGCGACCCGCGTCAGCGCCCGGACCTTCGTAAACGTCAGCTCACCACGCCCAAACGCCGCCCGGATCACCGGCAGCTCCTGCAACGCCTCCGCAACCCTCATGAACTCCCGCGCCTCACGCCCGGTGACCCCGCACCGCCACGCAAGAAACCTCTGAAGATCGCTGCTATCACCCTGCTCGTGCATCTCCCACACGAGCTCGAGCCAGCGCGCGGTCGCCGCGCTCAGATGAGCCGACAGGCTCGCAAGCTCCTCGACGCGATACTCGGTCGCCGCCTCACGCGCCGCCACAACCTCACGAACCTCCTCGACCGACGTTGCCTCCATAGAGAACAGTGTACGGAACCGGTCGGACGGAGCCCGGTCGGCTCGATCAGCGCGTGTGAGACGATCGTTGCCCACGCGGCACGCGCGTACAGCCCCACGAGGCGATGCACGACCGACCAGCGACGAAGGATGACGTGACCCCACTCGATCTCACGCACACGGTGCGCATCGACGCCTGGAAGCGCCTCTCGCGCGGCGCCCGCGAGACGACCGAGGCTGAGGCTCGATCGTGTGGCGGGTTGCCCCATGGCCACCGTCGCGCGAGCGGTGGTTCAATGTGACACTGAAATGCACGTTTTCCTCGCAGTCCCCCTCGCCGCACTCCTGCTCGGCGCCTCCACGGCGTCGACCGCGACCACGAGGCCGCTCCCGCCGCCGCTCAAGGCCGAGCTCGCCGGCCGCTACTGGCACGCGGGCTGTCCCGTGCCGCTTGCGAAGCTGCGCCTGCTCACGGTGAAGCACTGGGGGTTCGACGGGAAGTCGCACACCGGTCAGGTCATCGTCAACCGTGACGCGGCGGACCCACTGACGACGGTCTTCTCGAAGCTCTACAAGCTGAAGTTCCGGATCCGGCACATGACCGTCTCCGACTCGTACGGGCCGACGGAGTCGCAGCCGACCGACGGCGACATCAGCGGCTCGTTCCACTGCCGCAACGCCGTCGCCTCGCCCTGCTCGAAGTCGACCACGACGACGCACTGGTCGAACCACGCCTACGGCCTCGCGATCGACCTCAACCCGCGCGAGAACCCCTACGTCGGCTGCGGGCGCACCCGGAGTGCGGCACGGGACGCGTACCTCGACCGCACGCGGATCCGCCCCGGGATGGTGACGCCCGCTGTCGTGGCGGCGTTTCGGTCGGTCGGTTGGGGTTGGGGCGGGAGCTGGACCGGCAACACGAAGGACTACATGCACTTCTCCTGGAACGGGCACTGAGGAACCCCGAGGAGAGACTGAAGTCTCTCCCCTGAGAACTCACACCCGGCTCACAGGGGGACGCCGGTTTACTGATTGGGACCCGCTTCGCATCTCGACCAAGGAGTGAATCGCCATGCGCCACGAGCGAGGGAACGAGTTCTTCATGCAGGAGGGTGCGTGGCATGCCCACGACAGCTGGTGGCACGGGCCGATTCACGCCGTCGTCCTCGTGCTTCTCCTCGCGCTCCTCATCGGCGGGATCGTGTGGCTCGTGCGACGGCTTTCGCCGAGCCTGGCACAGGCGGCGACGCCGGCAGTGGCCGGCGCTTCGGCTGCCGCACTCGCCGCCGATCCAGCGGTCTCGACGCTGCGCATGCGTTACGCGAAAGGCGAGATCTCTCGCGACGACTACCGGGCCGCATTCGAGGACCTGACCGGAGAGGCGACATCAGGCGAGGCGTGGCCAGGCGAGGAGACGGCGCCGACGGAGGGATGAAACCCGGGGGAGAGACTGAAGTCTCCCCTCTCCACCTCCTCCGCCCTTAGGTGGAAGGTATTGCGCCGCCATGGGATCTCGCGGGCGCCCCGCAAGGAACGCCAGCCAGTCCACCGCTACGAGTGGCCCTGCCCCGGCGACCTGCTCCACATGGACGTCAGTACCTACGCCCGCTTCCAGCAGCCAGGCCGCCACCAGCTGACCGGGATCACGGTGCGACCGCACGCCAACAAGAAAGCGAAGGTCGGCTACGACTTCGTCCACGCGATCGTCGATGACCACTCCCGCCTCGCCTACGCCGAGATCCACTCAGACGACAAAGCCAGCACCGTGGTCGGTTTCGTCGAACGAGCCCTCGCGTTCTACAAAACACACGGGATCAGCGCGAAACGGCTCCTCACCGACAACGCGATGACCTACACGACAAAGCCACGCCCTCCGCGAGCTCCTCAACCGCCAACAAATCAGCCACAAACGCACCCGCCCCTACAGACCCCAAACCAACGGCAAGGTCGAGCGCTTCCACCAAACGATGGGACGCGAATGGGCCTACGGCCTCATCTACACCTCACACCACGCCCGCCACGCCGCCCTGCCACACTGGCTCCACCACTACAACCACACGCGGCCCCACAGCGCCCTCAAAGGACAACCGACCCATCAGCCGCGTTCACAACGTCCGTGGGTAGGACACTTCAGGGGCGCAGCTCGTTGAAGCCGGCGGCAGCGAAATCGCCGTCGAAGGCGAGCGCGTCGGTGACGCGCCTCTTCCGCATGACGGCGAAGCTCGTCGCGTCGACGAACGAGTACGGGCGCTCGTCGTGGACGCGGAGCCAGGCCCAGGCCTCGGCCTCGAGGTCGGCGTCGATCGGCTCGATGTCGATCCGGGGCGCTGCCATGACGCGGTCGAGCCAGCGGATCGCAATCCGGTGATCGCCTCGCCGACGAAGGAACGTCCACGTCTCGGCTACGACGTGATTGGTCGTCAGCAAGTTGCCTGGCGAGTATCGATGAGCGAGGCTCGCAGCGTCGGCGTGACGCCCGTCCCGGGACAGTGCCTCCGCGATAAAATAGGAGCTGTCGACGAAGATCACGCGTCGGGGCCGAGCGGGCCGTAGAGGTACTCGTCGATGTCGTCGACCGGTTCGACGTCCGCGAACTCCTCGGAGAGCTCGAGGAGGGAGAGCAGGCCGTTGTCGACCGGCTCGGCCGGAAGGCCCCGCTCGACGCACTCGCGCACGAGGGCGCTCTTCGACGTGTTGCGCGCAGCGGCCTCGCGCTCGAGGCGGTCGTCGAGCTCGGGGTCGATGACGATGTTGATGCGGCGCATCCGGGGCACTGTTACACATCCTTCGTGCTGAGTGTGTAACGGGAGTGTGCCAGAAGGTGTACCCTGGCGACCGGCTGAAGCTCGGCCACCCGCGTCGCGTGCCACAAACCCCGGCGACCGGCTGAAGCCGGCCACCCCGGTCACCCCGTCGCCTGCTCAGACCGGCTCGGTCGTGACGACCCACACCGGGCCGTCGCCGCACTCGACCCGCCGCGCGCCCGCGCCCGGGTCGGTCAGCCGCGTCTCGAGGACGACGACCTCGTTTCCCTCGAGCTCGCCGACCGGAGCCCGCAGGCCCGACATGCCGAAGGTGAGGCGCCAGGCCCGCACCTGATTGTGAATCGATCGCGCGGGCTGCGACCAGTCGATCCGCACGTAGTCGTCGTCCTCGAAGTGCCCCGCCCAGGTCACACCGTCCGACGGCTGCGGATCTCCCGGGTCACCCGCCATCACGCGCTCGAGCACCTGCGGCAGCAGCCCAATCGCGAGCTCCTGAATCCTGGGGCCGAAGTCGTCGATCAGGACGTCGTCGTCTTCGACCGGGATCGATCCCTGCGCGAGCAGGTTCCCGGTGTCGAGCTCGGCGTCCATGTAGTGCCAGGTCATGCCCCACTCCGCGTCGTCCTCGCGCAGCGTCCACGCGAACGGGATCGGCCCGCGGTGACGCGGCAGCAGCGCCGGGTGCTGATTGACCGAGCCGAGGCGAGGGACGGCGAGCGCGGCCTGCGGGATCTTCCACGGGAAACCGGCGCACATCATCAGATCGGGCTCGTAGGTGCGGAGAAGCCGCTCGATCGCGTGCTTGTCGCGCGCGAACAGCAGATCGACGCCCGAGGGCGCAGACGCATCGGTCAGCACCAGGTGCGTCGGCAGCTTCCGGTCGTCGTCTCGACGCGGCGCGAGAACCGCCACCGGCTCGTGCCCCAGACCGCGCAGCGTGCCGACGAGCGCGTCCGCGAGTGGTGTGACCGAGCAGATCACGACGATGCGAAGGCTCTCCGGCATCACCCGAGTCTACGGCCCTGGCGCGGGCCTGCCCCTCGTGGCAGAGTCACGGCCATGGCGAGCATGGCCGACCTCGACGAGCTGGCGCTCGCGCTGCCCGGCACGGGGAAGGAGCTCTCGGAAGACGGGCGTCCGACGTACACGGTGCACGGGAAGATGTTCGTCTGCCACCGCAGCCGGCGGGCCGATGCGATCGATCCGGAGACGGGCGAGCGGCTCGACGACGTGCTCATCTTCCGCGTCGAGAACCTCCAGCTGAAGGAGCTCCTGCTCGCCGACGAGCGCGGCATCACGTTCACGACACCGCACTTCAACGGGTATTCAGCCGTCCTCGTCCGGATCCCGAGTCTCGCGCGCCTCGACCGCGACGAGCTCGAGGAGATGGTCGTCGAGGCATGGCTGACGCGGGCGCAGAAGCGCGTTGCGAAGGCGTGGCTCGCCGAGCACGGCGACGCCCACGGCTGAGTCAAACCGGCGCGTCGAGCTCGCGGAGGAGGTCGGTGAGCTGCGCGAAGCGCTCGGCCCCGAGCTGCGTCCGCCACTCACCCTCGATCTCGCTGACGGCATCGCGGATCGTCTGGCCCATGAGCACGCCGCGCGGCGTCAGGGCGATCCGCTTGGAACGCGTGTCGACCGGGTCGGGCTGCCGTTCGACGTACCCCCAGGTCTCGAGGTTCCGGAGCAGGTAGTTGAGCGCCTGCTTGCTCATGCGCAGGCGGGCAGCGAGCTCGGTCGGACGCGCGCCCTGCGGCCCCGGGTAGAGGAGGACGTTGAGGTGCGCCGCGTCGATCTCGGCGAAGCCGTGCTCGTGCAGCCGCTCGAGCATCCGCCGGCGCACCGACTCCCACGGCACACGAAGGAGCGCGCCGATCATCGGCGGGCCGAGAGGGTCGGTCACACCGTTAGTAAAGTTATTTGACTTTCTCGTCGTCGCCATGTATCGTCAAAGGACTTTACCACTCACATGGAAGGGCTTGGACGATGACGACAGTCACACGCGAAGAGATAAGGGTCGGGCCGATGGCGATCCGCTTCCTCCTCGAGGGCGGGGCGTCGGGCGGCGCGGTCGCCGTGTTCGAGTTCGACGTCCCTGCAGGAGCCCGCCTGCCGGCCGCCCACAGCCACGACGGGTACGAGGAGACGGTCTACGGGCTCGCGGGTTCCGTCACCTGGACGCTCGACGGGCACCCGACGGACATCGGACCAGGCGAGGTGCTGTGCATCCCTCGCGGTGTCGTCCACCGCTTCGACAACAACGGGGCCGACGACGCGAAGGTGCTCGCAGTCGTCACCCCCGGCATCCTCGGGCCCGGCTACTTCCGTGACCTGGAGGCGCTCATCGAGGGATCGGCCGGCGGACCGCCCGATACCGCGGCAATCGGCGAGATCATGCGGCGCCACGGGCTCACCCCCGCTCCGTAGTCGACCCGCCGCCCGCGCGCGTGCGTCAGTCGAGCAGGCCGTCGATCTGGCCGACCGCGAGGGTGATCCCCTCCTCCATGCCCATCTCGACCAGCTTCTCCATCGCCTCGAGCGAGGGAAACGTCGTCTCGATCGCCATCGTGGTGCCGCCGTCGTCGGCTCGCAGCGAGACGCGGGTGACCGTCGTTGGCATGTCCGGATTGGGCTCGCCGGCCTCGTTCGCGAAGCCGTCCTCGAACGCGAGGCGATAAGGAGCGTCGACCTCGAGCACGCGCCACCAGCCGGCGTGTCGATCGCCTTCGGGGCCGGTCATGAAGTACGCGACGCTCCCGCCGGGGCTGAGCTCGTGCTCGACGACCGTGGCCGGATAGCTGGGCGGCCCCCACCAGCGCTCGAGCTTGCGCGGGTCGCTCCACACGCTCCAGACCTGCTCGACCGGCGCGGCGAACGCGGTGGTGATCGTCATCGTGAGGTTCTCGGTGTTCCTGTCGACGTTGATGACGCTCATCGTGCGACTCCTTCTTCGGGTGGGCTGAGGACATTGCCGATGCGGTCGACCCGCTCGCGCCAGACGACCTCGAGGCGGTCGAGCAGCTCGTGGGCGCGGCAGATCGTGTCGCGGTTGCCCTGCACGAGCTGCTCGCGGCCGCGGCGCTCCTTGGTCACGAGCCCGGCCCGCTCGAGCACCGCGACGTGCTTCTGCACGGCTGCGAAGCTCATCGGGTAGCGGCGGGCGAGGTCGGACACGCTGTGCTCCTCGTGGAGCGCGACGGCAACGATGTCGCGACGCGTCGCGTCGGCGAGCGCGTGGAAGATGCGATCGGTGCGTTTTCGATCTGGCATATCTACAACCATTTGGTTTCACGTTAGCACGCTCAACGCAGAACCCGAACGCACACTCCGTCCGCCCGTCGCCATCCCGCCCCCGCACGCCCCACCCAGCCCGGGACATTGTGTTGCTTCAACACAAAGCCCGGACATTGTGTTGAAGCAACACAATGTTCGGTCTCCGGGGAGCGGGTCTCGGGGCGGGCGAAGCTGTCGGGGTTGGAGCGCGATATCGCTTGGAGCGCGATATCGCGGTGAGCCTGAACGGGCCGGACGTGGCGAGAGCCCGGGCGCGCCGGACGACCCGATAGCCCAGGATCGCCAGATGGCCTGTGAACGCAGGGTCGCCGTACAGGCCGGGAACCCAGGATCGCCGGACAGCCCGAGAGCGCCGACCGGATCCGCCGACCGCGCGTCACGCACGAGACCTTCCTCCCGCGCCCGCACGCACTCGTCACCGGCATCTGCCCCGACGGACGGCCTACCGTCACCCGCCCGTCGCTACCGGTACCCGCCAACGCGTAGCCGGTCGCCCGATCAACGACCGCCCGTCGTATACTCGCGCCGTGCCACGGGCCGCAATCGTCGCGCTCGTCGGTGTCGCGTTCTTCGCCTACTGGGTCATCGCCGATCCGAGCTACGACGAGACCGCAACCCAGTCAGAGTGGCCCTACGTGCTGTTCTTCTCCGGCGTGATCGCCCTGCTTGCGCTCGCCATCCCGTTGGTCGCACGGCTTACCGGGGGCCGAGTCGCGCACCGGGCCGCGCTCGTTGCCGCCTCCGGCGCCACGCTCTCGAGCGCTGCAAACATCGTCGAGGACGGCCTCCAGATCGAGTGGGTCTTCTTCGTCTTCATCCTGGGCGGGTCGATCATGCACCTCGGCCTGCTCGTGCTGGCGGGGGCGATCCTGGTCAAGGGGGCCGGGGGCTACCGCCTTCTCGCGATCGCCCCCGTCGGGACAGTGGCGGGAACCCTCCTCTTCGTCGCCGCCGGTGGGCCGATCATGCTCGCGACGTGGCTCGCCGCTGCGATGCTCGCTCTCGTGCTGCCCGGCCGCGCGACCTCGGCCGTCACGCCCGCGTCGCTCTAGCCCGGCGCCGATCCGCGCTTCAGGAAGGCGCGCGGGAGTCGCCGAGAAGCTCGCGGAGCTGTGCGAGGAGATTCGTCAGGTGCGCTCCGTCGACGGGCCCGAGCTCGTCCACGAGGCCCGCAACGAGACGGTCGAGCCGGGCGCGCCGCTCTCGCACGGCCTTGATTCCCTCCTTCGTTGCCCCGACGATGATCCCACGACCGTCGGTCGCGTCGGCCCGACGGCACGCGAGGCCGCGCTCCTCGAGAACGTCGACGTTGCGGGAAGCGGTCGCGTCGGTGGTGCTGAGGCTCGAGGCCAGCGCACGCAGCCGTTGAGGGCCTTCGTCGACGAGGGTCGCGAGGACGATGGCCTGGAACGTCGAGAGATCGCTGGGCTCGGCGTCGCCTGGGAGGTGTGGCGTGCGGACGAGAGCCGTGACGAGCTGCTCGACGGCAACGCCGAGCGAGACGTGCGTCGCGGTCGTCATGCCGGCTCGGCCACCGTGGCCGACCGCTCACGGACGCGACGCGTCACGCGCGCTGCGACAACCGAGCCCGCGAGCGCGGCGACGGCCGCGACGCCGAACACGAGCGTGTAGGCGTGCTCCGTCGGCACCGACGTGCCGGGGATCACGAACGCGGTGAGAATCAGGGCGCCGACCTGGCCCCCGATGACACCGCCGACGGTACGCATGACCGTGTTGATTCCGGTCGCGATCCCCGTCTCGGTCACCGGGACCGCCTCGGAGATGAGCGCCGGCATCGAGGCGAACGCAAAGCCGGCGCCAACGCCGAGCACGATCATCGCGACCACGACCTCGGCCGGCCGCGCGTGGCGGACCGCGAGGAGCGCCGTTGCGGCGGCGACGAGGAGCATCCCGACACTGAGCGTCCATTTCGATCCGTACCGCCGACCGAGCAGTCCCGCCAGGGGGCCCGCAAAGAGCATCACGAGAGACATGGGCAGCAGGTACAGACCTGCCAGGGTCGCGCTCGCATCGAACCCGTAGCCCACGCGCGAGGCGATGCCGGCCGGAAGGCCCGTCGGCGCCTCCATGAACCTTGGGACGAGCGAGAACGTGCTGAACATGGCAAAGCTCGCGATGACTGTCGTCACGTTCGTGAGGAGCACGGGCCTGCGGACGAAAACCTGCATGTCGATGAGCGGTGCCGTGACCCTCCGCTCCACGAGCACGAACGCTGTCCCGAGCACGATGGAGATGCCGATCAGGCCAAGGGTCGCGTTCGAGCCCCAGCCCCACGCGCGCCCCTCGGAAAGCGCGACGAGGGAGGTGACGAGCGTCAACGCCATGAGGGCCGCCCCCGGGAAGTCGATGGTCGGCGAGGAGCGCACCGGCGACTCGGGGACGAAGCGATGCACGAGCACGATGGCGACCGCGATCGGAATCGCACCGGCCACGAACAGGAGCCGCCAGGAGCCGTGGTCGATGATCAGCCCCGAGATGACGAGGCCGAAGCCGCCGCCGATGCCGAACACCGCCGAAAGCAGGCCCATCCCGATCTTGACCTTCTCCGGTGGGAACTCGTCCCGGATGATGCCGAAGCTCAGGGGAAAGACTGCGGCGCCGGCGCCGGCGACCATGCGGAAGCCGATCAGCGAGCCGATGTTCCACGCGCAGGCGCACCCGATGGATCCGAGCAGGAAGAGCCCGAGGCTGACGACGAGCAGCCGTTCCTTCCCGAACTGATCACCGAGCTTCCCCAGGATCGGGGTCAGAACCGCGGCGCTGAGGAGGAACCCGGTGAAGATCCAGGTCACCCACGTCGTCGTCGTGTCGAGGTCGCGTTCGAGAACCGAGAGTGCCGGGACGACCATCGTCTGTTGCAGCGCGTATGTCGTCGCGGCGAGGGTGAGCACGGCGAGCGTCGCGTTGTAGTGCAGACGCTCCGGCATCGTTACGGAGCGTAACAAAATACCGCGGGTCGGCACTGCCCCTCGCCCGCGCAGCCGAGAGATGCTCTGAGCGATCACACACAGCGCCCGCGGATGTGGGGTAGGCCGCACCGACCTCCACATGCGCGCCGTACAGCTACCCGCGCTGCGCGGCTCCATCGTGGTGAGAGCGGGAATCGGCCCGCCCCGACACAAAGGTGAAACTCATGTCCAACCTGAACAGCAGCAAGGCCAGGCGCGCTCTAGCGGTGTGCGTCACTCTTGCGCTCGCCGGCTTCTCCGTGGTCGCGACCGGCTGCTCGTACGAGGATCAGCCGGCGATCAACCGCGCGATCACCGACGACGTTCGATCGGTCGTCATCTCGACAGACTCTGCGTCCATCGGGGTGCGGACACACGAGGGTCGACGGGTCGAGATCGAGGCCAGAGCGAATCGCGGCGGGACGCCGACTCTCACCTCCACGATGAAGGGTGGCACGCTCGAGATCAACGGAGGATGCAACGGCGGATTCCTCTGTGGGGCCACCATCGACATCGTCCTCCCCGTTGGAGTAGCCGTCACCGCAGACACGGACGCGGGCGACATCTCTCTCAGCGGCAATCCGGGGGCAGTCGTGGTGAGTACCGACGCCGGCGACGTCGAGGCATCGCTCGATACAACGGTGGCGGCGTTCTCGGCGACAACCGACGCGGGGGACATCGACGTTCGCACTCCCGCCGGCCGGTACGCGGTTGAAGCGGATGCCGACTCGGGAGACGTCGCGGTAGAAGGCATCGTCCAGGACGACGCTGCACCCGCGAAGATCACCGGTCGCAGCGACGCAGGCGACGTCACTATCCGAGGCACCTGAGAGACCGCGACTCGGTGGGCCGGGCCGGGATGGGCGCTCGGCCCACCAGGCGCGCCGAGGCGCGACGAGGCGGAGAACGTCGTCAGCTCGTCGTGGCGGAGCCGGCCCCCGGGTCGAACGCCGGGTCGAGTGGGATTCTCGCGCGGACCGTCGTTCCCGCGCCGCGCGGGCTCTCGACCGCGAGTGTCCCGTCGAGTGCTCCGAGCCGGTCGCTCAGGCCGCGGAGCCCCGATCCGCCGGCGACGTCCGCCCCGCCGCAACCGTCGTCGGCGATCGAGACGTGGACGGCTTCCCCGTCAGCGGTGACCTCCACCACGGCGGAGCCTGCACCCGCGTACTTCGTCACATTGGTCAATGCCTCGGCGATGACGAAGTACACGGCCGCTTCGACCGCCGGGTCGAGCCTCGGGACGGCGATATTGCTCCGAACCTCGATTTGAGCCCGGGCAACGAGCGTCTCCACCGCGGCGGCCAATCCACGCTCCGTCAGCACGACGGGGTGAATACCGCGCGCAAGCTCACGCAGCTCCGTGAGCGCGTCGCCGAGCTCACTTATCGCAGTCTCGAGAATGGCCTCCACCTCATCGGGATGGCCGGCAAGCTTCGCGCGCGCGAGCCGGAGCGAGAGGGACAGCGAGACCAGCCGCTGCTGTGCGCCGTCGTGGAGATCTCGCTCGATGCGCCGGCGGGCCTCGTCTGCGGATTCCACGATGCGCGCACGCGATGCCCTGATCTCGGCGAGATAGCGACGCCGATCGGTGACGTCGATCCCGCTGATGAGAATGAGCCCCTCGTTTCGGCCCGTCGTGTCGACCATCGGCGCGGCGTTCCACTCGAAGACGGGCTCCCGTCCGTCGACTCCGAGCCAGCGCGACTCGACCCGTTCGGAGACCATGCCTTCCGCGGCGACGCCGAGCACCCTCGCGGCTCGACGCCGATCGGCGACAGCGATCAGCTCCAGAAAGTCCTTGCTCACGAGGTCGACGTCGCGCCAGCCGAGCGCGGCTCGAAAAGCGTCGTTGACGCCGGCACGCGGGTTGTTGACGTCCCGGTCGACGATCCTCAGATCCGACCCGAGCACGACAATCACGCTCGGGATCGTCTGGAGCACCGTTGCCGTCGCATCGCGCTCGCGCGCGAGCTCGAGCTCTCTCGCCTTTCGCTCGGAGACGTCCGTCCCCGCAACGACGATGCTGATCACGTTTCCATAGTCGTCGTCGAGCGGCGCAGCCCGCCACGCGATCGCCCGCGTTTCGCCGCGCCGGTTCGAGAAGACGGTCTCGAGATCGGTTGTTGCACCACTCGCGTCGACCGACAGGAACCGAGCGACGTCCCCGTTTCTGTCGCTGCCGTCGGTAAACACATCGACGAAGCTCAGCCCTCGCAGCTCGTCCTCCTCGGTGAGCCCCGCGGCCTGAACGGCCGACCGGTTCTGGTTGAGGATGCACCCGTCGAGATCGAGGTTGATGAGCAGGCTCGGTGCCGTGTCGGTGATCTTCTCCAGAAAGAGGTACTGGGCCCGAAGCGACGTCTCGAGGCCTTCGACGCGGAGGTCGGGAAGCGCCTCTGCGAGGGCCGATTCGAGAAACGCGGCCTCCTGATCGTGCGCCGCATCGTGGACGATCGCCGCTCGGCGCCCATCCCCGAAATCGACGGTTGTCACCGATCGGCCGGGAGCCGCCTCAGGCACGGCCGCCCGCGTTCCGTCGGTGTGCACCCAGATCCCGCGCTCGGGTAACCAGTAGACGACCTCGACTGTCGGATCGCCCAGCGCCCGCCCCAGGGCGTCGCGAACCGGAGTGTGCGCCGCGGACACCGCCGTCGTTCGCATGTCGTGATGGTCTCACGGAGCGCGTTTCTCTACAAGCCCAGAGGTAGTGCAGACCGTACCTCGAGTCACCAGGGTGCCGTAGGGGAATCGTGAGCAAACGGTGGGAACGTGCGTCCATGACCTTTGGCCCCCGGAGCTCGGCCCCGCCGTCTCCACCACACAGAGAAGGAGGGGATGGCATGCATGCCGTTCTCAGCACGAACGACCTGGAGCAGCACGTTGCGATACCTGCTCCGGCAGCGATTGCCGCCACTGACGTCACGCGTCACTACGGCGACGGCGACACCCGAGTGGACGCCCTGCGCAGGGTGTCGCTCACCGTCTCGAGCGGTCAGCTCACTGCGGTGATGGGACCGTCGGGCTCGGGCAAGTCGACGCTCATGCACATCCTCGCCGGTCTCGACCGGCCGACGGGCGGCAGCGTCGAGATCGCCGGCACCGAGATCACCGCTCTCGGTGACAAGCAGCTGACGAAGCTCCGTCGCGATCACATCGGCTTCATCTTCCAGTTCTTCAACCTGCTGCCGATGCTCACGGCCCGGGAGAACGTCCTCCTCCCACTCGAGCTCGCCGGGACGAAGCCCGATGAGGCGTGGGTCGAGGAGCTGACGAACCGGGTCGGCCTCTCGAAGCGGCTCTCGCATCGCCCGACGGAGCTCTCGGGCGGCCAGCAACAGCGTGTGGCCGTCGCCCGGGCGCTCGTTTCCCGTCCGACGGTGATGTTCGCCGACGAGCCGACCGGCAACCTCGACTCGACGACCTCGGCGGAGATCCTCGAGCTGCTGCGCGAGTCGGTCAGCGGCTTCGGCCAGACGACCGTGATGGTGACCCACGACGCACACGCGGCCGCGATCGCCGACCGCATCCTGTTCCTCGCCGACGGCCTGATCGTCAAGGACCTCGGCCCGTCGACGGCCCACGAGATCCTCGAGGCGATGGAGGAGGTGAGCGCGTCATGAGGCGCGTCGCACTCAAGGGAATGCTCGGCCGCAAGCTCCGCACGATCCTGACGATGCTCGCGATCGTGATCGGCGTCTCGATGATCAGCGGCACGTTCATCCTGACCGACACGATCGACCGCGCGTTCACGACCGTCTTCGACTCCTCCTACGCCGAGACCGATGCGGTCGTGAGCGGCAAGAAGCTCGTCGACTGGTCGGCGAGCGGGAACGCGACCGTCCCGGCGTCGCTGCTCCCGAAGGTGCAGGCCCTGCCGGGCGTCCAGGAGGCCGCCGGCGCGATCCTCGATCTCTCCGGCGAGAGCAACACGGCGCGCCTGCTCGACGACGAGGGAAAGGTGATCGGCGCCTCCGGAAGCCCGACGTTCGGCTTCGGACTCGACCGCGAGCCGCCGAGCGCTTCAATCCCTTCCGGCTGGTCGAGGGCGCCTGGGCGGCCGGCCCGAACGAGGTCGTGATCGACTCGGAGACAGCGTCCGGCCACGACTTCGTGCCCGGGCGACACGATCCGCGTCGCGGGAGACGGCCCCGCCCGCACCTTCGAGATCGTCGGCATCGCCAAGTTCGGCGACCTCAAGTCGCTCGGCGGCGCCACGTTCGCGATCTTCACCGTTCCGACCGCGCGCGAGGTGCTCAACAAGCAGGGTTTCGACACGATCGCGGTGGCCGCGAAGGACGGCGTCTCCGCCGGAGCAGCTCGTCAGCGAGCTCGCAGCGGATCGTTCCCGCGAACGCACAGGTCAAGACGGGTACCGAGCAGGCGAAGGCCGACCAGGCCGACACCGACACGGCGATCATGTTCATCAAGGTCATCCTGCTCGCATTCGGCGGCGTCGCGCTGTTCGTCGGCGCCTTCGTGATCTTCAACACGCTGTCGATCACGGTCGCCCAGCGGACGCGCGAGTTCGCGACGATCAGGACGCTGGGCGGCTCGCGCCGGCAGGTGCTCCGCTCCGTGCTGCTCGAGTCGTTCGTGATGGGCCTCGGCGCCTCGCTCGTCGGGCTCGCAGCGGGATCGGCCTCGCCAAGGGCCTCAGCGCCCTCATGTCGGCCGCGGGCATCGCCCTCCCGCGAGGCGCCGCTCGTGTTCGCGACGCGAACGGTCGATCGTCGCGCTCGGCGTCGGTGTCCTGATCACCGTTCTCGCCGGCATCCTGCCCGCGGTGCGAGGCGACGCGGATTCCGCCGATCGCCGCCGTCCGCGAGGGCTCGCTCCCCCAGGGCTCGCGGCCGACGGTCGCAGATCGTCGGAATGGTGCTCTGCGGGATCGGCGTGGCGCTCGTCGGTATCGCGACGGTCGGGGCCGGCGAGCGTGCTCCTGATCGGCGTGGGAGCCCTGCTCCTCTTCGTCGGCGTCGCCGCCGTCGCACCACGGCTCGTGCCCGGCCTCGTCGCCGTCGTCGGCAAGCCGTCGCTCGATGTTCGGCGGCGTCGCAGGCCGCCTCGCCAAGCGGAATGCAACGCGCAGCCCGGCCCGCACGGCCTCGGCCGCGGCCGCGCTGATGATCGGCCTGACGCTCGTCACGCTCTTCGCCGTCGTCGCCGCAGGGCCTCCGCGGATCCGACCGGCAGGCGGTCGAGCAGCAACTGAACGCCGACTACGTCGTCCAGGCAAGCGACGGGGATTCGGGCGCCTTCACGACTGCGGCAGGGGAGGCCCTCGAGCACGGTCCGGCAACGTCGTCTCGAGCGCCCGCTTCGACCGCGGCCGTGTCGGAAAGGCGGAGGTGACGCGTCAACGGCGTCGACGACAACATCGCGAAGGTCGTCCACTTCGCGTGGAAGAACGGCTCCGACGAGACGCTCGCCGACCTCGGGCAGGGACGGCGCCGCGCTGCAGCGCTCGTTCGCGTCCGAGCCGGCACCTTCGCCGTCGGCGACCGATTCACGCTGCAGACGGCGTCAGGCGCCCCGCTCACGGCTCACGGTCGCCGGGATCTACGACCCGCCGAAGCTCGACCAGATCCTCGACGGGATCGTGATCGCGCAGTCGACCTTCGACCGTGCCTTCCCACGGCCACAGGACCGCTACGTGTTCGTCAACGGCGGCGACGCGAGCGACGCTCGAAGCCGATCGTCGCCGGCTACCCCGGCACGAAGGTCTTCGACCGCGAGACCTTCATCGAGGAGCGCTCCGCGTTCGTCGGCCAGTTCCTGAACATGGTCTACGTGCTCCTCGCGCTCTCGGTCGTCGTCAGCCTGTTCGGGATGATCAACACGCTCGTGCTCTCGGTCTTCGAGCGCACCCGCGAGATCGGGATGATGCGTGCCGTCGGGATGTCGAGGCGGCAGGCGCGGCAGCATGGTGCGGCAACGAGAGCGTGATCACGGCGCTGATCGGCGCCGCGATCGGACTGCCGCTGGGGCTCGGCCTCGCGGCGGTCGTGACGCACCTGCTCTCCGACTACGGCGTCACCTACCAGGTGCCCGTCGGGGCGATCGCTGCGTTCGTCGTGGTCGCCGTCGTCGCGGGCCTCGGCGCGGCACTGCTGCCGGCCCGGCGTGCCTCGCGGCTGAACGTGCTCGAGGCCCTGCAGTACGAGTAGCGAGCGTCGAAGGGGCGGCCGCCACGACGGCGGTCGCCCCTTCCAGAGAGAGAGAGAGAGAGAGAGAGAGAGAGGAGCTCCGATGACATCCCACCCCCGGCCCGGCACATCACAGCCACGGTTGAACCGCATTCGACGGCACGGCCTCCTTCTCGCAGCGGTCGGATTGCCGGCCCTCCACATCGTCGACGACAACTACCTGCAGCCGGCGCCGGGCACCTCCGCAGGCGACCATCTCGCGAGCGGGCTCGTCCCGCTCCTCGCCCTCGCGCTCGTCGCGATCGCCTTCGTCTTCGTCCGGCCCGGTCTACGGGCCTTCCTCGCGATGAGCACCGGCGCCCTGTGCATCGCCGTCGGCGTTCCCGGGACCTACAACACCCTGAGCGGCAGTGCCTCGGGGGACGACTACAGCGGGATTCTCGCGCTGATCGCGGGCATCGCCTTCCTCGCCGCAGGCCCCGTCATCCTCTGGCGCTCTCGCCGGAGCGGCCCGACCCGGCGGCGAACGGTGCTCCGCCGCGCCCTCCTCGCCCTGGCCACCGTCCCGATCGCGATCGCCACCTTCGCGCTCGTCGTCTTTCCCGTCGGCTTCCCGTACATCTACGTGCACCTGGGCCAGACGAAGACGGCTCCCGACGTCGGCCCCCGGGCCGAGCGGGTCACCGTCACGACGAGCGACTCGCTCGAGCTCGCGGCGACCTACGTTCCCTCGACGAACGGAGCTGCGGTCATCCTCTTCCCAGGCGCCACGCACGTGGACGAGGCGAGGATGCTCGCACGGCACGGCTACGGCGTCCTCCTGCTCGAGCCGCGCGGGCAGGGTTCGAGCGAGGGCGACATCGTGCGCTGGGCCGGGGATCGTGACCTTCACGGGGCCGTCGACTACCTCCGCCACCGCGCGGACGTCGACCCCGAGCGCATCGGGGCGATCGGCTTCTCGATCGGCGGCGAGATCCTGCTCGAGGCCGCGGCGCAGTCTCCGGCGCTGAAGGCGGTCGTCTCCGAGGGCGCCGGCGAGCGCGTCGGGGAGGTGGACGCCTCCGGCCCCGGCAGCATCATCCTGACGCCTGCGATGGCCGTGATGACCGCCGCGATGACCGTGTTCCAGAACCACGCACCGCCGCCGCCGATCGTCGACCGCATCGGGCGGATCGCGCCTCGGCCCGTCTTCCTGATCTACGCCGACCCGGGGATGGGCGGGGAGGCGACGCGCCAGCCCCTGTACTACGCGGCCGCCGGCCGGCCGAAGGCGATGTGGAAGGTGCCGGGCGCCGATCACACGGGCGGATTCGAGGCCCAGCCCGTGGAGTACGAGCGGCGCGTGACGCGGTTCTTCGACCGCGCCTTCGGGCTCGGCTCCGGGTAGGGCGACCGGGCCGCCGCGGTTCTCGACGAGCGGGTGCATATCATCCGCACCGTGACGAGGCGCTGACATGGTGAGCGGGACAACGGATCTCCGCTTCGCTCCAGTCCGAGACGCTCTCGCGGACGTCGTCGGCAACCAGACCGGGACGGGTGCCGCGGTCGCCGCATGGCATGACGGGGCATGGGTCGTCGACCTGTGGGGCGGCTGGGCGGACGCCGCGCGCACGAGGCCGTGGCAGGAGGACAGCATCGTCCAGCCCTACTCGGTGTGCAAGCCGTTCGCCGCGCTCTGTGTTCTCGTTCCTCGTCGAGCGCGGCCAGATCGAGCTTGATGCCCTGATGCAACGGTACTGGCCGGAGTTTCGGCCCCCGGCGACCGTGCGCCACGTTCTCTCGCACCAGGCCGGTGTCGTGGCTCTCGACGAGCCTGCGCCGACCGAGGTCTTCTACGACTGGGACCGGCTGTGCTCGCTCCTCGCGGCCCAGGAGCCGGTCTGGCCTCCCGGGACGGCCCACGGCGAGTCCGCCCTGTTCTACGGGCACCTGGTCGGCGAGCTCGTGCGCCGGGTCGACGGGCGCTCGCTCGGTCGCTTTCTGCAGGACGAGATCTGCGGCCCTCGTTCCCTGGACTTCGCCTTCGGCCTGGCCGCGTCCGACCTCGACCGCGCGGTCGAGCTGACCGGTCTCGACGAGGCCTTTCGAGAGGGGAACGCCTCGACGAGGCCGGAGCTCTACCGCCGCGCGATCGGCAACCCCACCGGGGCCCAGTCTCCCGAGGTGGTCAACGGGCGGGCGTGGCGCACGGCCGAGATCCCGGCCGTCAACGGGCACGGCAGCGCGCGCGGTATCGTGCGGCCTCTACGCCGCGCTTCTCGAAGGTGAGCTGCTGTCACCGGGCCTGCTCGCAGAGGCGACGAGCGCACAGTGCTCCGGCCGCGATCGCGTCTTCGGCCACGACAACGCCTGGGGGCTCGGGTTCGGCGTCGACGACGACGGCTACGGGATGGGCGGGCTCGGCGGCAGCTACGCAGGCGTCTCGACGCGGGGCGGATACGCGTTCGCATTCGTCACCGGCACGATGGGAGACGGGTCCGCAGAGCTCGCGGTCGAGAACGCGTTCCGGTCGTGCGTGGGGTTGCCGGACATGGATTCCGACTAGGCTGTTCCGTGCACGCGCCGGGTTCGGGAACTTTCCCGGCGGCGGAACGTCCACACAGATGCGCACACTGTGGTCAAGGTCGCACGGGTCCCGGCAACGCACCTGGGAGGTCGAACATGAAGACGGGCAAGGTTCTTCGCCATTCCGTGAGCATCGACGAGGAGGAGGTCTTCGGCCTGATCCACAAGCCCGTCGAGGTGCTCGAGCTGCAGCCGAGTCGCTTCGAGGGGCGCGTCGCCTCGTGGGCCGAGCATGCCGAGCGCCGCTACGGCGACTCGATCAACCCCGTCATCACCTACCTCGAGAACGGGCCGCATCACGTTTCGTGGATCCGCCACGAGGGCGAGGACTGGCGCACGGGCGAGCGCTTCTGTACCTACCACGTCGTCTGCGACTGCATGGCCGGGGTCGAGGGCAACTCTCCGCGGGAATCGGTCGACGCGATCCTGGGCTGCGCAGCGGTGCTCCATGCGCTCCAGAGGCGGGCGGCGTTCGTCGACCATACGTATCGGACGTGCGAGATCCTCACAGCCCTCCGAGACCCCGAAACGGGCGACTTCGAGCAGCCGAACGCGTTCCACAAGTTCGCCGTCAAGACGATCGGCAACCTCCTCGAGCTCGACGCACGGCATCCGGACGAATGGCCCGGGAACGTCCTCAGCGGAGAGCACCGCGTCAGCGTCCTCTCGACCCTGTTCCAGCTGCACCCCGAGGTCGTGAAGTGGTACGGCCGGATGCTGGAGGAGAGTGACGTGATCGAGGACTTCGACGGGGAGATCCTGAAGCTCCGCCAGGAAGCGCTGGCCGCGTAGAAGGTGAACGGGGTGAGGCCCAGCCTCACCCCCCGCCCCGATCAGCCCGACTACAGTGCCGGTCGTGTCGCACGAGCACGACCACGCACGGGCACCCGGCGAGACCGACTGGGCGAAGCGAGGCGCGCGTCTCGAGCTCGAGGGGGAAGTCGCGATGCCGCTGCTGCACGAGGCGATCGACGCAATCGCCTCGAGGCTCGAATCACCCGATGACGTCCACCGGATGCTCGATCTCGGGAGTGGCCCCGGCGTTGCTTCGGTCGCCCTCGCCGAGAGATTCCCGGTCGCGACCGTCACGGCGGTGGACGCATCCGGGCCGCTGCTCGATCTCGTCTCCGCCCGCGCGGCTCGCTTCGGGGTGCAACAGCGCGTCACGACACGAATCGCCGACCTCGAGCATTTCCCGGACGATCTCTCGCCGGCCGGTTCGGTCGACCTCGTCTGGGCGTCGATGGTCCTCCATCACGTCGCGGCGTTGCCGCACACGCTCGCGGCCGTGCACCGGCTCCTGCACCCCGACGGCCTGCTCGCGATCGTGGAGTTCGGGGACCGAAGCGGCCCACTCCCTGCCGGGTTCCCCGTCGGTCGCGACGGCTTCGCCGTGCGCCTCGCCGAGGCCCGGAACGCGGCGCTCGAAGAGCACCTTCCTTCCGGAGCGCTGGCGCTCGACTGGCCGGCACTACTCGCCGAAGCCGACTTCGAGCTCCTCGACCGGCACGAGCTGACCCTTCGGCTACAAGCGCCGCTCGACGCCTTGGCGCGACGTCTCGTCCATCAGCAACTCGCGACCGGTACCCGCATGGCCGGGGGGCACCTCGACGACGCGGACCGCGAGACCCTCGCCGCGCTCGTCGACGTCGACGACACACGATGCATCCTGCACCGCGACGACCTCGCGACCGACATCTCGCGCAGCTTCCTCCTGGCTCGCCGCCGCTGAACGTTCGAGGGCCGGCGTGGCGAGTCCGGCCGATCGACGGGACCCGGCGCTCCCTGCTCCGCACAAGAACGTGTGCCATCATAAGCGTTCGATGCACGACGCCTCCGGTGATGACAAGGCTGCCGAAGACGCCGCCGCCGTCGCGCGAGTAGCGAGCGGCGACGCGGCCGCCCTGCAGGATCTGTACGACCGCTACGGCCGGGTGATCTACTCCTTCGCCTATCGGCTGACGCATGATGCGACCCTCTCGGAGGAGTGCGTGCAGGATGTTTTCGTAGCCCTGTGGCGCCGAGCCGCCGACTTCGACCCGAACCGCGCAAAACTGACGACCTGGCTGTTCGTGGTGGCCCGTAATCGCGCCATCGAGCTGGGCCGCCAAAAGACCCGTCGGCCCGAGCTCCGTGGCGACCTCGAGCCAACCGGTTCGGCACCCGACCCGGCGGATCTGATCGCGGTCGCCGACGAATCGCAGAGAGTCGCGGAGGCGATGGCGGAGCTGCCGGAAGACCAGCTCGCAGTTCTCCGGCTGTCGTATTTCGACGGGCTGTCTCACTCCGAGATCGCTCAAGTGATCGGAATCCCGTTGGGAACCGTAAAAGGAAGAATGAGGCTCGCACTCGAGCGACTCCGGAGCCTCTCCGAAACCTACGACCTGCAAGCAGAGCGATGATCGAGGAAAACGACGAGTCCCAGTCCGAGATCGACCTGGCCACGCTCGCCGACGTGGAGCGGTCACTGCCGCGCGTATCACCGCCCGACGACATGTTCGACCGGATCCTGGCCGACATCCGACCCGAGGCGACGGTCGTCCCGCTCCGAGTGAAAGACCGCCGCCGCGCACTGCCTATCGCGGCCACCCTCGGTGCGATTGCTGCCGTGGTGGCGATCGCCGTTGTGGCACTGAACCGCGACGATCTCGGGTCACCGGACGCACGGGCGGCCATCTCGGGGAAGAGCGATCCCGAGGTGACGGGTGAGGCCGTGCTCTACGGGGCAACCGCCGACGGAGGCACGGTACGCGTCTCGCTCCGCAACGTCCCGGCGGCACCGAGCGGCCACCACTACGAGATCTGGGTCCTCCGGCGAGATGGAGGCGGCGAGATGGAGGCGATCGGAAGCTTCACACCCACCTCACGCGACATCGAGCTGGATCTGCCGCTCCCCGGCCCTGGCGACTACGCCGCTGTCGACGTCTCCGTCGAGGAGAACGGTGGCCCTCCCATCCACAGCGACACGAGTCTCGCGAGCGGCACGTTCACGTAGCGCACGCTGAGCGGCTGACGCTCGTGCCCGACTGCACGAGAGCTCGGCTCGGCAGAGGAAAGGAGGGGCGCCGCCGAGCGGCGCCCCTCCTTGACGAGCTCGATCGGTGGTTGAGATCAGGCGTCGTGAAGCAGCGCGACGCGGAGCTTCGGTCCGGCGCCTTCACGGCACCGAGCGCGGTGGCCGAGTAGGCGCGGCCCGCCCTGGTCTTGACCTTGCCGCTCCAAACCGTCGCCTTCGTGCCGGCGACCTTGACAGCGATCGTGTACTTGCCGGGGGCGAGGGTGAGGTAGTTCGACGCGGCCTTGTACGGCACCTTCGAAAGCGTCTTCTTGCCGTTGACGTAGATGTCGACCTTCGGCGCGTCCGGCGAGAGGTGCCAGACCCGCAATGCCGACTTGCCGGCCGGAGCCGTCACGATGTCCTTCTGGACGGCCAACTGGAGGTTGCGGTCCAGGAGCCCACGAGCGAGGGCGGTGCAGCCGCCGGCATCGGCGAGCCACCACGAGATCCTGGAGCCGGTCTTTCGGCGGTCCCTTGACTCAGACACGATTGTCTGATTTATTACCCAAGACACTACTGTCTGATTTAGAAGGGACGGTTCGACATGCACCACAAGAGGCACAACACATCGCACGGCTCGCAGAGCCCTGACCACACGGCCGGCGCCCCTCGCTCGAGGTCGCGCCTTGTCCTGCTCGGCGTCTTGCTCGTCGCCCAGCTGATGGTGATCCTCGACATCACCGCGGTGAACATCGCACTGCCGAGCCTTGCTGCGGATCTGCAGCTCAGCGGCTCGACGGTCAGCTGGACGATTACGAGCTACTCGCTCGTCTTCGGCAGCCTGCTCCTCTTCGGCGGCCGCCTCGCCGACCTCATCGGCAAGCGGAGGCTGTTCCTGACCGGCCTCGGCGTCTTCACCGTGTCGTCGATCGCGTCCGCCGTCGCGGGAACTGCGAGCGAGTTGTTCGCCGCACGCGCAGGACAGGGCTTCGGCGCCGCGATGCTCTCCCCCGCCGCCCTCGCGATCATCACGACCGCGTTCCACGGCAGCGAGCGGGCGAAGGCGCTCGCCGCGTGGGGTGCGGTCGGCGGCGCCGGGGCTGCCATCGGCGTCCTCGTCGGTGGTGTTCTCACGGAGGTGGCCGACTGGCGCCTCATCTTCTACGTCAACATCCCGGTTGCGATCGGCCTCGCGGTTGCAGCGCTGCGGGTCATTCCCCGCGACGAGACGAGCCCCAGGTGGCGCGGCCTCGACGTGCCCGGCGCTCTTCTCGGCACGGCCAGCCTCGCGACGCTGGTCTACGCGATCACACAGGCCGATCGGGCGGGCTGGGGCTCACCCCAGACGGCCGGCCTCTCCGCGCTCGGAGTCGTGGGCCTGGCAGCGTTCGCCGCCTGGGAGCGACGGGCCGAAAAGCCTCTGCTGCGAGTCGAGCGGCTTGCCGACCGTGCCGTGGGCGGCGGGATCTTCCTGATGCTCGTCGCCGCGAGCTCGATCTTCGGCCTCTTCCTCCTTTGCTCGCTCTACCTGCAGAACGTGCTCGGCACGAGCCCTCTGATGACCGGTCTCTCGTTCATCCCGCTCGCGGTCGCCGCAGGTGCCGGTGCGCACGCCGCCGGACACGTCGTCGGACGGCACGGCGTGCGGATGCCGCTCGCGTCGGCATTCCTGATCGCAGCGACCGGAATGGCCCTCCTCGCGCACGTCACCGAGAACGGCACCTACATCCGGAACGTGCTTCCCGGGATGCTCGTTGCCGGTTTCGGTCTCGGGATCGCGGTCGTCTCGGTCTCGATCTCGATCCTGACCGGCGCGCGCGAGGACGAGTCCGGAATGATCTCCGGCCTCAACTCGACCGGCCACGAGATCGGAGGCACGATCGGGATCGCCGTCTTCTCGACGATCGCGGCCGGTGCCACCGGGGCGCTCGGCGGCGCGCACGCCGCTGCCGGGATCTCCCACGCCTTCGTGGCAGCCGGAGTGCTCACTAGTGTCGGGAGCCTGGTCGCGTTCGCGATCCTTCCACACGCCCGCGACTTCGTGCCGAAGCTCCGCCTCAATCCCCAGACGATGCCGGTTCACTGACATGGCAAGGAAGACGACTCCCGCTCCGGCACGACGCCGCCGCCGCAGCGATGCCGACCGCAGCATTGCGGCGATCCTCGCCGCCGCTCTGGAGGCGCTCGCAAGCGATCCCGACGCCAGCATGGCCGAGATCGCCCGCCGGGCGGGAGTCGTCCGTGCCACGATCTACGTCCACTTCCCGACGCGCGAGTCTCTCCTCGATGCCGTCATGGAGCACGCGGTCGCCGAGGTCGCTCAGGCCGCGAGCGCCGCGAGGCCGGAGGACGGTGAGCCCAGGGAGGCCCTCGAGCGGGTTCTGCGCGCGACGTGGCAGAAGCTCGACGGGTTCCAGGCGCTGCTCACGATCAACACGGGCCGCCTCTCGCCCACCGAGCTGCACCGACGCCACCTCCCCGTCCTCACGCACTTCGTGCCCCTGATCGAGCGCGGCCAGAAGGCGGGCGACTTCCGGAGCGACCTCCCGGTGACGTGGCATCTCGCCGTGATCCGGGCGCTTGCCCACACGGCGAGCTTCGAGCTGCAGGCAGGTCGAATCGCAGGGGCCGACGTGGAGGCGGCCATGCTCACGACGGTCATGGCGGCGATCGGCGAGCCGGTCGCTGCGAGCTGACGTCGGATGCCCCGCATCCGCTTCTCGCCGGGGTTAGCCGACCCGCACTCTGTTCGATGCAAGCGAACCCTACGAGATGCTCGCTGAGCGCACGGAGTTCGGCGACCGAGCTGTCGTAGACTCGCCTTCCGACGGTGTAGACTCGCCTTTCCGACGATGGAGGTGTGAGCATGAGCAACGTCGATTTGGTCCGAGACCTGTACGGAGCGTTCGCCCAGGGCGATGTCGCAACGGTTGTTGGAGGCATGGACGCCAAGATCGAGTGGCGCGAGGCCGAGGGGAATCCCTATCAGCCGAGCGGGGCCGCCTGGGTCGGGCCCGACGCGATCGTGGAGAACCTGTTCATGAAGCTCGTGTCGGAGTGGGACGGCTTCTCCGTCCATCCCCAGACGTACCACGACGCGGGCAAGACGGTTGTCGTCGAGGGCCGCTATTCGGGGAAGCACCTGGCGACCGGAACCGGCATCGATTCCCAGTTCTGCCACGTCTTCACGTTCGCTGACGGCAAGGTGACGAACTTCCAGCAGTACACCGACACGGGTCAGTTCCAGGAGGCGATGGGGGCCGCCGCCTAGCGTCGCAGAGGGACCACTGTGCAGTGGACCTAACCTAACGCCGGCCCGCAGGGCCGACAGCTACCGGCTCGCGCGGGCCGCGGCTTCAGGCGTGGGTGCCACAGAACCGCAGCGCCGCGAGCGCGATCCCTTGCGCACAGGCGACGAGGTCGGCGATCGGGACACACTCGTCGGCCGTATGTGCACGGTGGATGTCGCCGGGGCCGTAACAGACGGCCGGGATCCCGCCCTCGACGACGAGCGTCGCGCCGTCGTGCCAGTTGTCGAGCCCGCCGAGGCGAGGCTCACGCCCGAGATCGCGCTCGGCGCCGAGAAGCGCCTGCACGACCGGCTCGCTTTCGCCCACTTCCGCGGGCGGCACGCCGCCGACGAGCCACTCGACCGCGGGTGGATGGCTCCGAAGCCACGGGTCGGCCGCGGCAGCGGCGGCCACCCACTCCTCGAGCTCCGTCTCGACCCGGCTCCCCCAGCCACGCTCGTCGGCCTGGTCCGGCAGGTACTCGAGGTGACAGTCGAGGCGGCAGCGGGCCGGGTAGCTGACGAGCCACTCCCCACCCTGCACCATCGTCGGGACGCAGTCGGCCGGGGAGAGATAGGGGTGGCGCGGCCGCAGGGCCCACTCCTCGCGCAGACGACGGAGCGACTCGATCAGGTAGGCGGCTTTCTCGATCGCGTTCACCGGCCCGCCCTCGTCGGGATGTCGCGGGGCGATACCGGCGTGTCCGGCCCGACCCTCGACGAAGATCGACGGGAGGAGGGAGCCCCGGCAGGCGATCCAGACCGCGAGCGCGCTCGGCTCGGGAACGATCGCGGCGTCCGCAGCGAGCGTGCGGGCCGAGACGAGGCCGCCCGCCCCCGTCGACTCCTCCTCGCTCACCGTGTTCACGATCAGGTCTCCCGCGAGCGGGACCCCGAGATGGGCGAGCGCCTCTGCAGCGACCACCATCGCGGCCACGCCGCCCTTCATGTCGCAGGTGCCGCGTCCCCAGACGCTGCCGTCGTGCACGACCGCGTCGAAGGGATCGTGCGACCAGTCCGAGCGAGGCTCGACGCCGACGACGTCGACGTGGCCGTTGAGAAGCAGAGTCGGCCCCCCACCGGCGCCGCGGAAGCGGGCCACGAGCTGGGGCCGACCGTCGAAGCCGAAGTCGTCCGGGATCATCGGGTGGCCGCGGAAAGGTGCGACATCGGGCTCGGAGAGCTCGACAGCCGCACCGTGTGCCTCCAGGCGCCCTGCGAGGAGTTGCTGCAGCGCGGCCTCGTCTCGCGGTGACGCGCCCGGCTGATGGGTCGTCGTGTCGAAGCAGACGAGCGCCTGCACCAGCTCGACCAGTTCCCGCTCTCGCGACGCCAGGTGCCCGACGACCTGCTGCTCCAGCGGCGTGAGGCCCATCGCGTGAGAGACTAACCCAGTGACGGCGTTCTGGCATGCGTTCGCGGACATGGCCGAGGTGGCCGGCAACGAGGTCATGCTCGTCCGGGGAGAGGGCGTTCGCGTCTGGGACGATCGCGGCAACGAGTACATCGACGGCGCCTCGAGCCTCTGGTACGCGAACGTCGGCCACGGCAACCGCGAGATCGCCGCTGCCGTCGCGGCGCAGATGGCCGAGCTCGAGACGTTCCACACGTTCGGGCCGTTCACGAACCGGCCGGCGGCCGAGCTGACGGAGCGGCTCGCGGGCCTCGCGCCCCTGCCCGGCTCGAAGGTGTTCCTCACGAGCGGCGGCGGCGAGGCGATCGAGGCGGCGACCAAGCTCGCCCGCCTCTACCACGCCGGGCGCGGCGAGCCCGAGCGGCACCATCTGATCAGCCGCTCGCACGGCTACCACGGCACGCAGGGCATCGGTACGAGCATCCTCGGAATGCCCTACCGCGAGGGATTCGGCCCCCTGGTCGAGGACACCTCGCAGGTGGAATGGGACTCGTCGGCCGCTCTCGAGGAGGAGATCCAGCGGATCGGCCCCGCGCGCGTCGCCGCGTTCGTGTTCGAGCCCGTGATCGGCGCCGGCGGCGTCCATGTGCCTCCACCCGGCTATCTCGACGAGGTGGTGTCCGTCTGCCGCCGGCACGGCGTGCTCACGATCGCCGACTCGGTGATCGGGGGCTTCGGCCGCCTGGGCGGCTGGTACGGCGTCGAGCGCTTCCACGTGCGCCCCGACCTGATCACGTTCGCCAAGGGGGTCACGAGCGGCTACCTACCGCTCGGCGGCGTGATCGTGGCGCCCGACGTCGCGGCCCCGTTCTGGGACGCGCCCGGCCGCATGTTCGCCCACGGCTCGACCTACAGCGGCCACGCCGCCTGCTGCGCGGCAGCGCTCGCCAACCTCGACGTGCTCGCCCGCGACGACCTCGTTCACCGCGCCCTCGAGCTCGAAGCCGACTTCCATGCGACGTTGAACGACCTCACGTCGCACCCCCTCGCAGGAGATGTCCGCGGCGGCGTCGGGCTGATGGCCGCGGTTGCGCTGGCGGACGACGTCCTCGACGCGGACCCCGACGCCCCGTCCCGCTTCGTCACGCGTGCACGCGAGGCCGGGCTGCTCACCCGCAGCCTCCGCGACGGGCTCGCGATCGCTCCACCGCTCGTGATCGAGCCGGAGACGATCGCGGAGATCACCGAGCGCCTCGCGGCCGCGCTCGATTCCCTCGCCTCGGGTCGAGTCGACTCGACCCGAGGCGAGGGAATCGATCTCCGGCCTTTTAGGAGCCCGACGGATCCGTCGGCGCAACCACGTCGTCGGAACGGAGGAACAGCAGGACGCTGACGACGACGATCCAGAGGAGGGACGCCATAAAGGCAACGAAGCCGATCGGGGTGAACAGCACGATGGCGAGCAGGATCGCGACCCAGCCAAGCCAACGCCAGACGCCCGGGAGCGGGATCATCGCGCCGGCCCCTCCGAGCAGCATGATCGCGAAGCCCATGTCGTTCGCGGAAGCTACGTTCTCCACGTGACCACCACACGCGCACCGGCCGCTCCGACGGAGCCCGCGGCGTCCCCGCCTGCCAACACGCACGGGGCAGCACACGTTCTCCTGGCAGGGAGTCGCGGTCGCAACCGCGTCCCGCGCGTGCCACGAAGCAGCCCCGCTCAGCCCCGAGGTGGCCGGCGATGACGGGCCTGGAGCGGCTGCACGACAGCGGATCGTCGACGACCGCCGTGATCGAGACGGTCGGTCTGACGAAGGAGTATGGGCCGACGCGGGCGGTGGCCGATCTTGCACTCCGGATCGAGCCGGCTCAGGTCTTCGGCTTCCTCGGTCCGAATGGGGCGGGTAAGACGACGACGATCCGGATGCTCCTCGCCCTGCAGCGGCCGACGCGGGGCGGAGCCACCCTGTTCGGGTTGGACTGTCAGCGGGACAGTGTCGAGATCCACCGGCGTGTCGGGTACCTGCCGGGAGAGCTCGCGTTGCACCCTCGCATGACCGGGCACCAGCACATCGGGTGGTTCGCCCGGGCGCGTGGCTCGCACGACCGGTCCTACGCGCAAGACCTGGTCGAGCGCTTCGACGTCGTCTTGGACCGGCCGCTGAAGGAGCTCTCGAAGGGGAACCGCCAGAAGGTCGGGCTCGTGATCGCGTGCATGCACCGGCCCGAGCTGCTGATCCTGGACGAGCCCACGTCGGGTCTCGACCCCCTCATGCAACACGAGTTCGGGCGGCTCGTCCGCGAGACGACGGACGAGGGGCGAACCGTGTTCCTGTCATCCCATGAGCTCGACGAGGTGCAGCGCCTCGCCGACCGTGTCGCGATCATCCGCTCCGGGAGGCTCGTCGCCAACGACACGGTCGAGGCGCTCCGTCGTGACGCGCCCCGCCGGGTCGAAGTGGAGTTTCGCGAGCCGGTCGACCCGAGCGCGTTCGCGTCGCTCGACGGCGTGACGATCACCGCGTCTGAGGGCCGAAGGTTGGTGCTGCAGCTGACAGGACCGATCGGGCCCCTCGTCCGGCTGATCGGAGACCACGACCCCATCGATCTCGTGACGCGACGGGCGAGCCTCGACGAGCTCTTCCTCGAGATGTACCGCGAGCCGGCGCCCGAGGGGGCCTCCGGGTGAGAACCTCCATCGCTCGCCTCGACATCACGAACCGGTGGCGGAGCCTCGTCGGCTACTCGCTCGGGATGGCCGTCTACACGCTGGTCGTGGTCGCTCTCTATCCCTCGTTCAAGGACTCGACCTCGCTCGACGACTTCATCACCTCCGACCCGACGGCCGCCGCGTTGTTCGGCGTCTCCGGGTCGCTCACATCGCCGGCCGGGTGGCTCAACGGGAACATCTACGCGAACTTCTTGCCCCTCGTCGTGCTGCTGCTCACGATCGGATACGGGGCCGCAGCGCTCGCGGGCCAGGACGAGGACGGAACCCTGTGCCTTCTCGCCGTACTGCCCATCCGCCGTCGGTCGATCGTCTTCGAGAAGACCGCGGCAATGGCGCTGCAGGCGCTCGTCCTCGCCGCCACCGTCGGCGCAGTGGTGCTCGTCGGCCGCTCCTTCGACCTCTCCATCGCCGTCGGCAACGTGGTCGCCGTCTCGGCCGCGGCGGCGCTCATGGGTATTGACTTCGGGCTCCTCGCGATGGCAGTAGGCGCCCTTACCGGACGCAGGGCGACCGCACTCGGAATCGGCACCGCCGTCGCCGCTGCCTCGTACCTCATCAGCTCACTCGCTCCTGTCGTGTCCTGGCTCGACCCCGCGAAGTACGCCTCCCTCCTCTACTGGTCGATCGGCGACAATCAACTCGGCAACGGCGTCAGCGCCGGCGACTTCGCGGTGCTGCTCGCCGTCTTCGCGGCCGCCCTCTCCGCGGTCGTGATCGCCTTCCGCCGGCTCGACCTCCACTGACGACGCCGGCGCGATTGGCGTCGCCGGCATGAGCGTGTCGAGGGCTCGCACACTCCCATCCTCAGCGAATCGGGCTCGGACTTCCGACGGTCTGCGTCAGAGCGCTCAGTGCTGGCGGCACAGAGCGTCGGCGGCGCCGAAGCTGTCCGAGAGCGCGTTCATGGCCTGCTCGTGGGCGACATCGGCCGGATTGGCGCGATCGAAGCTGCCAATGCTCTCGAGCGTGTCAGGGGACGCAGCAAAGCCGACGCGCGGACTCGACGAGTCGGCCGGACGGCTTCGCCACAGTTCGGTGCAGCCGGCTCGAACCGCTGATCGTACGGGACATCGCGCGCCCGGGCCGTTCTCTGGTTCTCCCTGTTCAGGCGTCGGCGTCAACTGCGAGCGGCAGCGCCGGGCGCCGCGCGATGCGGAAGATCAGCACGATCGGGACGACGGCGAAGAACGCGGCGCCGAAGGCGAGCGCGGTGAGGCCGAGTTCGTTGAGCGCGACGCCGCCGAGCAGCGCGAGGGCCGCGGCGCTCATCGATGACAGGAACTCGCTGAAGCCGAGCAGCTTGCCGCGCTCAATGGGGCGGGTGCGGTCGACGAGCTCTGCGGTGGCGGCGACGAAGGACAGGTTCCAGCCGACCCCGAGCCCGAAGAGCAGCACGGCGGTGCCCCACACGCTGTCGACGGCGAACAGGAGCGCGCACGAGGCGCCCATCAGGAGCAGTCCTCCTACGAGCGCCGGCGGTCTGCCTATGCGGTCGATCAGCGTCCCGATCACGAGCACCAGCGCGTACATGCCGAGCACGTGCGCGCCGATGATCGGGAACACGTCTTGCTGGTCGTGGTGGTGGTGATTGACGACGACGAACCCGGTGAGGTTCATCACCGAGGCCATGACGGCGTAGCTCGCGACAGCCGCGAGCAGCGCGGCGAGCACGCCAGGGCGTTTGACGAGCTCGCGCAGCGGTGCTGCGTGCTCCGCCGGGGCGTCGGCGGCGCGTGGCGGCTCCATCAGCTTCGCGATCTGCAGCGGGTCGGGTCGGACGGCGAGCACGAGCACGAGACCGACCAACATCAACCCGCCGGTAGCGAGCCACGGCACCATCAGCTCCTCGGGCGCGAGATGGCGTCCCGCGAAGATGGGGCCGAAGAGCGCAGGCCCGAGCACGGCCCCGAAGACGGCGCCGCTGAGCACGTACGCGATGCCGCGGGCCCGCTTCTTCGGCGGGTACATGTCGCCTCCGGCCGTGCGCACGAGCGTCACCGCGCCGGCGCCCGCGCCGACCAGCATGAAGCCCGCGACCACGGCGGCGGTGGAGACGGTGCGGGCTCCGAGGGCCGTGACCGTCGTGCCTACCGCGCCAACGACGAACCCGGCGGCGATCACGGGGCGCCGACCGTAACGGTCCATCAGTCGACCCGCGACCTGCGACGAGAGCCCGGAGCTGGCGAGGAAGATCGCCGGCCCGAGCCCCAGCAGTCCGGCGATGCCGCTGACGAGCACGAACGTCAGTGAGGAGACCGCAGCGACGAGCTGGAGCGTCGCCGACAGCAAGGCCATCGCGGACGCCAGCAGGATCGTGTTTCGACGGATGGGGAGGCCGTCGAGGACGCCGGGCTCGCTCATGGAGCCGTCAGGCTATACGCCGATACGTCGTGCGTGGACATCTCGCGCCACCGTGTCGGATACGGGACTCCTACGATTCCCCCTCAACTTCGCGGGGGTGCCCGTCGTACAGAGAGGACCCGGGGCCGCCATTCTGAGCTACGAGCAGAGCCAGCAGGCAATAGAAAAACCTCACGTGAGCAGGTAGTTGAAGTGCTACAGGGGATCGCCCACCACGACGCTTTCGAGTTGGTCAGCACCGATCCGGCAGACGGCTGCTGGCTCCTCGAGGTGGACGAACCTGATTCTGAGGCCGACTTCGTCGGCGTGAAGCTGACGAATAGGGACGCATGGACTTCACACGGGGTTTTCGTATCGGGGGCTTCGCAACATCGCGGCTGACCAGGGCGACCCGCGCGAAGCGGCGGATCGCACGGGTGGACGCTGATCCGGGCGCCGACCTTTTCAGCGTGCCGAGAGGAGCGACTACCCGAGCGGGCTTTCGAGCGGACGGTCTCACGGAAGCAGCCACCGGCTTCATTCTGACGGGCCGGGATCCGTCACGATCACATTCAGTAGCGTGCCCGATCGTTCCGACAGGCTTTGCGTGTGCCCGTATCCGCTGAAACCCGCACTGCCGGACGGGTTTCCGCCCTTACGGTGGGCGGGCATCGTCGGCAGAGTTCACCGTGATTATCGCCGGGAAAGGAGCCTCAATAGCACTTCTAACCGACCGTGCCGACCTGCTTCCCGCCGACATGCCGGAAGATCCTCGCGTCTCCGGGGATTGGCACGCGCTCGAAACTGCAGTGGTGCTCGACCGCCTCGGCGCAAGTGAGGCGGGGCTGAGCGCCGAAGCTGCGCGGGTCGCACTCGAGCGGTACGGCCCCAACGAGATTCCGCGCGGGAAGTCCGACGGGCTTGTCGTGTTGTTCATGCGGCAGCTGATGCAGCCACTGATCTACGTCTTGCTGGCCGCAGGCGCGGTGACGGCCGCGCTGTCCCACTGGATCGACGCGGCAGTGATTCTCGGGGTCGTGATCGCGAACGCTGTGGTCGGAGTTGTGCAGGAGTACCGGGCTGGGCGAGCAATCGAGTCACTGCTAGATCTGGTGGCGCAACAGTCAACTGTTGTCCGTGACGGCGTCGTGAGGCGGATCGACGCGCGCGAGCTGGTGCCGGGTGATGTGGTCGTGCTGGATGCGGGTGACAAGGTGCCGGCCGACTGTCGACTGCTCGGGGCACGTGGGTTGTTCGTCGACGAGGCGCTGTTGACGGGAGAGTCGGTGCCGGTGGAGAAGCTCGAGGCCGGTGCTCTGCCGGCGGAGACGCCGCTACCCGAGCGGCGCAACATGACCTACGCGGGGACACTGGTCACAACCGGTCAAGGTCGGGTGGTCGTCGCCGACACCGCAAGCGCGACCGAGCTGGGGCACATCTCGGAACTCGTCGGCGCGGCCGAGCCGTTGGCAACGCCGTTGACGCGAAAGATCGCGGCGTTCAGCCGCACGCTCACCTACGCGATTCTCGTTCTTGCTGGCCTCACGTTCGTGATGGCGTGGCTGCGCGGTTACCCGCTGCTGGATGGGTTCCTGGCGTCGGTGGCGCTCGCAGTTTCGGCAATCCCCGAGGGGTTGCCTGCGATCATGACGATCGCGCTTGCGACAGGAGTGCGGCGCATGGCGACGAGGAATGCAGTCGTGCGTCGGCTGCCCGCCGTGGAGACACTCGGGTCGACGACGGTGATCTGCTCGGACAAGACGGGGACGCTGACCCGAAGCGAGATGGTCGTGGTTGAAGCGTTCGCTGGGAGCCGTGTCGAGATCACCGGTACGGGATACGGGCCGAACGGGACGTTCCTAGACGGCGGCAGGGCGCTAGCCACGCCGCCGCGGGAGGTGAGCGCGCTTCTCGAGGCGGCTCTTCTCTGTAGCGATGCCCGGGTCGTGCTTGCCGACGAGGTCTGGCGGGTCGAGGGTGACCCGACCGAGGGTGCGCTCGTCGCTGCGGCCGAGAAGGCCGGGATCGAGCGGCAGCAAGCGGAGCTGCGCCGTCCTCGGCTCGATGAATTGCCGTTCGAGTCGGAGCGACGGTTCATGGCCACCCTGCATGCCGAGGACGCCGGCCCGTGGGTCGTGATCAAGGGCGCCCCCGAGGAGGTGATCGCGCGTTCCTGTGGCCTCGCGTGGCTAGGTGAGTGGTCACCGGACGCGTTGTTGGCCCAGGCCGACGAGATGGCCGGCCGCGGGCAGCGGGTGCTGGCCGTTGCCGCGAAGCGCGAGGACGGCGCGCTGCACTTGCTCGAGCACGTCGACCTGGAGGGCGGCTTCACGCTACTCGGACTCGTCGGGCTGTTCGATCCGCCACGCGAGGAGGCAGTGCGCGCAGTCGCGGCCTGCCATGGCGCAGGTATCCGCGTCGCAATGATGACGGGCGACCATCCGCGCACAGCCGCCGAGATCGCGCGGGCGGTCGGGGTCACCGACGCCGATGGCCGTGTGCTCACGGGTGCTGACCTCGACCGGCTCACGGACGACGAGTTCGCAGCGCAGGCCGCACAGACTTCGGTGTTCGCGCGCGTCGCACCCGAGCACAAGCTTCGGCTCGTGAAGGCGCTGCAGCTTCAGGGGGAGGTCGTCGCGATGACGGGTGACGGCGTCAACGACGCACCGGCGCTGAAGCGGGCCGACATTGGGATCGCGATGGGGATTAGCGGCACCGACGTGAGCAAGGAAGCCGCCGACATGGTCCTTCGCGACGACAACTTCACTACCATCGAGGCCGCCGTCGAGGACGGCCGGCGCGTCTACGACAACCTGTTGAAGAGCATCATCTTCATCCTTCCGACGAGCGCCGGTGAGTCGCTGCTCGTCTTACTTGCGATCGCGTTCGGGTTGACGTTGCCGATCCTGCCCGTGCAGGTGCTCTGGATCAACCTTGTCACCACCGTCGCTCTCGCCCTGCCGCTCGCTCTCGAAGTGCTAGAGCCGGACACCATGCGTCGGCCACCACGCCGAATGGACGAGCCCGTCCTCGGACGGTTGGCGATCGAGCGAATCGTACTCGTCGCCCTGTTCATGTTCGCCGCCGGCATCGCCGTCTTCGAGTGGGAGCAGGCGCGCGGCACAACGATCGAGGAGGCGCGCACCACGGTGATTGCCACGATCGTGCTGATAGAGGCTTTCTACCTCCTCAACTGCCGCTCGCTCAAACGTTCGATGCTCGCGGTCGGACTGTTCACAAACCTCGCCGTCTACTGGGGCATCCTGCTCGTGATCGCGCTTCAGCTCGCATTCACGTACCTCCCCCTCCTGAACACCCTGTTCGGAACTGCGCCGATCGGCCCCATGCAATGGCTCGCCGCCACATTGATCGCCGCACTCGTGCTCCCACTGATCGCCATCGAGAAACGGTCTAGCCGCTCGCGAGGGGTACTCGTGTCCGACGCGCCCCTCGACAAGGCATGACGCTCGCGTTCGATCTACTCCTCTTCGCTGGTGGCCTCACTGTCGCGGTGGCCGCCAGCGGCAGAGCGGTCGGAGAGGCGCGCGCACTCGCGACCGCACTCGGCGCCCCGCCGTTTCTCGTCGGCGTCGCACTTGTCGCGGTAGGAACCGACCTGCCCGAGATCGCGAACTCGATCACCTCGCAACTCCAGGGACAGGGCGACATCAACGTCGGAGACTCGATCGGTTCCGTCCTCACCCAATACACCCTCGTTCTCGCCGCGATCCCCCTCCTCGCAGGCTCGTTTCGCGTCAACCGTCGCGAAGCCATCATCGTCGGCTCACTGACGGTGCCGGGACTCGTGCTCTCGGCGATGCTTGTCGCCGACGACTGGCTCGGGCACTTCGACGGACTCATCCTTGTCGCCACTTGGGCGGTGCTGCTCATGCTTGCGGTCCGCATCCTGCCAAGGCAGGTCGACGAAGACCCACCTCACAGTGAACGTAGACACCTTGTCCGCATCGGCGTGATCATCATCGCGCTCCTCCTCGTCGGCGTCGGCGCCTCCCTCGCGGTACGATCGCTTGTCAGGCTCGCCGAACTCGCCGGGGTATCCGAGTTTCTGATCGCCTACTTCGGCGCGGCGCTCGCCACCTCTGCACCGGAGCTCATCGTCGTCATCACCGCTGCATCGCGCGGCGCCTACGGCCTGGCGCTCGGTGACGCGCTCGGCGCCTCATTCGTCGACTCCACCCTGTCGATCGGCGCCGGCCCACTGATCGCAGGCGCGCCGGTCACCGCCCACGTCGTGACTCCCGGGATCGCGTACGCCCTGTTTGTCACCGTCACGGCCACGATCCTGCTGGCAACCCGCGGTCGCCACGATCGCCGCAGCGGCATCGGGCTGCTAGCGCTCTACGGCCTCGCTTACGTCATCGTGATCCGAAGAACGTAGACCGACGTGACGATCTTTAGGGCCGCTCGAATACCGGAAGGTAAAATGGCTATGTCTATGACTTATCAGCGGATCGTGTGTTCTGTGGATGGATCGCCAGGGGCGATTGAGGTGGCGCAGCAGGCGATTCGGATCGCCGATCCCTCCTCTTCGATGCTGCTCCTAACGGCGATCGAGTACGCCCTGGACGCGCTTTGGGACGCGCCGCAAGGAGAACGGCTCGCCACTGCCACCAGATTGCAGCGGGAAGCGGAGGAGCTTGTCGAGGGAGTGCGCCGCACGGTTGAGACGAAGGGAACGATCGAGACGCGCGTGATCGAAGGAAGCGCCAAGGACGTCATCCTCGCGCAGGTTGCTGCCGACCCGGAATGCCTTCTCGCGCTCGAGCCGCCCGATCAAGGTCGTCTGAAAGGGATCGTTGCCGGGAATGTCGCAACCGACCTCTTGCACACGGTGTCCTGCTCTGTCCTCCTGGCGCGCGAGTCGGCCGATCGGACGTTCCCGCGACTAGTCGTCGTCGGACTCGACGGCTCCGCCGAATCGGACGCTGCGTTCGCCGTCGCCCTGGATCTCCGCAAGCGTTACGGCACCGAGATTCGGCCGATCGCCGCAGGAGAAGGCAAAGGACTCGATATCGAAGCGGTACAGCAGATCGTCGGCGATATGCCGTTCACGGTTGACGGCACCGGCCCCGTCGCCGCGCTTCGCTCGGCGTCCGACGATGCCGATCTCGTCATCGTCGGCAGCCGTGGGCTCCACGGTGCCCGAGCGCTAGGAAGCGTAAGCGAGAGAGTCGCCCACCAGGCAGGCTGCTCCGTACTCGTCGTACGTCGTGTGGCCGCCGGAGGCGAATGAAGCCGCCGCGCCGCGCGTAGCCCAGCAGCATTTCAAGCCAAGAGTTAGCCCACCAGCGATGCGAGCGGTGCCTCGACGACCTGAGGGAAGCATCGGGGGAGCCCGGCGTGCCGCGAGTGCCCACCGTCTCGCGCCTTTCTACACCCACCATTCGAAGCACGGATCTACGCTCCAGCCTGGCTGCGGCCCCGGGGTCGACCGCAGCCAGACTGAGACGGGTCGTCCGCCCTAACTGACGCGGGCGAGGTCTTCGCGGCTTTCGTTCCAGCGTGCCGTGAGCGCGAACAGCACGACGAGGTTCAGCGCCTGCACGGTCAGCGTCCACAGCGGATACTGGCTGTTGCCCAGGAAGCCGAGCTGCGCGAAGAAATTGAGAGCCACAACGAGGATCGTGAACCAGCGAGCCCACCCCTGCCCAGCGAGAAGGCCGAGGCCGGCAAGAACGAGGACGACCCCCCAGATCATCATCAGCCACCCCCAGGTCGTCAGGCTCACGACCAGGAACCCGGACGACGTGACAACGAAGTAGTCGTCCTTCGCAACCCCGATCAAACCCTCAAGGAAACCGAGCCCACCCAGGATCACCATCACGATCCCGGCGAAACCGATCCAGCCCGCCATCGAGTTCTTCATCTCCACCCTCCCATCGAATGGAAAACGAATACGCAGCATTGCGCATCCTCATCGGAGCAATCAGATCACACTTACCGGATTGAGATCCACCTAGGAGATTGAGTCGCGGTCTTGCATGGGGCCGGGCGCGACGGGTAGTTCGGGATCACTTGGGGGTTCCGTGTCACCAGCCTGTCGAGGTGCTGTCCGCTTGTGTGAGGCAGCGTTGCTCCGCGGGTCAGCTGGATCCACCGCCCTTCTCACAGGCTCGCTGGCGCAGCCATGGCGGCTCGTTCTCAATCCTTGACCTAAACCCTTGACCTACACCCTCGATGAGCACTCGCGGGCTCAAATCCGTATGAATACTGAAGCCGACGCGCGGACTCGAACCGCGGACCCCTTCATTACGAGGGATCGCCAGGGTGGGCAACGGGGTCCTTCCGTGTCCACTTGGGGGCAAGAAACGCCTGCGTGTTGCCCGCATTGCGGCGGACTGCTCGGGACACCGGATGACCGTGATGGACAGGGCGATGTACGCGGAGAGTACGCGGGCGCTGATGACGACGAAGACGACTTAACCGGCGAAGACGACGGCCCGCGTTCGCAGCGCGGGCCGTCGGGTCGTGCTCGTGGCGGCGACCTAGTGGCGCAGGTCATGAGCCGTCCGGTTGAGGTGTCCCACAGCAGCGCGGAGCAGCGCTGTACGCGAGGCTGGCGCGGGCAGTCGTGTAAGAAGCGGACGTGCCGCGATCTGCGGGAGTCGTCTGGGCACGCGACTGGCGGCGGGTGCTGTTCGAAGCGCTGCAGGCTCCAGGGGTTCCGGTGGTGATGTCCGCCGTGACTCCACCCGGCGCCGAAGGTCTGCCGTGGGACGAGGCGCACTGTGCCCACCGCGGGCCGCACGTCCACAGTCGCACAAGCGGGTGCCGCGTCGACCCCAACGCCCTCGCGGAGTGGTCACGAGATATCTCGAAGCGGTGGAAGCGACTTCATAACGCAGCACGCAATGCGTGCAAGCGTGAGACTGGGACGCTGCCTGCCGTTGTCGGTGCGCGCGTGGGAGCCGCAGAAGCGCGGGCCGGGGCACGTCCACCCAGTGTTCCACCTCTACTCGCCGGCTGACGTCGAGGTCGCACGTTGCTATCTGGGGCACCTCGCGAGGCTCGCACCGAAGCACTCGTTCGGGTTCGTCGGCGAGAAGGAAGGCAAGAGCATGCAGATCATGTCCGGCGATCGAGCCGCCGCATACCTCTCGAGCTACTTCATCACGCGGCAAAGGACGCAAGGCAACGCTCCAAGAGAACGCACGCAACCCACATCTCCCCCGAATGCTGATCTGGGTCTCCCCCGACCCTGACCGGAGCCACCGGGGTCACAATGCGGAACCTCCGTCGCTGCAGGCAGCTCTGGGCCGTACGCATGGGCTACCTGCCGGCGCCGTCGTGGTCAGGCGTCGAACTGGCCCGAATCGTGCTCCTAGCGGGGGCATGGCCAAGCAGGGGGCCGTGACGGCCTCCGCGGAGGGCGTCCCGCGGGACACGCCTCCCGGCAGGGAGGCCGGACCGCGGGCGGCCCCGCGGACGAGCTCGGGCACGACAGCCAGGGCATGTCCGGCAGAGACGGTGACGACGTGGTAGACGGCTGGACGATCGACGTCGAGGGCGTGATGCCCTGCTGCGGCGCGACGCTGTCACTCCAGCGAGAACCCGTCACCTGCCCAGACGTCTTGGCCGAGGCGTTCCGCTGTCCACTCTGTGACTCCCTCCTTCGAATCGGGGGCATCGAGACCGTCAACGCCTACGAGCTGGCTCCCTGCCCCTGCGAGATATGCGACTGGAACGACGTCCCGACAGAAGGCCCGCTCTGCGCCCACTGCAACTTCTGCGAGGTCCACTGCGACGGCGGCGAGTATCCCGAGGAGTGGCCCGCAAGCGCACCAATTCGAGCCTGCCCAGGGCGACGATGCCGGCAGGCAGTCAGGCTGAAATATGGTGGCCGATAAGGCGGACACTTCGGGTTCAGGTGTCCCCGAGTGGGTACGCCAAGCGCACGAGCTTCTCGACCGTCAATGGAGAGACGCGGCAGAGCGGGACGGTCGCGCGGAGGCCCCGCCCGGGGGCGGCGGGGGCTCTATCCCCGCCGCTCCGCCGCTGGGTAGCAGGCTCGACGGGCCCCGTGTCAAGGGCCGCAGGCCCGTACCCGCGCAGCGGGTTGACACGGGTGGAGAGCCTGCTAGCGGCGGGCCGTAGCGTGACCGTCCACCGCAGCCTGGAAACGTGCACCAAGTCGCTGACTTGACTACGTATAGCACCGTGGCAACACACGCACGGCCTGGGAATGCGAGTAAGCGGGCGGGATCCCACGTTTCGCGCGCAATGGCAAAAGAGGGCCAAGGCATCCCTCGATAGGGGCAGCGAGCTTCCGCTGTCACCCATCCGGGTGATAGGCACGGTGGATAGGTAGCGTCCATGCTCATTGTGAATGGGCTGCGTGGCTGCCCTGTGTGGTGGTCGTGTCTCCAAGTGCCGGCGGTGTTGTCCGTTCGGAGGCCCTGATGAATGGCTCAGAAAGGCCTTCCTATGCTGCGGTTGCGCTTCCGTAGCTCCTCTCGCGAGTCTGGAGAGTCGCCGAACCGGGCGACGACCGCTGGCGTTCTGGAGGCATCGCATCTCTCACGCGGATCGTGATGGGGCACAGGCGGGCGACGGTTTTGGTCGTGGGGATCTGGCTGCTCGGCCTCGTCGCGCTCGGAGTGGTGCTGCAGGTCGAGCGGACGGTTGACCAGGCGCGTCGCGCGCAGGTCGTGGTCGCGGAGATGCGAAACAAGCAAGGGGCGGTGATTTCCTCCGCGTTCAGCGCGGCAATCGGCGGCGGGGCCCAACCGGCGACGCTCGCGGAGACGAGGGCGCCTCATCCAGGTGGCGCAGGAAGGGCTTGATACTTCGATCGCCACCCTCGCTCAGATCGAGCACAGCGACACGCCGGCGAAAATCGCTCTCTTGACGAAACAGTACTACGCACTCGCTGACCAGCTCGCGGTCATGGTTGCGAACGGCAACACGATCCCGGCGGCCGTGGAGTTCGGCAAGAGCCAGCAACCGGGTGGCGTCACAGCGCAGCTGGACGCGGCGCTTGCCGCGGCCGATCTCGAGTTTGGAGGGCAAGCTGTCCGGGCGAGAACGGTAGCGGCCTATGGGTCGGTGCTGGCGGTCGCGTTCCTTCTGACAGCATTCTCGATCGTCTTCTGGCGCTTGGTGCTGGCACGGAGCCGCAGCGATGACATGGCCATGGCCGATGTGCTCACCGGCCTCGGGAACCGGCGCAAGCTGTTCACCGACATGCAACGCACGCTGAGCAGCCTTGGCACTGAGCAGACAGTCACCATCGGGATCTTCGATCTGGACGGGTTCAAGGTCTACAACGACGCGTTCGGCCACCCGGCCGGCGACGCTCTCCTGAAGCGGATCGGACACCGACTCACCGCCGCGATCGGCGAGAGCGGGAACGCCTACCGGATCGGCGGCGACGAGTTCGTGATCACCACCTCATCACCGTCTGCAGCACGATTGCTCAGAGCCGCCCAGGCGGCACTCGGCGAGCAGGGGGAAGGCTTCAGGATCGGCTGCTCGGCCGGCTCTACCCTCCGTCGCCAGTGGAGCGACGATCGAGCAGGCACTCCACATTGCCGACCTGAAGCTCTACGCAAACAAGCGATCACAGCGAAGCGATGCCCGCACCGAGGTCAAGGACGTTCTCCTCCAGGTCCTGGCGGAGCAGGACGGGAAGCTCGCTGCGCACGGCGGGTACGTCGCCGACCTCGCCTGGGCAACCGCATCGAAGCTCGGCCTGCCGGGCCCGGTAGTCGATCGCATCCGGCTGGCAGCCGAGCTCCACGACATCGGCAAGTCGGCGATCCCCAACTCGATCCTCAACAAGCCCGGCCCTCTCGATATCCAGGAGCGCCGCTACATGCAACGCCACAGCGAGATCGGCGAACGCATCATTGCCGCCGCACCGGCACTCGCAGACATCGCACCGATCGTCCGATCGACCCACGAAAGAATCGACGGCGCCGGCTACCCCGACGGGCTCCAGGGCGACCAGATCCCGATCTGCTCCCGCATCATCGCCGTCGTCGACGCCTACAGACGCGATGACCAGCTAGCGCCTCTACCATGGCGGCGACATCGGCCGACGACGCCATCGTAGAGCTCCACCACTCTGCCGGCAGCCAATTCGACCCCGCCGTCGTCGACGCGTTCATCGCGGCACTAGCCGAATCGGCCGACAACCACCAGGCAAGCCCTTCACCCCGAACACCATCCAAGCAGCCCGTACGAGAGACACGCCACTCCCAAATCGAGCCCATCCTCTAAAGGCTCGACGGTTAGAAAAGCTCAGGGGATTCTTCCGCTTCTTCGGATTACGGCTGCCACGGTGCCCGCCCGCTGATCCTGTGAACCAGTGGGTAATTCTCCGAGGTCAAGTGTGGCACTTTTCCCGTGAATGCACGTGCATTGTTCGCCGAGAGTGCTGCTCCATACGTGCGCTACGAAGGCATTAGAAAGCCGAAGACGCTGCGATCGAGCTGGAATCCGCGCTGCTGGCCAGCGATGGGGTCGTTTCTGACGCCGCCTTTGAGCAGTTCGGCTACAAAGAAGAAGCTCTCCCTTCTGGATCAGGGCCACGTCGACGGTGAAGGCGATCCCGCGCGGGACTCGAGTTGGCGAGTTCGTCGCCATGTCCGGACGATCGTCGAGGTACAGGCGGGGCTCTGCCTCGGTCGAGGAGATCGCGGATGTCTTTAGCAAGCCGTTTCGGACGGGTGTATCGGCGGTTACATGAGTCCCGGGAGGTGTGGGTTCGGCAGGGTTCCGATACGCCCAGACCGGCTCGCCGACGGGTTCATCGCGGACTTCAAAGGTCGGAAGGAGAGTCTGAACGAGAGCTACGTTGCGCGGCTCCTGTCGTCGGACGTGCACGTCCGGTGAGCGCGCCAACGAAAATATGCCCTGCGTGATTTGACAAAAGGGATCAGCGTTCAGGCAATCTCACTGTCAGTTACTGACAGCAGAACTCGATCTGATCCTCACTGTGGCCGAAGTGGCAATGTTCGCGAAGCAGTCTGCACGAAGACGGTGTACAGGGCGATCGGCTTAGGCACGCTGGATGCATATACGCTCGGTCCGGACTACAGGGATCAGAGCGCGAAGAGTGTGTTCACGCGGCTAAGGCCGCACAGCGCCGCAGAGAGCCACCTCGCGTGCCTCCACGCGTCTTGTGCCGCGTCGGGCGATCTGGCACCGGCTCCCCCACGCGCCTGCGTGCGATCGAGGAGGGGCGCGGCGACTGAGAAAGCGGGCAGACACGGGGAAGTGGGAGGTGCGCTACCGCAAGATGGTCGCAAGTACCCAGATCGAAGTCGTTCGGCCGAAAATCTGACGCGGCGCAGTTCGAGGCGACGGTGCAGCGCGCGCGAGAACGCGGGGACGCGCTCGATCTCGACCGTGGCGGCTGAGACGGTTGCCGAGCACTGCGAGGTGTACTGGCGGCGACACGTCGCGCAGCTCGAGGAAAACACACGGAATGCGTACCGGTCGGCGTGGGCGAATCACCTACAGTCCCGCGTTGGGTCGGCTGCCGGCTGCAGGGACATGGTACGCCTGCTGTCGTCGACCAGCTCCGTGCGGACATGGCGGCGGAGAGCGGGTAGGGCCGGCCGTCGCCAGAAAGGCGCTGGCGTTGCTCTCGGGGATGTTACGACGGCTGTCAGACGGCAGGGATCGGATCGATCGGAAGCCCGGTGATCGGTCGTCGGACTGCCGTCGGCCCGTCGAAAGCGGCACGGTGCGGCCTCTGGCTCCGGCGAAGGTCGAGGCAATACGCGCTGTGCTTCTGGACGGAACGCACGGGCTAGAGATGCGCTCTGCTCGGGATGATGGCGTACGCGGGTCTGCGGCCGCAGGAGGTTCGGGCGCTGACGCGTGGTGATGTCGGCGAGCGGACGCTTCGGATCGAGAGGGCGGCTACGGGTCGGCGGGTGAAGGGGACGAAGAACGAGAAGCTGAGAACGGTTCGCCTCTTGGCTCCGCTGGCGAAGGATCTTGCGCGCTGGAAGGCGGCGCATTCGGATCCATCGGATGACGCGTGGGTGTTCCCCGACCTCGGCCGGGCAGATGTGGTCGGACGTCGGGTGGCGGAACTGGCGTCGACGGGCGTTCGAGCCAGCAGCCGACGCCGTCGGCGTGGACGCTCCGCCGTATCACCTGAGGCATTCGTTCGCTTCGTTGCTGCTGCACGAAGGGAAGCGAGGGGCGTACGTCGCGCTGCAGATCGGGGATTCGATCAAGGTGACGCTCGACACCTACACGCACCTCATCGAGGAGCTCGACCACGACAACCCGTCGCCGACGGCCGTCGAGGCGATCGAGGCAGCACGCGCCGAGTTCGATGTACGCGGAGAGTACGCGGAGGACGACGAGGGCCAAGAAGCGGAATCGCGCAATCCCGCATCAATCCTGGAAGCCGACGCGCGGACTCGAACCGCGGACCCCTTCATTACGAGTGAAGTGCTCTACCAGCTGAGCTACGTCGGCGCGCACCGCATTGTAGGGACCCCCAGGGCCGCGCGCACGCTCCCCGTTACGCGGCGCGCGTGTAGGCGATCTCCCAGGCCGTGTCCCACGTCTCGCCGCTGTCGATCGAGCGCTCCCAGAGCCAGCGGAAGCTGTCCGGCTCGATCTCCGAGAACACCATCCGAAGCTCGATCGGGGCCTCGCTGCGAACGACCGAGGTACGGAGGACGAATGTGTCCCCGTCAACGCCGCCCCTCAGAGCGAAGTAGCCGCCCTGGTCGTCCACCCACGTCTGCCGCCAGAGGTCGGCGTCGGCGTCGAAGACCGACACGCTGAAGCCGGTCAGCTCGAGCGACGGGCGCCCCTCGAACCGCTCCACGATCACCTTGCCGCCGAACTCGCGCGTGAGCGTGTTCGACCCCTCGCCTCCGTCCCACCGCGCGTGCCAGGAGCCGAGCCAGAAGTCGAGCTCGCTGCCGTTCATCCGCTCATCCTCTCGTACGGCGAGGAGGCGATCAAGCAACGACGGGGATGACGACCCGGACCGTCAGCCCCGTTCCGCCGTTCCCGTCGACATTCGCAACCGCGGCCGATCCACCGTGCGACTCGGCGATTGCGGCGGTGATGGCGAGGCCGAGGCCCGCACCGCCGATATCGCGCGAGCGCGAAGCATCGCCCCGGTAGAAGCGCTCGAACACATGCGACAGCTGATCGTCGGAGAGCCCGGGGCCGGTATCCGTGACGTCGACCACCGCGTCGCCCGCCTCCCGTGCGACGCGCACGCTCGCCGGCGCGGCGGCGGGCGTGTGGGCGCGCACGTTCGCGAGGAGGTTGTCGAGGATCTGCCGCAGGCGCTCGCGGTCGCCCTCGACCTCCACGGGCGTCGGCACATCCAGTGAGATCTCCCGATCGGGATCGAGCATCCTCGCCGCCTCGACCGCGTCGCGCGCGACCTCGTCGAGTGCGACGGGCTTGCGCTCGAGGGGCCGGCCCTGGTCCAGTCGCGCGAGGAGCAAGAGGTCGTCGACGAGCAGGCCCATCCGCCGGGACTCACGCTGGATGCCCGTCATCGCGCGCTCGAGATCGTCCGGTCTCTCTCGGGCGCCGCGGTCGAAGAGCTCCGCGTACGCACGGACCGCCGCCAGAGGCGTGCGGAGCTCGTGGGAGGCGTCGGCGACGAAGCGACGGAGGCGCTGCTCGGAGGCGGTGCGCTCGTCGAACGCTTCCTCGATCTGGCCCAGCATCATGTTGAGCGCCCCGCCGAGACGCCCGACCTCGGTGCGCGGGTCGTCGTTGTCGACCCGCTGGGAGAGATCGCCGCCGGCGATCGCTGCCGCGGTCACCTCGATCCGGCCGAGGGGGCGCAGCCCCACGCGGACGAGCCAGAGACCCAGGAGCAGCGTCGCGAGGAGCACGGAGCCCGCCACGACGAGCTCGACGAGGAGGAGCTGATGGAGCGTGTCGTTGGCATCCCTCAGCGGCGCCGCAACGAGGAGGAGCTGGCCCTGGGGGCCAGGCCGTCCGATCGCGAGCCGGAACTGCGTGCCGCCGTTCACGGCCGACACCGTGAACGGCGTGCCGCCCGCTCCGGCGGAGCGGGCTCGATCGACGGACAGGTCGGGCTGCGGGAGGGGAGTCTCGCCCTGACGTGTCCCGACGGGCGCCCAACGGATGTCGCCGTCGCCGTCGATCAGCCCGATGTAGATCCCCGGGTTCGCGGCTCCGAGCGCGTCGAACCCACCCGGGCCGAACCGGCCGCGCTCGAGCGTGCGCGCCGCCGCAACGGCGGTGCGATCGACCCGGTCGACGAGAAAGGAGCGCAGCGACGCGTAGGTGACGATCCCGGCGACGATCAGGCCGATCGCGGTCAGCGAGACGACGACGGTGAGGAGGCGGGCTCTCAGCGACATGACGGGTAAGCCTCGACTCCCGGCGCGCGAAGCCCGGGCGACCGGCTGAAGCCGGGCACCGCAGCGCGAAGCCCGGGCGACCGGCTGAAGCCGGCCACCGGCGGCGGAAGATCACCGTCGGGCACCACCGGCCTACCCCTCGCGCAGCGCGTAGCCGACGAGCCGCACCGTCTGGATCAGCGGTGGGCCGAGCGGGTCGAGCTTCTTGCGCAGGTAGCTGACGTACGTCTCGACGACGTTTGCGTCGCCGCCGAAGTCGTAGTGCCACACGTTGTCCAGAATCTGGCGCTTCGTCAGCACCCGTCGCGGATTCAGCATCAGGAAGCGGAGCAGCTCGAACTCCGTCCGTGTCAGCTCGACCTGCTGCTCGCCGCGCCACACTTCGCGGGTCTCCTCGTCGAGCGAGAGATCGGCGAACCGCAGGCCGGTGTCGGCCGCATCGGCTTCACCGCGCGTACGCCGCAGGACCGACTGCACCCGGGCCACGATCTCGGCGAGGCTGAACGGCTTCGTCACGTAGTCGTCGGCGAGAGCGAGACCCGCGACCTTGTCCTCCGTCGCATCCTTTGCCGTGAGAAAGATGACGGGCACCCGATGGTTTCCGTCGCGGAGCCGGCGCGCGATCGAGAAGCCGTCGAGGTCCGGCAGCATCACGTCGAGCACGATCAGGTCGGGCCGGAACTCGTCGATCGCGAGCTCGGCCGCGCGCCCCGCGCCGACCTCCATCGTCTCGTAGCCCTCGTAGCGGAGAGCGGTCGCAACCGCATCCGTGATCGAGGCCTCGTCGTCGACGATCAGCACCCGGGCGACGCTCGAGGGAAGGGCTGCGGGCTCGGCCATCGGTCGTAGAGTGCCATGCGATTCTGTGAGCCGCCTGTGGAGCTGCTGTGGGCGCGTGACGAGGGCTCAGGCTCCGATAGCCGCCGGCAGGACGACCTCCACGGCGTCACCGATGCTGATGGCCCCGGGATGGAGGACGTCGGCGTTGAGCGCGATCCGCCCACGAAACCGGCGGCCGATGTCTTTCAGCACCTCGGGGTCGCGCTCGAGCGTATCGGGGTCGACCGTCGTCATCGGGCAGCGAGCCCGTAGCGAGTCGAGCCGGATCGCGACGTCGCCGACGCGAAGCTCCGCGCCTTCCCATGCGCGCTCGGCCAGACCGTCGACACCCCCGACCACGATGTTCGGACGGAGCCGCCGTACGTCACGGCCGAACGCCGCCACCGCACCATCGGTCGCGACCAGCAGAGGGAGGATGTCGAACCGTGCAGGCCCGCCGAACGCCACGAGCTCGGCGTCGTTACCCGCAGCCTCGCGCACGAGCGCGAGCGCCTCGGCGGAGTCCCAGGGGAGCCCGTCGACGAGCGGACGACCCGAGGAATCGAGCGTCCCGTGCAGGCCGAGGAGGCGATGCTGGCGACGCGACGTGCGGACGCCCTCGGGGCCGCGGACGTGGACGATCCGGTCTCCCGGGATCCCGTTGGCCGTGATCTCGGCCGTCTCGATTCGCTCGCCCGCCAGCGTCTTCACCGGATAGCGCCAGAGCTGCTCGACGAAGAGGCTCACTGCGGCGCCCCGATCAGCACCGCGGCCGCCTCTCTCGCAGCGTCGATCGGCGCGGGGGACGAGAGAACCGCCGCCTCGACCATCGCCCCGTCGAGCAGCACGGCGATCATGCGCCCGAGGCGGTCGGGGCGCGCATAGCCGCCGGCGGTCGCGAGCGAGCCGAGATAGGTCACGAGGTCTTCCTTGTGCGCGGCGATGATCTCCCGGTGCGTGTCGTCGATCTCGGCCGCCTCGGCGGCGGAGTTGACGAACGCACAGCCGCGGTAGCCCGGCGAGCCCTCCCACTCCGCGATCGCGTCGAACGCCGCGAGAAGCGGCTCCCGGCCCTTCGACGCACGACGGTCGACCGAGCCGGTGAACCATTCCATCCAGGTCGAATGCCGGTCCCGGAGCCAGGCAGCGACGAGCTCCCTCTTGGACGGATAGAGGTGGTAGAGCCGGCGGAGTGAGACACCCGACTCGTCGCGGACGTCGGCCATCCCGACCCCCGCGATCCCGCGTGCGTAGAAGACGTCGTTCGCCGCGCGGAGCACTGCCGCCCGCGCTGTCTCGTCGTCGATCGTTGCCGCGGGGCTCATCGGAGGGGGATCCCGCTGTCGTCGCCGTCGGCGCGCGGGCCGTGGATCCGACGCTCGGACTCCTCGATCGCGACGTCGTTGATGCTCGCCTCGCGGCGTTTCATCAACCCGTCGGCGTCGAACTCCCATAGCTCGTTGCCGTACGAGCGGAACCAGTTGCCGGCCGCATCGTGCCACTCGTACTGGAAGCGAACGGCGATCCGATCGCCCTCGAAGGCCCACAGGTCCTTGCGGAGGACGTAGTCGAGCTCCTTCTCCCACTTGCGGGTGAGAAAGGCCCGGATCTCCTCGCGGCCCTGGACGAACTCGTCGCGGTTGCGCCAGGCGGAGTCGACGGTGTACGCCGCGGCGACGCGATCCGGGTCGCGCGTGTTCCAGGCGGCCTCGGCGGCGAGAACCTTCTGACGAGCGGTCTCGGCGGTGAAGGGGGGAACGTGTGGACGAACAGGCATGACTGCTCCTGAGTGAGAATGGTGATTCTCATAGTACGAGAACGACCATTCTCACGTCAAGGGCGTGCTGCGAGCCGCTCAGGCGAACGCGTGGCGCAGCTGGACGAAGAGCGCGTCGAGCCAGAGGCTCGGATTGACGTTGAACTCCTCCGCCGAGCGCCAGGACCTGCGGACGAGCGCCGCCGCCCGCTCGGGCCTACGGCCGAGGTCGCGGGCGACGTCTTCCCGCAGCTCGCTCAGGTGGTCGGCGTGGACGACCGTCGCCTCGGCACCGTTCGCGACGACGATCAGATCCCGGTACCACGCGGAGAGCTCCTCGAGCTGGGCGAGCATCTCCTCCCGCTCCGCGCCGCGCTGCACGCGCTTGACCCGTTGCTCCGCCTCCTTCGGCGTCAGATCGAGGCCGTCCACAACCGTCTCCTCGGCCTCCTTGGCAGCTGCCCCTCGGAGCCCGATCGCCTCGAGCAGCGTGCCGGCCGCTTCGTTCGATCGAAAGCGCGGGTCGAGATACGGCCCGCGCGCGGCAGCGATGATCGCGCTCCGCCGAGCACGTACGTCCGGGTCGATCAGGCGGGCGGCGCGGTCGAGCCGACCGGCCGCGACGCGCGAGATCGCGGTTGCCTCGTTCGCGGAGAGCTCGGGTACGCGCTCCTCCACCCACGCCTGCACCGCACGGTGCGACAGGCGGCGAAAGGGCACGAGCTGGCAGCGAGAGCGGATCGTCTCCGGAATCGGGCCGAGCTCATCGGCGACGAGCACGATCGTCGCGTAGAGCGGCGGCTCCTCGAGGTCCTTGAGGAGCGCGTCGGCCGCGTCGTCGTTGAGGCGATGCGCCCCGAGAAGGAGGTAGACGCGCCGATCGGCCTCGAACGGCCGCAGGTGCAGATCGTGATGCAGGGCGCGAATGACGTCGATCCGGATCATGTCGCCGAGCGGCTCGACGACCTGCAGGTCGGGATGCGTGCGCTCGACGACCCGCCGCGGGTCACCGAGGATCGCACCCGCGAACGCGAACGCCGCCCCCGCCTTCCCGACGCCCGCCGGGCCGTGGAACAGGAAGGCATGGGCATGAGCATCGCCGTCGGCGAGCGCCGACGCGAGCAGCCGTTTCGCCTCGGACTGTTCAGGAATCGCTTCGAAGGGCTCCATGGATCTCCTCGGCGAGCACATCGGGCGCGGCAGTCCCGTCGACGACCAGGTAGCGCTCGGGGAACAGGGCCGCCAGTTCCCGGTAGGCGGCCGCCACGCGGATGTGGAAGCCGTCGTTCTCGCGCTCGATCCGGTCGCGCTCACCACTCATGCGCAGGATGGCACTACCGGGATCGATCTCCATCAGGACCGTCCGGTCGGGCATCAGGCCGCCGACGGCGGCCAGGTTGAGCTCCAGGACGCGCTCGAGCCCGAGCCCGCGGGCGATCCCCTGATAGGCGACCGACGAATCGACGTAGCGATCGCTCAGGACCGCCGCCCCGCGTGCGAGCGCAGGGCGGATCAACTCCTCGACGTGCTGGGCGCGCGAGGCAGCGAGGAGGGCGGCCTCGGCCCACGGCGCCACGTCGCCGCCGTGAAGAACGAGGTCACGGATCTCTTCGCCGAGCGGCGTGCCGCCGGGCTCGCGGGTGACGACGACCTCGAGTCCCTCCGCCTCGAGTCGCGCTGCGAGGAGCTTGAGCTGCGTCGTCTTGCCGGAGCCGTCGAGACCCTCGAAGGTGATGAACATCAAGCGGTAGATTACGGCGATGTCGGTCATCGTCACGGGTGGAGCGGGATTCATCGGGTCGCATGTCGTCGAGGCGCTCCTCGCTCGCGGCGAGGAGGTGCACGTCGTCGACGACCTCTCGACCGGTCTGCGGGCGAACGTGCCGACCGGAGCGACGCTCCACGTGCGCGACATCCGCGAGCCGCTCGACGCGATCGCACAGGACACCGCGGTTCGATCGATCGTCCACCTCGCGGCCCAGGCGGACGTGCGCGTCTCGGTGGACGAGCCCGGGCGCGATGCCGCGATCAACGTCGTCGGCACCGTCAACGTGCTCGAAGCAGCGCGGCTCGCAGGCGCTCGGGTCGTCTTCGCGTCGACCGGGGGAGCGATCTACGGTGAGTGCGAGCGGCCGGCGCGCGAGGACGATCCCTGCCTGCCTCTCTCGCCGTACGGCGCCGCGAAGCTCGCCGGCGAGGGCTATCTCGGCGCGTTCGCGCGGCTCTACGACGTGCCCCACGTGGCACTGCGGTTCGGTAACGTCTACGGCCCGCGCCAGAACCCGCACGGCGAGGCCGGCGTCGTCGCGATCTTTCTCGGGCGGCTCCAGAGTGGCGAGCCGTGCCGCATCTTCGGGGACGGCTCGCAGGGACGGGACTACGTCTTTGCGGGGGACGTGGCCCGCGCGACGCTCGCGGCGCTCGACAGCGATGTCGGCGGGGTGCTCAACATCGGCACGGGGATCGCGACGACAGTCCTCGAGCTCTACGCCATCTGTCGCGCCGTCGCGGGCTCGACTGCCGACGCCGTGCACGAGGCGGAGCGGCCGGGCGAGCTCGGACGCAGCGTGCTCGCGACTCAACGGGCAGCGGATGTGATCGGCTTCCGGGCCGAGACGGACCTGACCACGGGCGTTGCAGCCACGTGGGATGCGCTACCGCCCCTTCCCGGGGAGGACCGGTAGCTCGAAGAAGGAGCAAGGCGCTCGTGGGCGAAAGTTTGGTCCCGTGGACGTCTCCTTCCATCACAACGAGCAGCTCGTCCGCCCCTGGCGCCTGGCGGCATTCACCGCCGCGTCGATCGCAGTGGTCGAACTGATCGTCCTCGTCGTCGTCGGCGGAGCGCTGCTCGCCAAGGCGTCGACCGGGAGCGCCGCCAAGCCGGCTCACAAGGCGGCGATCACGAAAACGGAGTCGGCGAAGAGCGCGTCAGCGGCTCCCGCGACGAAGGTTCCCGCCGCCCACCTGAAGCGGTCACGCGTCTCGGTTCTCGTTCTCAACGGCGGAACCCGGCAGGGCGCGGCCGCGGCGACCGCCGCCCGCGTGGCGAAGCGCGGCTACCGCATCGGCGGCGTCGCGAACGCGCCGAGCTCGGACTTCACGCGTACCCTCGTCATGTACCGCCCCGGCTTCGCGGGCGAGGGTCGGCGGCTCGCGCAGGATCTCGGCATCGGGATCGTCGGGCCGCTCGACGGGCTCCGCACCGCGCAGCTCCACGGCTCGCACGCCGTCGTCGTCATCGGCGGCTAGCTAGGCCCGGGCCGATCCGGCCGGGCGGGCGGGACATGTCCCGCCCTACGGCGCCGGGCCGCAGGCGGGACTCGCCTTGTCGTTGACGGCGTCCCGGGCGCGATCGAGCTCGCTGCCCGGATAGAAGAGGCTGCTCTTCGGATCGAGCGTGTAGGCGGCGTTGAGCGCGACGTAGGCGCCGCAGAGATCTCCACTGATGTACCGGTAGAGCCCGAGCGCGTACCAGGTAGCCGGGTTCTCGGGCTGAAGGCGGGTCGCGCTGACGTAGAACGCGTCGGCTTCGGCGGCATTCCCGAGGCTGTTCGCAACGGTCGCGCGGGCATAGAGCGGCTCGGGCGAGAGCGGGTCGAGGCGCTGCGCACGCCGGGCAGCCGATTTTGCCGCGTCGAGTCGAGCGTCGCCGACGTCGCGGTATGCGCTCTCGATCGAGCGGCTCGAGAGAGCCGGCGCGACGAGGACCCACGCGGCGGCGAGGGCCGCCACGACGACGCCTGCCGTAACAAGGCCACCCGCGCGGGCGGCCGCGGGCCGCCCCGCTCCGACCAGCACCGCCGAGACGAGCATCGTCGGCGCAGCCACGGCGAGGAAGTCGAGATCGAGGTCGACGAGCGCGTGCAGCGCGAACGCGAGCGGCAGCGCGACGAGCCCCACCGCCGCAGCACGCTCGTCGCCCTCGAGTCGACGGAGCGCGGCGCGGATGCCGACGGCGACCCCGACGACGAGCGCGAGGCCGAGCAGGAACCCGGGGAGACCCGTGTCGGAGAGGAGCTGCAGGGGCACGCTGTGGGGCGCGCTCACGTTCTGGGCGTTGTCCCGCACGCGCTTCCTCGCGATCTCGAACGTCGACGCGCCGGTGCCTCCAGCGGGGTGAGCGCGAAAGATCTCCCATGCCTCTCCCCACCAGACGGTGCGGTTGTTCGTCTCGAGCCTGCCAAGACGGCCGGGGCCGTTGACGACCTCTCCGGAGCTGCTCAGCTGGTCGCCTGCCCAGGTGACGGGATTCCCGACCGCCGCAACGAAGCCGAGGAGGCCGACCACGCACAGGAGCCCGGCGGCGCCGACGAGGCTTCGGACGACCGCGCTGCGCCGGGTGGCGACGAGTCTGGCGACCGGCACCCTGGCGACCGCGACGAGGGCGATCACCGCTCCGAGAAGGGTGAGGGCTCCGAGGGCGGCGCCGTTCGACGCGCGGGCCGCCGAGGCCGCCCCGTCCTCGACGAGCGCAGGCCGCGTGAACGCCCAGCCGGCGACGAAGAGCCCCGGCGAGCAGGCAAGGAGAGCGAGCATCGCGCCCTCGACCCGATCCGCCGTCAGCCAGAGCGCGAGAGCAAGGACGGCGATGCCCGCCACGAGCCCTGCGCGGGACTGGGTGAGCAGGATCGCGAGGGTCGCGAGGTAGAGGAGAAGCGTGCCGGCCGGACGGCCGTAGCGATCCCGCACCGACGCGACGAGCCAGAGACCGAGACCGAGGGCCGCGTCGGCAAGCAGGGCGAGCGCATTCCAGTACCCGATCGATCCCCTCAGGCGGGCGACACGACCTGCGTCGTCCGGGCCGAGAGCGGGTACCGCCTTGCCGAGGAGCGCCCAGCAGAGCACCGCGCCGAGAGCCGCCGCGACGACGAGGGCAACAGCACGCACCGGGCGCCCCGGGAGAACGGCCGCTGCGAGGCCGACGACGCCGAAGGCGAGGAGCACGAGGCTCTTCCCCAGAGCGTCGAACGAGCGATCGCCGGCGATCGACCACCACACGCTGAGTCCCGTCCACGCCGTGAAGCCCGCTGCGGCAGTGACCGCAACCAGGCCGGGGCGATCGAGGCGCGGCATGACGACGACACCACGACCCCAGCCGACGAGGAGGACGGCGGCCGCTATCGCAGCCGCCGTCCCGAGTTGCGCGGTCGCGTCCGTCCCCGACGCTCCTCCGTCGAAGAAGGCCCACACGAGGAGGACGCCGGCCGCTCCGAGAATCGCCGTGGCCCGGCCGGATCGTGTCGAGTTCGTAGCCTCGTCCATGGCGCGCCACGGTACCACCCCGTCTGGTCGGTTCCCGCCCCGGCAACGCTTACAATTCGTTTACCCTGCGCACACCGTCGCATCAACGGCAGCCGAGAGACTTGCAACACTCTCGGCACCACAGGGTCGCCCGCATCGTGTTCCCATTATCCCATCCCCATCGTGCTCTCCTGCTCGGGCTCCTGGTCCTGACCTTCGTGGCGCTGTCGGCGGTGGCCACCGACGCGGCCGGAGCGGAGAAGCCGTGCGCGCAGCAGGTGATCGACGACTGGTTCGCCGACGGCCGCGTGGACAAGATCTACCCGCTTCCCTGCTACACCCAGGCGATCAAGTCGCTGCCTCCGGATCTGTTGATCTACGGCAACGCCGAGGACGAGATCGGGCGGGCTCTCGCCTTCGCCAAGCAGGGCAAGCCGGACCCGGGCGGAGCCGGCCCGGCCACGACCGACACGACGGCAACAGACACGACGGCAACAGACACGACCGACACGACGGCAACAGACACGACCGACACGACGGCAACAGACGCGACCGACACGACGGCAACGGACACCTCCGGTCCGTCGTCGGTGCCGGTTCCCCTGCTCGTCCTCGGAGGTCTCGCGGTCGTGCTCCTCGCCGCAGGCTCTGCCGGCTATCTCCGCCGCCGCAGGGACGGCGACGGCGGCGGCGACGGCCCTGCCGCGCCACCCGTCTCCTAGCCCCCTCCCGAGCCTCGGTCGGTAAACTGAAACGACCTGCTGGGTCGTCCATTTTCCTGCAAATTGCATGAAAATGGCGCAAAATGGGTGCCGTCCGACGCACCTCCTAGCATCCCGAATCCCTCCCAGCGTCGCACCACGCGGGACGGAGGACACTTTCCCTCGATCGACGGACGGCCGGGAGGCAGGCATGGCAACCACCAAGGCAACACCAGTGTCAGAGACGACCGAAGCGACGCTGCCAAGCACCGACGACTACGCGAACGTCGTCGTCGACGACGGCGCGAGCGTCACGCCGCAGCGGTTCTTCACGATCCCCGGCCGCGACCCGTTCGACGAGATCGAGTGGGAGTCGCGCCACGCTCTGATCCCCGGGAAGGACGGCCCGGCGTTCGATCAGAAGGACGTCGAGTTTCCCCGCTTCTGGTCGCAGACGGCAACCAACATCGTCGCTCAGAAGTACTTCCGCGGTCGCATGACCTCGCCGGAGCGCGAGCGCTCCGTGAAGCAGATGATCGGCCGGATCGTCGACACGATCGGCGGCTGGGGCCGGCAGGGCGGCTACTTCACGACGACCGACGAGGCCGACACGTTCGAGGCCGAGCTGAAGGCGATCCTCGTCAACCAGATCGCGTCGTTCAACTCGCCGGTGTGGTTCAACGTCGGCTTCGAGGAGAAGCCGCAGTGCTCGGCGTGCTTCATTCTCTCGATCGACGACTCGATGGACTCGATTCTCGATTGGATCCGCCGCGAGGGCGTCATCTTCCGCGGCGGCTCGGGCTCGGGCATCAACCTCTCGCGCCTGCGCTCGTCGCAGGAGCAGCTGTCGAAGGGTGGCTATGCGTCCGGTCCGGTCTCGTTCATGCGCGGCGCCGATGCCTCCGCGGGCACGATCAAGTCGGGCGGCAAGACGCGGCGCGCGGCGAAGATGGTCGTGCTCGACATCGATCATCCGGACGTCGACGAGTTCATCTGGTGCAAGGCGAAGGAGGAGCGGAAGGCGCGAGTCCTCGAGCAGGCGGGCTATGACATGTCGCTCGACTCACCCGACTGGGGCTCGATCCAGTACCAGAACGCGAACAACTCCGTGCGCGTCACGGACGCGTTCATGGAGGCGGTCGTGGAGGGCAAGGAGTGGAACCTCACCGGCCGCACCGACGGCTCGGTCGTCCGCACGGTCGACGCACGGTCGCTCCTGAAGGACATCGCCGAGGCCTCCTGGCAATGCGCCGACCCGGGCGTGCAGTACGACACGACGATCAACGCGTGGCACACGAGCCCCAACACGGGCCGGATCAACGCATCGAACCCGTGCTCCGAGTACATGCACGTCGACGACTCGGCCTGCAACCTCTCGTCGCTCAACCTGATGAAGTTCCGCAAGGAGGACGGCGAGTTCGACGTGCCGATGTTCGAGCACGCGGTCGACGTCATGTTCCTCGCACAGGAGATCATCGTCGGCTACTCGTCGTACCCGACGCCCGAGATCGGCCGCAACGCGCTCAAGTTCCGCCAGCTCGGGCTCGGCTACGCGAACCTCGGCGCCCTGCTGATGGCACGCGGACTTCCCTACGACTCCGACGAGGGTCGTGCCTACGCCGCGGCGATCACGGCGATCATGACCGGGCGGGGCTATCGCAAGTCCGCCGAGGTCGCGAAGCGGATGGGCCCGCATGCCGGCTACGCCGAGAACGCAGCCGCGATGCTCGGCGTGATCTCGAAGCACCGCGCCTCCGTCGGGAACATCCAGCACGCCGACTCGGTGCCGGTCGACATGTTGTCCGCCGCCCGCAAGGCGTGGGACGACGCCCTCGACCTCGGCGAGGCGGCGGGCTTCCGCAACGCGCAGGCGACGGTGCTCGCGCCGACCGGGACGATCAGCTTCATGATGGATTGCGACACGACGGGGGTCGAGCCCGACTTCTCGCTCGTCAAGTCGAAGAAGCTCGTCGGCGGCGGCGAGCTGACGATCGTCAACAAGACGGTGCCGATGGCACTCGGCGAGCTCGGCTACGCGACGCGCGAGATCGAGGAGATCGTCGCGTTCATCGACGAGCGCGGCAGCGTCATCGGCGCACCGCACCTGAAGAACGAGCACTACCCGGTGTTCGACTGCGCCATCGGCGAGCGCGCGATCCACTACATGGGTCACGTGAAGATGATGGGCGCCGTGCAGCCGTTCATCTCGGGCGCGATCTCGAAGACGGTCAACCTGCCCGAGGAGACGTCGGTCGACGAGGTCTCGCAGCTGCTCATCGAGGCCTGGCAGCTGGGCGTCAAGGCGATCGCGATCTACCGCGACAACTGCAAGGTGGCGCAACCGCTCTCCGGCTCGAAGGACACGTCCGAGGAGGGCAGGATCGCGCAGATCCATGCGCTCGGCGGGGTCGTCGCGGCCCCGAAGCGGCGTCGGCTGCCGGACGACCGCACCGAGGTCGGCCGCAAGTTCAAGGTCGGCGAGTACGAAGGTTACATCCACGTCGGCCTGTTCGAGGACGGGACGCCGGGCGACATCTTCGTGGACATCGCGAAGGAAGGCACGACGCTCGCCGGCCTGATGAACTCGTTCATGATCTCGGTCTCGCTCGGTCTCCAGTACGGCGTGCCGCTCGAGGTCTACGTCTCGAAGTTCAGCCACATGCGCTTCGAGCCGAGCGGAATGACGAACGACGCCGACATCCGGATCGCGAAGTCGATCGTCGACTACATCTTCCGCTGGATGGGCAAGAAGTTCCTCACCTCCGACCAGCAGGAGGAGGCCGGTATCCTCACGCCCGAGGTGAAGGCGCGCCTCGCAGCCGCCTACGCCGCCGGCGAGGCGACCGCGCAGGTACACGACGCGCCGCCGCCCGGCCAGACGGCCCTGTTCAACAGCTGGGAGGACGCCGTCGAGTGCTCGAAGTGCGGCGGCCGCATGGTGCGAACCGGCAGCTGCTACACGTGCCGCGACTGCGGCACGAACACCGGCTGCAGCTAGCTCTAGCTAGCGCGCGTACGACGAGGAGCCGGGATCGGAGAGAGGCCGCGCACCGCGCGGCCTCTCTCGTTCCGATGACGGTTGCCAGGTCGAGGCCACCGCGGCCGAACTACACCTAGGCGCTCCCGTCGACGATCAGCCCCTCGAGCAGGTCGAGGGCATCGCCGAGACCCGCCTCCATGCCCGAGGCGATATGCATGTCGCGGCCCCCCTGCGTCGCGTGGTCGACGAGGACGGTCAGCTTCGTGCGACCTCCGGTCTCGGAGAGCGTCAGCGTGTCGACCGCCGCGTGTTCCTCCGCGTCGGGGATGCCTTCGTACACCTCCGTCGTCACGAGCCGCTCGTCGGGGACGATCTCCCGATACTCGCCGTGGAAGCCCACCTCGCCGACGCCCGCCACCTGCGACACGTAGCGCCACGTGCCACCGACGCGGAGGTCGATCTCGCACACGGTCAGCACGCCGCGCCCGGCGTGCCACCAGCGCCGCACGTACTCCGGCTCCGTCCAGGCGCGGTAGACGAGGTGCTTCGGCGCGGCGAACTCGCGCTCGATCAGGATCTGCGTCTCGCCGAGGACCGTCACCGTGAGGGGACTGCTCGTCATCGTCATCGTTCCTTCCCTTCCGTCTGTTCGAGCTCGCTCAGGACGAGATCGAGCTCCTGAAAGCGCTCCGACCAGAGCTGCTCGTAGCCCGCAACCCAGTCGTGAATCGGCCGCAACGAGCCACCGTTGACCCGGTAGAGCCGTTGTCGGCCGAGACCGCGTGCCGAGACGACACCCGCCTCCCGAAGCACGCGGAGGTGCTTCGAGACGAGCGGCTGCGACATCCCGAGTCGGCGGACGAGCTCGGCCACCGGCTGCTCGCCGGCGGCGAGCACGTCGAGGATCTGCCGCCGCCGCGGCTCGGCGACGGCGTTGAACGAATCGGTTGTCGCGGAGCGGGCCATCTCTCCCAACTTACATAACCATATAGTTATATGTCAACCGTGCCTCGGGCACGTTCGGCGGGCACGGGGAATCGTCACTCGTCAGCACCCGCTCGTCGGGCGCGCAGGCGGGGGACACCGCGGGACAAGCTACCGACCGCCTCGAGCTTGCCTCGGGGCTCGTCAGGGATCGCCGCGATCGCCGGCTCATACGCCTCGGCCGGCCGAAAGCCGATCCGCTTCTCAGCCGATCGCGACCATCCGCTCGATCGCGAGACGTGCCTTTGCGGCGACGTCGTCCGGCACCGTGACGACGTGCTTGCCGTCCCGGAGGCTGTCGCGGAGCTTCTCGAGCGTGGTCATCTTCATGAACCGGCAGACCGCCCGCTCGGACACCGCCTCGAAGGTCTTTTCGGGCGCGTCCTTGCGGAGTCGATGCAGGATCCCCGTCTCGGTCGCGATCAGGAAGCGGTTCTTCGGCGAGCGCCGGGCGAACGTGACCATGCCCTCGGTGGAGAGGATGTGCGTCCTGTCGTTCCCGAACGCCATGCACTGGCTGGCACAGCCGCACTCGGGATGGACGAGCAGTTCGGCGTCCGGCGCCTCGTCCTGCCAGCGCTCGATGTCGGTCGGGCGAATCCCTGCGTGGACATGGCACTCGCCGAGCCAGATGCGGAGCGACCGGCCCGTGACCTTCTCGAGCCAGAGACCGAGGTACATGTCGGGCAGGAAGAGGATCTCCTGGTCGGCGGGGATCGCCTCGATGACCGCCTTCGCGTTGCCCGACGTACAGCAGTAGTCGCTCTCGGCCTTGACGTCGGCCGTCGTGTTCACGTAGGAGACGACGACCGCGCCCGGGGTTCTCGGCCTTCCACGCCCGGAGCTGATCCCCGGTGATGGAATCCGCGAGCGAGCAGCCGGCATCGAGGTCGGGCAGCAGGACCGTCTTCTCGGGCGAGAGAATCACCGCGGTCTCGGCCATGAAGTGGACGCCGCAGAACGCGATCACGTCCGCATCGGTCGCGGCCGCCTCGCGCGAGAGCCCGAGCGAGTCGCCGACGTAGTCGGCAACGTCCTGGACCTCCGGCAACTGGTAGTTGTGGGCGAGGATGACGGCGTTCTTCTCGCGAGCGAGGGCACGGATCTCCTCGTGCAGACCGGTGGCACCAAGCGACTGTCATGTGACCTCCAGGGAGACGTCGAGTGAACGGGCAGAATGGGTGATCGCGCCGACGGAGATCTCGTCGACGCCGGTCTCGGCGACGGCACGAACGGTGTCGAGGCTGACGCCGCCCGACGCCTCGAGCCTCGCACCGGCCCGCGACGACGCCGACCGCCTCGCAGAGCTCGTCGACCGTCATGTTGTCGAGCAGGATCGCGTCGGCGCCGGCCTCGATCGCGTCCCGTACCTGATCGAGCGTGTCGCACTCGACCTCCACGGGCAGGGCCGTCGCTGCGCGCACCCGGGAGACGGCGTCTGCGATCGACGGAGACGCGACGAGGTGGTTGTCCTTGACGAGCACGCCGTCGTGGAGGCCGAACCGGTGGTTGAGGCCTCCTCCGCTCAGAACCGCGTGCTTCTCGAGGGAGCGAAGGCCCGGCGTGGTCTTGCGCGTGTCCCGAATGACGACCTTCGTGCCCGCGACAGCGTCGACGTATTGCCGGGTCGACGTCGCGATGCCCGAGAGCCGTCCCATCAGGTTGAGAGCGGTCCGCTCGCCGGTGAGGAGCGCCCGCGTGGCCGCCTCGACACGAAGCACGGCGCACGGCGCATCCGTGACGACGTCACCGTCGTCGGCGAGCCGCTCGAAGACGGCCGACGGATCGAGGATCGCGAACGCCGCCTCTGCGGCCTCGAGACCGCAGACAACCCCCGGCTCCTTCAGGAGAAGGGTCGCGCGCGAGCGCGCGCCCTCCGGGATGATGGCGTCGGTGGTGATGTCCCCCGCGCCGACGTCCTCCGCAAGCGCGATCTCGACGAGCTGCCTGACCGCGCCGGCGGTCACGACCACTCCTCGAGCGCCGGGTCGGCCCCACGTCGGAGAACGACGTGGCGCGCGAATGCCGGATCGTCGAGCGGAAAGTCTGTCCGAAAATGGCAACCGCGGCTCTCCTCGCGGACCAGAGCCGACCCGGCCACGAGCCGGACGAGCTCGTTGTCGGCCGCTGCCAGTCGAGCAAGCCCGTCGGCCTCGCGAAACAGCCCACAGTACTGCCAGGCCTCCTCGCGTATCTTGTCCGTCAGCCGACTGCGAGATTCGACCACGCGGGCAGCCCCGGGGCTCGCAGGCAGCACCGGTTCCTCGAGCGCGGCGAGGGCGGCACGGCGGCCGAAGACGAGGCATTCGAGGAGCGAGTTCGAGGCCAGCCGGTTGGCTCCGTGAACACCTGTCGCCGCGCACTCGCCTGCGGCGAGCAACGACGGAACCTCGGTGCGGCCGGAGAGGTCGGTGACCACGCCTCCGATGGAGTAGTGCGCCGCCGGCGAGACGGGCACGGCCTCGACGGCCGGGTCGAAGCCGTGCTCCCCGATCGAGCCCATCAGGCTCGGGAAGCGGTCCCGATCGATCGACCGCATGTCGAGGAGCGCACTCCCACGAGACGCAATCGCGCGGGCGACGACATCGCGCGGAGCAAGCTCGTCGGTGAAGCGCTCGCCGCGCTCGTCGAGCAACAGCGCTCCCTCCCCGCGCAGGGCCTCGGAGAGCAGCACCGACGTTCCCGCGAGGGCGGTCGGGTGGAACTGGACGAACTCCAGGTCGGCGATCGCGGCGCCCGCACGGTACGCGGCAAGAACGCCGTCCCCGACGGATCCGGGAGGGTTCGTCGTTCGAGACCAGAGCGATGTCAGCCCGCCCGTGGCGAGCAGCGTCGCGCGGGCCGCGATCGGCCCTCTCGTCGTCGAGATCCCGACGACCCGGTCTCCCCGCAACCTCAGGCCACGCATGCCGACCCGCTCCACGATCTGAATCCGCGGGTGCGCGCAGGGCCCGTTGCGCGAGCAGGCGCGTGACGCGGTCACCCGTCGCAGCGCCACCGGCGTGGACGACACGCCGTCGGGCGTGCCCTCCCTCGAGCGACAGGTCGTCATCGAATTCGACACCGAGGTTCTCGAGGTCGCGGATCCGCGCGGGCGCCTCGGCCACGAGGACGTCGACGGCCGCCTCGGAGCACAACCCCCGTCCCGCCTTCAACGTGTCCTCGGCATGAAGCACGGGGCTGTCGTCGTCACCGACCGCGGCGGCGATCCCGCCTTGCGCCAGCGAGCTCGTCGATCCGAGAAGCGGTGCCTTCGATACGACGAGCACCCGGGCCTCCGAGGCTGCGCACAGTGCCGCGAACAGGCCTGCCACGCCGCCCCCGACGACAACCAGGTCGACGGGCTCGGGCGATAACGGGGAGCGAAAATGTGCGCGGTCACAGTAGGTTTTTGCCTATAAGTCTAAAACTACGGATCATTCTAGCGCACGCGACGGTGGGCTGCGGCGCGGGGGTCGTGCAGAGACCGGGCCTGCACGGAGCCGGGGAAGCCGAGCGCAGCGACGGCAAGAACGGCGACAGGGCGCCGGCGCCGGTCATGAGTCTGCGACGGTCGTCCCCGGCTCGCGATGGGTGGTGGCATCGTCCGGGACGTACAGGCTGAGAAGCTCGGTGCTCACGCGGCGATATCCAGTGGCGTCTCGACGAGATCGAGGCCGCGGAAGGCTGCGTGTGCGTACGGGTGCTCGAAGACGTCGAGAGCCTCGGACGGCGCGACGACGAGCTCGAAGGAATCGGCGTTCTCGTCGATCACGACGACGGCGAGCGAGTCGTCGGCCGGGCACCAGAGGAGGAACACGTCGATCCCGTTCGTCGAACGGTACGCGAGCTCATGGCGGGCCGGGAGTGAGTGGACTGCGGACACGACTGACCTCCTTCATGCGGGTTGATTGCTTGTCGCAATCTCGCATCGCAGCCCTCGCACCGCAGTCCGGTCGACGCGAGCCCCGAGGTACGGCTGACACCACTCTTTCTTGCGACCGACACCGCGCAAAGCGCGCCGACTGCCGGAGCCGAACGGCTACGTCCCGGCGGAGCGCGCCTCGGCGTCCCTGAGGTACTGGTGCACGAAGGCGATCGCCATGCTGCCCTCGCCGACCGCTGCCGCCACGCGCTTCACCGGGCTGAGGCGTACGTCGCCGCAGGCGAAGATGCCGGGGACGCTCGTCTCGAGGAGATACGGATCCCGGTCGAGCGGCCATCCATCAGCGGTTCGGGCCTCGGGGCCGGTGAGCACGAATCCCCTCTGGTCGAGTGCGATCTGGGGCGGAAGCCACGACGTCTCTGCATCCGCGCCGATGAAGATGAATACCCCACCCGAATCGAGGCGGCTCGTCTCGCCGGTCTCGCTGTTGCGGACGTCGATCGCCTCGAGCGCCGAATCCCCGTGTGCCGCGGTGACCTCGGTACGAAAGAGCACATGGATGTTCGTTCGCTTCCCGAGCTGGTCGACGAGGTACTGCGACATGCTCTTCTCGAGCGCGTCGCCGCGGTAGAGGATCGTCACGCTCCGCGCGTGGCTCGCGAAGAACAACGCCGCCTGACCCGCCGAGTTGCCCGCACCGATGATGTGGATGTCCAGACCGTGCGTGTTCGGCCCTTCGCTGCGCGCCGCGCCGTAGAAGATTCCCTTGCCTGCGAGGCGATCGAACCCTTCGATCTCCAACCGCCGCCAGGAGACGCCGCAGGCGAGGATGATCGTCCGGGCCCGCAAGACGTCGCCTCCGTCGAGGTGGATCTGGTGGCTCTCGGCGTCGACTCGCGTGATCGTTCGGGTGACGAGAATCTCTGCCCCGAGCCTGCGGGCCTGCGTGAGCGCGTACTTCGACAGCATGTCGCCCGACACGCCGTGCTCGAACCCGAGGTAGTTCTCGATCAGAGAGGACGTGCCGGCTTGGCCACCTGGCGCCTCGCGCTCGACGACGAGGGTCTCGAGCCCTTCGGACGCGCCGTAGACCCCGGCCGCGAGCCCCGCCGGCCCGGCTCCGACGACGACGGTGTCGTACTCGGCTGCCTCCGGCTCGGTCTCGATCCCGAGGAGCTCGGCCACGCGACGGAGTTGCGGGCGCATCACCGTCTTGCCGTCCCTGACGATGCGGATCGTGGGGCAGTCGCTCTCGGCCGGGAGCGAGCCCTCCCACTGGCTCGCCTCGGCCGGCACGTCCGGCTGAAGCCAGGTGAACCGAATCCGGTTGCGGTCGAGGAAGCGTCTGAGCTCGGCGCAGGATGGGTCCCAGCGATTGCCGAGGACAATCGCCCTATCCGGGTCGCGCCTCGCCGCCCATGCCCGCAGACCCCTCGGGCCGGTCATCCTCTCGTTCGCCATGTTCTCGACGTACTCGGCGACCGCGGGCACCTGCGCAGCGAGCGCCAGGTAGCACTGGCGATCGATCCGGACGACCCTCGACGGCTCCACCGCCCGGAACCCCGCTGGGTGCGGCATCCCGAGAGCGATCGAGATCTCCCCGAGAAGATTGCCGGGCTCCCGTTCGCCGTAGATGAAATCCTCACCGTCGATGACCTTGACGGCCTGGAGGCGACCCTCGAGCACGGCGAACAGCGCGGGCTCGTCGCCGTCGTGTGTCGCGTACTCGCCCGGGCTCAGCACCATGTCGGGCGAGACGCGACAGAGCCACTCGAGAACCGGCTCCTCGAGATCCGCGAACACGGGAACGGCTCGGAGCTCGTCCGGCGTCAGCATGAGCACATCGTCATGAGGCCAACGCTACTGCGTTGCCGCACGCCGTGCCAGGGCTACGGCGCACACGCGGCGCACCTCCTACCCGTAGACTTCCCCCACCGCCTGCCCTCGATACACGGCGTCCGATCGACGCCGGAAGGGAGCTGCCGTGAGCGTTGATGTCACCGAGCGCTATCCGAAGCACTTCGCGACCGTACTGGGAAAGCAGATGGCCTACGTCGAGGCGGGAGAGGGCGATCCGATCGTCTTCCTGCACGGCAACCCGACGTCCTCGTACCTCTGGCGGAACGTGATTCCGCACGTCGAGCACCTCGGCCGCTGCATCGCACCCGACCTGATCGGGATGGGCGATTCCGACAAGCTCGACGACGTCGGGCCGGGGAGCTACAGGCTCGTGGAGCACCGGCGCTACCTCGACGCGCTCCTCGAGACCCTCGGCGTCCGCGATCGGGTCACGTTCGTCGTGCACGACTGGGGCTCCGCGCTCGGGTTCGACTGGGCGAACCGGAACCGCGACGCGGTGCGCGGCCTTGCCTACATGGAGGCGATCGTCCGCTCGATCAGGTGGGACGACTTTCCGGACGAGGCCAGGTCCGTGTTCGAGGGTTTCCGCTCGCCCGCCGGCGAGGAGATGGTGCTGACGAAGAACATCTTCGTCGAGCGGGTTCTTCCGAGCTCGGTGCTCCGTGGGCTGACCGAGCCCGAGATGGACGTCTACCGCCGGCCCTACCTCGAGCCGGGCGAGAGCCGCCGCCCGACCCTCACCTGGCCGCGTGAGATCCCACTCGACGGCGAGCCCGCGGACGTTGTCGCGATCGTCGACGCCTACGCGGCGTGGCTCCAGGAAGCCGACGTCCCGAAACTGTTCGTCGATGCCAGCCCGGGCGCGATCCTGCGAGGGGCCCAGCGCGCGTTCTGCCTCTCCTGGCCGAACCAGGAGACGGTCACGGTGCCGGGGACGCACTTCATCCAGGAGGACTCGCCGGACCTGATCGGGCGCGCCCTCGCAGACTGGGTGTCAAGGCTCCTCTGAACAGCTGACGGCCCACCATGGCGGCGACCGCGGCGGCGAAGGTCGGCGGAGGATGGCCTCCACGGGCCCGGTGGCAGCCGCTGGAGCGCCCGCACGAGCGGCGGGATATGCTGCCGACCGTGCGTGACGGCGCTGCAGGCTTCGAGGTCGATCTGACTCCGATCGACCCCTCTCGCCTGGGGCCGATCATCGGCCGCGAGCGGCTGGAGCGGCTCTCGTCGGCGGCCGTGGCCGCGCGACGGGCGCTGGACGGTCGGGCGGTCGTGAACGTCAACTCGACGTCGTCGGGCGGAGGGGTGGCCGAGATGCTGGTGACGGTGCTCGGATATGCGCGCGCGCTGGACATCGATGCTCGCTGGCTTGTCATCGAGGGCAGCAAGCCGTTCTTCGAGGTGACCAAGCGGATCCACAACGGCCTGTACGGGGGTCTTGGTGACGGAGGTGAGCTGGGCCCGCGCGAGCGGGCGGAATACGAGAGCCTGCTGCACGCGAACGCCGGGTCGCTCGCCGGTCGGGTCGATCGGGGTGACGTGCTCGTGCTCCACGATCCGCAGACGGCCGGGCTGATCCCGCTGCTCCGAGATCGGGTCGACCGGATCGTCTGGCGCTGCCATGTGGGACTCGACCGGCCCACGGTGTGGGCCGACCGTGCGTGGGAGTTCCTCCGGCCGTACGTCGAGCAGGCCGATGCGTGCATCTTCTCGCGCCGCCAGTTCGCACCCGACTGGATCGCGGACGGCCGGCTCTTCGTCGTCCCTCCTTCGATCGATCCGTTCACAGCCAAGAACGAGGAGATGACCGCGGAGACCGTCGCCTCGGTGCTCGTCGAATGCGGATTGCTTACCTCGACCGGGGCCAGCCCGCTCCCACCCCGACTCCCCGTCGAGACGGTCGAGCTCACCCGCGACGGCGTCGTTCCCGAGACCGCCACGCCACTCGTCGTCCAGGTCTCCCGCTGGGACCGGATGAAGGACATGAGCGGCGTCATGCACGCCTTCGCGGAGTTCGTCGACCCTGCCCGGGGCGCCCACCTGGTCCTCGCCGGGCCCTCGGTGATCGGCGTCAGCGACGATCCGGAGGGCGAGCAGGTATTCGCCGAGGTGAGGGCGCAGTGGGAGGCTCTCGCACCCGAGCGCCGTTCACGCGTGCATCTCGCATGTATCGGGATGGGCGGCCTGGCCGCCAACGCGCGCGTCGTCAACGGCCTGCAACGACACGCCGACGTCGTCGTGCAGAAGAGCCTGGCCGAGGGGTTCGGCCTCACCGTCGCCGAGGCCATGTGGAAGGAACGTCCCGTCGTCGCCTCCGCCGTCGGCGGCATCGTCGACCAGGTCAGCGACGGGGAGGAAGGGCTCCTCGTCGAGCCGCTCGACCTCGCGGCCGCGGGAGGTGCGATCGACACGCTACTGGGCGACGAGACGCTGCGCCGCACCATGGGCCGCCGCGGCCGTCGCCGGGTCGTCGAGCAGTTCCTCGCCGACCGACACCTGGAGCAGTACGCCTCCCTCCTCGTCCGGCTGCTGGGCGACCCTGTACCGCCCGACGCGAGCAGCCGCGAGGACGGCTGACACGGAGGCGGGCGGCGTGCGAGGATGGGGATCCGGATGCCCACCGAGAACGTGATCCAGCGGAGCCGGGCCGACGCGGTCGTGGTCGGCGCCGGGCTCGCCGGCCTCGTCGCCACCGCCGAGCTGGCAGCGGCCGGGCGACGGGTGATCCTCGTCGACCAGGAGCCGGAGCAGTCGCTCGGCGGCCAGGCCTTCTGGTCGTTCGGCGGCCTCTTCCTCGTCGGCAGCCCCGAGCAGCGCCGGATGCGGATCAGGGACTCGCCCGAGCTGGCGTGGCAGGACTGGCTGGGCACGGCCGGGTTCGATCGGCCCGAAGACGAGTGGCCGCGCCGCTGGGCGGAGGCCTACGTCGACTGGGCGGCCGGTGAGAAACGGCCCTGGTTGCACGAGAAGGGGATTCGCTTCCTGCCGAACGTGGGCTGGGCCGAGCGTGGCGGGCAGCTCGCGAACGGCCCGGGCAACTCGGTGCCGCGCTTCCACGTCACCTGGGGAACGGGGCCGGGGCTGCTCGAGCCGTTCGTGCGGATCGTTCGCGAGGCGCAGAGCAACGGGCTCGTCGAGCTGCGGTTCCGGCACCGCGTCGATCGGCTGATCTCCACGAACGGTGGGATCAGCGGCGTCGCAGGCGCCGTGCTCGCGCCCGACGCGTGCGAGCGCGGCCGCTCGAGCTCGCGCGAGACGGTGGCGGAGTTCGAGCTCGATGCCGGAGCCGTGATCGTGAGCTCGGGCGGGATCGGCGGCAACGAGGAGCTCGTCAGCCGGAGCTGGCCGAAACGGCTCGGTGACCCGCCCGGCCGGATGCTCTCCGGCGTTCCGGCGCACGTCGACGGGCGCATGATCGGGATCGCGCAGGACGCGGGAGGGAACGTCATCAACCCCGACCGGATGTGGCACTACACCGAGGGGATCGAGAACTGGGATCCGATCTGGCCACGCCACGGCATTCGCATCCTCCCCGGCCCGTCGTCTCTCTGGCTCGACGCGACCGGCCGACGGCTGCCGCCGCCGCTCTTCCCCGGCTTCGACACGCTCGGCACGCTTCAGCACATCATGGGCACGGGTCACGAGCACACGTGGTTCGTGCTCACGCAGAAGATCATCGAGAAGGAGTTCGCGCTCTCGGGGTCCGAGCAGAATCCGGACATCACGAGCAAGTCGGTTCGCGCCGTGCTGAAGGCCCGAGCTGCAAAGGGCGCTCCGGCGCCCGTGGAGGCGTTCAAGCGCAACGGCGCCGACTTCGTCGTCGAGCCCGACCTGCGGGCACTCGTCGAGGGGATGAATGCCCTCACCGAGCAGCCCCTCCTCTCGTTCGAGCAGGTCGAGCGGGAGGTCCTCGCACGCGACCGAGAGGTCGCGAACGCCTTCTCGAAGGACATGCAGCTCGTCGCCATCCGCGGGGCGCGCACCTACTTCGCCGACCGGGTGACGCGTGTCGCGTCCCCCCACCGGCTGCTCGATCCCAAGGCAGGGCCGCTCATCGCGGTACGGCTTCACCTCCTCACGCGAAAGACGCTCGGCGGCCTGCAGACCGACCTCTCGAGCCGCGTCCTCAGGGCCGACGGCACCCCGCTCCCCGGCCTCTACGCCGCGGGTGAGGCGGCCGGCTTCGGCGGCGGCGGAATGCACGGGTACCGCTCCCTCGAGGGAACGTTCCTCGGTGGCTGCCTCTTCTCGGGGCGCAGCGCCGGCCGGGCGGCAGCGGACGCGGCCGGCTGAGGCATCTCATCGGGCGGAGGCTCGACCGGCGCCGTCCGCAAAAGGCTCGTCAGCTCCGACATCGCCTCGACCCAGTCACCGCAGTCGGGGCAGCCGTCGAGATGGCGCCGGAGGTGGATGCGCCCGAGCTCGTCGAGCTCGCCGTCGAGATCGAGTGAGGCGCGCAGCCGCGCGTCCTCGCAGGGGCCAGAGCGCTTCCGCACGCGCCTCGCCTGCATCAGAGAGAGGTCTCGGGGTCGAGGACGATCCCGAGCAGCACGAGGACGATGCCGGCGCCAACGAGCAGGCCCGCGGCCGAGGCGTCGTCGGTCGTGCTCCTCGAGCCGTCCGGCGCGGCGAGCCTCCGCTCGCGCGTGCGCTTGGACGGATACCGCATTCCACTGACCGCGCCCGCAACGAACACGAGCGAGCCGACGAGCAGGAGACCGCCCGATACACCGCGGGCCCCGGACATCCCCGCCGCGAGCGCGACGAGGAGCCCTGCCAGCGCGGCCGCCGCGCCGAGGGCGAGGACGCCGACGATGATCGTCCGGAGGCCGCGGACGATCACGGCATGACCCCGTTCGCAGAAGACATCAGCGAAGCCATCGGATCCGGGGCCGCCACGACGCCGTCAGGCGCACGCATCTCGTCCGGAGTCAACGGCCAGCGCTCGAGTGGAAAGTGGCAGGCGGTCTCGCGCGCCGACGGCGGCGCGATCCGGAGGAGCTGCGGATCCTCGACGGCACACAGCTCCTGCGACCGAGGACAGCGTGGATGGAAGCGACACGCACCGGGAGGATCGATCGGGTTCGGGATGTCGCCGGCGAGGACGAGCTTTTCGCGACTGCGTCCGAGCCGCGGGTTTGCGATCGGAACGGCCGAGAGCAACGCTCCCGTGTAAGGGTGGCGCGGAGCAGCGTACAGCTCCTTCGAATCGGCGAGCTCGACGAGCTTGCCGAGGTACATCACCGCAACGCGGTCCGAGATGTGGCGGACGACGCTGAGGTCGTGTGCGATGAACACGTACGTGAGCCCGAACTCCGCCTGGAGGTCGCTGAGCAGGTTGAGGATCTGCGCCTGCACCGAGACGTCGAGCGCCGAGACGGGCTCGTCGCAGACGACGAGCCGAGGCCCGGCGGCGAGAGCGCGGGCGATGCCGATGCGTTGTCGCTGCCCGCCGGAGAACTCGTGCGGGAAGCGGTTGTAGTGCTCGGCGTTGAGGCCGACGACCTCGAGGAGCTCCTGGACGCGGCGCTTTCGCTCCTTCTCCGTGCCGACGTCGTGAACGATGAGCGGCTCGGCCACGATGAAGCCGACACGCTTGCGCGGGTTGAGTGACGCGTACGGATCCTGGAAGATCATCGTCACCTGCCGCCGGAACGCAAACAGCTCCGGGCCCGACAGGCTCGCGATGTCCTGCCCGTCGAACCGCACCGTCCCGCTCGTCGGCGTGAGCAGGTTCGTGATCACCCGGGCGAGCGTCGACTTGCCGCAGCCCGACTCGCCGACGATCCCGAGCGTCTCTCCGCGGCGGACGTCGAGGGAGACGCCGTCGACGGCTTTCACCGTCGCGACCTCCTTCTTGAAGACGATCCCCTCCGTGATCGGGAAGTGCTTCGTCAGCTGATCGATCTCGAGCAGCACGTCGCTCATGCCGCCTCCGGCGTGAGACCCAGCTCGCGCGTCACCCGGGCGGACTCGTCGACCTTGAACCGCTCGTCGAGAAGGCAGGCGTCGAGGTGGCCGGGGTCGTAGCTCTGTGCGGTCGCCGCAGGCACCTCCGACCTGCACCGGTCGAACGCGAAGGCACACCGCGGACGGAACCGGCAGCCGCGAGGGGGGCGAAGGAGCGACGGCGGCTGGCCCTGGATCTGCATCAGCCGATCGAGCGTGATGTCGACGCGCGGCAGCGAGCCGAGGAGCCCCCACGTGTAGGGGTGCAGTGGGTGCTCGAACAGCTCGAGCACCGGCGCCTGCTCGACGAGGCGCGCTGCGTACATCACGACGATGTCATCGGCGGTCTCGGCGACGACCCCGAGGTCGTGCGTGATGAGGATCACGGCCGTCCCCCGCTCCGCCTGGAGATCGCTGATCAGGTCGAGGATCTGTGCCTGCGTCGTCACGTCGAGCGCCGTCGTCGGCTCGTCCGCGATCAGCAGCGCCGGCTCGTTGATGAGCGCCATCGCGATCATCACGCGCTGCCGCATCCCGCCGGAGAACTGGTGTGGGTAGTCGTCGACGCGGCGGGCTGCCCGCGGGATTCCCACCTCTTCGAGCCCCGCGATCGCAAGCTCTCGCGCGCGCCGGGCACTGATGTCACGGTGCAGCGTCACGGCCTCCACGAGCTGGTCTCCGATGCTCAGGACCGGGTTCAGCGAGGTCATCGGATCCTGGAAGATCATCGAGATCTCCTTGCCACGGAGGGCGCGCAGCCGGGAGTTCGACGCCTCCAGGAGGTTCTCGCCACGGAACGACGCGGCCCCCGTCGAGACCGAGACGTACTTCTTCGTCCCCTGCAGGAACCCGACCATCCCACTCCCGGGATCGGTCCCGCCCTGGAGCCTGAAGCGCCCCGGCTTCGGGTTGAGCCCGAGGATCGACATCATGGTCACGCTCTTGCCCGAGCCCGACTCGCCGACGACGCCGAGCGTCTTCCCGGCCTCGACGCTGAACGACACGCCGTCGACCGCGCGAACGACCCCGTCGTCCGTCTTGAAGTACGTCCGTAGGTCCCGCACCTCGAGCAGGGGCGCCCCGGCCGGTTCGTCGCTACGCGCCGATCCGTTCGTGCTCCCCGTCATGCGAGCCGGATCCTTGGATCGATCATCGCGTAGGCGACGTCGACGATGACGTTGAAGAGGATGATCGCGAGCGTTGCGAAGACCACGACTCCCTGCATCGTCGGCAGGTCCAGGGTGAGGACGCTGTTCAGCGCGAGACGCCCGAGGCCGGGCAGGTTGAAGATCGCCTCCGTGAAGATCGCGCCGCCGAGCGCGACGCCGATGTCGAGACCGAGCATCGTCACGACCGGCAGCAGGGCGTTGCGGAGGACGTGGCGGCGGATCACGAGTGGCTCCGGCGCTCCCTTCGCACGCGCGGTGCGCACGTAGTCCTCACCGAGCGTGTCCATCACGTTCGCGCGGATCATGCGGGCGTAGCTCGCCGCGAACAGAATCGCGAACGTCACCCACGGCAGGATGAGGTGGTAGGCCCAGTCGGTCGGGCCGCCGCACGACGCACCCTCGGGCGGATTGAAGACGTCGCAGTAGCCGGCGTTCGGGGTCAGCCCGAGGCGGAAGCCGATGAAGTACTGGAGCAGGAGGCCGATCCAGACGACGGGCGCAGATATCCCGACCAGGATGAAGATCATCGTCCCTCTGTCGAGCAGAGACCGCGGCCGAAGCGCGGAGATGATCCCGATCGGCAGGGCGATCATCATCCAGAGGATCGCGCCGCCGACGACGAGAGCCGCCGTCACCGGCACGGCCTCGCCGACCATCTCGTTCACGGAGCGGCGATTCGTGTACGAGCGGCCGAGCGACTGGTCGACGACGAGGCGCTTGAGGAACAACGCGTACTGCTCGTGCAGGGGGCGGTCGAGCCCGAGCTGGTGCGAGACCCGCACGACGTCCTCTGCCGTGGCGGACTTGCCGGCCGCGAGGCGGGCCGGATCGGCCGGGAGGACGAAGAAGAGCGCGTAGGTGATCAGCGTCACGCCGACGAAGAGAACGCCGGCCCAGAGAAGTCGCCTGACGAGATAGCTGAGCACGTGTGCCGCCTTGGTCGTGAAGGGGAGGAGGGGCGGCCGGAGCGGCCGCCCCTCCCCGGGGAGACACCTACTTGAGGCAGATCAGGTTGAGGAGCGGCCCGCTGCCCTGGGCCTCGTTGATCGTCAGGCACCCGACGCGCGCAGACATGAAGCTGCGATCGTTCGAGTTGACGAGCGGAGCCCACGGGGGGTCGTTCTTCATCATGTCCGCGTCGAGCTGCGCGTACGCGGTGCCCCGCTTCGGCCCGGTCAGGAGCGACGCGGAGGTCATCTGCTGGTTGTACTTCTTCACGTTGAAGTACGCGTAGTTGTTGTGCTGCGACTGCGTGACCTGGCTCCCGTCGAGCAGGATGTTCACGAAGTCGTAGGGGTCCGAGTAGTCGGCTCCCCACCGCTCGACCGTGAGATCGAAGGTCGCGGTCTTCGGGTTGCCGGCGTTCGTGAACTGCTGCGCCCGCGGGAGCAGCTTGATCTCGGTGTCCAGCCCGATCTGCTTCAGGTTGTACTGGATCAGCTGCGCCTGGAGCGGAGCGGTGCCCGAGTTCGCCGACCAGAGCACTGCCTTGCCGTCACGGAGGTTGCCCGCGGCGAGCTTCTTCGCCTGCTTCGCGGACCCGGCCGTGATCTTGATCGGGTAGGTGTGCTGCGGCTTGTACCCGAGCATGCCCGGGGGCAGGATCTGGCCCGTCCGCTTGCCGTACAGGTATCCGCCCTGGGCCGAGAAGGCCTGGCGGTCGACGGCCCAGTTGACGGCCTTGGCGAGGCCCGGGTTGTCCTTGAACAGCGGACGCGACCGGTTCATCGCGACGTAGCGGATGTCGAGGAGCGGCCTCACCTGCACCCGACCGTCCTTCTTGTTGAGCCCGTACTTCCCGACCACGTTCTTCCACTCCGTGGCGGGGATCCCGCCGGAGGCGTAGTCGGTGGTGCCCTTCTCGACGTTCTGGTACTCCACGGTGACGTCATTGCCGACGTTCACCTGGATCGTGTCCGCGTTCGCCGCTCGCGTTCCCTTGTAGTACGAGTTGCGCTTGAGCGTGATCGAACGGCCCGGCGTGCGCGACGCGAAGTAGTAGGGCCCGCATGACGCGTAGCTGTTGATGCCGTTGGCATCGATCTGTGCCGCGAGCTTGTTGTCGATGGGCTGAAGGAACGGCATCGTCATCCGGGCGAGGAGGTCGGGCGACGCCCTGGTTAACCGGATGACGAGCCTGTTCCCCTTCGCGGTAACCCCCGAGACCGTGCTCGCCTTGCCATCGATCACGGCCTGGGCTCCCTGGATGATGTCGAGGAACTGAATTCCGGTCGACTGCATCCTCGGGTTCGCGAATCTGTTGAATGCGTGGACGAAGCTCTGTGCGGTGACCGGCTGCCCGTTCGAGAAGCGGAAGCCGGAGCGGATCGTGAACGTATAGGTCTTGCCGTCCTTCGAGACGATCGGGAGACCGGCCGCGACCTCGGGTGTGACGACTGCTCCCGCCGCACCCTCCTTGTCGGGCCAGTTCATGAGCTTGCAGGCCGTAGCGGCCTCGAGCTTCCACGTCTCCCCGTAGTACGAGAGCTGCGGGTCGATGTAGTCGACGTCCGTCGTCATCTCGACGACGACCGTCCCTCCCTTCTTCGCTGCGGGAGCGGCGGCCGCAGCGGCGGCGGAGAGGAGGATGACGCCGAGGGCGGCCATCATCACCCCGAGGTACCGTTTGCCTGTCATCGAGTGTCCTTTCGGTCGAGCTGTCGGTTGATGGAACGAAGCGTCCGGCCGGGCACGAGCGTCGCGAAGAGCCGCACGCGCCTCACCGCGAGCCCCTCGGGTCGAATGCGTCTCGCAGCCCGTCGCCGAGGAGGTTGAAGGCGAGCGTCGTCAGGAGCAGGGCGATCCCCGGCCACACCATCAGCAGTGGCCTCGAGGTGTAGTACTGCGGCGCGTCCGCGAGGAGATTGCCCCAGCTCGCCGTCGGCAGCTGAATCCCGAGCCCGAGGAACGAGAGACCCGCCTCAGCGAGGATGAACGCCGCGACGTTGAGCGTCGCGAGGACCGTCAGAGGGCCGATCAGGTGCGGAAAGATGTGCGAGCGGATGATCCGCCAGTTGCTCGACCCGACCATGCGCGCGGCCTCGACGAACTCCTTCTCCCGCAACGAGAGCGCGAGGCCGCGCATGACGCGCGCCGAGTAGAACCAGCCCAGAAGGCCGAAGACGAGGATCAGCGTGAACACGCCTTCTCCCATGAACCCGAACGTCACCTTGTTGAGCCGCGTGCCGAGAGTGGCGGCGAGGGTGATCACGAAGAGGAGGTACGGGAAGGCCATCGTCAGCTCGACCATCCGCGAGATCGCCGTATCGGCCCAGCCGCGGTAGAAGCCCGCGATCGCCCCGGCCATCGTCCCGAGCAGCAGCGAGAGAAGCGTCGCCCCGATACCGACCTCGAGCGACACCTGCGCGCCGTAGAGCAGTCGGAGGAACTCGTCACGCGCGAGCGTCGAGTCGGACCCGAGCACGAACAGCTGCTCGTCAATAGCACCGTCCTCCGTGAGCTTGCCGACGTGCGTCCACGGGCCTGCAGGCAGCTGGTCGGAGTCGAGGCCACCCGAGACGAGGAACGGCTCGTTGGGGCCGTGCCCGAGGAAGTGGGATGCAAGCGGTGCGCCGGCGAATGCGACGACGAACAGCACCACGATGAACACGCCGCCTGCGAGCGCAAACCTGTCGCGCTTCAGACGCAGCCAGACGGAGGCCCAGTAGTCCCGTGCCTCGATCTGCGTGTCCGCCTCGTCGTCGAACCCGTCGTCGATGCCGTCCGGGTAGGGGATGGCAGCCACGCCCGGCAGCCGGCCCTCGTACTCCGGCAACGCGCTGTCGGCGACGTTGCTCACCGGGGGACCACCGTGGAGGCGCGCGGGACCCAGTTGTCGACGACCCACCGGCTCGTGCCGGCGCCGCCGACCTTGCGCAGCTGGAGGAAGAAGACCTGCGCTCGCACGCCGGCGTTCTTGCGAGGCACGAGTGCGACCTCGAGGAGGGCGCTCTTCGTGTACGAGGCATCAATCTTGTACGGCGCGACCTCGAGCTGGTCGATCGGATACGGGACGACCGGGTTCTCCCCCGTGACCCACTCGGCCCGGGTGAGCCCGCCGCGCAGGTTCGGCCCGACGAGCGACCAGGCCTCGTCGAGATGCTCCCGGGCGACGGCCGTCTGGATGAACCGGACGGCAACCCTCCGCGCCTCGTTCGGCAGCGGAGCCTTGACGAGCTTCTCCGGCACCGCCGCGGGCGCGTCGCTCAGGTGGGAGGGCGGAGCGTTGGTGTTCGGCCAGAGGAGGACGACGAGACCGAGGACTGCCAGGGCGAGAACCGCGAGTGCGGTCCATGCGAGGCGCCGTCTTCGCCGTGGGCTCTCGAGCAGCGCTCCCACGGAAGAGACAACGCCGTGACTTCGGCGCAGGTCGAGCGGGCGTGTGTGGGTCTCGGTGGGCAAGGTTGCGGTTCGGACGGCGTGGCGGCGAGGGTTCGCTGCGACGTGTCGTATCTACGCTTGTCAACGCCCGGAAGCCAAGGAAAGGTCGAGAACTTCGACGTTTTCCACCGAGGCACTTTTTCGCTCCCCCGGCCCCACCGGAGCCGGAAACGAGGCGGCTACGCCTGCGCGGGAGGAGCGTCCGGGCCGAGCCACAACGGCTGGCCGGCCTGATGCCGCCGCTCGCCACTGCTCAGCCCACCGAGCTGGGACTCGGCGTGCGCGAGCAGCCGAATGACCGCTCGCCCGTGCCCGACGACGATGCGCCCGGCCGGTGTGACGAGAATCGAGCGCGAGCCGCTGCTCCGGACGACGAGGGACATGCCGACAGCCGCCTCGAGCTGCGCGATCTGGTGACTGATCGTCGAGCGTGAATACCCGAGTCGACGAGCTGCCCCGACGAAACTGCCTTCCTCGGCGACCGCGACGAGCGCGAGCAGCGAGCGAACCTGGAGACCGAGCCAGCGGGACTTCTCGAACGGCCGGGCCTCGACGGCCGCCTCGTGGGCCTCGTGAGCCTCGTGAGCGGGCCGCCTCGTGCGGGCCTGATCCGCGCGCTCCTGCGCGACCTGCGCGACCCAACCGCGGCGAAGAGAGTCATCGAGCACCCGACTCACCTCCCCGTCTGCCGGTCGCCACGATGCGCGCCCACGTGGACTGCAATCGGTTCATGCGAGAGCTCTCGAGGTTCCGACGGACATCGATGCGCGGTGAGACGTCAGATTCCCGAAAATGTTTGCGTCAGGTAAGGGCAGACTGCCGCGCCCGCCCGGCGCACCACGATCGAACGCCTGCCCGCGCCTTCCGAAAGGCCCGAAGGTAAGGATTCGATGAGCGTCTCCAACCTCCCCGCAGACGCTGCGTCTGTTGAAGTATGCGCGCAGAAGACGTCACCGTCGCGGGAGAAGTGGTCTACCTCCTCGCCGAGCTTCGTTCGAGCGGGCCGGGGCCGGTCCACGAGATCGGCTCGCGGGCACGCGTGCTCGAGGCCGACGGCGACCGGCTGACGCTCGCAGTCGGCTACGGCCGCTTCGAGAGCGTCGTCACCTGCTCGCGCGCTCAGGTCGCCCGCCGGCGACGCTCGCTCGCCACCCGGCGGACGCTCCGCGCCGACCGCTGGTCGACGGCGTAGAGCTCGACGCGCCGCAACGCACGCGACGGAAACCCCGAGGAGAGACCGGAGCCTCTCCCCCTCTCAGACAGACGCTTCGCCCGCCTGTGCGGCAAGCCGCTGGACCAGCACTTCCATCACCTTGCGCTCGATTGCCCGGTTCTCGTCGAGCACACGCCGGAAGTCGCCGCGCATCAGGATGAGGCAGCGCACCGGCGTCGACGCCGTGACGGTCGCGGTTCGTCGCACCTCGGTGAGCAGAGCGATCTCGCCGACGAAGTCGGGGGCATCGCGCGTCGCGACGTGCTCGCCACCGCGCGTCACCTCCACCGTGCCGTCGACGAGCACGAAGAACTCGCGGCCGAGCGCGTCCTCCTTGCACAGGACCGTGCCCGCGGGGACGTTCAGGTCCTCGGTCACGCGCGCGACCTCGACGAGCTCCTTCTTCGACAGGCCCTCGAAGAGGGGTGCCGCGCGGAGCGCTTCGGCCTTGGTGCTCTGGGTGAGCCCGCCCACGGTGCCAGTCTACAACCGTCCCGATCGCCACCTGCAAGACTCCCGGTCGTGGAGGCGGAGACGCGATACGCGACGAGCGGCGACCTCAACATCGCCTACCAGGTGCTGGGCGACGGGCCGATCGACTTCGTGTTCACGCCCGGCTACATGTCGCACCTGGAGCAGAACCAGTGGTGGCCCGCGTACCGGAGCTTCCTCGAGAGAGTGGCCTCGTTCTCGCGCCTGCTCGTGTTCGATCGGAGAGGGACGGGCCTCTCGGACCGGATCCTCACGCTCGGCTCGTTCGAGGAGATGATGGACGACATCAGTGCCGTCATGGACGCCGCGGGCTCGAAGCGAGCCGCCCTGCTGGGAGGAGCGGAAGGCGGCCCGATCTGCGCACTCTTCGCCGCCACGTACCCCGAACGGACGTCCGCGCTCGTTCTCGTGGGGTCCTACGCGAGGAGGACATGGGCGCCCGACTACCCCTGGGGGCTCGGCGACGAAGCGCAACAGCGGATTCTCCAGGGGTACGAGAAGAACTGGGGAAAGAAGGACTTCGGGCTCAGCACGCTCGCACCGTCGGCCGTCGGAGACGAGCGGTTCGCGGAGTGGTACGCCCAGGCCTGCAGGTTCGCCGGCACGCCGTCGTCCGCCCGGGCCTGGTTCCAGGTGACGATGGAGATCGACATCCGCGACGTGCTCCCCGCGATTCGCGTCCCGACTCTCGTGGTACAGCTCGCGGGAGACCGGGTGATTCCGGTCGAGGCCGGCAACTACCTCGCAACGCACATCCCCGATGCGAAGTACGTCGTGCTCGACGGCATCGATCACCTGCCCGTCACCGCGGGAGCCGAAGCGGTCGTCGACGAGATCGAGGAGTTCCTGACCGGCTCGAGGAGCAGCCGGGAACCGGATCGTGTCCTCGCAACCGTTCTCTTCACCGACATCGTCGGCTCGACCGAGCGCGCGGCCGAGCTCGGCGATCGGGACTGGACGGCGCTTCTGGCCGAGCACCACGCACTCGTGCGCAACCGTCTGGAGCACTTCCGGGGCAAGGAGATCCGCATCGCCGGCGACGGCTTCCTGGCGACGTTCGACGGCCCTGCGCGGGCGATTCGCTGCGCGTGCGCGATCCGCGACGGAGTGCGGGGCCTCGGGCTCGAGATCCGGGCCGGGCTGCACACCGGCGAGATCGAGCTCGCGGACACCGGCGTCGAGGGCCTCGCCGTCCACCTCGGCGCCCGGATCTCGGCGCTCGCAGGCGCCAACGAGGTGCTCGTCTCGAGCACCGTGAAGGATCTCGTCGTCGGCTCGGGAATCGCGTTCCTCGATCGCGGAGAGTTCGAGCTCAAGGGCGTGCCCGGGGAATGGCGCGTGCACGTCGTCGCCGAAGCGTGACGCCTGCACCCCCGCGATCCGGTAGATTATTGAGTGATCAACTACTCTGATGGAACTCGGCCTCTACACCTTCGCGGAGCTGACCCCCGATCCGGCGACCGGACGGGCGATCTCGCCTGCCGAGCGCCTGCGCAACCTCGTCGAGGAGGCGCGACTCGCCGACGAGGTGGGCCTCGACGTGTTCGCGGTCGGTGAGCATCACCGGCCCGACTTCGCCGTGTCGGCGCCCGCGATCGCCCTCGCCGCGATCGCCGAGCGAACCGCGCGGATCCGCTTGAGCAGCGCGGTCACCGTGCTCAGCTCCGACGATCCCGTTCGGGTCTTCCAGCAGTTCTCGACGCTGGACCTCCTCTCCGGCGGGCGAGCCGAGATCATGGCGGGACGTGGCTCGTTCATCGAATCGTTCCCGCTGTTCGGCTACGACCTCGCCGACTACGACGACCTGTTCGCGGAGAAGCTCGACCTGCTCCTTCGGCTTCGCGAGGACGAGCACGTCAGCTGGGCGGGCCGTCTCCGCCCGCCCCTCGACGCCGCAGGGATCTACCCGAGGCCGACGCAGGATCCGCTGCCCGTGTGGGTCGCGGTCGGCGGGAACCCGGCCTCTGCGGCCCGCGCCGGGGCGCTGGGGCTACCCATGGCGCTCGCGATCATCGGCGGACTGCCCGAGCGCTTCGCCCCGTTTGCCGAGATCCACCGCCGCGCCGCGCTCGAGACCGACCACGCCGTTCCGGCGCTGAGCATCAACTCGCACGGCTTCATCGCCGAAACCTCCCGGGATGCGGCCGACGCCGCCTGGCCGCAGTTCAGCGCGATGATGGCGCGGATCGGACGGGAGCGCGGCTGGCCGCCGATGACACGCGAGGACTTCGAGGCGTCGCGCACCCTGCGAGGAGCACACGCCGTCGGGAGCCCGCAGGAGGTCGCCGAGAAGATCCTCTTCCAGCACGAGATCTTCGGGCACCAGCGCTTCCTGCTCTACCTGAGCAGCTTCGACCACGCGCGAACGATGCGGGCGATCGAGCTCTACGGCACCGAGGTCGCGCCGGTCGTGCGCGCCGAGGTGGCGCGCCGCGTCGAGCCGGCGAGGGCATGACTAGGGAACAACGCGGTGGCGCGGGAGCGCCAGCGTCACGAGCACGGAGACGATCGCACCGACGAGAGCGATGACGAACACTGCACGGAACCCGGACAGCCCCTCGCCTTCGTCGAGGAGACGTGCGAGTGCGATCGAGCCGGCGAAGCTCCCGATGTAGCGCGAGGTCGAGAACAGCCCGGCCGCGACCCCGGCGTGAACGGGCTCGAGCGCCTCGATCGCAGACGCCTGCAGGCCGGCGGTCGAGAGCCCGACGCCGGATCCCATCAACAGGAGGCAGGGGAGAAGGGCAAGGGTCTCGAGATCCGGCGCAATCGCAAGTGGAGCGATCCCCGCCGTGAGCACGACGCAGCCCGCGACCGCGGGCATCCGCCGGCCGTAGCGATCGGCGAGGCTGCCACCGATCGGGGAGAGGACGACCATCGGCGCCGAGAGAAAGGCCAGCGCGACGCCCACCTGCAGGCTCGACCAGTCGAGATGCCGCGTGAGCAGGATCGGCGTCGCGAGCAAGACCGTGTAGAAGGCGAGGTTGCTGGAGGAGATTCCGGCGTTCGCGGCAGCAAAGGGACGGACCTTGAAGAACCGTGGCTGGAAGACGGGGTCCGGGTGTCGCAGCTCCCTGCGGATGAACACAGCGGCGAGAACGATCAACACGGGAATCCCGGGGGCGAGCGCAAAGGGGGCGTGCGCGCTCTCGATGACGAGTGCAGCCGAGCCTCCGAGAACTGCCGCGAGCAGAGCGGCGCCCGGCCAGTCGAACGCGGTCTCCGGAACAACGCCGGGCGTTCGCGGTACAGCTCGCCACGCGAGGGCGAGCGCCGCCGCGACGAAGGGGACGTTGACGAGGAAGATCGCCCGCCAGCCGCCGACACCGACGAGGACGCCGCCGATCAACGGGCCGAGCCCCGCCGCGAGAGCGATCGATCCGCCAACGATGCCGAAGGCGCCCCCGCGCCGATCCGCAGGGATCAGCTCACGGATCAGGCCCGCTCCGTTGGGAAAGACGACGGCGCCCGACACGGCCTGGGCAACGCGGAACCCGATCAGGAACGCGAGGCTGGGGGCAAGCGCAGCACCGAGCGATGCGATCCCGAACACCAGAAGGCCACCGATGACGAAGGGGCGCCGGCCGTGCCTGTCACCGAGCTTCCCGGCCACCGGCTGCACGACGGCGAGCGCGAGCAGGTACGAGGTGACGAGCCAGCCGACCGTTCCGATAGACGAGTCGAAGCCGTCGACGATGTCCGGCAACGCAACCGCGATCATCGTCGAGTTGAGAGGCGCGAGCAGGGCGCCGAGCGCGACGGCGACCAGCACCGCGCGCTCGGCGCCCGCCCCGCGGGTCACGCTTCGACGATCCGCACGCTGCCGTTCGTACCGTCGACCTCGACGAGCTGTCCGTCGCGCAGGACCGCGGTCGCGCGCTGGGTGCCGACCACCGCGGGGATCGAGTACTCCCGAGCGACGACCGCGCAGTGGCTGAGGATCCCTCCCGCGTCGGTGACGATCGCAGCCGCGCGCGCGAAGAGCGGCGTCCACGGTGGAGCGGTCGTCTCCGCGACGAGCACCTCGCCGTGCTCGAGGCTCTCCCCGTCGGCGAGCGAACGCACGATCCGAACGACTCCGCGGACAACACCCGGCGACCCCGGCATTCCGTGGAAGAGATCGACGGAGGTCGACTCGCGCGGATGACCCCCGAACATCTTGATCACCGCGCGCGAGACCGGGTCTTCGGGGGGCGGTCCCGGGGGAAGCGACCCGATGACGTGAGGTGCGGCGATCCCGCTGAACGCGGCGAGCTCGTCCTTGCGCTCCGCGACGGCCGCTCTCCTGTCCGCCGAGAGGTCGTCGAGCTCCTCGACCCTGAGGTGGAAGACATCGTCGGCCGACTCGACGGCCCCGTTCGCCGCGAGCCGCCGGCCCAGCTCGAGGACCACGCGGCGCACCTCGTAGAGGATCTGCGTATCGAGCCAGTAGTTGTGGTCCTCCTGGAGAACCGTTCCCTGACGGGCCGCGTCGAGCAGGAATTCGAACTGGCCACGAACGGCCTCCGGGAAGCCGGCGAGCTGCTCGCGCGCCGCAGCCGTAAGGCGCACGCGCTCCTCCGCCGCCGCCGCGAGCTCGGCATCGAAATCGCGCTCCGGTTGCGTCACCGCGTCCTTCAGCGCCGAGATGAGCGGCGCTGGATCCTCGATCCACGACGGCGCGCTGATGTTGACGAACATCGATGTGCGTCGTCCGTGCTCCTCGAGGAACGCATCGAGCGCAGCGAGGAAGGCACGGCCCTCGGCAAACGTGCCGAGCTCCGAGACGACGTCGCTCGCTGCCGACGTCTCGAGAACGCGAAGGACGTCCGCGGACGCACGCGCATCGCGCGAGAGGGCAAACAGCGCCCGGTCGGCGAACAGCGACATGTTGTCGTGGCCCTGCAGCAGCCGGTACGCGGCGTAGGCATCGTCGCCCCCGAGGACATCGGAGAAGAAGTCGTCGAACAGGCTCATCGAGATGAGGATGGGGAACACGGTGTGGAAGTGGATGTGCCAGGCGCGCGTGTTCCACGCGAGGGTGTCGCGGAAGTGCGCGAGCAGCTCGGCGTCGGAGGCGCCGGTCAAGTCGAAGGAACGCCAGCGGGCGAGGAGCTCCTTGATCTCCGGCAGCCGCTCGCCTTCCCACACCTCCATCTGCCGTCCGATCGCCGCACCCAGGAGCTCCTGCGCCGTGCGTCCGAGCGCCTCGAGCTCCGCGGGATCATGGCTCACCGGGCCGAACGACTGATACACGTACGTGTTGAACCGCGCCGTGCTGTTGCGAACCGGGAGCGAGAAGTGCTCGCAACCCGCGTTGAAGCCCGGCGTGAGGCAGTGCCGCGCGATCGACGTGTCGAGGATCGGAGTCTGCCCGGGATAGTGCGATGTCTCGCGCTCCCAGAAGGCGTGTGCCTGCTCCGGTTGCTCCCAGGCGACGGGGAAGTCGTCAGGCAATGGGATGGACTGTGGCATGGCGATCTCGGTCACGGAGAACCCCTTTCGGCACCGGTTGCCCGGAGCGTGGTGATCGGTCTGGATTGCAGGACGTAGACGTCGTTGCCCTTGACGGCACACTCGATGTCGACCGGAGCGCCGGTATCGCGCTCGAGCCTGAGCGCGAGGGAGGCAAGCTCGATCGCGGTCGCGTCGGTGACGGCGGGGAGGCCGCGGAGCAGCGCGGGTGTCTCGAGCTCCCTGGTTCCGCCCGGCACCGGCACCGTCATGAGCCGCTTCTCACCGATCGTGCAGGAGAGGATCTCCAGGTCGGTCTTGCGGATGACGTACGTGTCCGGCGTCGTCGTACCGCCGACGACGCTCTCGCCGAGGCCGTAGCTCATGTTGATCACGATCTCGTCGAGACTTCCGGAGATCGGGTTGGCGGTGAACACGACACCGGCGCTGTCGGCGAGAACCTGCGCCTGAACGAGGATCGCGAGGCCGATGTGATCGACGGGCAGGCCGACGTGGAGCCGGTAGTCGAGCGCGCGCGCGGTGAACGCGGAGGAGAAGCAGAGGACGACCGCCTCCGCGATCGCCTCGACCCCCTCGACGTTGAGGAACGTCTCGTGCTGACCGGCAAACGAGTGCGCGTCACCGTCCTCGTCGATCGCCGACGAGCGCACTGCAACCCTGCCCTCGCCGAGGGTCGCGTACGCCTCGGCGATCTGCACGCGCAACGGCTCGGGCACGATTCCGCGTGCGAGATCGGGCGCTGCGAGACCAAGTGCCTTCGCCGTGAGGGCAAATCCCGGAGGCACCCGATACTCGGCCGCCAACCGGCTCAGGCTTGCAGCCTTGCCCCCGACCGTTGCGGGCTCATGTGCGTGCGGTTCCCCGAGCCAGGCGACGTCCATCGGGGGCGGAGTATCTCATACTGGTGAAGAAGTGGTGAGGGGCGGAGCCGCCGACCTTCGGGTGTCGTACGGTAGGCCCATGAGCGACGTCGTCGAGCGCTACCTGACCCTCGGACTGCGGCTCGGACGGCACGTCGACGGCCTCGTCGACGCCTATTACGGCCCGCCCGAGATCGGCGCCGCGGTCGGTGCCGAGGATCCGGTCGCGCCCGGCCTGCTCGTTGCGGAAGCCGACGCACTCGCGGCGGCGCTCGCGTCGTCGGATCTCGCGCCGAATCGGCAGGCCTGGCTCGCTGACCAGATCCGCGGCATCCGCACGTATGCGGCCGTCCTGGCGGGGGAGCGGATCTCGTACTCGGACGAGGTCGAGGGCTGTTACGGCGTGCGGCCGGAGCCGATCGCGGAGGGCACCTTCCGCGAGGCCCACGCTCGCCTCGACGAGGTGCTTCCCGGCGACGGCTCGCTGCTCGATCGCTACGACGGCTGGCGCCGCGCCCGCCGGGTCGAGCCCGGCCGCATGATCCCCGCGCTCACCGCAATCGTGGGGCTGTTGCGGGCGAGAACGCTGCGGATCGTCGATCTCCCCGCCGACGAGAGCCTCTCACTCGAGGAGGTGCACGATGAGCCGTGGTGGGCGTTCAACTACTACCTTGGTGGGCTCCGCAGTCGGGTCGTCGTGAACGCGGACACGCTGACGACGCCGTTCGATCTCGTCTCGCTCGCCGCCCACGAGGTGTATCCGGGCCATCACACCGAGCACGCCGTCAAGGAGCAGGGGCTGATCCGCGACGCCGGCTACCTGGAGGAGGCGATCCAGCTCGTCCCGACACCCCAGTCCCTTCTCAGCGAAGGCATCGCCGAGACAGGTCTCGACCTCCTGCTCGACGCCGACCTGCGGGCCGAGCTCACCGAGCTCTTCGCGTCACACGGGCTCGAGGAGGACATCGGCCTCGCGCTCGAGGTCGGCCGCGCCCGCCGACCGATCGGGGGCGTCAGCGTCGATGCCGCGCTGATCATCCACGAGCGCGGGGGCACGGTCGACGAGGCGCAAGCGCACGTGGAGAGGTGGGGCCTGCGAACACCGGAGCAGGCCGCGCAATCGGTGCGGTTCGTCACCGACCCCACCTGGCGCGCGTACGCGACCACCTACTCGGCGGGACAGGATCTCTGCGAGCGCTACGTCGCAGGAGACCCGGGTCGCTTCCGGAAGCTCCTGACCGAGCAGGTTCGCGTCGCCGATCTCCTCGCTGCGCGGCGCTAGCCTCTACGCGGCTTCAGGAGGCGAGCCGAACCAGGCGTCGGCGATGGTCGCGACGTGCCGGTGGTCGGTGCCGCAGCAGCCCCCGAGCAGGACGACGTCCGGCAACCGCTCGCCGATCTCGAGATAGCGGTGCGCGAGATCGGCAGGATCGCCGTCGTCGAGCTCGTTCGCGTCATCCAGCTCGGCGTGACTCATGGTCGAAGCGTTCGCCCGGATACCGCGGATGCGGTGCCATGGGCCGGGGCCGTCGAGAACGGACAGGAAGTGCGTCGGGTGCGCGCAGTTGATCATGAAGTAGGCCGCAGCCCCGTCGGTCTCACGGTCGACCCGCTCGATAGCCTCGGCGAGGAGCTGCCCGCTCGGCAACCGCCCGTCGGTCTCGACCGTGAACGAGATCACGACGGGCATGCCGACGGAGGTCGCGGCACGGACGATCCCGATCGCCTCCTCTGCGTACGTGATCGTCATCCCCGTGATCAGATCGGCCGCCGTGTCCGCGATGACTCCCGCCTGCCACGCGTGGAACTCCTCCGCCTGCTCCCCCGACAGGTGATCCATCGGATCGTAGGCATCGCCCTCCGGCCCGAACGGGGCGCTGATCACGATCGGGCATCCGGGCCTCTCCTCGCGCGCCCGGGTCTCCTCCGCGAAGGCGACGCAGCGCCGGTTCGCCGCGGCGAGATCCTCGAGCGAGTAGCCGAGCTGGGCACCCCACGACGGATTCGCACGCCAGGTGTTCGCCTCGAGGACGAAGCCCGCACCGTATTTCCGGGCCGTCTCGAAGTACGGCGCGAAGTACGTGCGTCATCGCCTCGCGACCCTCGTCGCTCTCGAGCAGCGGGAAGGTCGCAAAGCACGGGAGGTCGATGCCCTGGAGGAAGATCAGCGCCGTCTCGGTGCCGCCGTCGCACAGCATGACCCGCCCCTCGAGCTGTGGAAGCGCGTTTCGATACCCCATCGTCACCCGATCGTACGGTAGGGCGACCGGCCCGACAAGAGAGGGGCCGGTCGTACACTCGCACCATGCGTGAGCACGATCTCGAGCTGCTCGAGCTCCCGGCCGTGCTGGCCCGGCTCGGCGCGGCTACCGCAAGCGATCCGGGGGCGGCTCTCGCGGACGCCCTTCGCCCGTCGCCGGATGCGGAGCTCGTTCGCCTGCGCCAGCAGCAGACGAGCGAGGCGGTCTCGCTGATCGAGGATTCGGCCGAGCCGGATCTCGGGGGCACCGTCGACGTGGGCGAGGCTGCGGAGCTCGCCGCACGCGGGAGCGCGCTGGACACACGGACGCTGATGCACATCGGGCGCACGATCCAGGCGGGAGTGACGGCACGCCGGGCGCTCGCCGACCGGGACGGCATTCCCGCGCTCATGGACATCGTGTCGGGGATCGAGCCGTCTCTGCTCTCGATCGCCGAGGAGATCGCTCGCGCGGTCGAGGAGGACGGATCGGACCTGCGCGACTCCGCGTCTCCCGAGCTGCGCAGGCTGCGCCGCCAGCTTCGCGAGGGTCGAGGCAAGCTCGCCGAGCGCCTCCGCAAGATCGCTCGCGACCCGGCTCTCGCCGAGTACCTCCAGGACGACTTCGTCACCGAGCGCGGCGGGCGGCCCGTGCTCGCGCGTCAAGATCATCGGCCCGCGGGACGCGTGCCCGGCATCGTCCACGACTCCTCGGGCTCGGGGCAGACGCTCTTCGTCGAGCCGTTCGCGGCCGTCGACGACTCGAACCGGCTGCGCCGAGGCAGAGAGTCGCCGAGCGAGACGAGGTCGACCCGGATCCTGCGCGAACTCTCGTCGCTCGTCGGAGCGCAGGAGGCGGCGATCGCCTCGCTCGTCGACGCGACCGCGAGCCTCGACCTGGCGCTCGCGTGCGGGCGACTCTCGAGGGGCTGGCGCGGGGCGATCGGTCGACCGGTCAGCCGCGACGTCGTCCTGCGAGGGGCGCGCCATCCCCTGCTCGACCCGGCGTCGGCCGTGCCGATCGACCTCGAGCTCGGCAGGCCTCCGCGCGCTCGTCGATCAGCGGGCCGAACACCGGCGGCAAGACGGTGGCGCTGAAGACGCTCGGCCTCGCGGCCGCTCCTCCACCAGTGCGGGCCTGCGGCCGCCGGCCGCTGATGCGGCGCTGCCCGTCTTCGACGCGATCCTCGCCGACATCGGCGACGAGCAGTCGATCGAGATGAGCCTCTCGACGTTCTCGGCGCACGTGCGGAACCTCGTCGGGATCCTCGAGCACGCAACGCCGCGTCGCTCGTCCTTCTCGACGAGATCGCGGCCGGCACCGACCCGGTCGAGGGCGCCGCGCTCGCGCAGGCGCTGCTCGACGGCCTGGCGCGTCAGGCCCGGCTGACGGTGACGACGAGCCACTACGCCGAGCTGAAGGAATGGGCGAGCGCGACGGAGGGCGCCGCCAACGCGGCGACGGGCTTCGACACCGCCACGTCATGAGCCGCTCTACCGGTCGCGCTCGGCCGGCCCGGCACGTCGCACGCGCTCCAGATCGCCGAGCGCCTCGGTCTGGACCGGTGCGATCGTCGCGGCCGCACGGGGCGGAGTCGCGCCCGAGCGGCTCCAGGTGGCCGAGCTCGCTCGCCGAGGCGGAGGCGGCGGCGCGGGAGGCGCCAGGAGGAGCGCGGCGCCGCGGGCGCGGCGCGCGAGGAGGCCGAGGCTGCCCGCGCCAGAGCGCAACGCGCCGCCGAGGGCTCAGGACGAGATCGAGAAGGTGCGCTCGTCGGCCGCCGCCGAGCGTCGAGCGAGCGCTCGCCGGCGGCCGAGCGCCGAGCTCGCCGGGCGTACGCGCCGAGCTGGAGGCGCTGCGCGACGAGATCCGCGCTGCGCGAAAGCTCGAGCGCGAGCGCGGCCGGGCGACGACTCCGGCGGCGCAGAAGAAGGAGGCCGAGCGGGATCGGAAGCTGGGCGCTGCGTCGGATCGTGCCGTGCGGGCGGCTCGCTCACTGTCGAGGCTCGACGAGCCCCTGGCGCTGACGACGCCTCTCGCTATCGGCGATCCTGTGGTCGCGGCCGACCTCGGTGTGCGGGGCACGATCGCGGAGATCGTCGGGGAGGAGGCGACCGTCCTCGGCCGTGGCGGGTTGCGCGTCCGCGTTCCCGTCGACCGTCTTCTCCCCGACCGTCATGCCTCCGATTCGGAAGGGCCGCCCGAGTCGGCCGTGACCGTGCGGGCCATGATCCAGAACGACCTCCCCGACGAGCTCGATCTCCGAGGACGCACCGCGCAGGAGGCGCGGGAGGCCGTCCGCGACCTGATCGACCAGGCGGCGCTCGCCGGGCGTGTCGAGGTGCGCGTGATCCACGGCCGAGGCACGGGAGCCGTGCGGAAGGCGGTGCGAGACGAGCTCGCGAAGCACCCGCTCGTGGACGGGCAGGAGTCGGACTCGGCGGACGGGGCGACCGTGGTGCGGCTGGGCGGCAACTGACGGACGTCACCGGGCGTGGCGCGGCCACAGCGCCGGCACCTGTCCCGCGCGCGGGGCAGGTCCCCCCTACGCCGCCGCCCGACGAAGAAGCGGCGCGAGCGCCTCCCGCTCCTCGGGCGACCAGAGGCGCCCGAGGGCAACCTCGGCGGCCTCCTCGGCCGTCGCGGCCGCCTCGCCCGCGAGCTCCACGCCGCGTGGTGTCAGCACGACGAGGGCGAGGCGTGCGTCGCTCGGGTTCGACTCGCGCGTGACGAGGCCGATGCGCTCGAGCGGCGCGAGCTGCCGCGCGATGCCCGACGTCGTGACGGCGAGCCGCCGCGCGAGCTCGACCCGCCGCAGGGTGTGCGACGGCTCGGCCTTCAGCTCGAGGAGCACCGCGAGGTCGTTGAGACCGAGGCCGTGATGGCCTCCGATGATGTTGTCGATATCCCGCACCACGAGCGTGCGGGCACGCGTGAGCTCGAGGGCGATCTCCAGGTTCGTTGACATATCATCAATATATCATTGATCTCGCATCGGCACGACTTTCGCCCCGCGGCACACGTCACGACGAACCACGCGCCGCATGACATCCACTCCTGCCCCTATCCTGAAAGGTTCGTGTCTGCAGCCGAGCCACTCACCCTGGACGACGTCCCCGAGCGCGCAACGCTCGAGGTCCTGTGGCAGCAGGATGTCAGCGCAACCGTCCTCGCGCGCGGCAGCGACGGGTCGCTGTCCGCCGGCGATCTCACCGTGGGTATCCCCGCCGTCTCGGATCTCGCGGAGCTCGGCCACGGCGCGAGCGGGCGCCGCGTCGGCCTCGAGGAGCTGATCGCGCTCGCCGCCTCGCCGCCGGCCGATCTCGAGCTCGGAGGCTCGGCGCGAGCCACATTCGCGCTCATCGAGCTGGCCGCGCGCTCCGTCACCGAGGGCCTCGTCCACCCTCAGCTCCAGCACGGGGGCCGCACGTGGCTCGCGTACTGGGGCGCGACGATCGACGAGTCGGTGCAGGGAACGCTCGACGCGATCGCCACGGCCCTCCCCGCGGTCTGCGCCGATGCATTCGACGGTGACGCCGAGGCGCTCGTGCACGACCTCTACGCCTGCGCGGTCGATCAGATCGCGCGGGACCGGCTCGCCGCGGCGGGCGTGCGCCTGGGCAACCGCCTCATGCGGACGCGGCCGTCCGCACCGGAAGTCTTCCTCGACGGCCTCACGTCGGCCGACCCCGAGCTTCCATTGCACGCGGGGCTCGGTGCGCTCGAGCGGCGGCTCACCGACTGGGTCGACCAGGGGCTCGAGCGCCGCTCGAGCGCGCCGTGGCTGCTCAGCCTCCACCTCGACGAGCGGGAGAGCGACCAGGGCGACGGGTCGTCGGCGCTCGTCCTCGAGCTCTGGCTCCAGGCTGCGGACGACCCCACCCTCGCACTTCCCGTCTCACTGCTCCACGACGGTGGCGATGCGATCTTCGGGTTCCTTCGCGCCGCCGACCCGCGCATCGCGGTACAACGCCAGCTCGGGCTGATCGAGCCTGTGCTGGCCGCCGGTGGGATCGCCTTCGACCCCGTCGCGCCGACCTCGATCGACCTGAGTGACGACGACGTGCGGTTCGTCCTTCGCACCGCTATCCCGCGCCTCGAGGAGATCGGGGTGCCCGTGTTGCTGCCCCGGAACTGGGTCACCTCCGCGAGCAAGCTCCGCGTGAATCTCACGGCGACGAGCGTCGCGAACCGCTCGAGTGGCCTCCTCGGGACCAACGCGCTGGCGCGCTTCGACTGGAAGCTCGCGATCGGTGACACGACGCTGACCGAGGAGGAGCTGGTCGAGCTGGCGGCCGCCAAGGAGCCGCTGATCCGGGTACAGGGTCGGTGGCACGCTCTCCGGCGGTCCGAGGTCGAGCGCGCCCTGAAGTTCCTCGAGCGCCGCCGCGAGGGCTCCGTCGTCGACCTCGTCCGCGCGGTCTCCGGGATCGACGTCGAGGACGCGGGGCTCGAGCTCGGAGACGTCACGGTCGACGACCGGCTCGGGGCGCTGCTCGCAGGCGACGACGAGCGTGCCTTCGAGCCCCTCGACACGCCGGCCGCGATGACGTTGCCGCTGTTTCCCTTCCAGGCACGCGGCCACGGCTGGCTGCGGCTTCTCGGCGACCTCGGGATCGGCGCGATCCTCGCCGACGACATGGGCCTCGGCAAGACCGTGCAGGCGATCGCGATGCTGAGCTCCGAGCGCGAGCAGTTCGGCGACGATGCGTTCGGCCCCACGCTCGTCGTCTGCCCCATGAGCGTCACGCGCCAGTGGGCCCGCGAGATCGACCGCTTCGCCCCCACGCTGCGCGTCCATCTGCACCACGGCGGCGAGCGCCTCACCGGCGACGAGCTGGCCCGGGTGGCGCTCGCGAGCGACGTCGTCATCACCTCGTACGACATCGCAACCCGCGACGTCGACGCGCTCGCCGGCGTTGCGTGGGACCGGCTGATCCTCGACGAGGCACAGGACGTCAAGAATCCGGCGACGAAGAGGGCGCGTGCGATCCGCCGACTGAACGCGCGTCGCGCGCTCGCGATGACCGGGACACCGATCGAGAACCGCCTCGACGAGCTGTGGGCGATCATGGACATCGTCAACCCGGGGCTGCTCGGATCGCGCGAGCGCTTCCAGCGCACGTTCGCACGACCGATCGAGTCCCGTCGCGATGCCCGTGCCCTCGAGCGCCTGCGGGCGATGGTGCAACCGTTCATCCTCCGGCGCCCGAAGGACAGCCCCGAGGTCGAGCTCGAGCTGCCCGCGATAACGGTCACGAAGGAGTACTGCCGCCTCACGCTCGAGCAGGCCTCGCTCTACCGCGCCACGGTCGACCGCTGGATGCCGCGCATCGAGGAGCACGAGAGGAGCTTCGGGCGCCGCGGCGCGGTCCTCGCGATGCTGAGCCAGCTGAAGCAGGTTTGCAATCACCCGGAGATGGTGCTCGCCACCGGACGGCCGCTCGCCGGACGGTCGGGCAAGCTGGAGCGGCTCGTCGAGCTTCTCGAGGCGATGCCCGCCGACGACAAGGCGCTCGTCTTCACGCAGTACCCGGGCTTCGACCGGCTCGTCCCCCACCTCGCGAGCCGCCTCGACCGCGAGATCGGCTTCTTCCACGGCGGCCTGCAGGCGCGGCAGCGCGACGAGCTCGTCGCGTCCTTCTCCGACCCGGCAGGACCATCGGTGCTCGTCATCTCGATCAGGGCCGGCGGGCGTGGGCTCAACCTCCCCGCCGCGAACCACGTCTTCCACTTCGACCGCTGGTGGAACCCGGCCGTCGAGCAACAGGCAACCGACCGCGCGTACCGGTTCGGCCAGCACAAGGACGTCTTCGTCCACAGCCTGATCTGCACGGCAACGCTCGAGGAGCGGATCGACGAGTTGCTCGACTCGAAGCGGGAGCTCGCGGAGCAGGTCGTGGCCGGACGCGCCGACGACTGGCTCGGCGAGCTCGACCTCGACGCGATCCGGACCGCCGTGGCACTCTCGCCCTCCGCGATCGAGGAGGCGACATGACGATGCTGAACGACGGCCGCCCCGTGTTCGCCGGGGTCGACGCGGAGCGCATCGGAAGCGGGCCGTGGGCGCGCTGGCTCGCGACGGCGGTCGTGCCCGACGAGGGCTCGCCCCGAGCCGAGCGCGGCCGGGTGCTCGCGCGCACCGGGCACGTGCACACCGTCTCGATCACGCGGGGGGAGATCACGGCGCGCGTGATCGGTTCGGGTGGTGGCGGCGAGTACCACGTCGGCCTGGCCGCAGACCCGGTTGCGCCACGCGTGTGGGCGGCGATCGTTCGCACGCCCCGGGCCAGGGCGCTCTTCGAGCCGGCTGCCGCGGGTCGCGAGCAATCGCTCCAGCTCGAGCACGTCATGACCGTTGACTGGGACGAGCCGCTCATCCCACCGGGGCGGTCGATCCGCCGCTCCTGCACCTGCCCCGACTTCGATCGGGTGGGAGCCTGCAAGCACGTGATCGCGCTCGCCTACGTCATCGCCGATGCGATCGATCAGAGCCCGGCCGTGCTCCTCGAGTGGCGCGGCTGCAACGCGGAGGAGCCCACCGAGGCCCCGAGCGAGCGTACCCGCCCGGCGGTGAACGCCTGGAGCGCCGGCCCGTTGCCCGCAATCGGGACGCCCCGGCCGCTGCCGGTGGGATCCGTGCTCAAGCGCCTCGGGGCGAGCGGGCTGGTCGTCGACGGCGTCGATCTTCGCGACGCGCTCGAGCCGGCCTACGCGGCTTTCGCCATCACGCACGCGTAGGCGGAACGACGAAGGGCGCCGAAGCGCCCCTCGCCCGTTCCGTTCTCGATGCCGACTACGCGAGCGCGAGTGCGGCGGGCGTCGTGCTCGACGACGAGTCGTCGGCCGGCGGGGCATCGCCGGGCGGCGGGCCGAAGCCCATCCCGCCACCGCCGGGCCCACCGTGGCCGTGATGGCCGGGGCCGCCGGGGCCGCCTGCACCGAAGCCGGGGAAGGCGGCCGCAGCGATCCGCGCCTTCATCGCGGTCGCCTGCGCGTCCGTGATCTTGCCGTCCTTCAGGGCCTGATCGACGCGGGCCGTTGCCTGCGCCTTCGCGACCTCGCTGAACGCGGCGTTCAGCTTGGCAACCGTGGTGCCGAGCTCCTTGGCAACGCCTTCAGCGGTTGCCAGCCTCATCGCGGGGACGCTCCCGTCGGCGAGAGCTTCGCTCAACGTGGCCGCCTCGTCTGCGGTGATCTCGTCCGCAGCGAGCGCCGTCGCGATGTTGGCCTTCGCCGCGGCCTTCACGGCCGCGTCGAGCTTCGCCGTCGTCGTCCCGAGGTTCTTGGCGACGGCGGCCTCGAACGTCGCCTTGCCCTTGATGTGAGCGGCGACCTGCTTCAGGCTCTTGCCGTTTCCGCTCGCCGCCGCGATCGCCGAGCCGACGCCGACCATCAGTGCCAGTGCCGCGACCGATGCGAGCAACATGCGTACCTTCGTGAGCTTCATGATCCGTTCTCCTTTCGGGAGATGTCGAGGTACGCACATGCAAGCGCCGGCAACTGGGAGCACCCTGTGGTCGAGCTACGAGCGGCGTGGGAGTCGCGGGGCCGGCGATCCGGGCTCCGGCCGGCGTCGCGGAAGGGGCTACGGGCCTACCGCTCAGTGAGAGCTCGACGTCGCCCAGATGTTGACGCGATCGTCGGGAGCGACGCGGTCGATCTCTGCGAGCTCCTCGTCTGTGAATGCGAGCTTGTCGAGAGCGCCGACGTTCTGCTCGAGCTGCGTCACGCTGCTCGCGCCGATGAGCGTCGACGTCACGCGGGTGTCGCGCAGTGTCCACGCCAGCGCCATCTGGGCGAGGCTCTGCTCCCGGGCTGCCGCAACGACGTGCAACGCCCGCACCTTGTCGAGCACGTCGGCAGTGATCGAGCCGGGCGCGAGAGAATCGTCGCGGCTCGCCCGGGAGCCGGCGGGGATGCCGTCGAGATAGCGATCGGTCAGCAGGCCCTGCGCGAGTGGTGAGAAGGTGATGCAGCCGACGCCGAGCTCGCCGACGGCGTCGAGGAGATCCGGCTCGATCCAGCGGTTGAGGATCGAGTACGACGGCTGGTGGATCAGGAGCGGCGTGCCGAGATCGCGCAGGATCGCAGCCGCCTCGCGCGTCTTCTCTGCCGAGTAGGACGAGATCCCGACGTACAGCGCCTTGCCCTGGCGCACCGCCGCATCGAGCGCACCCATCGTCTCCTCGAGAGGCGTGGTTGCGTCGAGCCGGTGCGAGTAGAAGATGTCGACGTAGTCGAGGCCGAGACGGGCGAGGCTCTGGTCGAGGCTCGAGAGCAGGTACTTGCGTGAGCCCCCGTCACCGTAAGGCCCGGGCCACATGTCGTAGCCGGCCTTCGTCGAGATGACGAGCTCGTCGCGGTAGGGCGCCAGATCCTCGCGCAACAGCCGACCGAAGCTCTCCTCGGCCGAGCCGTAGGGCGGGCCGTAGTTGTTCGCGAGGTCGAAGTGGGTGATGCCGAGGTCGAAGGCCCGGCGGACGATCGCGCGCGCCGTCTCGATCGGGCGATCGCCGCCGAAGTTGTGCCACAGCCCGAGCGAGATGGCGGGCAGCGCGAGGCCGCTCGCTCCACAACGCCGAAACGGGAGCGCGTCATAGCGGCTCTCGGCGGCGACGTACGGCATCGAACAGCACCTCCTCGGGAAGCGGGATCCGAACCTAGCGCATCCGCCGCTACCGCGGGTCGCGAGGGACGATCCCGTAGGATCGCTCGGATGGAGAAACGCGTACTCGGTGGTAGCGGCGTCTCGGTCACGCGGATCGTCCTCGGCTGCGGGAACTTCGGCGGGATCGGATCGTCACCGGCCTTCTTCGGACAGGGCACCTCGAAGGACGATGCCTTCCGACTGATGGACACGGCGTGGGATCGGGGTATCACCACCTTCGACACGGCCGATGCGTACGGAGGTGGGCGCAGCGAGAGCTTCATCGGCGAGTGGCTTCGAACGAAAGGTGCGACCGTCCGGGATCGAATCGTGATCGCGACGAAGACGTACAACCCGATGGACGAGGGTCACGATCACGGCCTCGGTCGCACACGCATCCATCGGCAACTCGATGCGAGCCTGGAGCGCCTCGGGGTCGAGCGCGTGGCACTCTATCTCGCCCATGATTTCGATCCGGAGACGCCACAGGAGGAGACGCTCCAGGCCTTCGACGACGGGATCCGAGCAGGGAAGATCGGCGCCGTCGGCGCATCCAACTTCGATGCCGAGCAACTCGCCGAGGCGCTCGAGCTCTCGGTGCTCGAGGGCCTGCCACGCTACGAGTGGATCCAGAACGGCTTCTCGCTCCTCGACCAGCAGGACACAGAGACCGTCTTTCCGCTCCTGCGCCAGCACGGGCTCGGCTACACGCCTTACAGCCCACTCGCCGGCGGCTGGCTGACGGGCAAGTACCGCCGCAACGAGCCACCGCCCCCGGGGTCACGCATGACCCTCCGGCCCGAGCCGTACGCGGGGTACACGTCGGATCGGGTCTTCGACGCACTCGAGGAGCTCGAGCGACTCGCAACCGAGCGCGGCTCCTCGATGGCCGGGCTCGCACTGGCCTGGGCACTCGCGCTCCCCGAGCTGACCGCAATCGTGATCGGTCCCGGCCGTCCGGATCACCTGGCACCGGCCTTCGAGGCTCTCACCATCTCGCTCTCCGAGTCGGAGCGCGACCATCTGACGGAGGTGTTCTCGTGAGCGTTCTCGTCCTCTCCGAGCAGGACGTCCGCGATGTCCTGGACATGGAGTCCTGCATCGCGGCGATGGAGGACATCCTGGCGCGACTGGCACGGGGAGAGGTGACGAACCCTCTCCGGTCGCTGATGGCGTCGCCCGGCCGCGCAGCGATGGGCCTCATGCCGGCGCACGCGAGCGGAGCGAATCCTGTCTTCTCGCTGAAGGAGATCGTCGTCGTACCCGACAATCCTCGCCGCGGTCTCGACGCCCACCAGGGCTCGGTGATCCTCCACGACGGGACGACCGGCCGGCTGACCGCCGTCCTCAACGCGTCTCCGATCACCGAGATCAGGACCGCGGCCGTCTCGGGCGTCGCGACCAAGCTCCTCGCGAGAGCAGGATCTCGAACCGTGGCGATCATCGGCTCGGGCGTGCAGGGCCGCTCGCATGTCGACGCGATGCAGACGGTTCTCGACGACCCGATCATCCGGATCTGGAGCCGGAACCCTTCCCACGCGGAGGCGCTCGCGCTCGAGACCCATTCGCTCGTCGCCTCGTCGATCGAGGAGGCGCTCGACGGAGCCGACGTCGTCTGCACCACGACATCGGCCAGCGAGCCGATCATGGAGCGCCGATGGCTCGCGCCCGGGGCGCACGTCAACGCCGCAGGTGCCTACCCGAACGGGAAGTCCCGGGAGCTCAGCTCGGAGACGGTCGGCGCGGCGCGGTTCTTCATCGACCGCCGCGAGTCGACGTTGCACGAGTCCGGCGACTTCCTCGTCGCGGCCGCCGAGCTCGGATTCGGCCCGGAGCACATCCTCGCCGAGCTGGGAGAGCTGCTGAACGGCACCGCCGAAGGCCGACTCGGCGATGACGACCTCACCGTCTTCAAGTCGATGGGGATCGCGGCCGAGGACCTCGCCGCGGCCGAGCTCTGCGTCATGCGAGCCCGCGAGCGCGGGATCGGCGTCGAGGTCGAGTTCTGATCCCGCTCGCCGAGATCGAGGCGGCGCGCAACCGCATCGCCGACGTCGCGATCCGCACACCGCTCGTGCGCCTGAACGCACCCGAGTCCCCCGCGGAGATCTGGCTCAAGCTCGAGTGCCTCCAGCCCATCGGCTCGTTCAAGATCCGTGGCGCTGCGAACGCGATCCGCAGCGCCCCCTCGGCGGCGATTGCCGGAGGGGTGCTGACGACGAGCGCCGGGAACATGGCGCAGGGCGTCGCCTGGATCGCGCGGGAGGAAGGGGTGCCTGCAACCGTCGTCGCGCCCGACCATGCGCCGCAGACAAAGCTCGACGCGATCGCACGGCTCGGCGGCACCGTGATCAAGGTGCCGTTCGAGCGCTGGTGGGAGACGATGGAGGCGGGTGCGTATCCTGGCGTCGAGGGCTACTTCGTTCATCCCGTGCTGGACGAGGCGGTTATGGCGGGAAACGGCACGATCGGGCTCGAACTGATCGAAGAGCTCGGCGATATCGAGACGGTGCTCGTACCCTGGGGTGGAGGCGGGCTGACGACGGGGATCGCGAGTGCGCTGTCGGCTCTGAGTCCGCCGACGAGAGTGCTCGCCTGCGAGCCCGAGACCGGCGCGCCTCTCGCGAGGTCCCTCGCTGCCGGCGAGCCTGTCGGGGTCGAGTACACACCGTCGTTCGTGGACGGCGCGGGGAGCAAGGCCCTGCTGCCCGCAATGTGGGACAGGGCGAGGCCGCTCGTTTCCGGCGCGGTGACGCTGTCGCTCGAGGAGACCGCGTTGGCAGTTCGGCTCCTTGCCGACCGCGCGAGCGTCGTCGCCGAAGGAGCCGGGGCCCTCTCGGTCGCCGCCGCGCTCTCGGGCCGTGCGGGCACGGGGAGGATCGTGTGCATCGTCTCCGGCGGGAACATCGATGCGAGCCGCCTCGCGGCGATCCTGCAGGGCAACGTGCCGTCGTAGGCGCTCCTCGGGCCGGTCGACGCCGGCTCTCCCAATCGCAAGAATGCGAACGTGACGACGGTCTCCCCCATTGCGCTCCGGCGGATCGCGATCGCGGCGCAGGGCTACGCGTCACGATCCCGCGCCGGGACCACACACGACGTCGAGAGCGCGATCCGGCGACTATCGTGCGTCCAGCTCGACTCGATCTCGGCGGTCGAGCGCAGCCATCGCATCGCGCTGACCTCGCGCGTCGGCGCCTATCGACCGGGCACGGTCGGACGGCTGCTCGCGCAAGGGCGCGTGTTCGAGTACTGGGCCCACGAGGCGTGCCTGTTGCCGATCGAGGACTGGCCGCTCTTCGTCGCGCAGATGCGGCACGGTGGGCGCGGCTGGTACGGCGACGTCGGTGACACGCACCCTCATCTCGCCGAGGAGATCGTGGGAGAGATCCGCGAGCGAGGCCCGCTCGGTTCACGTCACTTCGAGGGCACGAGCGAAGCCGGGATGTGGAACTGGAAGCCGGCGAAGGCGATGCTCGACCGGCTCTGGAACCACGGCGACCTCGTCATCGCGGGCCGGCAGGGATTCCAACGGCTCTACGACCTTCCCGAGCGCGTGATCCCGAAGGAGATTCTCGATGCGCCGGTCCCGGGCGAGAACGAGCGGCTCCGGGCTCTCGCGCTGAAGGCCGTTTCGGCGCGCGGCGCGCTGACCGACGCCGGGATCGTCGAGCACTGGCGGCTCCGGGGCGGCGTGGCCCGGATCCGTCCGGTGTCCGACGGCCTCGTGGCGGACGGCGTGCTCGAACGGGTCGCGGTCGAGGACGGCGGCGCCCCGGTTCTCGTCCCGGCGGGTATCGACCTCGATCCGCCCGCGCCGACCGGCGCGGTATTGCTCTCGCCGTTCGACAACCTCCTCTGGGATCGACCTTTTGCCAGGCGCGTCTTCGGCTTCGACCACCTGATCGAGGTCTACAAGAAGCAGCACGAGCGGCAGTTCGGCTACTACGTGCTGCCGTTCCTCCGCGGTGACCGGATCGTCGGAAGGGCCGACCTGAAGTCCGAGCGCGGGCGCGGCGAGCTCGTCGTCAAGGCGTTCCATCGCGAGCGAGGGGTTCGCGCCTCCGGCGCCCTCGACGACGCGCTCGACCGGGCGCTCGACCGCCTGCGCCGCGCCTGCGGCCTCGAGTCCGTGCGGCGCTGAGGGTCGCGCGACTACCATCATTCCGATGGACTTCGAAACGCGCGCAATCCACGTGGGGCAGGAGCCCGACCCGGCGACGGGGGCCGTGACGACCCCGATCTACCAGACCTCGACGTACGCGCAGGAGGCGGTGGGCGTCCACAAGGGGTACGACTACGCCCGCGTCGGGAACCCGACCCGGACGGCGCTCGAGGAGTGCCTCGCCTCGCTCGAGGGAGCCGACTACGGCCACGCGTTCTCGTCGGGCCTCGGCGCCGCGACCACGATCATGCACCTCGTCGACCCCGGCGAGCGCCTCGTCTGCGTGAACGACGTCTACGGCGGCATGTACCGGATGTTCTCCCAGGTCTACGAGCCGAAGGGCTACTCCTTCGACTACGTCACGCCCGACGAGGTCTCGACGAACCTCGGCGCGCACCTCGACGAGCGCACGCGCATCGTCTGGATCGAGTCGCCGACGAACCCGTTGCTGAACATCGTCGACATCCGGGCGGCGGCCGACGCAGCGCACGCGTCGGGAGCGCTGCTCGTCGTCGACAACACGTTCGCGACGCCGTATCTCCAGCAGCCGCTCGAGCTCGGGGCCGACATCGTCGTGCACTCGACGACGAAGTACCTCGGCGGGCACTCCGACGTCGTCGGCGGCTTCGCGGGGACGAACGACCCGACGATCTCCGAGCGGCTCCGGTTCCTGCAGAAGTCGCTCGGCGCCGTGCCGGGGCCGTTCGACGCGTGGCTCGTGCTCCGCGGGCTGAAGACGCTCGCCGTCCGGATGCGCCAGCACTGCGAGAACGCGCGCGCGGTCGTCGCGTTCCTCCAGGAGCACCCGGCGGTGACGGACGTGCTCTACCCGGGACTTCCCGGCCACCCGGGCCACGAGCTCGCGGCGCGTCAGATGCGGCGACTTCGGAGGCATGGTCTCGTTCCTCCTCGAGTCGGAGGAGGAGGCCGTCGCGATGGTCGCCCGCACGAAGGTCTGGACGCTCGCCGAGAGCCTCGGCGGCGTCGAGAGCCTGATCGAGCATCCGTTCCGGATGACGCACGCGGCGACCGCCGACGGCCCCGTTCGCGTCGCCGCGGAACCTCGTACGGCTCTCGGCCGGGATCGAGTCGGCGGACGACCTCGTCGACGACCTCGCGCAGGCGCTTGCGCCGGTGCGGCCGGCGTCGGCCTGACAGCGCGACGTGAGCGGCGAACCGATCGATCTCCAGCACCGCGGCTTCGCCGCGAGCCGTCGGCTGCTACCTGGTCGAGACCGACGACGGCCTCGCGCTCTTCGACTGCGGGCCTGCGTCGGCGCTCCGCGGCGCTCCGAGCCGGCCTCGAAGCGCGCGGGCACGCGCTCGGCGAGTCCGCCATCTCCTCCTCTCCCACATCCACTTCGACCATGCCGGCGCCGCGGGCGCGCTCGTGCGCGGCGTTCCCGTCACTCGAGGTGCATGTCTCCGCGATCGGCGCGCCGCATCTGATCGACCCGACGCAGACTCGAGGCGAGCGCGCGCCGCCTCTACGGCGACGCCTTCGACGCTCTGTGGGGAGAGATCGTCCCCGTGCCCGAGGCGAACGTCAGGATCGTCGGCGACACGCGTCGTCGGGCTCGCAGTGCTTCCCGAGCCCGGGCCACGCGAGCCACCACGTCTCGTATGCTGCACGAGGACGGCACGCTCTACGCGGGCGACTCGGCCGGTGTCAGGATCGCAGCCGGCGCACGCTTCGTGCTTCCCCCGACGCCGCCGCCCGACATCGACCTCGAGGCGTGGGAAGCGACGCATCGCCGAGACCGAGCGGCGCGCCCCCGCACGCCTCGCGCTGACCCACTTCGGAGTCTTCGACGATGTCACCGAGCACTTCGGTCGGCTCAGGCAGACGCTCGCGCTGGAGGAGCGGGTCGGTCACGGCATGGACGCGGCGACGTTCGTCGCCGCCGCCCGCGCCGACTGCTTCGCGTCCGACCCGGACGTGGCCGAGGACTACGACCGGGCCGCCCCGTTCTAGCGAGTGCTTCCCGGGCCTCGAGCGCTACTGGCGCAAGCGGCGCGAGGCTGCCTGAGCGAACGTCGCGATCTCGCGGTTGCGAGGAGTGCCTCGAGATGGAGCGGGAGGAACGAGTCGTGCTGGAGGCGTTCCCGAGCCTCTACCCGAGTGTCGTCGAGCTCGACGGCGTGACGGTGTTTCGCGCGAGTGAGGCGCCTCAGTCCCCGATGCTGAACCGCATCGTCGGCCTCGGGGTCGACCGCCCGGCGACGGAGGAGGCGCTCGACGCCGCCCTCACGGCGATCGGAGACGACGTCACCTGCTATGTCGCGGTCGCGCCCGAGGCCGAGCCCCCGGAGCTCGTCGACTGGCTCCGCGGTCGCGGCCTCGAGCCGGGCTGGGGATGGATGTCGTTCCGCCGTGGGGCCGAGGACCTCCCGGAGCGGCCGAGCGAGTCTCGAGCTCGTTCGGGTCGGAAGCGAGAACGCCGACGCCTTCGGACGGATCGTCGCGACCGGATACGACCTGCCCGACGCCGCGGCCGCGTGGGTCGCCGTCGCTCACCGCCACGGATGGGACTGCTGGCTCGCGCTGGACGGAGAGGTGCCGGCGGCGGCCGCGGCGCTCTACGTCTCGGAGAGGGTCGGCTACCTCTCCTTCGCCGCGACGCTGCCCGAGCATCGGGGCAAGGGCGGGCAGAGCGCGCTCCTCGCCGCACGCATCCGGCACGCACGCGAAAGCGGGTGCGATGTCCTCGTCACCGAGACGGGCGAGCGTCGGGAAGAGCTTCCCTCGAACTCGTACCGCAACATCCTCCGAGCCGGGTTCGAGGAGGTCGCGGTAACGGCGAACTGGAGGCGCGAGGCCGGCGTCAGGCGAAGCCCGTAACCAGCCAGCGGCGGCGCGCGAACCGCGCACCCATGAAGGCGAGGCGCGTGACGATGAGCACCGTCAGCGCCGCCCAGACGCCCCGAACGCCCCAGCCGGCCCACATCGTCACGGCCAGCGCGGCTGCGAACACGACGAACGCCGCCACCATAGAGAGCGCCAGGTAGAAGCCGTCGCTCGCGCCGATCAGGATCCCGTCGAGCGCGAACACGGCTCCGTTGAGCGGCTGCATCAGAGCGAAGAGCGGCCAGAGCAGCGCGCACTGGGCGAGCACAGCCGGATCCGAGGTGAACGCTCTCGGGATCACGTCTCCGAGCCCGAGGAAGACGAGGGCGAACGCGGCGCCGATCACGACGGAGAGCCCGATCATGCGGATGCTCGCCGCGAAGGCGGCATCGGGACGTGCGGCGCCGAGCTCCTGGCCGACGATGATCTGCCCCGCGATCGCGATCGCGTCGAGGATGAGCGCGAGGAGAACCCAGAGCTGGAACCCGACCTGATGGGCGGCGAGCGGCGCATCGCCGAGCCGAGCGACGACGATGCCCGCGAGCACGAACGAGGCGAGCAACGCAGCGGTGCGGACGAAGATGAACTTGCCGAGCGAGAGGAGCCGTCGGGCAAGCGCGGGCCGGATCCCCGCATTCGCCAGGCCGACCCGGCGCAGGATCGCGACGACCATCGCGATGCCCATTCCGGTCTGCGCGGCGACCGTCCCCCAGGCCGAGCCCTCGATGCCCAGGTCGAGGCCGTACACGAGCGCGATCTCGAGAATCACGTTGACGACGTTCCCGGCAATGATGATCACGAGCGGGGTGCGCAGATCGGAGACGCCGCGGAGGAAGCCCTGGCCACCGATCGCGAGAAACGCGGACGGGATGCCGAGCGCGGCGATGCGCAGATACGTGACCGCGTACGACGCCGTCTGATCCTCGACACCGATCACCGAGACGATCGGCTGCGCCAGCGCGGCGACGGCGACGGCAACGACGGCACCGAAGCCCAACGAGAGCCAGAGACACTGTGCACCGAGGCGGGCCGCGGTCAGGTCCTCGCCTGCACCCGTCGCGCGTGCGACCTGCGCGGTCGTCCCGTACTGGAGGAAGTTGAACATCGCGAGCACCGAGAGGACGGTTGCAGCGAGCCCGAGGGCCGCGAGCTGCGATCTGCCGAGGTGCCCGACGACCGCCGTGTCGACGAGGACGTAGAGCGGCTCGGCCGCAAGGGCGCCGAGCGCGGGAAAGGCGTACCCGACAATCCGTCGGTCGTACTCGGAGCGGAGGCGCAAGCGGTCTAGGCTGATCGCCGGACGACGTGCGAGCCCGACGACTGCGCGATCGCCTTGATCACGATCTCGTCGAGGTTCACGTGCAGCGGTCGCGTCAGCGCGAACATCACGCAGTCGGCGACCTCGTCCGGCGTCACGGGATCGAGACCTTCGTACACCTTGTCGGCCGCCGCCTGATCGCCCTTGAACCGCACGACGGAGAACTCGGTCTCGACGAGGCCGGCGTCGACGGTGGTGATCCTGATCGGCCGGCCGAGAAGATCCTCGCGGAGGGCGTACGAGAACCCGCGAACTGCAAACTTGGACGCGATGTACGAGGCCCCACCCGGATACGCCTGGCGGCCGGCGATCGACCCCATGAACACGATATGGCCCTCGTCGCGCATGTGCGGCAGCGCGAGCCGCGTCATCCGGAGGACGCCGTCGACGTTGGTGTGGATCACGCGCTCCTCGTCCTCGGCGGTCGACTCGGTGAACGGCGCGCGGCCGAGCGCGAGGCCCGCGTTGTTGAAGAGGATGTCGACGCCGCCGAGCGCAGCCACCGCTGCCTCGACGAACGTCGTCGAGCTGGCCTCGTCGGTGACGTCGAGCTCGAACGCGACGTCGGCGTCGATTCGCTCGACACGCCGGGCACCGGCTGCCACGGTCACGCCCGCCTCGCGCAGCTTGCGAACGGTCGAGGCACCGATACCGGAGGAGGCTCCGGTGACGATCGCCGTCTTGCCCGCCAGGTCCATGGTCGAGAGCCTATCGCCCCGCCGACCCCGGGGAGAGACGGAAGCCTCTCCCCTGGATGAGCGTGCGGGGTAAAAACCCCTGGGAGAGACTGAAGTCTCTCCCAGGAGCTAGGCGGCTTCGCCGCTCTGTTCGGTTACCTCGACGCGATCGAGCGTGACCGGGGTCAGTGGCCTGTCGCGGCCGTCCCGCTCGACGAGCGAGATCCGATCGACGACGTCCTGCCCCGAGGTCAGCTGACCGAAGACCGTGTGCTTGCCGTCCAACCACGGCGTCGCCTCGGCGGTGACGATGAAGAACTGCGAGCCGTTCGTGTTCGGGCCGGCGTTCGCCATCGCAAGAGCGCCCTTGACGACCTTGTGGTCGTTGAACTCGTCCTCGAAGGTGTACCCGGGGCCACCGGTACCGATGCCCTGCGGGCACCCGCCCTGGATCATGAAGTCCGGGATCACCCGGTGGAAGATCAGCCCGTCGTAGAAGCCCTCGCCGGCGAGCCGGGTGAAGTTCTCGACCGTCTTGGGTGCGTCTTCCGGAAAGAGCTCGATCTCGATCGAGCCTTCGCTTGTGTGGAGCGTTGCCTGTGTCATGCCGCGACGCTATCAGGCGATGCGCGCGCTTAACGGCCGTTGAACATACGCACCGAACCGACGTGCCACACTTTTCGGGTGACCACCGTTCCGCTGACGAGCCTGCCCTCCGGCGAATCCTCGGAGGCGCTCGCTCGCTCGTGGCGCCGCCTCACCCGCGTCGCAACCGTCGTCGCCGTCATGACCGCCCCGGCGCTGTTCGTGTGGTTCTCGCAGCAGAACGGGTGGAACTGGTGGGTCTCGCTCCTCGCAGCCCTCGCCGTCGTGATCGTCTTTCGCGGCTTCGCCGACCTCGTCTTCCGCAAGCTGATCCCCTGGCCGAGCCTCTTCGGCGTCGCGAGCGCGCAGCTCCGGGAGGCCGACGTCGTGGGTCGCCGCCGCGCGTGGTTCTGGCGGTTCTGGTTCAAGGTTGCGCTGCTCGTCTCGATCGCGATCACGATCACCTGGCTCTTCGTCGGGGGCACGTGGTTCGGCGCCGCGGGAACGATGTTGGACGCGATCGGGAATCTGCTCAGCAATCCCTTGCTCTGGATGCAGGCCGCGTTCGTCTTCTTCCTCTTCTTCGCCAACTTCGCGATCATGTTCGGCCCGCTGCTGATGATGAACCTGTCGCAGATGCAGTCGTTCGAGCCCGGAGACGCGGAATGGGGGGTGAAGCTCGAGGACGTCCGCGGCCAGACCGAGGCGAAGGAGGAGGTACGCCGGGTCGTCGACATCTGGCAGTCGGGCGACCACTTCGAGCGGGCCGGCGGCAAGCGCGAGCGCGGGCTCCTGCTGTTCGGCGCCCCGGGCACCGGTAAGACGATGCTCGCCAAGGCGATCGCGACCGGGTTCAACTCGCCCTTCATCTCGATGCCCGGGTCGGGCTTCGCGGCCACGTTCATCGGGATCGACGCGATCGTCGTCCGCGTGCTCGCCCGGCGCGCCAAGAAGCTCGCGCGCAAGTGGGGTGGCCAGTGCATCGTCTTCATCGACGAGATCGACGCGGTCGGCATGCGGCGCCAGTCGCTCGGAGGCGCCCGGGCGCAGAGCTTCGAGCCGCTCCAGTCGGGCAACGCGGAGGAGCTCCTCTTCTTCGGCCCGCTCGGCGCCCGCGATCCGTCGGGCGACCTGATCGTGGAGACGCGGGCCTGGCGCGACCGGCTGTTCGACTCGCGCGCCCCGCAGCCGACGGGCGTCTCGGGCTTCCAGCTACGGATGGCGAGCGTGTTCAACTTCATGTTCCCCGGCGGCATGGGCGGGATGGGGGGCGGCATGGCTCTCAACCAGCTGCTCGTCGTGATGGACGGCATCGACAACCCACCGTTCATGCGGCGCTTCGGGACGAGCAAGCTCAACACGCTGCTCGACGCCACGTTCATCGTGCCGCGATCGATCGGCAGGGTGAAGCTCCGCCTGCCGGCGGCCCGCCCGCGCAACGACCAGATCTACTTCATCGGGGCCACGAACGTGCCGATCGACCGGCTGGATCCGGCCCTGATCCGGCCCGGCCGGATGGGACGCCATGTCTGGTTCCGCACGCCGAGCAAGCAGGACCGTCTCGACATCCTCGACCTCTACATCGGCAAGGTGACCCACGACGAAGAGCTCGACTCCCCCACCCGTCGCGACGAGATCGCCCGGATCATGAGTGGCTACTCGCCCGCGATGATCGAGCAGGCGATCTCGATGGCGCTGACGATCGCCCACCACACGGGAAATCAGGGATTCGGCTGGGACGATCTCGTCGAGGCCGTGACGACCCTCGATGCCGGCACGGCAAGCGGCTCCGAGTACATCCCGATGGAGCGGCGTGCGGTCGCGATCCACGAGGCCGGGCACGCGGTCGCCGGGCACGTCTACCTCACGAGCCGCGAGTCGACGCGACTGACGATCAAGAAGCGCGGCGACCAGGGCGTCGGCGGCCATCACTGGATGATCGAGAAGGAAGAGCGGCTGTTCTCGTTCCAGCACGAGATGTTCCACGACATCGTGTGGGGTCTCGGCGCGATGGCGGCAGAGCGCGTCATCTACGGTGAGAATTCGAACGGGGTCGGAGGCGACGTGGCGGGCGTCACCGCACGAGCCGCGCTCATGGTGGGGCGCGCCGCCATGGGGCCGCAACCGTTCTACGTCTCGCCACGGAACGGCGAGGGCGATGAGCAGGCCCGCAAGGACGTGCTCGACCGGTTCGAGAAGATCGGCCTGCAGATCATGGCGCGCGCCGGCGGCGGAGGCGCGTTCGACGCCGACCCGATCGCGGGCGTGCTCGGTGACCCCGCCAAGCGGACGGTCGCCGCGCAGATCCTCGGCCAGGCGTACGTGACGGCGCACAATCTTGCGATCACGAACCGCGCCGGGATCGAGGCGATCGCCGACGCGCTCGAGAGCAAGCTCGAGATCATGGGCGACGAGCTGCTGGCCCTCCTCGAATCGGCCAGGATCACGATCCCCGAGCTCGACTTCGCAGACGACGCCGTCTGGCCGCCCCTCGAGTTCTCGGCTGCGGTCGGTCGCGGCCCGCAGCCGCTCCCCGCCGGCCCGACGATGGAGTCACCGTCGTGAGCGAGGCACGGAGCACCTCGGCCGAGGGAAGCGCCGAATACATCGACGCGGAGCCCGCGCAGCCCGTCGGCCGCCCGGTCGCTTCGCGAAGCGACCGGGCGCGGAGCGCGGCATACGGAGCCCGCTTCACGATCATCTACGTCGCACTGGCGCTCGTCGCCGGAGTCGGCGTCGGCGCCTTCATCGTGCAGGCGTCCGAGCCGGATCCCGCTCCGCCGGCCAAGTGGTCGACCTGGGAGCCGACGGGCAGCGACGTCGCGCAGGCACGCCAGATCGCGGATCAGGTCGCCAAGCGCTACCGGCTACCGGACGGCAAGCAGGCGGTGGCGGCGATCGTCAGCCCACCGAAGATCAGCACCAAGGACGGTGACGTCCCGATCAGCACGATCGCGATCCGCCCCGACACGTCGACCGGGAAGAAAGAGGAGAGCGCCGTCGACATCATCTCGGCGGGCTCGAGCCTCCAGTACGACCTCTGCGGGCTCGGCCCGGGATGCTCGATCGCGAGCGGCACGGCGTCCGACGCGCGCCATGCGCTCCTTCGCCGAGAGGCACTCGAGCTTGCGCTCTACACGTTCAAGTACGTCGACGGCGTCGATTCCGTCTCGGTCTTCCTGCCTCCTCCGCCCGGCGACCAGACCTCGCCGCCGACGTCCGTGTTCCTGAGGAAGAGCGATCTGGCCTCCCAGCTCCGGGTGCCCCTCACGTCGTCGATCGCTTCGAAGACGCCGACGGTCGGGACGATGTCCAAGAGGGAGACCGAGCTCATCGACCGGCTCACGCTCCCGCGGCTCTACTCGTTCGACGTCCAGCAGGCGCAGGACGGGAGCGCGGTCATCGTCTACGACCCGATTGTCCTCGGCGCCTGACGCACGGCTCGTCGCCGCGAAGGCGCGGCTCGACCGGCTCGACTGGTGGCCAACACCGGTACGGCTCGATCACGTGCGACTGTTCGTCGCCCCCTGGTTTTTCCTGATCCCGGGACTGCGTCGCTTCGACGGCTACGCGTTCCACCGCGTGATCCTCCTCCGCTCCGCGGACGTCTCGGACGACCTCGTCACGCACGAGCTCTGCCACGTATGGCAGATGCAGCATCGTCCGATCCGGATGCCGCTGAGCTACCTCGGCACCGGCTATGCCGCGAACCACTACGAGCGGCAGGCCCGCGCGGCTGCCGCGGCGGCCCGGTCAGCGGGTCGCCAGCAGGATCCGGTTCCCTGACGGGTCGGCGATCTCGGCCGAGCCGTCTCCGAGCCCTGCCGCCGCGACGGAGGCCATGACCTTCGAGCGTGCCGCGTCGTCCGGCAGCACGACGGAGAACCGGTGGAGCCCACGAGCTTCCGGCGGCGGGGTCGGCGCACCCTCCACGGCCCACGTGTTGAGCCCGATGTGGTGGTGGTAGCCGCCCACCGAGACGAACAGCGCCCCCGGAACGCCCCGCACGGTCGCGTCGAACCCGAGCGTCCCGACGTAGAACGCGTCTGCGGCGGCGATATCGGCGACCTGCAGGTGGACGTGGCCGATGCGTGTCCCGGCGACCATTCCGTCGCCGACGTCGCCCGCCGGGACACCCGCGAGGACGCTGCGGAGATCGAGCGGGAGCGTGGCTATCTGCGGCTCTTCGCCGTCGCGCTCCCACTCCTCACGCGGCCGGTCATGGTAGATCTCGATCCCGTTCCCCTCGGGGTCGTCGAGATAGAGCGCCTCGGAGACGAGATGGTCGGAGGCGCCGGTGAACCGTCGGCCGGTGCTCGTGACGCGGTGCACCGCGCGAGCGAGCTCGTCCCGCGTAGGAACGAGGAGTGCGAGATGAAACAAGCCCGTCGTCCGTGGCGGGCGCGGCGGCGCGCCGGGTCGGTGGAGGAGCGTGACGAGCGGTCGCTCGTCACCGGGCACACCGAGCTCGGCGGTGCCGTCCGACCGGCGCAGCTCTCCGAGGCCGATCGCCTCGCGGTAGAACGCGGCCTGAGCTTCGAGGTCTGCGACCTTGAGCTCCACGGTGCCGATCGCGGTGCGCGGGTCGATCGTCACAGCGGTTCCACGCGGTCGCCTACCCGGACGATGCCGGGCTGCTCGACGCTCCCCCAGACCCCGAGCGGAAGCGGCTCACCGCTCTCGGGTGGCCGGTAACCGGCGAGGATCCGCAGCGTGTCGAGATCGGGCACACCGGTGTCGGGGTCATGCGTCGTCACCGCGCAGCGACCGACGACCTCGTGCACGCGGACGACAGCCTGTCCGAGCGCGGCGGAGCGGCCGAGCCATTCGTCCTCCACATGCGCATCGACGCCCGTGATCGTGAAGAGCATCCGGAAGCGGCGGCCGTCGATCCGCTCGACGCCGGCCTCCTGCGCCAGCCGCTCGAGCGTTGCCGTCGAGACGAGCGAGACGCTCCCTCCGACACCGCGATCGGAGCCGGCGCCGGGCTCGTCCGAGCGAACGAGCCTGAGCGGGAGGCCGGAGATCTCGGAGAGCGCCTCGGAGAACGATCCTTCGACGAGCCGACCGGAGGCGGGCCTGCCGAAGAAGTTCGTCTCGACCGCGGGCCCGAGCGTGACCTCCTCCGCGAGGACACTGCCGTCCGGGAAACGAAGCGACAGCACCGAAGCGTCACGGTCTGTCGTCGCGCCGATCCGGACGAGCGGCCCGGCGACCTTGCCGTTGACCATTCGCCCGTCCTCGCCGATCAGGTGGAAGCGCCGGTTGTCGCGGACGCCGCTCTGCTCGAGCTCGACCTCGTCGTGAAACGCGACCGCGAGCCCCTTCACAGGGGTGTACGCGATTGCCGAGACCGTCGCCATCAGCAGATAGTAAGGGCGGGCGTCTCCCGCTCGCCGCACCTGTCCCGGCCGCTACCCCATCTCGATCTCGGGCGGCAGCCCGAGCCGCCCCATCTCACGCAGGTGGAGGAAGTGCGACCGCAACGCCCGCCCCAGCGACGGGTGGAACGAGTATCGAACGTCGTGCTTGAGGCAGTTGCGGCGCACGATCTCGGCGATCTTCGGATAGTGCGTGTGAGGCACCTTCGGGAACAGATGGTGCTCGATCTGGAAGTTGAGGCCGCCCAGCATCCAGGTCAGAACCGGGTTGCGGGGGCAGAAGTCCACGGTCGTCTCGACCTCGTGCACCGCCCAGATCCGTCGTTCGGCGCGGAGATCCTCGGCGGATGCGAACGACGCCTCCTCGACGCAGTGTGCGAGCTGGAACGTCGTCGCCATGATCAGGCTCGTCGCCATCGTGAAGAGGGCGTACGCCGAAACCACGGCCCACCAGGGGTAGACGAGCATCGGGATCACGAGCGCCCAGCTGATGAAGAATGCCTTGCCTGCAACGACCCCCGTGAGCGTCCAGCCGCGCGGACGACGAAGCGTGCTCTTGCCGACAGCGCCGCGCCGGAAGGCGGCGAGATCGCCGACCGTCTGCCACCGCAGGCCCATGAGCGTGTACATCGGCCAGATGTAGTACTGCTGGAAGCGGTACCACGGCCGCGCCGGCTGGGACGGTGTGAAGCGGGCGAGGGGTACCTGCGTGGCATCGTCGTCGAATCCGTCGACATTGGTGTACGTGTGGTGGGCGACGTTGTGCTTGACCCGCCAGGCGTAGCTCGAGAAGCCGAGCAGCGAGTCGCTCGACCAGCCGACGAGGTGGTTCCACCGGCGCCGCTTGAAATAGGCGCCGTGATTGGCGTCGTGCTGGACGCAGAACGCGGTCAGCATTGCCCCGACGACGAGGCCGCTCAGGGCGAGGGCCGCGACGAAGGCGCCGGGGCTCGCGAAGATCAACACCGCCCACGAGACTGCCGTCAGCGTCAACGCGATCGGCGCCTTCGCGTAGAGCCGGACGGCCCCGCTGAGCCGGGTGCGTCTCCGCGCAAGATACAGTTCGACCTCTCGCTTCGTCTCGTCGATGAACGCCCCTCCGTTGTCGAAGCTGAGCTTGGGTGCGGCTGCCGTCATGGTCGCCTCCCTTGCGAACGGATAGGGAGAGCGCGAAGGGCGCCGCCGAATTCCGGTCTTCGTGTGCAGCCAGGGTAGCGAACATGCGTGTTGCGCCCCGGCGCGATTCTCGGATCAGCTCCTCAGACCCGGGCCCATCAACGCGCCGAGATCCCGTACGACGCGATCGGCGCCGCGGGCGAGCATGGTCGCCTCCCGCCCGCTTCGCTCCACGCCGACGAGATAGCCGAGCCCGGCCGAAGACCCGGCGCTGACGCCCGCGAGGTCGTGGACGAAGACCGCCGTTTCCTCCGGCTCTACCCCGAGCAGGCGCACGGCGGCCAGGAAGGTATCCGGTGCGGGAAGGTGCTGGAGCCGCTCGGAACGAATCGTCCCGCCGTCGACGATCGCGTCGAGTACCAGGGTGAGCCCGGACAGATCGAGCATCGCGTTCGTGTTCTCGCTGACGGAGACGACGGCGCTTCGGAGACCCGCGTGGCGCGCTGCCGCGAGGTACTGGCGCGCGCCGTCGAATGCCGTAACGCCCTGGCGCTCCAGGAGCGACCACAGCGCTTCCTTCTTTCGATTGGCGAGCCCGTGCACGGTCTCCGCCCCCGGTGGATCCGACGCGTCACCGGTCGCAAGGCTGATTCCGCGACTCGCGAGAAATCCCCGTACCCCTTCGAGGCGCGGCCGGCCTTCGATGTACGTCTCGTAGTCGCTGCGAGGATCGAACGGGATCACCTCGTGAGTCGTGAGCGATGAGCGGTGCAGGAGGAAGGGGTCGAACGTCTCCGACCAGGCGGCACGATGCATGGAAGCACTGTTGGCCAGAACGCCGTCGAGCTCGAAGACGCAGGCTCTCAGCGACGACGGCAGGCCGAGCATCGATGGGCTGACCGGGCCGAAGTAGAGACGGGGCGGAGGAGTGATGAGATGTTCGGAGGCGTAGCGGCCCAGCAGCGAGAGCGTCTGTCCCTCCTCCGCGACGAGCGCCCGGCGTCGCAGGCCGAGCTCGTCTTGAGAGAGATCGTGACCCGCAGCTCGCAGCGCCGTATCGGCCGCGTCGAACGCCGCCTGCCAGTGGACGGTCAAACGCGCGAGGCCGAAATCGGACCGGAGCCGCGCCTGCCGGAACCCTGAGTCGTCCGCGGACATCCCGACGGCAAGCCTAGCGAGGCCGCAACGAGCCGGCCTGCCCGCGAGAGTGGCCGACCGCGCCTTCCCTTACCACCGCATCAACAAGGAAGGGCGGTCAGCCACCCGGTGGTCACCGCTCAGCCCGCGGGCTCGACGTTGGCATTCCGCCGGAAGAGGTTGTCCGGGTCGAGCCGGTGCTTCAGTGCGGCGAGCCGCTCGTAGTTGCCGCCCATGCTTGCGCGGACGAGCGCGTTCCCCTCCTCCATGAATCCGGGGAAGTTCAGGTACGCACCGCCGCTCGCATGGCTCTCGACGGACGTGAGCACCCCCCTGGCCCACGCGATGTTGCTCTCATCGTCGGCAGGATCCTCCCAGTTCGACTCGAGGCCGAGCACGTACAGGCCGGCACGGCCCGAGAACGCCGTCGCGTCGTCCGCGACGCGGGCGATGGCGCCGCCGTTGAGCCACACGTCGATGGTCGAGTGCTTCGAGGGGGCGCGATGCAGCTCGTCGACGAGGATGTCGACGGCGTCCGCGGGAAGCGCGGGCAGCATCGCCGACTTCCAGTAGTAACGATGCCCTGCCGGGTAGTCAGCGTCATAGATCTGCTGGACGTCGACGAACTGCATGCGGTCGGAGAGGTCGGCGAGCGGCTCGGCAAGCTCGCGCAACGGCTTCAGTCTACGCTCCCCCTCGTCGGCCGAGCCCGCGTAGAGCGCGAGTACCGCGACGAACGGCCTCTCGTGCACCTCATCCGGAAAGTCGTCGACCGGCGGCACGTGACCGAGCACGGCAATCGTGCTCACGTCGTCGCCGGCGCCGAGAACGAGACGCTCGTGCTCGGCGAGCACGTGGCGTGCCTCCTCGATGGGATACATCGTGAAGACGAAGAAGACCTCGGGACCGAGGGGGTGAGCGTCGAACTCGAACTCGGTGACGATGCCGAAATTGCCACCGCCACCCCGAAGCCCCCACATCAGCTCCGGATCGCTCTCTTCGCTGACGCGAACGATCTCGCCCGCGGCGGTGACCAGCTCCGCCCCGACGAGGTTGTCGCAGGTCAGTCCCCACTTGCGGCGTAACCACCCGAGCCCTCCGCTCAGCGTCAGGCCCGCAAGCCCGGTCTCGCTCGCGACCCCCGCGGGAACGACCAGGCCGTGGGCCTGCGTCCCGCCGTCGAGGTCAGCGAGCGTGGCGCCACCCCCGGCACGCACGCGCCGCGTCACGCCGTCGACGTGAACGTCTCGGAGCCGACCGAGGTCGATCACGATCCCGGCCTCGACCGTGCCGAAGCCGGCGACGTTGTGACCGCCGCCCCTGACGGCGAGCGGCAGTCCCGTCTCGCCCGCGGCGCGGACGGCCTTCTGCACGTCCTCCGCGGACGCACATTGCGCGATCGCAGCCGGACGCAGGTCGATCATCCCGTTCCACACGCTTCGTGCCTCGTCGTACGTGGGGTCGGCCGGCCGGACGAGTGTCCCTAGCATCGACTCGCCGAGACGGTCGAGTGTCCCGGCGATCGTCGGATTCGTGGTTGGCATCGCTCCTCCTTCGTGAACAGACGGACTAGTTGGTATGTTTTAGCAAACAGACTAGTTCGTTTGCAAGTAGGTACGGTTCATGGCATGGCGCGAGACGGAGCACGGACACGCGAGCGGATCCTCGACGGGGCAGAGTCCTTGATTCTCGAACGCGGCCTCGCAGGGACATCGGTGGACGACGTCCTCGACGCGTCGGGAACCAGCAAGGGCGCGTTCTTCCACCACTTCCCGACGAAGAACCATCTCGCGAGGGCGCTCGTGGAGCGCTACGCCGAGGCGGACGTCGCCTTCCTCGAGGAGTTCATGACCCGGGCCGAGGAGGAGAGCGCCGACCCGGCACGACAACTCGTCTCGTTCATCCGTTTCTTCGAGGACGCTGCCGACCAGATGGTGGCGCAGCAGCCGAGCTGCCTGTACGTGTCGTACGTCTACGAGAAGCAGCTCTTCGACGACGGGACGAACGAGGTGATCGCCGACGCACTCCGTGCGTATCGGGACCGGATCGCCGAGAAGATCCGCGCCGCGATCGAACTGCACCCACCCACGTTCGAGGTCGACCCGCTCGCGCTCGCCGACCACCTGACGGTCACCTTCGAGGGGGCCTTCGTGCTGACGCGGGCCCTCGGCGACCCGGGCCTGATGCGGTCGCAGCTCGAGCTCGTGCGAAGCCTCATCGAGGCCCTACTGGCAATCGACTCGAGCTGAGCGGGGGCGTCGCGTCATGCTGCGCGACGCTCGACTTGCGCCACGCGGCCGCACGCGATCTGACGTGCGAGGGCCTCCGCGTCCGCGCCGACGCCGTGGATGGTGTGGGAGGAGCGGGTTTGCTGGAGCTTCAGGCCGAGCGTGTACAACCCGCGCGCGGCCGTCACGCCCGAGCGCTGCACGATCTCGCCGTTCCCGTCGAGGACGGGAACCCTGAGCCACGGGTAGGAGCGCCGATAGCCCGTTGCCCAGATCACCGTCGTGACGCCTGCCGTCCGCAGGTCGAGCGAGCCCGTTGTCGGCGGGAGCTCGAGCTCCTGGATCTCCTCGGCCGGCGCATCGATCGCCTTCCGCTCGACGAAATCGTCGATCCGGCCCAGGATCCGTCGCATCCGCTTCTCCGCCGTCGAGACCTCGCTCTCGAGACTCTCACCGAAGAGCGCGTGACGGCCCGAAAAGCCGAGCACCCGACCGGTGATGCGGACGCCCGCCCGGTGCAGGACGCCCAGATCGAGCTGCTCTCCGCCGTTCGAGCCGCTGAGTGGGAGGCTCGGACTGCGCTTCACGGCATCCAGGTCGGCGATCTCCTCGCGGCGCTGCGACACGTGGCCGAGAGCAAAGAGCCAGTGCCAGATATCCCTGTCGCGGTAGCGGCGAGGCATGCGTGCGTGCCGTCCCACGGCGATCGTCACCTCGCGCCCGGCCCGGGCGAGCTCGAGGGCGAGCTGCTGCCCCGATGGGCCGGCGCCGACGACGAGCACGCCTCCCGGAGCGAGGAGATCCGGCGAACGGTATCCCGAGCTGTGCAGAGACCGAACGCCACTCGGGACGGCTCCGGAAGCTGCGGGAAGCCGGGGATCGGCGCTGTCGCCCGTCGCGACGACGACGCTTCCGGCCGTCCAGTCGCCTCGGTCCGTCGTGACGCGGAACCCGGTGGGGCTCCCTTCGACGGAAAGCACGCTCGTCCCCTCGAGCACCGGCGCGTCGAACGACGACGCATAGTCCTCGAGCCCTGCGACGAACTCGGGCACGGCGAGGAAGGCGTCGCCGTCGTGAGGGGTCGTCTGACCCGGGAGCCGGCTCAGCCAGGTCGGCGTCAGAAGCGCGAGCGAGTCCCAGCGCTCGCTGCGCCAGCGCTCGCCGATCCGGCCGCGGTCGAGCAGAACGTGACTGTGCCCGGCATCGCCGAGGAACCGGCTCAGGGCAAGCCCGGCCTGGCCGGCTCCGACGACGACGGTTTCCGTATGCCTCGTGCGCGTCATCGGAGCACCGCCTCCTGACCGAGCGAAGCGGTCGCGATGTACTCGTAGGCCCGGTTCGCGCCGAGCGGGTGCATGAAGGCGCCTGCGCGGACGTCCCGAACCGCGCGAGCCAGCGGGCTGCCGTTCAGGTAACCGGCGCCGCCCGAGAGCAGCAGCGCGCGATCGACGACGCGTGTGGCGCTCTCGTTGGCGAACGTCTTTGCGGCCTGCGCTTCCGCGAACAACGATGCGATCTCGCCCGCCGTACCGTCGTCGGTCGGGTGTGAGTCGTAGTGCGCGTCGATCAGGGCGGCGGCCCGCGCGAGGAACGCCCGGCACGCTGCGAGCTCGACCGCGTTCTCCGCGACGAGCGAGCGCGAGCGTCCGTCTGCATGACCGTTCCGTGAGGCCATCGCCTCGTTGGCGATCTGGCTGGCGCTTTCCGCGATACCGAGCGACGACGACGCGTGGAACAGCCCAGCGGTGAGGTTTCGCTCCAGATAGGCGGCCGTTCGCCCGACCGGAAAGCCTCCGCGGAGCGCCCCGGACGGCAACTCGACGGACTCGAGGGTGACCGAGTGGCTGCCCGAGGCGCGCATGCCGAGCGCGTCCCAGTCGCCGTTCACCGTCACGCCGCCGGCCCCGACCGGGATCATCGCGTAGCCGTAGCGCTCGTCGCCCCCGTCGTCGACATACGACACGGCGGTGTAGAGCGTCGTCGCCGCCGGTGACATCGTGCAGAAGATCTTCCGCCCGGTCACGATCCAGCCGGTGTCGGTTCGGGTCGCAACGGTCGCCGGCTTCGTCAGATGCTGTCCCGGCTCGCTGATCGCGGCCGCGAGCACCGTCCCTCTGCGAGAGACGTCCTCGAGCATCGACGCGAACGCGGAGGCCCGCCTGGCGTTCCCCGACGCGACCGCGGTCTGGTGCCGGCGGACGGCATTGAGGACCGCAACCAGGTGCATGTTGACGCCGATCGCGACCGACGCGTCGCCACGCGCGAGTCGGCTCGACGCGATCACGAGATCGTGAACAGAAGCCACGCCGAGACCGCCAAGGGATTCGGGCACCGGAGCGGCGAAGTACCGGTGTGCGGCGAGCGCGGCGATCGCATCGTGCGGGAACGTTCCCTCGCGATCGTGGCGTGCCGCCGTCCCGGCGAACGCCGTGGCAAGCGTCTCGGCGAGCGCGACGAGCCTCTTGCCCTGGTGTGTGGTTGCCTGGAGCTCGATCATCATCTCTCCTCCCGGCCTGGAGGGGGCGGACGCCACCGGGCGACCGCCCCCGTCCGAGGCCTCAGCCCGTGACGGCCTCCACCGACACCGGGACACCGTTTGTGACCATGTCGAAGACCGCCGAGCGCTGTTGCGCGCGCGTCACGACCTCCTGCAGCTTCTCCGGGGGCGCGTCGCCCTCGACCTTGAACGTGACACGGATCCGCTCGAAGCCGTTCCTCACCTCGTTGCTGAGCCCGAGAGCGCCGCGGACGTCCATGTCGCCCTCGACGGTCGACTCGACCGCGGTCAGCGTCACGCCGCGGGCTGCGGCGACGTAGACGAGCGAGGTCGTCAGGCATGCCGACAGGGCGGCGAGCAGAAGCTCCGCCGGGTTCGGGCCCGTGTCGGTTCCGAGCAGGATCGCCGGCTCGCCGGCGTCGATCGTGAACGGGTGAGCGCGGGAGGCGTCCTCCTGGCCCGCTCCGTAGAAGTCGCGAATCGTGATCCGGTTGTGCGATCCGTCGACCCACTCGTTCCGGGCGCGGAACTGGAACCGCCCGAGCTGTGGATCGGCCTTGACCGCGTCGAGGGTTGCGAACATCGTCGCGGTGTCGACTCCGTTCCGGATCGATTCGCTGACGCTGATGGTGGTCATGCCGTCTCCTTTCCCGGGCCGCGAGCCCGGTCGGTTGATGAGTGCCTCTCCATCACACGGCAGGCCGGCAACGTGTCGGCAACTGCGCGGTAAATCGAGGGCTATGCGGATGCGGCCGCGGCGCGAGGACGTCTGAGCGTCGCGAGTGCAAGCGCGAAGGCGACGATGCAGAGCACGGCGCACGCGGTGAACCCGCTCCGGATGGTGGCCTCCACGTGCTCTCGCCCGCTCGCCTGAGGATCTCCGGCAATCGCCGTCACGAGGGCGAAGCCGAAGGCCCCGCCGACCCACTGGAACGTCGTCAACAGGCCCGATCCGACCCCCGCGTCGGACCCGCGAACGCCGTCGAGGGCCGTCGCCGGAACCGAGACCGAGAGGCACGGGATCGCGACGCCGAGAACGAGCAGTCCGGTCGTGAGCTGAACGACGAACGGGCCGTCGCTCGGAAGCCCGCTGAGAATGAGGAGCCCGGACGCGAAGAGCGCGGTGCCGGTGAGGAGAAATGGGTAGGGGCCGAACCGGCCGATGAGCTGACCGGCGACGCGGGCCCAGCCGATCGCGGGTACGCGGAGGAGCAAGAGCATCAGGCCGGCCTCGAGGGCCGAGAGCCCTCGGGCCGTCTGCAGGTACACCGCGAGCAGCATCAGGACGGCGAGCATCGACGAGCCATATGCGACGCCTGCCGCGCTTGCCGTCAGAAACGACCTTCCCCGCAGCAGTCCGGGAGGGAGGAGGGGCTGGGCAGCGCGCCGCTCGCGCGCGGCGAACGCGGCGAGGAGCGCGACTGCGACGCCGAGCAGCGAGAGTCCCTGCCATGTGAAACCGAGGTCGGCGGAGACGACGAGCGCGAGCGTGGCGACGCCGACGGTCGCCAGGCCCGCCCCCAGAACATCGACAGAGATGCGCGCTCCGCGGCTCTCGGGCAGCACGCGTCGCGCCGCGACGACGAGGATGCACGCCCACGGGGACGGACGCAAGGAAGATCGCCCGCCAACCGAACACCTGGGCGATCGCACCGCCGACTACGAGGCCGGTAACGGCCCCGAGCGAGCCGATCGAGGCCCATGTCGCGATCGCCTTCGCGCGGCCGGGGCCTTCGGTGAACGTGGCGGCGAGGATGCCGAATGCCGACGTCGAGAGCAGCGCGCCACCGACTCCCTGCGCACCGCGTGCCGCGATGAGGATGGCTCCGGTCGGCGCGAGGCTGCACCCGAGCGACGCCACGGTGAAGAGGGCGGCCCCGACAAGCAGGGCGCGCCGCCGCCCGAAGGCGTCGCCAGCGCGTCCTCCCACGAGCAGGAAGCCGCCAAACGCGATTGCGTAGGCGGTCATCACCCACTGCGCCGCTACGGGCGAGATGCCGAGATCGCCCTGAACGGACGGCAGCGCGACGTTGACGACCGTCATGTCCAGAACGACCAGGAACTGGCCGGTGCAGAGCAGCGCCAGCAGTAGCCGGGGATGTGCGGGAGCGGTCACGCCGCCGCGGCCTCCGAGATCGTCGCGCTGTCGGCGGAGCTGCGGGCGGCGATCGTCGCCCGCAGCTTCTGTTCGACGGACGGGAACCGCGCCCGCAACGACGCGAGCTCGCGGGGAGCGATCACGAGCAGGTGCATCGGCGTCGACCGGGCCACGACGGTCGCCGTCCGCGGACGCTTCTCGATCACGCCGATCTCGCCGAAGACGTGCCCGCGGCCGAGGACGCCGATCGTGCTCGAGCCCTGCTCGACCTCGGCCGAGCCATCGACGATGACGAACACCTCGCCGGCGTACTCCCCCTCCCTGACGAGGGCCTGCCCGCAGCAATGTCGACCTCGTCGACGAGCGCTGCAACGGCCTTGTGATGCCGGCGCGGGATGCCGGAGAACAACGGGATCGAGCTGACACGCTTGTGGTTCATGTCTCCTCCTTGTCGAGTGGTTGCCGATCCGATGTGGCCTCACCTCACACCGGGCCGGTAAAGCGGCGGCTACTCGGTGGTGAATCCGGGAGCCGCCCCCGCTAGGCTGTGATCCCCGATGGAGTTCCGGATTCTTGGACCACTCGAGGTGCTCGACGACGGCGCCCGCGTCGACGTTGTCGCCGGAAAGCAACGGGCGCTGCTCGCCGACCTCCTCCTGAACGCAAACCGTGCGGTGCCGGTCACCAAGCTCGTGGACGACCTCTGGGGCGATCGCGTGCCCGAAACGGCGGTGAAGGCGATCCAGGTGAACGTCTCCAGGCTCCGCAAGGCGCTCCCCGCCGGGCGCCTGCGGACCCACGGACCCGGCTACGTCCTCGAGGTCGGTGAGGACGAGCTCGACCTGGCCGAGTTCGTACGGCTCGGCGAGGCGGGGCGTCAGGCCCTCCTCGATCGTGACTCCGAATCGGCTTCCCTCGCCCTCTCCGCTGCGCTCGCGCTCTGGCGCGGCCCGGCGCTCGCTGAGATCGATGAGCCGTTCGCGGAGATCGAGGCTGCGCGGCTCGAGGAGCTTCGTCTCGGCTGCGTCGAGCAGCGCATCGAGGCCGACCTCCAGCTCGGCCGCCACGCCGCCCTCGTGGCCGAGCTCGAAGCGCTCGTCGCCACGCAACCGATGCGCGAGTCGTTCCGCTCGCAGCTGATGCTGGCCCTCTACCGCTCCGGGCGGCAGGCCGAGTCGCTCGAGGTTCACCAGGGCTTCAGGCGCATGCTCGACGAGGATCTCGGTATCGAGCCCAGCCAGGCTCTCCGCGATCTCGAGCGACGGATCCTGCAACAGGACCACGAGCTCGACTGGGTGGCGCCGGCCGACCCCCACGCCGCGACGAGAAAGCGGGCTCTATCCCCGCGACCGGACGAGGCGGAGCCGCATCCGGTAGGACGCGAGGACGAGCTCGCGGTGCTGGGGCGCCTGGTCGCCGAAGCCGTGGACGGGGAGCGGCGCGTCGTCTTCGTGAGCGGCGAGGCGGGCGGCGGCAAGACGACGCTCGTCGAAGCAGCGCTCGCCGGATGCGAGCGGGATGCGTCGATCCTCGTCGGTCGCGGCCAGTGCATCGAGCGTGTCGGCAGGGGTGAGCCGTATCTCCCGGTGCTCGACGCGCTGGGCCGTCTCGGGCGCGGGAGCGCTGGCGAGAGCGTCGTCGCACACCTGCGCCGCTTCGCGCCGACGTGGCTGGCACAGCTGCCGTCGCTGATCGAGGAGGACGAGCGGGACTGGGTCGATCGTCGTGCGGCCGGGATCACGCCGGAGCGCATGCTGCGGGAGATGGCGGAGACGCTCGACGCGTTGGCCGAGGATGTCCCCGTCGTGCTCGTGCTCGAGGACTTGCACTGGAGCGACCCGTCGACGCTCTCCCTCGTCGAGGCGATCGCCCGGCGCCCGGACCGCTCGCGGCTGATGGTGGTCGGCACGTACCGCATCGGCGAGGAGGGAGCTCGGGCGCACGCGCTGGCCCGCACGCTCCGGCTGCGGAACCTCTGCTCGGAGATCGTCGTCGGCCCACTCAGCGGAAGCGCGGTCGCGGAGTATCTCGCGCAGCGTCTTCCGGGCCACGGTCTCCCGGATGATCTCGTCGAGGACGTCACCCGGCGCACGCGTGGTGTTCCACTGTTCGTGGAGAAGCTCGTGGACTCGTGGCTCGACGGCGGCGCGATCGAGCGGGACGGGGATTCCTGGGAGCTCACGGTCCCGCTGGAGCAGTTGCGTCACGACGTGCCGGAGACGCTCCGCGAGTTGATCGTCGAGCAGTTCCGGCCTCTCGACGAGTCGACGCGCCAGATCCTGGTTGCAGCAAGCGTTGCCGGAACCGAGTTCACCACGGCGCTCGCGGCGGCCGGGGCCGAGCGCAGCGACGACGATGCAGAGTCGGTGCTCGAGGCGCTGGCCTCGACCGGGACGTTCGTCACGCGGCGCAGCGACCTACGGTTGCCGGACGGCACGGACACGACCCGGTACGGATTCAGCCACGACCTGTGCCAGGAGACGCTGTACGACACGATCCCACGCTCCGAGCGCAAGCGGCTTCACGGGCGTATCGGCGCCCGGCTCGAGCAGGCGTACGGCGACGACGTGCACGAGGTTGCGGCGGATCTGGCGTGGCACTTCACGCGATCCGGAGACTCGGTGCTCGCGGTGCACCATCTCCTCGCCGCCGCCGAGCGGGCCTTCGGCAGAACGGCCGCCGAGGAAGCGCATGCGTACGTCGATGCCGCAATCGCCCTCTTGCCCGAGATCCCGGACGCGAACGAGCGGGCGCGGACCGAGTACGCCGCCAGGCTCCTCGAAGGCTCCGTGCGGATCCTGACCGACGGATGGGCCTCCCCGGCTGTCGAGGAATCGCTGGTCCGGTCGGTGGAGCTCGCACGGGGGCACGGCGTCGTCGGCGACCAGGCGCGGGCGCTCGTCGCGCTCGGCGGCCTGTACGAGATCAGTGGTCGCTACTCGGCGTCGGAAGAGACGGTCGCCGAGGCCCTCGCGTTGCCGACCGATGGAATCGCCGACGAACTGCTGGTCGCCTCGCACGAGTTGCTGGCCTGCTCTCTCGTGCACCAGGGAAGGCATGCCGAGGCTCTTGGTGAGGCCGATCGCGCCCTCGAGCTCGCGGGCGGGGATCCTGTCCCCGAGCCCGTCGCGGTCTTCGGGGAGAGCCCCCGCGTGTCGTCGCACGTCTGGGCGGCTCTTGCGCTCTGGCACCTCGGCCGTCCGGATGCCGCCGTCGCCCGCGCCGAGCGTGCGGTGGCGTCCGCCGCGATCGCGCCCCGCGCGTACGCACGGAGCATGGCGATCGTGAACATGGCGATCGTGAGCCAGTGTGTCGGGGACGCGACGGAGACGCGGCGATGGGCAGAGGCGGCGATCGACTCCTCCCAGCGGGCCGGCTATCCGTACTGGCAGGCGGTCGCGACCGTGTTGCGCGGCTGGGCCCTCGCCGTCGACGGCGAGTCGGCCGAGGGTCTCGCGCAGTTGCGGGAAGGTCTCGCTGCCGCACGGGCTACGGGAGCGCGGCTCGACGACGCGTACTTCCACGGGCTGCTCGCCGACGTGCAACGCGCGACCGGCGACGTCGACGCGGGCCTCGTCACCGTCGAGGCCGCGCTCGAGGAGATGCGCGGCGAGCGCACCTTCTTCTGCGAGCCCGAGCTGCACCGGCTGAAGGGTGAGCTGCTGCTCGCGCGTGGGGACGTCGAGGCAGGGTACGCGAGCATCGAGCGAGCGGCCGCGATCGCGGCGGAGCAGGGTGCGCTCGCGTACGAGCTTCGCGCGGCCGTCTCCCTCACGCGGCACCGCCGCGATCGGGCGACAGCGGAAAGCCTCGCGCTCGTTCTCTCCCAGTTCAGCGAGGGGGATGGGGTCCCGGACGTGATCGCCGGCCGGGCGATCCTCTCCGAGCTCGGAGTGGATGTGCCCGCACCACTGCAGGCAGCCCCTCTCGTTCCGCTGGCGGCCGCGCCTGCCGAGCCCCGAGCTCCGATCCGGTACGCGGAGTCGAATGGACTCAGCATCGCCTATCAGGTGACCGGAGGAGCTGCGGTCGATCTCCTGCTCGTGCCCGGGTTCGTCTCGCATCTCGAGAAGGACTGGGAGGAGCCCCGTCATGCGCACTTCCTCGATCGCCTCGGCTCGTTTTCGCGGTTGCTTCGCTTCGACAAGCGCGGCACCGGCCTCTCGGATCGCCCCGAGGGGGTGCCCGACATCGAGACGAGGATGGACGACCTTCGCGCGGTGATGGACGCCGCAGGCAGCGAGCGGGCCGTCGTGTTCGGGTACTCCGAGGGCGGCCCGCTCGCGATCCTCCTGGCAGCCACGTATCCCGACCGCGTGCACGCACTCGTGCTTTTCGGGGCTTTCGCCAAGCGAGGGGATCCGGACGAGGACTACCCGTGGGCTCCGACGCGCGAGACTCGCGCAGCCCAGATCGAGAGCCGGCTCGGGGAGTGGGGCTTCGAGAGCGACATGAAGGTGATGTGCCCTTCGGCGGACGATGCGATGGCGCGATGGTGGGGCGAGCGGTGTCGCGCCGCTGCGAGCCCCGGCGCGGTGCGAGCCCTGATGGAGATGAACTCACGCATCGACGTTCGCGACGCTCTCTCGACGGTCCGCGTTCCCACCCTCGTCATTCACCGCGGGACCGACTTCAGGGTGAGGGTCGAGGAGGGGCGCTATATCGCCTCGCGCATCGCCGGCGCGCGCTTTGTCGAGCTGGGAGGAGCCGATCACTTCCCCGGTATCGACCCGGATCAGATCCTGGATGTCGTCGAGCCCTTCGTGCGGCAGATCTCGGGCGAGCCGGCAGACGGCAACGGGAACGGCGAGGGCGACGCAGACCGCGTGCTGGCGACGATGATGTTCACGGACATCGTCGGCTCGACGCAGGCGGCCGCCGAGCTCGGCGACTCTGCCTGGGCAGAGCTGCTCGACCGGCACCACGCCATCGTCCGAGCCGAGCTCGAACGGTTCTCGGGAGAGGAGATCGATACCGCCGGCGACGGCTTCTTTGCCGTCTTCGACGGCCCGGCGCGCGCCGTCCGCTGTGGTCGGTCGATCGCCGAGCGGCTGCGCTCCGCGGGCGTCGACGTGCGGGTCGGGATGCACACGGGAGAGGTGATTCGCGCCAACGGAAGACTGCGGGGCATCGGCGTCCACCTCGCAGCGAGAGTCGCCGCCGCCGCCTCGCCGGGCGAGGTGCTCGTGAGCTCGACGACCTGCGACCTCGTCGCCGGCTCCGGCCTGACGTTCGTCGACCGCGGAGAGTTCGAGTTGCGCGGGTTCGAGGGCAAGCGGCGGCTTTTCGCCGCGGCGCCCTGAGCGGTCGCCGGCCGCTGCGGCTCGTCGCCTTCTAGGCGATTGCGGCCCGGATCGCCAGCTCCGGGCCCTCGAAGCGGATGTCGAGCGTGCGCGTGATCCGGCGAAGCAGCGCCACGGCCGCGGGGTTGTCGCTCGCGACGAGAGCGGTGATCTCGGTGACCCCCGCGGCGCGGGCGTCCGCGACCAGTTCCGCCGCGAGAGCCGAGCCGATGCCGCGATGCTGGTACTCATCGGCGACAGCGAAAGCGATCTCCGCCCTGTCGCCGTCGCGAACGAGCCGTGCAATCGCGATCGCCTGAGGGTCGTGCTCGACGTATGCGACGAGGACGTGGTGGGTTGCGTCGACCGTTGCCAGAAGGCGGAGCTCGCGCGCACTCAGGCACGGCTTGGGCCCGTTGAAGCGAGCTCGGCGGGAGCGCTCACCGAGACGCTCGAAGACGCTCATCACGGTACGGACGTCACCGCGCCGCAGAGGCCGGACATGGAGGGTGGGGGCGTGCCTGGGCTTGAGTACTCGGGTATGCATTCGAACGAGACCACTATCCACGGTGTCGCGACTCGACGAGTCGAATTCGAGCCACTATCGCACGAGTCCGAACCGGGGAAGGGACGGTTTGCCTGCCTCTGAGCGTACGGTTACCCGAACACTGTTCCCGCTGTGCCCCGGGACGAGGCACGAAGCGGGGCACATTCGAGAGTAGATCGCTCCAGAACGGTTTCAGGCCCTCGCTCCCCCCGTTCCAGGTCATGCACACCTATCCGGGGCATAGGTACGATCGCCAGCGCCGCCCCCATCGACTAGCGGCCTAGGTCACCACCCTTTCAAGGTGGCAGCACGGGTTCGAATCCCGTTGGGGGCATGCTTCCGGCGGACCGACCCGGGCCCGCTCTCTGACGCACCAAGCTGCGCCGCGCTCCGTGAGCCGGCTTCGCGAAAGAGGCTTCCCGTGAGCGAAGCGGCCGGCGGTCTACGCTCGCGAGATGAATCGCATCGAGATCGTCGAGGTCTTGCTTCGGAGCTATCGGCCGCGCGCCTATCCCTTCGGCGGGAGGGTCGCGACGAAGGCGACCGCCTTCTCGACCCAGTTTCGCAACGCGACGCCTCGCAAGCCCTCGGCGCCGACGTAGACCATGCCTTTCATCGGCTTGCCGGTGAAGTCCATCGGCCGCACGTGGGGGCGCTTCAGGGCGCTCTCCGCTCCCTCGGCGCCGAGGCGCAGCATGAGGTCACTCGCGACGATGCCGCAGGCCATGTGGCCGTGCACCATGAACGCGAGGCCCCCGAACATCTTCCGCTCGCTCACGCCGCCCTGCGTGTCGAGGACATCGCGCACGCGGTCGGCGAGCTTCTCGTCGTACGCCATCTACACCTCCAGCTCGTCGGACAGGCCGAGTGCGGGGAAGAGCTCAGGATATCCGGCGAAGCCCGTCACGCCGAAGATCTTCTCGCCCGCCAACGCGAACACCAGCACGCCACGAGCACGGCAGGGCTCGCGGTCCTCGCCCGTGAACGCCGGCTGTCGCTTCTCTGCGGCCGGGGCGGTGCTGGGTGAGGCTCTCATACGCGGTACAACGATCGCCGTGGCGAGAACTCATCGTTCGATCTGCAGCGGGAATGAAGAGGAGGGCCACCGCCGAGGCCCTCCTTTCGCAATGGCTCACCTCAGATGAGCTCGTTATCTCTCGACCTCCGCGTCCGCCGCACCGTCGCGTTCCGTCGAGCTGGCCGCATCGTGCACCGCGGCCGAGTGAAGCGTATTCACCCTTTCGAGGGTGGCTCATCCCTCGAACGGCGTTGACGACGGCGGTTGACGATGACCAACGACGAGGGACCGTGCGATTTGCGAGAGTGCCCGCGTGAGCATGGACCCCCACCCGGGCTCGGCCGGCCTCGCGGCCGCGACCGCCGCGGAGATCGCGGACGACCTCGGTGCGGGACGGACGAGCTCCGTCGAGGTCGTGCAGACGCTCCTCGATCGCATCGCGGCCCTCGATGGCCCCGGCGAGACGAACCTGCGCGCCGTGCTCGCGCTCGCGCCCGATGCGCTCGAGACGGCTTCCCGGCTCGATCGCGAGCGCGCCGCCGGAAGCGTGCGCGGGCTGCTGCACGGTGTCCCGGTGCTGATCAAGGACAACATCGAGGCCGTCGGCCTGCCCGGCACGGCGGGCTCGCTGGCGCTCTCCGGACGGACCGTCGCCCGCGATGCCCCTCTCGTCGCCCGACTGCGCGACGCCGGGCTCGTGGTGCTGGGCGCGACGAACCTCTCCGAGTGGGCCAACATCCGCTCCACCCACTCGACGAGCGGCTGGTCGGCGGTCGGGGGCCTCACGGGCAATCCGTGGGCGCTCGACCGAAACGCCGGCGGTTCGTCGTCGGGATCCGGAGCCGCGGTCGCCGGCGGCCTCACGCCGCTCGCGATCGGCACCGAGACCGACGGCTCGATCACCTGCCCGAGCTCGCTCAACGGGTGCGTCGGCCTGAAGCCGACGGTCGGCCTCCTTCCGACCGAGGGCATCGTCCCGATCAGCGGCAGCCAGGATGCGCCGGGGCCGATGAGCCGGTCGGTGTACGACGCTGCCCTGCTTCTCGACGCTCTCACCGGCTCGACGCAGTACGGCGAAACGTGCGGGAGCGTCGTGCTCGGAGACCTCACGCTCGGCGTGGCCGAGGCGTGGCTGAGCGGTCATGCCGCAACCGACGCACTGTTCGCCGCGACGCTCGAGACCCTCCAGTCGCACGGAGCGACGCTGACCACCGCAACGGTGCTGCCTCCCGAGACGTTCGGGTCGGACGAGCTCGTCGTCCTCCTCGCCGAGCTCAAGTCCGACCTCGACGCGTATCTGGCGGCACGACCGGGCGCCGGGCCTTCGTCGCTGGCCGAGGTGGTCGCGCTCAACCAGGAGCATGCTGGGGTCGAGCTCGCGCATTTCGGCCAGGAGCACTTCGAGGAGGCGCTGCTCTCCGGCGGCCGCGCCTCGCGCGAGTACAGCGCCGCCCGGGCTCGCAACCTCGATCAGGCGCTTCGCGGGTGCCTCGAGCCCGCCCTCGCCGGAAGCGGCGCCCCGGAGCTGCTCATCGCACCCGCCTACGGGCCGGCCTGGAAGAGCGATCTCGTCAACGGAGACAGATCGATCGGTGGCGGCCTCGCGAGCGCCGCACCGTCGATCGCCGGCTGGCCCGTTCTCTGCCTCCCGATGGGTCTCGTCGACGGTCTCCCGGTCGGGCTCGTCCTGATCGGCAAGGCGTACTCGGAGGCAAGGCTGCTCGCAATCGGCCATGCCGTCGAAGAGGCGATCGGGCTCCGTGCTGCCGGAGCGCTGATGCCGACGTGGACGAGACCGATGCGCGGCTGAGACCCGCATCCTTGTGACACTTTGGCACAAGCGATCGGGCCTGCGGAGGCCCGATCAGCTCTCGTCGACGCTGGAGCCGACGGTGACGCCCGCCGCTTCGAGTCGCTGTAGCCGCCAGTCCATGCGAGTTGCGATCTTCTCCATCTGGGCGAGCATCTTCTCCCTGCTCTGAGCTCGCTGGCGGTCGGCCTCGTCCAGGCGACTCAGGATTCCGGACGTATGGGCGAGCGGCACAGCGGTCGGCTGCTGAGCCGGGGTGGGCGTCGAGCCCGACTGCTGCGCCATGACGATCGACGTGAGCTGATCGAGACGGGCGCTCAACTCGTCGAGTCGCTGGACGACCCCCCGTGAGCCGGCGAGATCCGAGACGGTCTTCTCGTGGTAGGCAAGCCTCATGCGAAGACCCTCGACCCCGATGCGGAGCTTGTCGAGCTCCTGCGGCGACTGCAGGAACGCCTCGTCGAACTCGCCGGCGGCGCCGGACTCGACCGGTCCCGTGACGATCAGCGCCGCGAGCTCGGAGACCCGCTCCTGCAGTCCCGCGCGCTCGGCCGCCCAGGACGTGGCGGTGCGGGCGAGCTCGGCTCGTACGGCGTCCCTGTCCGCCTCGATCTGCTCGATCCTCTGGGCGAGCTCGTCGACGTTGTCGAAGAGCCCGGGGTCGACCATGACATCCGCGTCGGAGCCCGCGGTCGGCGACCCGGGGTCGCCGAGGGTCGCGAGGCCCTCGTCGACGCGGGCCTCGAGCGAGGCGAGCTCGCTCGTCCACGTCTCCGCGAGAGCCGCGAGGTCGGCCACCGCTTCGCGCTCGCCCTCCATGCGAGCGAGCCGCCCGGCCAGCTCGTCGACGATTCGTCCGACGTCGGGGGCAGGAGCACGTTCCTCGGAGATCGAGGCGGCGATCTCGTCCAGCCTGATCTCGAGTGCCGCTCGCTCCTCGGCCCAGCTGGACTCGACGTACGTCGCGTCGCTGGCAACGGCCCGACGATCCTGCTCGAGGAGCTCGAGCCGAGCCGCGAGCGTGGTCAGAGCGCGACTCATCTCGTCGGTGCCTCTTTCGGCCGTCGACGCCGCGAAATCGGTCAGATCGTCCATGCGGCGCTCGAGCTCGGCTCGGCGCTCCTCCCATTCGGCCGTGACCTCGAGCACCTCGGCGTGCCGTCGGACGACGGCGGCGGCGAGCGCCTCGACCTCCTCGGAGCCACGTGCAGCCGAGGACGAAGCGAACTCGGAGAGGGAATCCATCCTCGCCTCGAGCGCCGCGCCGCGTGCCTCGAGGACCTTGGTCGCCTCGACGACCTCCTGATGTTCGTGCGCGACGGACGCAGCCAGGGACGTGATCTCGTCGCGGAGGTCGAGCCCGAGCTGCTCCGCCGCGCCGGCCGTGTCGGCGACCGTCTGCTCGAGCGCCGCCAGATGCTCGCCGAGAGCCTCTGACCGTGCATCGGCCTCTGCGTCGGAGGCGCCCGGGCCGGTGCTCGTCGCCGTAAGGGTCTCGATCTCTCCACGAAGCTCGTTCGCGACGCTCTCGATCCGGAGGCTGACATCGTCGATCCGGCTGTCGAGGCCGGCAATCTCCATCTCGCGCCCGGCGACACGACCGGCGGTCTCGTTGACGATCCCGGACAACGTGCCGACGCGCGACCCGAGAGCCTCGACAGAGTCGAGCAGGCTGTCCATCCGCTCGGAGAGCATGGGGTCGACCTCGAGCCTCGCCCTGAACGCCTCGAGATCGCCGCGCATCGCCCGGAGCGCTCCTTCGGTGCGAGCGAGCGCCTCGTCGCTGCGTCGCTCGAGCTTCGTCAGCGCCTCGGTGCTCCGCTGCTGGAACGTGGTCAGCTCACCGTCGGTGGCTGCAAGCTTGCCGGCCGTCCCGCCGGCCGTTTCTGCAAGGAAGTTGACCCGGTCGACGAGAACTCCGACCTTGTCGTTGACCCGCTGCTCGAGTGCGGCGTCCGGCGGCGTCGCCGGGGGCGCTGCAAGCGCCTGCGCCGCCTGCTGCGAGACAGAGTCGAGCCGCTGCTGGATGTCGGCGAACCTGGCTTCGGCGCGCGCGTCCTGTACTGCGAGCGCGTTGGCGAGCTCCGATGTCTTGTTCTGCTCGCCCACCATCTTGCCGGAGGTCGCTCGCACGACCTCGCCCAGCATGTCGATTCTTCCCGCCAGCTCCGTGATCGTCTCGCGCAGCGGGTCGGAGGCGGCCTCGACCATATGCCCCGAACGAGTCGGGTGGTCGGCGATGAACCCACGCAGCGCATCGAGCTCCCCGCGCAGCGCCGTCAGGTCGGCAGCCGTCTGATCGGCCTCCTTGCTGGTCAGCTCCTGCAGGCGGCGGTCGAGCGCCGAGACCTGGCCTTGGTTCGCGGCGATCCCGCCGGCCGTCTCGCGGACCATCGCCGAGAGCGTGTCGACCCGATCAGCGAGCGCGTCGAGCGACTCGTGCAGACCGTCGGTCTGGGGCGTGCGCTCAGCGCTCATCGGCGGCACCAGGAGGTCTGAGTCGGCTGCGGTGCCTCCCGACACCGGCCACCGCAGACGCCGCAGGCCGCACCTTGCCGCAGATCAACCGCCGGTCATTCCGGAGAAGCATGGTGTCGGGATGAGGCCCGATGACGGTCAACATACGGCTTTTATCGCACATCCGGCCCTGCGATACTCTCCCTCGTCCGAGGGTTTCTGGCACGCCACGCCCTGCGCGAGCGCCTATCCTTACCGACCGAGGGCGGTTAGCTCAGTTGGTAGAGCACCTCGTTTACACCGAGGGGGTCGGCGGTTCGAGCCCGTCACCGCCCATGATCGCAAGGCATTCCCCGAAGCGGCGCGGCGTTACACCGCTCCGGCGCTGAGCCAGCGGACCTCGGAGCGCCACGATTGCCGTCGTCGCCGGATTGGCGTAGGGTTGCTGCTTCGTGCTCGATCGCCAGGAATTTCTGCGCCGCGCAGGCGGTTTCGTTCTGGCCGGGGGCGCGATTGGCTCCCTTCCGGCGATCGCTCGAGCGGCTACGCCGCCGCTCTCCGCACTGCGGAAGGAGCTCCAGGGCGACCTGATCCAGCAGGGATACTCCAGCTACTCCCAGGCGAAGCTGGTCTACGACAAGCGGTTCAACGGCACGAAACCCCTCGCGATCGCCTATTGCGAAGGCTCTTCCGACGTCGCCAAGTGCCTTCGCTGGGCACAGCAGTACGCTGTCCCGTTCGCCGCCCGCAGCGGCGGTCACAGCTACGCCGGGTACTCGACGACGAGCGGCCTCGTGATCGACGTCTCGCGCCTGAAAGGTGTCCACCTGTCGGGCACGACGGCCACGATCGGCGCCGGCGCACAGCTGATCGACATCTACTCGACGCTCTGGAACCACCGGCGCACGATCCCGGGCGGCTCCTGCCCAACCGTCGGAATTGCGGGGCTCGCTCTCGGCGGTGGCGTCGGATATAGCTCGCGCCTCCACGGAACGACGTCCGACAACATCGTCTCGCTCACCCTCGTCGACGCCACCGGCAAGGTGCGGACCTGCAGCAAGAGCGAGAATGCCGACCTCTACTGGGCCTGCCGCGGCGGCGGGGGCGGGAACTTCGGCATCGTCACGACGTTCAAGTTCCGAACGTATGCGGTCGGCAACGTATCGACGTTCTTCATCGAGTGGCCCTGGAGCCAGGCGCAGACCGTGGTCGACGCCTGGCAGCGCTGGGCGCCGAACGCTCCGGACGGCCTCTACTCCGTGTGCAAGCTGGGGACGGAAGGCGGTGGCCTGCAGCTACAGGCATCGGGACAGCTCTTCGGCTCGAAGGCGCAACTCGAGTCGCTGCTTCAGCCGCTGCTCGTGGGTGGGCCGACGCAAGTCGACGTGGTCGAGCGCTCGTACATGAACGCTGTCATGTACTGGGCGGGATGCACGGGAAGCGTGAAGGAATGTCACCTCCCGCAGGAGGGAAACCTGGCGCGGGAGACCTTCAAGGCGACGTCCGACTACGCCCTGAAGCCGCTGTCGACAGCGGGGATCCGCACGATGGTGCAATCGATCGAGCAGCGCCAGAAGCAGGGCAACGCCAAGGGGGTGGTGTTGCTCGACTCATACGGTGGCGCGATCAACCGCATCGAGCCAGCGGCGACCGCGTTCGTGCATCGGAAGATGTTGTTCGGCTTCCAGTACGGGGCGTACTGGAATGGCAACGACGGAGGGACCGGAACACGGTGGGTCGGGAACTTCCGCCAGGCGATGCAGCCCTACGTGTCCGGGGCGGCCTACGTGAACTACATCGACCCGGCGCTTCCGAACTGGTCGCGCGCGTACTACGGCTCGAACTACAAGCGCCTGCAGTCGGTGAAGAAGGCGGTCGATCCGAAGAACGTCTTCCGCTTTCCCCAAAGCATCCGGCTGCCCGGATGACCGGACGCCGGCGAACGGGAGACTGACGGATCGAGCCGGAAGGCGCTCGCGAACATCTCAGCGAGCCTCTGCACGAAGTGTCTCGGCGATGCCGGCCGCCCAGCGGTCGATCTCGGCCCAGTCGCGAAAGTCGCCCTCCGGGGCTCGCACGGCGTGGACGACCGCACGCTCGCCGAAGCCCAACGCGCTCCTGTCGAGCTTGCCGCCGAAGAGGCGATGGTCTCGGGCGGATGTCGCCACCACGATCGCGTCGACGTCGACCGCATGGTCTTCATCGGGTTTCAGCGGATCGCCGAGCGGGCCGCTGGAGAACAACCACACCGGCCGCACCGAGAGCGCCTCCGCGTGCTCGTCGACGAAGTGCCGTGCAGGCGCGAGCCACCGTCCGACGTACACCGCACTTCCGAGGACGACTGCATGGACACCGTCGAGGTCTTCGACGTCCTCGACCGATCGCAGATCGACGTCGAAGCCGCTCGCGCCGAGCGCCCGGCCGATGGCGGCGGCGATCTCCTTCGTTGACCCGTGCTTGCTCGCGTACGCGACCAGGACCTTCACACGCCAAGCGTGCCCGCCCCGGGGCCTCGTGCCATTGGTAGTGGCCCGCCGACGCAGACGGGCGAACTACGTAGCGCCCCGGGCGGCGGCAGTCGTCCGCTGTCGGGTCACGCGAACGGTGACCCGACAGCGAGCGGTGGTCCCGCGCTGCGCTACGCCTGCGGCTCGAGCTCGAGCGCGCAGGAGTTGATGCAGTAGCGCTGGCCGGTCGGCCCGGGGCCGTCCGGGAAGACGTGGCCGAGATGGCCGCCGCAGGCGGCGCAGGTGACCTCGGTCCTGATCATCCCGTAGCTCGTGTCGACGTGGGTGTCGACGCTCTCGAGCGAGGCGGGCTCGACGAAGCTCGGCCAGCCGGAGCCCGAGTCGAACTTCGCATCGGAGCGGAAGAGCTCGGTCCCGCAGCCTGCGCACCGGTACGTCCCCGGTGTCTTCTCGTCGGTGTAGGCGCCGGTGAACGCCCTCTCTGTCCCCTTCTCGCGCAGCACGGCGTACTGCTCGGGGGTGAGGCGGGCGCGCCACTCGGCGTCGGACAGCTGTGTCTTTTCCATGCTCATGACCGTACAGTCCCGCCGGGGCGCTGGGCGTTACAGGACGACGAGAGAGACGGCGACGAACTGCGTCGTCGCCGCCGCGACGACCAGTACGTGAAAGACCTCGTGGAACCCGAACGTCGACGGGAACGGGTTCGGCCAGTGGAATGCGTACGTGAGCGCCCCGAGCGTGTAGAGGATCCCGCCGATCATCACGAGCACGGAGCCCGGCAGGCCGACGCCCGAGAGCATCTGCGGGATCGTGATCACGCCGACCCAGCCCACGGCGAAGTACGCGAGCACCGACACCCACTTCGGGGCGTCGAGCCAGACGAAGTTCAGCACGAGCCCGAGCGCGGCGCCGAACCACACGGTCGCGAGGACGATCCACGTAATCGAGCCGTCGAAGGCGAGCAGCGCGAACGGCGTGTAGGTGCCGGCGATGAAGAGGAAGATCGTCGAGTGGTCGAGTCGACGCGCCCAGACCCGCCGGGCGGCGGACTTGAACGGGTAGCGGTGATAGAGCGCGCTCGCGCCGAACATCGCCGCGAGCGCCATCCCGTAGATCCAGGCGGCGAACCGCGGGAGCGGCCCGTCGGCGAAGACGACGAGCGCAACGCCGGCAACGAGGGCGGCGAAAAACGCCCACAGGTGGAACACCCCGCGTAGTCGGGGCTTCTCCAACATCGCCACACGACCAGTGTGCCTGATCCGCGACACGTCGATGCGTGTTCGTCCTTGCGGGGGAATCGGCGGGGGTTGCCTACACTCCGGCGCAGGGCCGTTAGCTCAGTTGGTAGAGCAGGGGACTTTTAATCCCAAGGTCGCTGGTTCGATCCCAGCACGGCCCACTAATACATCCCTGTAAAACGTCTGTTTTATGTTGTCACAATTGTATTGAACGACGTACGTATGTGCGTACGCTCACTCGGCTTGTTGCAGCTAGTTTCAGTTCGTCGCAGCCTCGGATACCTGTTCGGCCGGAAGATCGGCGGCCGAGGCTGGCCAGCTCGGGTGCGCGCCGTCGTACGGTTTGCGAGCGCTGTTCCCCCGCATGCGTACACTGATTCCGAGATGGCACAGACGCGGACTCGCATGCTTGGCCCCGCCGCGCGGCCTGTCGCCGTCCCCGCCGACCTGGATAACCCTTCGCTGCCGAAGGCAAGCGGACGGATCGAGCTACCGCCCCACATCCGCTGGAGCGGCCCACCCCTGACCTACGACCTAAACGACCGCAGCGACCGTGCCCGAGTGTACGAGCAGGTCCTGCGAGAGGGAACCGCAGACGACGTGCGCTTCTTCGTCGACGCCGAACGGCTCCTCGAGCTCTGGGACGAGCTCGTGCTGCCGCCCGCAGTCCGGGAGGCGTGGACAGGCTGGGTCGAGCGCCGCCGCCTCGCCGCATAAGTGCTCAGCCCGTTACAGGAGCGGGTCGCCGAGATCATCGCCGGCCTGGAGGAAGCGGAGGGCTTCGCGCTCGCCGGCGGCGCCGCGCTTATCGTTCGCGGTGATGTTCGCCGCCAGACGCGCGACCTCGACTTCTTCGGGCTCACAGCCGACGCCGTCGACCGACTCGTTCCAGCCGTCGAACGTGCTCTGCAGGATGCCGGGTTCGTCGTCCGCCATGTTCAAGGAAATCCGGGCTTCGCTCGCTTGATCGTCGAGAGCGGCGATGACCGCACGGAACTGGACTTGGGCGCGGATGCCCGGCTCTTTCCAGTGGAGGCGGGCCGGCTCGCGCCGACGCTGACCGGCGAGGAACTCGCGGTCGACAAGGTGCTTGCAGTGTTCGGACGGGCCGAGGCGCGAGACTTCGTCGACCTGATGGCGCTCGAGCCTCGATACGGTCTCGACCGGCTCTGCGCCCTCGCGGCGGAGAAGGACCGCGGGTTCACACCGGCCCTGTTCGCCGAGATGCTCGATCGTTTCCCACGGCTCCGCCAGGACGAGTTCGGGATCGACGCTCAGCAGTACGAGCAGCTCGCCCGCGAGATCGTCCGCTGGCGCAAGCAGGCGATCGAGCTCTCCCAGCGTCGCCAACTCGGTCAACAACACGAGCGCGATCTCGGCCCTGAGCGCTAGCGAGAACACGCCGATGGCTCGCGCGAACTCCGTGAGGGTGAAGATCATCGTTGACGTGCACGAGCGGCAGAGCGGAATCGCGGAGACCCTTGCCGAGCTCGGCGCCAAGATCGAGATCGCTTCGCTTCCTGCCGGCGACTACGCGGTCGGCGTGGACACACTGGTCGAGCGCAAGCGGGTGCTCGACCTCCACGCGGCGATAGTCAAGGGCCGCCTCTGGCCGCAGCTCGGCAAGCTCCGTGCCGCCTGTGCTTTCCCGTACCTGCTCGTCGAGGGCACAGACATCGATCGCGGCCCGCTCCACCACAACGCCGTCCGTGGCGCATGCCTGGCGGTGATCGACCAGGGAATCGCTCTGCTGCGCAGCGGCTACCAACGCGATTCGGCGCTCTGGATCTACCGTCTCGCTGTCCGCTGTCAGCAGGTCGAGCCAGCTGCTGAGAGGCCGGTGTATGCGCAGCGGCCCAGACCAAAGCCGGGCCAGGAGACTGCCGAAGCGCTGCTCGCTGCCGTGCCAGGGATCTCCACGACGTCAGCGCGCGCACTACTGGAACGCTTCGGCAGCGTCGCCGCAGTCGTGGCTGCAGACCCGGCAGAGTGGCTCTCCGTCCCCGGCATCGGGCCTGAGCGAGCTCGCGCACTCGAGGAGACGTTCACCCTCCGCCGGCGCACGCTCACGACCAGCGACGACCGCTGACCCGACCGTCGAGGACACTCAACCTGACCTCGCCTGAGCGTACGGTGAGCGTACCGGCGTGTCTCCGCAGAGTGCAGTTCGCTGTAGTTCGCTTCAGCGTTGGAAGCGTCCACTTGCAGGCAGATTCCGTCGGCTGCGGCTTGTTGCAGCCTGTTCCGCTGGACTTTTAATCCCAAGGTCGCTGGTTCGATCCCAGCACGGCCCATTCATTAACAGATGCGCGGCGTACGGCACCTCGCAATAAATGGTGTGTCGGACCTGCGATGTGTGCGGTCGTTGCGATTTGGTGCTGTCCCGGTGCTGTCCTCGAATCGAGCTCAGGAACAGGCTCGGGCGAGCGGGATGGATCGGTCGACCTCGCGGTAGTCGGTGAGTGCGTACACGTAGTGGTCGGCCGCGACTCTCTTTGAGTCGCCGAGGAGCTCGGCTAGTCAGCGAGCGACCCGGTGTGCTCGTAGTGAAGCGACCCGCGTCGTCGTCGCAGTCCATGGGGTGAGAAGTGGGGCGTGCCGGTTGCTTTGCATGCTCTCTTGATCGCCATCCGCAGCCGGGCGTCGGTTAGGCCGGGGAATAGCCGCTGGTCGAGCTCGCGGTCCTCGCGAGGGGGCAGAGTCGCGACGATGGCCTCAAAGACATCATCTGGAAGGTCGAGGTGTCGGTAGCGATCGTGGACCACGACCACCTCAGTGTCGCATAGGGCAGGCACGCCGTTTGGCGACCAGCCGGGTTGCCGAGCAGCACCCGCAGGCGGAGGGGTCCCAGCCGTTGCCTTCGTCCTAGGGGGCCTGACGAGGAGGCAACCTGGCTTGAAGAGGGCAGCTCGGAGGCGACTCGAAGCGGCTCGGTGGCGTGAAAATCACGCGCCTCGTTGTGAGCGATAGCGACTAGGGCAGCAACACAGAGCGACAGGACCCACCGCGCGAAACGCTCGGTGGTGCGTTCGAGCGACCCGATGACGGACGGCACGTGCGTGAGGTAGCGGAGCCGCGTGGGCGCGCGTATGGCGGGTAGGCTGGTCGGGTGGCGAAGGACCCGATCCTGATCGTTGGTGGTGGGCGCGCCGCTGCCAGCCTGATCGACGCCTACCGTGAGGCGGGCGGCGACGCTCTGATCACGCTCGTCTCGTCAGACGAACAACCTCCGTACAACCGGCCGCCGCTGTCGAAGGGCATCCTGCGGGGCGAGATGGAGCCGTTGGAGGCACTGGTCCATCCGCCCGAGGAGTACGACGACCTGGTCGTCGAGCTACGTCTCGGAACAACGGTCGATTCGGTCGACACCGAGGCCCATACGGTCACGGTGGCGGGCGGCGACGAGCTTTCGTACGGCACGCTCGTGATCGCGACGGGCGCCAGCCCGCGGGCGCTCGCTGTTGCCGGCAGCGACCTGCCCGCCGTGCACACCTTCCGGACGCTTGCCGACGCCGGACTGGTGAGGGCCGAGGCGGTGGAGGCCCGCAAGGCCGTCGTCGTCGGAGGCAGCTTCATCGGGTCGGAGGTCGCGGCGTCACTGAGCATGCTCGGGCTCGAGGTCACGCTCGTCGAGATGGGCGAGCGGCTCGTGCCCGCGCTCGCGTCCGCGGAGCTCTCCGAGCAGGTCGCAGAGCTGTACAGGGAGCACGGTGTCGAGCTTCTGCTCGGCGAGCAGGTCGAGGAGTTCAACGCGAACGGACGCATGCTGACCGGCGCCCGGACAGGCTCGGGCCAGATGATCGAGGCGTTCCTCGCCGTTGTCGGCGTCGGTGTCGAGCCAAATGTCGGCTTCCTCGATGGGAGCGGGCTCGAGCTGGAGGACGGCATCGTCGTCGACGACCATTTCCGCGCCTCCGTCGACGACGTGTACGCGATCGGTGACGTGGCGCGTTTCGACGACGTGGTCTCGGGGCGGCGACGCAGGATCGAGCACTGGAGCAACGCCGACGGCCACGGGACGCGGCTCGGACAGAATCTCGCGGGCGCGCGAACGGGCTATGCGCAGGTCTCGGTGTTCTTCACGAAGCTGTTCGATCTTCAGCTCCAGCTCCTCGGCGACACTGAAGGCGTCGATGAGGTCGTGTTGCGAGGGTCGATTCCGGAGCGCAATCTGGTGGCGCTGTACCTTCGTGAGGAGCGGCTGGTGGCGGCCGCACTCGTCGGGCAGGTGGGCGACATGGCGGAGGAGCTGACGTCGCTCCTACGCACGCAGCCAAGGGTCAGCGATCGAAGTAGGCTCGAGAACCAGAGCGTCCGGCCGGCCGCCGTCTTCGCCAGCTGACCAGCAACGACGTCGTCGGACAGACTCGGTCTCGAGAACCCAACCGTCAACGACGCGGCCACGACCCCTTCCCCAAAGGGGTATCGGCATCGCCCATCTCCAACCCGGAGACGTCCCGCCGGGAGTCTCTGGTGCGCCTCGAAGCCACCAACGCCGGTCGCGCCGCCTGACGGGCACCGCCCCTTGTTCCGCGTGTACGGCATCTGCGTGGCGGCGCACAGATTGACGACCCAGAAAGCGACCAGGGGCCTGAGCTGGCCGTGCGTTGACCGCACTCCTCGGCCGTGCGTTCCGCCAAGTACGGAAGCACTAGGTTGACCGAGCACGCCCGGCCTTCTCGCGGCTGCCCGATCAGTTCTTGTTCAGCTTGTTCTTGATGTCGTCGATCTTGTGTTTCGCCCAGTCGTTGGCGCTGTCGAGTTTGCTCTTGGTGGTGGCTGCGGCTTGGTCGGTCTTGCCTTCTCGTCGCAGTTCCTTGTCGTCGGTGAGGACGCCGACTGCCTCTTTCGTTCTGCCGCTGATCTCGTCGGTGGTACCGGTCATAGTGTGCTCCTTCTTCGTGGGTTGACGCGACGGTCGGTGCTGGCGACCGGTCCGACGGTGACTGCAGGGTCAGGCTCTCGAGCGTCCGCCGACGACCGCGAGCACGAGTGCGACGACGAGCAGGATGAAGAGGAACTTCGAGAGGAAGATGCCTCCTCCGAACGCGAGCACGAGCAGGATCAGCACGAGGAGCCAGATCATGTTGTTGAACCTCCGCGGGGTTGGCCCCGCGGAACGCGCGGGATTCCGCGCGTTCCCCGAGGTGACCATTGTTATCAGCGCCTGCGGTACCCGATGCCTCCGCCCATGAGGAGGACGACGACAACGATGATCAAGATCAGGAGCCAGATAGACATTGGAGCCTCTCTTCTTCCCCTGTGAGGGGGATTGCGGTAACGGTCACTGCTTGACGACGGTCGTGCCGCCGTCGTGCCTGTCGGCGCTGCCGAAGCCGCCCCAGCTCGACCAGAAGACGAGCGAGAGCACGAGCCCAACGACACCGACGACCATCAGGATGACTCCGACGGCGTGGATGCTGATCCCGGACACGGTCGCGTCGACCGCCCAGACCATGATCGCGCCGGCGGCGATCATCAGAAGACTGACTGCAGTACCCATGTTGGTTCCTTTCGATTGAGGATCCCGAGGGCTCCATTCCTCATGGAGACTCGGTTTGCAAGGGCGCCGAAGCCTTCGCTCCGGCGCCCTTGTCGAGTTCGGGTCAGCCGCGGCTGACGTGGAAGGAGACGAGCCGGCGGCCAGAGATCCCGCCGAGGATGTCCTCGCCGGCTTTGCGGACGCGAACGAACATCACGAGTAGCTGCTGTTTCTGGCTGACGGGGAAGCCGGCGAGTGCGGTGAATTGCAGGGTCGCCCACCCGTCTGCGCCGGTGGTCTGCTCGTTGGCAGCCCCGAACATGCCGTAGGGGACGGCCGTCACGAACACGAGCGCTCCCTGCACGTCGCCCTTGCACGCGGTGACGTGAACGCGGGCGGTCAACGACCGTGTCGCGTAGGTGATCGTGCTGGGGCTCACCTGCGTCTGGTCGGCAATCAGATGCGCGGGCGAGCTGATGCCGGCGACGGGAACGGTTCCGCCGGTCTTCGTGCAGCCGTTGGTGACCGGCGGAGGAGGCGTTGTCTCCGGCGTGACCACCGCTGTCGGAACCGACGACGCGAACGTGTTGCCGTCGGCGTTCTTGGCTTCCACCTTGAAGCGGATCGTGTTCCCGACATCGACGTTCTTCACCACGTAGCTGTTGCGGTTAGTGGCGCCGCTGATGTTGGCGCAGCTCCCACCGTCCTTGTCGCAGCGCGTCCACTGGTCGTTGTAGTCGGCAACGGTGCCGCTCCAGGAGCCCCGGTGACCCACAAGCTTCGACCCTTCTATTGCCTTGCCGGTGATCGTCGGCGGCGACGTATTGTTCGGTGCCGCCGTAACCGCAGTCGTGCCGGCACCCGCGCCGAGGCTGACGACAAGCGCAACCGCCGCACCGACACCAGCGACAAGCCCGCCGAACGTCCAGCGCTTCTTGGATGAACGAGACATGATCTTCCCTTTCGCTCGCGAGAGAATCCTCTACAGACAGTCGACCGAGGTGTACGCCGACGAAAAGCCGAACCACCCGGTCCGTGAGGATGGAGCGAACGCGGAGCCGATCAATGTGGCAACCGCACAAGCTTGCCGGTGCCCAATCGCCTACGGCACCACTTGGAGCCTACCACAGATCACAAGCGAGCGATTCGGGCGGAGAGTGCCCCAACGGCTCTCTCAATCCGGTCGCACGCCCGACGTCGTCGAGTACGTCGAGCGCGCGCGCCGATCGGGTGCGATCACGGTCGCGATCACGAACGATCCGTCTTCGGACCTCGCCCGAGCGGCCGAGCTCATCCTCCCTCTCGCAGCCGGGCCGGAGCGGGCGGTCGCGGCGACGAAGACCTATGTGAACCAGCTCGCCGCGCTCGTACTGCTCGCCGGCCACGTCCTCGGTGATGCGACGGCGGTGTCAGAAGGCATCCACAAGACCGCCGATCTCCTCGACGGGGCCGTGCGCGACGTAGCAGAGCCCGCCGCGGCGGCCGCGCTCCACTTCGCGTACGTCGAGCGCATGTTCGTGATCGGTCGCGGCATCGAGTACGCGACAGCGCGCGAGGTGGCGTTGAAGCTCACCGAGACATGCCGGGTTACCGCAGGGCCGCTGACAGCGACGGACCTGGCGCACGGCCCGATTGCGGCGGTCGATCCGCGGTTCCCGGTCTGGACGATCGCCTCGCGCGACGAGACACTACGGGGAACGGTCGAGGCCGCCGAGCGTGCGCGCGCAGCCGGTGCGCTCCTCATCGCGAGCGGCAACGCAGCATCGGACGTCGTCGGCGCCACCTATTCTCTCCCTGTGCCCGTCGCCCCACTGCCGTTGCTCGCACCGCTTCTCTCGGTCGTGCCCGGACAACTCTTCGCCTCCGCACTCGCGCAAGCAAAGGGGTTGGATGCGGACAGCCCAGCCGGGTTGAGCAAGGTGACGCTGGCCCGCTGATGGGACGCGTCGCGCCACAGCCCGAAGGTCTCACGCGGCCCAAGGCGCCGTATTCTCCTGTCGTCGTCAGCGGGTCGACGGTATTCACGGCCGGCCAAGTCGCCTTCGACGAGCACGGCGCTCTCGTCGCCGGCGGGATCGGGGAGCAGACTAGACAGGCACTCGAGAACGTCCGCGCCTGCCTCGTGGCGGCCGACTGCACGATGGAGGACGTTGTCAAGGTGACTGCCTTCCTCGCCGACCTCGGCGACTTCGCCGGCTACAACGAGGTATACACAGAGTTCTTCGCGGAGCCGTACCCGGCCCGCACGACGGTCGGTGCGACGTTGCCTCCCGGTTTGCTCGTAGAAATCGAGGCCGTGGCTTTGATTCCATGATCGAGACACCGGCCGCGATCGTCGATCTCGATCGCCTGGAGCGGAACCTCATCCGCTGGCAGGCCGAATGCGACCGGCTCGGCCTGAAGAACCGGCCGCACGTGAAGACCCACAAATGCGTCGAGATCGCCAGACGCCAGATCGCTCTCGGTGCGGTGGGCGTCACCTGCCAGACGCTGTTCGAGGCCGAAACGATGGTCGACGCCGGCATCGACGACGTGCTCATCCCGGTCAACATCATCGGCAAGCCCAAGCTCGACCGCCTCGCCCGCCTGCATGAACGGTCACGCGTGACGGTGACCGTCGACGACATCCGTCTCCTTCCCCAACTCACAGAAGCGGCGGGCACCCGCCCGCTCCGCGTGCTCGTCGACTGCGACACCGGGCTCGGTCGCACCGGCGTCGCGACCCCGGACGCGGCCGCAGAGCTCGCTCGCGTCGTCGACGCGACGGCGGGCCTGCGGTTCGACGGCTTCTGTACGTATCCGGCGCTGCCCGACGCAAGGGCGTTCTTCGCCGAAGCAGTATCCCGCGTCGCTGCCGACGGCCTCGAAGCGACCGTCGTCTCGGTGGGCGGAACCCCTGCTATGTGGGGGTGCGCGTCGCTGCGTCCGATCGTGACGGAGTATCGCGTTGGAACATACGCCTTCCACGACCGCGCGACGATCGCTGCCGGGGCAGCAGTGCTCGACGACGTCGCGATGACCGTCCGGGCGACGGTAATCAGCAGAGTGAGCGAAGGGAGGGCGATCCTGGATGCGGGGAGCAAGGCTCTCACCTCGGATCCTGGCCCCGACGCGGGGTTCGGAACGATCCTCGAATCACCGGACGCTGTTCTGACGCGCCTGAACGAGGAGCATGGGTACGTGGACACGGGTGACGCGGAAGCATTCGAGCTCGGTCGCCATGTCCACATCGTCCCAAACCACACCTGCGTCGTCTCCAACCTCTTCGAGCGGTTCACGGTTATCTCGGGGGGAACCGTCGTCGACAGCTGGCCGATCGCCCGCGGCCGCTAACCGGTCTCTCCCGAATCCCGTCACGATTTCCTCGACGTAGCGAGCCTGAGGACTCGCCGGACTGCTCCGCGTCGACCCACCGCGCGGCGGCCCCAGAGCGTCGACGCGTGAGGGCATCCGCACTGCCAACGTCCGCGGAACCCCCGACACGATCCTGCTTCCGGACCTGGATGAGCGCGCGGCCATGCGGGTTTCGCACGGTTGCCCCTTCTGAATGGCCCCGGGAGGAATCGAACGCGGGCGCGCGCGAGTCTTTCGCCCTCTCTCGCCCTGGTCACTCCCGGAGCTCCGGGGCCACCGGCCACAAGCGAGCGATTCGAGCGGCAAGTGCACCAGCGTGCTGTCCCCCGTGCTGGCCCCCGTGCCGGCCTCGCAGCGCGAAAAGTGCCTCTTTGCAGCTCGATTCGATCCCAGCACGGCCCATCAGAACATCCTGTGAATCACACGAATATACGTGTCGCTGAGACCCCCGCCGGCGGGAAGGAACCTGCTCGGGAGAGCAGGCTGCCGGGTGGTCTAGCCGGAGCGGATGCCGGCGGCGCCGATCGTGACGAGCGCGATTCCGAGCGCCAGGACGACGATCGTCACAACCAGGCCCGCGTACCGCAGGACAAGGCGCCGGGTGCGCGTCAGCATCTCGACTGCTCGTGGTCCTGCGAGCGCACGCAGCAGCGCGATCGCGACAACCGGCGCGAGGAAGATCAGGTTGAAGAGGACGACGAGCATCACGAGTGCGGCCGTCCGCTGCTCCGAGGCCGCGAGTGCCGCGATCACCGCGAGGTAGGGGAGCGCCGTCGGCAGCTCGAACGCCGCGATCGTCGCGCCGGCAACCGGTGCGACCCGCGTCACGCGCGTCTCCGCGCTTGCGACGGCCGCTTCGACACCGTGTCGCCCGCGCCACATGACACCCGAGGCGGCGATCGCGAGCAGGCCGACGACGACCTCACCGACGTGGATGAGATCCTGCCTCGGATGCGGCACGCGGCGCGCGAGCTCGTGCCCGAGGAGAAGCGCGGCGATGCCTCCGAGCACGTTGACCGTGAAGAAGCCGAGCGCGAAGCCGAGGACGGCGCGTACCGCACGTGGTCCAGTCGCCAGATAGAGCGCAGGCACGATCGTGCCCGGGTTGAGCGAGTCGACGAGTGCGACCGACACAACGAGCGCGACAAGGCCGGTCATGACACCGGCGGAGCGGCGACGCCGCGGGTGGCCTCTGTCCACATCTGTGTCATATGCTCACGCGACGTTGACGCCCCGTGTCCTCATCTTGACGGCGACCGTCGGAGAAGGCCACGACGCGCCCGCGCGCACCCTGTCCGCGCAGCTCCGGCAGGAGTGCCCCGAGGTCGAGATCTCCGTCGTCGACGGCCTGTCCGTCATGGGCCGCAGCGTACGCGTCACGAGTGAGAGCGCGGCCCGGATCGTGTTCTTCCGGGGCGAGTGGCTGTGGGACCTCGGCTATGCCGTCTTCGCCCGCATCGGGCCGACGCGCCGGCTGTCACAGAAGGCGCTCGAGTGGGCGGGCTCGGACGGGCTCGGGCGCCTGGTGCGGGAGGAAAGGCCGGACGTCGTCGTCTCGGTCTACCCGCACACGACGGAGGTGCTCGGGCGGATGCGAGCGAACGGCGGCATCGGCGTCCCCGTCTGCGCCTGTATCACGGACCTCGGCGGCCTCTGGTACTGGGCGACGCCGGGAGCCGACGTCCAGCTCGTTACCCACCCCGAGTCGATCGCGGAGGTGAGGCGTATCGCAGGGTCGGACGCCGACGTCCGCTGCGTGCACGGCTTCACCGACCCGGCGTTTCTCGAGCCGCGGAGCGCCGCAGCGGCTCGAACCTCGCTCGGGCTGCCCCTCTCGGGCAAGATCGTCGTCGTCTCGGGAGGCGGGTGGGGCGTCGGCAGGGTGACAGAGGCGATCGACGTCGCGCACGAGCTCGCCGAGGTAGAGCTCGTCGTCGCGCTATGCGGCAGGAACGAGAGCCTCCGCAGCGGGCTGCTCGACCGGTACGGCAGACACCCGCGCACCCGGATCGAGGGCTTCACCGACCAGATGCCCGACTGGCTCGCGGCTGCCGACGTGCTCGTCCACTCGACGGGCGGGCTGACGATCCTCGAGGCGCAGATGCGCAACTGCCCGGCGATCTCGTTCGGATGGGGACGCGGCCACGTGCGCGACCACAACGAGGCGTTCCGCCGCTTCGGGCTCGCCCGTGTCGCCGATTCCGGTGCGGAGCTCGGGGAGGCGCTCCGGGACGCGCTCGCGGCGCCGCACGTGAAGCAGTTCGACTTCGCATCGTTGCCGTCGGCTGCATCAGTCGTGCTCGAGCTCGCCGGGCGCATCGCACCAGCCGACGGAGACGCGAAAGTGCTCCTGGATGAATGAGCTCCTGCTTCTCGCGATCGCGTCAGCGTTCTGGCCGATCCTTCTGGTCGTCGTGATCATCTCGCTTCGGGCCTCGCATCCCGATCCTGCTGCTCGTGAGCTTCCTCGCTGGCGGCCTCCTGACGACGATGGCCGTGGGCCTCGTAGTCATCTACGCCCTGCAGGGCTCGAGCCTGACCGGAGGATCGCAGACGACGTTCGACCCAGCAGTCCAGATCGTGGTGGGGGCGCTCGCCCTTCTCGCCGCTGCCGTCCTCTGGCGCCGGTACGGCGTCCTCCCCGCTGCGCCCGCGGAGAAGCCCGCCGATCAGGGCCCGGGCCGCCTCGAGCGCATGCTCGACCGGGGGGCCCCACTGGCGTTCGCAGCGGGCATCATCTGCAACATCGTCCCGGGCGTCTTCCCGCTCGTCGCCCTCAAGGACATCGCGGAGATGGACATCAACTTCGCGCAGACCTTCGTCGTGCTGCTCGGCTTCTACCTGATCATGTTCGCGTTCATCGAGGTTCCGCTCGTCTCCTATCTCGTGGCACCCGCGTGGACGCAGCAGGCGACGCGGCGCTTCAACGCGTGGCTCGACCGCAACACCCGGCGCGTCGGGATCGGCGCGCTTGCCGTCGTCGGCCTGTACCTCGTCGTGAAGGGAATCTATCGAGGCCGTCAGCTGAGGGCTCGCACCGTCGGGTGGCGTGCGAGACTCACGCCATGTCGGCGTGGAGGGTAGGGGCGACGGTGGCCGCCGGCGCGGCGGCCGTCTGGTGCGCTCCGGCGCCCGCACCCGTCGTTCCGAGGCTCTGCACGCTCCTCGGCATCCGCCGGCGGCTCGACGGGCCGGGCATCGCACTCACGTTCGACGACGGCCCGCACCCGGAGGGAACCCCTGCGGTGCTCGCAGAGCTGGCAAGGCACAGCGTTCCTGCGACCTTCTTCCTGGTCGGTGAGCAGGTCGAGCGCGACCCCTCGCTCGCAGCCGAGATCGTCGCGGCGGGACACGAGATCGCACTCCACGGCTATGCCCATACGCTGCTCTTGCGGCGGACGCCGGCGGCGCTCGAGCGCGACCTCGACCGCGGGCTCGCCGTGATCGAACGCGCGACCGGGATCTCGCCCACGGTCTACCGGCCGCCATACGGCGTCTTCAGCGCGGGGGGCCTCGCTTCGTGTCGGCGCCGTGGGTGGGCGCCGACACTGTGGTCGCGATGGGGTCGCGACTGGGATGCCCGGGAGACGCCGGCGGCGATCGCGAGGCGGTCGGCCGCCGGGGCCGTCGCCGGCGACATCATCCTTCTCCATGACGCCGACCACTACAGCTCCGCCGGCTCGTGGCGGCAAACGACCGCCGCCCTCCCGGCGATCATCGACTCGATCCGGGCCACCGCGGCACCCCTCGTCACCCTCGGCGCCGACCCCGCTGCCTAGGCCGCGGCCTGCACCTTCCCGTTCGTCACCCACTCCAGGTAGAGACGGACACCGTCGTCGTACGAGGTCGTCGCCTTCCAGCCCAGCTCGCGCTCTGCGCGTTCGCCGGATACCTCGGCTCCCTGAATGTCGCCGGGCCGCCCTTCGACATGGACGATCGGGACGGCGCGCACGACGCGCGACACCGTGTCCGCAATCTCACGAACCGTGGTGTTCTCCGCACCGACGAGGTTGTAGACGCGGCCGGACGCGACCGGATCGAGGGCTGCGACGACACCATCGGCAAGATCCTCGACGTAGACGAAGCGGCGTGACTGGGTGCCGTCGCCGGCGATCGTTATCGGCTCGTTCGCGAGCGCTTTCGCGACGAAGGCTGCGAGCACCGTCGCCGGTCGAGCACGGGGCCCGTAGGGGATGCCGAAGCGCGCGATCGTCGTCTCGAGCCCGTAGAGCTCACCGAACGAGGAGCAGTACATCTCGCCGGCGAGCTTCGTGGCGGTGTAGAGGTGCCCCGGGAGGGAGAACGGCTCGTCCTCCCGAAGCGGCCCGTGGCCGTTCGAGTTGCCGTACACCCATACGGTGCTGGCGTAGACGATCCGTCCCACGTCCTCCAGCCGTGCCGCCTCGAGCACTGCGCGGGTACCTCCGGCGTTGACGGCCTCGGCGAGCGCTGGGTCGGCAAGCACCTTGTTGACGTCCGAGACGGCGGCGAGGTGAAGAATCGCGTCGCAGCCGCGGACGGCCGCTCGGACGGAGTCCTGCTCGACAAGGTCACCTGCCACGTACTCGATCTCGGACGCCGCGTGATACCGCGACGGCACCAGGTCGAAGATGCGCGGCTCGTGCCCGTGCGCGACCAGGCGATCGACGACGTGGGATCCGATGAACCCGGAGCCACCTGTGACGAGCACCTTCACAGCTCCGCCCCGTCCGGCCGGTAGTAGAGCGGCACACACCAGTGATTCTCGGCGATCCAGTCTGTCACCGGCAGGTCCACCGCGTGACCCATCAGCCGATGGCACGGCTCGTCATAGACCCTTCCGGTCGAGCGCTCGACGGGGTCGAAGACGATGTACTTGTACAGCCCCGACATCATCCCGTCGGGTAGCTGCAGCCTCGAGGAGTGCAGGGTGTCGAGGTTCTCACGCGCGGCAGCGTTCTTCCACGCCACAATCTCGTCCATGCGCTCCGTCTGCACGAGTCCGATCGCTGCCGTGAACTCGCTCAGGCGGAAATTCAGGCCGGGCGCCTCGTAGGAGGGCTTGCCGTAGTTCCGGTACGAGCGCGCGTACGCGATCAGGTCGTCGTTGCCCGAAACGAGCATCCCACCCTCACCGGTCGAGATCGTCTTCGTCGCGGCGAACGACCAGAGCCCCGCATCGCCCCAGGTTCCGGCCCGCCGGCCGTGCCAGGTCGCACCGTGCGCGTGGGCGCAGTCCTCGAGGAGAAAGATGCCGTGATCGCGACAGTATCGCGCGATCTGCTCGATCTCGAACGCGATGTGGCCACCGATGTGCACGACGAAGACGGCGCGAGGCCGGTGTCGTTCTGCCTTCACGACGAAGTCGTCGAACGACATGCAGAGGTCGTCTCGATTCGCGTCGACGAACTCGACCCGGGCTCCGGCCGCGACGGCCGAGAGTGGCGTCGCCATGAACGTGTTGGACGGACAGAGAACGACTTCACCTTTCACGTCGGCGAAAGCCAGCGCCGCAAGCGCCGCCCCGGACCAGCTACCGAACGCTACGGCCGGCAGGCCGTTCGACGCGGCCCACGCCGACTCGAAGTCCTCCGTGAGCGGTCCTTCCGACCAGCGCTCCGACACAATGACCCGGTCCCACAGCTCGTGCAGACGCGGAAGATCGCGCCGATCGAAGCCGATCGAGAATTGCTGGATGAGGGACGTTGGAAGGGGAGAAGCCACGCTGGAGACTCGGGCCTGCGGTTGAGACACACGATAAGGGCGGCGCCAGCCTATCGCGATCGGGGCCGTGCAGGCGCTATCGACACGGTGAACCGCCAAGCTTTCAGGTGGCGTTCAGGTCGACGATCCGCGGATGACGCCAATGTGGCCGAGCGAGTAGCGGCCGGCCTCGCCAGCGACGAGACGGCGAGGCCGTGGCATCGTCGAGCTGCGGAAGCAGTGGTTCTCCCCGAAGCCGCGCGTGTGATAATTTCCCAATACTTCGATGGAAACTCGCCTCGACCCTCGTCTCAGGGCACTTGCCCACCCGATGCGGTTGCGGATCCTTGCGATGGTGACCGCCACGCCGGTTTCGGCGACCGACGTCGCCGAGACAACGGGTCTCGCGCACTCCGCAGCCAGTTATCACCTGCGACGGCTCGCGGACGCCGGCCTCGTCGATCCGGTCGGCCACGAGAGCGGCCCCGCGCGGCCGGGCCGACCGAAGCTGCGGTACCGAATGCGAGAGGACGCATTCCACGACATCGGAGCCGAAGCGTCGCAGCTCCTGATCCGCTCTGCGCTGAGCGAGGTCGACCGTCGCCTGCAGGCAGCAGGCCCCCGGAGCAGGACGTCGGATGCCGAAGTATGGCTCGCCGACGAGGACGCGCAGCGGGTGGCGGAGCTCCTCACGGAGGCGGCCTCGATCGTTCACGAGCGATCTCTCTCTCCCGGGGCGCCCGCGTCGAGGCACCTCGGGTTCACAACGCTGCTCCTCGATCTCGAATGACGCCCGAACCGTCGACCACGAACGACCGCGAGGCACGGGCGAGCCTCCTTCGCGACGGGCCGTTCGTCCGGGTCTGCACCGGCCGGGTGGTCAGCAGCGTCGGCGACCACCTCTTCACGATCGCAATCGCCGTCTGGCTCCTCACGCAACGGGACGACGGCCCCGTCGTCCTCGGCGCGGTATTCGCCGTTCGCACCGCCGCAACGACCCTGCTGCTCTTGCTGGGCGGTGTCTTGACCGATCGTGTCCCGCGTCGCCTCCTGATGGTCGGCTCGCAGGTTCTCCTGTGTGCCACGGTGGCCACCCTGGCGGTGATGCCCAGCGACGTGCCGCTCGCCCTCATCCTCCTCCTGTTCGTCATCGCCGGCGCCGGCGATGCGTTCTTCCGCCCCGCCTACCAGGCGTTCATGGTCGATCTGGCCGGGCCGGAGCGCCTCGAGTCCGCGAACTCGATCTCGACGCTCACGGTTCGGGTGGCAGGGCTGTTCGGACCGGCGCTCGGGGGCGTCCTCGTTGCCACGATCGGCGTCCACGTGACCCTGCTCGTCGATGCCTCCAGCTTCGCTGCCAGTGCAGCACTCGTCGCCTCGACGCGCGGGATCAGGGATGCGCCGAGGCAGAGGCGCCCGGGCAGCGCACGAGGCTTCCTGCGCGAAGCGCACGAGGGCGTCAGCCTCGCGTGGCAAACGCACTGGCTTCGCGCGGTGCTGCTCTCCGACCTGAGCCAGGTCTTCGTCGCGGTCGCGCCCTTCCTCGTCCTCTTGCCGATCGTGCTCGTCCCGCGGAGCCCTGCCAGCTACGCGATCGTTCTCACCGCCTTTGCCGCAGGGGGGCTTCTCGGCGCCGCCACCCCGCTCAGGTGGAAGCCGCGGGCGATCGGGCGATCGGCGCTCCTCGCACAGGCTCTGTTTGCACTTCCTCTGCTCGCTCTCGCGTTCGACCTCCCACTCGCGATCATCGCCGTCGCGACGGCCATCGGTGGCTACGGGGCCGACCTCGGCGCGGTCCTGTTCATCACCGGTATCCAGCGGGGCGTGCCGCGGGAAACGCTCGGTCGCGTCATGGCACTCACCGAGATCGGATCCGTCGCGCTTCTGCCTGCCGGGTTCGCGCTTGCCGGGGGACTCGTTCAGGTGGTCGGCACACAACCGCTCCTCCTGGCAGGCGTCGCGGTGATCATCACGGCCACGACGGCCGCACTCCTCACCCCCGGCGTCGCACACATGGCGCAGACGACCGAGCCGCTTGCGCCCGCTCCCCGGGCCTCGCCGTCGCAGTGATCGAACAGGTGGCTGGGAGGGTGGCCGCGTGCCTGTGTAGGATCGTGACTCTCGCCGAGGTCCCCCGTGGCCCGAACGTTGCGCGGGAGTGAGATCGATGACCAAGCCGACCGCCGCCACCCACCACCTCGGCCTCTCCCGGTGGGTGACCGTCCTCCAGGGAATCCGGCCCTTCGACAAGTCGATGCTTTCGAAGGACGTCGTCGCGGGCGTCACGCTCGCAGCGCTCGCGATCCCCGAGGTCATGGGCTACACGAAGATCGCGGGGACACCGGTCATCACCGGTCTCTACACGATCCTGCTGCCGGCGATCGTGTTCGCGATCCTCGGATCGTCGCGCCACCTCGTCGTCGGCGGCGACTCCGCGACCGCCGCGATCCTCTACGCAGGCATCGCCGGCCTCAGCATCTCGGGCCTCCAGCCGGGGACGAACGAGTGGCTCGCCTACGCGAGCCTCGCGGCGTTGATAACCGGCGGCCTGCTCATTCTCGCGCGCATCGCGCGACTCGGCTTCCTGGCGGACTTCATCTCGCGCACCGTCCTCGTCGGCTTTCTCACCGGCGTCGGGATCCAGGTTGCGCTCGGCCAGTTCGCGGGCATGCTCGGCGTCCCGTCACCCAAGGTCTCGATCGACCACATCAGCGCGACCGTGATCAAGTTCTGGGACACGCTGAAGGAGATTCCCGACCTCTCCGGAGCGACGCTCGCGGTCTCGGTGTCGGTCATCGTCATCCTCGTCGTGTTCGAGAAGTGGATCCCGATGATCCCCGGCGGCCTCGTCGCCGTTGTCGGGATGATCGCGATCAGCTGGGGCTTCGACCTGCAATCGCACGGGGTCTCCACCCTCGGTGTCGTCCCGAGCGGACTTCCCTCGATCGGCCTCCCGAGCGGCGTCGGCTGGAACGACGTCGGACCGCTCCTCGCCACCTCGGTGTCGATGTTCCTCGTCATCATCGCGCAGAGCGCTGCGACCTCGCGCGCGTACGCGGTCAAGTACAAGGACCAGTTCGAGGAGAACAACGACCTGGTCGGGCTCAGCCTCGCGAACATCGCGGCCGGGCTCAGCAGCACGTTCGTCGTCAACGGCAGCCCGACGAAGACGAAGATGGCCGAGGAGTCGAAGGCAACGAGCCAGGTCGCGATGCTCGCCATGGCCGCGATGGTGGCGATCGTCCTGCTGTTCCTCACCAAGCCCCTGCAGTACATGCCGAACGCGGTTCTCGCGGCGGTCGTCTTCGTGATCGGCGTGAAGCTGATCGACATCGACCACATGAAGGAGATCTACCGCCTGCGCCGCGACGAGTTCTGGATCGCGACGGTCACGGCGGCCGTCGTCGTCGGCGTCGGCGTCGAGCAGGGCGTCATCCTCGCAATCGTGCTGTCACTGCTCGACCACGTCAGGCGACACTACGACCCGCACGATTCGGTCGTCACCCACGACGACGGGGGCAGGCTGACGATGGCCCCCGCATCGGCCGGGACAGCGCTGGAGGACGGCCTCGTCGTCTACCGATTCGGCGTCGGCCTCTTCTACGCGAACGCCTCGCGATTCTCCGAGGAGATTCTCGCGCTCGTGAACGTCCCGGAGCCCCCTCGCTGGCTCGTCCTGCTCGCGGATGCGATCGACGACGTCGACTTCACCGGCGGTCAGACGATGGTCGAAGTGGCCGCTGCTCTCGAGGAGCGCGGCGTCGTCTTTGCCGTCGCCCACGTTCAGGACGACGTCCGCCCCGAGCTCGACCGCTTCGGCCTGACCGAGAAGATCGGCGAGGACCGCTTCTTCCCGACGGTCGAGGCTGCCGTCGCGGCGTTCGGGCGCGACAGGCCGACGCGCTAGCGAAGAGACACCTCGAGATCGAGGGCGAAGGGCACGAGCCTTTCCGATAGAGGCGATCAGCCCGGTACGGGGAAGCGGACGTGCATGTGGTTCTCGTGGTTCGGGTACGGAACGACGACACCGCTCGGGCCACGTAGCCCGGTCGAGAAGCCGACGAAGACGACCTGGGCGCCTGCCGCGACGAACCGGTCGAGGAGATCCTGCGCGAGCGCGCGGTCGATCTGGCTCGTCGCGATGGGGGCGCTCAGGTGCCGGTCGAGGCGGGGGTAGTAGACGTCCACGTCGAGGCCGTTCTGGTGCGAGACATGCTGATCCATCCGGCCACCGTGCTCGAGGCTGATGTCGCCCACGACGACGCGGGGCGCGTGCGGATGGACGGCACGGTACGCGCCGATCACCGAGACGATCGCGCGGATCGTCCGTTCGTTTCCGTACAACCGATGAGGCTGATTCGGGACGCTGTCGGTGTTCGGATTCCAGGTGACCCAGTCGGCCCCCTCGACCGGCAGCTGGGTCCCGTCGACCAGCCGGCCGCCGTACTGGAGTCCGATCGACGTGGCATGGTTCCACTCGACCGAGGCGAATCGCGCCGGCCGCTCCTCCTGCTTCGGAGCGGGAGGAGCAGCCGGTGGTGCCGGCACGTCGGACACCTCGAGCCCAGCGAGGCCGAACCTGAAGCTCTGGCTCGGAGGATCCTCCTTCAGCGGATTGACGCGCTGTCCGCCACTCGCGGGTCGAAGCGTGGCGAACGACAACATCGAGGCGGAACCGACCACGAGAGCCACGGCCGGCACCGTCCGCGTCGTGAGGCGACGCCTCCGCGCGGCCTGCGCTTCGAGCCGCCGCCGACGGGACCAGTCGAGCCCCGTCTCCGCCGGGGTCGAGAACGACGGAAGCGCGGGCAGTTCGAGGACGACAGCGGCAAAGGGCTGTCGCGCCTGCTCCCTGAACCAGAGCACGTCGATGTCGAACCACACCTCGTCACGGCTCCACCCCATGAGCAGGACTCCTTCGCCGGGCGGGGTGCGAGTCCTGCCGAGCCGCTAGATCGAGATGCTCACCGGGAAGGTCAGGATCCAGACGACGGTAAGGAAGAAGACGAGATAGCCGAGCGCGAGGATCGCAGCACGGCTCTTCGCAGCCACGAGCTTGGTCGAGATGCCGGCGAAGAAGAGCGACGTCGCGAAGAGAACCACGCACAGGACGTAGTTGTCCGACCGTTGGTTGTCGGTCTTCGCGATCTCCGTCTGCGCTTCGGCCGCTCCGACGAGACGGTCGGCCTCTGCCTGCGCCGCGAGCTTGTACTCTGGCATGGAGAACGGCGTCAGCGGGGCGTTCGGGTTCGTGAGTGGCTTCGTCTTGATCCACGCATCGACGGCCGGCTTGAACTCGGCCCGGAATCGCTTGAAATAGAAGTCGGCGAGGACCTTCTCCTTGCGCGCGTACGCGTCGACCCACTGCGTGAACACGGCCACGTCGATCTGGGTCTGCTGGCCCGCCAACGTCGACGCCTTCCCCGATTCGACGCGGGCGGCGCTTGCAGCGCTGAACGCGATCGCCTGCTGACCGCTCCAGCGCGTCGCCTGGTAGCCGCTCCAGGCGGTCGCGACGGTCGCGATGGCGAGCAAGACGGTCGAGAAGATCTCGGTCCAGTCGTGACCGCGCAACGCGGAGACCATCCCCGTATCTTCGCTGACGCTCATCTGCGTGGATCCTACGTGCGGCGCGACACCCCGGGTAGCGCTGATCGGACGGCGGGCGGCGTGCGCCCGCGATCCCTCGGCGCTAGCGGTCGGCGAGAGCGGCATTGAGCGCGGCGGCCGTCTTCGCGCCCACGACTCCGTCCTCGACGAGGTTGTGCTTCTTCTGGAACGCGATCACCGCCAACTGCGTCTCGCGGCCGAAGATCCCGTCTCGTGCCCCCGGTTCGAAGCCGACGGCGAGAAGAGCACGCTGCAGCGTCTTCACGGTGGCGCCCTCGTTACCCATCCCGAGCTTTCCCTGCGCCGGAAGCGTCACCTTCAACGACGCCGACGGTGCCGTCGCCCGCTTTGCAGGCGTCGCGTCCGCGTTGGCCGCGGGGGACGACGTCGCCGCCGTCGGGGTGTTGGAGTCGCCCCGGCCGAGCACGGCCAGCAGGACGAGCGCCGAAACGGCCACGGCCGCAAGCGCTGCAACGACAACGACGAGCTGCCGTGACGCCACTGTGGGATACCTGCCGCTCGACGATGAGATCCCGCTGTCGCCTCCGAACGTCGATCGCGTCATGATCCCACCTTTCGCGAACGTGGATGACCTGTCCTCAACACCATAGGGAGGATGCGGTGAGCGGCGCCACCAGCCCGACGAGCGGCCCGTCAGGATCGCATGAGCGTTCGCTCAAACGCGCGACGCGGCAACGATCGCCCGCAGCATCAGGCCGTGATGTGCAGCTCGACGGTGCCGTCGTCGGCGATCCGCGGCGTGAAGTCGACCACATCGACGTTGACGCGAAGAGTGCGCGTCCGCGCTGAGACGCTCGTCACGTGCTCGAGCGGGATGTAGAAGTGAAGGAGCGACGAACGGCCGCCAATCACGACGAGCTCGGTCGCTCCCGGAAGGTCGTCGGCAGCCGTCCGAGCAGCTACGACTCCGAGCTCGGCGATCCGACCCTTGACCTCGAAGCCGATGAGCGAGGCTGCGCGGGCAGCCTGATCGCGGCCCGAGCTGCTCGGAACCGGGCCCTCGATCGCAGTGCACAGCATCCCATCACCGTACGAGCGAGGCCGTGAGTGGCACCACCAGTCAGACGAACGCGACCCGAAGATCCTGCGAGGTTCTGCTCACGCTCGGTGCGGATACGCCCCTGGGTGCACCCGCATACTGTCGTGATGCGATTCGGGTCGATCAGCATGCGCGTCTGGCTGGCGATCGTCGTTGCCGTGATCGTCACCACCGCGGCGGTCGCCGTGGCGGAGGTGTTGACGGTGCGAAGCGAGAGCGCGTTCCGGGCACGCGCGCAGGATCTCGCTGCAGGGTCGGCCGTGACCGCAGCCGCGCTCGTCTCGGCCAAGTCGACGGCACAGGAGGCTCGCGCTGCGGCGGCAGCAGCGGCGGCACGACGCAACATCGCCCTGTTTCTCTTCGACAACGACGGCGTGAGGATCTCGGGCGAGACCTCGAATGGCGTTGCGATTGCGTCCGTCGACGGCCTCGACAACGCAGTCGATGCGGCGCTCGACAGGCGACGCCTCGTGATGTCCCAAGACGGAGGCCGACGCATCGTCGTCGCGCTGCCATTGCAAGCGGGCCCGGCAGCGGCGCTCGTGGCCGTCGCCGCTCGCCCGGATCTCGTCGCCGCGGGCGATATCGTGCGCGGCCAGCTCCTTCTGACGGTCCTCATCGCGATCCTCGTCGGCGCAACGCTCGGCACCGCCGTGGCTGTCCCCATCACCTCGCGCGTGCGGCGCGTGACGCGGGCGGCGACCGAAATCGACCAGGGGAACTTCGACGAGCCTCTCTCGTTGAAGTTCAACGACGAGCTCGGCCAGCTCGGCGCGGCCGTCGACGGCATGCGCGTGCACCTGCGCGATTCGTTTGCAGTGCTCGAAGCGGAGCGCGATCACTTCCGTAGCTTCCTGGAGCAGCTCCAGGAAGGGGTCGTCGCCGTCGATCGGAACCTCGACGTCGTGTTCGCCAATTCCCGGGCCCGGCTGCAGATCGGACGGCGTGTCCTCACGACCGGCGCGCCCCTCCCCGAGCCGTGGCCCGAGTTCGGCCTGCGCGACCTCGCAGCGTCCCTCTTCGAGCCTGGCGCGAGCAGCAAGAGCGAGCGGGTGCAGACGGAGTCGGGGCAGACCTTCTCGGTGGCGGGCGTTCCTGTCCGCACCGCGAGCCAGGCCGTCCTGCTCGTGATCACGGATGTGACGATCACGGATCGGCGCGAGCGGGCCGAGCGCGAGTTCGTGACGAACGCGGCCCACGAGCTCAGGACGCCGATCGCGGCGATCGTCAGCGCAATGGAGGTTCTCAACGACGGCGCAAAGGACGACACCACGAGCCGGGAGCGCTTCCTGGCCGTGATCGGCCGCCAGTCGGATCGACTCGAGCGACTGAGCCGAGCGCTCCTCACGCTCGCCCGGGCACAGACACAGGCCGGGCAACCGGAGCTCGAGCCGGTCGACGTCGCGTCGCTGCTCGAGGAGACGGCGAGCGTCTTCCGCGAGCGCGGCGACGTGGCGGTCGAGGTCGACTGCGAGGCAGGGCTCGTCGCGTCGTCACACTATGATCTCCTCTATCAGGCCGTCGGAAATCTGGCAGAGAACGCCGTGAAGCACGCCAACGGGAGTCCCGTCACGCTTGCAGCGGAGCCGACCGCGGACGGCCGCGTCCGGATCGAGGTCCGTGATCGTGGCCCCGGAATCCGGCCCGCCGACCGTGAGCGTCTCTTCGATCGGTTCTATCGCGGCGGGTCGAGAAGCATCGAAGGCTTCGGCCTCGGTCTCTCGATCGTCGGAGGAGTCGTGTCGATTCTCGGCGGCGAAGTCGAGATCGAGCCCGGCGAGGGCGGCGGCACGACGGCGTCGATCCTCGTTGCGAGAGGGGGGCGGCCCTGATGGCCAGGATCCTCGTCGCAGACGACGAGGCGGACATCCTCGAATCGGTGGTGTACGCCCTCGAGCGAGAGGGGTTCGAGGTCGAGACGGCCGTCACCGGCCAGGAGGCACTCGACGCGGCCCGCGCGGGCGACTACGACATCCTTCTGCTCGACGTGATGATGCCCGCGATGTCCGGGCTCGACGTCTGCCGCGTCGTTCGCGCGGAGAGCGACGTGCCGATCATCCTGCTCACCGCGAAGGATGCGGAGATCGATCGCGTGCTCGGTCTCGAGCTCGGTGCGGACGACTACGTCACCAAGCCGTTCTCGCTCGCCGAGCTCGTCAGCCGCGTTCGTGCGCTGCAACGCCGGCGTGAGCTCGACAGGCAGGGCGCCACCCCCTCCACGACGGTTCACTCGAGCGGCATCACCATCGATCTGGCTCGCCACAGCGTCCTCGTCGACGAGCAACCGGTGCACGTCACACGCTCGGAATTCAAGGTGCTCTCGCTTCTCGCGAGTCGGCCCGGTGAGGTCTTCTCGCGGCGCGAGATCATGGAGCACCTCTGGGACAGCACGTACGTGGGCGACGCGCGCGCCTGCGACGTCCACATCGCGAACCTACGTCGCAAGATCGAGCCCGATCCCTCGCACCCGACACGGATCGTGACGGTGCGAGAAGCAGGCTACCGCCTCGCAGCCGACTGATCGCCGCCCACCGCGTCCCGCTCGTCTGTGAGCGGATGCTCACAGGATCCGTCTCTGAGCCTCATTCCCGTGGTGGCGCCACTCACGACCGCCCTCCTATCGTGAAGCTCGGATGCATGATCAACGCACACAACCAGAGGAGGCGTCGATGACGACCTCGGCATCACGGGAACGATCGAGCGCCGTGCGCGTGCAGGAGCTCCGCGACGCCTACCGCATCGACGTGCCGTCGCACGTCCTCGATGCCAGAGCCGTGCTCGATGTTCGCCTGGCCTGCCTGCAGGGACTCGAGCGGGGCGTCTGCCAGATCTTCGTCGATCTCACCGGCGTCTCGGTCATCTCTGGCGAGGCGATCGACCTGCTCGAAGCGGTTGGCGAGGAGCTCCTTGCGAAACACGGCACGCTCTGGCTCGCGAACCGTGACAAGGATCCGACCTGGCAGCCGGTACTCGCCGAAGGACTGCGTGGGCTCGTCGGACTGAGCGCCGCGCTCGACGAAGCACTCTCCACGGTCAGTACGACTTCCGCCTGAGCCATCTCTTCCCCGCACGACGTTCGGACCAACGACGAAGGAGACGCGAACAACCATGAAATCACCACTCGACCGTATCCGCGCCAAACGGACGCACAGCGACACCCATCCACACCGAGGAGGAACCATCATGTCGTCACGATTCCGCTCCAGGCTCGCCACCCGGCGAGCCGCAGCCGTTCTCGCCCTCTCGGCGCTCGCCGTCGCGGTGTTCGCGACCATGGGCTCAGCATCGTCCGTCACGGCCTCGCAGGCGCAGTACGCACCGGTCAACACCGTACTTCCCGTAACAGGCGGACTGTGGGACGAAAACCAGACCCTGACGGTGACCAACGGGACGTGGGACGCGCTCCCGAAAACGATCGCCTATCAGTGGCTTCGGTGCGACGCGGCCGGAAACGCGTGCATCCCCATCGCGAAGGCGACCGCCAATTTCTACCGGCTTCAGAAAGCGGACGTCGGCAGGACGATCCGAGTTCTCGTCACGGCCACGAACAACGACGGCGCGACGTCCGTCACCACCGTTCAAACCGGTGCGATCAAGGGTGCGGGGCCGGTGGGCGCGATCAAGCTGCCGAATGGGGAGACGTCCGTCCCGGTCACGAGCGTGAGCCTCGCTGACGGCCAACGGCTGGTCATTGCCGACGTGAAGTTCAATCCGAACCCGGTCAAGGTCCGCTCGAAAGCGCCGTTCACCATTCGCGTCAAGGTCAAGGACAGTCGCGGCTACGTCGTCCGCGGTGCCCTCGTGTTCGTGCGGTCGACGCCGGAGGTGTCGAGCACTCCCCCCGAGCAGTTGACGGCGCAGGACGGCTGGGTGACGCTGACGACCGTTCCCCAGGTCGACTTCCCGACGAATCCCGCCTACAACGTCCAGTTCTTCGTCCGGGCGCGGAAGAACGGTGAACCCGTCCTGGGTGGGGTCTCGGCACGCTCGCTCGTCCAGGTCGGCCTCACGCGCTAGCCACGAGACCCGCTAACGCCCGGCTCCCTGGGGGTCGAGTTGCGCCAGGCGCTCCTGCGCCCGACGCAACTCGGCCCCCGAGCTGACTCGCGACAGCGCTCTCCACAGCACGGGGTCGCTGCGATCGAGCTCGAGGCCACGCAGGAAGCTCGCGCGCGCACGAGCTTCCTGCCCCAGGGAACGCAACGCCTCGCCGCGGAGATACCAGGCCTCCGCCGACCACGGCGCCACGGAGCGCGCGCGGTTCGCGTCGCGCAGCGCTTCCTGCCAACGAGCAGCCCGCAGGTGCTCGGCGGCGCCTGACGTGAAGTGCCCGCCCGTCCAGGCGACCGTCCCGACGGCGATCAGCGAGGCCGCCACCGGCACGATGGCCGTCCTTCGCACGGGCACGCCGCGTGGCTTCTCTTCTGCTCGGGCCATCGCGAGCAAGGAGACTCCGAGGACGACGCCCGACAGCGGAACGGCGCTGAGCTGCCAGTCCCAGTCGATCCCGAGGTGCAGGAGAAACGCCGTGTACGCCGCCGCAACCGTAATCGCGCCAGGCTGCCGCCGCGCCCGGACTGCGGCCACGAGTGGAACGAGAAGGCCGCCGAGGACGAGCGCCAGCCCGACCGGCCCGAGCTCGGACCACACCTCGAGGTACAGGCTGTGCGCATTCTGCGCTGCGAGATCGACGGGGCGGTGCTCGAGCCAGACCCGCCGCCACGTCCCGGCGCCCGACCCGAGGACCGGGTGGCGGAGGATCTCGTCCACCGTGACGCCCCAGTACGAGGAGCGCGGGGCGCTCTCCCGCGCCGCGAACGCCCCGATCACGGCCCCCGATAGAGCAAGAAGCCCGAAGGTCGCCGGCACCGGGCGGCGCGTTCGGAGCGCGAGGCCGACGGCGGCGCCGCCGGCGAGGGCGAGCCAGGCGCCGCGGCTGTCAGTCCGGGTGATCACGAACAGGAAGACAGCGAGAGCGGGCACTGCCACGAGGGCGGTCGTGTCCCGGCGCTCGAGAGCCCAACCGACCGCGAGCAGGCTGCCGATGACGCAGAGGAGCGCGAGCGCGTTCGCGTAGCCGAGTGGAACGTCGACCCCGCTGCGGAGCGCGTCGCCTGCCAGGAACAACGCGAAGGCGAACACTGCCGCCGGAAGCGTTCGAGCAGACGACACGCGTGCCGCCGCGATCGCTGCGATGAAACCCGCCAGCACGAAGAGCGCGCGCTCGAGCTCGACGATCGTCAGTGGCACGCTCGACGTCCACACGAGAGAGAGCGCGGTCCAGGCGGCGAGGAGGACGAATGCCGAGCCCGCGACCAGCTCTAGCCGGCCGATCCGGACATCCCGGGAGAGAGCGACCGCGAGGGCGAATGCCGCGAGCGCAACAGTGGCGGCGCCGAGCGAGACGGCGGTGTAGCCGCCGTCCGCGCGCGCCGGTCCGAGGAGAACGACGGCGAGCGCCAGGCCGGTCACGAGAGTCGCTGAATCTCGATGCATTACGTACATCTACGCAGATTCGGCGGCGTATCCTCACCCTTTGGACTCGACAACAGACGGCTCGAGCCGGCCACGGCGCTTCCGACTCCGCAGCCCCGTCTCGCCGAACGACGGCGGCCGGGTTAGGGCAGTGGCTCGGTGTGATCGAGATATGCGCACGGTCGACGGTCGAGCGGGAGCGGCGACAGACCGTAGCGCGTGACGACGAGAGGGCCGTCGCAGCTCTCGAGCTCGAGGGTCGACCCGACGTCTGGCGGAGCACCCGGAAGCTCTATGAGCCGGTACCCGTCCGAGGTGGGCGCGAAGGCAACACATCCCTCGAGCGGCAAGGCCGGGATCTGATCCGCGATGCGGGCGTCGGCCTCGACCACGGCTGCCCCGAGCCTCTCGATCGCACGGCGGAACGTGTTCCCTGCCTCGACGTATGCCGACTCTGTGTCGACGAGTCGTTCCCCGAGCGACGCCAGTCCCTTGCGAAGCGCTCGCTCGGTCGCCCGAGCCTGCGTCTCTCCGACGGCGATCTGTCCTTCCAGGCGCCGTTCGAGATCTCCTACCGCGGACCGAAGGGTCTCCGAGTCATCTCGTGAAAGTGACTCCTCGATCTTCTCGAGTCGCCACCCCATCGACGACGCGAGCCGCTCGATCTCTCCCCGGAGCTCCTCTCTGGCCTCGGCGCTCGCGCCGTCTACGGCGTCGCAGCGGGAGACGAGCGAATCGAGCCTCGCGTCGAGCTCCGCACCGGCGGCATGTGCCGTCGCAGAATCCTCGTCGCGCAACGTCCGAAGCTCCTCGAGCTTCGATTCGAGGCGTTCGACGGGGGCATGTACGGCCGCAACACGACCGTCGATCTCCTCCGAGAGACCCTCGAATCGATCGGCGAGATCTCCCAGAGCCGACCGCGACGACTCGAGATCGCTCTCATGCGAGTTCGCGAGCGCGTCGAGCCGCTCGGCGAGCGCGTGCGAAGCGCGGGCGTCGGTGGCACGGAGAGCGGCGATTTCGTCCACGCGTGCGCCAAGCGACGCAGTCTCGCTACGGACGGCAGACGTTTCCTGCTCGACGGCACCGCGAACGGCAGTGATCTCTTCCGTGAAACGAGCAGAAAGCGCACTCAGACCGTCGGCGAGCAACTGTTCGACGCGGTTCATCGACGCGACGGTTGCGGCGTGCTCTTCGTCGAGTCTTTGAAGGCTCGCGCGTTGCTCCTCTCGTTCGGACTCCTGTGCGCCCAGGAGCGACCGGAGCTCCTGACGCTCCTCGCGAACCTCGGAATGCACCGCAGCCAGTGAAGTGTCGAGAACCGCTCGTACCTCCTGGAGGTCGGTCTCCAGGCGATGCTCGACCTCCCCGAGTGCCGACTGGGAGGACGCAGCGTGTGCATCGCCCGCCTCGCGGATGGAGGTGAGCTCGGACTCGAGCCACCGACCGTGGTCGGCGGTAGCGGAATCGAGCTCCTCGCGGGCAACGAGGCCGCCGATGCGGCCGACGAGCTCGTCGATTCGCGCACCCAGTGCACCCGACAAGCCCTCGACGCGAGTGCCCAGCTCCTCGAGAGGCCCCTCGATACCTGCGCGGGCATCGGCCGCGACTTGGGCCGACTGTCCGGCGACCTCGGAGATCCGGCGGTCGAGATCCTCTATCGACGTCCTCTCCGCCAGCGTCTCGATTCGAGCCCGTATCTCATCGAGCGCCCTGAGCGCGTCCTGGTCGGGTCTCGCCTCGAGCTCGGTGGCGAGTGTCTCGAGCTGTCGTCCGTGTGTCTCGACCATCAGCTCCAGCTGCGACTCGGCGACAGCCAGACGCTCAGCGAGCAACGCCGCGCCGTCCTCCCACGCCCGCGCCACCTCCTCGCGGAGACTCGATTCGATACCGGTCATCGACCGAAGCGAGCTCTCGACCCCCGCGAGCCGCTCACCGACCGCCAACGCATCCGCACTACGAACCGTGTCGACACTCGCGACCATCTCACGGAGACTCCCCACCGAGGCCTCCAGACGCCCAAGCTCGTCGAGCCTCGACACCACCATCTCGACACGCTCACGCAACGCCAGATCCTCCGAAGGCGATGCCGCGAGCTCGTCCAGCCGCGAGCGAATGCCCGTCAGCTCATCCTCGAGCGAGCCACGAGACGCAAGCACCTCCGCAAGCGATGCCTTCTCACCGGCAACACTCGCAGCAACACGGCCCAACTCCTCCCTCAGCGCCGCCACCTCCACCGTCAACGCCTCACCCTCAGGACGCCTCTCGAGCTCCCCCGCAAGCGCCGACAGCCGACCGTCAAACGTCTCCATCAGCTCCAGACGCGACTCCGCAGCAGCCAGCCGCTCGGCAAGCAACTCCGTGCCCGCCTCCAGCGACCGCGCCTCGAGCGACGACGAAACCTCCTGAATGCGAGCACGCAAATCATCGACGACCTCAACACCGACCGCCTGCTCCACCGAACGCCCAAGCTCGTCGAGCCTCGACACCACGAAGTCGACACGCTCGCGCAGCGCCACATCCTCCGAAGGAGACGCCGCAAGCTCCTCGAGTTGCGACCGAATACCTGTCAGCTCGTCCTCGAGGGGGCCGCGAGCCACCAACGCCTCGGCAAGCGCCGAACGCTCCGCCGCCGTGCTCTTCGCAAGACGGCCCAACTCCTCCCCCAGCGCCGCCACCTCCGCTGTCAACGCCTCACCCTCGGGTCTCGCCTCGAGCTCGGTGGCGAGTGTCTCGAGCTGTCGTCCGTGTGTCTCGACCATCAGCTCCAGCTGCGACTCGGCGACAGCCAGACGCTCAGCGAGCAACGCCGCGCCGTCCTCCCACGCCCGCGCCACCTCCTCGCGGAGACTCGATTCGATACCGGTCATCGACCGAAGCGAGCTCTCGACCCCCGCGAGCCGCTCACCGACCGCCAACGCATCCGCACTACGAACCGTGTCGACACTCGCGACCATCTCACGGAGACTCCCCACCGAGGCCTCCAGACGCCCAAGCTCGTCGAGCCTCGACACCACCATCTCGACACGCTCACGCAACGCCAGATCCTCCGAAGGCGATGCCGCGAGCTCGTCCAGCCGCGAGCGAATGCCCGTCAGCTCATCCTCGAGCGAGCCACGAGACGCAAGCACCTCCGCAAGCGATGCCTTCTCACCGGCAACACTCGCAGCAACACGGCCCAACTCCTCCCTCAGCGCCGCCACCTCCACCGTCAACGCCTCACCCTCAGGACGCCTCTCGAGCTCCCCCGCAAGCGCCGACAGCCGACCGTCAAACGTCTCCATCAGCTCCAGACGCGACTCCGCAGCAGCCAGCCGCTCGGCAAGCAACTCCGTGCCCGCCTCCAGCGACCGCGCCTCGAGCGACGACGAAACCTCCTGAATGCGAGCACGCAAATCATCGACGACCTCAACACCGACCGCCTGCTCCACCGAACGCCCAAGCTCGTCGAGCCGAGCCCGTATGACGTCGAGGGCCGGCGACACGTCCTCTCGCGCCTCGACCACAGCGGCGAGGCGATCGAGATGTTCGCCCTCCTGCCTGTTCTTCTCCTCCAGCAACTCGATCCGCCCGGCGAGACCATCCGCCTCGCTCCGGTCGACTGTTGCACCCGGCTCACCCAGTCTGCTTTCGAGCGCGACGAGCGGCTCGATACGACTCGACAACTCCAGAAGACCGCTCTCCACGGCCTCGCTCTGCGCCGCCGCGGCGTCGACACGATCGCGCAACTCACCGACATCGGCGAGCCCATCGAGACGGGCTGTCAGGGCGCCGATCTCCGCGGTGAGCACCTCGATGTCATCGACGCGGGTCGCACCTTGCTCGAGCCGTTCGACGGCCGCGGTCAATTCTGCAAATCGCTGCGCCTCGACGCGCTGCGTCCGAAGGTCTTCGATCTCGTCTCGCAGCGCTACGAGATCACCCTGGACGGGGGCGCTCTCGAGTGCGTCGACCCGAGCGAGCAGGGGGCCAAGCGCATCGGCGAGGTCCTGCACCTCGGCCGCATCCACGGCGGCGTCGATGCGCGATTCGAGTGCTCCGATCGCCTCTCGGAGATCGAGCTGAGCTCGGTCGAGGTCGGCCCGGGTGACAGCCGCCGACGTCGTGCTCTCGACAAGACGGAGTCGCTCGTCGAGGGCTCCGACGGCAGCCACGTCGATCGCGCCCCCACGGTCATCGCCGGTCCGCCGAAGATGCACGACCCCCTGCGGAAGCTCGGGACCGGCGGACGCCGCCGCTTGTGGTGGCCGGACCTTCTGCAATGCCGACCACTGCTCGACGAGCGCGCTCGCGAGGTCGAGGCGCGTCAGGCTACCCTGCTCGACGAGGATCTCGCCGATTCTGGCACCCGATTGGCTCTGCGCCGCGAGCGCTGCCTCGAGCTGTTCCGAAGTGATGAACCCGAGCTCGACGAAGATCTCCCCTATCGGACGACGGATCTGCACCTCATCAGGCGTCAGTGGCTCGTATGCGTCAGCCGGGGGCGCTGTCCTCAACGGCTCGTCCGACACGACCTCGGGGCCTGACCACTGCTCGACCAGGACGCCGGCGAGGTCGAGACGCGACACACCGAACTCGGTGACGAAGATCTCGCCCAACCGCTCCCCGGACTTGGCCTGAAGCTCGAGTGCGCGATCGAGCTGGTCAGGCGTGATCAGGCCATTCTCGATGAGGATCGCGCCGATCAATCGCGATTTCGTTACCGAGCTGGCCTCCATGTCTGTCCTATCGGCAGACACTCGTTCGAGGTATAGAGAGACTTTCACACAGGGTGACGCGCCACCGTGACGCGGGCGTCGGATTCGAAGATCTCTGCGGCGCGGCGAGGGCCCTGATAGGGCAGGTCAGGCGTCTCTATGCGTGAGCGAATCTCACGAGGGCGTCGACCACGGCTCGCAGGCGTTGGCCTTCGGCCGTCAGCGTGTATTCGACCCGCGGCGGCCGGGCATCGACCACGCGACGTTGCAGGACGCCTGCCTCCTCGAGCTCGACGAGACGGAGGGCGAGCGTCCGCGGAGGAATCTCTCCGACAGACTGCTTGAACTCGTTGAAGCGGGATGCACCCTCGTACGACGCCCAGAGGATCGAGACGGTCCAGCGCCGCTCGAGGAGGCCCGCCGCCTGACGGACCTCCTCGGGAACGGGCTGACACTTCCTACAGCGCGACATCGAGCGGCTGTGCGGCCGGCTCGAGCGCGAGCTCGAGCACCTCGGACAGCGCCATCACCGGGTGGAACGTCATCTCGTCGCGGACGTGCTCGGGAACGTCGTCGATATCGGCCCGGTTGCGCTCAGGGATGATCACGTCGGTAAGCCCTGCCGCATGTGCGGCGAGAACCTTCTGCTTGAGGCCGCCGATCGGCAGCACGCGCCCCTGGAGCGTCACCTCGCCCGTCATGCCGACGGTGTGCCGCACGGGCCTGCCCGTGAGCAGGGAGGCGAGGGCCGTGGCCATCGTGATGCCGGCACTCGGCCCGTCCTTCGGGGTCGCGCCCGCCGGAACGTGCACGTGGAAGGAGCGGTTCTCGAAGATCTCGTCCTCGAGCCCGTAGTCGGTCGCCCTCGCGCGGACTGCAGAGAGAGCGATCTGCGCAGACTCCTTCATGACGTCGCCGAGCTGACCGGTGAGCACGAGCTTCTCGCCGCTTCCGACGCTCGTCGCCTCGACGAACAGCACGTCGCCACCGACGCCGGTCACCGCCAGCCCTGTCGCAACGCCGGGCACCGCGGTGCGTTCCGCAGCCTCTCGAAAGAATCTCTGCCGCCCGAGCGCGTCTCGAACGACGTCGATGTCGACCGAGATGGGTGTCTCGACCTCCGCCGACGCGATCCTCGTCGCCGTCTTGCGCAGCACCTTCCCGAGCTCGCGCTCGAGCTGGCGCACGCCCGCCTCGCGGGTGTACTCGGAGACGATCGACTCGAGTACGCCGTCCGCAGGGCTCACCTCTTCCTCGCGCAGGCCGTTGCGCTCGCGCTGTCTCGGCCAGAGGTAGCCCGTCGCGATCGCCACCTTCTCGTCGGTCGTGTACCCGTCGAAGCGAATGACCTCCATCCGGTCGAGCAGCGGCCCCGGGATCGTGTCGACCTGATTCGCGGTCGCAATGAAGATGACATCGGAGAGATCGACCTCGACATCGAGATAGTGATCGCGGAACGTCGAGTTCTGCGCCGGGTCGAGCACCTCGAGAAGCGCCGCCGAGGGGTCACCGCGCCAGTCGGCGCCGACCTTGTCGACCTCGTCGAGCAGGATCACCGGATTCATCGTCTTCGCGTCGCGGAGCGCGCGCACGAGCCGTCCCGGGAGGGCGCCGATGTACGTGCGGCGATGCCCGCGGATCTCGGCCTCGTCCCGGATCCCGCCGAGCGACATCCGAACGAACTCCCGGTTCAGCGAGCGTGCGATCGACTCGCCGATCGACGTCTTGCCGGTGCCGGGCGGCCCGACGAGCGTCAGGATCGCACCCGAGCGCTTGTCGACCTCGATACCGCGCTCCTGCCGGAGCTTGCGCACCGCGATGTACTCGACGATGCGGTCCTTGACGTCGTCGAGGCCCGCGTGATCTGCGTCCAGCACCTCACGGCTAGCCTGCGGATCGAGCCGCTCGTCCGAGCGAACGCCCCACGGAACGGCGAGCAGCCAGTCGATATAGCTCCGGATCGTCTGCGACTCGGGCGAGCTCTCGCCCATCCGCTCGAAGCGGGCGAGCTCCCGTTCTGCCTGCTCGCGGACGTGATCGGGCATTGCCGACTCGGCGATCTTGAGCCGGAACTCCTCCGCAACCGACGTCTCGTCGTCGCCCAGCTCCTTGCGGATCGAGTCGAGCTGCTTGCGCAGGATGAACTCGCGCTGCTGCTTCTCCATCCCCGTGTTGACGTCGTCGCGGATCCGCCTCCGGATCTGCATCAGGGCGAGGCGCTCGCGCTGGAAGGCGAGTGCCAGCTCGAGCCGCTCGGCGACGTCGACCGCCTCCAGGATCTGCAGCTTCTGCTCGAAGGTGAGATCGGGCGAGTAGCCGGACGTATCGGCGAGTGCACCGGGGTCGGAGATCGAGCGGACGAACGATGCAATACGTCCATCGTCACCGCGCAGCTCGAGGATCTCCTCGACGACTGCGCGATACTCGGTCTCGAGCCCACGCGCAGCCCCGTCCAGCGGGCTGTCGTCCTCGCGCTCGTCGGCCTCGACGAACAATCGGCCGCGCGCATCGGTCTCGGCGGCGCCGGCGATCGCGCGGTGGAGCCCGCTCAGTGCCACGGCGGTGTCGCCGCCAGGCAGCCGAACACGGTCTGTCACCTCGGCCACCGTGCCGACCTTTGCAAACTCGCCCTCGTGCTTCGGGACGAGAAGGACACGCTCTTCGTCCCCGACGTCGACGGTCAGGGTCACGTTCATGTTCGGAAAGACGACGATGTCGTCCAGGGGTACGAGCAAGAGCTTGCTCACGATAGGTTCACGCTCCTCGGCGTTCACGGAATTTCGGGTCATACAGGTACTAACTACAAAAAGTGTACCGGTATTCCCGCGTGTGACCACGGCGCTGAACCTTACGGAACGTCAACAAACCGTTCGGGGGTACGCAGAGTCTCAATTCGTGGAGCCCGGTTCCCGCATATCGCCTCCCGGGAGCCGGACACCGCCTTGCAGTCGCGCACTCCGAGGGCGTGACCGCGAGCATGGGCGCCCGCCACGCGGGCGCCCTTCTTTTTCCCGTCCTCAGCCGCGGAAACGCCGTAGCGCGACTGCCGCCACGCGGCCGGCAAGGACATCGGACGAGACTCCGGCCCCGGCGGGACGGTAGGTCATCACCGTGACGACAAAGGCGCCTCCGCGCCAGAAGACGATGCCGTTGTCATGTCGGGCCTCGTCGATCCAGCCCGCCTTGTGGAGCACCCGCACGCCACCGATCCGGTCGAGCTCGCGGTCGAGCTTGCCCGAATCGCGGACGTGTGCGAGGAGGTAGAGCAGGTACCGCGCGTCCGTCACGCTGAACCCCGGTTGCGCAGTGCGCAACGGCCCCTTGCCGCCGCCCGCGAGCCAGACAGCGCGAAGCAGCCTGGACAGGTCGTAGGCGCTCGTCCTCTTGCCACTGCCCCACACGGGCTGGCTGTCGACGCGCAGCGGGATTCGCGCGGAGAGCGCCCGTGGCTGATCGCCGTGCGATTCGATCGTGTAGCCGCCGTACATCTCGGTGTCGGCGAGGCCGAGCGACCGCATCATCGAGTCCACGAGCGCCGAGCCACCCGATGTCGAGCCTCCGAAGTACCTCTCCGTCGCGTTGGCTGCTGCGTTGTCCGAGTACGTCAACATCTGGCGCAGGAGCCCGTCCAGCGTCGAGCCCTCCGCCGGCGTCCCGTCGCTGCGGGCGAGCGCCGTGACCGCGATCGCCAGCTTGAGGGCGGACGCGGCCGGGAACGTGGCCCGTGCGTTCCACGAGGCGCCGGCCCCCGTCGCGAGGTTCTCGACGTAGACGGCGCTCGTCCCGCCGTAGGACCGAACGAGTCGGCGGATCTCACGGGCGAGCAACGCATCGTTGCGTGACGCGCGGGGGCGCGGGGCAGTGCTCGACGCGGCGAGGACGTGCGGGACCCGCGCGCTGCTGCGCCGACCGCTGCGCGCGACCGCGACGACCCGCACGGTTGCCTCCCCGACGGGGAGCCCGACGCGGAGCTGGAAGTGACGCTGACGGAGAGGCTTGTCGGCCACGGTTCTCCCACCCACGCGAACGATGAGGCGTTTCGTTCCCGGAGCAACCGTCCCGGCAACGACGCCGAACGAGACCTGATTCGGCGCAGGCTGCGCGATCACGGGAGGAGGTGGTAGCGCGGCGATCACGGCCGAACCGTAGCGTTCGGGAATGCGGATCTTCGCCCATCTCGATCTCGATGCGTTCTTCGCAGCGGTCGAGGAGCTCGAGGATCCGTCGCTTCGTACCGTCCCCCTCGTCGTCGGCGGCAACCCGCAGGGCCGCGGTGTCGTCGCGACCGCCAACTACGTCGCTCGTGCGTTCGGCATCCGCTCCGCCATGAGCTCTGCCGAGGCACTGCGTCGCTGCCCGGACGTCGTCTTCGTCCGCCCCCGGCATGCGCTGTACCGGCAGTACTCGCAGGCGGTCTGGAGCGCGATCCGCGAGGTCGTACCGCGCGTCGAGCAGGTCGGCATCGACGAGGGCTATCTCGACCTCGGCACCGTCGTGCCGACCTTTCAGCGCGCGCGCGCGGCCGCCGAGGCGGTCCAGACGTCGGTTCGCGCCGCGACCTCGCTCTCGTGCTCGCTCGGCGTGTCGACGTCGAAGGTCGTCTGCAAGGTCGCCTCGGAGCGGCGCAAGCCGGGCGGGATCACCCTCGTGCCCCCGGGAACCGAGGCGCGCTTCCTCGCCCCGTTCGCCGTTCGTGCGCTTCCAGGCGTCGGCCCGAAGGCCGAGCAACGCCTCGCGGCTGCCGGGGTCACGGCGATCGGTGACCTCGCGGCGCTCGGAGACATCGAGCTGCGCGTCGTTCTGCCGGGGACGATCGGGCCGCTCGTGCGCGATCGCTCACGCGGGATCGATCCCCGCGATCTCGAGCTCGAGACGGAGCGCGTCTCGATCTCTGTCGAGGAGACCTTCGAGCGCGATATCTCCGATCGAGGCGTGCTTCACGACGAGATCCGGAGGATGGCCGGCGAGGTGGCCGAGGGCCTCGTCAACCGAGGGCTCTCCGCGCGGACCGTGACGGCCAAGCTCCGCTACTCGGACTTCTCGATCAGGAGCCGCTCGACGACGCTCCCCACCCCGATCGACGAGGCCGACCGGATCGCCGAGCTCGCCTGCGCCCTGCTCGATCGAGGGCTTCGCGACCGGCCCGGAGCCCTCCGCCTCGCAGGCGTCGGCGTATCCGGTCTCTCGGAGCACCGCCAGCTGACGTTCGACGACGCGTAGGAGCGGGACGGGCCCCGTCCTACGGGACCGTGCGTTCCGGCCCGCGCAGCAGCGGCCTCGTCAGGCACGTCGGGCCGCCGTCGCCGAGGCGCGAGATGTGGTCACCGCGATAGGTGACGACGTCGACGCCCGCCCGCTCGAGTCGCCGTCGGGTCACGTCGTTCCCCTCGAGCGCGAGCGCCCGCCGTGGCCCGAGCGCGAGGACGTTCGATCCCATCGACTCGAACTCCTCGTCCGGGACCTCGACGACCTCGATCGCGCGCTCGGCGAGCAGCTCCAGCATCCGCACCGGCGCGATCCGCGGGTAGACGAGCGCGAGATCGCGATCGAGAGGCGAGATCAAGGACATCAGGTGCATGACCTCGGAAGCGCCGACCCAGTGCGGAAGGTCGAACGCGATCACCTCGACATCCGGGAAAGCCGCGCGCAGCGCCGCGATTCCCGCCGCTCCCGTGCGATAGCCGTGACCGACGAGAAGCGTGTCGTGGTCGAGCCAGACCGTGTCTCCGCCCTCGACCGTGGCGGGCGCACTCATCGTCGAACGGGTCGGGACGCCCGCTGCCTCGAGGGCCTGACCAATTCCCGCCGGCTCGCCGAGGCGCCCCTCCTTGCCCGGGCGCAGCAGCGCGGCGCCACCGTCCCCGACGAGCACCGGGTCGTAGACGTAGATCGCGTCGGGATTGCCGGGATCGTGGCCGGAGACGAGGACCTCGGCGCCTGCATCCGCGAGCAGGCCGCGGAACGCCTCGTGCTCGGCGGCTGCGGCGGCGGCGTCCGGGACGCCGCGCCAGCCGTAGCGCTCGACGTGCCCGGTATCGGCGGGTAGAGGTGGTCGCACGAGCACGCGCTCGAGCGTTCCCCACATCGCCTGACAGCCGTAGTCGGTCACGACGGCAGAGGCTAGACGACGGCGTTGCTCGGCGTGCGGCCCTCGAGCAGGACCGCTCGCAACGCGTCGACGCAGAGCATGCCCATGGCCACCCGCGTGTCGCGCGTGGCGCTCCCGAGGTGCGGCGCGAGGACGACGTTCTCGAGCCCGAGGAGTGCTTCGGTGACCTCCGGCTCGTGCTCGTAGACGTCGAGCCCCGCTCCAGCGATCGTTCCGGCCGCGAGCGCCTCGGCGAGCGCGACCTCGTCGACGACCGGCCCGCGGGCGGCGTTGATCAGAACGGCGCTCTTCTTCATCAGGCCGAGGCGCCGGGCGTCGATCAGGTGTCGCGTGTCGGCCGTCAGCGGGACGTGAAGCGAGACGATGTCCGCCTCGGACAGGAGTGCGTCGAGGTCGGCATCGCGCCCCGCGAGAACAGGAACGGCGCCGAACGCCTCGACGAGCCGAGCGGTCTCTTTCCCGATGCGCCCGCTCCCGACGACGAGGACGGTCTTCCCGGCGAGGCGCTCGCCGAGCATGAACTCGAGAGAGAACTGCCACGGCTCCCGGCGCCGCACGAAACGGTCTCCCTCGGTGACCCGTCGGAGGAGAGACAGCATCAGGGTCACGGCGAGCTCCGCGGTCGCCCCCGTCAACACGTCCGGCGTGTTCGAGACGACGATCCCCCGGCGGCGCGCGGCCTCGAGGTCGACGTTGTTCACCCCGACCGCGTAGTTCGCGACGATTCGCAGCTGGGGGCCGGCTGCCTCGAGATAGGCGTCGTCCACGGTGACGGTGAGCATCGTCACGACCCCGTCCGCCCCACGCGGCGAGGCGACGAGCTCGAAGCTCGCAGCGAGCGCCTCCTCGATCTCGGCCGGAACGTGCTCACTCAGGTGAATGCGGGGCGCCACGGGCGCATCATCGCAGGCGCCGCCCGGCCGACGAGACATTGACAACCGTCGATGTGACGCCTAGGCTCATATCGACATCTATCGATAGGAGAAGCCGAATGACTCGTGAAGCGGAAGCGCTCCGTGAGGAAGTTCGAGCCCGCTACGCCGACGCGGCCCGCGCGGTCTCGCAGACCGGGACGGGTAGCTGCGGCAGCGGCTCGTGCTGCGCAAGCCCGACCGACAGCGCCGCCTTCGGCCAGGCACTCTACGGCGAGGAGCAACGCAACGCGCTGCCCGACGGCGCCACGTCCGCAAGCCTCGGCTGCGGCAACCCGACGCTCGTCGCGGACCTCCGGGAGGGGGAGACCGTGCTCGACCTGGGCTCCGGCGGCGGCATCGACGTGCTTCTCTCGGCAAAGCGCGTCGGAGCAACGGGCATCGTCTACGGCCTCGACATGACCGACGAGATGCTCGCCCTCGCCCAGCACAATAGAGCCGAGGCCGGAATCACGAACGCGCATTTCCTCAAGGGCGAGATCGAGCACGTGCCACTCCCGTCCGAGTCCGTCGACGTCGTCATCTCGAACTGCGTCATCAATCTCTCCGCGGACAAGGCGCAGGTCCTCGCCGAGATCGCACGGGTACTCAGGCCCGGCGGCCGGGTGGGCTTCAGCGACGTCGTCGCCGAGGACCGGTTGAGCGCCGCGGAGCGAGGCCAGCGCGGTGCGTGGGTCGGCTGCATCGCCGGCGCGCTTTCCCGCGCGGAGATGATCGCCGGGCTCGAGGGCGCCGGGCTCGTCGACGTCGGTGTCTCCTTCACGCACGAGGTCGCCGATGGGCTTCACGGGGCGATCGTGCGAGCCACCAAGCCGGAGTCGCCGCGCAGAGAGCTTCCGCTCGTGGCCTCGACTGCCGGGGCGGGGTGCTGCTAGGCGGGTACAGCCGACGTCGACCGAACGGCGATCCGCATTGGCTCCGTCGCCTAGGTGATCGTCCCGAGAAGACGCGGCAGTCGCTCGACCACGCAGCCCCAGGCCCGGCCGTCCCGCTCGACGACGTCGAAGTGATCCGCGCCGGCGAGCTCGATCGTCTCGACGACGTCGCCCGAAGCGCGCGCCGCCGCGGCGTAGTCGTGGCTCTGCGCAGGCGGGACGACGTCGTCCTCGGCACCGTGCACGAGAAGCACCGGGGCACCGATCGGGAGGAGCGCCGCGGGCGACGCAGCAGCGTACCGCTCCGGCACCTCGGCCGGCTCGCCGCCGAGCAGCGCCGCGCAGGCGCCGTTCCCGAGCCGATCGGCCGAGCCCCGCGCGAGGTCGAGGACGCCGGCCTGAGAGACCGCGGCGCATGGCCGAACACGCGGCCCCGCGCCCGGCGACCCCTCGGGAAGCCGGTGGCGCGCCGCGAGCCAGACGGCCAGATGCCCTCCCGCAGAGTGCCCGAGCGAGACGACGTGGGCGTCGTCGACCTCGTCGATCTCGCCGACCCGGTCGATCGCGGCCGCGGCATCCTCGAGCGTTCCGGGCCAGCCGCCGCCCGGCTGGCCGACGCGGCGGTACTCGATGTTCCAGGCTGCGATTCCCCGCTGCGCGAGATCGTGCGCGAGCGGCGTCATCAGGGTTCGGTCCCACCCCCACTTCCAGAAGCCCCCGTGGATGAGGACGACCGTAGGCCACGGTCCTTTGCCGAGCGGAAGGTGAAGGTTGCCGACCTGGTCGGGATGGTCGCCGTACGCGATCTGGCGCGCCGGCGGAAGCTTCACGCCACTCACCGATCCTTGTGTTGATTCAACACAAGCATGGCGTCGCCACGGCGCGGAGCGCGCCCATCGGATGCGTCAGAGCGCTCTTGTGTTGATTCAACACAAGGGTCGGTACGGGACACGGGTCGGCGCGCACCGGGCCATTTTCAGGCGAGCAGGTGGCGGCGGCGCGAGATCGCCTCGAGCAGCCCGTCGATGTCGGCGTCGGTGTTGTAGAAATGCGATGAGATGCGAAGGTTGTCGTCGCGCATCGAGCAGGTGAAGCTTTCCTCCGCAAGCGAAGCGACGAGCGCCGGCGCGTCGGTCGAGCGGGCGCACACCATCGGCCCTCGGCGGGCCGGGTCGGCCGGCGTCACGACCTGGGCGCCGAGCTCCTCGAGGCCGGCGATCAGGCGCGTGTTCAGCCCGGAGACATGCTCCTCGATCGCGGGGACGCCCGATTCCTGGACGAGACCGATCCCCGCCACACCGGCGTAGATGTTGGGCACCGGGGGCGTGCCCGAGTCGAACCGACGGGCCGTGGCGTGGGGCGAGTAGTCCGAGATGTCCATCTGGAAGATGTCCTCGTCGGCGAACCAGCCGGTCTGGGTCGGCGTCAGGCCCGCGAGCACCTCGCCGCGCACCCAGAGAAAGCCGAGGCCCGCGCTTGCGAGCAGGTACTTCACGGTGCCGCCGGTGACGAAGTCGGCGCCGAGCGTCCTCACGTCCAACTCGATCGCGCCGACGGCCTGGTAGCTGTCGGCGAGGACGAGTGCCCCGTGCGCATGTGCCGCCTCCGCGATCGCGGAGACATCGCTCCGGTGGCCGGTTCGGTAGGAGATCGTGGTGCAACAGACGAGCGCGGTGCGATCGTCGATCGCCGCAGCGAATTTCTCGGCGGGGATCGAGCCGTCGGCCTCCGGGCGCACGTGCACCACCTCGGCTCCGCGCAACTCCTGCGCGTGCGCGATCTGCCCCACCGTGGGGAACTCGTACTCACTGATCACGATCCGGTTTCTGCCCCCGCGCTCGAACGGGAGTGCCGAGACGATGCCGCTGACGCCCTGCGAGACCGACGTCGTGACCGCCACCTCGTCGGGCTGCCCGTGCAGCAGCGCGGCGAACCCCGCGCGGGCCGCCTCGGCCCGCTCGACCCAGAACTCCCACTCGGCACCGTTCTCGTCCCAACCGGCGAGGTACTCCTCGTAGGCCGCACGCACGCGATGCGACAATGCACCCTGCGAGCACGAGTTGAGATACGTCGTGTGCTCGAAGATCGGGAACTCGCCGCGGATCGCCTCCCCGACTGCGGCCCGGCTCGACGGTGCGGCACTCACGATCCACTCACCGTGTAGCTCGCGGCGACGTCGGGCATCAGGTACGCGGCCGACGGGCTCCCAGCCGGCGTGAAGATGCCGAGGATCGCGAGCTCACGTTCGGAGCTCGTGTTCTCGACGATGTGCACGTCGCGCGGTGTGATCCGAAAGGCGCAACCGTCCTCGAGCGGCTCGACGTCCTCGCCGAGATGGTAGCGGCCGGGGCCGCGCCAGATCCAGACGATCTCGTCGTAGAGGTGGTAGTGCCACGGCGCCTTGCCCGGCGGCACGTAGCCGACGAACATCGTCGCCCGCGTGGAGCCGTTGTGCGGGCCGAACAACACCTGGAACGACCTGCTTCCCGTCGCCTTGCCCGGCTCGACGGCGGCAATCGGGACGACGCGCTCGCGCCCGCCCATCGGCGCGTGGAGATCCGTATCCCCGCCGACGGTGACCCGCACGAGCGAGATGCCCTCGCCCCCGGCCTCCAGCCCGGCCTGCTCGCCCTCGAGGAGCAACCCCGCCGAACCCGGTTCGACGGGCTCGCCTGCGAGCGCGCCCGCTCCGTCGAACACGAAGAGGAGGACGTCGTCGGCCGCGTCGCCGACCTCACGTGTCTCGCCCGGCCCGACCCGGATGGTCTGGAGCGCGAGCTCCGACCCGCGCTGCGGAGCGACCTGCCCGTTTGCCCTTACGACTCCCATCAGCGACCCAGGTACGCCTTCCGGAGCTCCTCGTTCTCGAGAAGGTCCGCTGCCTTCCCCTCGAGAACGACGCGTCCGGTCGAGAGGACGTAGCCGCGGTCGGCGATCGAGAGCGAGACGTTTGCGTTCTGCTCGACGATGAGCATCCCCACGCCCGCGTCGTTCACCTTCTTGATGATCTCGAAGCTCCGCTCGACGAGCACCGGAGCAAGGCCCATCGAGGGCTCGTCCATCAGGAGGAGCTTGGGCTGCGACATCAGCGCACGTCCCATTGCAACCATCTGCTGCTCGCCGCCGGACATCGTTCCCGCAAGCTGCGTACGCCGGTCGTAGAGGAGAGGAAACAGCTCGTAGACGCGCTCGAACTCCTCCTTCAGGTCTGCCTTCGGACGGAGGTAGGCGCCCATCTCGAGGTTCTCGAGCACGGTCATCGGGCCGAACAGGCGCCGGTTCTCCGGCACGATCGCGAGACCGCGCTTGATTCGATGCGCGGTCGCCATCTGCGTCACGTCCTCGCCCGCGAGCCGGACGGTTCCGGAGCGAGGGCGGACGATGCCGAGGATCGTCTTCAGCGTCGTCGACTTCCCCGACGCGTTCCCTCCGAGCAGGCAGACGAGCTCGCCCTCCTGCACGACGATGTTCTCGTCCTGAAGGATGTGGATCTGCCCGTAGTAGGTGTTGATCCCGTCGAGCTGGAGGATCGGCGTGCCGTTGGCGCTCATTTCCTCGCCATCCCACCCGTCCCGAGGTACGCCTCGACGACCTGGGGCGAGGTCGCGACCTCCTCGAACGATCCCTCGGCGATCTTGACGCCGTGGTCGAGGGCGACGACGCGATCGGAGATCCCCTCGACGACGTGCATGTCGTGCTCGATCACGAGGATCGTGTAGCCGCCCTCCGCCCGGAGAAGCTCGATCAACTCCGTGATCTCCTGCGTCTCCTTGGGATTCATCCCGGCCGCGGGCTCGTCGAGCAGAAGGAGCGAGGGATTCGTCGCGGTCGCCCGAGCGATCTCGAGTCGGCGCCGGTTGGCGTACGAGAGGCTGTAAGCGGGCTGATCCCAGCGGTAGCCCATCAGCCTGTCGCCGAAGAAGGCGAGCCGCTTCTCTGCGAGCTCGCGGATCTCCTGCTCCTCGCGACGCATCCCGGGGGTGCGCAGCATCGAGCGGAACACGCCCGCTTTCGTGTGGCCGTAGGCGGCGGCCATCACGTTCTCCCGCACGGACATGTTGAGGAAGAGGCGCAGCGTCTGGAACGTCCGCGCGATCCCGCGTGCCGTGATCTGGTGCGGCTCGAGCCCGGTGATGCTCGACCCGTCGAAGATGATGTCGCCGCCGGTCGGCTGGTACACGCCGGTGACGAGGTTGAACAGCGTGGTCTTACCGGCGCCGTTCGGGCCGATCACGCTGACGATCTCGCCCCTGTCGACGTGCAGATCGAGGTCGTCGACGACCTTGAGGCCGCCGAAGGCCATCGAGACGCTCTGGAGATCGAGGAGCCTGTCCTCCACCTAGATGATCTCCACGCGCTTCTCGCCGAGGAGCCCGGTCGGGCGGAAGATCATCAATGCGATGAGGGCAAGGCCGAGGATGATGTAGCGCGTCGGCTCGGGCTTCGAGATCATCACGTTCTCCCACACGAACGCTGCGAGGTAGAGCACGGGTATCAGCAATGCAATTCGAGCCCAGCCCTGGATCATCGTCAGGACGAGTGCCAGCGCAATCAGCGAGATGTAGGACACCGGTGTCACCCAGGCGGCCTGCGTTACCGGCACGATGACCCAGTTCGCGGCGAAGTCGGCGACCCCGCCGCCCTCGCCGCCGGTGCCGTTGACCCAGGCGTTGTCGATTGCGCCCGCGATCGAATGGGCGACGATCCCGAAGGCGAACGTGCCACCGAGCACGACAGCGAGCTTGAGGGAGAATCGGAAGATCGCAACGACGCCGGCGAGGATGGCGCAGTAGAAGAGAACGCGCGAGTCGCCCGGGTCGCGCAGAAGCTCGAGCAGGATGCCGATCAGCACTGCTCCGAGGACGACTCCCGCCTGGCTGCCGGAGCCCCCGAGGATGACCATCGTGTAGACGATGATCAGCAGCGGGAACGAGAACGAGAGCGGGAAGACGCTGGCATTCAAGGAGGTGACGAGCGTGCCGGTCAGCGCCGCGATCGCAGCGCCGAAGGAAAAGCTCATCAGCTTCAGCCAGTTCACGGGCATCCCCATCACCTCTGCGGCCAGGGAATCCTCCCGCAGCGACCGCCACGCCCGACCCGTGCGCGAGAGGTTGACGAAGCGGAGCGCGACATAGACGACGACGAAGACGGCGAGGACGACGTACAGGTAGGCGACGTTGAAGACCCCTCCGCTGTCGGCGACCGCGAGCTTACGGCCGAAGAACGAGAGCGGGTCGACGTTGAGGATCCCGTTGGCGCCGCCCGTCACGTTGCGACCGAAGAGGTCGTCGCCGTTCGTCGTCACGGTGAGGAAGAGCTGGAGGAAGAACAGGGTGACGATCGCGAGGTAGTCGCCGGTAAGACGGCGCGACGGTAGCCCGACCAGGAGCCCGACGATCGCCCCGATCGCGATGACGGCCGGGATCGCGAGGATGGTCGGCAGGTGGACGCCATACTGCTCCGAGCTGAGCAGGGCGTACGCATACGCGCCGATCCCGTAGAAGGCCACGTAGCCGAGGTCGAGGAGGCCACCCCATCCGACGACGACGTTGAGCCCGAGCGCGAGCAGCATGTAGATCGCGATATCGAACGAGACACGCCTCACGTAGCCACTGTCGGAGACGAGCGGGACGAGCGAGAAGAGCACGACGAACGTCGTCAGCCAGGCCCACCACGGGACGCCTCGCACACGCGCCTCGAGTGTGCCGAGGCGCCCTGCCCGCGCAACTCTGTTGTCACCGTGTCGCGCAACCCACTCGTCGCGACCGACGGCGGGGCTCGTCGGCCCCTCTGACGTCGACGCCTCGAGCGCGCCTTCGAGCGGCTGGCTCAGCTCCTCGTCGTAGCCGCCGCCGCCCACGTCACACCTTTCGGATGTCCGCTTTGCCGAGGATGCCCTGCGGGCGGAACATGAGGAAGAGGATGAGGATCACGAACACGAGCAGGTCGGACCACCGCGTCGAGATGTATCCCTGCGTGTAGGACTCGGCGAACCCCAGAACGAGGCCCCCTGCCATGGCGCCGGGAATCGACCCGATGCCACCGATAACGGCGGCGGTAAATCCCTTCAGCCCGATCAGGAACCCGATCGTCGCGTATGTCGGGATCCTCAGGGCGAAGAGCACGCCGGCGGCGCCTGCGAGCGCCGAGCCGAGGACGAACGCGAAGACGATCACCCGGTCGATATCGATGCCCATCATGGCTGCTGCCTCACGATCGAATGAGGTCGCTCGCATCGCCTTTCCGACCCTCGTGCGGGTAACGAGCAACCAGAGCAGGATCATCATCACGAAGGCGGAGACGATGGTGATGATCCGGATGATCGGGACCCTGACGTTGCCGATGTCGAAGCCGTTCAGATAGAGCGCCCCACCGTCGAGCGAGAACATGTCGTAGTTCCTCGGCGCGGCGCCGAACATCAGCTGCATCGAGTAGGCGATGAAGAATGAGACGCCGAGCGCGCTGATCAGGGGCGCGATACGAGGTGCGTCGCGCAACGGACGGTAGGCGAACCGCTCGACGACGACGCCGAGGGCCGCGCACCCGGCCATCGCGGCGAGCGTGATCAGCACGAGCAGCGCCCAGGCCGGAACGATCGGATTGACCGTGCCACCGAGAAGCTGGATCATGCCGAAGCCGATGAACGTCCCGACCATGAACACGTCACCGTGGGCGAAGTTGAGCAGCTTCAGGATGCCGTAGACGAGCGAGTAGCCGAGCGCGATCAGGGCGTAGATGCTGCCGAGCGTGAGGCCGTTGAGGGTGAGCTGGATGAAAGTGTCCACGCGGATCGCGAGTCTATCGCGGAACAGGGCCGGAAACACAATGAGGGTGGCTCGGCCAAGAGGCCGAGCCACCCTCATTGAAGCACGTGTCGATCAGCCGACGAGCTTGTACGAGCCGTTCGACTGGATCTGGAAGATGTAGAACTTCGCGTTCAGCGGATCGTTCGACTTCGTCGAGAAGCGGAACGTTCCACCGAGGATCGAGTTCTGCACCCGGATCCGCTTGACGTTCTTGACGACGTCGCGGCGGTTCTTGATCGTGCCCTTGCCCGCGTTGCACGCACGCTTGACCGCGTTGAGTGCGACCTGCACCGCAAGGTAGGTCGGAGGACCGAACGAGCCGAGCGCGGTGCCCGGGTTGTCCTTCTGCCACCCTGCGATCAGCGCCTTGTTGTACGCGAAGCTGCTGATGTCCGGCGCGAAGTTCGAGACGTACGAGCCGGGCACCTTGAACTGCGACGGGTCGTTCGAGCCGTCGCCGCCGAACACCTTCGCCTTCTTGCCCTGCTCGATCAGCTGCTGGGCGAAGTTCTGCGCGTCACCCGGCTTCTGGGTGGGGAAGAACACGAAGTCCGCATCACTCGGGACCTTCGTCACGAACGACGAGAAGTCGGTCGTCGTGTTGCCGATGGACTGCCGCGAGGTCGAGACGCCCTTCGCCTTCAGGACGGCCTCGAGGGCGGTCGCGAGACCCTGCGAGTACGGCTCCTGGAAGTCGATGACGACGACCTTCTTCGCACCCTTGCTGATCATGAAGTTCGCATCCGACGGGCCCTGGATGTAGTCGCCCGGAACGACGCGGAAGAACGAAGCCGTCCCTTCCTTGTTCTTGCCCTTGGTCAGCGACGTGCGCGTCGCCGACTCGGAGATGTGGGCGAGACCGGCGGCGTTGTACGCGCTGCTCGAGGCGGCGACCGCACCCGACGTCGACGGGCCGACGATCGCGACGACCTTCGGGTCGGCAACGTACTTCTGGGCGAGCGTCTGCGCCGGGGCCGGGCCCTGCTCGACCGGCGTGTCGCCGCGGAGCAGTTGGATCTTGAGGCCGTACTTCGGCGCCAGCGTCTTGACGGCGTACTTCGCCCAGCTGAGCTGCTCGTTTCCGAGGAAGCCTGCGCCACCCGTGAACGGTGCCACGATGGCAAGCCTCAGCTTGCCCTTGCAGCTCACTGCCTGGGACTGCGTGGCGACCGTCGATCCGGCGCCCGCGGTTGAGGCGAGCGCTGCGGCCACGACAGCCAGGGCAGCGATCACCGACACTCCACGTCTTTTCATTCCCTTGCTCCTCCTTGATGGGTTTGCATCGTGTTGGACGTCGAATTCACCCTTTTGTTGCGCGCGTCGCCCGATGTGGGCGCCCCCCCGCATGCAAGGTCGTACGAGTGAAGCAGCGGTCCCGTGACATGTCAACCCGATCGAGACGATTCCGACAGAGGCGAGAGCGCCTCGACCCAGCCCGCGGTGTCGAGGAACTGCCGAAACCGCCACGCCTTTCCCTCGCGCAGCGACCAGACGTGGACGAAGGGAACGTCCAACCTCTTACCGGTCTGCTTGGCCGTCGCCCGGTAGCGCCCGAGCACGACGACCTCGTCGCCTGCGTCGAGGAACTCGTCGGGGACTGCCGAGAACACCGACCACCAGTCTCGGTCGAGCGGGTCGAAGACGTTCTCCTTGACGGCGGTGAGGCCCCGGTACGTCCCGCCGTGCGGAAGGCCCTGCGCCTGCTGCCACTCGATCGCGTCGTCCATGTCGGCAAGGACGGCGTCCATGTCACCCCGCGCGAAGGCGTCGTAGGAACGGCGGACGACGGTCAGGTTCACAGTGGAGAGCGTAGATGAGCGACGATAGGGACGTGTCCCTGTCGTTCGTGGTCGAAGAAGACGCCGAAGCAGCCGCCTTGGCGGCGGCGGCACTGCTCGCCGAGGCTGCGGCGGCGGGTGGATCGATCGTGCTCGCCGGCGGGTCGACGCCTCGCCGGGCCTACGAGGTCGCTGCAGGCCTGCACGCCGACTGGGGCGATGCCGAGGTCTGGTTCGGCGACGACCGTTGCGTGCCACCCCACGATCCCCGCTCGAACCAGCGGCTCGTGCGCGAGGCGCTGCTCGAGCGCCTCGTCGTCGAACCCGTGGTCCGGGCGATCCCGACGACGCTCGCGCCCACCGCCGCAGCCGCGCTCTACGACGCGGCCCTGACCGGCGAGATCCTCGATCTCGTTCTTCTCGGCCTCGGCCTCGACGGCCACACCGCCTCGCTGTTTCCGGACGCGCCGAGCCTCGAGGTTCGGGATCGGCTGGCGGTCGCCGCCCCGCCGGCCCTCGACCCGTTCGTCGAGCGGATCACGATGACGATTCCCGCGCTCGAGTCGGGAACGCACGTCGTCTTTCTCGCCGTCGGAGAGGAGAAGTCGGCAGCGGTTCGGCGCGCGTTCGTCGGGGAGCCGTCCCGTGCGACCCCCGCAAGCCTCGTTCGGTCGCGAGAAGGGAAGACGACGGTGATCCTCGACGAGGCAGCAGCGACGCGCCTCGGATGAGCGACGCCACATTAGGTTCGGCGATGGTGGACGACCAGACGCGATATCGCGCCCGGAGCCTCTGGCTCGACGGCGCTCTTGCCGAGTTCACGCCACGACCACAGCTCACAGGGCAGGTCGATGTCGATGTCGTCATCGTCGGAGCGGGCTTCACCGGACTCTGGGCTGCGTATTCGCTCACGCTCGTCGATCCAGGGATCAGGGTCGCCGTCGTCGAGGCCGAGACGGTCGGCTACGGCGCGTCCGGCAGGAACGGCGGCTTCGCCTCAGCCGGCATCGCGGGAGAAGCACGCATCTACCGCCGCTCGCACGGGGACGACGGAGTGATCCGCGGCGAGCGCGCGATGATCGACGGCGTCGACTGGATCGGCGCGGTCGTCGCGAGGGAAGGCATCGACTGCGGCTACGTGAAGGGCGGCGCGTTCCGAGTCGCGACGAGCAGGCCCCAGCTGCAACGCGCGCAAGCGGGGCTCGAGGCAAAGCGCGCCCGTGGAGTCAACGAGGACGACATGTGGCTGGTCACCCCCGCGGAGATCGACGAGGAGGTGCGGGTTGCCGGGGTGCTCGGTGGCACGTACACGCCGCACTGTGCCCGTGTCGACCCCGCACGCCTCGCACGCGGACTCGCCGAGGCTTGCGAACGGCGCGGTGTCGTCATCTTCGAGCGCTCACCGGCCGTGACGATCGCGCCGCGGCGGGTGACATGCCCGGGCGGATCGCTCTTCACCGAGGTCGTCGTCCGCGCGACCGAGGCGTTCACGACACGGTTTCGGGGCGAGAATCGCAGCTATCTCCCGCTCGCGTCGCACATGCTCGCAACCGAGCCGCTGCCGTCGCAGATCTGGGAGGAGATCGGGTGGTCTGGCTGCGCGCCGATCGCCGATCAGCACTACCAGTTCGTGTACGCGCAGCGCACGACCGACGGCAGGATCGCGCTCGGCGGGCGGGGACTGACCTATCGACGCGGAGGAGTCATCCGCGAATCCGACGAGCTGCGACCGAGGGTGCACCGGAGGCTCGAAGAGGCGCTCCGGCGCCTCTTCCCGGCGACGGCCACGGTGCCGATCAGCCACCGCTGGGGTGGTTTCTTCGCCGCTCCGCGCGACTGGAGCATGAGCATCCACTACGACCGATCGACCGGGCTCGCCCGCGCGGGTGGCTACTCCGGCCACGGCGTCGTCGCGTCGAGCCTCGCCGGACGCACGCTCGCCGACCTGATCGTCGGCACCGAGAGCGAGCTGACCGGCTTGCCGTGGGTCGGCCACACGAGTCGCCGCTGGGAGCCCGAGCCACTCCGGCTGATCGCGACGCGAGTGATCGCCACGGTGGCAGCGAGCGCGGACGCGGCCGAGGATCGGACGCAGCGGCCGGCCCGGAGGATCGCGCTCGTGCGGCGTTGGCTGCCCGGACGCTGATATTAGGATGGCACCATGAGCGAGCAGCCCGGCCGTCGCAGCTTCAACCTCCACACGACCCCGTTTCGGGAATACGACATGGAGGGCCCCGTGCAGCCCGAGATGAGCTGGCTTCCGATCTCGTACGACCTCGAGACCGGCCAGGGCTGCTACGCGATGAGGATGGAGCCCGGCGCCGTGACGATCGCGCACGACCACGACGGGATGGAGGAGTTCCTGATCCTCGAGGGCGATCTCGTCGACTCCGACGGAACGGTCTTCGGCCCCGGCGACTTCGTCAGCTACGAGGCCGGCACGCACCACAACTCGAGCACGGTCGGCGGCTGCCTGATCGCGGTGTTCGAGTGGCGGCGGCCCGACCGAGCCCCGGCGACCGGCTGAAGCCGGCCACCAGCGATCAAGCCCCGCGTGACCTGCGGTACCGCCGGATCAACGCATTCGTCGACGCGTCGTGCTCGAGTGGCGGCTCGTCCGTCGCCTCGAGCTCGGGGACGATCCGTTGCGCGAGCGCCTTCCCGAGCTCGACGCCCCACTGGTCGAAGGAGTCGATCGACCAGATCGCGCCCTGCACGAAGACGGTGTGCTCGTAGAGCGCAACGAGGGCGCCGAGCACCTCCGGCGTGAGCCGCTCGGCCATGAGCACGTTCGACGGCCGGTTCCCCGGGAACGTCCGATGCGGCACGAGCGCGGCCGGGGTGCCCTCGGCGGCCACCTCCTCGGCCGTCCTGCCGAAGGCGAGCGCCTCGGCCTGCGCGAACACGTTCGCGACGAGCAGGTCGTGGTGGTTGCCGACCGGGTTGAGGCTCGAGGCGAAGCAGATGAAGTCGCACGGGATCAGCCGGGTGCCTTGATGGATCAGCTGGTAGAAGCTGTGTTGCCCGTTCGTCCCCGGCTCACCCCAGTAGATCGGCCCGGTGTCGACCTCCACGGGCGAGGAATCGATCCTGACGCTCTTCCCGTTCGACTCCATCGTCAGCTGCTGCAGGTAGGCGGGGAACCGCTCGAGGTACTGATCGTACGGCAGCACCGCCACCGTCTGGGCGCCGAGGAAATCCGCGTACCACACTCCGAGGAGCCCCATCAGGACGGGCATGTTCTCGCGAAACGGGGCCGTCCGGAAGTGCTCGTCCATCGCGTGGAAGCCGGAGAGGAGGCGCTCGAATCCCTCGGGCCCGATTGCGATCATCGTCGAAAGCCCGATCGCCGAGTCCATCGAGTAGCGGCCGCCCACCCAGTCCCAGAAGCCGAAGGCGTTTGCCGGGTCGATCCCGAACTCCGCCACGCCCTCGAGATTCGTCGAAACAGCGACGAAGTGCCGCGCGATCGCGGCCTCGTCGCCGCCGAGCCCTTCGAGCAGCCAGTGCCGCGCCGTCCTCGCATTCGTCATCGTCTCGAGCGTCGTGAACGTCTTCGAGCAGACAACGAACAGCGTCTCGGCCGGGTCGAGGTCGCGCGTCGCCTCGACGAAGTCCGTCCCGTCGATGTTGGACACGAACCGGAAGGTCAGGTCACGGTGACTGTAGTGGCGCAGAGCGGAATGGGCCATGACCGGCCCGAGGTCCGAGCCGCCGATCCCGATGTTGACGACGTTGCGAATGGGCGCGCCGGTGAACCCCTTCCACGTGCCCGACCGAACCGCGTCGGAGAACGCAGCCATTCGATCGAGAACGGCGTGGACCTCGGCCACGACGTCGACGCCGTCGACGACGAGCGAGCGGCCGCGCGGCATCCGGAGCGCGACGTGCAGCACGGAGCGATCCTCCGTGGTGTTGATCCGCTCGCCCGCGAACATCGCGTCGCGTCGAGCCGCGACGCCTGCCTCGGCGGCGAGATCGAGCAGGAGCGCCAGGGTCTCGTCGGTGATCCTGTTCTTCGAATAGTCGAGGAAGATCCCGGCCGCCTCGACCGTGAGTCGGTCGGCTCGAGCCGGATCCGCCGCGAATACGTCCCGCAGGTGCAGCGCCGTCACCTCGCCGGCGTGGGCCGCGAGCGCGCGCCATGCGGCGGTCGTCTCCGGGCCGCTCACGCCGACGCGCCGCGCGCTAGAAGAAGAATTGCTTCCACGCGTCCCACCACGTCTCGGCCCGCGAGATGATCATGCGGTCGCTGACCCGCTCGACCCCGGGGCGGTGGCGCAGCGCGTCCGGCGCGCGCGTGTTCTTGTACTCGACCTGGATCTCGCACGGACTGCCCGGGAGGTAGGGCTCCACGGCGGAAAGGTCCGCGAGTGCGCGGCGGGCACCGTCCTCGATCATGCCCCGCGCGCGCAACGGCGCGACGTTGCGGGCCGACTGCGAGCCGAGGCCCTGCTTCACGGCGACGGTGACGAGCGGTGGCCCGAGCAGGTCACGCGCCTCGTCGCACGCCGCATCGTCACCGGACACCATCAGCACCGGGCAGCCCCAGGTGCCGCAGAGGGCGGCGTTGATCCCGGTCTCTCCGACGAGGACGCCGTTGAACCACAGGTTCTGCCACACCTGGCCCGAGACCGTGTGGTTCATCACTCCCCGCCGCGTGCCGGCCTTCGCGTGCATGCCGACGAACAGCGCCGCGTCGACGCCGCTCTCGAGGAAGGCCGTGTACTCGGTCCATTCGTCCTGGACGACGAAGTCACAGGCCTCGTCGAGCAACTCGGGGATCAGCGAGTTGAACATCCACTCGTCGCCCGCGCCGTGGCAGTCCATGACGACGATCTCCGTCGCACCGGCCGCCTTTGCGCCGCGGACGGCCGCGTTGATCTCCTCCGTGTAGAGCCTGCGGCTCTCCTCGTACATCGGTGACCCGCCCGTCGTCTGCCCCCCTTTCGTGACGCCCGACACGCCCTCGAGGTCGCTGACGATGAACACCTTCATGCCCTATACCCTACGCCTTCGTGGACTCGGGTCTGGCAGGCAAGGGCGTCGTCGTGACCGGCGCCTCGGGAGGGATCGGCGCTGCATGCGCGCGCCTCTTCGCAGCCGAAGGGGCAAGGGTTCTCGTCCACTACAACCGCGGCGAGGAACGGGCACGCGAGGTCGCGGAGCAGATCGGCAGCGCCCCGGTCGCACAGGCCGATCTCACCGTCGAGGCCGACGTCGACCGCCTCTTCGCCACGGCGCGCGACGTCCTCGGGACCGTCGACGCGTGCGCAGCGGTGGCGGGCGTCTGGCCGTCAGAGGATCTCCCGGTGTGGGAGCTCCCGCTCGAGCGGTGGGAGGAGACGATGCGCCAGAACCTGACCGCGACCTTCCTCACGGCGCGTGCGTTCCTCCGCGAGGTCGCACGGACGGGCCACGGCTCGCTCGTGCTCGTGGGATCGACCGCCGGGCGGTTCGGCGAAGCGGGTCACGCCGATTACGCGGCGGCGAAGTCGGCGCTGCAGGGCGGGCTGCTGCTCTCCCTGAAGAACGAGGTGGCGCGCGTCGCGCCCCTCGCGCGCGTCAATGCCGTCGCGCCCGGGTGGACCGAGTCCGCGATGACCCGGGGGGTCGTCGATCCGGAGGCAGTCCGGCGGATATCGCGCACGATGGCGCTCCGAAAGGTGGGCCAGCCGGACGACGTCGCGGCCCAGGTCGTCGTTCTCGCCTCGGACGTGCTCTCGGGCCATATCAGCGGCCAGGTCGTGACGGTGGCCGGCGGGATGGAAGGCCGCGTCGTCCACGACGACGGCTGACGCCGGGCTCGCCCCGGAAACGAGAAGGGCGGCGAATCGCTCGCCGCCCCTTCTCTACTGCCAGTGTCAGGAATGATTTGCCGTCAGTCCCCGACCCGGAGTTCCTACCGGTATCGGCAGGGCGCCGCAGACCTTGAGGAGCTCGTGCAAATCAACCCGCGCGGAGACATTGTGTTGATTCAACACAATGTCTCGGCTCCTCCCCAAATGAAGAGGGGCCGCCGCCAGACGCCCCTCTTCTACGCAGGTTCCCAAGGAGAGGAACCGTATGACCCATCCGCGCGTCCGCCGCACCGTCGCGCTCGATGAGCTGACCGGAGTATCCACGCCGGAGGCTCGTTGACCTATCACCCGAACGGAGTTGACCACCGTGGTTGACACGACCGCTCGCCGGAGCGCCACTACCTCTCGACGCACTCCGTCGTCAGCGCCGCCGTCCCGGCCTTTGCGAGAGCGTCCCTGACCGCATTCGGCGGGACGCCGTAGCCGCCGTCCTGACCCGCCCGCTGCGCGAAGACGGTCGTGATCACCCGTCCACGGGCATCGACGACCGGCCCGCCCGAGTTTCCGCTCCGGATCTTGCCGCGGATCGTGGTCACGCGGCGCGGCGTCGGGAAGTTGCCGTACGCGTCCCGCCCGACGATCCGGACGACGCGACCGACCCGGACTGCCGTCTCGGTGTACGGGCCGTTGCCGGGATAGCCGAGCATCCCTCCGGCGGTACCCTCGGGCGCGTCCGCGAGCGAGAGCGCCCGCGCCGCGAGCCCCGGGACCCGCAGAACGGCGATGTCGTTGACCTTGTCGAAGGACACGACACGCGAGTCGAGCAGGTCGCCGTCGTTTCGGTCGACGCGGGGGGCATCGACGCCTGCGACGACGTGCGCATTCGTCACGACGAGGTTGCGTCCCGCGACCCAGCCCGAGCCCTCGATCCCGAGCCCGCACGCATGGCCGATGACGCGGACGACGCTGAGCGCCGCCGCGCTGACCCCGGCCGAGTCGAGGACGGCCCGGTCGGGCTGGTCGACATTCGCGGCGGGTCCGGCAAGCGCACCGAAGGGGTCGATCCGCGCGAGCGTGTCGATCAACCGACTCGGCGGAACCTCCTGGTTGAGCGTCGAGAGGATCGTCGAGCCCTGAACGTGACGGCGGAGCTCCGTGTCGGCGGGCAGGTAGAGGAGCACGGCGCCTACGGCCCAGCAGAGCGCGAGCCCGAGAGCGGCGCCGAAGAGGCCGCCGCCTGCCGAGTCGAGCAGGCGGAGGGGCGGCACGACGATCAGCGTCCTGCGAATGCTCCTCCCGGCGAAGGCACCGAGCGCCTGTCCGATCGCGGCGACGATCATCGCTGTTCCGACCGCGAAGAGCGGCAGCCAGCGCGTATGCGTGTCACCGACGAGCGACGGCCCGATCCTCGTCCCGAGATAGAACCCGAGGACGAGCCCTCCGAACGAGAAGACCCCGACGATGAGGCCTCGCCTGAAGCCCGCGAGAGCACTGACCGCGATGAGCGCGATCGCAATCAGATCCAGGGTCGACATGCTTCTCAGTTCGGAGAAAGGGCGGGCACCCCTGCGCGCGGGGCGCGAGTCAGCAGTGGCGCCTTACGTCGACTCACCGATCTCGAAGCGTTGCAGAAGCCGGATCGCGTACCCGATCGACGCACCGGAGACCACGATGATCATGGCGACGGCCGGAACCGTCCCCAGCTTCGCCTCGAAGACCGCGTTCGGCAAATCGACGAAGACGTCGGCGACAGAGAGCGTGTAGTGCCGAACGCTCAGCAGCCGCGTTCCGGCAAAGAGGCCGTTGATCAGCCCTTCCCAGATGAAGACGTAGACGAGGCCGGCGATCAGCGCTCTGCTGGTGAGGACGCTGAGCATGACGAAGAGTGCCGAGTAGACGAAGCTGCCCACGACGAGCCCGACCGCGAAGCCGAGCAGGAGCCCGTGCCCCGGAACCCCCTGGAGGGCGATCGCGCCCGATACGAGCCCGGATACGAGCACCGTCACCGCGGTCAGCGCCCACGCCGCAAGGAGCTTCCCGAGGATGATCCGAGCGCGCGAGACGGGCTTCGCGAGAAGGTACACCGCCGTGCCGTCCTCGATCTCGGCCCCGAGGGCGGCGGTTCCGTACACGAGTGCGAGCAGCGGCAGCAGGGTGGTGACGATCAAGCCGTCGAACAGCACCTGGGCGGCCCACTTCGCCGGATCGGTGTCCTCGCTCCCGATCCGGAAGACGATCGCGAGGAGGACGGGTAGGAGCGCGAGCAGTCCGAGCAGGATCGTGCGGCCGCGGCCGAGCAGCTGCCGCAGCGTCAGCATCGCGATGATCCCGATCATCGGCTCACCAGGTAGGAGAAGACGTCCTCGAGGGACTCGTCCGTCGGTCGCAACTCCCGCATCGTGACACCGCATGACCGGGCGATCGTCGGAATCGCAAGCGCGAAGGCGCCGAGCTGCGACGTCCGCACGACGAGTCGGTTGTCGGCGAGATCGACGCTGACGACGCTTTCGTGTGCGACGAGCGCAGAGGCAAGCCTGCGATCGTCCGAGGTGCGGATCGTGAACGTGTGCGGCCGATCGGTCATCAGCCGGCGGATCTCGCGGAAGTCACCCGAGGCGGCAAGCCTGCCGCCGACGACGACGAGAACGCGCTCGGCGAGCCGCTCGACCTCCTCCAGGATGTGCGACGAGAAGATGATCGTCCTTCCCTCGGCGGCGAGCTTCCGGAACAGCTCCATCATGTGGAGCCGCTGCCGTGGGTCGGCACCGTTGAAGGGCTCGTCGAGCAGCAGCACCGACGGGTCGTGCACGAGCGCGGCTGCGACCTTGATGCGCTGCTTCATCCCCTTCGAGTAGCCGCTCGTCGACCGCTCGGCAGCATCCTCGAGGTCGACCAGCCGGATCGCGGCACGCGCCGCCTCGTCGGCATTCGGAAGGCGCTGGAGCCGCGCGTTGAGACGAACGAACTCGTAGCCGGACAGCGCGCCGTACACCGATTCCCGTTCCGGCACGAGACCGAGCCGGCGATAGAGGGACGGATTCCCCCACGCCGGCTCGCCGAGGACGGTGACCTCACCTGCGGACGGCTTCAGGAAGCCCGAGAGCATGTGCAGGAGGGTGCTCTTGCCGGCGCCGTTCGGCCCGAGCAGGCCGGTAATGCCCGGCGTGACCGCGAACGACACGCCGTTGACGGCAACGACGTTGCCGTACCACCGCGAGACGTCCTTCAGGACGATGGTCTCGGTCACGTCGAGACGTGCCCGAAGCGGCGGAGGGTGAGCGCGAACGCGGCTGCGACGGTCGCGAGGACTGCGAGGAGGTAGACCCAGCCGGGGACGCTCGCGTCGGCGAGCACGTTGCTCGACTCGGGATCGACGCGGAAGAGCCAGAGGATCGCTCCCTCCCAGGCGACCGGGCTGACGAGGAGCGCGAAGCGGGCGACCGCGGGGTCGATCGAGTCCATCAGGATGTGCGCGATCGACAGCGTGAGGATGAAGGCACCGACGATTGCAGCCGTGGAGTAGGCCCGGCGGGGAAGGTACGCGGCGATGCACAGCCCCACCGATGCGATCACGGCGGAGACGAGGATCGAGCCGGCGACGATCGGGAAGACGAGATCCCAGTTCTCGCGCGCATACCCCGCGAGGTCGTCCGCCGCCATGCCGTTGCCGATGAAGAGGAGCAGCTGCGGCCCGAGCGTGAGGACGAGCATGGCGGTCGTCAGGGCCGCGAACTTGGAGATCGTGTAGTCGAAACGCGAGACGGCGCGCGAGAAGTAGAGGGACAGCGTGCGGTTGCGCTGGTCCCGTCCGACGAGCTCGGGTGCAACCGCAGCGCAGAAGAGAACGAGGACGATGCGCACGTAGGTGAAGTAGTCCTCGTGCTTGAAGATCTCGATCTCGTGATCGAGCCCGCTCAGGATGGCGCCGACGCCGAGCTGGATCACCGCGGGAACGAACGCGAAGATCGCGAGGGCGACGGGGAAGACCTTGCTCGTCCACCGGCGCCCGAGCCCGAAGCAGCTGCGCAGCCCGTGCACGTAGAGCGTCGTCAGCGTGCCACGACGGCCGATCCGGTGGCCCTCGTAGTGGCGGTAGCCGAGGTCGAAGATGTTGCTCGTGCCGCTCGACGGCTCAGACATCGGCGGTCGCCTCGACGTCGTCTCGGAAGAGGTCCTCGAGGTGCGCTCGACGCTGCTCGATCCTGATCAGCCCGAGCTCGAGCGAGGCCGCCCCGTCCCGGATCGCGTCGTACGCGCCGTCGTCGGCGAGGTCGAGCTCGAGCGTGTGAGCCCCCTCGGCCGCCGAGTAGCCGCGCTCGCGCAGGTAGGCGGCCAGGTCGGCGATCGCCCCGTCCACCTCCACCGTGAGTACCTCGGTGCGGCCGGTGAACGTCGACAGCGCGTCGGAGCGGATCAGCCGTCCGCCCTCGATCAGGACGAGGTAGTCGCAGACGCGCTCGATCTCGGTGAGGAGGTGCGACGACATCAGGATCGAGATGCCGAACTCGCTGCCGATCCGGCGGACGAGATCGAGCATCTCGTCGCGACCGGCGGGGTCGAGCCCGTTGGTCGGCTCGTCGAGCAGCATCAGCTTCGGATCGTGGACGAGCGCCTGCGCGAGCTTCACGCGCTGACGCATTCCTGTCGAGTAGCCGCGCATCTCCCGATAGCGCTCCTCGTAGAGCCCGACGTGGCGAAGCGTCTCGGCCGTCCGCTCGCGGGCGGCGGCTCGCGGTAGCCCGTTCACCTGGGCCATGTGCGCGACGAACTCGGTAGCGCTGATCTCGAGCGGGAGGCAGTCGTGCTCCGGCATGTAGCCGATGAGCTGCCGGATCTCGAGGCCCCTCGTTGCGACGTCGAGGCCGAACATCTCGGCCGAGCCCGAGCTCGGCTCGACGAGCCCGAGCAGGATCTTGATCAGCGTGCTCTTGCCGGCGCCGTTCGCGCCGACGAGCCCGATCACTCCCGGCTCGACGTCGAGATCGAGGTCCTCGAGGGCGACGACCGCGCCGTATCGCTTCGTAAGCCCGCGGGTGGCGATGAGCGACACGGAGAGAGACTAGCCGCGGTGATTGCCTCTTCAGGGGCGAAGGGCAATCGGTCGCTATGATCCGTCGGCCCACGGGGGCGTAGTTCAGTTGGTTAGAACGCCGGCCTGTCACGCCGGAGGTCGCGGGTTCGAGTCCCGTCGCTCCCGCTCCACTCCAAGCCGTTCTTGCGGACAAGCGGCTCCTGATCGTGCCCCACTAGTGCCCTAAACGTCACCGGAGGCCCTCCTCAGCGGTCATTTCGGCGGCCCGTTCCTGGGCTTGCTCGAACCCCGCCTTACGGTCAGCGATGCCCGCGTGAGAGCCGGCGAGCAAGGCTCCGTAGTGGCGTTCGATCATGCGGGCGGACGTCCCCATGATCTTCGCTCGAACGGGGTGACGCCGGCGGCGAGCTGGTTCGAGGCGTACGTGGAACGGAGGTCGTAGATGCGGGCGGGCTTGTCGACACCCGAGGCGGTGACGGCGACGGCCCACGCGCAGCGACGGAAGTTGTCGAGATTCAGGACGCCGCCCTTCGGGGCGCAGAACAGGAGCGGCGTGTCGAGGCGGGCCGGCAGGATGTCGAGCGCGGCGAGCCCCCGAGGGCTCAGCGGCACCTGTCGGCGGCTCCCGTGCGTCTTCGCAAGCTCCACGATCTGCCCGTCGGAGACGGTCGCGCGGACGGAGAGTCGCCCTGCCTGCCGGTCGACGTCTCGCCGCTCGAGCGCAGCCCATTCCTTCGGGCGGAGGCCCGTCGCTGCCGCGAACCTCGGGAGCGGCCGGTAGGCGGGCGACAGCTCGCAGGCGAGCGCGTCGAGCTCGGCCAGGGTGTACGCGCGGACGGTGCGTGGTGCCTTGTCCGGCAAGCTTCGTGAACGGCAGATCGCCTCAACTTCCGAGTCTCTTCGGAGTCGCTCGTCGAATGCCAAACCCGCCGGTGCAATCCTGTGACGACGAACGAGCGACGCTTCGAGTGGCGTCGACGCGCCGAGGCGCACGAGCGATCACGGATTCCGCGTGAATGATGACTCGGCGGCGGAAGCTGATTTCTCAGCTCCTTGGTGTCTCTCTGGACGCGAAGGGGCACCGGCTCTGATCAGTTCGCGCGCTACCGCTGCGGCGCGCGGTCTGCGCGCTCGACGACGCGCGCCACTTCCACTCGCGATGCAACGCCGAGCTTGCGGAAGGTGTTTCGTAGGTGCGTTTCGACCGTCTTCGAGCTGAGGAAGAGCTCGGCGGCAATCTGCGGGTTGGTCTTTCGATCGACGACGAGTCGAGCGATCTGAAGTTCTCGTTCGGTGAGTGCGTCGACGCCGGATCCGTCTCCCTTGCCCTGGCGCGTGCGCCGGTAAACCGATCGTCCGAGCTTCCGGAGCTCCTGTTCGGCCTGCAGTCGGTAGCGGTGCGAGCCGAACGACTCGAACGCTGAGGCCGCGAGCTCCAGCTCGGCCGCGGCCTCGTCGCGATTGCCGGCCCGGGCGAGCGCTCGTCCGGCGAACAACCGCGTCGTTGCGGCGTCGAAGACGTTCCCGACCTCCTCGAGTGCCGCTGCAGCGCTCAGTGCCTTATCGGCGGCGGCGGCCGGCTTGCCGTCGTCGAGATCGAGCGCCGCGGCAGCGAGGCCTGCCATCGCCCCCGCCATCCGGAGACCTACGGCCTCGGCGCAGGCACGTGCAGCAGCCGCGGCATCTTCGGCGTCCTCGCGCCGACCCGCCTCGAGGAAAGCTCGGGTGAGGAGCTCGAGGTACCTGGCTCGCCAGCCCCCTCCAATCAGCCGCAACTCGTTCCCGCCGGCGAACTCCACCAGCAACTCGGCGCACCGCTCTGCGTGACCGGTCTCGAGCCTTGCGTAGGCGAGTGCGACGGCTGCATGCGCAGGGATAGGACCGGGGTCGAGCTGGTCCGCGAGATCGAATGCCTCCGTTGCCGTCGTGAGCGCCAGATCGATGTCGCCGGCGGCGAACGCTGCGTAGGAGCGGTTGAAAAGGTTCAAGGCGAGCCCTTGCGGGTTGTCGACGAGCCGCGCGGCTGCGATCGCGCCATCGAGCACCTCCCCTGCCTCGGCCATCCGGCCCCGAACCCAGAGGCTGCCTCCCAGCATCGGGACGATGAGCGGGAAGAGATCGCCCCTTCCGACTGTACGGCCGATCCGCAGCGCGCGCTCGGCGTGAGACCCTGCCCCTGCGAAGTTCTCGAGGTAGAACTCGGCCGTAGCCAGATGTGCGAGCGCATCGAGGCGCCCGCCGACTTCGTCGTCCGCGAGACCGTCGATGAGCGCGGCGGCGTCGGCGGAATATGCCTGTCCCTCAGCCGCGCGACCCCCAACGGCATTCGCGAGGGCACGTCCGGCGAGCGCCGCTGCGAGCAGCGGCGGATCGCCGAGCAGCTCGGCCGCATCGACCGCCCGGTCCGCCCAGGCTCGCATCGCGTCGTAGTCGCCGTGGTAGAGGCTGTCACCGACGAGCTCGATCATGAGCTCGACCCCTTGTGCGGAAGCCGGATCTCGGAGCTCGGCGAGCGCGACCTCGAGGTGGGCGTGGGCCTCGTTGTACCGGCCGAGGAGGTGCTCGACGCGCGCACACGCAACAGTGAGGCGGACGCGCAACGACTCCGCCTCCCGGGGGACGATGCTCATGCTCTCCAGGAGAGCTGCGTGGCTCCCGCCCAGTTGGCCCGTAGCGGCCAGCGCTTCGGAACGTGCCAGCAGCAGCTCGACGCGCTCGCCCCCTGGCGCAGCCGGCGGCAGGAGACGCAGTGCCGCGGCGAACCAGCGCGCGGCGCTCGCCGGTGCACGCGGGGCCGCCGCCTCACCAGCCTCTCGCAGTAGCGCGATCGCAGCCTCGTCGCCCTGACGTGCGGAGCATTCGACGTGGTGGGCGATCGCCGAGGCCTGGGAGCCTCGGAGCACGAGAGCTTCGGCGCAGCGCTCGTGCGCGCCGAGCCGCCAGCCGCCGGGCATCGACTCGTATACCGCGCGGCGTACCAGCGGGTGCCGGAAGCGGAAGCGCCGAGGAACGTCCGTCTGGCGGACGAGATCGAGACGCAGCAGCTCGTCGAGCGCGTCGACCGCTGCCGGCTCGGTGGCTCCCGCTGCTGCGGCGGCGAGCTCGGGGTCGAACGGGTCTCCCGCGACGGCGGCGCCTTCGAGGATCAGGCGTGCCTGCTCGGAGAGCAGTGCGAGCTCCTCGGTGAGCGCGGCGGCGACCGCAGCGGGAACGTCGACGCCTGTGAGCGAAGGTTCGTCGGTCGGCGCCGGCGTATCGGGACGGTGGGCCGATCGCGCGAGCTGCTCGAGATAGAAGGGATTGCCGCCGCTCTCCTCGTAAAGACTCGTCGCGCCCGTTCCCGCGCCGATCAGCTCGCGGGCCTCCTCAGGGCTGAGCGCCCCGAGTTCGATACGCACGATCGTGCCGGCGCGGTGCGCCCGCTCGACCGCGACGCTCAGCCGCGCCCCCATCTGCCGCGGTCGCACGGCGAGCGCGATGAGTACGTGCGCGGCCGGAGGCCGGTGGAGGAGTGCGCCGAGCAACTCGACCGACGCCGGATCCGCCCAGTGGACGTCGTCGAGCACCAGCACCACCGGCTGGGTCTTCGCGAGCGTCTCGAGCAGCACGCAGACGGCGCGGTGGCTGCGGTAGCGCTCGTGCTGGATCGCCGTCCTGTGCCCGACCGCGAGGCCGGCCAACGACGGGAAGACGGTCGCGAGTTCCGCCCGCACGTCGCCGTCGAGGCTTTCGAGGCGGTGTGGGTCGAGGCCATGGACGTACTCGTCGAGCGCGTCGACGAAGACCCAGAACGGCAGGTCGAGCTCGAGCTCACCGGCCCGGCCCGAGAGCACGAGGTACCCGCGTGCGTCTGCACGCGCGGCAAGCTCGGCGAGGAGGCGCGTCTTGCCGATTCCTGGCTCGCCCACCAGCTCGAGCGCCGCGGATCCTCCCTCGCCGAGCTGAGCGAGGAGACGGTCGACTGAGCCGAGCTCCGACGCGCGGCCGACGATGTGGGTGGCGAGTCCCATCTTTCGCTTCGGGCTCCACCCTAACTCAGGGCCTTGCGATAGAAAAATCAGGGTGACCGATTCAGGGTGGCCGCCCGATGTCGGGACGGCGGCGCCGCGGCAGAGTCGGCCCATGCCCCGCTACCTGCTTCACCACCACCACGAGCCGAACGCGTGCGGAGTCGTCTTCGCTGCTTTCCGCGGCTTCGAAAGCCCGCTTCGTCACAGAGCGGCGCTGGCCTCGTGTCGTTCCGGCGGCCATTCGATCTGGTGGACCGTGGAGTCCGCTAGCGAGGAGCGCGCGCTCGCGCTGCTGCCTTTCTACGTCGCCGAGCGCACGACCGCCTGTTCCGGTCAGCGACTCGGTGCAGCAGTCGCCCCGTGACCGGCGCAGGCAGTGTCGACCGCAACCCACACGGAGGAGCGCGATCGACCCGTGCGTACGTGCCGCGCCTCAGCACGCGAGCAGCGAGCCGCAGCCCCGAAGAGTGCGTCGATGCGATCCCGTCCATTACGCGCGCCGCTGGAAGACGCTCGGCGTGCTGTCACTGAGCCTGGTCATCATCGGGCTCGACAACACGATTCTCAACGTCGCCCTGCCGACGCTGCAGCACGAATTCAGCGCCTCCTCTTCGAAGTTGCAGTGGATGGTCGACTCCTACCTGCTCGTCTTCGCCGGTCTGCTGCTCGTATTCGGCACGCTCGGCGACCGCTTCGGCCGCAAGCGTGCACTCCAAGCTCGGCGTGTCGATCTTCGGGCTCGCGAGTCTCGGCGCCCTGGTTGCCGACTCGGCGACCAGGTGATCGCCGTGCGCGCGGCGATGGGCGTCGGTGCGGCGCTGATCATGCCCGCAACCCTCTCGATCATCGCCAACCTCTTCACCGGCAAGGAGCGTCGCAAGGCGATCGGCATCTGGGCGGCGCTCGCTGCGATCGGGATCGGGCTTGGGCCGCTCACGGGTGGGTTGCTGCTCGAGTGGTTCGACTGGTCGTCCGTCTTCATGGTCAACGTGCCATTCGCGGTCGCCGCGCTGCTGCTCGGCATCCGCTACGTGCCCGAGAGTCGCGATCCCCGGCCTGGCTCGTTCGACCTGCTCGGGGCCACGCTCTCCACCGCCGGGTTCAGCCTCCTCGTGTACGCGATCATCGAGGCGCCCGAGCGGGGCTGGACGTCCGGTCTCGTGGTCGGATCGCTCACGGCGAGCGTCGCGCTGCTGGGCTTCTTCCTCTGGTGGGAGCGCCGTGTCGACGACCCGATGCTCGACCTGGGCTTCTTCCGCAGCGCCAGCTTCAGCATCGGCACCGCGGCAGTCAGCGTCGCCTTCTTCGCTCTCCTCGGAGCGATCTTCGCTCTGACCCAGTACCTGCAGTTCGTCCACGGCTACAGCGCGATCAAGGCAGGCGCAATCATGAGCCCGATCGCGCTCGGATTGATGATGGGCGCCGGCTCGTCGAACAAGGCCGCGGAGCGGCTCGGCGTCGCCCGAGTCGTCGCTATCGGTCTGACCGGCATCGCGACAATGCTCGCACTGACCACGCTCTGGGAGCCGCACACCGGAGGGCTCACCCTGGCCATCTGGTTCTTCGGCCTCGCGCTGGCGATGGGCTGGGTCATGGCTCCCGCCACGGATGCGGTCGTCGGTTCGGTTTCCGCCGCCAAGTCGGGCGTCGCCTCCGCCACCAACACCGTGGCACGCATGGTCTCGGGCGCACTCGGCGTGGCCGTGATCGGCTCGCTGATCAGCTCGCTGTATTCGAGCGACCTGGAAGGCTCGCTCGGCGCGCTGCCCCTGCAGGCTCAGCCGGCGTTCGAAGGCTCGATCGGCGCCGCCAGCGCGATCGCCGCCCAGCTCCCGGCCGACGCCTCGGCCGCCCTGCTCGCTACGACAGGCGACGCCTTCACCCAGGCGATGGGCATCGGCCTCCTCGTCGCCGGCGCGCTCGTGGCCGCCATGGCCGTCGTCGTCGCCCGCTTCCTGCCCGCCCGCGAGCCCGGGGCCGCACGGCAGAAGGCGCGAAGCCCAGCATGCCACCGCTCGTCGATCCCGACCGGGAGTCCCTCGATCTGCAGCCGCAGAACTGAAAGGAGCTGCCATGACCACCTCAGTCGAGAACCACATCTGGACGGAGCTCGCCGACCGGGAGGCCGATGGCCTCGAGGTCAGGCTGCTCTGGAGCGAGTCGACCGGCCGCGTGCTCGTCGCCGTCGACGACACGCGGGTCGGCCATCGGTTCGCGTTCGACGTTCCGCGCGGCGAGGCGCTCGCCGCCTTCCATCACCCGTCCGCCTCTGCCCCCACTCGCGTGACCCGGCGCTACCGGGCCGCCGAGCCGTCAACCGACCTGCAACTGCAGCGCTAGAGGAGGAAACGCGATGTCTGCCGCCACGCACACACCGAACGTCGCGGCCCGCATGGGCCGCTGGAGCGCCCGTCATCGTAAGACCGCGATCTTCGGGTGGCTCGCATTCGTCGTCGTCGCGTTCGCCCTTGGATCGATGACGGGCCAGAAGCCGATCGACCCAGCGACCGCCGGCCCCGGCGAGTCGGGGCGGATGGACAAGATCCTCGACGCGGGCTTCAAGCAGCCCGCGGGCGAGAGCGTCCTGATCCAGAGCGACTCGCTGACCACCGACGACCCGGCGTTTCGGTCGGCCGTCGAGGACGTCGTCGGAACGGTCGCCCGGCTCGGCGTCGTGACCAACGTCCGCTCGCCCCTCGACCCTGCCAACCAGGGGCAGATCTCGAAGGACGGGCGCTCGGCGCTCGTCGACTTCCAGATCCGCGGGGCCTCGGACGACGCGGCGAAGAAGCTTGGCCCGATCGTCGCGGCCGTCGACTCCACGAAGGCCGCCCATCCGGGGCTGTTCATCGGCCAGTTCGGCTACGCGAGCGCCGACGAGCAGCTTGGCGACGTCGGCAAGAAGGACCTGAAGAAGGCCGGCCTGTTCTCCGTCCCGATCACGCTGATCATCCTCGTCGTCGCCTTCGGCGCCCTCGTCGCCGCCGGGATCCCGCTTTTGCTCGCGCTCACCGCGGTGTTCGCGACGCTCGGCATCGTCGCGGCGTCGAGCCACGCACTGCCCGTCAGCGACTCGGTCGGCGCGATCGTCCTCCTGATCGGCCTCGCGGTCGGGGTGGACTACTCGATGTTCTACTTGAAACGAGAGCGTGAGGAGCGTGCCGCAGGTCGCAGCGAGCAGGCGGCCCTCGAGGCGGCCGCAGCGACGTCGGGACGGTCGGTGCTCATCTCCGGCCTCACGGTGATCGTCGCGATGGCGGGGATGTTCCTCACCGGCGACAAGGGCTTCGCGTCCTTCGGGCTCGCGACGATGATCGTCGTCGCGGTCGCGATGCTCGGGTCGCTGACCGTGCTCCCGGCGCTCCTCTCCTGGCTCGGCGACCGCGTCGACCGACTCCATGTGCCGTTCGTCGGCCGCCTTCGCCGGGACGACGGCGAGGGCCGGATCTGGGGCGTGATCATCGACCGCGTCCTCCGCCGGCCCGCGCTGTCCGCAGCGGTCGCGACAGGCGCGCTGGTGGCGCTCGCGCTCCCCGCGCTCCACATGCACACCGTCATCCCGGGGCCGGACACGTTCCCGCAGGACCTGCCAGCGATCCAGACCTACAACCGCGTCCAGGAGGTGTTCCCCGGCACCGAGATCGCCGGCGAACGTCGTGGTCAAGGCCGAGAACGTCAACGCACCCGAGGTGAAGGCCGCGATCACGCGGATGGAGGACGCGGCGCTCGCGACCGGGCAGCTCTACCAGCCCGATCACGATCGACGTCAACGAGGACGCCACGATCGCCAACATCGCGATCGCGATCGACGGCGAGGGCACCAACGAGCCGTCGGTCGCGGCGCTCCGAACACTGCGCGAGGAGGTGCTTCCCGGCACGATCGGCACGCTCCCCGACGTCGAGTACGGCGTCACGGGCTTCACCGCCGGCTCGGCCGACTTCAACGACCTGATGAAGTCCGTCGCGCCACGCGTGTTCGTGTTCGTGCTCCTGTTCGCGTTCCTCCTCATGCTCGTCGCGTTCCGCTCGCTCGTGATCGCGGCGAAGGCGATCGTGCTCAATCTCCTCTCCGTCGCCGCGGCGTACGGCGCGATCGTGCTCGTGTTCCAGCACGGCTGGGGGAAGGGCCTGCTCGGCTTCGACTCCACGGCGGCGATCGTCGCGTTCCTGCCGATCCTGCTGTTCGTGATCCTGTTCGGCCTGTCGATGGACTACCACGTGTTCATCCTGAGCCGAATCCGCGAGACGTTCGATCGCGGCGCGACGAACGACGAGGCGATCTCGCACGGGATCAAGATCGCACCGCAGGTGTCGTGACGAGCGCGGCAATCGTGATGGTCGCGGTCTTCTCGATCTTCGCGACCCTCTCGATGATGGAGCTGAAGCAGTTCGGCGTCGGGCTCGCCGTCGCCGTCTTGCTCGACGCGACGCTCGTCCGCGCGCGTGCTGCTGCCCGCGTCGATGAAGCTGCTCGGCGACTGGAACTGGTATCTGCCCAAGTGGCTCGACTGGCTTCCGCGGCTCGAGCACGCGGAGACCATCCCAGACCGTCTCGAGGCAGGCGCCCCGACTCCCGCCGCCGGCGAAGCAGTGTGAAGGGGATGAGCACGATGCAACCAGCGATCGAGGACTACGCGCTGCTGGGCGACACCCAGACAGGTGCGCTCGTGAGCAAGGCGGGGTCGATCGACTGGCTCTGCCTGCCGCGGTTCGATTCGGCCGCTCCCTTCGCCGCCCTGCTCGGCGGCGAGGGGAACGGCAGTTGGCAGATTGCCCCCATCGAGCATGTGCGCGCGACCCGTCGCAGGTACCGCGGCGACACGCTCGTGCTCGAAACGGACTTCGACACTGCTGAGGGGTCGATGCAACTCGTCGACTTCATGCCCCCTCGTGGCGAGTCACCTCACGTCGTGCGGCTGGTCATGGGCGTCCGCGGCCAAGTACGCGTACGGACGGACCTAAGGCCTCGCTTCGACTACGGGCGGATCCGGCCCTGGCTCCGTCAGATCGACGGCGCCGACGTCGCCGTCGCAGGCCCCGACAGCCTGTGGCTCCGCACCCCTGTCGAGACGCGCACCGAAGACACGGCCGTGCGGGCCGACTTCCTCATCTCGGCCGGTGAGGTGCTCCCGTTCGTCCTCACCTGGCATCCCTCGCACGAGCCCGCCCCCATTCCGGTCGACCCGGTGCGGGCGCTCGCCGACACGGAATTGTTCTGGGCGGAATGGATCTCCTCCTGTGGATACGCCGGCGAGTGGCGGGATGCAGTCGTTCGTTCCCTGCTCACCCTCAAGGCGCTCACCTACGCTCCGACCGGCGGCATCGTCGCCGCACCCACAACCTCGCTTCCCGAGCAACCGGGCGGCGTGCGCAACTGGGACTACCGATTCTGCTGGCTGCGCGACGCGTCCATCACCTTGCTAGCCCTGACGCGCGCGGGTCTCCGCGAGGAGGCTCGGGCCTGGCACTCCTGGCTGCTGCGCGTGGCCGCTGGCGACCCTGCCGACCTGCAGGCTGTGTACTCGGTCGCGGGAGAGCGGCGCCTGACCGAGGTCGAGCTTCCCTGGCTTGCCGGCTATCAGGGAGCGAGGCCCGTGCGGATCGGCAATGGCGCGACCGAGCAGTTGCAGCTCGACATCTACGGCCAGGTCGTCAACGCAATGCACCATGCCCGCCGCGTCGGCCTCGACGAGAACGGTGAGGTCTGGTCACTCACGCGATCGCTGGTCGACTTCGTCGAGACGCACTGGCACCTCCCCGACGAGGGTCTCTGGGAGGTCCGCGGCCCGCGGCGCCATTTCGTCAACTCGAAGGTGATGGCATGGGTCGCGGTCGACCGCGCGCTCAGCGACGCCGAACAGTTCGGCTTCCAGGCGCCGACCGCCCGCTGGCGCGCACTCCGCCAGCGCATCTACCGCGAGGTCATGACCAAGGGCTACCACGCTGACCGCGGCACGTTTATCCAGTCGTACGGCTCCAATGAGCTCGATGCCTCCGCCCTCCTGCTCCCCCTCGCTGGCTTCCTACCAGCGAGTGACGTACGCATGCGCGGAACCGTGGCGGCAATCGAGCGCGAGCTGTGCCACGACGGCCTCGTCCTCCGCTACTCGACCTCCGACGACCCGCACTCCGTCGACGGGCTTCCCGACGGAGAGGGCGCCTTCCTCGCCTGTAGCTTCTGGCTCGCGGCCAATTACGCCCTCGCAGGGCGCCTGGAGGAAGGCCATGCACTCTTCGAGCGCCTGCTCTCCCTCCGCAACGACGTCGGCCTGCTGGCAGAGGAGTACGATCCGGTTGCCGGACGATTGCTCGGCAACTTCCCGCAGGCGTTCAGCCACGTTCCGCTGATCATGGCCGCCCACCTCCTCGATGAGGCCACTGAGCGAGGACTCAACGCCGACCAGCACACAATGGCAGCGAGCGAGTTGGCTCGCCTTGCATTGCCATCCGAATCGCTGCCGTCGGATTAGCGGCGTGCCGTTCCTCATCCTCAGCAGCCTCCGCGCGATGTGGATACCCCGGCGCGAGCCACAGTTCGTCTCACTCACGCTTCTCGCGGCCATCGCGATCAGCAGCGGAACCGGCGAGGCCGACGGCCTCGAATGAGTTCCAGTGGCGGGGGTGAGGTGTCCTCTCTCCGCGTCGGATCTCTGGGAGCAATAGCGCAGCGACAAACCTGTGGCTTTGACGAGCCGGCTGAGCGGCACCGTCTGAATCAGGGGCAGGATCTCCTGGTCGAAGGCGGATTCACCTTGACGGATTTCACGGCGGTCTCGGGCGCGCGGTCGCCCCAGAGGTCGTCCACGAGCTTGGTCACCGGTATCGCCCGGTTTGCGTTCAGGAGGAGGTCGGCGAGCAGCGCCCGTTGCTTTCCGGCGACAACGTCGACGGGAGCGCCGTCGTCGAGCACCTCGAGCGGTCCAAGAATCCGGAACTTCATCGGGCCTCCATTTGGGCATTATCCTCCCGTTACGCCTCGGGCAAGCCCGGCGCGCCGCCCGACCGCCGCAGAGCGCTGCGAGCCCGTCGACGGCGGTCTCGCGACCGCCGTCGACGTCATCGATCACGGCCACGCGGCGACGGCTTACCTACGCCACGCCGAATCGTTGTTGCGCCTCCCCCTACTCGGCAAGCGTCTCACCCGAGCCGCCGAGCTCGGACGGGAAGTCCTTGAGCTTTGGCAGGCCGTCCTTCATCGGCAGCACGGTTGACTCGTAGTTGACGTGCACCCCCGGCTCGAACGGAAACGACGGGATCGTCGCGGCGTACACGTCTACGAGGCCCCAATTGGATGCCGTGTGAGGAGATGCCCGCCGCGCTTCGTGCACCATTGGCGGTGGCTTCGCTCGTTCGCGTTGTACTCGCCGATGAGCTCCTAGCCCTGCGTTATCACGACCGCCTCGTCGGGCCAGAGCGTGAACGCGTTGACCGGCCCCGCAGACCAGCTCCTGCAGGCCTTGCAGTGGCAGTAGCCCGCTCCCGCGGCGTCGCCGGTGACGACGAGCTTTACGGCAGGCCGTCCGTCACCCCCGTCACCAGTCGCGTTCCTCCCGGGCCGGGTGCTCGCGAAGTAAGCGCCAGTCCGCCCGCCAACGGTGTTCGGCTCGCCGCCCGGCCCACGCTCTGTCTCGTGGTTGCAGATCTCCTGGTTGATCCAGCCGCTAAGTAGGCTAATCTCCCTCCAACCCAAACGGAGGTAAAAGAATGGCGAGACAGGTGGTAGAAACCGTCATCTCCGATCTGTCAGGGCAGACGGTACAACAGTTTATATGTTTATCATTCAATTAACGTACAACAGGCCGCTGGCAGAAGTAGATCAGTTGCTCGACGGGCACAGGCAATTTCTTGAAAATTATTATGCAGCAGGTGTTTTCCTGCTCTCAGGCAGAAAGCAGCCCCGAACTGGTGGTGTTATTTTAGCGCGGGCTGAAAGTGCAGAGAAGTTGCAGGAGATCATTGCCGAAGATCCCTTTAGCCGCCAGGGAATTGCGAAGTACCATATCACCGAATTTCTGCCCACCATGGCTTGTGAAGAACTTAAGTATTTGATTCAATAATTTTGAAAACAAACGAGGCTATCCATCGGGTAGCCTCTTCTGTTTCAGGTTCCAAAAAATACTAAGCTTATAAGGCTCTGGACTCTAGTGGAGCAACGATTCTGTATGCCGTGGATGGTTTGCAACCCTTGTCCATGAGCTTCCCTACATCATGGAGGTCTAACCCTCTTTGGATGGCGAGGTTAGCCGCTTGTTCTATGGAGACAACCATTGATTCAGTATGGACGGCAGGCACCTAGTCAAATCTCATGGAAACCATAATCCGGTACGTATCGTCCTTCACGATACTGAAGGTACGACGATGTGGTCGACCACGTTGGCCATTTGGGCTACAACGACCACCAAGCGAAGGAGGCCAAAATGGCCCGCAAGACGTCCCAGACCCAGCTGCTCGCATCGAACGGTCGCCCCGCACCTGCATGGGCGATCAGAGCAGCCAAGGGTGACCCCGTGAAGGCAATGGAGATCTAGAGCGGGAGGGCTTGAAGGTCGAGGAGCGCCAGAGTATCCTCGGACGCTCCACAAGGGAGGTCGAGATGGCCGTCAAGCTCTACCGTTGCAGCGTCCAGTGGTCGAAACACAAACGTCACCCGTGCTGGGCGGTCGAGAAGGCGCTGATCGATGCCGGGATCGACTACGAGCGCGTACCCGGCCCGGTTCGCAAGAGCAAGCGTGACGCCATCGTCGCCGGCACGGGCCAGCGGCTGTATCCGGCCATCCAATTCGAGGACGGCACCTGGTATCGCGAGGAGTCGAGTGAGATGGCCCGCACTATCGCCGAAGGCAGGCTGATGGACAAGGCCGCCTCTTAGGAGGAGCGGCCTCATTCCGCCGCCGCTCGACCTGCTCGCGGCCGTCCGCCTGGGAAGAGCGCCAGGCCGACGTGGTCGGTCAAGCGTTCCCATTGATCATTGGGCGGCCTCGTCACGACGACTGAAGCAGAGGGGCGACACGGCGCCGTTGTGTTGTGGCTCGTGCGGCGACGCTCCCATAGGAAACGGTGGTTGCGTTTTTCCAACAGTCATGCGATACTGAACTGAATGGTTCAGTATCAATCGTCGGCTGATCGCGCCTTCTCGGCTCTCGCAGACCCGACCCGGCGCGCGGTGCTGGAGCGGCTCTCCGGCGGCAGTGCAACGATCAGCGAGCTCGCCGAACCGTTCGGCATGACGCTGACTGGAATGAGGAAGCACATCCGGCTGCTCGAGGAGGCAGACCTCGTCGCCACGGTGAAGGTCGGCCGAGCCCGCAGCTGCACCCTCGTGCCGTATGCGTTCGAGGGCATCAGCACCTGGCTGCAGCGGCTCGACCGATTTGCACAGGTCGTCCAACACACGAAAGGAGCACGATGAGCACCGTCGTCACGACCCCGAGCGAGCTCGAGATCCGCGTCGAGCGGATCTTCGACGCGCCCCGCGCGCACGTCTACTCGGTCTGGACCGACCCGGAGCTGATCCCCGAATGGTGGGGCGACGGCACCGTTGTTGAGGAGATGGACGTCCGTCCTGGCGGCAGCTACCGGTTCCGCACCGCCCACGGCGTCGTCGAGGGGAAGTTCCTCGAGGTCGACCCACCGGCGCGCCTCGTGCAAACGTTCCAGAACCACCTGCAGACGCTCGAGTTCGAGGACATGGGTGAGCAGACGAAGTTGACCCAGACGATGCGTTTCGAGACGACCGAGCTGCGAGACACGACCATGCAGTACGGCGTCGAGGAAGGTGCAAAACAGGGCTTCGCACGAGTCGACGCGCTCCTGCGGAAGATCGCAGCCTGACGCCGACGCCGCATCCGGCTTCCCGAGACGGTCGTCGCTGACCCACCGGTGTCATCTCGCGGACTTGCGAGTCGGGGGACTTGGAGCTCTTCCGGAAGCCTGCTCGGGGTCGTACGATCGCGAACACTCACGAAGTCGATGGCTTTGCGTCCTCTGAACCGGCCGGTTGGGCGGTGCCCGCATGGGCCAACACGCGGGAATGTTCCTTGCGCGTCCCGTGTTGAGTCGGCGACGTCTGGCCGGCCCCCACTATTGCGTCGCTGCTCAGACCGTTCGAACTTCGGCGAGCCGGTTGGCTGCGAACTCGTCTGCCCCGGTGGCGGTCGTCGACCGACCTCCTGCAAGCCGAGACCGGGACGAAGATCGACCTCGGCGCGATGCCGGGGCCGCGCTGGGCGCGTCTCAGCGGACGAGATCGGTGCGTCGTCCACGGCGACCCAAACCCGGGCAACATCCGCATAACCGCGGACCGGGTCGCGCTGATCGACTGGGACGAGTCGCACGTCGACGTCCCCGACCTCGACCCGCGAGCTACCCGTTGACGCGCACGCTCCACACCTCGTTGACGCCAACTCCGCCCGTAAGCGGTTCGATACGGGCGACGTCGTCACCCCACCGATCGAGGGCCTCCCATTCCACAGCAACATCTTCGCGCAGGGTCATGACGCGCTCAACGGCTACTCAGCAAATGAGCCGCTGCTGCGTGCCAGGTCGGCGTGCCAGCGTTCGACGATTTCGGCGATGGGCGCTTTGATGGCGAGGCGGTAGGCCTGCCCCGCCCACAGGTTGATCCCGTCGGTATCCCCGAGCGCGCGCGCCTGCGCGCGGAGCGGCGCGGTCAGGTAGTGGATCTCGGGATACGCCGCGGGCGCGCGGGCGCCGTGTTCGAGCATGAAGCGGTTCACGATTCCGCGGGCGCGACGCCCGCTGAAAGCACGCGTAAGACGTGTCGGTGCCTCACCGCGTAGCGCCCGTTGATGCGGTTCGCTCGTGCCGGCTTCGTCGGCGAGCAGCAGCGCCGAGCCGACCTGGGCCGCGGATGCTCCGGCATGAAGCACGGCGGCGATCCCGGCTGCCGTCGCGATCCCGCCTGCTGCGATCAGCGGTCGGTCGGTTGTCGCTGCAATGGACTGGAGGAGCGTCAGAACCGAGACCGGCTCGTCGTCGTGCTGGCGGAACGAACCCTGATGACCCCCGGCCTCCGCCCCCTGAAGCACGAGCGCGTCAGCATCCGCCCTCAGCGCGATTCTCGCCTCGGCCGGGGAAGTCACCGTCGCCCACACCGCGATGTCGCGGTCCCGCAGCCGCCCAACGATTTTTCGATCCGGACAACCGAAGGTGAACGAGACAACGTCAGGGCGCTCCTCTGCGACGACGTCCAGCTTCGCGCCCCACCCGTCGTCGCTCCACCTGTGGTCACCCACGCTCACGCCGTACCGTTCCTCCTCGCCGCGCAAGCTGCCCGCGTAAGCCACAATTGCCGCCTCGTCGACGTCGTCGCGAGTCGGATAGAAGAGATTGACCCCGAACGGGCGATCCGTCATCGAGCGGACGGCTGTGATCTCCGCACGCACAGCCTCCGCGGTCTTGTACCCGGCAGCGAGGAAACCAATGCCGCCCGCCTCCGAGACCGCGGCAGCGAGCGCCGGCGTCGACGGGCCACCGGCCATCGGCGCACCGACAACCACTACATCGAGTGGGCCGTCGAACCTGAACACCTGACGCTCCACAGCCTAGTCTAGGTCACCACCCGTTCAAGTGGCTGCACAGACGACGCGAGGCGTGCGGTGATCGTCGCAAGTGCGTCGCCGACTCCCGGCCCAGAAGATCGGAGGTCGGGGCGCCGCCGTTGTGAGAGTCCTGCTACCTCACCCGCGCAGCGTCGTTGAAGGAGGCGACCCATAACCCCCGGTCAGGTCCCGGTCAGGTCACGACGACCCACACCAACCAACGTGGACCGTTCGCTTTTCGCCCGACCCGTAGAGAAGAGCCGTTCTGACCATCCGCGACTTCTCGTGACCCCACTCTGTCCGGCCTGTCACGCCGGAGGTCGCGGGTTCGAGTCCCGTCGCTCCCGCTTCTTACTCTCGCCGATTCGCAGCTCGGCCGCCAGGGCTCAGAGATCTCGACCGTATGCTCCTTGAAGGAGAGCGCGTTCTGTGAAAGGGTGGCCGGGTCAGGTGAGGGCCTTCCATCTCACGGGGGAGGGACAGTCCAACGCGGCTGTTGCGGTGCGACTGAGCGCCCCTCTGAGTTTGCGGATTGCTCGAGAAGATTGGCCGCGCGCGAGTCGCACGTCCGACAGGCTTGCCTCGAGGGCTCCGTTCGTCAGAGGAGGCTCGAATGAAGAGATGTTGGCTCGACGATGCTGATCGGCAGGAAGTCCGTCCCGTGCGGAGCGGCGCAATCCGAAAGGCATGCTGGGGGCTAGCTCTGCCTGCCGTCGTGATCGCCTCGCTGGCTCTCGTGGGCTGCGGCGGCGGGGGCACCTCCGGGAGCGCCGCCCAAGCCGAACCCACGAGCACCGCGGCTGACACCGATGTCGCGACATCCACGGACGAAGATCTGCAGGAGACGGCCGCCCCGACCGCGACCGAGACTTCGTCGGAATCTGGTTCCGGAGCCGACTCGAACGAGGCTGGGCCCGCAGCTGCCCCTGGTACGGGGACGCTCGACCTCGGCGACAAGGTCTACGCGATCACCGTGACGGAGTGCACGTTCCAGCCGACCGGAACGGTCGAGGTGAAAGGCACGACAGACGACGGCTCGACGTTCGATATGACCCAGTTCTATCTCGGCGACAAGTGGTCGCAGTCCGATCTCGAGGTCGACAACGGCAAGATCAAGGTCTACACCCTCGCTTCGAGCGCGTCAGAGGGCGCCGAGCCCGCCACCGTCACGGGAAAGAGGGTCATCTGGACGCGGGAATTCCGCACCCTCGACGTGGCGGCAAACGCCTTCGCCGGACCCGCACGACAGGGAACGGTGAACCTCACCTGCAAATAGGGGGCGGCGGCGCGGGTCCGTACTCAGAAGACCCTCGCGCGATAGGAAATCGGATCGGAAGCGTGCTCCACGTGCCCACGCGCGCCGCCTGTTGCCGGCACTGACCAGCCTGTCACGCCGTGCGCCCGGCGCTACTCCGCCCGCATGTCGACGCCTGGCTCGTGCGGGCCGGCGTCGAGCCGGAACGGCGGGTACTCGCGCGTCATGAACGCCGCGTAGGCGACGACGCGCAGCACCCAGCGGTCGAGGCCGAGGACGAGGTCGAAGATGTCCTGCGGATAGCGATCCTGGAAGAGCACCAGGATGCCCGCCACGAGGACGAGGACGCCGATGAGCCCGACGCTCCATCCGGCCCCGGCGAGGATGCCGGCGATGCAGAACTGCGGGATGCCGAGCAGCCACCAACCGAGGAGCGGGAGGCCGCGGCGGAGGTCCTGCGGATAGGCGATCTCGAGCCGCGCCGGGTAGTCGGGCACGTCCTCGAGCGTGAACGGCGGATACTCGTCGGTGCCGAGCGCACCGAAGGTGTAGAAGCTGACGCGCCATGACCAGCGCAGCACGCCGACGTTGAACCCGAAGATCCCCCGCGGGTAGCGCCCCGTGAACAGCACCGCGAAGAACGCGATGAGAGTGAGCACTGCGAACGCGATCCACAGAAACGTGAGGACGACGAAGTGCGGGATCGCGAGGATCCACTTGACGAGCCACAGCCAGCGGCTCAGATGAGGTGCCAACTCGCCCTCGAGGGCGATCGGCGGCCTCTGCGTTACGACTTGCATGACGGTCACCTCCAACTCAAGACTTGCCTGCGACGGGCACGCCCGCATCGGGGAGAACCCGGGTTGCGATGCGGCGAACTCCGGAGTCGACCCGGGTGCCTCGAACGGCGGGGCTCGCCCTACGACATCCTTCCGTCAGCGAGCACCGAGCAGCCCATCGACATCCGGCAGCCCCTCGAACCGCGAGAACGTCCCAGCGTCCGCGATCTCCTGCGCCGCCACGAGGAACCCCGCCCAGGCCGTGCGCGCGAGCGTGCCGCCGACGCTGATCCGGCGCACTCCGAGCGAGGCGGCCGCTGCAACCGTCATGAACGGAGCGTTGATCAGGAGATTCACCGGCTTCGGTTCCACCGCGGCAACGACGGCAGCGACCTGCTCGGCGGTCTCGATCCGCGGAGCGTAGAGGCAGTCGGCGCCGGCTTCGGCGTACGCTCGCAACCTTCGGATGGTCTCGTCGATGTCCGGACGTCCCACCACGAAGCCCTCGGAGCGCGCAGTAAGGACGATGCCCGTACCGCTCTCGTCGATCGCCTGGCGTGCGGCCCGGATGCGATCGACCGCGAGATCGAATGCCACCAGCGGCTCGGCCGGATCGCCCGTGGAGTCCTCGATCGAGAGCCCCGCGATTCCGGTTGCAGCAGCGAGCTTCACGTTCGCTGCGACGCCCTCCGGATCATCCGCGAAGCCACCCTCGAAGTCGGCGTTCACCGGGAGCTTCACGGCGCCGGCGACTGCACGAAGATGCTCGAGCGCCTGATCGAGCGTGAGCTGATTGTCGGCGCGACCCAACGTCCACGCGCAGCCGGCGCTCGTTGTCGCGAGCGCCTCGAAGCCCAGCTGCTCGAGGGCGATCGCACTGCCGACGTCCCACGGGTTCGGCATGACGAAGCACCCGGTGGCGTGGAGCCGGCGAAAGGCGTCGACCCGATCATCCTGCACACTCACGTGGCCAACGCTACACGGCCCGCAGCGATCGCCGCTCAGGGCGAGAGGTCGACCTCGGCAGGCAGCACCTGACGGCGATCGACGGGCTCGAGCTCTCCTCGTGCCCGTGCGTCGAAGTACACGTATGCGGTGACGAGCGCAACATAGGGAAGCGCGAGCGCGTAGACCACGCCGGCCGCGAGGTTGAGGAACGCGAGGGGCACGGTCGTGGTGAAGATGAGAGCCACGCCGATGAGCGGGCCGGCCGCGATGGCGAGCAGCGCGCTCACCCCGACGAGCGACGCCGTCCGGATCCAACGGCCGCGGACGAGTCGGCCGCTTCGCCGCAGCACCGAGATGCCTGTGCCTTCCTCGAGCTCGACGATAGGCGCCAGCAGGCACCAGCGCACCGAGAGCCAGATCGCGACGGGAATCAGGAACGCGGTCAGCGTCAGCCCGACCCAGGCGACGACGAAGAGCGCGATCGCCCGGAGAAGCGGCCGGATCCTCCGAAGCGCGATCCGGTATGCCTGGACCGGGCCGATCGGCCGGCCCGCGTCGATCTCGACGAGCGCGCACGTTGCAGTTGCCTGCACGAGCCCCAGCCCGAGGAGCGTCATTGCGGCGCCGATCGCGAACGCGAGGACGGCGAAGACACCGGCTCCCTGGCCGGTGACGACGCCGAGCAGGTCGACGACCTTGAAGAGCAGCCACTGCAGGAGCGTGATCGCGATCGTGATGGGGACGAGAAGCGCACCGATCCCCAGGAAGAGCCGTCCGCGGTGTACGTACATCCGGGCCGACGCCGACAGGATCTGTCCCCAGCTCCGGCGTCGCGCGATCCGCAGCGGGGCGACCGGGAGCCAGGTCGCCCGGACGATCGCGAAGAGGATCATGGCGACGAGCGCACCGAGCACGACGAATCGTCACTACCGGGCTGCGGAGGAGCAGCACGAGCCCCTTCGAGCCGACGGCGACTCCGGTGCAGAAAAGATCCGTCGCGCCGGTGCCGAAGAGCCCCCCGGCGGGCACGGCGTAGCCCTGATCGCGCCAGTCCTGCGACCACTCGATCGGATGCGTCCACTGCGACTTCAGGTTCGGCCCTGTCGGCCCGTTGAAGAACGCCTTCTGGAGCTCCCCCCAGCGCCCCTCGAACGCGATCCACGGGAACGCCTTCTCGGCCGCAGCCATATCGGACGGGATCGCCTTGACGACCGGCCTGAGCTCACGGTGCGGCCCGATCGTCACGTCACAGCCGACGCCGGCATCGGCCGAGCTGCCGAGGTAGAGCGCCGAGGTGAACTTGTTCGCGTGCGAGCCGGCGGCCGGGTACACGACGGGATGCGTGCCGTCCACGATCTCGAGCTTCTCGTCACCCCAGGCGGCGCGCTCTGCTCCCTCGTGCGAGCTGTAACCGACCTCGACCGGATTCTTGCCGAGGGCATCGTGCGCATTGTCGGCGTCGAAGACGAGCTGGGTCATCTCCCAGTCGCCCTCGTGCGTGTTGTTGAAATCGTTGAACGGGTAGAAGAACCAGTACTGGAGGGCGAGCTTCCCGGGGTAACCGGGATCCGTCGCGACGTGCGAGTACACGGTCGGCGACGTGCCGCTCGTGAGACGCCGCGCCCAGAGCTCGTAGTCGCACCCGGCGTCGAGCGGGTCGCCGGGAAAGTCGAGGTGGTACTCGTAGCGGTTGACGAGGTCGCCCGCCGACGGTCCGATCTTGACGAGATCCGTCGGCCGCCAGGGGCCGCGCAGCGCCACGGTCGGCTCGTCGAAGAGCACGTCGACGTCGGTCGGGATGTAGGGCTCCCCCGGGCCGCACTCCACGGGCTGATCGACGAGGCGGACAACCGGTGCGAACCTGTCGGCGAGTGCCTGCTCGTCCCCGGTGTCCGCCGCAGCGACGGGTACGGCCACGAGGGCGAACGCGGTCAGGCAGACGAGGAGAAGGCGACGAAGTGCGACTGACATCCGCGGGATTGTCGCAGCCCGCGGGGCGGGTGCGCTGCTCAGCCGGTCGGCGGGGTATCGCCGAACAGGTAGCGCGGACCGGTGCCGCCTACGGCAGCGACGTCATCGGGGTTGAACAGCGCACAACTGCGGAGTGAGAGACATCCACAGCCGATGCAGCCGTCGAGGTCGTCGCGAAGGCGTACGAGTGCGGCGATCCTCTCGTCGAGGCGCGTCCGGGACGACCGCGACAGCCGCCTCCAGTCGGCCTTCGTCGGGCTCCGATCCGCCGGCAGCGCCGACAACGCCTCCCCGATCGCGTCGAGCGAGAGTCCCGTCCGCTTCGCGGCCCTGATGAACGCGACGCGCCGCAACGTCGCTCGTGCGTAGAGCCGGTGGTTGCCGCTCGTTCGTTCCGAGGCGATCAGTCCGACCGATTCGTAGAACCGCAGCGCAGAGGTGGCGACGCCGCTCCTCTTAGCGACGTCTCCGATCGTGAGGCGGTCGGACGCGTGCGGCACGCGCAGATCGTACACCGCTTGACTTCAAGTGGACTTGAAGTGTCACACTCCGTCGCATGACGCAACACGCCACTTCAGTGAGCTACGGCTACGACGATCTCCCTGGGCTGATCGCGCTCATGGAGGGCGACGAGAAGCACGATGCGAGCGCGCACTCGACCCTCGACGTGGTCTGGGTGCTGTACGACCGCGTGCTCGACGTCTCCCCCGGAACCATCGCCGACCCCGACCGTGATCGGTTCCTCCTCTCGAAGGGCCACGGGCCGATGGCGTACTACGCGGTCCTCGCGGCGAAGGGGTTCATCCCGCTCGACGAGCTGCCCCGGTTCGGATCGTACGACTCGCTCCTCGGCTACCACCCCGATCGCGTGCTCGCTCCCGGGGTGGAGATCTCGAGCGGCTCGCTCGGCCACGGCCTCCCGATCGCGGTCGGTGTCGCGCTCGGGCTCCGCGCCCAGGGGCGGCTGCGCCCCCGCGTGGTCTGCCTCGTCGGAGACGCGGAGCTCGACGAGGGCTCGAACTTCGAGGCGATCCAGCTTGCCGGCCGGCTGGCGCTCGATCGTCTCACCGTCGTCGTGATCGACAACGGTTCCTCGACGTACGGCTGGCCCGGCGGAATTGCCGAGCGATTCGTCGCCGAGGGCTGGCACGCGCAGGACGTCGACGGACGCGATCACGCGGCGCTCGAGCAGGCGCTCGGGCGGCCCGACGACCGGCGCCCGACCGCAGTCGTCGCCGCAATCGGGAAAGGGCTGCGCGATGACGCCTGACACGATGCGGGAGCGCTTCGCGCGCGTCACGACCGAGCTCCTCGACGAGCACGAGCGCGTCGCCGTCGTGCTCGCGGAGATCAGTGTCGATCGGTTTGCGACCGCGGCGCGGAATCACCCCGCCCGGGTGATCAACGTCGGCATCCGCGAGCAGCTGCTCGTCGAGCGTGGCCGGGGGTCTCGCGCTCACGGGCATGCGACCGTTCGCCCACACCTACACCCCGTTCCTGATCGAGCGCCCGTTCGAGCAACTCAAGCTCGATCTCGGCCACCAGGACGTCGGCGCCGTGCTCGTCAGCATCGGTGCCTCCTACGACAGTGCCGAGGCCGGCCGCACGCATCAGTCACCGGGTGACGTCGCGCTCGTGGCGACGCTGCCGGACTGGGTGATCGAGGTGCCCGGGCATCCCGACGAAGCGGAGCGGGCGCTCCGCCGGGCGGCGACGAGCGACGAGCGCGTCTACATCCGGCTCTCCGAGCGCTCGAACGTCGAATCGTTCCCCACCGACAGGGGAATCGCGGTCGTCCGTCGCGGCAGGGCGGGCACGGTTCTCGCCGTCGGGCCGATGCTCGGTGCGACGCTCGAGGCGACGCACGACCTCGACCTCACCGTTCTCTATGCGTCCACCGTGCGCCCGCTCGACGAGGCGACGCTCCGCGCGACGTTCGCCGGCGAAGCGATCGTCCTCGTCGAGCCCACGCTCGCCGGCACGTCCGCAGCCGGCATCTCCGCCGCTCTCTCGAGCGTTCGCCCACCGCCTCCTCGCGCTCGGCGTGCCGAACACCGAGCACCGCCACTACGGCACGCCGGCCGAGCACGACGCGGCGCACGGGCTCGACGCGGCAGGGCTCCGCGCGTCGATCACCACCTTCCTCGGCCGCCACGAGCGGCCTCAGCCCTGACCGACGCCGGGCAGACCGGGCCCTCCGGGGACGGCGTTCGACCGGAGGAGCGACGAGTCGACCTTGCCCCTGAAGCAACGGATCGACGAGCGCGAGTCCTTCGTGTCGAGGAGGACGTAGTGGTAGATGCCCTTGGGGAACTCCGGCGTCGCGCTCGTGATCCCGTTACACCTGTCGAGCTTCGCCTTCGTCAGCTTCTTGCCCTTGATGTCGCGGTCGCCGTAGATCGGAAAGCCGTCGAAGGCGAGCCCGATGATGTGGGACGGGCCGATCTTCCTGTCGACCTTCGCCGTGACGCACTTCGGGAGCGCGTGGTAGTGGTAGGCGCCCATCGGCGTTGGATGGCCACTGCAGCTGTCGAGAAAGGCGACGTCCTTGCCCTGCGCGTTCTGGACGGTGAAGTTCGACGCGGTGGCAACGGTCGACCCGTCACCCTCGTACGGGTTGAAGAGCACCGCGCCCGAGATCATGACGCCAATCGTGCCGAGGCTCGTGGCCGTCGTGCTCGAGGCCTTCTTCGGGTTCGTGGGGATCACGAAGTCATACGACTGTGCCTTCGTCGGATCTGCGCCGGCAGTGGCCGTCGCCGCACTCGGCACCTGAACGCCGGCATCCGGCAGGGCGTACTGCGCCTGACGGGCGTGGTTGGGGATCCCGTTCGAGCGGTACCGGATATTCGCCTTGCCGTACGTGATCTTGACGTTCGAGCCCCACTTCGCCTTCCTGAGCCCCGGCCTGGGTGTTGACCGTGGAGGCGGAGGTGGCCGTCTCGCCGGTGGAGGCGGCAAGCGCAAGACCGGCCGCCGCCAGCGTGGCAAGGAGCGTCGCGAGGGACGCGAGCAGCACCGTGCTCCTGCGAGACCGGTGCGTGCCCGGGTACGTGCGGTGTGGTTGCATGGGCCGCATTACAGCCCGGGTAGCTGTGCCCGGGCTGTGAACGTGCTGGGCCGCCGCGCAGCGTTCGCCGCCGGGATCAGCCGCCGCCGGTCGGCTCCGTCGCTGGAACGGGAACCGCTGCGCGACCCTCGTCCTCGTGGGGCGGCTCGATCGTGACGTTCGGCAGCACCCTGTCGAGCCAGCGCGGCATGTACCACGACTTCTCGCCGCAGCAACGTCAGGAAGGCCGGCACGAGGGTCATGCGCACGACGAGCGCGTCGGTGAGGATCGCGATCGCGAGGAGGAGGCCGAACTCCTTGGGGATGCGGTCGGCGCTGAGAACGAAAGCGGCGAACACCGTGCCCATGATCAGCGCCGCCGCGACGACGACGCGACCGATGGCCGAGATCCCGTGCTCGACGGCCGCACGGGTGTCGAGGCCGTGGACGTGCTCCTCCCGGATCCGGCTCATCAGGAAGACCATGTAGTCCATCGAGAGGCCGAACAGGATCGCGAACGCGATCGGGGGCACGAACGTCTCGATCGGCCCCGTCTTGTCGAGGCCCGTCAGCCCGAGCAGGTAGCCCTGCTGAACGACGAGCCCGAGCACGCCGAAGCCGACGAACGCAGAGAGGATCGTCGTCAGCGCGGCCGTGATCGCGACGACCACCGACCGGAACGCCATCGTCAGGAGCAGGAACGTGACGCCGATGATGTAGAGCAGGAAGACCGGCATCCTGCTGATGATCTGGTCGGCGATGTCCTTGAACGCGGCGGTCTGGCCCGAGACGTAGCCGACCGCCGGCCCGCCTGCCGTCGCCGTCGGCACGATATCGCTCCGCAACCGGTTGACGAGGCGATCGGTCGCCGCGTCCTGCGGCGCCGACTTCGGCGTCACGAAGACGATCGCGACCGTCTTTGCATCGTTGAACTGCGGCTTGCTCACGGAGGCGACGTCCTTCGTGCCCTGGACCCCGTCAAAGATCCGCTGCGGGGCCTGCTGATCGCCCTTGACGTCGACGACGATCGGGATCGGCCCGTTGAACCCGGGCCCGAAGCCCTCGGCGAGGAGGTCGTAGGCGCGGCGGCTCGTCTGCTTGACCGATTGCGTCCCCTGGTCGGCCGCTCCGAGCCGGACGAGAGCCGACGTCCCCGCGAGAATCACTCCGGCGAGGAGGAGAACCCAGAAGACGACCTTGGCGTTCCGGGTCACGAAGCGGCCCCAGCGTGCGACGAGCGTCTTCTCCCGCGCCTCCTCCGAGTCCTCGAGTGCCTTCGTGAACGGCAGCTTGAGCCGGTCGATCTTGTGGCCGAGGAGCGCGAGCACTGCGATCAGGAGCGAGTTCGCGATCAGCACGGTCGTGAGCACGCCGAGCGAGCTTCCGATCCCGAGCTTCGTGACGAAGTCGAGCCCGATGAACGCCAGACCGGAGATCGAGATCGCCACGGTCAGGCCCGCGAACAACACCGCCCGGCCCGCCGAGGCGCCTGCCTCGGTCGCGGCATCGACCGGAGCGAGACCTTCGTGGAGCAGCTGTCTGAAGCGGGTGACGATGAACAGCGAGTAGTCGATTCCGACACCGAGGCCGATCATCGAGACGAGGATCGGCGTCACGGTGTTGATGTCGGTCTGCCCGGCGAGGATGAAGAGGAGCAGGAACGCCGTCATGAGCGCGACGATCGCGAGCGCGATCGGGATCAGCATCGCGACGAACGTGCGGAAGACGAAGAGCAGCACGATGATCGCCGCGAGCAGGCCGAGCGCCTCGGAGAGGCCCTGCTGGAGCGGCGGGAACTCGGCCTCGCCGTTGAACTCAACCGTCACGCCGGCCGGCTCGACGGTCTCCCGAACGGCGTCCTGGACCGCGACGACCTGAGGCCTGTCCTTGTCCTCGATCGTCTGGTCGAACTGGGCCTCCGCGTAGGCGATCCGCCCGTCCTTGGAAACGTTCGCCGGGTCGAACGGGTCGCCGACGCTCGTGATCCCGGCCTTGCCGTCGACAGGCTTGAACTCCGACGACTGCAATCGCGTCACGGCGGCGTCGATCGCGGCCTTCCGCTCCGGCGTGTCGAGCCTCTGACCCTCCGGAGCGGCGAAGACGATGTTGAGGACGGCGCCCTGCTCGGAGGCGAACTCGGCCTTGATCAGGTCGGTCGCCTTCTGGGTGTCGGAGCCGGGGATCGTGAACTCGTCGCGCAGGGAGCCGCCGATCGTCGCGACGAGCACGATCAAGACGGCAATGATCCCGATCCACGAGCCGACGACGCGCCACGGATGCGAGGCGCACACGCGCATCCAGCGCGCAAGCGCGCCCGTTGCCGAGCGCTCGTGGGCGGAAAGCCTGTCCTCCGTGGACGGCTCCGGCGTGGTCGGGCCCTGCTCTGATTCGCTCATCGGCTCTTCGATCTCCTTGTTCGCTTCTCCCTGCATACGACCGGCCGAGGCCGCTCGACTCATCGGTTCCCCGGGAACCTACCGAGAAGCGCTCTCCGATCGTCGCGGTGGGGGTACTCTCGCCCGGAATGCCGCTGCAGAACAGAGTGACGCCGCTCGGCGAGCTCGTCGCCGACCCGGCTCGAGGGCTCGTCTACGGGAACCGCGGCTGCCTGCACGACGTGAACGGGGCGATCGTTCGTGGCTTCGCAACGAAGCGCTGGATCTCGTGCCGGCTCGAGTTTCGCGGCTGGCGACGGGAGCGCCTCCTGCAGCCGGGGCGGTTCACGGAGCTGTTCTTCCTGGACGAGGCTACGGCGTTCTCGGCCGGCCATCGCCCCTGCGCCCTCTGCCGCCGTGAGGACTACCGCACCTTTGTGACACTTTGGCACGAGCTGCACCCTGCGGAGCGGCCCGGGGTCGACGCGATCGACGCGCGGTTGCACGGTGAGCGGGTCGATGCCGCGGACGCGGGGCCAGCGGCGCCACGAGGCCGACGTCTCCGGCTTGCCGGACGGGGCGTTCGTCCTCCATCGACGCCGAGCCGCACCTCGTGCTCGGGGATCGGCTCCTGCGCTGGACGACCGCCGGCTACGCAGGCGGCTCTCGCCCGTCGCGAGGGCCGCGTCACCGTTCTCACCCCGCCGTCGCTCGTGGAGGTGCTTCGCCGCGGATGGCAGGGTGCCGTGCCGCTGCTGCACCCGTCGGCGTTCGCCCCGGCGACCGGCTGAAGCCGGCACCACCACCAGCCGAGCCCGCCCCGGCGACCGGCTAAGCCCACCACCACCACCGCCCGCTCCGCGCTAGTGGCCGAGCCCCTGCCGCTTCAGCCACGCCCCCACGCGCTCGAACAGCCCGGGCGCGAAGGTGTTCGATCGCAGCATCTCCGAGGTCAGGCCCGTCCTCGTCTCGACGAGGGCGTGGTTCGCGTTCGGGAAGTCGACGACGGTGATGTCGCGGCCCGCCTCGGCGGCGATCGGCGCCAGACGCCGCTCGGACAGCCCGGGCGGGATGTGGCGGTCACGCCCGCCGTAGAGCCAGAGGGACGGGATCTCTAGGCTCCTGATCCACGGGACCGGGTTCACGCCACCGGGGCCGGCCTTCTGCACCTGCGCATCGATCTCGGCATCCGAAAGGGTCGCCGGCCTCTCACCCTGTCCGGCCAGATCCTGGTAGACGTCGTTCTCGTCCGCCGTGACCGCCGGGCCGGAAAACACGAGCAGGAAGTGAATCGCCCGCTCGCGGGACGCTGCGAGCGGGGCGATCCACCCGGCCTGGCTGTGACCCGTCAGGCCGACGCGCCCGGCGTCGATCTCGGGCTGCGCGGCGAGAAAGCGGGCTGCGGCGGCTGCATCGCGCGCGAGCGTGTCGATCGCACCGGCCGTCGGCGACTCGCCGGGGTAGGCACCGGTCGACTGGCCGATACCCCGCTTGTCGAACGCGAGCACGGCAACTCCATGACGAAGGAGGAGCGCCGTCAGATCCGGGAGGTAGGCGCGCTGCGTCGGCCCTGAGCCATGGACGAACACGGCAGCGGCGTGCCTGCCGGCGCCCGGTGGGATCGAGAGCGTTCCGGCAAGCCGCGCCGCACCGCTGCGGAATTGCACCTCGAGCTGTCGCACGCGCACGCGTGCTGCCGGCTTCCCCTCGATCACGGCCGACGCGGTGCCGAACCGCGCGGCGCCGGTGCTCGGAGTCCGCGCCGCGAAGCCCGAGCCGATCGCAAACCGTTTGCCCGCCGGGTAGAGCGCCCGCACCCCGCCCGACTCGAGGTCGACGAGGCGGGCGGGGCCGTACGGGTCGTCGACGACCGCGAGCTGCCGGCCTCCGCTGCGGTAGAGGCCACGCGCAACGAAGCTCGCATCGGATCCGCGGCGGGCCGTGAAGGTGCCGCGCAGCGAGCCCTGGCGCACCGTCCCCTTCAGCGATCCTCCTGCGATCGTGCCGTCAAACGCGAGCGCCGAGGGCCGACCCGGAAGCGTAAAGCGGACGCGCGAGCCGGACGTCGCGAGCGGGACCGACTGCAGGTCGGCGTGCCCGACGCCGAGGGCCACGAGCGCGCGCCTGCCGTTGAGCGTGACGGCGATCTCGCCCGGGCCGCCGAGCGTGTAGCTGCCCACCCAGGAGCCGCTCGCCGCGCCGCTCGCGCCGCCCGCCACGCCCGCGAGCAAAGCGAGGGCCACAACGACCAGGGAACCGACCACGACACGTCTCATCCGACCCTCCTGATTAAATACTGCGTCGACGCAGTAAATGTACAGACACCGGCACGATCTCGCAATCGGAGTGGCAGATGGCGAACAGGCAGCTCTTCCTCAAGGCCGGCACGACCTCCCAGCTCGTCGGGCGGATCGTCGGATCACGGCTCGAGCCGGTCGGTGTCCCGCCGTACCTCCTGGCCGTACTGACGCACATCCGTGACCTCGCGCCGGTCAGTCCCACCGTCCTCGCGGCCGCGTCGGGGATGCCGGCGACGACCCTCCGTGACAACATCCAGCGTCTCGTCGCACGCGGGCTCGCGGTGAGGGTGCCGAACCCGGAAGACGGCCGCTCCTACCTCCTTGCGATCACCGAGCGTGGCGGGCAGGTGACGCGCGCCGCCGGCCCCGCCCTGCAGACGGCGTACGTCGACCTCGAGCGCAGGCTCCCACGGCCCCTTGCCGAGTACGAGCAGCTGCTCGACGAGCTCAATGAGGCGATGCACGCTGTCATCGCAGGGGAGCCCCCAGGAGAGGCGGAAGTCTCTCCCCCTGTGTAGGTCACGCTGCTACGGTCGGCGGCGTGATGCGGACACGCCTCGTCAGGCCACTGCGCAACCTCGTCGTCCTGATCTCCTCGTTCTTCCTGCTCGCGGTCGGCTGAACGGTTGCCCGCGCCCCCGGGAGGGGCGCCAACGACATGGTGGTCGCCGGGAGCGCGTGCCGGAGGAAGCGACCCGGCCTGCCACGTGCCGGCCGGCCGCGCGGCTGACCGACTTCTCATGACGTCCCCCTCGATCGCCGGTCACGCTCCCGCCCTCCGCGCCTGCTGGCACCCCGTCGCCGAATCGCGGACGATCACTCCCGGCACGCCGGTCGCCGTCGACCTGCTCGGCGAGGCGCTCGTCCTCTGGCGCGACCGCTCGGGCACGGCCCACGCCTTCCTCGATCTCTGCATCCACCGCGGCACGGCTCTCTCGCTCGGAACGGTCGAAGGCGACGAGATCGTCTGCCCGTACCACGGCTGGCGCTACCGCGCGGACGGCGCGTGCACCCGCATTCCGCAGCTCGCCGATCCGACACGGGTGCCCGCCAAGGCACGGGCGACCGCCTTCCACTGCACGGAGCGCTACGGATTCACCTGGGTCGCCCTCGAGGAGCCCCGTTGGTCGCTGCCCGACGTCCCGGAGCTCGAGGACGATGCCTGGGCCACGGTCTTCTGCGGGCCGTACACGTGGGCCTGCGACGCATCGCGCCAGGTCGAGAACTTCACCGACTTCGGCCACTTCCCGTTCGTCCACCCCGGGCTCCTCGGCGACCCGGAACGACCGGTCGTCCCGGGCCACAGGGTCGAGGTCGACGGGCACGTGCTCCGCTACGACATCGTCAGGCCGGAGGCCGCGGCGAACGACGACTTCCCCGTCTTCGGCAACGAGGTGGTCGAGGCACCCGAGCGGCGGAGCCGCTACGAGCTGCATCTGCCGTACACGATCGTTCTCCGGATCGGGTGGGGCGGACAGGCGGGGATGGTGTACTTCTTCGCCTGCCGGCCGGAAGGGCCCGAGCGCACGACCGGCTTCCTCGTGATCGGCCGCAACTACAACCTCGAGCAGCCGGACACCGTCCTCCAGGCCTTCGAGGACGTCGTCTTCGAGCAGGACCGGCGCGTCGTCGAGTCGCAACGGCCCGAGCGCGTGCCGTTCGACCTCGCCGACGAGCTCCATCTCACCTTCGATGCGGTCGCGGTCGCGTACCGTCGCGCGATGCGGGCCACCGGGCTCGCGCTCTAGCGCGACTCAGGCGAACGCGATGATGCTCCGGATCCCGTCCTGGTGGTGCATCAGCTCGAAGCCGTGATTGACCTCGTCGAGCGTGATCCGGTGCGAGAGAAGTGACTCGACGTCGATCTCGCCGGCGAGCCAGCGATCGACGAGGAGCGGCACCTGCGTTCGGCCCTTGACGCCGCCGAACGAGGAGCCCGTGACCCGGCGACCGGTGATCAGGAATCGCGGCACCACCTCGAGCACCTCGCCCTTGCCTGCGACGCCGCACATCGTCGCGAGGCCCCATGCCTCGCGTGCCGACTCGACCGCCTGGCGCATCACGGAGACGAGACCGGTCGCCTCGAACGTGAAGTCCGCCCCGTAGCCACCCGTCTCGGACCTGATCCAGTCGACGGTGTCGTCGGCCGCAACCCGCGTCTCGGTCGCTCCGTGATGCCGGGCGTGCGCGAGCCGCTCGTCGGAGAGGTCGATGGCGACGATCCGCTCCGCGCCGGCAAGGCGGCAGCCGATGACCGCGCCGAGGCCGACGAGGCCGGCGCCGAAGACGACGCACGTCGAGCCGGGCTCGACCTTGGCCGTGTAGAGCGCGGCGCCGATTCCGGTCGAGAGGCCGCAGGCAAAGGGAGCGCAGCCGTCGAGCGGCGCCTCCGGGCTCACCTTCGCGAGCGCGATCTCGGGCATCACCGTGTACTCGGCGAACGTCGAGGTGCCCATGAAGTGGCGCAGCGGCTCGCCGTTGCGCGAGAGACGCGCGGTGCCGTCGGGGAGGTAGCCGAGGCCCTGCTGGTCGCGGATCGCGACGCAGCGGTTCGTGCGATCGCTGAGACAGTGGACGCACTTCCCGCACTCGGGGGCGAACAGCGTGATCACGTGGTCGCCGGGAGCGACGAGCGTGACGCCCTCGCCGACCCGCTCGACGACGCCCGCCCCTTCGTGACCGAGCACGCACGGCGCGTACCCCGTCGGGTCGGCGCCGGAGGCGGTGTAGAGATCCGTGTGGCAGACGCCGCAGGCTGCAAGCCGCACGAGCACCTCCCCCGCCTTCGGCTCGGCGAGATCGACCTCCTGCACGACGAGCGGACTGCCGAACTCCTCGAGGACTGCTGCACGGATTCTCATGGCGGCAGCATAGTGCCCGGCTTCAGCCGGTCGCTCGGGTTCCCGCCCCCCGGAGCCGCTCGTAGAGGGCGAGCGTCTCGGCGGCGGCGACGTCCCAGCCGAACCGCTCGACGGCACGGGCGCGGCCCGCAAGTCCCATCTCCTGCGCCCGGCTCGCATCGCCGAGCACCTCGTTGATGCGGGCAGCGAGATCCCGCGCCATCCCGGCCGGATCGATCGGCGTTCCCGTTCCGTCGGAAACCGCCTCGTAGGGCACGAGCAGCCCGGTGACGCCGTCCTCCACCACCTCGGGGATACCACCGACGGCGGTCGCGACAACAGCCGTCTCGCAGGCCATCGCCTCGAGATTGACGATCCCCATCGGCTCGTACACCGACGGGCACGCGAAGACCGTCGCGTGGCTCAGAAGCTGGATCACGTCGGGCTTCGCCAGCATCGCCTCGATCCAGATCACGCCGCCCCTCGACGCGCGCGCCGCAGCCATCTTCTCCTCGATCTCGGCTGCGATCTCCGGCGTGTCGGGCGCTCCGGCGCAGAGAACGAGCTGGGCTGCCGGATCGATCGCATCCGCCGCGTCGAGGAGGTGCGAGAGGCCCTTCTGACGGGTGATGCGCCCGACGAAGATCACGATCGGGCGGGACGGGTCGATGCCGTAGCGCTCGAGGACGTCCGTGCCGCGATCGGGGCGGTACTCCTGCGTATCGATGCCGTTGTAGACGACGCTCGTTCGGGCCGGGTCGATCGCCGGATAGCACGTGAGGATCTCCGCGAGATGGGCGGCCGAGACGGCGACGATCGCGTCCGCCGACTCGAGCGCGGTTCGCTCGGCGAAGCTCGAGAGGGCATACCCGCCGCCGAGCTGCTCGCGCTTCCAGGGGCGCATCGGCTCGAGGCTGTGCACGGTCGCCACGTGCGGGATCCCGTGGAGGAGCTTCGCGAGGTGCCCGCCGAGATTCGCGTACCACGTGTGGCTGTGGACGAGCTCGGCCCCGGCCACCCCGGCCGCCATGGTCAGATCGACGGAGAAGGCCTGCAGGGCGGCCGCGTACGGCTCGGCGCTGACGAGCGCCTCCCACGGCGCGTGAGCGACGAGATGCGGGCCATCGTGGGCCCGGAGCCTTGCGGCGCCGAAGCAGTGCACCGTCACGTCGGCGGCTCGTGAGAGCTCGCGCGCCAGGTACTCGACGTGGACGCCCGCACCCCCATACACGTCCGGCGGATACTCGCGCGTGAGCAGCGCGACCCTCATGCCTCGACGGTGACACCCTTCTTGACGACCGCGACGCCGTTCGGCGACATCACGAACCGCGCCGCATCCTCGTCCCGATCGACGCCGATCCGGGCGCCCGGCGCGATTCGCGCATTCTTGTCGACGATCGCGTTCCTGACGATCGCGCCACGACCGACGTCGACGTCGTGCATCAGGACCGATCCCTCGACGAGGGCGTGCGAGTGGACGTGCACCCCCGGCGAGAGAATCGACCGGCGCACCGTGCCTCCGGAGACGACGACACCGGCACAGACCATCGAGTCCATCGCGGCGCCGACCCGGCCGTCCTCCTCGAAGACGAACTTGGCCGGCGGCAGCTGCTCGGGCCACGTCAGGATCGGCCAATCCTCGTTGTAGAGATTGAACATGGGGTTGACCGAGATCAGGTCCATGTGCGCGTCGAAGTAGGCGTCGAGCGTCCCGACATCCCGCCAGTAGGCGAGGTCGCGATCGCTCGAGCCGGCGATCCTGCTGTTCGCGAAGTCCCACACGCACGCCTCGCCACGCTCGACGAGCTGGGGGATGATGTTGCCGCCGAGATCGTGTGCCGACGTCTCGTCCTCGGCGTCGCGCGTGACCGCGTCGATCAGGGCCTCCGCCGAGAAGACGTAGTTCCCCATCGACGCGAGCACCTCCCCCGGCGACTCGGCCATCCCGATCGGGTCCTTCGGCTTCTCGCGGAAGGCGCGAATCGTGCGGGAGTCCGCATCCGTCTCGATCACCCCGAACTCACCGGCGCTCTCGATCGGGACCCGGATCCCCGCGACGGTGATGCCCGCCCCGAGCGCGACGTGCTGCTCGAGCATCTGCCGCGGGTCCATGCGGTAGATGTGGTCGGCGCCGAAGACGCAGATGTAGGCGGGGCGCTCGTCCTGGATCAGGTTCAGGTTCTGGTAGATCGCATCGGCCGAGCCGGCGAACCAGCGTGGCCCCCGACGCATCTGGGCGGGCACCGGGGTGACGTAGTTGCCGAGGAGCGGCGAGAGGCGCCAGGTCGTCGTGATGTGCCGGTCGAGGCTGTGGCTCTTGTACTGCGTCAGGACGGCGATCCGGAGCTGTCCCGCGTTGACGAGGTTCGAGAGCGCGAAGTCGACCAGCCGGTAGTTGCCGCCGAAGGGCACCGCCGGCTTCGCACGGTCGGCCGTCAGCGGTGCGAGCCGCTTCCCCTCGCCTCCGGCCAGAACGATTGCGAAGACCCGCGAGTTGCGCATGCCCGCAGCGTATGCGTTCGAGGGGCCCGGCGACGGGCCGGGCGGGACGGACATCCGAGAGAGCCACCCTGACGAGAAAGACGTCGGAGCACAACGCGGCCACGAGCCGCAGAGACCAGATCACCCGGAGGAATCTCGACCGGGCGCCGCCGCGCGGGGTCGAGGGCCGACGGTTGGCGTAGACGAGTCATTTTGCGCAATCCGGCATTGTTGCGGCGTGGGGGCGGCGGCGGGAGGGCGGAGGTCGCAGAGAGAGGTGGGCCGGTCGGGCAGTATAGAACGGAAAGGCCAACCCCGAGGGGAACTTCGCAAAGATCACCCTGCAAAAGGGGACATTCCGCGTCAACCTGGCGGCATTCAACGCCGCCTCCAAGAAAGCAGAGTTCCCGATCAACAAGGCAAGCTGCTCGTCTCACGGCACCATCACGGCCCCGGTTTCACTGTCCGGAGGCACAGGACTCTACGAGGGAATCTCCGGAAAGGGACGCATGACCCTCACCCTCGTCTGGATCCTCTCCAACTCCGGCAAACACAAGTGCGACGGAAGCAAAGTGCTGCACGAGTCCCAGTACCTGAATGGCACAGGCATCGTCTCGTTCTCATAGACACGAGGCCATCCGCATGAGGATGCGGCAATTCCCTCCCTCCAGGGAGGGGTCACGGGGAACCGCAGGTTCCCGGCTTCAGGATCCGCGCGCAGCGCGGCAGGAACATCTCGTCTGACGTTTCCGCGGTACGCTCTTCCACCGCGGAAACGTCAGACGACAGCGTCGTGCACGCGGCGCTGGAAGTCCGCGATCAGCTGCTCGCTCTCGCGCATCAGCCGGCCCTGCGGGACGGCGCCCGAGTCAAGGCCCGCCTGCACCGTGACGACGAGATCCGTGTCCTCCTGGCCGACCTGCCGGTCGAACTCCATCACCTCGGCGATGATCTCGTCGGGAACGTCCTTGCCGAACCAGTAGTCGGTCACCTCGATCGTGCGGCCGGTGCCGTCCGGGATCCAGCGCTCGACCGAGATGTTCTGCGGGCCCGGCGCGATGTTGATCGTCGTGGCCGGCCAGAGGAAGTGGTACTGCGAGCTCTTCAGCTCCCCGGCCGGAACGTACGGCGCCCTGTTCGTCCCGTCCAGTGCGGCAGCCCGCACCGGGCCGATCTGGCTCGAGAAGGTCGGTGAGATCGTAAGCGCGTACGCGTCGGGATCGACGTTGATCACCTTGCTGAAGCCCGGGTGCGCGGTCGGGCAGTGGTAGCACTCGAGGTAGTTCTCGAGCGCGATCTTCCAGTTTGCCTCGATCGGCCACTCGCCGCCGGAGTGGAAGCGGAGGCTGTCGATGTCGAGACCGCCGCCGGCCACGATCGCAGGGAGGTTACCGAGCGTCTCGGCGAGCGGGGCGGCGCCTGGATCCGGGTTGACGAAGAGCCAGGGCCCCCACGTGTCGACCGAGGCAGGCAGGAGCGAGAAGTTGTCCGGGTCGAAGTCCTCCTCGCGCTCGGAGCGCGGCACGTTCTTGAGCGATCCGTCGAGCTCGTACGTCCAGGCGTGGTACGGGCACTGGAGCGTCGCGCGGCAGCCGTGCCCGCGGGCGATCATGTAGGCCCGGTGACGACAGACGTTGACGAACGCGCGCAGCGCTCCGTCGCGGCTCCTCGTGACGACGATCGGCACGTGCCCCACCTGCGTAGCTGCGTACGAGCCCGGGTCCGCGACGTGCTCGGCGGGGCCCGCGTACACCCAGGAGCGCGCGAAGATCAGCTCTCGCTCGCGCTCGGCCACGTTTGCGTCGGAGTACCACGAGGCAGGCAGGGTCCATCCGTCCTCGAGCGGGTGCTCGAGTGGCGGAACCAGCGAGGTCGTGGTGTCGGCGGTGATCGTCATTGTCTTTGACTGTCTGGTCAGTCAGGATAGCAGGCGCCGCTAGAATGGGTCAAGATAGACACGAAATGACTCTCACACCGACCATCCACCCGACGACCGACCGCACCACGAGCATTCTCGAGGCGGCCTGCCGCGTGATCGTCCGCGAGGGGTCTCACGGGCTCCGGATGGCCGGCGTCGCCGAGGAGGCCGGCGTGTCGAAGGCGCTCGTCCACTACTACTTCTCGACCCGGCAGGAGCTGCTGCACCAGGCGTTCGCCTTCTCGGTGAAGCGGTGGCACGCCGCCGCCGCGGCCGAGCTCGTCGGTGCGGCAACCGGACGCGAGAAGGTCGATCGGATTCTCCTCGCGGGCGTCGAGCCCGCCTTGCCCTTCAGCGAGCAGAAGGTGCTGTGGAACGAGGTCTGGAGTAGCCTCCGCTCCAACGAGGAGCTACGTCCGCTCGTCGAGGAGTCGTACCGCGCGTCGATCACGAGCCTCGTTGCGTTGATCGAGGAGGGGCGAGCCGACGGATCGATTCCTGCTGCGGTCGACGCGACTCCGGCCGGCTGGCGCCTCTCGGCTGTCGCGGACGGTCTCGATTCGCTCCTCTACCTCGATCTGATAGACCGTGACGCTGTGACCGAGTCTGCTGAAGAGCGCGATCGCCCGCGAGCTGGCGTCATGACCGACGCGTGCGGGGTCGTGTTGGAGGAGGTCAGCAAGGCCTTCGACGTGGTCAAGGCCGTCGACGACGTCAGCCTCGATGTCCAGCGAGGGCGAGTTCTTCTCGCTGCTCGGGCCATCGGGTGGCGGCAAGACGACGTCGCTGCGACTCATCGCCGGCTTCGAGCGACCCGACACCGGGCGGATCCGGATCGGGGACGCGGAGGTCACGGACACGCCGCCGCACAAGCGGCCCGTGAATACGGTCTTCCAGAGCTACGCGCTCTTCCCGCACCTCTCCGTGGGCGAGAACGTTGCCTTCGGGCTGCGGTTCACGGAGCTCGGCAAGCAGGAGAAGCAGAAGAGGGTCGGCGAGATGCTCGAGCTCGTCGAGCTCACCGGCTACGAGAGGCGCAAGCCGCACCAGCTCTCCGGCGGACAGCAGCAGCGCGTCGCTCTCGCGCGCGCGCTGATCCTCAATCCGGCCTTGCTCCTGCTCGACGAGCCGCTCGGCGCGCTCGATGCGAAGCTCCGCCGTGGGCTCCAGATCGAGCTGAAGAACCTGCAGCGCGAGGTCGGGATCACCTTCGTCTACGTCACGCACGACCAGGAGGAGGCGCTGACGATGTCCGACCGGCTCGCCGTCATGGCCGCGGGCCGGATCGAGCAGCTCGGATCGCCGAAGGACGTCTACGAGAACCCCGCGACACCGTTCGTCGCCGACTTCCTCGGCGTCTCCAACCTGATGAAGGCCGAGTGCGACGGCCGGGGCGGGATCAGCCTCGACGGCGGCGCGCTCACGGTCGAAGGAGGGGCGGCGGCGCCCGCCGGCGAGGTGATGGTGACGATCAGGCCCGAGCGCATCGAGATCGAGCTTCCAGCCGGCGCGACTGCGAACCGCGTCGCGCGGCACCGTGACGCGAGATCGTCTACGTCGGCCCGACGATGCAGGTGAACGTGACCCTCGCCGGCGGCCAGGCCATTCAGTCGCTGATCACGAACACCGGGCGGCGACCTGGACTACGCCCGGGGCGATGCCGTCGCCGTCCACCTCCCGGCCGATGCCCTCCGTGTCCTGCGCGACGCACCGGGCGCAACGCCGGCCTGAGCCTCGGCGCCACGGGCCCGGGCGCTAGGCGTCCAGGCGTGCCAGCTCGTCCATGCTCGAGCCCTGAACGCCCTGGCGGCGCCTGAACACGGACCAGACCGCGAACATGGCGACGCCGAAGATCACGGTGGCAAAGAGCGTCACGCTCGCAAGCGCGTTGAGGGCGGGAGTCGGCGCACCGCGGGCGTTCGAGTAGATCTTGACGGGCACCGTCTCGGTGCCCGCGCTCGACGACAGATAGGCGCTGATCACGAAATCGTCCATCGAGATGGCGAAGACGACGATCGCGCTCGCGATGATCGCGGGAACGAGAAGCGGGAGCAGCACCATACGGAGAGCGTTGACCGAGGAGGCACCGAGATCCATGGCCGCCTCCTCGTAGTCCTTCCCGATCGAGAGCAGTCGCCCGCGGACGATGATCACGACGAACGTGATCGAGAACGTGACATGCCCGATCACCTGGGCGGTCGTACCGAGGCTGATCGAGGAGAACAGGCTCGTGAAGACGAGGAAGAGCGCAACACCCATCACGATCTCGGGCGTGACGAGAGGGAACAACGTCACGAACCGCGCAGAGCCCGCCCCTCGGCCGCGCCAGCGCGTGAGGCCGAGCGAGAGCGCCACGCCGATCGGCACCGAGATCAGGATCGCGAGGGCCGCGAGCTTGAGGCTCTGCTGCAACGCGTTGTAGAGATCGGGGTCGTGCGCGACCGAGAGATCCTTGTCGCCCCAGTACCACCGCGTCGACCAACCCTGCGCGGTCGAGCGCGAGCGCCCGCTGTTGAACGAGAAGCGGATCGCGATGAGGATCGGGACGATCGACCAGACCAGGTACCCGATCGTGACGAGCCAGAGGAAACGCGGCTTTCCCCCACGGGTTGCGCAGCCAGACGAGCGCGCCGCTCATGCGTCCCCGTACTTCCGCATCGAACGCGCCGTGACGACGAGGTAGTAGGTCATGAGAATCCCGAGCATCACCATCAGCACGCAGACGAGCGCTGCGCCGACCGGGATCTGCTGGCCGCCCCGGATGTAGAGGTTGATCTGGTTCCCGATCATCGACGTGTTCGGCGACCCCGAGAGCAGGTCGGGCGTGTAGTAGTCGCCGAACATCGGCAGCGCGATGATCACGACCCCGGCCAGCATCGCGGGCATCGACAACGGCAGGGTGACCATCCGGAACGCCTGGGCCGGACTGGCGCCGAGGTCGCGGGCTGCCTCGATCAGCCGCTGGTCGATGCGATCGAGGAACGCGTAGAGCGGCAGGATCATGAACGGCACGTACCCGTAGACGAGACCGAAGATGACCGACGAGGCGCGGCCGTCGAGCCAGTTGACCGGCGCGCTGACGAGGTGGAGTCGGAGGAGGACGACGTTCACCCAGCCGTTGTCCTCCAGCAGGTTGATCCAGGCGAGCATGCGCATCAGGTAGCTGATGAAGAAGGGCGCCACGATCCCCGCGAGCAGGAGCCCCTTGAACCGCCCGCCGAAGCGGGCGATCGTGTACGAGACGGGGTAGGCGATCAGGAGCGACGCGACGACGGCGATGACGACGTACACGGTCGTGCGAACGAACACCGTCTGGAACGAGCCGCCACTGTGAAAGAGCCCCTCGAAGACGAACGTGAACGCCTGCGTGTTCCAGTCCAGCGGATTCCACGCCGGCCTCGCGGTCTGGAAGATCGGGTCGACGGATCCCATCGCGACCGCGAGGATCGCGTAGAAGGGAATCACGAAGAACGCGACGAGCCAGGCAACGCCGGGGAGCGCCGCCCCCGGCCAGAACCAGCGCGGATACTTCATCTCACCCTCCCGTGCGCGGGACGATCGGGGCTTGCCGCAGCGTCAGACGCGAGCCGATCGAAGCAGCAAGCCCCACCGATACGTGCTGGAAAGCGGCCCCTTTTCGCGGGCGAGATGTTTCCGGTGCAACCGTGTCTCAAGAGCCACTAGCCGCCGGCCTGGAACTTCGCCCACGCGTTCTGCCAGAGCACCTGACCGTCCGGGCTCAGCTCGAGCTCCTGGTAGCCGTTGTCGAAGTCGGACTCGCGGACGACCGCCGAGGCGAGGTTTGCCGGCACGACCTCGTCGGCGACGAGGCTGTCCGGGTTGATCGCGTTGAGCGGCGGCTGGTAGCCGACGAACTGGACGAAGTTGTCGTAGGAGTTCTTCTCGTCGAGCATGAAATCGAGGAACAGGTGGGCGAGGACGGGGTTCTTCGCGCTCTTGAGGACAGCCATCTGATCGACCCCGATCGGGCCGTGACCGTCCGCCGGATACCAGTACCCGAGCACGTCCGCGCTCACGCCCTTCGGCAGGTAGTACGGCGCGGAGACCATGCTGCCCGACCAGGCCTGGTGGATCCAGGCCTTGCCCTCGGGGAGGTTCTCGTAGTCCGACGTCGACACCTTGACGTTCACCTTCTTCGTCAGGTCGAGCAGGTGGGCCTGGGCCGCCTCGATCTGGTCCGGGTCCTCGGTGTTGAGATCCGTGATCCCGTCCTTGAGCAGCATCGCCGAGATCGCCTCGCGCGAGTCGTCGAGCAGCCACACCTTGCCCTTGGCCGACGTGTCCCAGTAGAAGTCGTACGGGTTGTCGAGGTCGCCGGGCGTTCCCTTGATCTTGTCGGTCCGGTAGCCGATGCCCGTCGTGTAGACGGTGTACGGCACGGTGTACTGCGCGCCGACGTCGTAGAACGGATCCTGGAACGCCGCCCACATGTTGGAGAGATTCGGGATGTAGTCCTTGTTCAGCGGCTGCAGCACCTTGCCCGCGGCAAGACGCGAGAGACGGTCGGGAGTCGGGTAGAACACGTCGAAGTCGGTGGCACCGCTCGCGAGCTTTGCAATCGCCTCGTCCATCGTCGCGAACGTCGTCAGCTCGACCTTGACGCCGTACTTCTTGCCGAACTCGGTCAGCTTCTTCTTCCAGACGTAGTCGACCCAGTTGTAGATCTTCAGGGTGCCCTGCTCCGGCTCGAGGCCCGACGCGATCATCGGGTTGTCGTCGAAGATCGGCAGCGTGACCGGGTTGTCGGGCCGTGCCAGCTCGAAGTGCCGCAGAACTGCTCGAGCTGGAACCGCCGCAGGCGGCGAGCAGGCTCGGAGCGATCGTCAATCCGAGCGCGCCGAGCGCGCTCCTGGTGAGGAACTCGCGCCGGTGGATGCCGCGAGGCTCGCGAGGATGAAACGTCGTCATCCGGGATCTCCCGTCAGGTAGTCGAACGCTATGTTGATTCGTGAGACGTAGAAACCCAAGCAGAGTTTGACCGTGAGGTCAAACGGGGCCGTTAGGATCACGTTCACGTTCATGAGCCACGAGAAGCAGATCGAGATCCGCTGGCGCGACGTCGACGCCTACCGCCACGTCAACAACGCGGTCTACTCGACGTACCTCGAGGAGTGCCGCGACGAGCTCGTCGAGGCGGCGCTCGATGGCGTCGGCGATCCCTGGGACTACGTTCTCGCACGTGTCGCGATCGACTTTCGCCGAGAGCTGACGCAGGACGACGACACGGTCGTCGTCACGTGCGCGGTCGAGCGGATCGGAAACTCGAGCATCACCACGCGTGAGCAGATTCGCACGCTCGACGGCGAGCTCGCGGCCGAGGGCGAGGCGGTGATCGTCGCACGCGATCCGGAGACGGGTCGCCCACGGCCGCTCCGCGAAGCGGAGCGCACGGCGTTCGAGCAGCCCGCACCTTGACGGGCGGGCTGCGGGTCGCGGTGGTCGGCGCCGGCTTCGCCGGGCTGGCAGCAGCGGACGCGATGGCTGCCTCGGGCGTCGAGGTGATCGTGCTCGAGGCGCGCGATCGGGTGGGCGGCAGGGTCCGGTCGCTGGAGCTCGCGGGCGGCGTCGTGGTCGAGCTGGGCGCGGAGTTCATCCTCCCGGGGAACGACTCGATGCTCGCGGTCGTCGAGCGGTTCGGCCTCGGCCTCTGGGACAAGGGGATGCGCTACGGCGACCGGGAGCCGCGGGGCGGCATCGGTGTCGAACCCGGCTCGATGCACGAGGCGGTCGCGCTGATCGGCGAGGCGCTCGCCGACGCTACGGTCGGCTCCTCGGCGGCGGCGCTGCTCGACGGCCTGCCGCTCGACCCCGGTGCGAGCGAGGCGATCCGGGCGCGGCTCGAGGTCTCGGCCGCGGCGACGGCCGATCGGGTCGCCGCGAGCGCGCTCGCCGGGCTCGCCGCCCATGCGGACGACATGTGCCCGAGTGTCGCCGGGGGCAACCAGCGTGTGGCACATGCCCTCGCAGCGGGCCTCGGGCCCGCTGTGCATCTCTCGAGCCCTGTCGATCGCATCGCGTGGACGGCGGCCGGTGCCGTCGTTTCGGCCGCCGATGGAGAGATCTCGGTCGATCGGGTCGTGCTCGCCCTGCCGGCCTCGGTCGTCGATCGCATCGCCTTCGACCCACCGCTCCCCGCGCAACTCCGCGCCGCCTATGCCGCGGTCGGCTACGGCAACGCGGCGAAGCTGTTCGTGCCTCTCGCGGAGGAGGCAACGACGAGCGCCGTCCTGTCCGTGCCCGAGCGGTACTGGGCGTGGACGGCGACCGGCGCGGAGGGAGTGCAGCCCGTCGTCAGCGCGTTCGCCGGATCCGCGCCGGCGCTCGAGCGGCTGGAGGTGTCCGATGGGCCGGCGTCGTGGCTCGCGTCGCTCGCGCGACTCCGGCCCGACCTGGCCCTCGTCCACGACGACGCCGTGCTCGTGGCCTGGGACGACGACCCCTGGGTCGCAGCGGCCTACTCGTGCGAGACGCCGGGGTCGGCCGCATTTGCACCCGTCGGCCCGTTCCACGCGTGCGGCGAGCACACGTGCGACGGCAACGCCGCGCTGATGGACGGCGCCCTCGCGAGCGGGCAGCGGGTGGCCGCCGAGATCCTCGGCACCCGGTGAGCCCGATCCGGTACGCTCTTCGACCACCGTTCCTGACCGCACGGTCAAAGACCCTGGAGGTTCGCCCGTGATCGTCCCCGAGCTGCCCGCCGAGATCGCAGAGCTGAAGCGCCGGATCGGCGCCTTCATCGAGGCGGAGGTCTACCCGATCGAGCTTGCGATCGCCGAGCGGAACGCGATCGACCCTGCCGAGATCGAGGCTCTGCGGGACAAGGCCCGCGCGGCCGGCTTCTCGATGCTCAACATGCCGGTCGAAATCGGCGGCCGGGATCTCTCGATGCTCGCGCAGGTGGCGCTCGAGGAGGAGTCGGGCAAGGCGACGAACGGGCTCGGGTTCACGGTCGTCGATCGCGGGCCGCGCGAGCTGCTCGAGCTCCTCACGGCGGAGCAGGTCGAGCAGTACGTGATGCCGATCGTGCGTGGCGAGTACCGCGAGGCGTGGGCGCTGACGGAACCTGGTGCCGGCTCGGACCTTGCGGCCCTTGCGACATCGGCCGATCGCGACGGCGACGACTGGGTGATCAACGGTGAGAAGTGGTTCGTGACGAGCGAGGGCGACGCGGGCATCTACCTCGTTGCCGCCGCGCACGAGGGCGAGCAGCTGCTCTTCCTCGTCGAGCCCGGGACGCCCGGGCTGGAGATCAGGAGGACGCCCCGATTCCTTCACGACCCCTACCTCGACCATCACCCCGAGATCGTGTTCACGAACTGTCGGGTGCCTGCCGCGAACCGCGTCTCGGGTGGCGACGCGGGCTCGCGCGAGTGGATCCTCGTCGAGCGGTTGTTCATCGCGGCCCGCTGCTGCGGAGCGGCGCTACGGCTCCTCGACGAGGCGGCCGCGTGGGCACAGGAGCGCGAGGCGTTCGGCGGGCCGATCATCGAGAACCAGGGCATCTCGTTCCCGCTCGCCGACTCGTTGACCGAGCTCCACGCGGCACGCCTGCTCACCTACCACGCCGCCCATGCGTTCGACACGCTCGGCGACCGCAAGATCGTGCACGGGAAGGTCTCGATGGCCAAGCTCTTCGCCTCGGAGATGGCCGGCCGGGTGGCGGATCGCGCCGTGCAGATCCACGGTGGTCGCGGCTACATGCACGAGAACGCCGCGGCCCGGTTCTTCCGGGAGGTGCGAGTCGACCGGATCTGGGAAGGCACGACCGAGATCCAGAAGCTGATCATCGCGCGCGGCCTGCAGAAGCGTGGCGCCGCACCGTACCTCGGCTGGGAGTGAGGCGAGGCAAGAGGCTCGGCATGGTCGGGCCCGGTCACACCTGACCGGGCCGGGGGTGGCTCCGCGTCACCCACAGCGCGCGTTGGGATGCGAATGAGCCCCGGCGGTCAACGCTTCGACAAGCCGACCATCGGGCAGGCCCGTTCGGCCGGCGGCAAGGGCCGCGAGATCGAGGTGCAGGAACGCCTCGACGGCGCGCGGGTCGAACTGGCGGCCGCTGAGGCTGCGGATCTCGTCGGCCGCCTGCTCGACCGTCCACGCTCGCTTGTACGGCCTGGCGTGGGTGAGGGCATCGAACACGTCGGCGATCGCAGTGATCCGTCCGCTGAGCGGGATCTCCCCGCCTTCGAGGCCGTTCGGGTAGCCCGTCCCGTCCCACCACTCATGATGCGTGAGCGCGATCTCCGAGGCGAGCATGAGGACGTCGGAGTGACTCTGGGCGAGGAGACGATGTCCGGCCAACGCGTGGATCTTCATCTGGGCTCGCTGCAGCTCCGTGAGCGAGCCTGGGTGGAGGAGGATGATGTCCGGGACCGCAAGCTTGCCGATGTCGTGGAGTGGCGCAGCCTGCCTCATGGCGGACACCGTGGGCTCGTCGAGCCCGAGAAGCTCGCCGATGCGCGCGGACGTCTCTCCGACGCGGGCCGCGTGCTCAAAGGTCTGGTCGTCGCGGTACTCGCCCGCGAGAGCGAGCATGCCCAGGGTCTCGATCCGGGCGGCGTCGAGCTCGGTGCTCCTCTCTCGAAGGTCGCTCGTCCGGTCGACGACGAGCTGTTCGAGCAGGGACCGCGCACGGTACTCCTCGTCCTCACGCTGCTTTCGCTCGGTGATGTCGCGCAGCGCGCCGATGAAGATCCTCTGCCCGTCGTCGACTGCCTCCCCGATCGACAGCTCCATGGGGAAGACGGATCCGTCCTTCGCTTTCCCGATGACCTCCCGGGGTCCGGCCCCGACGATCTTCGCTGCGCCGCTGTCGACGGAGTGGCCGAGCTCTCGACTGTGGCCGGCGCGGTCCTCATCGCGCATGAGCATCGTCACGTTCCTCCCCGCTACTTCGTCATGCTCGTAGCCGAAGATTCTCTCCGCGGCCGTGTTGAACCCCAAGACCGTTCCGTGCTCGTCGATCGTCACGAGTCCGTCGGCGACCGACTCCGCCACCATGTTCAGGCGTGCAGCAAGCGCTTGCGAGCGCGCGAGCGCGTCCGACAGACTGGCAACGAGCTCACGACGGCCGCTCGAGAAGACGCCGACCAGCAGCCCTGCCAACAGGAAGGCCACCACGCGCGAGACGAGATCGGGAGAGGCGAGATCCGAGCCGGCCACGGTCAGCGCGGAGGCGAGAGCCGCGGCGACGGCGCCGCCCCGCACACCGAACACGATTCCAGACGCGATCACGGGCACGAGGAAGAACAGGGCCGGGAAGTCGGCAAGCCCGCCCCACTGGAGGTGCACGGCCACCCCGAAGGCGATGACCCCGAGACACCAGACGGAGGCGACGATCAGATACCCGTGGGTCTCGAACGGCAGCCGCCGTCGCGGCGCACCGGCTGCTGGCGCTGCGTCCATATGTCAAACGTCGGCATCGCGGCCCACGCAGATGGCCCCATCATGGGGGACGGCACGGCGTCGGCGCAGTCATCCCACAGCGCGAGCGTGCCACCGATCCAACGCGATCGTCGCGCACGACCCCGAGCGTGAGCACACCCGATCGGGTGTCGCCCCTTCGGGTCAGCCCGGGAGCGCTACGTGCCGACGAAGCCGTAGCGCAAGAGCGAACCACCGTCTTCGTCGACCACGCTGTCGGCCGGGACGAGCTCCTTGGGATCGTTGGGGTTGGTGATGATGCCGACGATCCGCGTCTCTCCCTCCCGTTCGTGCGAGGCCCAGGCGACCACCCTCGATCGCCCCGTCTCGTTTCCCTCGCCGTCCGCGAACAACGCGCGCCAACCGGATTCGGCCGCAATCATTGAGAATGTTCCTTCCATACGCCGATCGTACAGTTCACGTGCGGTTGGCCAGACGGTGAGCCGACCCCCGCCACCCCTCGGAACGCACGTCAGTGCTGCGGGACGATCAGGATCTTGCCCGAGCGGCCACCGCTCGCAGCGGCAGCGATCGCGTCCTGGATCTCTGCCACGTCGTACGTTGCGTGGATCGGCGCGTGCAGCGTGCCGGCCGCGACGAGCCTGCCGATCTCGGCATAGAGCTCGCGCCGCTCCTGCTCCGGAGCGTCCCGGAACCAGCTCGCGAGCCAGAATCCCTTGACGGTCAGATCGCGGAAGATGAAGGCTCCGGGCTCGAGCATGCAGGGCTCGCCGCTCAGGCGGCCGTAGCTGACGAGCGTCCCGCTCCGGCCCAGGCTGCTCGCGAGGCGGCCGCTCGAAGCACCGCCCACCGCATCGACCCCGAGCCTGATCTTGGCCCCGCCGGTTGCCTCGGCGACGCGCGCCGGGAGGTCGTCGCCGTCGACGAGCACGACATCGCCGCCCGCTTCGCGCACGACGTCGACCGCGTCCTCCCGCCGGACGACGCTCACGGTCCGGAGCCCGCGAAGCCGGGCCAGCTGCACCAGGTAGAGGCCGACGGCGGAGTTGGCTGCGTTCTGGATCACCCACTCGTCCGGCTCGAGCGTGACGAACTCGCTCAGCATCAGCGCGGCTGTCGGGGGATTGATCGTCATCATCGCGAGCTGGAGCGGGTCGACCTCGTTCGGCAGGGGCACGAGCTGCCCGGCGTCGGCAACGACGTGGGTCGACCAGCAGCCGCTGCCGAGCGGCAGCAACACCACCTGACCCAACGCGGGGCCGGCGGTGTCGGGGCCGAGCTCGGCGACCCTGCCCACGCCTTCGTTGCCCCCGATCGCGGGGAGCGGCGGCAAGCGGCCGTACTGGCCGGTCAAGGTCAGGACGTCCGAGGGGTTGATCGGCGACGCGATCACCTCGAGCAGCGCCTGGCCCGCCTCGAGCGGCGGCGTCTCGAACTCGACCGCGTGAATCACGTCCTGCGGCACGGGGCCGCGCACCTCGTATTCGGCTCTGAGCATCATCGAGGAAACCATACGTGCCAACCGGCCCTCCTCGCTCCCCGGATTGACCCACGGGTCGAGACGACGACTGCACGCGTGCGCGGGACCCGCCTCCGCGAGCTATTCGAGCTAGACGACGCCGCGGCTCGCCCACGCGCGAAACGTGAGCTCGAACGGTGGCTCGGGCAGCAGCGCCCGGCACCGCTCGCGGAGCTCCACCAGCTGCTCGGCGTCGAGGCCGGCCATGAAGGAGCCACCCGGCCCGACGCCGACCGTGTACGGCAGCCACCAGTCCTCGAAGCTCGGGTGCTCGAGGGTCACCGAGAGCACGGCCCCCTCGACGTCGCGTAACCCTGCCGACGCGAACAGCCCTTCGAGGCTCCCCTCGCTCGCGCCGGCACGTCGCGACTCGTCCTCGACCGTCGGGTCGAGCGCCCGCGCTGCTTCCCAGAACACGCTCAGCGGCCCGCGACCGCCGGCGTGATCCCAGACACACGCTGCGACACGGCCGCCGGCCCGGGTGACGCGGCACATCTCCGTGAGCCCCGCGAGCGGATCGGTCATGAAGTGGACGACGAGCTGCGCGAGCGCTGCGTCGAACGTCCCGTCGGCGAACGGGAGGTGCTCGGCAGACGCGCGCTGGACGTCGACTGCGGGATGCCGCTCGCGGGCTGCGGCGACGAACTGCTCCGAAGGGTCGACCGCAGAGACCGCGGCCGGGCCGACGCGGCCGACGAGCTCACCGGTGAGCACGCCCGGGCCGCACCCGACGTCGAGGACCCGCATCCCGCGGCGAATCCCTGCAAGGTCGGCCATCTGCGGCGACAGCAGAGACGAGTACCGGCCCATGAAGCGGTCGTACGCGCCTCCGGAAACGTCGAAGCTCACAACGGCAGCCTACGTCCTGCCCTACGGCGCCGGATACCCGAGCGAGCGGAGAAGCGGGCCTGCCTCCCGCTCGATATCGGCAACCTGATCGGCCGAGAGGGTCTCACGCCAGCGGCCGACAGAGCGGTTGTGCGCCTGCACGAGCACATCGCCGAGCGGTCCCGGATCGCTACCCAGGTGCGCGGCCAGCGTCGCCGCCGTGACGGCCGGGTCGGCAACGAGCGTCTCGTAGCGAATCTCGATCGTCCGGTCTGCCGGCCGGCTCGCCGCCGTCACGTATCGCCGCCACGCCCAGGCAGCCCGCGTCGCCTCGCTCGCACCCGCGAACTCGTCCACCCGCTCGGGCTCGACCCAGAAGCGCGCGTGGGTTCCGTACCCGAGCCCCGCATCATCGGCCCCCGGCCTCCCGTCGTTCAGCCAGCCCCGCTCCATCAACGATGCGGCGACGTCGCGGCCGTCGCGCACGATGTGCACCGCGCGCGCCTGCGGGTAGGCGTCGAGCGCCGCAGCCAGGACGAAGCTCATCTCCGGCGTCTGCTCGACCGCCCGCACGCGGCGGGCGAGGGCCAGGCGCCGTACGCGCTCGAGGATCTGGCGGATCCGTCGCGCCGCCTCGTCCTGCGGCGTGTCGACCAGTGTGGGAAGCGCCGCCTTCAACGGCGTCACCTCGCTCAGGTCGACGAAGCCCGGCTGCGCGCCGAGCGACTCCCCGAGGAACGTCGTCCCCGAGCGAGGCGACCCGACAACGAAGACGATCCGCTCCTCGAGCGTCGGACGACGACGGCGCCTGAGTACCCGGAGTGCGCTGCGGCCGTAGAGCGACGCCTCCTCGAGCACGTGCAGCGGACCGGCTATTGCGCAGCCCCGGCCGCTGAGATCGCGCCGATGCGCTCCAGGTACGCGAGGACGAGGCCGACGCTCTCGGCCGGATCGAGAGCGACCGTGTCGATCGCGACCTCGGGGTGCTCCGGTATCTCGTACGGATCGTCGACACCGGTCATCCCGGTGATCTCGCCGGCGGCAGCCCTGGCATAGAGCCCCTTGACGTCACGCTCCTGACACGCGGCGACGGGCGCGTTCACCCACACCTCGACGAACGTGCCCTGCTCTTCGACCAGCGCCCGGACGTTCGCCCGCGCCTCGCGGTAGGGCGAGATCGCCGCCACGACGACCGGCGCACCGTGGCGCACGAGTCGTGACGCGACCCAGCCGAGCCGCGCGATGTTCGTGTCCCGGTCGGCGCGCGAGTAGCCGAGATCCTTGCTCAGATGCGTCCGCACGACATCGCCGTCGAGCGACTCCACCGTGAGACCGCGGCGCTCGAGCTCGCCGACCAGGCGCCCCGCGATCGTCGTCTTGCCTGAGCTCGGGAGGCCCGTGAGCCAGACGGTGAACCCTCCAGCAGGAGAGCTCACGAGTCCGTCCACGGTCGCGACGGCTGGATGCTCGGGATTCGCATCATGGGCGAGAGGATCCTAGCTCGCGATCGACCGGGACCGCTCCACTATCGTGTGCGAACCTTGAAGACCCTCCTCGTCGCCATGTACTTCCCGCCGACCGGCGGCGGCGGCGTCCAACGCCCGCTGAAGTTCGCCACCCACCTCCCCGAGCTCGGGATCGAGACGCACGTGCTGGCACCGACCGACTCGAAGTGGATCCACCTCGACGAGGAGACCCGGCCCCCGCCCGCTGCAATCGTCCACCGCGCTCGCTTCGTCGGGCCGAAGGCGCGAAAACCGGCGGAGGAGCTGCACGGCACGCACGGCGTGGAGCGCCTGGCGCGCCAGGCGACACTTGCAGGACGCCGGTTGCTGCTCCCGGATGCGGCCGTAGCCTGGAACCTGACCGCGATCCCGGCAGCCATCCGGATCGTCCGCCGCGAGCAGATCGACGTGATCGTGACGACCTCGCCGCCGTCCTCCGTCCATTTCGTCGGGGCAGCAGTCGCTCGGGCGACAGGGATCCCGTGGGTCGCGGATGTGCGCGACTCGATCGTCGCGCACCCGCACCGACGGGCAGAGCGCCGCTCGGTCCAGCTGAAGGAGAGCGCCGAGCGCGGGGTCGCACGTCTCGTGGCCGAGCGAGCGGACGCAATCGTCGCCGTCTCGGATGCGATTGCGACCGAGATGAAGAGCCGCTCGCCACGAGGGGACGTCGTCACGATCCCGAACGGATCAGACTTCGACGACTTCGACGGTCTCCCGTACCAATCGGGCGACCGCTTTCGCATCACGCACACCGGCTCGTTCTTCGGCAAGCGCGACCCCCGGCCGTTCCTGTCGGCCCTCGCTGACAGCACGTTCGACGACGTGACCGCACGTTTCGTCGGCGACTTCCGGAGCAGCGATCTGGAGTGGGCCCGCGAGCAGGCGCTCGGAGAGCGGCTGGAGCTCATCCCCTACGCGCCCCGCAGGCGATCGCTCGAGCTGCAACGCGACTCCGAGGCGCTCCTCCTGCTGATCCCCGATGCCGGAGGGCGCGGCCGGGGCGTCCTGTCGGGCAAAGTATTCGAATACATGGCCGCCGAACGCCCGATCCTCGCCGTCGTTCCACCCGACGGCGCCGCCGCCGACCTCATCCGGGAGACGGGGGCAGGTGTCGTCGTGGCGCCGGGCGACGTCGACGGCATGGTGCAGGAGCTCGGTCGCCTTCGCGACCGCTGGCGCGCAGGAACGCTCGAGAGCACGGTGCTCTCAGCCGAGGTTCGTACGCGCCTCTCGCGGCAGGAGCGCGTCAGAGATCTCGCCGCCGTGCTTGCCGCGGTCACCGGCCAGAGCCCGGAATCACCATGACGACGGCAGCGGTATCGGCCCGGCCGGAGCGGCTTCGGCGCACCGCGGTGCTCGCACTCGTCGTCCTCGCAACGGTGGCGACGATGGGCTCGGTGCTGGCCATCTGGGTCCAGCGGCAGGTGCTCGACACGGATGTCTACGCCCGCACGAGCTCGTCGCTGCTCGCCGACCCCGCCGTTCGCACGGCGGTGGCGAACTACACGGTCGACGAGCTCTACCGGCGCGTCGACGTGGAGGCCGAGCTCAAAGACGTGCTCCCGGACAACGCCGACCGCTACTCCAAGGCGGCGGCAGCAGCCCTACGCCCGCTGGCCTATCAGGTCGTGGATCAGGCGCTCCGTACCTCGCTGCTCGCGGGCCTCTGGGAGCGCGCCAACCGCGAGGCCCACGCGCAGTTCGTCTTGGTCGTCAGGGGTGGGAACGACAGCATCTCGACCAACGGCGGCGTGGTGCGGCTCGGTCTGCGCCCGATCCTCATCGAAGCGTCGAAGCGGGTCGGGTTCGGGGAGAACCTCGCAGCACGAATTCCCGCCGACGCAGGCCAGGTCGAAGTTCTTCGCTCGGATCAGCTCGGGACGGTGCAGACCGTCGTACGACTGCTTGCCGGTGTCTCGAACTTCCTCCCGTTTCTCGCCCTGGGCCTCTACGGGCTCGCGCTCTGGCTCGCGCGCGACCGGAGGCGCGAGGCGCTCCGGAACACGGGCATCAGCCTGATCGCGGGTGGCGTCCTCCTGCTCCTCGTCGTCGGGGTCGTCCGGAGCATCATCCTCAACCGGATCGTCACCGAACCGGAGATTCGTGATGCCGGCAACGCCGTCTGGGCAATCGTCGTCAACCCGCTCAACGGCGCGCTCTGGGCGGCCGTTGCCCTCGGAGCCGTCCTGAGCTTGGGGGCGGTGCTCGCGGGGCCGGGCCGGCATGCAACGTCTGTGCGGCGGTCTCTGGCGCCGTACCTCGCCGAACGGAGCTTCGCGATCGGCGCAGGAGCGGCTCTCGTGCTTCTGCTGCTCGTCGCGGGCGCAATCGACTCGTTCGTCCGCTTCGCGTGGCTCACGATCTTCCTGGCGCTCGCCGCCTTCGGGTTCGAGGCACTCCGTCGCCAGACATTGCGCGAGTTTCCGAACGCCGAGCGACCGGCTCTCGCGGACTGGCTCCGCGAGCGTCTCAGCCTCGCGGGTGACCGCGCCCGGTCGGCCCGGTCGGCGGTCGAGGCACGAACGGCCGACGCCGTGGGAACCACCAGGAGACCGGAAGGCGCCGACCCCGGCGTGGTGGCGGACGCACCACCTGTCGCCGCGGCTGCGAGCGCCGCGCCGTCGACGGGAACGTTCGACGACCTCGATCGCCTCGAACGGCTGGCGAACATGCACGAGCGCGGCGTGCTGACGGACGAGGAGTTCGCGACAATGAAGGCGCGACTCGTCAACCCCTAGGCTCGACCGCCGGGCGGTGCTCGTCGAGGAGCCGACGTACGAGCTCCACATCGATCCGGTCGACGACCTCGTCGGCCGCTGCGAGCCGCTCGTCGGGAAGCGTGCCCCGGAGTGCGATACAGCGCACGCCCGCAGCGTGCGCGGCTGCGATCCCGACCTGCGTGTCCTCGAACGCGACCGTTTCGAGCGGGTCGGCGCCGAGAAGATCGAGCGCCTTCAGGTACCCCTCGGGGCTCGGCTTTCCGTGCTCGACGTCGTCCGCGGCGACGATCGCCGCCAGGTCGGCGGCGAGGCCGGCAGCCTGGACGACAGGCTCGATCTCGGCCCTGAACGCGCCCGAGACGATGCCGACCGGAACGCGCTCGGCTGCAACGCGAACGGCCTCACGCGTCTCGGGAAGCACGGTCGCGCCGCCGGCCGCAGCGGTCACGTAGCTCGCGACCCGCTCGGCGATCAGGCAGCCGAGCAGCGGCCCGTCGACGCCGAGCCAGCCGCCGACGATCGCTTCCTCGGAGAGACCCGCCAGCCGGCTGTAGTACTTCTTCTCCGTGAGCGGCCTTCCGTGGCGCGCAAACAGCTGCTGGTAGATCCGGAGCAGCAGCGGCTCATCGTCGGAAAGCGTCCCGTTGAAGTCGAACAGGAGCGCGCGGGTCGCGGTCACGGTCGCGAACGCCTCAGACGGGGGTCGTTGCACCGGGAAGGAGGAACGGATTGCCCCACGCCCTCCACCCGTGCCTGTCCTCGACCTCGACGCGGGCCCAACGCCAGTACTCGGGGTACTCGAAGACGACCTCGGTGAGCAGGGCGTCAGCGTCCAGCGTTCGGGCTTCGCCGCGCCAGTTGCCGCTCCCCGGCTCCGCGTTGACGGCGCAGCCGTCCCACGGTCCGGAGCGAAGGCGAACCGACCTCGCCGGCGACGAGCGCACGACAACCGCGTTCTCCTCGATTGCCACATCGAAGAGCCGCGGTCCTGCGGAACCGTACGACCGACCCTGGCGGAGCGCCTCGATCACGGCAGTGGCGCTTCGCTCACGCGCGAGCACCCAGGTCCAGCCGAAGCCGGAGTCCGCGCCTGGCGAGTGGCAGTCATCCGTCGCGAGCCCGAGCACCGGGTGGCCGCGCTGGATCGCCTCATCCCAGTGCACGGTCGAGAGACCGTTGCCCTGGAGGACCTCCGAGCCGCCGTTCCAGATCTCGATCCCGGCGAGCGACGGCGCTGCGAGGATGTCCTCGACGCCCAACCCGCTCCAGTACGGGTGGCAGAGAAACGGTACGCCACCCCGCTCGACGATCCAGGCCGCCATCGCCTCGATGTCCGCGAACGGCTCCAGCGACTCGGGCAGCTCGGCGACGCCGAGCGCGAGCGCCTCGGCCTCGCCGTGCGGAGACGCGGAGGCCGCGGTGAGCTCGCTCGACGGGATGACGACGATCCGATCGTGGCCGACGTCCGTTACATGCCAGTGATCGGTGATGGCGAGCACGTCGAAACCGAGTTCGGCGTAGTGGTCACACAGCACCGAGGGCGTCGGCTCGCCGTCCGAGTTGGTCGTGTGCGCGTGGAACTGACATCGCAACCACACTCCGTCCTCACGGAAGAAGGAGGTTGGCACGGCCTACTTCAACGGGTGTGGGGACGTGAAGTAGCACTTGCACGAGCCGCCCAGCGTCGGCTCGAAACCCGTCCACTTCGGGGAGTGGGCGCTGATCGCGTTCGAGACGACGAGCTGGATGTAGGGGCGTTTCTGCGCGAGATACGCCTCCATCTTCCACACGAGCGCGCGGCGCTGCTTCACGCCGACGATCGACCCCTGCTTCTTCCACCAGCTGTCGTACAGCGGGTCGTCGAAGCCCGAGTCGCTGTTGTTGTACCACTCGGCCCTCGTGACGACCGAGAGGTTGAACGACGGGTCGATGTAGGGGTGCCAGTACCAGGTGTACATGTCCGCCTTCAGGTACTTCCCACCGGGTGCCGCGATCAGCTCGAACGCCTGCGCTCCGTCCCCGCCCGGCGTCAGCCGGAGCTTGACACCGACCTTCTTGAACGCGGTCGCCAGGATGTCGAACTGCCGGTCGCCGTTGAAGTCGAGATCCTTCGGGACGATCACGCTGTAGCTCATCGCGTGCGCGGGCTGCGCGTACTTCCCCGTGGTCGCGGGGACGATGCGCACGCCGTCCGCGCCGCGGGCGTACCCGAGCGAGTCGAGGATCGTGTTCGCCTTCGCGACGCTGTACGGCAGGGGCTTGACGGCGGGATTGAGCCAGCCCTCGGCCTGCGAGGCCGGTGAGAGGATGTTCGCCCAGGGCTTGGCATGGCCGCTGAACACGACGTCGGCGATCTGCTGCCGTGGGATGGCGTATTCGAGGGCCTCTTTCAGCCGAGGGCTCAACAGCTCGCGGTTCTTCGACTTCTTCGGGTTCGAGTTGAACCCGAGGTTCGTGACCTCGGACCCCTCACCGAACGTGACCTTGATCCCGGGCTTGCCCTTGGCAGCGTCGGCGGCGCCGTAGGGGAGCGAGTCGATGTACTCGAGGTTGCCGCGCTCCATGTCGACGACCATCGAGGTCGCGTTCGTGTAGTACGTGAACGCGACGCCGGCCGTCTTCGGCTTCGGGCCGTAGAAGTTCGGGTTGGGCTTGAAGGCCGTCGTGCCCTTCTGCTCGTACTGGGTGACCGTGTACGGCCCGCCGGCAACGATCGGCAGGTTCTCCTGCGGCCGGAACTCACGCAGGCCCTTCCCGTTCTTCCCGAGCTTCTTCGACCAGACGTGCTCCGGGAGGATGTACGTCTGGGACAGGTCCGAAAGCGCCGGGGCGATGGGCCGGCTGTACGTGATCACGAGGGTTTGCGGATCGGGAGCGGACGCACTCTTGATCCCGTCGTAGGAGCTCGCTACGTAGGACGTCGGCCCGTTCTTGTACTTGAGCACGGTGCGGATCGTCCACACGGCGTCGGCGGCGGTGAGTGGAGCCCCGTCGGACCACGCGCCCTTCTTGAGGTGGAACGTCCACTTGAGGCCGTTCTTGCTGCTCGACCAGCTCGAGGCCCAGTCGGCGCCGATCTTCGGCCCGGGAACGTACTGCACGAGCTGTGGATAGACCATCGAGTACGCCGTCGAGTCGTTCGTCTCGATCCCGACGAACGGGTTGAACGAGGAGATGTAGTAGGTCGTGCCGACCCGGAGGATCTTCGACTCGGCGGAGGCGCTGCGCAGGCTGGAGACGGCGACCGCGGGAACGGCGAGCAGGACGACGAGCCCGAGCCCGAGGAGCAGGAAACGGCGATTGAGTGATGAGAGCACGCGTCCTCCGGTGGTGTGTGGGGGCGACCCTGTGGCGGGCGGCGAATCGCGGTGGGACACGATTGACCGTAGAGTCAGGATCGTATTCTCTCACGGGCTCGAGCGAAAGTCGAGAGGGGAGCCCTCACCAGGGCTCGAGTCAGACGAGGACGATGCGGGCGTCGAGCCCGACAGCCCCACCAGGCGTCACGAGGAGGGGGTTGACCTCGATCTCGGCGATCTCCGGGTGTGCGGCGGCAACGCGCGAGAGGGCGGCTGCCGCCTCGGCGGCCGCACGGATATCGAGGGGCGCGCGGCCGCGGGCGCCGGTGAGAATGCCGGCGCCACGGAGCGAGCGGAGGAGCGCCCCGAGCTCGTCCGGCCCTGCCGGGGCAAGCGCGAGGCGCACGTCGCGCAGGACCTCGGCGTAGACGCCACCGAGACCGACGAGGACGACCGGGCCGAAGCGCGGATCCCGGCGACATCCGATGATCAGCTCGACGCCGTCCGACGTGTCGAGCTGGATCTCGACGGAGTACCCGTCGGGCGCGAGTCGTGCCTGCATGTCCTCCGCCGCCGAGGCAACCGCCGCGTCGTCGGCAAGGCCAAGGGCGACGCCACCGGCATCCGACTTGTGGAGCAGGCCGAGCGCCTTCAGCACGACCGGGTAGCCGAGCTCCGCGGCTGCCTCACGCGCACCGGCGACGGAGTCCGCACGCAGCGCAGAGGCGAACGGGACCCCGCCGGCGGCCAGGATCTCCCGCGATTCGAAGTAGCCGTCTCCGCCCACCGGCGAGGCCGGGGCGCCGACGTCCGGTACGCCGGCGACAGGTCCCTCGCCCTGCTCGACGAGATGCGCGAGCGTCGAGACCACCCCCTCGATGTCGCGATAGACGGGCACTCCGCCTTTGCGCAGAGCCCGAGCAGGCTCCGAATCCCAGTACATGGCCTGCGCGAGCAGCGTGCGCCCGCTGGCGGCGGCGGATGCGGCGATCGCCCGAGCGACGTCCGTCTCCTTCGCCGTGAAGTCCGGGTTCATCTCGCTGTACCCGCCGAAATAGCCGGTGAAGATCACGCTGTCGACCTCACCGCTCTCGAGCACGGCCTTCGTCACCCGCTCGAAGTTCCAGAAGTCCGACTCGCCCGCGCCCGCGAGATCGACGGGATTGGCACTGATGATCGTCGGGGCGATGGCCGTGAGCCGGTCTCCGAGCTCGTGCGACAGCTCGGACAGCTCGAGCCCCGCCTCGGTGACGAGGTCAGCGGTCACAACCCCGGTGCCGCCGCCGTCTCCGACGATCGCCACCCTCCGCCCACGGGGCCGGTTTGGCGAAAGGCTCGCAACCGCGCGATCGATCAGCTCTTTCGGCGTGGCGACGCGCAGGATCATCGCCGCCCTGCAGGCTGCCTCGACGACCGCGGCATCACTCGCGAGGGCTCCGGTGTGCGAGGCCGCGGCTCGCGCGCCGGCTTCGCTACCGCCTGCGGCGAGCAGAACGACCTGTTTCCCGGCGGCGACCGCCGCGGCGCCCGCCCGGGCGAATGCCCGCCCATCGCGGAAGTCCTCGCAGTAGACACCGATCACGCGGGTGTGCTCGTCGGCCGCGTACGAATCGACGAGCTCCGCCGCCTCGATGTCTGCCTGGTTGCCGAGAGAGGTGAAACGTGAAACGCCAACGCCGTACTCGGCGGCGAGAAGGCTCAGCTCGAGAGCGAGATTGCCGCTCTGGGAGATGATCCCGAGCGAGCCCGGGGTGAACAAGTTCTGGCCGACGTCGAGCTCGGCGGCCGCATCGTAGACGCCGAGGCAGTTCGGCCCGATCAGGACAGCGCCGGCCGCGCGGACCCGCTCGACGACGGCGGCCTCGCGTGCCTTGCCGGCATCGTCGATCTCCCCGAGCCCCGCAGTGATCGCGACGATCGCACGCGCTCCCGCCGCCAAGGAGTCGTCGATCGCCTGCTCGAACGCGGATTCCGGCAGCGCGATGACGACGAGCTCCGGCGCCTCGGGCAACGCGGTGAGCGACGGGTACGACTCGCGGCCGAGGATCTCGCCGCCGTTGCGGTTGACGAGCCAGACGTCGCGCCGGTGGGCTCCGCGCAGGGCCCCTACGGCGATCCACTGCCCCCACTTCGCCGGGTCGCCGGAGGCGCCGAGCACGGCGACCGATCGTGGGTCGAAGAGCGGCCTCAGGTCGCGCACGGCGACAGGGTACGCGAGGCGTCCCAGGGGCGGGCGCGGTGTCGTCGCCCCGAGCCGCTCAAACGCACGCGGTAGGCGTCGATGAGGGCCGGCGTGGATCCTTGCCGGCGGTCCTACGCGAGCCGGCGGGCCTACGCGAGCCCGCGGGCCTTGCGGCTCGCTGCCTGCTGCCGCTTGCCGGCCGTGAGCTCGACCTTGCGGAGACGGATCGACGCAGGCGTCACCTCGACGCACTCGTCCTCACGGATGAACTCGAGCGCCTGCTCGAGCGAGAGCGGCCGTGGCGGGATGAGACGCACGAGCTCGTCGGAGGTCGAGGCCCGCATGTTCGTGAGCTTCTTCTCCTTGGTCGCATTGACGTCCATGTCCTCCGAGCGCGCGTTTTCACCGACGATCATGCCCTCGTAGACACCGACCCCGGGCGCGACGAACAGCGTCCCGCGCTCCTGGAGGTTCGAGATCGCGAAGCCGGTGGTCGACCCCTGCCGGTCGGCCACGAGCGAGCCGCTCGGCCGCGTGCGCAGCTCCCCGTACCACGGCTCGTAGCGATCGAAGACGTGATGCAGAATCCCCGTGCCGCGCGTCTCGGTCAGGAACTCGGTGCGGAAGCCGATCAGCGCGCGCGCCGGGACGAGGTACTCGAGCCGGACCCAGCCCGTCCCGTGGTTGACCATCTGCTCCATCCGCCCCTTGCGGAGCGCGAGCAGCTGCGTCAGGACGCCGATGTACTCCTCGGGCGCGTCGATCGCGAGGCGCTCGACCGGCTCGTGCACCTTGCCGTCGACCTCCTTCGTCACGACCTGTGGCTTGCCGACCGTGAGCTCGAAGCCCTCGCGTCGCATCAGCTCGACGAGCACCGCGAGCTGCAGCTCGCCACGCCCCTGAACCTCCCACGTGTCGGGCCGCTCGGTCGGCAGCACGCGAAGCGAGACGTTGCCGACCAGCTCGGCATCGAGGCGACTCTTCACCTGGCTCGCGGTGAGGCGCGACCCTTCCAGCCCTGCGAGCGGCGACGTGTTGATGCCGACCGTCATCGAGAGCGACGGCTCGTCGACCTGCTCGACGGGGAGCGGGCGGGGGTCGTCGGGGTCGGCCAGGGTCTCGCCGATCGTGACCTCGGGGAGGCCGGCGACGGCGACGATGTCGCCCGGGCCGGCGTCGGGCGCCTCGACCCGATCGAGCGCGTCGGTGACGTAGAGCTCGGTGACCTTGGCGCGCTCGACGGTGCCGTCGGCACGGCACCAGGCGACCTGCTGACCCTTGCTGATCGTGCCGTTCCGGACCCGGCAGATCGCGAGCCGGCCGACGTATGCGGAGGCGTCGAGATTCGTGACGAGCGCCTGAAGCGGGTGCCCCTCCTCGTAAGTCGGGGCCGGGATCGTCTCGAGCAGGAGATCGAGCAGTGGCCGTAGGTCGTCGGCGAGCGCGTCGACCATCAGCCCCGCCTTGCCGGCCCTCGCGTTGCAGTAGACGATCGGGAACTCGATCTGGCTCTCGTCGGCGTCGAGGTCGAGGAAGAGCTCGTAGACCTCGTTCACGACCTCCTCCACGCGCGCATCCGGCCGATCGACCTTGTTGACGACCAGGATCACGCGGAGGCGGGCCTCGAGCGCCTTACGGAGCACGAAGCGCGTCTGCGGCAGCGGCCCCTCGCTCGCGTCGACGAGCAACAGGACGCCGTCGACCATGCGCAGGCCCCGCTCGACCTCGCCACCGAAGTCGGCGTGACCGGGGGTGTCGACGATGTTGATCTTCGTCTCGCCGTAGCGAACTGCAGTGTTCTTCGCGAGGATCGTGATGCCCTTCTCGCGCTCGAGATCCATCGAGTCCATCACGCGCTCGGCGACGTCCTGGTTGGCACGGAACGTGCCCGACTGCCACAACATCGCGTCGACGAGCGTCGTCTTGCCGTGATCGACGTGTGCCACGATGGCGACGTTGCGGATGTCATCGCGGGTCGCCACGGGAAGCAGGGTAGCCGTGCCTCCTCCGACGGCCGCCGGTGGCATGCTTTACATACGGCTTACGCACGCCCCACGGCGGGCTAACCGCGATCCACGACGATGCGCACATGAGGCTCCGCCCATTCCGTCTCCTTCTCGCCGTTGCGGCCGTTGCGACGTTCCTGGTTCCCGCCACGGCACAGGCGGCGGCCACCGAGCGGACGAACGAGCGTGGCATCGTCCAATCGATCGACGCGCAGCACCTCGAGTTGCGCGCCCTCGACGGCACGGTCGTCTCGTTCAGGCTCACTCCCACCACCCGCGTGAGGGTGAACGGCCTGACCGCGCGGCCCGAGCGCATCCGGCCGGGCTACGTGGCGGTGGTCTCCCACAAGGGCGACAGGATCGCGGTCCTCGTCAAGGCATTCGGGAAGCCGACCGTCGTGACGCGCCGCGGGGTCGTCGCGTCGCTGAACCGGAGGGCGATCACGATCGGCAGTGACGCCGGGCCGATCACGATCGCCATCAACGGGCGGACGGTGTTCCGCTTCCGTGGCCGGCCGGGTCGCCCGGGGCTCGCACGCCCCGGGGCGCTCGTCGTCGTGAAATACGTCGACGGCAGTCCTGCGAGGATCGTCAACGTGCTCAAGCGCCCGAGGGCGTGAGCGCCGGAGCGTTCCGGGGCGGCGCGATCCTGCTCGTCGAGGACGAGGAGGACATCGCGACGCTCGTTCGCACGTATCTCGAGCGGGAGGGATTCGAGGTCACGTGGGTCACGCGCGGAGCAGATGCTCTGCGCGCGCTCGAGCAGGGCGAGTTCCGCCTCGCGCTTCTCGATCTGCAGCTTCCCGACGCGGACGGTCTCGACCTGTGTCGCGCAATCCGTGACAGCTCGAGGCTCCCGGTCGTGATCGTGACCGCACGCGACGAGGAGATCGACCGCATCGTCGGGCTCGAGCTCGGGGCCGACGATTACGTGACGAAGCCGTTCTCGCCCCGGGAGCTCGTCGCCCGCGTCCGGGCCGTGCTCCGCCGCGCCGAGCCCGACGAGACGGAGGAAGCGGTCGTTGCCGGCGACATTGCGCTCGAGCACGGCAGCCGAACCGTCTCCGTTGCAGGACGAGAGGTGGAGCTCACGGGGCGGGAGTTCGACCTGCTCGCGTACCTCCTCGCGCACCCCGGCACCGTGATGACGCGTGAGCGTCTCCTCGAGCGCGTGTGGGGCCTCTCGTTTCCCGGCGGCACGCGCACGGTCGACGTGCACGTTGCGCAGCTCCGCCGAAAGCTGGATCGACCCGACCTCATCCGCACCGTGCGCGGGACAGGCTACAAGGCCGCGGCGTGAGCCGCATCCACGGCCCGCGGAAGCTGAGGACGCGGCTCTTCGTCGCGGTCGCAGCCACCGTGGCGGTCTCGACGGTCGTCATGCTCGCCGTCGGGCTCACGCTGACGCGACGGTCGCTGGACAGCGATGCGCGGCGGGCGCTGAACCGGCAGGTCGACCTGATCGCCGCTCAGCACGTCGCGAGCCCGCTGCCGCGCCGCGAGAGCGACATCGGGCGGTTCCTCGCAACGGAAGAGGAGAATCTGGCGATCGTCACGCCGGAGCAAGCGGAGCTGCTCCTTCCCGGCTCGGCCGCCGCTCGCCTCCGGGCGAGCGGGCAGGCGAGCGGAGACGTCACGGTTCGAGGAGAGCCGTTCCTCTACGCGGCGAGACTGGCGGGCGGGGACGCGATCGTCCTCCTGCGGTCGGCGCGCAACCAGTCGGCCGACTGGACCCCGTTTCTCCTCAGCCTCGCGCTGGCCGCGCTCCTCGGCCTGTTCCTCGCGGCCGGCGTCGCGTTTCTCCTCGCCCGCGCAGTCGCGCGCCCTGTCACGCGCGTCGCTGCGGCGAGCAAGCGGCTTGCCGAGGGCGGCAAGCCCGATCCGCTCCCGGTCGAGGGGTCGACGGAGCTCCGCCAGCTCTCCGTCTCGTTCAACGAGCTCTCCGAGGAGCTCGACCGTGCCCAGGACGCGGAGCGCGCCTTTCTCCTCTCGGTCAGCCACGAGCTGAAGACCCCGCTGACGGCCATCAGGGGGCACGCCGAAGGCCTCAGCGACGGCGTGGTCGCTCCGGAGCGCGCCGGCGAGGTGATCGAGCGCGAGACGCACCGCCTGGAGCGCCTGATCCGCGATCTCCTCGACCTCGCACGGCTGCGTCGCCGCTCGTTCGACGTCGCGCTCGACGCCGTCGACCTCGGCGCGATCGCCGATGACGCAGTGGCCCGGCACGCGCCGCAGGCGGAGCACTACGGCGTCGAGGTCGAGAGCCGGATCGAGCCGGAGGCGGGCGCCGTGGCCGACGCCGGCCGCACGCTGCAGGCTCTCTCCAACCTGGTCGAGAACGCAATCCGTTGCAGCCCGGCGGGGTCGCTGGTTCTGATCGAGGCCGCGCCGGGGCGGCTGTCGGTCGTCGACCACGGTCCCGGGCTCGCCTCCGAGGACCTCGGTCGCGCGTTCGAGCGCTTCTACCTCTGGGATCGATACGGTGCCGACCGCCCGGTCGGCACCGGCCTCGGCCTTGCGATCGTCGCCGAGCTCGCCGACGCCATGGGTGGCCGGGTCACGGTCACGAGCACGCCCGATGTCGGGTCGACCTTCACGCTCGAGCTCTCCCCGGCCCCGCTGCCCGCGCAAACGCATTACGCACGGCTTACGCAACGCTGAAACCCGGCGAACACGACGGTCCTAGTGTCCAGGGTGTAACCACACCACTGGGAGGACAGTGACATGAAGCGCTCCACCACCACCATCGTCGTCGCGCTCGCCGCAGTGCTCGCGATGCTCGTCGCGGCAACGGCCGCGGTCGCCTCCGGCCCGAAGCACAACACGCTCTACCGCTACGTCGGTCAGGTCCAGGCGACGTCGACGGCGTCCGTGAAGGTGGCCGTGCAGAACGGCAACCGGGCCGCCCTTCGATCGCTGATCGGGGAGAGCCAGGAGCAGACGTTCACGACGGACGACAAGACCGTGTTCATCCGCTGGACCGGCGGCACGCCGACGAAGGTCGCTATCAGCGATCTTCAGGTCAACGACTACGTCACGGTCAACGTGCGCACCAAGCGCAACGCGCACATCGGCAAGGTCACCGAGAAGCCGGCTGCCTCGGTCGCCGATCGCGGCCAGACGCTCAACAAGCCGACGCAGCCGCTCTCCCTCTTCCGCGGCACCTTCGTATCGGCCGGAGACGACAGCGTCACGATCAAGGTCAAGGGCGGGAACCGGAACGCGTTGAAGCTGATGCTCGGCCAGTCGGGCTCCGAGCAGACGTTCAGAACGGACGGATCGACCGTGTTCCTGCACTGGGCGCACCGCGTGCCGGAGATCAGCCCACCGACGAACTGGAAGGCCGGCGACAGGATCATCGTCCGGATCCGGGCCGACCGAGGCTCGACGCTCGCCGAGGTCGAGGCGACCGCCGCGAAGCGGGTCGCCGACCGCGAGCCGAAGTCGCAGGAGAAGCACCAGAGCGACCAGGCGTAAGCCCCGGGGGGCAGGCGCTGCGTGGGGGCGTCCGGCCGAGTGCCGGGCGCCCCCTTCTTTTCGTACACTCGCGCGGTGAACGTCCTCGTCCTCCAGCACATCGCCTGCGAGCCGCCCGGGGTCTTCGAGGACGTGCTGATCGAGCGGGGCGCGACGATCCATCGCGTGGAGCTCGATGAAGGCGAGCAGCTCCCGACGAGCCTCGAGGGCCTCGACGCGATCGTCGCCATGGGGGGCCCGATGAGCGTCAACGACGAGGGCGACCACCCCTGGCTCGCGGCGGAGAAGGCGCTGATCCGCCGGGCGGTGGATGACGGGATGCCGTTCTGGGGGTCCTGCCTCGGCGTCCAGCTCCTCGCCTCGGCGCTCGGAGCGCGTGTCTCCCAGGGTGCGGCACCCGAGGTCGGCGTGCTGCCCGTGTTCGCGACTCCCGAGTCAGCGGACGATCCCGTCTTCTCCGGCCTGGCCTGGCCACGGCCGACGCTGCAGTGGCACCAGGACACCTTCGACCTGCCCGATGGCGCGACATTGCTCGCCACCTCTCCGGCCTATCCCCACCAGGCGTTCCGCGTCGGCTCCGTCGCCTACGGCGTCCAATTCCATGTCGAGATCGACGCGGGCATGGCCGACGAGTGGGCGCGTGTCCCCGCGTACATCGCCTCGGCCGAGAGCGTGCTCGGCCCCGGCGGGCTCGATCGGCTTCTGGACGACTTTCGCGCTTCGATGGGGGAGATGCAGGCCGACGGACGGACGTTGTTCCAGCGCTGGGTCGGGCTCTGGTCCTAGCTCTCCGCCTGCGCGGAGGCGTGCCACAGCGTCGACGTCGCGGCCTCCCCCTCCTGCGGCCGTACGTCCGCCAGCCGCTTGTACTCCGGTACCTCGTCGCGGGGGATCGTCGACGCGTCGGGATGGTCGAGCTCGACGAGGTTGCCGGCAGGGTCCCGGACGTACATCTGGATACCGCCGCCCGGTAGCTCGTACATCGCGTTGCCGAAGCTCGTCGAATCGAGCACGCCGAGCTCCTTCAACCGCCGGTAGAGCGGCATGAACTCGGCGATCTCGAGCCCGAAGTGCGCGTGCGAGGGCGGCTCACCGGGGCGCTCGAACAGGTGCACCTGACAGTTGCCCGCCTGGAGCCAGATCACGGGAAAGCCGAAGTCCGGTGTCGGAAGCGGCCGGAGGCCGAGCTCGTCGACGTAGAACCTCCTGGAGGTCTCGAGGTCGTGAGCGACGACGCTGACGTGGTTGAGCGAGGGAGCCACCTAAGCATCATCGCTGTCCCGCGCCGCGACTGCAACGCGGGTCGCGCCGCTCAGGTAGGCGGCGGGCGCTCGCGTCGAAGGCGTCCCGGCCACCACGTGCGGTCGCCGAGCTCGAACGTCAGCGCGGGGACGAGGATCGATCGGACGACGAGCGTGTCGAGCAGCACGCCGACCGCGACGGTAATCCCGAGCTGGGTGAGCGCGATGAGGGGCAGCACTGCGAGAACGGCGAAGGTGCCGGCGAGCACGACTCCCGCAGACGTGATCACGCCGCCGGTGACCGCGAGGGAGAGCAACATTGCGTCACGCGTCGGCACCCGATGTGCCTCCTCTCGGACGCGGGCCATCAGGAAGATGTTGTAGTCGACCCCGAGCGCGACGAGGAAGATGAAGGCGAACAGGGGATAGCTCGGATCCTCGCCCGGGAAGTCGGCGAACAGTGAGAAGCCGATCAACGACAGCCCGAGGGCGGCGAAGAACGACAGCACGACCGTGGCCATCAGCATCAGGGGCGCCGCCACCGACCGGAGCAGCACGATCAGGATCGAGAAGACGACAAGGAGGACGAGCGGGACGAGGAGCTTCGTATCGCGCTCGATCGCCGCGCGAAGATCGGCCTCCTCGGCTGTCGGGCCGCCGACGAGGACGGCATCGCCCCCGGCGAGCCGGAGGTCGTCGCGGAGAACGCCGATTGCGGTGTATCCCTCCTCGGCGAACGGATCGGCGGCGAGCGTGACCTCGAACCGAGCCACGTCCTTGCCCGTTTCCGTTGCGCCCACCGAGTCGACGACCGATGAGGCCGCCGCCGCATCGCGAACGGCGTCGAGCCTCGTCGGATCGGTCACGAGCACGACGGCCGGGGCGCTCGCTCCCGACGGGAACGACTGGTCGATCAGCACCTGTCCCTGCACCGACTCGACGTCTCCGCGGAAGGCGTTCGCCGTCGTCACGTTGTCGTCCAGGGTCAGGGTGCCGAGCGCGACGGCGCCGAGTGCGAGGGCCGTGACGATCCAAACGGGGCGATGCCGCCGCTCGATCCACTCCCCGAGACGCCGCCAGGCACCGCGGCGTGACCGCTCCTCCGAGCCGGCCCGGGGGACGAACGGCCAGAACGCGCGCCGGCCGCCGATCAGGAGCAACGCGGGCAAGAGGGTGAGCATGGCGATCGCCGCGACGGCGACGCCCATCGCCCCGACCGGCCCGAGGCCGGCCGTCGAGTTGACGCTCGCGAAGGAGAGACAGAGCAGCGCAGCGACGACGGTGCCGCCGGACGCGACGATCGCCGGCCCCGCCTGCCGGACCGCGGTGCGCATCGCCTCGTGGCGATCCTCGAGGAGCCGCAACTCCTCTCGGTAGCGGGCGGTCAGGAGCAACGCGTAGTCGGTGCCCGCCCCGAAGACGAGCACGAGGAGGATCCCGCCGACCTGGCCGTTGATGACGAGCCCCGCGGAGGCAAGCACGTACCCGATGCCCCGAACGACGAACTCGGCGAGGAGCACGGCGAAGAGCGGGATGATCCAGAAGATCGGGCTCCGGTAGATGAGCACGAGGAGCACCAACACGAGGATCGCGGTCGTGAACAGCAGCGTCGAGTTGATTCCCTCGAACGCCGCACTCGCATCGGCCGAGAAGCCCGCAGGCCCGGTGACCCGCTCCTCCAGGCCCGACGGAAGATCCTCAGCGGCGATCTCGCGAATGCGGTCGACCGCGTCGATCAGGATCTGCTCGTCTCCGCCTGCGACGATCGGCACCGTCAGCAGCGCGGCGGTGCCATCCTCGGACGTGGTCGGCGGCGTGACGAACGTCACGCCCTCGATCTGCGCCGCGATGATCGCCTCGCGCCGCCCGTCGATCGCCGCGCGCATCGTCTCGTCGAGGCCGGCGGGAGCGCTGAAGACCACGATCGCGGGCGTCGCCTGGCCACGCGCGAAGCCGTCTGCGGCCTCCAGCACGCGAACCGACTCGGCATCGCCCGGCAGGAAGCTCGACGGCTCGTTCTTCTGGGCCGACTCGAACTTGCCGGCGAGCGGCGCGAGAGCGCCGGCGAGAACGATCCACGCGAGGAGGACGAGGAACTTCGACCGGCGGCCCGCGACGGCGGCAGCTAACTTCGACATTTACTCGACATTGTAGCTGCTGGGCAGCGCGGCTATTCCTGCCGGATGTCGCTCCCGAAGGACGTCGCCGTCAGCGGCTCGCCCGTCGCCTGCTCGATCAGCCGATCCCAGCGCACCGACTGGCCCGGGGCGAAGACGCGCTCGCGCAGGAAGGCACCCGCGGCCGGCCGGTCGACGAGCCCGCCACACTCACGCTCCAGCGTGGCCGAGAGCTGTGAGGCAACGAGGTGCCCGTAGAGGTAGCAGTGGTAGTAGACCGGGGCGCAGGCGACGTGAATCTTGGCGGCCCAGTCGGGGTTGGAGCGGCCGGCAGGGGCAGAGAGCAGCTGGTAGCGCTCGACGAGCTCCCACCAGCGGGCGTCGAGGTCGGCGTCCGGATCGGCGTAGAGCGAGCGCTCGAAGTTCGTCATCACGAGCACCCAGCGTGCGAAGACGAGCATCTCGGCGGCGCGCGCCGACCGGAGGTCGGCCGACATCGCGGCGATCACGTCCGCATCCGCGCCGAGAACGCGCCCGAGCCACTCCGGGTCGCCCGCGAGCCGGCCCATCAGGATCGCAACCCCCTCGGTGACGACGGTGTGACAGTCGCGCAGCACCCACGACAGCGTCGGGTCGATCCCGCCGTCGAACGTGGCGTGGCCGAGCTCGTGGAGCATCGTGTCCTGCCAGCGCTGGCCGGGGGTGACGTTGGCGAGCACCCGCACGTCGCCCTCGCGATCGACGTCGATGCAGAACGCGTGCTGGCACTTGTCCTCTCGCGGGAAGAGGTCGCTGCGCTCGAGCACGGTGCGCGTCTCGAGCCCGATCCCGTCGAACGTGCGCTCGGAGAGGGCGACGGTGTCGCCGGCGGCGAGGAGGGGATCGATGTCGACTCCGCCTTCGACCGGCACATCCTGAAAGAACGGGTCGGCGTAGTGCCAGGGCGCGAGCTCGGCCACGGGGCACCCGAATCGGGCTGCCAGCCGCTCGTCGACGCCTCGCTTCCAGCGCGCGAAGGGCTCCGCCGTCGCCCGGTCGACCTCGTCCAGCGTCGCAAACAGCCTCCCCTCGTCCATCTCGGAGGTGGCGAGCGAGAGGGCGAACCAGTCCCGGTAGCCAACGGCACGCGCAGCCTCGTTCCGGAGGCGTGCGAGCTCGCGAACGTCATCCGCGACGGCCGCGCCGACCGTCTTTGCCGCCTCCCACGCCTCACGGCGCCGGCTGCTGTCGCCGCTCTCGCGGAGCACCTGCAGGATCTCGTTGTCGTCCACGCGCCTGCCGGCGACCACCCCACGATGGACGGAGAAGACCGTCTCGACGGCTGCCTCGAGCTCGATGATCCGCGTCCGAAGCTCGGTCGGCACCTGATTCGTGAGAAACGATGTCCGCAGGAGATCGAGGCGCCGCCGGGTGGAGCCGGTCGCCCCCTCCCGCGCCGACTCGATCGCGGCGAAGCGGTCGGCGTCGGCGAGGAAGTCCGAGAGCGCGGTCTCGAGCTCGACGCGGCGCGCCTCGTTCTCGCCGCTCGCGAGCACGTTGAGCTCCCAGGCGGCTCTCGACGAGGCCGAATGGAGCGGGGCCAGCTCGCGCTCTATCCGGTCTGCGACGGCGTCGGCACTCGTCATCCCGGGCGATTCTAGGGCAGGCATCGCCGCTCTCGTTCACGGAACCGCCGGGGAGCCGGCTGGCAGGTGAACGGAGAAGTCGACACAATGGGTCCTCCCCGATCAAGGAGTAGTGCCGAATGTCAACCCGAGCCCACGTCGATATCGATCGCGCACGGATCAAGGAACTCACCGAGCGCGAGGCAGCCAAGCTCGATGCGAGCACCCAGGGATCGAAGGAGTTCTACGCGCGGGCGCAGAAGAGCCTCGTCGGCGGCGTCGCCTCCTCCTACCAGTCCCGCGATCCGTGGCCGATCTACCTCTCGCACGGCAAGGGCGCCAGGGTATGGGATGTCGACGGCAACGAGTACCTCGACTTCCACAACGGCTTCGGCTCGATGGTGCAGGGCCACGCGCACGACGCGATCTCGAAGGCGGTGACCGACCGGATCGGGCTCGGGACGCACTTTGCCGCTCCGACCGAGGATGCGATCGTCGTCGGCGAGGAGCTTGCTCGGCGCTGGGGCCTCGAGAAGTGGCGCTACGTCAACTCCGGCTCCGAGGCGACGATGGACGCTATCCGGATCGCGCGGGGAGTGACCGGACGCGACACGATCGTGAAGATCTTCGGCTCCTACCACGGCCACCACGACTACGTGATGGTCTCGCTCGGCGTCGACTACGACTCGATCGGCGACCGGTTCGACCTGAAGTCGATCCCGTACGGACTGGGCATCCCCCAGTCGGTGGTCGACCTGACGATCGCGGTCCCGTTCAACGATGCCGAGGCGATGGAGCGGCGGATCGAGCGCCTGATCGAGGAGGACCGCAAGCCCGCCTGCGTGATCATGGAAGCCGCAATGATGAACCTCGGGGTCGTCCTGCCCGAGCCGGGATACCTCGAGGCGGTGCGCGCGATCACGAAGAAGCACGGCATCCTGCTGATCTTCGACGAGGTCAAGACCGGGCTTTGCATCGCGGCCGGCGGTGCGGTCGAGCGCTACGGCGTCATGCCCGACATGGTCACGCTCGCAAAGGCGCTCGGCGGCGGCCTTCCCTCGGGAGCGATCGGCGGCACGCCCGATCTCTTCGGACAGGTCGAGAACGGCGAGATCGTGCAGGTCGGGACCTACAACGGCAACCCGTTGTCGATGGCGGCAGCGCGGGCAAACCTGCTCGAGGTGATGACGCCCGACGCGTACGCGCACCTCGACGAGCTCAACGAGCACCTCCTCGCAGGCTGCCAGGCGGTGATCGAGAAGTACGAGTTCCCCGGCTACTCGGTCGGTGTCGGCTCCAAGGGCTGCGTCACCTTCTCGCCGGAGAAGATCACGGACTACGAGTCGTTCAAGGCGAATCAGGACGAGGAGCTCTGCTCGCTGGCATGGCTCTACAACATGAACCGCGGCATCTTCATGACCCCCGGCCGCGAGGAGGAATGGACGCTCTCGATCACGCACACGATCGAGGACTGCAACACGTTCGTCGCGGCGTTTGAGGAGCTCGCGCACGATCTGACCGCGTAAGCGGTCAGATCGTGCTCCAGCTCCTTGCCGTCGGGGTGAGGCTTCAGCCTCACCCCACACCGAGCTCGACGGTTCGCACGCCCTCCGAGAACCCGGCAAAGCTCTGATCCCACCTCGTCCCGGGCCAGCGGAACTCCGCTCTGCCCTCGGCGACGTGATACGCGACCGTGTACAGCGTTCCGAGCCGCTGCTCGCCGTCCACCGAACGGAGCGGCGGCTGGAGGAAGCCCTCGACGAACCGCTCCGGGGTCTCGGCCTGCTCGACGAGCCGCTCGAGCGATTCCTGCCGCTCGACGCTCCTCGTCGCGCGCGCGTGCTCTCCCCATTCGACGCTGCCCTGATGATTCGTCGCCGCGACCGCCGCCGTCAGCTCCACCTCGCGGTCCGGGGCGAGGTAGGCAGTGCAGACGTCCCCGGTCCGGTCCACGATCGTCAGCGTGTGGGCGAGGTGGTACGCAAGCCGGCGGAGGACCGACCGTGCCTGCTCGGTGGTCCCGCAGGTCTCGAGCAGGTACCGGACGACGATCGGGACACCGAACCCCGTGCCGACGACCTTGCGACCGCCGAAGGCGAGCGAGACGGCAAGGCCGGCGTCGTTGATGCCGTCGAGCAGGCCCCACGCGCAGTCTCCCGAGCCGATCACCGGCCTGACCCAGTGCGTATGGAGAATCGATCCCTCGAGCCTCTCGGGCGCGTAGTCGTAGTTCCGCCCGAGGACGGGCGGCCCTCCGCGCCAGACGGCCTGCGAGCAGCCCGAGAGGTAGGACGGAGGAGCCCACATGGCGAGGAAGCGCGACTCGAGATCGCCCCCGCCCGCGAGCTCGCACAGGCGCTCGTACGTCGGAACGAGCTCCGGCATGTGCTCCCGCAGCGCCCGCAACGACTCCGCATAGGACGTGCGAGCGGCGTCGCCGTCCTGGAGGAACCATGCCCGGTAGCGCGGCCAGTGCCGCTGAAAGAGGTCGGCCCACGGCTGCCCGGGCTCGAGCTGCTCGATCGCGTCGAAGCGGAGCACTAGAGCATCTTGAAGGAGAACGGCTCCGGCTCGCGCACCGGAGCCCCCTCGCGCTCGTCGACCGGGATCGTCGAGAACTGCCGCTTGATCCCGTCGATCCACGTCCGGGCGCGGTCGGTGAGCTCGTTGTCGTCGGTCTGCAGGCGGCCGCGCGTGACGAGGATGCCGATGTCGGCGCCCGGATAGCGATACCCGCCCGTCTGCGCGATACGGAGGTAGAAGGCCTCGTCCTCGTTGGCGACGGTGTGCCAGTCCGTCTCCGCGCGGAGGAACGAGATGCCGCCATGAGCCTCTCGATCGAGCTTCCAGATCCCCGACCGGGGGGCCGCGGTGATCAGCTCGACGACGTCGGCGGTGTCCTTGAGGATGAACTGGCTCCACTCGTCGATCGCGCTCGCCTGCTCCCAGCCGGCGTTGAGCTCGTCGACGTCGATCTCGTAATCGACGTCGAGGAATTCGAGCAGGTGGAAGAGGAAGAGCGGCATGTCCCCGTATGCGACAGCCGTCACGTTGGTCATCGAGCTCGCACCCGTGACGCGCGGGTTCAGCTCGCCGAGCCACATCTCGCCGGTGTCCACGTCGGCGAGGAAGTCGAGCTCGAAGTAGCCGCGATATCCCTCCTCGCGGAGGCGATCGCCCATCTGCCGCGTGAAGGCCCGGGCCTGGCGCCGGTGATCCTCGGACAGCACCGCCGCGAAGACGTCGTTGCCGCACCAGCCGCCGCCGTAGGGGGTCAGCTCGGGGAAGCCCGTCAGCTCCGTCATCAACGGGCCGACCAGCGTGCCCTGCCGCGTGATCACGCCCTCGATCGCCGCCTCGCGGCAGTTGATCCGCTTCATCACCTTCAGCTCCTGGCCGACGATCCTGTCCTCGTCGGCAGCCCAGTCGTCGGCCGAGGCGATGAAGAACGTCGTCTGACCCGAGTCCCCGTACGGTGTCTGCACCACGAGATCGGTGCCGATCCCGCGCTCCGCGGCGAGCCCGAGCAACTCGTCGTACGACGGCGCGCGGCCGAGGATGTTGGGAACGCTCGGCACGCCGGCCTCGTCACCGAGCTGCGTCGTCACGATCTTGGAGTCGAGCCGGTTGCGGAGTGCCGCGGGCGGAAACGCGACCTCGAGGCCTGCCTCGGCCGCGAGCCGCTCGGTCTCCTCGTCGAACATCAGGAAGACCGCCTTGCCGCCGCCGGCCGCCGTGACGTGATCGATCACCTCCTTGTGCCCGAGGAGGTAGTTGCAGATCTCCTCGATCGAGTCGAAGGTCGGCGGGGCGACGGTCGAGGGAACGAAGACGTTCGGATGGGCTCCGTCGAACGAGTCGTAGTAGTTGAGATAGGAGAACTTCCGCACCCAGCGATCGATCCCGAGCAGGTTGAAAGGCGTCGCGGAGACGAACCAGATCGGCGTCTCGTTCGTCCGGAAGAATCGGCGGATCTCGCTCATCCCGCGGAGCCGCGCGCGCGGCGGCGAGCCACCGGCGAGCGCCCGGACGGGCGGCGCGTACACCGGGGGTGCGGGGGGCTCTTCCGGCTCCGGCTCGGGAGCGGCCGCGGAGTCGACAGCGACAGGACCGGCGACAGGCTCGTCGGGGCTCGGGAGGCCGCTGACCGTGGTGCCTCGTCGCCGTCGCAGGCGAGCACCGACGCCCCCGAGAAGGGCCACGAGGAGGCCGACCAGCGCAAGCGTTCGCTTCCTCATCCGGCGAGACCACACCAGTCGCGGATGAAGACGGCGAGCACCTGGGCAGCAGAGATCATGGACGGGATATTGACGCGCTCGTCGACACCGTGGGCGTTCTCCGACCAGGCGCCGAAGCAGACGGCCGGCATTCCCTGCTGAATGAAGAGCCGGGCGTCGGTCGTCGCCGTCGTCGAGACGAGGGACGGCACGGCCCCTTCGACGGTCGCATGGCTCCCGGAGAGCGTCGTCACGAGCGCATGCTCCACATCGACCTCGGCCCCCGCACACGCGAAGCCGTCGTAGCGCACGCGGGGTGGATGCGCGGCCAGGAACGGGTGAGCCTGCGCGGCCTCGGCAACGGCGGCCTCGACTCGCTCCTGCAGCCACGCGACCTGTTGCCCCGGGAAGAGCGCGATGCGACAGGAGAGGGTGCACTCCGCCGCGACGGTCGACGGCCAGTCGCCACCTCGAATGACGCCGACGTTGAGGTTGATCGGGTGCTCGGAGTGGCGGTAGGCCGGCGGCGGATCCCGGTTCAGGTCGGCCTCGAGCCGCCGCAGCGCAGCCACGATCGGAAACGCGGCCTCGATCGCGTTCGCGCCCTCCCCTGCGTCTCCCGCATGCGCGGGCAGCCCCGCGATATCGACGTGGAACCAGAGCACGCCGACCTGCGAGACCGAGATCGACCCCGGGAACGGCTCGGTCACGATGCACCCAGCGGCCTGCAGGCCGCTGACGGCGCACTGCAACGCACCGTTGCCCGTGCACTCCTCCTCGACGACCGATTGCAGCTGCACCGGGGCGAGCGGCGCGAGGCCGAGCCCCCGGAGCGCCTTGACCGCGCCGAGAATGACGGCAAGCCCGCCCTTCATATCGCCGGCGCCGCGGCCGTACAGCCAGTCACCCTCGCGGACGGCCGAGAACGGAGCCGTCCGCCACAGGGTGGCGGCGGCCGGCGCGACGACATCGATATGGCCGTTGAGGACGAGCGAGCGACCTCCCTCTCCGGCCGGCAGCCAGTCCGCGATCACGTTGCTCTTGTGCGAGACGTCCCACGAGAACGGGGAGGCGGCAGGATGGCTACGCAGCATCTCGGGATCGAGTGCCATGTCGACCGGATCGAGGCCGATCTCACGGAGCGCGTCGCGCATGACGGCCTGCCCGAGCTCCTCGTCGCCGAGCATCGTCGGCGCCTCGACGAGACGGACGAGCACGTCTTCCATGTACGCCGACTCGGCAGCAACCGCGGCCGCGATCTCGGCCGCCGCCCCGTCGATCTCCGCCTCGTGGCCCACCCGGCATCCGGCGAGGGTACCAGCGCACGAGTGATCGCAGTGGGCCGCGCCCGGGCCTCTAGCCCGGCCCGAGCGCGAGCGCCGCCCGCCGGAGGCGCTCGCTGACGTGGTCGCGCAGGTCGTCGACCATGGTCGTCCGAGGCGATCCGCCCCGCTCAACGATCTCGAGAACACCCCTGGCGTGGCCTCCGCACGCATCGGCAACCGACCCGGCTCGAGATCGAGCTGCGGCTCGCCGGCCGCGAGGGACAGCGCAAACCGCGCCGCCCGTGCGGCACCCAGCAGATACCCGATCGCCTCGGCGGTGCGTCCTCGGCGTCCGGCGGGATCAGCCAGCCGCTCGGACCGGCCTGTTCCGATCCGCCCGCGGCGAGCCAGGCTCGCCGCTCGGCCACGGCACGCCTTGCCCAGTCGGAGGCGCACCAGCCGCGCGCGCGCGGGAAGACGGCCACGCTCGACCCCGTCAGCACGGCAAACGACACGGGATCCGTGAACCAGGCTTGCAGCATCCGCATCCGGCCGGCACGGAACCGGTGCGTCGTCGGCTCGAGAAGAAGCTCGTCCGAGTGGATCACGGGCAGCCCGCCGTCGTCCAACGCACAGACGACCGGAGGTCGGCCGCACGCCCCGGATCGGCGGCGACCGGTCGGAGTCGCCCGGCGGGCACGCCCTCTGCGACGAGCGCACGCCAGTCGACGAGCGGCGCCTCGACGCCGTCGAGATCTCGATTCAGACGCACCTGCTCACCCCCGGCGAGCTCCTCTCCGAGGCGCGAGACGATGCGGCGCGAGAGCACGACGAGAGTCGGTAGCGTCTCCTCGAACGGCGCCGCCGGACCGCGGTGAAGCCGGCCGAGGAGCGATCGGCCCGCTCGATCTCGGTGCCAGCTCCGTGCGAGCGCCGGCCCGAGATCCAGAGCCTGGCGCCGCTCCACGTACGTTCCGTCGAGGGCGAGCAGAATCCGAAGGGCTCTGCAACGAGCTTCACGCACAGGTACGCATCGGAGGGGTGCGGCTCGTCACGGACGATCGCGCGCGTCGCGAACCGCCACCAGCTGACGAGTCTCACACCAAGCGGCCTCACGAACCTGCTGTCGGTCTCGCTCGGGCAGGGAGACGGAACGCCTCGGCCCGGCGAGGTGTCGCCAGCCGTTCCGGTCGGCGGGGAGACCGGGTCGGTTGAGCAGGCTCACCGGATCCGCCGGAACGCGGCATCCGTGATACGCCGCAGCTCCGGTTGCGAGGCCGAAGGTCGTGTTCGTGGCATCCTCGATCGCGTCGAGATCGGTCGGCCTCGCGATCTCGGCCTGACGAGGCCGCCCAGTCGCTGAATCGTGTTCGATGCCGGTACCGGGGCGTCCACTCGCGTCAGGACCACGAGATCGATGTCCGAGAGTCCCGGCACGATCCGTCCCTTCCCCAACGATCCGCGAAGGAACACCGATCCGTCGTGCCGAGCGGCGAGCTGCCTCGATACGAGGTCGCGGCGGCCGAGTACCCGAGCGACCAGACGTGGGCCAGAGGGGTAGCCGACGTCGCAAGCACGAACCGCCGGACGAGCTCTGTCGCTCTCCGGCTCGTCGGCAAGACCCCGGCGCGGGGTGGCGAGGGGGAGGACGACCGCCGCGAACGCGAGCGGGAGTCGGTCATCGGAAGAGCGGGCTCAGGGCGTCCCAGTTGCGTTCGTCGTCCCGGCCGAGCGTCAGCCGCCAGACCCTCGCCCGCCGCAACCCGGCGGCACAGCAACGGGCGCGCATCGCCGCGGTCCCCGTCTTGCCGATCGCATCTCGCATCCCGCGCTGCAGGACGAACTCCATCCCCTGGTAGACACCGACGCCGACGACGGCCTCGCCGAGCAGCGGCCCGACAGCGGCGCGGCGCGGCATCGGCTCGAGCGTCGCCGAACGACCCAGCGATCGTCGACCGATGACGATGTGGGCGAGCGGCCGCGGCACGGGATCGATGCGGTGCCTGAAGGAATCGAGATCGAGCGCGAGCTTGGGGTGGAACTCCATCCGCTCGATCCGCCGCACGCCGCCCGGCGGGAGACGGTCGGCGTCCGTCGCGTTGATCCCGATCCGCAGGGGGAACGGGTGGATCGTGCCGTGGCGATCGATGAGTGGAGTGTCCTCGGCGAGGAGCCTGACGCTCGCCTCGTCGAGCGCGCGCAACGCAAGCGTGCTCTTTCCCCCTCCCGACGGCAACATGACGACGACCGCGTGACCTGCGGCGGACAGCCCCAGGCCGTGGAGCCTGACGAGGCCGACGCGATCGAGATGCTCACCGACGCGGGAGAGGAGGAACTGGTACCCGGCCTCGTGCACGAGATGGGCCGTATCGCCCGTGATCGTGAGCACTCCCGTGGAGCGATCGAGAACGGAGAGCGCCTTGCCGAAGTAGTCGACGATCGTGCGATCGGCTGTCCGATAGACGACGTTCCGTGGTGTCACGAACGAAGCCGTCACATCGCCCAGCGCGTCGAAATCCGGCTCTCCACGCACGATCTCGATCGTGATATCCGGTCGTCCCCCGACCTGCGCACCGTCGAGGAACCAGGCGAAGTCTGCGGCCACCGCATCGACGACTTCGGCCCAGTCACCCACGATGCTGACTCGAAGGCCGCTGATCACCAGCCCCACCTCACGCATCGGCGGTACCGGCTTCGAGCACGGGGAGCCGTAATGGACCCGGTGCGCCGCGAAGGGGCATCGCCATCCGCGCGGACACATCCGCCCAGGTGATCTCCGCACTCGCCGTCGCCGCACGCGCACCGGCCTTCTCGCGCTCGGCGCGCGGCGTGGCGAGAGCGTCACGGAGTGCGGAGCCGAGCGCCGCGGAGCCCCCGGCAGGATCGAAGGTCCAGCCTGAGCCCCGGTCGGCGACCAGGTTCACGTAGGCCGGGCACGCCGCAACGACCGCCGGGAGCCCGAGGTCGAGGGCGAGCACGAGCGCGCCCGACGTCCACCCGTCGCGGCGGCCGAAGACGGCAATGTCGCACGCCTCGAAGAGTGCCCTCACCTCGGCAACGAGAATCCGCCGATCGAGCAGCACAACTCTGGGATCGGCCGCCGCCGCGGCACGGATCTCGGCCGCGACGTCGACCGCGAGCGGCTCCCCGGCGACGACCAGGCGTGCCCCCGGAACCGTCACTCGACGGAAGCCCGCGAGGACGAGATCGACCTCCTTGTACTTCAGGAAGGCACCGAAGGCGAGAAACACGGTCTCGCCGTCCAGGAGGCCCAGCCTCGCTCGCGTCTCGGCGCCACTCACGGGAGAGGCGGGGTAGGCGATCCCGAGCGGCCCGTGCGGCACGACGGTGATCCGTGAGCCGTCGATCCCGAGCTCGAGGGCAGCGCGCGCGGCAAGCGCCTCGTCGTGACAGAACAGCACATCTGCCGTGCGTGCGAGCGCATCCGCCATCGGCTCACGCCCGTCCGGTCGCTCGCGGGTCGCGAGGTCGTGAATCGTCCAGGCGATGCGATACCCGAGCAGCTTCGCGAGGCGCAGCCGCGCACGGGCGAGCGCGACGCGCGGTCTCGTCGGACGGCTCCCGTACAGCCGATCGAGGCGCCAGTTGAAATGAAGCACCTCCACGCGTGGTCGCATCCGGATGAGCGCCGTCGCCGTGAACGGTCGATCGGGCTCGAGCACGACACCTTCGTGCGCGAGGGATCGGTAGAGCAGGCCCTGGTACGGATTCGACGCCGTTTCGAACGGGTAGCGGGCGAGCCGCAGCGTTCTCTCGCCGTTCGAGGTGCGGCGCAAGGTCGCTGCTTCCTCCATTCGGATCGACGATACCGCGCCCGGTCGCATCAGGCCGTATCCTGCGGCGGTGACCGACGTGATGCTGGAGGCGGGCAAGGCATCTCGCACGACGACCCACCCGGCGCGTCGGCGCGATCTTCTCGTCGCACTGACCCTGTCGGACCTCCGGGCCCGCTACGGGCGCGGCGGCTGGCAGCCCGTGAAGTGGCTCCTCGACCCGTTCTTCGCAACCGGGATCTACCTGATCCTCGTCTCGTTCGTGATCGCGCGCCCCGGCCCGGCGCCGGGGTTGAGCATCGCCTGCGCGACCGTCCCGTTCCAGCTCGTGATGGCGAGCGTCGTCAACGGCCTCGGATCGGTGCAGCTCCGTCACTCGATCGTTCTCAACACGCGGTTCGACCGCACGATGATCCCGCTTGCGGGCGTCATGACCGAGACGCTCGTGTTCACGTCCAGCCTGACGCTGTTCCTCGTGATGATGGTCGCCTACGGCGTCGCACCGACTGCTGCGATCGTCTGGCTTCCGGTCGTGATCCTCGTCACGATTCTCGTTTCGGTCTCGATCGCGTACCCCGCGTCCCTGATCGGCGTCTGGTGGCCCGACCTGCGGTTCTTCGTCGTGTCGGCCGTGCGGACGCTCTTCTTCGTCGCGCCGGGCCTCGTTGCGCTCTCGGATGTTCCCTCCTCGGCACAGCGGTGGCTCAAGCTGAACCCGATGACCGGGATCTTCGAGTCGTACCGATCGGTGCTCCTCTACGGCGAGCGCCCGGCCGCGTGGGCGCTGCTCATCCCCACGATCTTCGCGCTCGTCGCGCTCCTCGTGCTCGTGCCCCTCTACCGAAGCGAGCAGCGGCAGTTCGCCAAGATGGTCGAGGGATGAGCGCGCGGATCGCGGCAGCCGGCGTTGGCGTCGAGTTCCGGTTCGACCGGCAGCGCCGGCCCGTCTCGCCCCGCCTCTCCCGGCTCCGCCGGTCCGGCTCGCGCTCCTGGGGACTGCGCGACATCGACCTCGAGATCGGCCCGGGCGAGGCCGACCCGACGATCCTCCTGCTCGACGAGGTCCACGAAGCCCTCGACCACGACTATCGCGCGTTCGTCCGGGAACGGGCGATCCAGATTCTCGCGGCCGGAGAGATCGTGATCGCCGCCGGTCACGACCACCCCCTCCTCGAGCAGCTCTCGACGCGCGCGCTGTGGCTGGACCACGGGCGCATCGTCGAGGACGGCCCGTTCGGCGAGGTCTGCAAGGCATACCTGGCAAGCTCGCCCGAGCCGGAATGAGGCCATTCCTCGCATCGACGAGCGGCTAGCATCTGCCTGATGGCGACGACCTCCGGGCTCACGACGATTCCCTACGACTGGTACGTCGACCCGTCGGTGGCCCGGCTCGAGCAGGAGCGGATCTTCAGGCGGACATGGCAGTATGTCGCCCACACCGGGGAGCTCGCCGACCAGGGATCGTTCGCCGCGAGCCGCGTCGGCGACGTACCGGTCGTGGTCGTCCGGGGACGTGACGACGAGCTGCGCGCGTTCGTGAACGTCTGCCGTCACCGCGGCTACCTCCTCTGTGACGGTACGGGGAGACGGGAGACGCTCCAGTGCCCCTATCACGCGTGGACGTACGACCTCGACGGCTCGCTGAGGACCGCGCCGCGCTCCGAGACCGAGCCGGGGTTCGACAAGACGGGCCTCGGCCTCGTACCCCTCCCCGTCGACACGTGGGGGCCGTTCGTCTTCGTCAACCCGGATCCCGATTGCGGCTCCCTCGAGGAGCACCTCGGTGACCTCCCTCGTATCGTCGCCGACGGCGGCGTCGACGTGGATGCGCTCGTCTTCCATACGCGCGCCGATGGCGAGTACGAGGCGAACTGGAAGGTCTGCGTCGAGAACTTCCTCGAGTGCTATCACTGCGCGATCGCGCACCCGAGCTTCTCGAAGGCGATCGACGTCGGGCCGGGGACGTACGCAATGGAGGAGCATCCGACGTTCTCGTCGCAGTACGGCCCGCCGAAGAACGGCGGTGGCGGCATCTACGACGCCACGGGCGAGATCGACCGTGGGCAGTTCCATCTTCTCTTCCCCGGGACGACGGTGAACGTGATGCCGGGCCGGGGCAACATCTCGATCGGCCCGGTCGTCCCGCTCGGCGCCGAGCGCACCTACCGCTTCCTCGACTACTTCTTCCTGCCGGGTACCGACGAGCAGTGGATTGCCGACTTCATGGAGCTCGACACCCAGGTAGGAGCGGAGGACCGCGTCCTCGTCGAGCGCGTCCAGTTGGGCATGCGATCCGGGATCGTCACGGAAGGCACGCTGATGGCCGAGTCGGAGCGGCTGATCGGGCACTTCGAGCGCCTTCTCGTCGACGCGCTCGGGTCCGAGGGGTAGCAGGTGCCCCTGTCCCCCAGCACCGCGATCGCGCCTCCAACGGAAGAGGAAGCCCGCCTCATCAATCGGGAGCTGTCCTGGGTCGAGTTCAACGCGCGCGTGCTGGATCTCGCCACCGACGACAAGCAGCCGCTACTCGAGCGGGTGAAATTCTCCGCCATCTTCTCCTCCAACCTCGACGAGTTCTTCATGGTTCGTGTCGCCGGCCTGATGGGCCAAGAGGCGGCCGGGTTCGCCGTTCGCTCGGCGGACGGTCTTGCGCCCGCCCAGGCGCTCGCGGCACTGAGGGAGCGCATCCTGGAGCTGACGACACGACAGGCCCGACTCTGGATCGACGAGCTTCGCCCCGCGCTCGCAGCGGCCGGCATCGAGATCGTCTCGATCGACGACTGCACCGAGGACGAGGTGGAGCGCCTCGCGACCGTGTTCGAGCAGGAGATCTACCCCGTGCTGACACCGCTCGCCGTCGGGTCGGGGCAGCCGTTCCCCTACATCTCGGGGTTGTCGAACTCGCTCGGCGTGCTGGCGGTCGACCCGGACACCGGCGAGGAGCGATTCGCGCGGGTCAAGGTGCCGGAAGGCCTCGATCGGTTCGTTGAGCGCCGGCGAGCGTCTCGTCCCTCTCGAGTCGGTGATCTCGCATTTCCTGCCGGCGCTCTTTCCCGGAATGTCGATCTCGGAGCAGGCGCTCTTCCGGGTCACACGTGACGCCGACTTCGAGGTATCGGACGATGCCGACGATCTCCTCGAGGCCGTGGAGTCGGAGCTCCGGCGCCGGCGCTTCGGGGACGTGATCCGGGTCGAGGTATCGGCCTCTGCCTCGGAGACGATGCTCGACCGCCTCCGCGACGGTCTCGGGGCGACCGAGGACGAGATGTATCGCATCGAGGGCCTCCTCGATCTCGCCGACCTCATGCAGTTGACGCGGCTCGAGCGGCCCGACCTCAAGGACGAGCCGTGGGCGCCCCTGACGCAACCCCGGCTTGCCCGCGTGAAGGACGGGCCACACTTCTTCGACGAGATCCGGCGTGCCGACCTGCTCGTGCACCAACCCTACGAGTCGTTCCGCTCGAGCTTCGAGGCGTTCGCCGGGGCGGCTGCCGCGGACGACGAGGTGATCGCGATGAAGACGGCCGTCTATCGCACCTCGGACGACAGCGCGCTCGTCTCGGCGCTGATCGACTGCGCGGAGCAGGGCAAGCAGGCGGTCTGCCTCGTCGAGCTGAAGGCGCGCTTCGACGAACGGCGCAACATCGAGTGGTCGCGCGAGCTCGAGCAGGCGGGCGTGCACGTGGTCCACGGCTTCCACGACATGAAGATCCACGCGAAGATGACCCTCGTCGTCCGCCGCGAGGCCGGTGGGTTGCGGCGCTACGTCCACATCGGCACGGGGAACTACCACGCCGCGACGGCGCGGCTGTACGAGGACGTCGGCATCTTCACCGCCGACGAGGAGATCGCGGCAGACGTCGCGGACGTGTTCAACTACGTGACCGGGTTCGGCCGCCCCCAGCGGTTCCGCAAGCTGCTCGTCGCCCCGTTCGAGATGCGCAAGCGGCTCGTCCAGGAGATCCGCCGTGTCGCGGAGGCTGCCGAAAGCGGCAAGAAGGCGCGCATCCGCCTGAAGCTCAACAACCTCGTCGACCCGACGATCATCGACGAGCTGTACGCGGCGTCAGCGGCCGGAGCGCGGATCGACATCTGCGCACGCTCGATCTGCATGCTCCGGCCCGGCGTCGAGGGCCTGTCGGAGAAGATCCACGTTCGCTCGATCGTGGGCCGGTTCCTCGAGCACAGCCGCATCTACTCGTTCGACGCGGACGACCGCTCGACGGTGCTCATCGGCAGCGCCGACCTGATGCCACGGAATCTCGATCGGCGCGTCGAGATCCTCGCCCCGATCGAGAACGTGCGGGCCCGGCAGGAGCTCCACGCAATCCTGGACAGCGTCTTCGCCGACGACATCCACGCCTGGGCGCTCGCGGAGGACGGATCGTGGTCGCCCGTGATGCCGAGGAAGCCCGAGAAGGCCGTCGACCACCAGGCGGCGATGATGCGGCGGGCCGAGCTCCGCGCTCGCCGGCAGCCACGGCTCCGCACGGGCAAAGGGAAGTAATCCCCGCAGGGTCGTCCGGCCCGAGCACGACAATCGGTGATCGAATGCGCGTCGGAGTGATCGATGTCGGCTCGAACACGGCGCGCCTTCTCGTCGCGTCGGTGCCGGGCGACGGCACGGTCGTGCCGCTCGCCCAGGAGCGCACCTACCTGCGACTCGGGGCCGAGATCGAGCGTACGGGCACGCTGAGCAAGAAGAAGATTCGTGCCTGCGCCGAGACGTGCGGCGAGTTCGCACGACGCGCACGTGAGCTCGACGTCGACCTCGCGACCGTGATCGTCACCGCTCCCGGCAGGCAGAGTGCGTCGGCGGCTTCCCTCACGACCGCGCTTGCCGAGACGACGGGCCTTCCCGTCCGCGTCCTCACCGCGGAGGCCGAAGGGCGGCTGGCGTACGAGGGGGCGATTGCGCATGCCGAGAGCGCGCTGCCGGACGTCGTCGCGGTCGTCGACATCGGCGGAGGGTCGACCGAGGTCGTCGTCGGCACACCACGCCTCGGGACGGCCTGGGTCCGCTCGGCCGACCTGGGCTCGCTCAGGCTCACGCGCGCGCACCTGAGCGGCGATCCGCCGGCCGGGCGGGAGATCGATGCCGCGCGCAACGCGGTCCGCACCGCGTTCGCGGAGATCAAGCCCCCGCCCGCCGACGTCGGGCTCGCGGTCGGAGGCAGCGCACGCGCCCTCGGCAAGGTCCTCGGTCGCCGATTCGACGAGGAGACGCTCGCGGAGGCGATTCGCCTCCTCACACGGCGGCCGGCCGCCAAGGCGGTGCGATCGCTCGGGATCAGCGCCGAGCGCACCGAGACGCTGCTCGCAGGCGCGCTCATCCTCGGCGAGACCTGCCGCGTTCTCGGGATCTCACTCGAGCTCGGCCGTGGGGGCTTGCGCGAGGGCGCCGCCCTCGAGCTCGCGGCGCGAGAAGCAGCACGCGCGGCCTGACCTTTCAGGACTGCCAGGACTCCCAGAGAGCGGCGTAGGCACCTTCGCTCGCGATCAGCTCGTCGTGGGTGCCGAGCTCCTGGAGGAGGCCATCCTCGACGACGGCGACCCGGTCTGCGTCGTGGGCGGTGTGCAGCCGGTGCGCGATCGCGACTACCGTTCGCCCCGTCAGCACCGACGCGAGAGAGCGCTCGAGGTGTCGTGCCGCACGCGGATCGAGCAGCGAGGTCGCCTCGTCGAGAACGAGCGTGTGGGGATCGGCGAGCACGAGCCGCGCCAGTGCGAGCTGCTGGGTCTGGGCGGGTGTCAGCGGAGCCCCGCCGGCGCCGACCGTCGTCTCGATCCCCGCGGGAAGCGCCTGCACCCATTCCCCGGCGTCGACTGCCTCGAGTGCGGTCGCGAGGTCCGCGTCGGAGGAGCCTGCACGCCCGAGTCGGAGGTTCTCCGCGATCGTGCCGACGAAGACGTGCTGCTCCTGGGTGACGAGGGCAACCTCACGGCGTAGGTCGTCGAGCTCGAGATCGACGAGGGGCACGCCGCCGACCTCGACGTGGCCCGTCCGCGGCGGGTGGATGCCCGCGAGCAGCCGGCCGAGCGTCGACTTTCCGGCCCCGGAGGGCCCGACGACGGCGATTCGCTCGCCGGGTCTGAGGTCGAGCTCGATCCCGTGCAGAACGTCGCGTCCGGGGACGTATGCGTACCGCACGTCGTGGGCGCGCAACCAGTCGTCGTCGGGCTGCTCCCCACTCGCCTGGCGGTCCGGCGGAACGTCGGCGATGCCGACGAGGCGCGCAAACGAGGCGCCTCCGACCTGGACCTCGTCGAGCCACGAGAGCAGGCGATCGACCGGATCGGCGAGCTGCTGGATGTAGAGGACGACGGTCGTGACTTCGCCGACGGAGGCATGCCCCGCAGAGACGAGCCACCCTCCCCAGGCGAGCGCCGCGACGACGGGGAGGACGTACGCGACGTCGACCGTGGGGAACCAGATCGTCCGCAGGCGGAGCGTGAAGCGCTCCGAGGCGTACGCGTCGGCGAGGTTGGCGTCGATCCGCCGCGCGCGCTCGTCCGCGAGCCGGAGTGCCTCGACCGTGCGTCCGCCGTCGACCGTCTCGCCCGTCGTCCCGGCGAGCGAGGCATAGGCGGCGCGCTCCCAGAGATACCCGGCGGGGGCGTATCGGAGGTACCAGCGCGTTCCCACAACGAGAATGGGGACGCCGACGAGGCAGGGCAGCGCCGCGATCGGGCTCACCCAGACCGCCGCGCCGACGACGAGAAGCGCGGTGACGCAGGCGATCGAGGTCTCGGGGATCGCGAACCTGACCGTGCGGGCGAGCGCGTCGACATCGGCGGTCGTCCGCGAGACGAGGTCGCCGATTCCCGCGCGCTCGACCGTCGAGAGCGGCAGCGCGAGGACCCGTCGCATGAAGTCGTCACGCAACTCGGCGAACATCCGCTCGGAGAGCACGAACGACGATCTGCGGGCGAAGAACGTCAGGACGGTCTGTGCGAAGAGGAAGACCGCGAGCAGCAGCACGACGCGGTCGATCTCGCTCGTCGCGATTCCCGTCTGGAGCCCCTGGACGAGCGAGCCGAGGAGCGGTGGGCCGACGAGGCCGGTGGCCGCCGCGAGCGCATGCAGGACGAGGACGCCGATCATCGCTCGACGATGGCGACCGGCGAGCGATGCCGCCTGTCGCCGCATCTCGACGGGGCTCGCGATCGGAAGCAGCTTTCCGGTGGCAGGCTTCAGCCTGTCTTCCGGGCTCGGAGCCTGGCTCACGACGCCTCACCCCTCGTGACGAGATCCCGGTAGGTCTCGTTCGTCCGCAACAGCTCGCGGTGCTTTCCGGTGGCGACGACACGCCCGTCGGCGATGTGCACGACCGTGTCCGCCTGGTCGAGAACGAGCGGGCTCGCCGTGACGACGACGGTGGTGCGCCCGGCCCGGAAGGCGTGGAGCTGCCGGGCGATGCGCGCCTCGGTGTGAGCGTCGACGGCGCTCGTCGGCTCGACGAGGACGAGGATCTCCGCATTCGCGAGCAACGCGCGCACGAGGACGAGCCGCTGGCGCTGCCCGCCCGAGAACGACCGGCCGCGCTCGTCGACGACCTCGTCGAGGCCGGTGGGAAGCGCAACGAGCACGTCCTCCGCAGCCGCGACCTCGATCGCCGTCGTGATCTCGTCGTCGCTCGCGGATCCCCACGGGTCGAGCTCGCTTCGCAGCGTGCCCGAGAAGATGAGCGGGTCCGGCTCGCTGACGAGGATCCGCCTGCGGACGACGTCGAGTGGCAGGCGATCGAGCGGCGTCTCGCCGAGCAGCACGCCGCAGTCCGCGACGAGGCGACCGAGCCGGTCGGCAAGCGCGCTCGTCTCGTCGGGCGCGGCCGAGACGAGGCACGTCAGGCCGCCGGGCTCGATCGTCAGCCCCGACGCCGGATCGCGCAGCGGGACGCCCTCCGGGGGCTCGGGCAGAGGGTTCGACGGCGTCTCCACCGATCGTTCGACGGCCAGGACGCGCAGCATCTTGCGAGCGCCCACGTGCGCGCGCGTGAACTTCTCGACCGCCTCGGCCGAGGTGCGCAGCGGGATGACGAGGAACCCCGCGTAGCCGTAGAACGCGACGAGCTGCCCCGCGGTGATGTCCCCGGAGGCCGCGAGGTGGGCGCCTGCCCAGGTGACGAGGACGACGAAGAGCCCGGGGAGGAGTACCTGGGCGGCGTCGAGCGCCGACTGAGGCGTCGCGACGCGCACGCCCGCGACACGCACGGACTCCGATCGGAGCCGATAGCGATCGAGGAACGCCTGCTCGCCACCCACCCCACGGAGAACCCGAAGGCCCGCAGCGGTGTCCGCGCCGAGGGCGGTCAGAAGGCCGACCTCCTCGCGCTGCTCCCGTTGCCGGAGCTGCAGCGGCTTGATCACAAAGCTGAGCGAGACCGTCAGGAGCGGCACGCCGAGCAGCACGATCAGGCCGAGCGTGACCGACGTCGTGAGCAGGATCACGGCGACGACGACGTACGAGACGACGCTGCCCGAGAGGCGGGCGAGGATGTCGAACGCGCCGCCGGCGCGCAACGCATCGTTGGAGACGGTCGCAACGACCTCTCCGGTCGAGAGCTCGGCCCGGACGGCATCTCCCGAGCGCGCCGAGTGGTGGCCGACGACCTGGGCAAGCCGGAACGAGGCCTGGAGCCAGTTCTGGACGGAGTAGCGGTGCCGGAACGTGCCCGCGAGGGCCTGAACGACGCCGAGCACCGCCAGCAGCACGCAGAACCGGACGAGCGCGTCACGGTCGGCGTCGACGATTCCCTGCTGGATCGCCTGGCCGATCGCGTACGGCATCAGCGCCTGGGCGACCATCCAGATGACGCCGAACACGATCGCGACCACGATCGTCCCGACCTGGTGCTTCCCGACCCAGACGAGCAGCCGGAACGGCGAGCGGATGTCCGGTCGCCCCGGATCGGCGACCGGGAGATCGATCACGGCCGGACGAGTGGCTTGTACGCGATGCGGTGTGGCTCGAGCGCCTCGGGGCCTCGCGTCTCCGTGACCCAGGCCGCGTACTCGCCCCACGTACCCTCGAACCAGGTCGCCTGCGAGTCGCCCTCGAAGGCGAGGATGTGGGTGGCGATCCGGTCGAGGAACCAGCGATCGTGCGTGATCACGACCGCGCAGCCCGCGAAGTCGATCAGCGCGTCCTCGAGCGCCCGCAGGGTATCGACGTCGAGGTCGTTCGTCGGCTCGTCGAGGAGGAGCACGTTGCCCCCCGACTTGAGGAGCTTCGCCAGGTGCACCCGGTTGCGCTCGCCGCCCGAGAGATCCTTGACGAGCTTCTGCTGGTCGCCGCCGCGGAAGTTGAACCATGACGTGTACTGGCGCGAGTTCACCTCGCGCTTCCCGAGCAGCACGATGTCCTGGTTCTCGGAGATCTCCTTCCACACGGTGTTCTGTGGATCGAGCCCCCCGCGTGACTGGTCGACGTAGGCGAGCTGCACGGTCTCGCCGACCCGGAGCGCGCCGGCGTCGGGTGCCTCCTCGCCGGCGATCATCTTGAAGAGCGTGGTCTTGCCGGCTCCGTTCGGGCCGATCACGCCCACGATGCCGCCCGGCGGAAGGGAGAAGGTGAGGTCCTCGACGAGCAGCCGGTCGCCGAAGCCCTTGACGACATGCTCGGCGTCGACGACGAGGTCGCCGAGTCGCGCGCCGGCCGGAATGTGGATCTCGACGCCCTCGACCTTGAAGTGCTCGTCCTCCGCGAGCAGCTTCTCGTACGAGGAGATGCGCGCTTTCGATTTCGCGTGACGCGCACGCGGGCTCATCCGGACCCACTCGAGCTCGCGGGCGAGCGTCCGTCGACGGGCAGACTCTGTCTTCTCCTCGACCGCGAGGCGCGCCTGCTTCTGCTCGAGCCACGAGGAGTAGTTCCCCTCGAACGGCAGGCCCTTGCCACGGTCGAGCTCGAGGATCCACCCCGCTACGTTGTCGAGGAAGTAGCGGTCGTGGGTGACGGCCATGACGGTGCCCTTGTAGTCCTCGAGGAACCGCTCGAGCCACGCGACCGACTCGGCGTCTAGGTGGTTCGTGGGCTCGTCGAGGAGGAGCAGGTCGGGTGACGAGAGCAACAGCCGGCAGAGCGCGACCCGGCGTCGCTCGCCGCCCGAGAGCGTCGTCACGTCCCGGTCGCCGTCGGGCAGGCGCAGCGCGTCCATGGCCCGGTCGAGCGCGGCGTCGAGCCCCCACGCGTCGTGCCGGTCGATCTGCTCCTGCACCTTCGCCTGCTCGGCGAGGAGGGCATCGAAGTCGGCGTCGGGCTCGGCGAAGGCGGCCGAAACGGCGTTGAAGCGGTCGAGCAGGTCGCGGAGCTCGCGCACGCCGTCCTCGACGTTTCCGCGCACGTCCTTCGCCTCGTCGAGCTCCGGCTCCTGCTGCAGGAAGCCGACGGTTGCCGCGGGATGGATCTCGGCGACGCCCGACGAGGGCTCCTCGAGGCCGGCCATGATCCGCATCAGCGTCGACTTGCCGGCGCCGTTCGGGCCGAGCACGCCGATCTTCGCCCCGGGCAGGAACGAGAGGGAGATGTTCGACAGCACCTGACGGTCGGACCCGTAAAACTTGTCGACCCGGTACATCGTGTAGACGTAGTCGCTGCTCATGACGACTGCAGGCTAGCGCGACGTGCAACCGGAGGAGCGACTGAAGAGTCTGCCCCACCCGGCAACCCCGGCGGGGCAGAGACGTCTAGTCTCTGCTGTGGGTTCTTTCCGCGACGGCGTCGCGCAGAACGTCCACGTCGCGCTCGTACGTGAGCGTCGCGGCCGCCCCGTCCGGCGTCAGCCAACGAGCGTCGTCTACCTCGTGGTCGAAGCGGAGCGTCCCGTCGACGATCTCCATCACCCAGTAGCGCACCGTCTTCGGGCGGTTCTTCGCGTCGCGGTAGGACGTCGGCCGGAGCTCCCGCGCGAGCGAGCAGCGGAGGCCGGTCTCCTCCTCCACCTCACGCACGGCGCACTCCTCGTCGTTTTCGCCCGGCTCGACCTTGCCCTTCGGGAAAGTCCAGTCGTCGTACTCCGGCCGGTGGACGAGCAGCACTTCCTTCTCGCCGCCCGAGCTGCGAACGACGACGCCGCCGGCCGCGCGAACGACCTCGCTCAGCGAACTGCCCGCCGCGCAGCCCGGTCGAGCCGCTGCCAGACCCCGGGCCAGGCCGCCCGCGCCGCTGCCTTCCGGTCTCGCTCGAGCTGCACGAGCCGCCCGGCGGCGAACGACCCGGCGGGATCGGTGGCGGCCCACGCGCGAATTCGCGCCTCGGAAAAGACCGCGTCCTGATGGTCGCCGAGGATGTCCTGAAGATGCTTCGCGAGCGCAACGAACCGGTCGCCCGGCCGCCCGAGCTCGTGGGCGGCGAGATCGGCGGCGTAGCGCGCCCGCTTGACTGCGATCCGGGCAGCGTGCAGCTCCTCGTCCGTCGGCGCGTCGCCCAGAGCCGTCAGGGTACGCCGCATCCGTTTTGCCTGCTTGTGGAACACGGACTTGAGCGTTGTCCCGTCGCCGCTCAGAGGGGGGGTCGTCGCCGCCCCGAGGCGCTCGACCAGAGCGTAGTAGCGGGCACCCGCGAGCGTCTCGGCCACGTCCCTGTAGGCCGCCCTCCGTTCCTCTTCGAGCAAGGCGAGGAGGCTCGCGGCGGGCGCGCCGTCGTCGCCGAGCAGAGCCACCTCGCTGCGAAGCCGGTCGAGCATCACGTCGAGGTCGCGCGCAGGGCCGAGATGGCCGCCGAGCCACCCGAGCTCGTCGCGCATCGAACGGGCCCACTCCCGCTCGACGAGAACGCCCGCCGCGCGGAGGAAGGCCCGCAGGCGGCGGGTGGCGACCCTCAGCTGGTGGACATCGTCGGGGTCGTCGCCGCGTCGGGCTCCCGGATCGTGGGCGAGGAGCGCCTTGACCTCCTGTCCGAGGGCGATCCCGAGAGCGGCGCCCGGCGCCGAGGCCGGGTCGATGGCCGCCGGTGCGTGGGGCGCAGGGATATCGAGGGCGCGATGGAGTTTCGGCCGCAGCACCCTCTCCTCGATCGCACCACTGCGCCGCATCTCCTTGACGAGCCCCTGCAGATCCCGCTCGTCGCCCTCGACGAGCTCGATCTCGATCTCCCGGAACCGACGGACGACGCGCTGCCCCTCGAGCACGGACACGCTGTCGTCGACGATCTCGGCTCCACGTGCGTGGATCGTCTCGCGCCGCGTGCGCAGCCTCGCGACGGCGACGAGCTCGCTGCCGTGCAGGTGTGCGGGAAGCAGCTCCACCAGCTCGCCCGGAGGGATCGATGCCTGTCCGGGGAGCTCGAGCTCGAGCCGGGCATCGCCCCGTGGGAGCTTGAGCTGCCAGACGCCGGTCCCGTCCTCGACCCGGTGGCGGAAGGTGACACCACTGCGCGCCAGGCGAAGATCCGGCGTGTCGTGATAGGTCGAGATGAACACGCGCTCGGGCAGGCGGGCGCCGACGATCTCCGGGAAGATGAAGCCTTCCCCGGCCGTCAGCTTGATCTCGCGCTCTAGGGTTTCCCGCATTGCCGAAAGCCTACTCGGGTTCGGCATTCACACATGTCTCCAATGGGTTAACGTGCCCCCGGCGATGAAGATAAGCCTTACCCCGAGAACGACCGAGTTCTTCGTCCTGTTCGCGGCCGCCGGAGGGAACGCGCTCGAGGTCGCCCGCCTCGTCGAGAGAAGGTTCCGCGAGCATCCGAACTCCGGGGTGATGCAGGAGCAGGTCAAGGCGGCAGAGACTGCGGGAGACGTGATCACGCGCGACCTGATCACGCTGCTGAATACGCAGTACCTGACCCCCTTCGACCGCGAGGACATCTACCAGCTCGCCACCGAGATCGACGACGTCGTGGACTACCTGGAAGAGGCGTCCGACCTGCTCGGGCTCTACGGCGTCGAGATGCCGACGCGTCACGCGGTCGAGCAGTGCACGATCATCGTCAAGGCGGTCGAGCAGCTCGCGATAGCGTGCGAGAACCTGAAGGGGATGAAGGGCGTGCAGGCCGCGCTCGTCGAGCTCAAGTCGCTCGAGGATCAGGGCGATCACGTCCTCCGTGACGCGCTCGCGTCGCTCTTCCGCGACAATCGGATCGATCCGCTGATCGTGATCCGCTGGAAGGACATCTACGAGGCGCTCGAGCGTGCGCTCGACGCCTGCGAGACGACCGCCAACGTGATCGCGAACATCGTCGTCAAGAACGCGTAGCCCGCATGGTGACCGTGACTCTCGTCGCCGTCGTCGTGGTTGCGCTCTTCTTCGACTTCACGAACGGGTTTCACGATACGGCCAACTCGATAGCGACGAGCGTCTCGACGCGGGCGCTGTCGCCCAGGAACGCGGTTGGGATGGCCGCGATCCTCAACTTTGCCGGGGCATTCATCTCGTTCAAGGTTGCCGCGACGGTCGCGAAGGGGATCGTCGATCCAGCCGCGATCACGCTCAGCATCCTCCTCGCCGGCCTCGTCGGCGCGATCACATGGAACCTGATCACGTGGTACCTCGGGCTGCCATCGAGCTCGAGTCACGCGCTGGTCGGCGGGCTCATGGGCTCGGCGATCATGGCGCAGGGCTGGGGCGTGATCAAGTGGTCCGGCCTCTGGGACAAGGTCCTCAAGCCGTCGTTCATCGCGCCGTTCGCCTCACTCGCTCTGGCATTCGCGCTGATGACGCTGATCGTCTGGATCATCAGAAGGCGGTCACCCGCGAGAATCAACCGTGTCTTTCGGAAGGGACAGCTCGTCTCCGGTGGCTTCGTCGCGCTCACCCACGGAACGAACGACGCCCAGAAGACGATGGGGATCATTGCTCTCGCACTCGTCTCGACCGGGCACCTGAGCGAGGACTTCACGCGGCCTCCGACCTGGGTCATCGTCAGCGCCGCCATGGCGATGTCGGCGGGCACGTACGCAGGCGGCTGGCGCATCATCCGAACGCTCGGGACGCGCATCGCCAAGATCGACCCACCGCAGGGGTTCGCGGCACAGACGGCCTGTGCCTCCATGCTATGGACGACCGCGCACCTCGGCTTTCCCGTCTCGACAACCCACGTCATCTCGGGCTCGGTGATGGGTGCCGGAGCGACACGCGGCCTCCACGCGGTTCGATGGGGCGTCGCCGGCAACATCGTCACCGCGTGGATCTTCACGATCCCGATGGCCGGCCTGGTCGGCGGAGGGATGGAGCTGATCACGCGGATCCCCGGGGGCGACGCCTTCGTGTTCGCGCTCGCGATCGCGATCTCGGCGGCCGCCTTTGCGGCTCGCCGCTGGGAGACGCGCCGGCTGCTACCGCCCGAGGCGCTGGAGAGCGCTCCGATCTAGCGCGCCGCCACAGGGGCCTGCCAGCTGAGGCTTCGCCGCAACCAGAGAGCGACGTAGACGAGGCCCACCAGGACCGGCACCTCGATGAGTGGGCCGACGACACCGGCAAGCGCCTCCCCCGAGGTGGCGCCGAACACTCCGACCGAGACCGCGATCGCCAGCTCGAAGTTGTTGCTGGCAGCCGTGAACGCGAGCGCGGTCGTCCGTTCGTACGCCAGCCCGATCTTCCGGCCGAGCGCGAACGAGACGCCGAACATGACGAGGAAGTAGATGAGGAGCGGCAGCGCAATCCGCGCCACGTCGAGGGGGCTGGCGGTGATCGCATCGCCCTGGATCGCGAACAGCAGCACGATCGTGAAGAGGAGCCCGTAGAGCGTGATCGGGCTGATCCGGGGGAGGAAGGCGTTCTCGTACCAGTCGCGTCCCCGGCGCTTCACGCCGATCCGCTGCGTCAGGTAGCCGGCCAGGAGCGGAATCCCGAGGAAGATCAGCACCGTGCGGGCAACCTCCCAGATCGAGACCTCGAAGCCCTGGGTGTCGAGCCCGAGCCAGCCCGGCAGCAGCGTGAGATAGAAGTAGCCGAGAAACGAGTAGGCGACGATCTGGAACAGCGAGTTGAGCGCGACGAGGACGGCGGCTCCCTCCCGGTCGCCGCAGGCGAGGTCGTTCCAGACGAGAACCATCGCGATGCAGCGGGCGAGCCCGACGATGATCACCCCGGTGCGGTACGCGGGCTGATCCGCAAGGAACAGCCACGCGAGCGCGAACATGAGGAGCGGGCCGAAGACCCAGTTGAGCGCAAGTGAGGCGCCGAACATCCGACGCTCGGTGCCGAGTTGTCCGAGCTCGTCGTAGCGGACCTTGGCGAGCACCGGGTACATCATCAGCAGGAGCCCGAGGGCGATCGGGAGGCTGACGGTTCCGACTCGCAGCTGATCGAGCCCGTCATTCAGGCTCGGGATGAGCGTCCCGAGTAGGACTCCTCCTACCATCGCGAGTGCGATCCAGAGTGGCAGGAACCTGTCGAGGGTCGAAAGCCGGCCGAGGACCACCTGTTCGTCGGCGGCGGCCGTGGGCCGGACGAGACGAGTCGATCGGCGTTCCGGGGGCACAGGGATAGGCTATCTATCCATCGATAGTCATCGATGCGTGATAACCCGCAAACGTCGGGTGCTTCTACGCCCTCGCCGATCTCGATGTCCCTCGACGTCCCACGCCTTCACGCTGGAGCCTGATGCGTCGTCGCGGTGGCTCCCCGCGGGAGCAGGCGAGAGAGAAGACCGGCCGCGAGAAGGAGCACGACGCTCGCGACCAGGCAGGCTGTGAGCCCGTGCCACTGGTAGAGCAGGCCCGAGAGAACCGTTCCGACGAGACGTCCTGCAGCGTTCGCCATGTAGTAGAAGCCGACGTTCATCGCGACACGGTCTCCCTCGGCGTAGTGCAGGATCAGGAACGAGTGCACCGCGGAGTTGAGCGCGAAGATGACGCCGAAGAGGAGCAGACCGGCGACCAGGACGAGCGAGGGGTCGACGTCCCACTGGAGCGCCACCGCGATGCCGGCGGTGACAACGGCGAGGACGAACACGAGCCACGTGGCAGTGAGCCCGGTCGGCTCGCCGTGGCCATGTCGCCGCAGGAGCGACGGCGCCGACGCCTGCACGGCCCCGTAGAAGATGACCCATCCTCCGAGGAAGGCGCCGACCGCCCAGAAGCTCCACCCCTCCTGCGTGCGGAGGAAGACGGGCAACCCGACGACGAACCAGACGTCGCGGGCGGCGAAGAGCGCCATACGGGCAGCTGCGAGGACGTTGACGGCCCGGGTGTTGGAGAACATGTGGGCGAACTTCGCCGTGGCGCTACCGCGCCCGAGCGAGCCTCGCATCATCGTCAGCACGACGAGCAGCGCCGTCCCGACGAGCGCTCCGAGCACGAAGAGCGCGCTCCGGAAGCCGATCACGGTGAGGAGAAGGCCGCCGAGGAAGAAGCCCACGCCCTTGAGGGCGTTCTTCGAGCCGGTCAGCATCGCGACCCAGCGGAAGAGCGTGTCGGAGGCGTCGGTGGGCACGACGAGCTTGACGGCGCTCTTCGAGCTCATCTTGGTCAGGTCTTTCGCGATACCCGAGAGCGCCTGCGCGGCCATCACGTACGGCACGACGAGCCACGAAGCGGGAACGAGCGCGAGCATCGAGAGCGCCACGAGCTGGGTCGCCAGCCCGCCGACGAGCGTCGCCTTCAGGCCGAAGCGAGCGGCGAGAAAGCCGCCGACGAGGTTCGTGACGATCCCGAAGATCTCGTAGAAGAGAAAGAGCATCGCGACCTGGAACGGCGTGTAGCCGCGGTCGTAGAAGTAGAAGAGGACGAGAACGCGCAGCGCCCCGTCGGTGAGCGTGTCGGCCCAGTAGGCACCGGTGACGATGGCGTAGTTGCGGAGGTCGGCGGAGCGGGGAGCGGCCGGCGAACCCGCGCTCGTCATCGCGCTGCGCCCGTTCGCATCAGTGGCCTTCGAGGCTCCGCGCCACGATGCGGGCAAGGTCGACGAGGCGGTTGGCGTAGCCCCACTCGTTGTCGTACCACGCGTAGACCTTTGCCTGGGTCCCCGCCACGACCATCGTCGAGAGGGCGTCCACGACCGCCGAGCGTGGGTCGTTCACGTAGTCGACGCTCACGAGCGGCCTCTCCTCGACTCCGAGGATGCCCGCGAGAGGGCCGGCGGCCGCGGTACGCAGGAGGTCGTTGACTTCCTCGACGGTGGTCTCGCGGGCGAGCTCGAACACGCAGTCCGTGAGCGACGCGTTGAGAAGCGGCACCCGCACCGCGTGCCCGTCGAGCCGGCCGTCGAGCTCCGGGAAGATCAGGCCGATCGCCGTTGCCGAGCCCGTGGTGGTCGGGATGAGCGACATCCCCGCGGCACGTCCCCGCCGAAGGTCCTTGTGGGGCGCGTCGACGATCGTCTGGGTGTTCGTGACGTTGTGGAGCGTCGTGATCGAGCCGTGGCTGATCCCGATCCCCTCGTGCAGCACCTTGACCACCGGCGCGAGACAGTTCGTCGTGCACGACGCCGCCGTCACGATCGAGTGCACGGCCGGGTCGTAGCGGTCATCGTTGACACCGACGACGACGTTGAGCGCCGAGCCGTCCTTCACGGGAGCGGCCACGACGACCGTACGAGCGCCGCGCTCCAGGTGCGGAGCCAGGCTCGGGCCTGTGCGGAACGCGCCAGAGCACTCCAGCACGACGTCGACTCCGAGCCCGCCCCAGTCGAGGCCGGCAGGCTCCGAAGCACCGGACCACCCGAGCCGACGACCGTCGACGGTCAGCGCCTGGCCGTCGCTCGAGATGGGCAATGCCCACCGTCCGTGGACGGAGTCGAACTCGAGGAGATGGGCGCCCGTTTCCGGCCCACGCTCGACCTCGTTCACGTGCACGAACTCGAGATCGTCGCGGCCCCAGCCCACGCGCAGCGCCAGGCGGCCGATTCGGCCGAAGCCGTTGATACCGACGCGCGCCGCCCCTGTCACGCCGGCACCACGGACGACGAGATCAGCAACACGCGGCCTTCAGGTCGGCGACCGCCGCCAGCTTCTCGACGGCCACGCGGTTCAGCGAGAAGAAGGCCCACTTCCCGCGCTGCTCGCGCTCGAGCAGTCCCACCTCCGTCAGCTTCTTCAGGTGGTAGGAGACGGTCGGCTGACCGAGGCCCAGTGCATCGTAGAAGTCGCAGGCACAGACGGGAGCACCGGCCACGGTGATCATGTTCACGATCCGCACCCGCGCCGGGTCGCCGAGCACCTTGAAGAGCTCGGCGGTGGCATTCGTCTCGTCGTCCGTCATTGCCGGGGCCGAGAGCGGAGCGCAGCACGCGACGGCCTCGAGCGCGGCACTCACGGTCCCTGCCTTTCGCCTGCCTCGTACAGCTCGGGCATCACCTGCCTCCTCGTGTCGACGAGGCGAATATATCGACATACGTCAATGTATGCAGGGTCGTCGCACGGGCCTAGATGCCCTCGAGGCTCTTGCGCTTCCGCCCGGCGAAGTACTTGGCCAGGATGTTCATCACGAGCACGAAGCCGATCAGGACCAGCGCTGCCGCCCAGGCAGCGGCCTGGTCGTCCGGCGAGGGCGACTCGGAAAGGGTGAAGATCCGGACCGGCAAGGTCGCGAGCGCCTGATGCACGTCGACGGAGACTCCCTGCGACGTGACGATCGACGAGGTGAACAGGAGCGGTGCCGTCTCACCGGCGACGCGCGCCACGGCAATGACGACACCCGTGAGAATGCCCCCGATCGCAGTCGGCAGCACGATGCCGTAGACGGTGCGCCAGCGCGGCACTCCGAGCGCGAGGCTCGCCTCGCGGAGATGCCGTGGCACGAGCTCGAGCACCTCCTGCGTCGCGCGCGCGACCATCGGGATCATCAGGATCGAGAGAGCCAGGGCGCCGTAGATGGCGCTCTGCCCGCTGCCGACGACGAGCACGCCGTAGATGAAGATGCCGACGATGATCGCCGGAACGCCGTTCAGCACGTCGAGCATGACGCGGAAGAACGACGCAGCCTTGGGGCCTGCGTACTCGGCGATGTAGATGGCGACGAGAATGGCGACCGGCACGGCGACGAGCGCCGCCATCCCGACCATGAGGGCGCTCCCGACGAGCGCGTCCGCGATCCCGCCCGTCTCGCCGAAGAGCGCCGAGGACTTGGTCAGGAAGTCGAGGCTGAGGGCGCTGAGACCCTTGTAGAGGACCGTGCCGAGCACGAGCGCGAGGATGAGGACGGCGACGAGCGCGCTGAGGACGGCGACCACCGAGACGAGCTGCTGCACGCGACGGCGGCGGCCGAGGTTGCTCGACTTCGCGGTGATGTCGTGCGGATCGACGATCTCGGCGGCACTCATCCGGCCGACATCCTTCGGGCCTTCTGGAACCGGTTCACGATCATCTGAGCGGACACGTTGGTGGCGAGGGAAATGACGAGCAGGATCGCGCCGAGGTAGAGCAGAGACTGCACCTCGATGTCGTTGCTCGCACCCTGATAGGTGCTGGCGATCCGGCTTGCGAGCGTGTCTCCGGGCGGGAAGAGCGACCGGTTGATCGAGTTGCCGCTCCCGATCACCTGGGTGACGGCGATCGCCTCGCCGAAGGCGCGGCCGAGGCCGAGCAGGACGGCGGCCGAGATCCCCGGGGCAGCGTACGGAAGGGCGACCCGGCGGATCGCCTCCCAGCGGGTCGATCCCAGGGCGAGCGAGCCGTCGGTGAGGTCACGCGGCACGCGGCTGAACAGCTCCCGGCAGATCGCCGAGGTGATGGGGATGATCATGATCGTCAGCACGAGCGCGGCCGGCAGCACGCCCGCCTGCGAGGGATCGCCGGAGAAGATGGGCAGGAACCCGAACCAGCTCTGGAGCCAGGGCTCGAGGTGCTGCGCGACCCAGGGCCCGAACACGAGAATGCCCCAGAGCCCGAGCACCACGCTCGGGATCGCGGCGAGGAGCTCCACCATCGTCGCGATCGGGGCGGCGAGCCGCCTCGGGGCGAGCTCGGTCAGGAACAGCGCGATCGCGACCGAGAGCGGCGTCGCGAGCAGGAGGGCGATGAACGCCGTGACGACGGTCCCGTAGATGAAGACGAGGGCGCCGTAGACGTTCGCGTTCGGGTTCCAGGCCTGCGTCCAGATGAACGAGAGGCCGAACTCCTGCATCGCCGGCCAGGCGAGCCTGAAGACCTCGTACCCGATGTAGCCGAGGACGGCGGTGACGCCGACCGCTGCGACGAGCGCGACCCCCTTGAAGAGCACGTCACCGAACCGGATCCCGCGGCGCTCGATCTGCGGGGGCGCCGCGGGATCCGGGGTGAGAGTGCTCATCTCAGGTGATGACTCAGATCTTCTTGATCTGCTTGTAGGCGAACGCCTGCACCTGCTTCGGCAACGGATAGAAGAGGAGCGGCTTCGTGAATGCCTGGCCCCGAGTCACCGCCCAGTAGATCATCTTCCGCAGCTCCGCCGACTTGGACGATCTCGAGGAAGCGATCACCCACGTGAACGTCGCGATCGGGTAGGCGAGCTTGTTGCCCTTCGGCGGGTTGACGATCGAGATCGCCCCGTCGCCCGTGATCACCTTCGGCGCCGATGCGGCCGCTGCGGCGATCCCCTTCAGTCCGGGCTGTGCGTACCTGCCGGACTTGTTCAGCATGGAGGCGAAGCGGATCTTGTTCTTCAGGGCATACGCGACGTCCGCGTAGCCGATCGCCCCCTCCGTCTTCGCGAGCACACCGGAGACGCCGGAGCTCCCCTTGGCACCGGACCCGGCCGGCCACTGGGCGTTCACGCCCACGCCGATCTTCGACTTCCATGTCGGGCTGACGCTCGCCAGGTAGTCGGTGAAGTTGTACGTCGTGCCGGAGTTGTCCGAGCGGTAGACGGGGGTGATGCTCGTGCTCGGCAGGCTGCACTTCGGGTTGATCTTCGCGATCGCGGGATCGTTCCAGCTCTTGATGCTGCCGAGGTAGATGTTGGCCAGGATCGGCCCGTTGAGCCGCAGGACGCAGCCGATGCCCGGCAGGTTGTACATGATCGACGTCGCCGACAGAGCCCACGGGATCTGGACGCAACCCTTGCAGTTGGAGAACTGGTCGGAGGACAACGGCGCGTCCGAGGCGCCGAAGTCGACGGTGCCGGCCTGGATCGCGGCGATCCCGCCGCCCGAGCCGATCGGGCTGTACGAGACGTTGTAGCCGTACGCGGATCCGAGTGCAGGGATCCACTTCGACACGAGCGGGTAGACGAACGAGCTGCCCGCCCCGCTGAGCGACGTGTCCTGCTTCTTCGCCGGCGCCGCCGTGGCGGCCCCGCCCAGCGCGCCCATCGTAACCAGGCTGGTCACGATGACCGCGAATGCCAGAGCTCTCTTCATGATTCGACCCTCTCCCTTGATCGTGATGCGTTTGCGTTCGTTGTCGCTGTGGTCGACGCAAGCTTTCCGGGCGGGATGCCTCGAATGGGAAGAACTTCGGTGAGGCTCTGGTTGCGAACTGGTGAACAGAGCGGATCAGTGAGACGCATCGGTGAACTCGTGGAATTCGCCGGTTACGAGGTACTCGGTCTGCTCGCCGATATCGACGGCGTTGTCGCCGATCCGTTCGATGCAGCGAGAGACGATGATCATCCGCATCCCCCACTCCTGCGTCCCGGGGTCGCTCGCCATCGACAGCACCTGATCTGCGACGCGGCGGTTCGTGCGATCGATCAGCTCGTCGAGCTCGACCAGGCTTCGTGCGCGCGCGACATCGCGGTCCGCGAACGAGTCGAGCGCCACCCTGACCATCTCCTCGGCCCGCTCGCCCATCTCGGTCAGCCCTTCGACGAGGTCGTGCCGCGGCTCGAGCTCGGCCGCGAGCTTCGTCAGCTTCGCGATGGTGACGCACTGGTCGCCGACGCGCTCGAGGTGGATCGAGTCGTGCAGGATCGCGAGCACGAGGCGGAGGTCCGAGGCCACGGGGGACTGCTGCGCGAGCAGCAACCCGATCGACCGCTCGATGCCGTGATAACGCGCGTCGACCTCGTCATCGAACATGACGACCTCGTCGCAGAGCTCGACGTCCTGCGAGCGGAGCACGTCGACGGCGCCGCGAAGGGCACGGAGGACGAGCTCGCCCTGCTCCTGCAGCGTCGCCTCGAGCCCGTCGAGGCTCGCCTGGAACTCGACCCGTGCCACCGTTACCCGAACCTGCCCGTGACGTAGTCCTCGGTGCGCCTGTCGGACGGGTTGGTGAAGACCTTCGTCGTCTGGTCGTACTCCACGAGGACTCCGTGCCGGCCGCTGCCGTCTTCCCGGACCTCGACGCTGAAGAAGGCGGTCATGTCCGCGACGCGGGCCGCCTGCTGCATGTTGTGCGTCACGATCACGATCGTGTACTCGTCCTTGAGCTGGTGGATGAGATCCTCGATGCGAGACGTCGAGATCGGGTCGAGCGCCGAGGCAGGCTCGTCCATCAGGATCACGTCGGGCTCGACGGCGAGCGCGCGTGCGATGCAGAGCCGTTGCTGCTGCCCGCCCGAGAGACCGAGTGCGTTCTCCTTGAGGCGATCCTTCACCTCGTCCCAGAGAGCGGCGTGCCTGAGGGTGCGCTCGACCCGAGTCGTCCAGGTCCTGCTTCATCCCGAGGATCCGGGGGCCGAACGCGATGTTGTCGTAGATCGACTTCGGGAAGGGGTTGGGCTTCTGGAAGACCATCCCGATGCGGCGGCGCACCTCGACCGGGTCGACGTTCGCGCCGTAGAGGTTACGGTCGTGGTAGAGGACCTGGCCGCTGACGGCAGCACCGGGGATCAGGTCGTTCATCCGGTTGAAACAGCGGATGAACGTGCTCTTGCCGCACCCGGACGGACCGATGCACGCCGTCACGAAGTTCTTCTGGATGTCGAGATCGACGCTCTCGAGCGCGACGTTCCCCGAATACGCGACCGAGAGCCCTTGGACGGCGAAGACCGTCTCGGCACCGCGGCCGTCCGCCGGCCCGGCGAGGTCGCCGAGCTTGCCGGAATCAATGCGCGGAGTCGTCACAGTCATGAACCCACGACGAGTGTCTCTTCCGTCGTCGCCGTCGTGGGCTGACGGGTGGTAAAGGACTGGTCACGAACTGGTGAACGACCGCGGTCGGTCAGATCGCGGACGGGACGGTGTCCCGCCCCTACGCCGGGAAGATGCAGCGGATCTCGAGGCCGGCCCCCTTGCCGCCCGAGGCCTCGACGATACCCCCGGCCTGGCCGACGATGTGCTTGACGATCGCGAGCCCGAGGCCGGTACCGCGCGACGCCCGGGCGCGATCCGCGCGATAGAAGCGCTCGAACAGGCGCGACAGCTCCTCCTCGTCGACCCCGACTCCGTCGTCGGTCCCTCGCAGCACCACCTCACCGTCGCGCCGCTCGACCGCCAGCGTGAACGAGGCCCCCGGCCCCGCATAGCGGATTGCGTTCTCGGCGAGGTTCTGGGCGACGACGCGCAGCATCCTCGGGCGCATCTCGAGCTGGATGCCCGCGTCTCCCTCGACCGTGAGGCCGACACCGGCCCGTGAGGCCCGATCCTCGAGCTCGCTGACAGCGGCATCGAGCTCGGGGCGGACGGGCACCGGCCCGAGCGAGACGACCCGGCCGCCCGACTCGAGCTCGGACAGGAAGAGCACCTCGTCGATCAACTCGCGCGCCGACTCGACCTCCTCGCGGGCGCGATCGACGAGCTCGTGAATGTCCTCGCCCGGCAGCGTCGCCATCTCGAGCAGCGAGAGCAACCGCGCGAGCGGCGTGCGCAGCTCGTGCGAGACCGCCGCCGTGAACCCGGTTCGCAGCTCCTCGTACGCCGCCATGTCGCCGACCCGGCTGAGGTAGACGATCCGCTCACGCCGGCCGCGCACCTCGTACGGGACGATCAGCGGCACGACGCCGAGATCACCGGCGAGCAGGCCCTTCGGGACGGGCTCGCCCTCGCTGATCCCCTCGATCGACTGGCGGGCGCGACCACTTGCAACGACGACGACATCGGCATCGTCGAGCACGATGACGGCCTCGCGGCTCTCCTCGACGAGCATTCGACCGCGGAGCGCATCCGGATCCATGGCCACCCGTTGTAACAGAACCCCTGGCGAGCGCGGCCGTTTCCGCCGTTCACGACTCCGTTACCATCCGGTAACACGTTGACGGCCCCCACCATGTCGGCGGCCGTCCAGAATCCCCTCATGACAAACGTCTTGATCATCGAGGACGACGACGTCATCGCCCAGGGCATGGCGCGCCATCTGCAGGCCGCCGGCTTCGACGCGGTGGGTGTCGCGAACGGCGAGACCGGCCTGGCCCGGCTCCGCTTCGAGCGGCCCGACGTCTGCGTGCTCGACCTCATGCTTCCCGGGCTCGACGGGTGGAAGGTGATCGAGCAGGCCCGCGGAGAGGGAATCGGCACTCCGATCGTGGTCGTCTCGGCCCGCGGCACCGAGCACGACCGCGTGCACGCGCTCGAGATCGGTGCCGACGACTACCTCGTGAAGCCGTTCTCGATGAAGGAGCTGACGGCCCGGGTCGGAGCAGCCGCCCGGCGTGGAGGGCGCGCGCAGGATCCGCACCGCGGCGACGAGATCGTGATCGAGGAACTCCGCCTCGACACGAAGAACGTCCAGGCCTACGTGGACGGTGAGAGCGCAAACCTGACTCCCACGGAGTTCCGCCTGCTCTACGCGCTCGCCCTCGAGATGGGGCGCGTCCTCACCCGCGACGAGTTGCTCCAGCGTGTCTGGGGCCGGCGCGCGTCGCATCGCGATCGAACGGTCGACGTCTTCGTGCGCAAGCTCCGCGAGAAGATCGATCATCGCGCCTCGACCCATACCTTCCTGCAGACGCGCTACGGGGTCGGCTACAAGCTCGAAGCCGAGCCGAAGGCCGTCCCGACCTCCGCCGCCTGAGACTCCCTCCGCTGCGGGCGCCACCCGCGGTGAGGCCGGTCGCCACGGGCAGGCAACGCATCCCGGTCGTTGCCGCTCCGGCAGGACGCGTGTCCGCTGATATACTTTGTATCGTTAATGGTTAACAAGCCGACGCAAACGCCCCTTGCCCTCGCGAACGAGCTCCGCCCCGTCCTGCTACGGCTGTCGCGGGAGCTGCGGCACGAGACCGAGCAGTTCGGCATCACGGGAGCACAGGCGACGCTCCTCTGGCTCGTGAAGAAGAGCCCCGGCCTTTCCCTGCGCGCGCTCGCGGAGATGGAGGGCATCTCGCCGCCGGCGCTCTCGGGCCACATCGACCGGCTCGAGCGGTCCGGCCTGCTGACCCGCGTCCGGTCGACGACGGATCGCCGCCGGGTCGGCCTCGAGCTCACGCACGACGGCGATCGCATGTTGCGGTCAGTGCGCGAGCGACGCACGGCCTGGCTCGCCGAGCGTCTCGGCGCGCTCGAGCCCGGCGATCTCGAAGCCGTCGCCGACGCCATCGGGCCGCTCCGCACGCTCCTCGAGAACGACTCGTGAGCACGTTCGCCGTCGCTCTACAGACGAGGACCTTCCGCAGCCTTCGACGCCACCACAACTACCGGCTGTTCTTCGGGGGCCAGATCGTCTCACTCGCCGGCTCGTGGATGCAGAACGTGGCGCTCGCCTGGCTCGTGCTCTCGCTCTCGCGCTCGCCGATCGCTGTCGCGACGCTGCTCTTCTGCCGCTTCCTGCCGTACACCCTCTTCGGCATCTTCGCGGGGTCGGTCATCGACCGCCTCGACCCTCGACGCCTCGTCCTCTGGACGCAGGTCGCCGCCATGGTCACGTCGGCCGCCCTCGCGCTCGTCACGCTGACGGGCACCGCGACGCTTCCCGTCGTGTACGTCCTCGCGCTGCTCGGAGGCGTCGCGCTCGTCCTGGACGCGCCCGCGCGCCAGGTGCTCACGTTCCAGATGGTAGGACCTCGCGAGCTCCCGAACGCCGTTGCGCTCAACTCCGGCCTGCTCAACGCTTCGCGTGTGATCGGCCCGGCTATCGCCGGCGTGCTCATCGCGACCGCAGGGGTCGGCATCTGCTTCGTCGTCAACACGATCAGCTTCGTGGCCGTGCTCGCTGCCCTGCTCGCGATGCGCCGGAGCGAGCTCTATCCGGTCTCACGCGACGGCGGTTCCACGCTTCTCGCCGGAACGCGCGCGGGGCTGTCGTTCGCGTGGCGCGAGCGCCAGGTTCGCGCGGTTCTGGTCGTCGTCACCTGCGTCGGGCTCGTCGGCTTCAACTTCAACACGCTCGTGCCCCTGCTCGCCTCCGACACCCTCCACGTCGACGCGCGGACGTTCGGGCTCCTGTCGGCGGCGTTCGGCTTCGGCGCCTTCGCGGGCGCGATCGTGACCGCGTCCTCGCGAAGAGCGACGTTCGAGGCGTTTCGCGCCGGGGCCGTGGGGTTCAGCATCCTGCTCTTCGCCCTCGCCCCCGTCCACGTGGCATGGCTGGCCGGTGTCCTCCTGTTCGGCATCGGCGCCGCGTTCACCCTGTTCGCCGCGAACGCGAACGCGCTCGTCCAGCTCGCCTCACCGGACCACCTCCGGGGCCGGATCGTCGCGCTCTACCTCTTTGCGTTCGTCGGCCTCGCCCCGCTCGGCTCACTCCTCTCGGGCGCGCTCGTCGAGGTGGGCGGCACCGCGCTTGCCCTCACCGTCGCGGGCACCGTCGGCCTCGCCGCGACGGCGTTCGCGACGCTGAGCAGGCCGGCACTGGCCCCCCTCGATTGAGGGAAGGCGCGGCGCCTCGAGCACGCCGATACCGAGAGGGCACGCCCGCGACGAGGAGGAACGTGATGGATATTTTCGGGAACCGTGATTCCGGCTACGGCAGCAGCCCGGCCGTCGGGATACTCCCGTCGCATCCGAGCGCCGGCCCCGCAACGTCGTCGCGCGGCTTCGGGGCACCCGACATCCGGCGCGTGATCCTCCGGGTGAACGGTGACGACGACATCGTCGTCGGATCGGCCGAGGGGCGTGACAACGCGGTGCAGATCGCCCGGGACATGGTGCTGCACATCGAGCACGCCTCTACCAAGGGCGAGTGGCCGCAGATCGACGAGCGCTTCATCCGCCCGGGAGCGATCGTCTCGATCGACGTCCAGCGGTCCGAATAGCCCTACCGGGGGACGCGGTCGCCCCGCGAAACGACGAGCCTGTACGGACTGGAGTGGTGCAGCGCTCCGAACCCCCTGACGGAGGCCGCCGTGGCAGTGCTCGAGCCCACAACCAGCACACCCCTCGACCGGATTGCAGAATGGACGCCGTCCGAGCTCCGTCGGGTCGTCGTCCGGATGAACGACGGCGAGGTCATCCAGGTCGGAACGGCTCCCAACCGTGACAGCGCGCTCGTGCTTGCCCGCACCGTGATCGCCGAGATCGAGGAGCCACGTGGTGAATGGCCGCTCGTCGGCGATCGCCTGCTCCGGCCGGAGTCGGTGGTCTCGGTCGACGTGCTCACGACCTCGCCGTAACGCGGTCGGGGGGAGGGCTCCTCCTACGAGATCTGCCAGGTGTCGCCGCTCGAGAGGAGCGCCTCGAGGTCGCCTTCTCCCTGCTCCTCCCTGGCCCGGCGAATCTGGTCCGCGACCTCGTCGTCGTAGACGGGCCGCTCGACCGACCGGAAGATACCGAGCGGCGTCGCGCCGACCGTCTCGAAGGTCAGGCGGGACAATGCGAAGGCGACGCTCGGTTCGACATGTGACGAGTCGTGAACGAGGAGCCCACCCTCCGAGGCCGGGACGACCTCGGCGGAGCCGTCTTCTGCCTGGCGGACGCCGCGGTCGCCGAAGACGATCGGCTCCCCGTCACGGAGGTAGATGCGGTTCTCCTTCTGCTCGCGGACGAAGTCGAAGGCGCCGTCGTTGTAGATGTTGCAGTTCTGGAAGATCTCGACGAACGACGCCCCGCGATGCGCTGCGGCGGCCCGCAGCACGTTCGTCAGCTCCTTCTTGTCGGTATCGATCGCCCGCGCGACGAAGGTCGCCTCGGCGCCGATCGCGACGCTGAGAGGGTTGAAGGGCTGGTCGACCGATCCCATCGGGGTCGACCCCGTCACCTTGCCGCGCTCGGATGTCGGCGAGTACTGGCCCTTGGTGAGCCCGTAGATCTCGTTGTTGAGGAGAAGGATCGTCAGGTTCACGTTGCGCCGCAGCGCGTGAATGAGATGGTTGCCGCCGATCGAGAGCATGTCGCCGTCGCCGCCGATCACCCAGACGGAAAGGTCGCGCCGCGCCGTCGCGAGCCCGGTGGCGATCGCGGGTGCACGACCATGGATCGAGTGCATCCCGTAGGTCTCCATGTAGTACGGGAACCGCGCCGCGCATCCGATCCCCGACACGAAGACCATCCGCTCCCGCGCGATCCCGAGCTCCGGCATGAAGCCCTGAACGGCGTTGAGGATCGCGTAGTCGCCACAGCCCGGGCACCAGCGGACCTCCTGGTCGGACTTGAAGTCCTTCGCCTTGAGCTGGATCAGCTCGCCGTTCCCGCCGCTCATCGCTCGTTCCCCCGCTTGAAGTTGCCGGTCACTCGCGCGAGCGCGAGCTGCCGTTCTCTCTCGTCGGCCGCCCGCTCGAGTCGCTCGCCCAGCCTGGCCGCATCCGCGCCGGCGAGGGTCACGACCTGCCGTCCATCATGCGAGATGATCATGCTCCCACGCGCCGTCGTCTGGGTCGAAAAGCTCACGAATCCACCATCGCAATGATGACGTCCGCGAGCTCGCTCGACCGGAACGGTCGGCCGTGGACACGGTTGTAGCCGACCGCGTCGACGAGGAACTCGGCCCGGAGCAGCTGCAGCAACTGACCCGTGTTCATCTCCGGCACGAGGATCTTGTCGTAGCGGCGCAGTACCTCGCCCGTGTTCCGCGGGAACGGGTTCAGGTGGTAGAGGTGGGTGCTCGCAATCTTGTGGCCGGCGCGTCGAACGCGGCGCACGGCGGCGCCGATGGGGCCGTACGTCGATCCCCAGCCGACGACGAGCGTCGTGGCGTCTCCGTCGACATCGTCGACGACGAGCTCCGGGATGTCTGCGGCGATGTTCGCGACCTTCTGCGCGCGCAGCCTGACCATCCGCTCGTGGTTGTCGGGGTCGTACGAGATGGCGCCGGTCACGTCCTGCTTCTCGAGCCCGCCGATACGGTGCTCGAGGCCGGGCGTGCCGGGAACGGCCCAGGGACGCGCCAGCGTCGTCGGATCGCGCAGGTATGGCTGGAACAGCTCGCCGTCGTTGGGCGCGGTCGCAAGCTCCGTCGCGATCGGGGGGAGCGAGGCGACATCGGGGATCAACCACGGCTCGGTCCCGTTCGCGAGCGCCGCGTTGGACAGGAGATAGACGGGGGTTCGGTACTTGAGGGCGATCCGGACGGCCTCGATCGCGGCGTCGAAGCACTGCGAGGGGCTGGCGGCAGCGACAACGGGCACGGGACTCTCGCCATTGCGACCGTAGAGCACCATGAGCAGGTCGGCCTGTTCCGGCTTGGTCGGCATGCCCGTCGACGGGCCGGCCCGTTGGATGTCGACGATCAGGAGCGGCAGCTCGAGCATCACGGCGAGGCCGACCGTCTCTGCCTTGAGCACGATCCCGGGGCCGGACGAGGTGGTGACCCCGAGCGCGCCGCCGAACGAGGCGCCGAGAGCGGCGCCGCACGCCGCGATCTCGTCTTCCGCCTGGAACGTGGTGACGCCGAAGTTCTTGAAGCGCGCGAGCTCCTCGAGGATCGACGAGGCCGGCGTGATCGGATAGGCGCCGAGGAACAGCGGGAGGCCCGAGAGCTTCGACGCTGCGATGAGCCCGTAGCTGAGCGCGATGTTGCCGTTCACCTGCCGATACCGCCCCGGCTGGAGGCGGGCCGGCGCGATCTCGTAGGAAACAGCGAAATCCTCGGAGGTCTCGCCGTAGTTGTAGCCCGCCTTGAAGGCACGGGTGTTCGCTTCCGCGATGGCGGGCTTCTTGCCGAACTTCTCGTCGATGAACGCCAGTGTCCCGTCGACCTGACGGTGGAAGAGCCACGACATGAGGCCGAGGGCGAAGAAGTTCTTCGATCGCTCGGCCTCTCGCGACGTGATCCCGTCGATCCCCTTCAGGGCCTCGACCGTCATCGACGTGAGCGCGACCTCGTGCACATGAAAGCCGCTCATCGTCTCGTCGGCGAGCGGGCTCTCGGCGTACCCTGCCTTCTGCAGATTGCGCTCGTTGAAGGCGTCGGTGTTGACGATGATCATCCCGCCCTGGGGCAGGTCTCTGAGGTTCGCTTTCAGCGCGGCCGGGTTCATCGCGACGAGGACGTTCGGCTGGTCACCCGGCGTGAAGATGTCGTGATCGGCGAAATGGACCTGGAAGCCGGACACGCCGGCGAGCGAGCCCGCGGGCGCCCGAATCTCGGCCGGGTAGTCCGGGAACGTCGCGAGATCGTTGCCCATCATGGCCGTCTCGCTCGTGAAGCGGTCGCCCGTGAGTTGCATTCCGTCACCGGAGTCGCCGGCGAACCGGATGATCACGCGATCGAGGTGTTCGACCGACTTCGAGCTCACGGGCGGATGCTGCACATTGGTAAACGTGACGTTACCGGATAGGTCTGCTGTCGCGTCTCACGATCTCCCGGCTCCAGCCCGCCTTTCACGCTACTCCGCCGCGCGCCGGACGATCGTGATCCCGTAGGCCGCTCCCGAGGCGAACAGCGCGTCCGGATCGACCTCTCCGAGCCAGCCGAGGAAGTGGCGCTCCGGCTCGTCCGGTGTCGCCCCGTAGACCGCCGCACGCTCCTCCGGCACCGCGCTTCGCGGCCCCTCGGCGAGCTCCTCGAGCCGCCGGTCGGCCTCCTCGGCAGCGGGGCCCTCGGCGTATCCCTTCCCCATACCGACACATTCTGCCGCCTTTTCAGGAGCCGCGCGACCGTTCGCCGCCGGGTCGCCGGCGTGCCGTGATGAACACGGTCGCCGCGAGGGCGAGGAACACGACCTCGCCGAGCGTGCATACGACCTGCGCCACGCTGCTGCCGGAGAGCACCTGGACGCGGAGAATCTCGAGCACGAGGGCGCAGCCGATCAGCAGCGCCGCCACCCGGTACGGGCCGATGCGCCCGCCAAGCCGTCTCATGTCGCGTGCCCCGCCTCCTCGTCGGGGAGGCCGCCGCCGATCGCGACTCCCGCGAGCGCGAACAGGGTGTACGCGATCCAGTGGACGCCGATCACGTCGGTCTGCACGCCGATCGCAAGCATCGCGACCCACGACGCGCTGAGCCAGGCCGACCGCCGCCAGAGCCCGGCGAGCACGGCAAGCAGCCAGGCGACGAACGCCGCGAGCCCGAGGACGCCCGTCTCCACGCCGACCTCCGTATACGTCGACTCTCCCGCCTTGATCTCGGCCCCGGTTCGGGAGGCGTTGACGCCCGCGTTTCCGAGGCCGAACCCCTGGGGATGACGGATCACGACCCGCGCGCCGTCCCGCAGGTTGCGCCAGTGACTCGCCGTCGACGCATCGCCGCCGGCGAGGGGATCGGAGTCGACGTTCGGGCTCTGCCGGCCCTGCTCCCTGAGGATCTCGAGCTCGGCCTGCGTGTAGCTCGTCGACGGCCCGATCGTGGGGAACGCCTTCACGAATCCGACCCCGACGACGAGCGAGGCGACTGCGAGCACGAGTGGGAGCGCGCGGCGCTGCGCGATTGCGAGCACCACGAGCCCGAGTGCGAGGGCGCCGTATGCCGCCCGCGTATGCGTCCAGAGCAGCCCTGCGTACGCGACCGCGGCTGTGAGAGCCACCCACCACGGCCTCCGCCGGGCGACGAGGTAGAGGAGCACGATGACGAGCACGTACGCCGTGGCGAGGGGGCTCAGGAACGTCGAGGTGAGCCGACGGATCGGATTCTGCTCGTCACCCGTGTTCAGCACCCAGTTCTCGGGGAGCCCCGAGAGACCACCGCTGTAGGCGAGCCCGAGCTGCTCCTCGAACCAGCCGGGGACGCCCGAGTCGCGCCACCACTGCAGCGGCACGAGGTAGACATCGACGAGGCCCCAGGCGGTGACTGCCACTGCGACGCCGACGAGCGCGAGTGAGACCCGGCGCCAGGCGACCGGCGTGAGGACGAGGAGGCGCCCGAGGAAGTACGCGGCGACGGGAATGAGGTCGTGTCGCGCTGCGAGGAGCTGCCCCCGGTGCGTCGCTGTGCCGTCACCGAGCCAGCCCTGAGGAAGGAGCCAGTAGAGGAGGACGAACGCGGCATAGGCGAGCGCCAGCCGGTCTGCCGGGAGCCACGACGGCAACCTTCCGGCGGCGAGTAGCGCCACGACCAGGGCGGCGGCAAGCAGGACGTCCTTCCACGCAGCGATGACGTCGAGCGACGCGCCGCGGACCCCGACGTCCCACAACTCGGCCATGAGGAGGTTGTGGACGGCGAGCCCGACGATGAAGGCGACGAGCGCGACCCGGGGGAGACGGCCGCTCACGTGATCGCCACGAGCGTCAGTCCGAGGTTGACGATCCTCACCTCACCGGGAAACAGGCGGCGGAGGTCGCCGCTCCCGAGCAGGTGGTTCTCGCGCGCCCAGCCCTTGCCCGCCAGGTCGTACGCCCGATCGGAAGCCGTCTTCGGCAGCCAGTGGACGAGCGGCAGCCGTGTGTGGAGCTCGATCGGAAACCAGCGGTTGGGCGTCGTCAGGAACACGCGCCTCCCGACGCGCAGGGCTTCGCCGACGAATCGGCGTTGCCGCTCGCGGTCACCGACATGCTCGATCACCGCGTTCGAGAAGACGACGTCGAACGATCCGTTCTCGAACGGGAGGTCGCAGGCATCGCCCTGGACGTACGGGACGGTCGGGTAGCTCGCCCGGAAGCCGGTTCCGTCGTGGAGCCCGAGCGCGGTGATCCGGTCACGCCATGGATAGAGCTCTTCGAAGAAGTTGTGCGTGCCACAGCCGGACTGACCACCGTCGGCCCCGAACCCGACCTCGTCCACGCCGATGTCGAGCACGGTGGTCGCGGCGGTCGGCCGCAGCTCGTCCATGAACAGCCGCAGCTTCCTGCGGCGCGATCGCAGCGAGACGGCATCGACAACGCTCATCGGGCGAAGGTACCGGGCGAAGCGGCCAACCGCCTCGCCCGATACCGTCACGTGACCATGCTCGAGGACACCGTCACACCGACCGGGCCGTATCGGCTTCGCCTGATGAGTCGCAGCGGCACCTGGCGGGGTGCTCTGGCCGACGGCTCCGAGGCAACTGCCTGGCAGCGTCCGGACGGGGCGGTGGTGGTCATGGCCACGACAGAAGCCGGTCTCGAGCGCGCCCGCTTCATGCTCGCGCTCGCAGACGACACGACGGAGTTCCACCGGCGCTTCCGCGCCGACCCGCTCCTCGGGCCGAGCGCGCGGATGCTCGCCGGCTATCGGCCGTTGCGTGTCGCCACCGTCGCGCACGCGACACTGCGGGCGATCTGCGGGCAGCTCATCGAGGCGCGTAGGGCCGCGGCGATCGAGCGCTCCCTCCTGCGCCGGCTCGGCGTGCCCGTCGCCACGACCGAGACGCTCCGCACGCTCTCGCCTCTCGACCTCAGCCTCCACGGGCTCGCGACGTCGCGAGCCGCGACGCTCGCCCGTCTCGTCCGCTCGATCGATCTCGAACGCCTCCGTACGCACGATACGAACGTCGTCCTGCAGCGCCTCACCCGCGAGCGCGGGATCGGAGCCTGGTCCGTCGGCGTGATCGCGCTCGAAGGGCTCGGCCGCTACGACCACGGGCTCGTCGGCGACCTCGGGCTCGTCAAGCTCCTCGCCTCGCTGCGCGGCGAGTGGGTCGCCGCCGAGGAGACGGCGGCGCTGCTCGCGCCGTACGAGGAGTGGCAAGGGCTCGCCGGGCAGATGCTGATGCTCGGGTGGTCGCGCGGCCTCGTTCCCGGAGCCGATCCGGACGCGGGTCGGAGGGCACGCCTGCGGACGAAGCGCGCTGCGTAGAGCGTCTCTACACTGACGCAACCATGGTGAATGAGCGACGAATCGCGGTCCTCGGGGCCGGGAAGATCGGCGAAGCGCTGATCGCCGGGCTCCTGTCCTCGGGCTGGCGCGAGCCAGCCGACATCACCGCGTCGAGCCGCCGCCCCGAGCGCGTCACCGAGCTGAACGAGAGCCACGGGATCACGGCGACGCTGTCGAACGAGGAGGCGGTCGTCGGCGCCGCGCTCGTCGTGATCGCGGTGAAGCCACAGGACATCGAGATCCTGCTCGGCGAGATCGGGCACCTCATCTCCACCGAGCAGACGGTCCTCTCGGTCGCCGCCGCCATTCCGACGGCCACGATCGAACGGCACCTCGCGCCGGGGGTCCCGGTCACGCGGGCGATGCCGAACACGCCGTCCGTCGTCCACGAGGGCGTTGCGGGGCTCTGCGCCGGCGCCCATGCCGACGATGCGCACGTCACGCTCGCCGAGGAGGCGCTCGCGCATCTCGGCGCTGTCGTGCGCGTGCCGGAGAAGCTGATGGACGCGGTCACGGCGGTCTCGGGCTCCGGCCCCGCCTACTTCGCGCTCCTCGCGGAGGGCATGATCGAGGCCGGGTTGCTGCTCGGGCTCTCGAGGGAGATATCGACGCAGCTCGTGGTCCAGACGATGCTCGGCACCGCGCAGCAGATGCGCGACCTGAAGATGCATCCCGTCGAGCTGCGCGAGATGGTCACCTCTCCCGGCGGCACGACGATCGCGGCGATCCGCGAGCTCGAGATCGCAGGCGTCCGCGCCGCGCTCCTGAACGCGATCCAGGCCGCGATGGTGCGCTCAAAAGAGCTCGCCGCCGGCGACGACTAGAGCGCCGTAGCGCGGGGGCGGGACCGGCTCCGCCCCTCGACGTCTAGCTCGCGCCCGCCAGCCGGATCACGGCGAACACGGCTCCGTCCGGGTCGGCCAGCATCGCCATGCGACCGAAGTCGGTATCGGCGGCCGCCCGCAGCGTCGAGCCGCCGAGCTTCTCTGCCTTCGCAATCGCCTCGTCCGTGTCTTCCACGGCGAAGTAGACGCCCCAGGCCGGTGGCATGCCTTCCATGGCCATGATGCCGCCGACGACGCGCCCGTCGACCTTCTGCATGGCGTAGTCGAAGCCCTCGCCGCCCTCGAGCGCCTCGGGCTCCCAACCGAAGACCGCGGTGTAGAACGACTGCGCCGCACCGGCGTCCGTCGTGTTCAGCTCCGCCCACGTGTAGGCGAACGGCTCGTTGACGAGCTGCGCCCCCGTATGTGTTCCCGACTGCCAGATCCCGAACAGCACGCCCTGCGGGTCGAGCGCGAACGCCATCCGGCCGGCGTCGAAGATGTCCATCACGTCGACCACCAGGGAGCCCCCGGCGGCGATGATCTTCGCGGCCGTCGCATCGGCGTCAGCCGTCGCGATGTACGTGCTCCACGCCGCGGGGCCACCACTTTGGTCGACGCCCGCGGCTGCGACGGCCTTGCCGTCCTGGAGAAGCATCGTGTATCCCCCTCCGTCGGGCACTTCCAACGCGTCCCAGCCGAACAGGCCGGAATAGAAACCGGCCGACGCCGCCGCATTGTCCGACGAGACGTCGACCCAGCACGGCGTTCCAGGGGTGTATGCGGTCATCTCGGGCATCCGGGTCTCCTTACCGACTCGAGTGACCCGGAGTCTACGACGCGCGAAAATGTCTTTGCGGTTAACACGCTGGTTCTCCCGAGCGTCAACCCCGGCGACCGGCTGAAGCCGGCCACCGCGGACCCGCGAGCGATGCGCTCTTCCATCGCTCGAACGCAGATGGAGGCCGGCGCCGCCCGCCGGCCTCCGGGCCTCATCGTCACATAACTGGCGCTCACTGTCAGCTGCGAACGGGCTATCCTCGGCGGAATGGCTCGCCCCCGCCATGAGGTCGTCTTCGTCGACGGTGTCCGCACGGCGTTCGGCAAGGCGGGGCCGACGGGCCTCTTCTGGAAGACGCGGGCCGACGACATGGCCGTGAAGGTCGTGCGCGAGCTGCTTCGCCGCAACCCCGAGGTGCCTCCCGAGCGCATCGGTGACGTGATCTTCGCGGCGACGGCCCAGGTCGGTGACCAGGGCCTGACCCTCGGGCGCGACGTCGCCCTGCTCGCCGGCCTCCCCCACACGGTGCCCGGATTCGCCGTCGACCGCATGTGCGCGGGCGCCCTGACCGCGACCACGGCGGGAGCGGGCGAGATCGCGATGGGCGCGGCGGACGTCGTGCTCGTGGGGGGCGTCGAGCACATGGGCCACCACGCCATGGGCGAGGAGGTCGACTTCAACCCGCGGTTCGTCGAGCGAGCGGCTGATCGACGAGAGCGCGGCGGTGATGGGCCAGACGGCCGAGAACCTCCACGACGCGTTTCCCCACCTGAGCCGCGAGATGGCCGACCGCTTCGCCGCTCGAGAGCCAGGCACGCGCCGGCAGGGCGTGGGCGCAGGACGACGGGGTGATGGCACGCACGGTCGTGCCCATGAGCGTCTTCGCTGACGAGGGCTGGCGAGTCGCCGCGCGCGACGAGTTCCTCCGTCCCGACACCACCCTCGAGGGCCTCGCCGGGCTCCGGACGCCGTTCCGCGTCGGGGGCCGCGTCACGGCCGGCAACTCCGCGGGCCTGACCGACGGAGCCACCGCCGGCCTTCTCGCTTCCGAGGCGGCCGCTGCCGAGCTCGGGCTCGAGCCGACGATGCGGCTCGTCGGTTTCGCCTACGCCGGCGTCGAGCCGCACCTCATGGGGATCGGGCCGGTGCCCGCCACCGAGCGCGTCCTCGCGCAGGCCGGCCTGACGATCGACGACATCGGCCTGTTCGAGCTGAACGAGCCGTTCGCCGTTCAGGTGCTGACGTGGTGCGACGGCGTCGGCGTCGCACCGGACGACCCCCGGCTCAATCCGTCGGGTGGCGCGATCGCCTGCGGGCACCCTCTTGCCGCGACCGGCGTGCGGTTGATGGCGCAGCTCGCCGACGAGCTCGGGCGCAGGCCGGACGTGCAGTACGGCCTGACCGCGCTCTGCATCGGTCTCGGCATGGGCGCGCGCTCCTGTGGGAGAACACGCGCCGTGGCTGAGTCACCGACCCGGTTCTCCCTGCAGGAGGCCCCGAGCCGCGTCGGACCGATCGCGCTCGTGACCATGGACAACGGGGAGGACTGGCGAAAGCCGAACGTCTTCGGCAGCGCCGCGCTCGAGTCGCTCGGCGAATGCCTCGCCACGTTGCGCGCCCGGACGTGGAGCGGGCTCGTCCTCACCGGGAAGCCGTTCGTCTTCGCCACCGGCGCCGATCTGACCGAGTTCCCGAGGATGTCGACCCCCGAGCTCGCCCGAGCGGCAGCCGTCGGAGGGCACCGCGCGTTCGGGGCGATCCGTGACCTGCCGTTCCCGACGCTCGCGGCGATCAACGGCGCAGCGGTCGGCGGCGGGCTGGAGATCGCGCTCCACTGCGACTTCCGCACGATGGCCCGCTCCGTGAGACACGTCGGGTTCCCCGAGGTGTTCCTCGGGATCATCCCCGCCTGGGGGGGCACGCAGCTCGCGACGCGCCTCGTCGGCGCGTCCGCCGCGGTCGAGCTGATCGTCGCGAACCCGCTCGCGCAGAACCGGTTCGTCGGCGCGGCCCGTGCGGCCGAGGTCGGCCTCGTCGACGATCTTCTCGACGACGTCGAGTTCCTGGACGACTCGATCGAGTGGCTCGTGCGCGCCATCGAGTCGCCGCCGCCGGCGAGGGACGCGATCGACCTCTCGGATGCAGCCGCGGTCTGCGCGAAGGCGCGATTCGCCGTCGACGATGCCGTCCACGGCGTCGCGCTCGCTCCCTACCGCGCGCTCGACCTGATCGCAGGGGCCGCCGAGTGGACGATCGCGGACGGCTACGAGGCGGAGGAGGATGCCCTGGCCGATCTTCTGCCGGGACCTCAGGCCCAGGCGGCCGTCTACGCGTTCGACCTCATCGAACGGCGCATCAAGAAGGGGATCGGCGTCCCCGACGCAAAGCCGCGTCGGATCGAACGGGTCGGCATCGTCGGCGCCGGGCTGATGGCGACACAACTCGCGACGCTGTTCCTGCGGCGCCTCGAGGTGCCCGTCGTGCTCACGGACATCGATGCCGGCCGGGTCGACGACGCCGTCGCCGCGATCAGCGCCGATCTCGCGAAGCAGGTGTCTCGCGGCCGTCTGGCAGAGGGAAAGGCACGCTTCCTCGGCTCGCTCGTCAGCGGGACGACCGAGATCGCCGAGTTTGGCGGCTGCGACCTCGTGATCGAAGCCGTGTTCGAGGAGCTTGCCGTGAAGCAGGCGGTGTTCGCCTCGCTCGAGAGCGTCGTCCCCGAGGAGTGCCTCCTCGTCACGAACACCTCCTCGCTCTCGGTCGCCGCCATGGCCGCGGGGCTCGAGCATCCGGAGCGGGTCGTCGGGATGCACTTCTTCAACCCGGTGTCGGTGCTCCCGCTCGTCGAGCTCGTGCGCGCGCCCGGGACGGACGAGACCACGCTCGCCACCGCCTGGGACGTGACGAGGAAGCTCGGCAAGCGCGGCGTCCTCGTCCGGGACGCGCCGGCGTTCGTCGTCAACCGGCTCCTCACACGGCAGTCGAGCGTCCTGATGCGAGCGCTCGAGAACGGGAGTACGCTTCGAGGAGACCGACGAGGCCGCGCTCCGCATCGGGATCCCGATGCCGCCGTCGGCACTGCTTGCGATGGTCGGCCCAAGGGTCGCGAATCACGTGCTCCACACGCTGCACGACGCCTTCCCCGAGCGATTCGCGCTCTCCCCGACCCTCGAGAACTTCGCCAACGGGGAGATGGACATCGTGATCACGGGGGACGAGCGGCAGACCGTCGACGAGCTTCACGAGGCACTGCTCGACGCCCTCGCCGACGAGACCCGCACGATCCTCGACGACGGAGTCGTCTCGTCGGCCGGTGAGATCGATGCCTGCCTGATACTCGGGGCGGGCTTCCCGTTCTTCCGGGGCGGCCTGACCCGGTACCTGGACGAGAGCGGTGCCTCGCAACGCGCGACCGGCGGGCCACTCGCCGAGAACGCCGCTCGCCCGGGCGCCTGACCGCGCGCGGGCGCCTTCCGCCGGCCGCGTCCCCAAACACCGCCGTATTTCGGTACTGTTCTGCGCAACAGCACCGCTCGACGCGCCCGAAACGCGTGAGCGTGCTGATCCTCGAGGAAGCAGCACGTCAAGCGTGTGCTGCGCGTATGCAAGAGACCGACTTCAATCCGACACATCCGTCGCCGGAGCCGGCAGATGGCCTGAAGGCCGCCGCGCTCCGTGCTCAGGCCTGGTACGGCGAGCCGTTCCTCCATCCCGACGAGGACCCCGCTGCCGCCCTCGCTCCCGGCACCGCACGGCGGCGCGCACTCGACGACGCCATCGCCGAGATCGATGCGGGCGCCCGCACACCGTCGAGCGGCTGGCGCGTGGGCTACGGCCTCATGCTCGGTCTCGAGCGCGTGCTGGCGGCACCGAAGCCGCAGACCGCTGCGGGGACCGATCTCCGGCGCCACCAGGTGGATGCGCTCGCCGGGATGCTGACCGAGCTGATCGCCGCGCACCAGCGGAGTGCCGAGGAGAACGGGAACGGCAACGGCGGCGACAGCCCCGAGGCCGAGATCGAGGAGGAGGACGACGACTTCGACGCAGGCGTCGTCGACCTCGACGCCGACGAGCCGATCTTCGTCGGCGACGATCCCGGCGCGGAGCGCCGCTATCGCTTCCGGCACCCCACTGCGTCCGGCAAGACGATCGCCGCCGCAGGGTTCGTCGAGGCGGCACGCCACCTCGGGATCCTGATCCTCACCCACCGCCGCCTGCTCGTGTCGCAGTTCCAGCGAGACCTGACGACCGAGGGATATGCCGACCGCTTCACGGACGCGATCGACCAGGGCAACGAGCCGCTCCGCGACGACCCGATCACGATCCAGACATATGCCTGGTTCGCCCGTCATGCGGGCGAGGTCTCGCGCAACGCCTACCAGCTCGTGATCTGCGACGAGGCCCACACCGCCCTCGGCGAGAAGACGAGCGCGGCGATCCGGTCCTTCAGCGAGCCCGTCTACATCGGCATGACGGCGACGGAGCAGCTGATCGCAAAGCAGGTCTCCGACGTCTTCCCGGCCTCGGTCGACGATCTGCCACTCGCGGACGCCGCACGTCGCGGTCTGATCGCGCCGCTGCGCTGCCTCCGGGTGCCTCCCGCGGCGGCGATCAACGCTGTGCCGATCGTCGGCGGCGACTTCGAGGAGCGCGCGCTCGCCGCGGCGCTCGACCACGAGGCGCTCAACCAGGCGGCCGCAAGCCTCTACCGGGAGCGTTTCGGGACAACGCCCGGCATCGTCTACGCGGCCGGTGTCGAGCACGCCTACAACCTCGCCCAGGAGTTCCGCGCCGCCGGCCTCAAGGCCGAGGCCGTTTCGGGAAAGACGCCTCCGGTGAAGCTGGCCGAGACGCTCGCTGCGTACGAGCGTGGCGAGATCAACGTGCTCGTCAACGCACAGCTTCTGGCGGAAGGCTGGAACTCACCGCGCGCCACCGTCTGCTTCCACCTCGCGCCGACCGCCTCGCGGCGCGTGTATCAGCAGCGCATCGGGCGCATCATGCGGATGCACTCGCGCAAGGAGGCGGGGGTCGTGGTCGACTTCGTGACGAAGGGATCCACCCACAACGATCGCGTCATCTCGCTGCACTCGCTCCTCGACTCCGACTTCTACCGCGAGGGCGCGCGCGTGACCCCCGCGCCGAGACGGCGCCAGCAGCGGCGGGCGCGCAGGCTGCTCTCGCCCGTCCCCTGGCTCGTGCCCGTGACCCCCGACGTCGCGCGACGGCACGCGGTCATCCACCGCGAGTGGCAGCGGATCGATCCGAAGTTCCTCGACGACGAAGAGCAGCGCTACTGGGCGACGGTCGCCGGGCGACAGATCAGGTTCGACCAGCGCACCGAGTTCGCGCGGAAGTTCACCGAGGGCCGCGCCGGCAAGGGCGCGCTCGAGACGTTCCTCTCGGTCTGCGCCGCCGAGAACCAGAATCGCCGCCTGCGGATGACCGCCCTGGCAGATCGGGTGGCGACGCCGGTCGAACGGGCCGACTTCGACGACCTCGTCACGCTCGTCAGCCAGGCGCTTCCGTGGGAGAAGGACCGAACCGCCGGCGTGCGCATCCTGCTGCGCGCGATCGGCGAGGGGAAGGCCACGGCGCCGGACCAGATCCTCGGACGCTGGACGTGGAAGCTCGCCCGCGCGACGCGGAAGGTGCAGGACCGGCGTGCGAGTGCCGAGTTCCCGGAGGCCAAGCGCCTGCTCGGCTCGGTCGCGAACTCGCGGGGCCACCGGCACGAGGACAACATCGCGAAGCTCGTCCGGGTGGCATGCGCGCTCCCGCTCCCGATCGGCGCCGCGCTCCTCGCATCGGCGGATGCCTATACCCCGCGCGCCAACGCTCTCATCGACCAGGCGCGCGAGGATCTCGGGCCGATCTCCGAGATCGCGAGCGCCCTCGCCGAGAACCTTCCTGCCCCAAAGGCGCCGACCCGGAAGTCGCGACGCCGGCGCAAGAAGCGCCGGCCGAGCACGGCTCCCGATCCGGCGACGGCCGCGGCAAACGGCGCAGCCGTGGATCCGTCGGCCGCGAAGGCGGAGGCACCCGACCCCCCGGTCGAAGCCCCCTCGTCGTCGTAGTCCCGCCGCTCCCGCGTCAGGTGGGCGGTGGGTCGCCGCTCTCGCGGTCGCGCAGGAACCGCGACAGCTCGGCGGCAAGCGACTCCCCGGTGGGAAGGTCGTTCTCGTCGAGCAGCTCGTCGATCGAGTCGGCCCGGCGCTCGAGCTCCTCCACGTAGGCGGCCGTCTCGGGATCGGATGCGACGGCTTCCGTGATCTGCTCGGCGTAGATCGCCTCCTGCTCCGCGAGCTCCGTGAGGTCGAGCTCGACGCCGAGGAGCTCGCCGAGCCGGCCACAGAGGGCCTTCGCGGCGCGCGGGCTCGGCGCCAGCGAGACGTAGTGCGGCACCGCCGACCACAGGCTCACGGAGGGAATTCCTGCCTGCTGGAACGCATCGTGCAGCACGCCGACGATGCCCGTCGGTCCCTCGTAGCGAGACGGCTGCAGCCCGAGCTCCTCCACGAGTGACACATCGCTCGCCGCTCCGGTCACCGGGGCGTCCCGTGTATGCGGGACGTCTGCAAGGAGCGCCCCGAGCGTGACGAGCAGCTCGACGCGGAGCTCGCGGGCGAAGCCGACAACGAGATCGTTGAATGCGCGCCAGCGGTAGTTCGGCTCGACGCCGAGCAGGATGACCGCGTCGCGCTCGGTGCCCGGGATCGCGGCGACGTGAAATGCGTTCTCGGGCCACTCGATCTTCCGCGCCAGGCCCTCGACGAGCGAGACCGTCGGCCGGGTCGACTGGAAATCGACGAACCCCTCGGGATCGATCTCCGCGATTCGCTGCGCGCCCCAGGTGCGCACGAGCGTCCCACCGGCAAGGCTCGCGGCCTGTCCTCCGTCGTTCCACCCCCGGAACGCCGCGATCATGACCGGCCTGCGCAACGAGGGCCGCTCGTCGATCCTGAGCTCGCTCATCGGGTCAGCTTAGCCGTGCTCGACACCGACAAGCGGTCCGGGAGGGCGATAGAGCGTGTAGGCGATCGCGACCGTGAGCACCCAGATCGTCGCCGCAAGGGAGACGTGGATCGCCACGAGCCACCACGGGAGGGCGGTGCGGTACTGGATCTCGCCGACCGCCATCTGCACGAGCAGGACCCCGAGCAGGACTGCACCGCCACGCGCGATCCCGGGAATGTCCGCCCGACGGCGCCAGAGGAAGACGCCGACGACGAGGAGCCCGATCCCGTAGACCGCGGTTGCCCTGACATGGACGTAGATCGTGTCGTTGACGGAGATCCCGAGTCGGCGAATGTTCTTCCCTCCGGAGTGGGGCCCGGATGCCGTGGCGACGGTGCCCGTGACGACGAGCGCGGCACACGCTGCCACACCGACCGCGGCGACCCGACGTAACCACGCCGGCCCCGCCGGTGGGGCGAGCCCCTGGTCATGGCTCCATCCTTCGATCAGGACGACGATCGAGCCTGCAACGACGAGCAGTGCGAGAAGGAAGTGGGACATCACCGCAACCGGGTGAAGGTCGAGCAGGACCGTGATCCCGCCGAGCGGGATCTGCGCGATCGTGCCGAGCGCCGTGACAAGGGCAACGGTACGAACCGTCCGGGGTAGGCCGCTCACGCGCCGGGATGCGAGCCAGGTGAGCAACGTGAGGATGATCCCGACGAGCGCCACCATACGATTCCCGAACTCGATGGCGGCGTGCCCCCCTTGCTCCGGGTAGGGCTTGTCACCACACCGCGGCCAGTTGTCGCAGCCGAGACCGGAGGCGGTCAGGCGAACGATAGCCCCGCTCGTGACGACCACCCAGAGCGTGAAGAGCGTCAGCCCGGCAAGCTGGACGAAGCGCCGCGGCGAGACGGCCCGTCGGGCCAGTGTGGGCTCCACGGCATCGGCCGTTCCGCTGCTCATGCGAGGCCCACGCCTCTACCCTCGACCACGCGTCCCACGCGGAAGAGCGCGAGATCACGCCCGCCGAATGTCGCCTCGAGCACGGCGGCCTTGTCGGCCGGGAGCGAGACCAGCAGGCCTCCGGCCGTCTGCGGGTCGAATGCGAGTGCCTCGGCGGCTTCGTCCGCGGCGCTCTCGACATGCGGGCCGGCGTAGTCGCGATTGCGACCGTCGCCGCCGGTACGCGTCCCGGCCCCGGCGAGATCGTAGGCTCCCGGGAGAGACGGAAGCGAAGCGGCGTTCAGCTCGATTCGGACACCGCTACGCGACGCCATCTCGTAGGCATGGCCGAGGAGGCCGAAACCCGTCACGTCGGTCACCGCGTGAGGCGCGAACGGGCGCAGAGCATCGGCGGCGTCGCGATTGAGCGTCAGCATCGCCTCGATCGCCGCGTCGAGCGCCCCCGCCGGCGCGCGACCCTCGCGTTGCGCCTGGAGGACGAGGCCCGTCCCGAGCGCCTTCGTCAGGAACACGGCATCGCCCGGTCGTGCACCGCTCTTGGGCCAGATTCCATCCGGGTGCACCGTCCCGACGACGGCGAGCCCGTATTTCGGCTCGTCGTCGCGAATCGTGTGGCCGCCGGCGAGAATCGCACCCGCCGCTCGAACCACCTCGTCCGCGCCGGCGAGGATCTCGCCGAGGACCTCCGTGGGAAGATCCTCCGGGAACGTCGCGATCGAGAGCGCGAGGAGCGGCGTGCCGCCCATGGCGAAGACGTCGTTGAGGGCGTTCGTGGCCGCGATGGCACCGAACGCACGAGGGTCGTCGACGACGGGGGGAAAGAAATCGACCGTGAAGACGATCGCGCGGTCGGCATCGAGGCGATAGACAGCGGCGTCGTCGGCGGGATCGAGCCCGACGAGGAGCTCGGCAGAATCGACCGGGACGAATCCCGCGAGGAGCTTCTCGAGCCGTGCAGCCGGATACTTCGCCGCGCACCCTCCCGCCTTCGAGAGCGACGTCAGAGTCGGTGTTACGGTCACGAAATCAGTGTACGCACGGCCTGAAGGAATCCCCCGGCGCAAGGAGAACAAGGGGGCGGAGAGCCATACCCCCTTCCCCCTCTCCTCCCTGATCCACACGAAGGCCGCCACCCCCCTGGCGGCCTTCGCTCCGTCTGTGACAGGATCTGCTCATGGCTTCGGCGCTCATCACGGGTGGCTCGTCGGGGATCGGCCTCGCGATCGCCCACATGCTTGCCGAGGAGGGGTACGCCATCACCCTCGCCGGGCGCAAGCTCGATCGGCTCGAGGCGGCCCGCGAGGGTCTCGACGCAACGATCGTCGTCGCCGACGTGTCGTCGGAGGACGATTGCACGCGTGTCGTCGCCGAGCACGTCGCAGCGCACGGGGGCATGGACGTGCTCGTCAACTCCGCCGGCGTCGGGATCGCCGGAACGGTTGGCGACACGTCGACCAAGGCGTGGGACCTCCAGCAGGGCGTCAACGTGCGCGGGGCGTTCCTCGTCACCCGTGAGGCGCTCCCCTCCCTCCGCACCGCGAAGGGCTACATCGTCAACCTCGCGTCGATCGCAGGCACCGTGCCGACACCGGGGCTCGCGGCCTACGGGGCATCAAAGGCGGCGCTGATCGCGCTGACGCGGACGCTCAACCGCGAGGAGGCAGACACGGGCGTCCGGGCAACAGCCGTGTGCCCGGGGTTCGTGGATACCCGCATGGCCTCGTGGACGGGCATCCCGAGCGACGAGATGATCGCACCGGAGGACTGCGCCGAGATCGTGCGCGCGCTGTTGCGTCTCACGCCGCCCGCGCGTGTCCCGGTCGTGGTGATGGAGCGGGCGGGCGACGCAGTCTAGCGCCCCGGCGCCGGGCTACGACCTCTCGCCGAAGTCGCCTCCGCCGCCGAGCAGCTCCAGCGGCCCCTCGGCCTGGGTCAGGCCGAGGCTGCCGTACAGCTCGAGCTTGTCGCGCGAGTCCTCGAGGTCGAGCAGGCGCATCGTCAGCTGGCCGATCCGGTCGAGCGGCCCGAACGCGCTCTCGACGTTCTCCATCGAGAGGCGCTCCGGCTGGTAGGTCGCATTCGGGCTCGTCGTGTCGAGCAACGTGTAGTCGTCGCCCCGGCGCAGCTCGATCGTCACCTCACCCGTGACCGCGAGCCCGATCCAGCTCTGCAGGCTCTGCCGCAACATGAGCGACTGCGGATCGAACCAGCGCCCCTCGTAGAGGAGTCGCCCGAGCCGCCGGCCCATCGTGCGGTAGTTGTCTATCGTCGCCTCGTTGTGGATCGTGTTGACGAGCCGCTCGTAGGCGACGAAGAGCAGCGCGAGCCCCGGCGCCTCGTAGATGCCACGCGACTTCGCCTCGATGATCCGGTTCTCGATCTGATCCGACATCCCGAGTCCGTGACGCCCCCCGATCTCGTTGGCAGCGAGCACGAGCTCGACCCGATCGGCGAACTCGGCGCCGTTCAGCGCGACGGGCCAGCCCTCGTGGAAGCGCACGCTGACGGTCTCCGGCTCGATCGCACGCCCGGCGTCCCAGTGGGCGACACCCATGATCGGCTCGACGATCGACATCGAGCGATCGAGCAGCTCGAGCTCTTTTGCCTCGTGCGTCGCCCCCCAGATGTTGGCATCCGTCGAGTACGCCTTCTCGACCGACGAGCGATACGGCAGCTCGCGCTCGAGCAGCCACTCGCTCATTTCCTTGCGGCCACCGAGCTCCTCGACGAACTGCGGATCGAGCCACGGCTTGTAGATCCGCAGGTCGGGATTCACGAGCAGCCCGTAACGGAAGAAGCGCTCGATGTCGTTGCCCTTGTAGGTCGACCCGTCACCCCAAATGTCGACGCCGTGCTCGCGCATCGCGTTCACGAGCATCGTCCCGGTGACGGCACGCCCGAGCGGCGTCGTGTTGAAATAGGTCTTGCCTCCGCTCGAGATGTGGAACGCACCGCACTGGAGCGCCACGAGCCCCTCGTGCACGAGCGGTGCGCGGCAGTCGACGAGCTCGGCCCCCTCGGCGCCGTAGTCGAACGCGCGCTCGCGCACGCTCCCGATGTCGGGCTCGTCGTACTGCCCGAGATCGGCGGTGAAGGCATACGGGATCCCGCCCTTCTCCCGGATCCAGGCGACGGCGACGGAGGTGTCGAGACCGCCCGAGAAGGCGATCCCGATTCGTTCTCCGACGGGGAGTGACTGGAGGACGCGGCTCATGCGGGGAGCGTAGTCGCCGGCGGGGGTTCCGGCGGCAGATCGTCGAGCCCAGGAGACAGGCTGACGCCTGTCGCCGCCACCGTGCCGGCCCTACCCGGCGACCTTCGAAACGGCCGCCTCGAGCTCCGCCGCGCTGAACGCGCCCTCGAGCCGGGTGCGGATCACGCCGTTGCGATCGACGACGAAGGTGAACGGCTCGGTTGGGAGCTTCCATTCGCCGACCCAGCGGTTCGTCCCCTTCGACGGATCGTTGTCCTCGTAGATCTCGATGTGGATGAAGTCGACGCCCTTGCTCTGCCAGTCGCGGGCCACCGACTGGGCGACCTGGACGACCGGGCCGCACGTTCGCGTCTGGCAGTAGAGCGGCGTCGCGAAGGTCACGACAAAGGGCCGGTTCGCCCCCATCGCAGCGGCCACCGTGGTGCGGAGAAGATTGAGGTCCGGCGGCTCGGCGGTCGTCGCGGCCCGCACCGACGCGGCGGGTGCGCCCGCGTCGAGCGTGGGGTTCCGTGACGGGACCGCGCGATCGCCGACCTCCGGTGCCTTGGCGTGCTTGCGCACGACGAGGTTCCCGAGCGCCTGGATTTCCCGCCCACCCGTCGGCTTGGCGAGGATCCAGTACTTCCCAGGGGTCGGCGTGCTCACCTTCGCCACGTAGATGCTCTGCGCGTCGGCGGCCGCTCCGCCGGGAATCCCGATCGGCTCGAGCGTCGCCGTCCCCTCGGCGAACGGCTTCTCCCGGAGGCCGTGGGCAATCCAGATGCGCGCCCGCGGCTGCTCGATCAGCTTCGACTGCTTGTCGACGATCAGGAACGAGACGCGGTTCTCGCCCGTGCCGTAGTCGGAGGTGCCCGGCACGACGGCGACCGCTTCGCCCCCTTCACGCCAGAGCGCCTCCAGGGAGCCTGGAGGCGCTGTCGTCGTGGTCGCGCCACCGTCGCTGCTCGTGCCGGAGCCTCCGCAGCCGACGATGGTCAGCGCGCAGCCGAGAACGAGGAGTGCGGCGGCCGAGCGGTACACGAAACGGAGCTTAGCCGCGCGCCCCCGCGTTGCCGGTCGCGCTAGTGACCGTCCGACCAGGTGGGGCGCTGGAATCTGCCGAACCAGGCCGCGATCAGAGCGAGGTTGGCCAGCAGAAGGAGCATTCGTCCTCTGTGCATTGCCTTTCCTCCTTCCTCAGAACCGGATGTCCTGGAGCGCCTCGGCAGCGCTCCGATAGCGACGCGCCGCCTCGCCGTCGTCTCCCCGACGACGCGCAAGGTCGCCGAGCGCGACCCATGCCCCTGCCCTGTGCCCCACGGACGCCATCTGCTCGAACACCGCGTCCGCAGCCTCGAAACTCTCCTGGGCCTCGTCGAGACGGCCACGCTCGAGCAGCGCGCGCCCGAGAACGAGATGTGACTGGCCGACCTCGTCGAGGAAGTCGTCCCTGCCTTCGAGCAACGCGAGCGCCTTGCGCGCGTTCTCGTCCGCGGCGTCGTAGTCGGCGAGCTCGAGATGAACGGTCGCGAGGCCGCCGAGTGCCTGCGCCGCATCCGGCTTCGACTCCGCCTCGACGGCGAGAGAGAACGATGCCTCGAGGTGGCCGATCGCCTCCTGCGGCTTCCCGAGGAGGAGATGGAGGCCGCCGAGGTTCAACATCAGACGGCCGACGTTGCGCTCGTCGTTCAGCTCCTCGTAGAGCGCCTTCGCCCGCTCGGCGTACGTTCGCGACGACGCCCAGTGCCCCGCGCGCTCCGCGACGAGCGACGCCTGGAAGTACGTGTTCGCAACGATGCGACGGTCGCCCATCCCCTGGGCGAGCTCGAGAGCGGCTTCGACGTCCTCTCGTGCGGCGTCGAAGTCGCGCTGCCGGCGCCGGCAGCGCGAGCGCCAGCCGAGAATGTCGGCCCGGAGCAGATCGCACGGAAGGCCGGAGGCGTCGGCAAGAGCGAGCGCCTGGTCGAACAGCGCCACCGCGATGGCGACGCTCGCAAGCTTGTAGCGGCAGACGCCGAGACGAAAGAGGATGTCCGCTCGGTCGATATCGGAGAACTGCGGCCCCTCGGCGAGCTCGCGCGCGACCTGGAGGAGCTCGACCGACTCGTGCGCGTCGCCCTCCTGGACGAGCGCCCAAGCCTCGCCGGCGAGGGCACGTACCTCGAGCTCGGCCGACCCCGTGGCACCGATGTCACGCCGGGCGGACACGAACAACTCGACGGCCTCGGCGTGGCGATGTGACTCGGTCAGCGCCTCCGCGCGCGCGAGCTGGGCCTCGATGCGTCCCCGGACGTCCGTGGAGACTCCACCGCCGAGGAATGCGGCGTCAACGTCGAGACGCGCCGCCAGCCAGGCGATCGCCTCGTTGGTGGGGCGCGTCTTGCCACGCTCGATCTGGCTGATGTACTCCTTGGAGAATCGCTCTCCCGCCACCTGCGTCTGCGTCAGGCCGGCGGCGAGGCGGAGGGAGCGCAAGCGATCGCCGAGACGTGAGGTCGGAGCCGACGGCGTCGTGGCTGCGGGCGTCACGAGGACGGGGGCGAGCGCATCGTCCTGCGCGAGGCGGTCGGGGGCGGCGTCCATCTGTGTGTCAGTCAACGCGCTGCACCTCGTACCTGCCTCCCTCCGAAGGGTGAGCCGCGGCTCCCGAATGCGGTAAATATCGAGGCTGGCGGACACGGTTTACCAAGTGAAGGACAGCTTATCGCAAATCACTTGACCGAGCTACTTGACTTTTTGGGACGGGCGCTCTACAGTCTCGATTACCAAGCACCGCAGCCCACGCCAGGTTGTGGAGCAAGGGGCACACCGGACCGAACGGTGGCAGCAAGAAGGAGTCTCGTGCCTGGGCCGCAGAGTCACGAGCTTCAGCTGTCACAGTCGGGGAAGGGAACCCCACACAGAAACGGAAACGCCCCGGGAGCCGCAGCCAGGGGCGTTTCTGTTTCTGTGGGCATGGCCGCCTGTCCCTAGGATCGGACGATGGAGGGGACATCGACGAAGGGCGCCTTCGGACGCGGGTTCTGGGCGCTCGCCCCCCTGTGGCTCGGCGTCGTCCCGTTCGGCCTCGCCTTCGCCGTCACCGCGCGGGCAGCCGGCCTGTCACTCGTCGAGACCCAGGCGCTCTCGGTCTTCGTCTTCGCCGGCAGCGCCCAGTTCAGCGCCGTCGGCCTGATCGCGACCGGTGCCGCCGGCTTCGAGATCGTTCTCACGACGCTCCTCCTCAACGTCCGGCATCTCCTGTACGGACTCTCACTCGGCCGGGTGTTCCATCTGCGGCGGCGACAGCGCCCGGTCGCCGCGTTCTTCCTCACGGACGAGGCGTTCGGCGTCGCCGCAGCCGCGAAGGAGCGCTCGTTCCCGTACCTGATGGGCATCGAGCTGAGCCTCTTCATGATGTGGAATCTCGCGACGCTCGGCGGCTTCCTCCTCGGCGCGACGATCCCCGATCCCACGCAGCTCGGCGTCGATCTCATCTTCCCCCTGGCGTTTGTGGCGCTCCTCGTTCCGCTCATCCGCACGCGCGTCGAGCTGGTCGTCGCTCTCGTCGCGGGAGCGCTCGCCTACGGGCTCCAGCAGGGCGGGCTGCCCGGTGGATTGCCGATCCTGGTCACCGGGGTCGCCGGCAGCCTCCTCGGCGCGGTTCTCACCCGCGGGGCACCGGCCGACGCGACGATCGACCCCGCCGACGCGGTGCGGGAGGTCGCATGACCTTCTGGCTCACGCTGGCCGGGATGGTCGCGGTCACCTTCGGCGCGCGCTATGCGGGGCTCGTTCGCCGGACCGACCTGCCCGACGTCTGGATCAGGTTCCTCCACTTCGTCCCGATCGCCGTCTTCGCGGCCCTCGTCACTCCGTCACTCCAGGGTGATCTCGGCGAGGGAGAGATCCGCTTCCTCGCGGCCGTGGTGGCGGCGCTCGCCGCCTGGCGCACGCGGCAGCTGTGGGTCGCACTCGCGGTCGGGATGATCGCGTTCTGGCTGCTGCGGATTCCCTGGTGAGGGCCCGGTGGCCGGCGTCAGCCGGTCGCCTGGGTGGCCTTCGCCCCGAAGAGCCACCGCCGCCGCTCGCGGCCGATCGCGGCGAACTCTGCCGGCCCGAGCACGCCACCGAGGCGATCCGCGAACGAGCGCAGGAGGCCGCCGGCGAGGAAGGTCCAGGCCTCGGCGTCGGCATCGCGATCGACGGGGATCCCACCCGCTGCCTGATTGCGGCGCATCAACTCGGCGACGTAATCGTGCACCTCCCGTACGTGCGCGCGGACGTGTTCCTGGATCTCCTCGTCCTCGCCCGCCTCGGTGACCCCCTGCAACCAGAGGTTCGGGAGCAACGGGCTTGCCCAGGGCGACCGCTCGGCGACGTCGACGTCCGGCACGTCGGATGCGTGCTGGGACGCGCCCGGCTTCATCTCGATCGCCGTCCGAAGCTCGAGCCACGCATGCTCGAGGCAGGCGAACCAGAGATCGCGTTTCGAGGCGAAGTGCCGGTAGATGATCGGCTCGGAGACACCGGCAGCACGGGCGATCTCGGCGGTGGTCGAGCCCGCGTAGCTGCCGGACGCGAAGACGTCGGTCGCGGCCGAGACGATGGCCGTCCGCCGCTTCGCAGCCGGAAGGCGCTCTGCCCGGCTCTCGCTCATGCCGTTTCGGTCTGCACGGCCCCGCCGGAGGGCCGAGAGCCCGCGTGGCTCCTCACCGTTCCGAACGCCGTCAATGCTCCCGCCAGGGCGATCAACGCAGCGGTGTAGAGAGCGTTGTGGAGCCCGTCGATGAACGCGTCCGGCTGCGTCGCGCCACGGGAAAGTGCGGCATTCGATCCGCTCGCGAGAATCGCGCCCATCACCGCGATCCCGAGCGACCCGCCCACCTGGCGAAACGTGTTGAGCATGCCGGACCCGACGCCCGCCTTGTCCACGGGTACCGAGCTGAGTGCCGCGGCCGTCATCGGCGTCATCGTGATTGCCATTCCGAACCCACCCAGCACCATTCCGGGGAGCAGGCTGACGTACGACGAATCGGACTGGAGCTGCGCAAACACGAGGAGCGAGGACGCAACGAGCGTCATCCCTCCTGTCATCAGCCAGCGGGACCCGAGGCGATCCGACGCCTTGCCGGCGACCGGAGCAACGAGGATGATCAGGATGGTCATCGGGAGGAACGCGGCACCGGCCCGGACAGCGCTATAGCCGAGCACGTTCTGCATGAAGAGCGAGATGAAGAAGAAGACGCCGAACATGGCGAGCGAGACGAGCAACGCGACCGTGTTCGCTCCCGCAAAGGTCGGGTTCCGGAAGAGCGTCATGTCGAACATCGGCACGCGCTGATGCAGCTCGAGGACGACGAACACCGCACCGGCGATCAGGGAGACAGCGAACAACCCGAGGATCAACGGTGACGTCCACCCTCGGCTATTCGCCTCGATCAACGCGTAGACGAGCGCGAACAGGCCGATGCCGGAGCTCAGCAGCCCGGGAAGGTCGAGGCGCTGCTCCTTCGACGTGTCCCGCGACTCGGGGATGATCACCCGGGCCGCGACGAGACCGGCGGCCCCGACGGGGACGTTGATGAAGAAGATCCAGTTCCAGCCGATGTGCTCGGTGATCAGGCCGCCGACGAGTGGTCCGATCGCGAGCGCCATCGCGGAGACCCCTGCCCAGATACCGAGAGCGGCTCCCCGCTCCCGTGGGGGGAACGTCGCCGTGATGATCGACAGCGTCGCCGGCATCATGCAGGCCGCGCCGACGCCCTGCAGCACCCGGGCCGCGATCAGGAGCTCGGCGTTACCGGCAAGCCCACAGAGGAGCGACGCGAGCGTGAAGATCGCGAGCCCGATGAGGAAGACGCGCCGGCGCCCGAACATGTCGGCGAGCTTCCCGCCCGTGAGCATCAGGACGGCAAAGCTGAGCGCGTATCCCGTCACGACCCACTCGAGCTCGGAGACGCCGATGCCGAGATCCCTCTGGATCGTCGGCAAGGCAACGTTGACGACCGTGTTGTCGAGCATGATCATGAACAGTGCGAACGAGACCGAGGCGAGGATCCACCACTTTCTGTTCTCCTTCGCGAGAAGGCGTGCTCTCATCGTGCTCCCATGGGCGAGGTGGTTAGTGCCCGCTAAGTTAGCAGACGCTAACCAAGGGGAGCGAGACGCGCATCGTCCCTACGGCTGGGCGGCCGCGTAGGGCGGCTGGAGCGCCATGGCCTCGAACGGCGCGAGAGCGGCCGGGTTCGCGAGCGCATCGGGGCTCGCGACGCTCGCCGCGGGCGCCCCGAGGAGGATGCGCTTCACCGGGAGCTCGAGGGCCTTGCCCGAGAGCGTGCGGGGAACCTCGGCGATCTGCTCGACGACGTCCGGCACGTGGCGCGGAGAGCAGTCTTCACGAACGCGAGCCCGGATCCGCCGAACGAGATCCTCGTCGAGCCGGACGCCGGGGCGCAACACGACGAAGAGAGGCATGAAGCCGCTCGTCCCGGGCAGCGGGAGGTCGATCACGAGCGCGTCGACGACCTCGTCGAGGCCGAGCACGACACGGTAGATCTCGCTCGTTCCCATCCGGATGCCGCCGCGGTTGATCGTCGCGTCGGAGCGGCCCGAGATGATCGCCGTCCCACGGTCCGTGATCTCGATCCAGTCGCCGTGGCGCCAGACGCCGGGAAACATCTCGAAGTAGCTCTCCCGATAGCGGCTCCCGTCGGCATCGCCCCAGAAGAAGATCGGCATCGACGGCATCGGCTCCGTGATCACGAGCTCGCCCACCTCGCCGATGAGGGGCTTCCCCTCGGGGCTCCAGGCCTCGAGGCGTCGCGCCGAGCGCCCGCGCCTGAAGCTCGCCCTGGTAGACGGGCAGCGTCGGGACACCACCGACGAACGCCGTCGCGACATCGGTGCCACCGGAGGTCGAGAACAGCCAGATGTCGTCACCGAGCGTCTCGTAGACCCAGGCGAAGGCCTCCGGGGAGAGCGGCGACCCGGTCGATCCGACCGAGCGAAGCGCCGACAGGTCCCGGCCCTCCGCGGGCCGTAACCCGTCCTTTTGACAGGCGCCGATAAACGCGGCGCTCGTGCCGAAGCACGTGATGCCGGCAGCCTCGGCGAGATCCCAGAGAACGCCGAGATCGGGAGTCCCGGGGTTGCCGTCGTAGAGGACGATCGACGCGTCCGTGAACAGCCCGCTGACGACGAAGTTCCACATCATCCAACCGGTGGTCGTGAACCAGAAGAGCCGGTCGTCGGCCTGGAGGTCGACGTGGAGATACATCTTCTTCAGCGACTCGAGGACGACGCCGCCGTGGCCGTGGACGATCGCCTTCGGCAGCCCCGTCGTTCCCGAGCTGTAGAGCACCCAGAGAGGGTGGTCGGAGGCGACCTGCTCGAACGTGAGCGGCGCTCCGGCGCCGCTCGCTCGAACGTCCTCCCAGGCAACAGCGCCGCGGATCCCGGTCCCGGCGTGCTGCGGGTCGAGATAGCCGAGCAGCACCGTGTGCTCGACGCTCGGGAGCTCGGCCAGGAGCTCCTTCACGGCGGCGGTGCGGTCGAAGTCCTTCCCGCCGTAGCGATAGCCGTCGACGGCGAGAAGCACGCGTGGCTCGATCTGCGCGAAGCGGTCGATCACGCTGCGCGCACCGAAGTCGGGCGAGCAACTCGACCAGATCGCACCGATCGAGGCGCAGGCGAGGAAGGCAGTCACGGCCTCCGGGATGTTCGGCAGATACGCGGCGACCCGGTCTCCAGACCCGACGCCGAGCGCGCGGAGGCCGGCGGCGAGCCTCGCCACCTCGTCTCGGAGCTCGCCGCGCGTCATCGTCCGGAGCGGTCGCAGCTCGGACGCGTGCCTGATCGCGACGTCTTCCGGGTTGCGCGCTCGCAGAGCGTGCTCGGCGTAGTTGAGGCGCGCTCCGGGAAACCATTCCGCGCCGGGCATCGCCCGCGAGCCCAGCACCCGTTCGTAGGGCGTCGAGGCGATGACGTCGAAGCGCTCCCAGATCGAGGCCCAGAACCCTTCGATATCACGGGTCGACCACTCCCACAGGCTTGCGTAGTCGGGAAGCTCGAGTCCGCGCGTCTCCTCGAGCCACCGCGTATAGCTCGTGATCGTCGCCCGCTCGATCCGCGCGGCATCGGGGCGCCAGAGGACGGGAGGGACGGTCATAACATGAGTCTGCCTTGTCGCGGCGCCACCGGCGCCGTTGAACCTACGATACGGTCGTGCCGGTCTACATCTGTCCGAACTGCAAGGACCGATCGGTCGATATCGACGGGTTCGAGGGCCTCACGGGATCGGACGCGCTGCAATGCCGGCGCTGCGGCTTCGGGTTCATCTTCCAGCTGCTCGAGGACTACTACCCCGCCCCGGGGACGGGCTTCATCGTCTGCGACCAGGACGCGCGCGTGCTCGCGAGCGGCCGGGGCGTCTTCGAGCTGACCGGTTTTCAGGAAGGCGATCTCATGGGCCGGGACGTCGCGGACGTTCTCACGCTCTCGGACGCGGCGCCGATCGGGGTCGTCCGCGAGTGGGGGGTGCGACAGCTCGGCCTCGAGCTCGAGCTCACGACGCGGGCGGCGATCCGCAAGCCCGTCACCGTGGATCTCTTCCCCGCCTACGACGAGGACGGCGGCCTGCTCGTCGCCCTGACTGCACGCTCGACCTCGAACGTCTGACCGCAGCGGTCGTCGGCTCCAGCCGGTCGCCCGGGAGGTGGCCGGCTTCAGCCGGTCGCCTGGGTCGCCCGAGGCTCGATCCAGAGCTGCCGCGAGACGGCGATCGGCGCCCCGTCGGCGCCGTAGAGCGCCGTCCCCGCATTGCGCTTGCGCCCGTCGGCATCGAGCGGCCATCCCACGACGACGCACCGCTCGCCCTCGTCCGGGAGCCGGTCGACGCGCCCGGTCATCCGCGCGAGGAGCGGCTCGCCCCGTCCCGCGCCGCGCAGGGCGTACGCACCCGGACAGTCGATCGCCGCCCAGACGACCTCCGGGCTGACCTCGTGGGCAACCCACGTCGTCGCGACGAGCTCGTCGTCGCGCCCGGGAACCCGCCCTGCGTGGATGCCGAGGCCCGAGCCGTCATCGCGCCGGCCACAGACGAAGCACTCGTCGAACTCCGGTGCGCCCCAGCCGGCGACCTCCCGAGAGGCCTCTTCCGCCTCCGCGAAGCTCGGTGGCGGCGGGGCGGCGACCCCGGGGTCGCCGGGACGGGCCTCGGCGATGAGCGCATCCCCGTCGGTCAGGAGCACGCGATCGCCGTCCCTCGTCACCTGCAGCGGCCGGTCGAGAGGCGGCGGCAGGCGGAGCGTGACCTCGATCCCGCCCTCTCCGGCAGCCCGTGCGAGCAGGCCCGCCGCGTAGCCGCCGTTCGCGGAGTTGAGGGGGCCGCGGAAGCGGCGGGCGATGGTGAGCGACGTGGGCATGGCGGTAGAGTGCAGTTTATGTCTTGCGGTCGAAAACATGTTCGCGACGGCGCTGGATGCGCGATGAGGCTCGCCCTCGCCCAGCTCAACGCCGTCGTCGGTGATCTCGACGGGAATCGCGCGTTGATCGTCGATGCGATCCGCGAGGCCCGGGCGGCGGGGGCCGATCTCGTCGTCTTCCCCGAGCTCGCGGTCACCGGCTATCCGCCCGAGGATCTGCTGCTGCGCCCCGGCTTCATCAAGGCTGCGCGAGCATCGCTCGACCGGATCGCCGCGGCAAGCGAGGGGATCACCGCGCTCGTCGGCTGCCCCCTCTTCGACCGTGACCTCGCGAACGCCTGCGCGATCATCTCGGACGGGGAGATCGTCGGCGCCTACGCAAGCAGTTCCTCCCGAACTACGGCGTCTTCGACGAGCACCGCTACTTCGCCTCCGGCCGTGAGCTCGTCCTGCTCCGCTGCGGCGATGTCCTGGTCGGACCGACGATCTGCGAGGACATCTGGCAGCCGGGCCCGCCCGCCACGGACCTCGCGCTCGCGGGCGCGCAGCTGATCGTCAACCTCTCCGCGTCACCGTTCCACGTCGGCAAGGCCGAGGACCGCGAGGAGATGCTCGTCACCCGCGCGCGCGACAACGCCTCCTACCTCGCGTTCTGCAACCTCGTCGGAGGCCAGGACGAGCTCGTCTTCGACGGGCATTCGGTGGTGCTCGACGACGAGGGCGAGGTCATCGCGCGGGCACCGGGGTTCGAGGAGTGCCTGCTCGTCGTCGACCTCGACCCGACCGAGGCGATCGGCCGGCGGCTGCGCGACGTTCGCCGCCGCGAGCTCGAGCGCAGCCGCGAGCCGGTCGCCGCCCGCGCTCGTGATCGACGTGCCCACCGCGCCCGCCGGGACGTGAGCCCGTCGACGCCGGGCGTCGCCCCGTTCGCATCGGAGCTCGAGCAGATGCGGCTCGCGCTCGGCCTCGGCGTGCGCGACTACGTCGAGAAGAGCGGCTTCCACGACGTCGTGATCGCGGTCTCGGGCGGGATCGACTCCGCTCTGACCGCCGCGATCTGCGCCGACGCGCTCGGCGCCGATCGCGTGCACGCCGTCTCGATGCCGTCCCGCTACTCGTCCGACGGCACGCGCGACGATGCGCGCGAGCGTCAGCGTCAACCTCGGCGCCGACTTCCGCGAGATCCCGATCGAGGAGGTGGTCGCAGCGTTCACCGACGCGCTGGCGGGCTCGTTCGCCGGTCGCGAGCCCGACCTGACCGAGGAGAACCTCCAGGCGCGGGTACGGGGACGATGCTCATGGCGCTCTCGAACAAGTTCGGCTGGCTCGTGATCTCGACCGGGAACAAGTCCGAGATGGCGGTCGGCTACGCGACGCTGTACGGCGACATGGTCGGTGGCTTCGCCCTCCTCAAGGACGTCTTCAAGACCGACGTCTTCCGGCTCTCCCGCCACCTCAACGACGTTGCGGGCCGAGAGCTGATCCCGGTGACGACGATCGAGCGCCCGCCGAGCGCCGAGCTGCGGGCAGACCAACGCGACGACCAGTCACTACCGCCGTACGAGCTGCTCGATCCGGTCCTCGAGGCCTACGTCGAGCTCGACCGCTCGCGCGAGGAGCTCCTGGCCGAGTTCGACGCCGCCACCGTCGAGCGCGTGCTCTCGCTCGTCGATCGCGCGGAGTACAAGCGGCGCCAGGCACCTCCCGGCGTCAAGCTCCGGCCACGCGCGTTCGGCCGCGACTGGCGGCTGCCGATCGCCAAGCGCTGGCAGGGCTGAACCGAAACGGGGCCGGACGCCGATGCGCCCAAGATCCTTGCATTGCGCATCGGTAAGTGCTACCTTACGGTAAGTGGCTGCTTACGCATATGAATTACTCGACGCGCTGGGAGATCCGACGCGACGCCGCGTCCTCGAGCTCGTTCGCGATCGCGGCCCGACCCCGGTAGGGGCTCTCGCGGCGTCGCTTCCCGTGAGCCGCCCCGCGGTCTCGCAGCACCTCCGTGTGCTCGAGCGCGCCGGGCTCGTCTCGCGCACGAAGAAAGGGACAAGACATCTGTACACCGTCGAGCCGGATGCTCTCCTCGAGCTCCGGCGTTGGGTCGACGCTTTCTGGGACGACGCGCTTGCCCGCTTCAAGCGGGTGGCAGAAGGGAGTGAGTGAGGATGACGGAGACAGCGACGGTCGCTCCGGTGACGAAGTCGGTGCAGGTGGCCTGCGACCCGGAGCACGCGTTCGACGTGTTCACCCGCGGCCTCGCCTCGTGGTGGCCGCTCGAGTCACACGCGATCCACCCCGGTGAGGTGCGCGAGGTGATCTGGGAGGAATTCGAGGGCGGCGAGGTCTACGAGATCTCGAACGCCGGCGTGAAGGCACACTGGGCGACCGTGCTCGCATGGGATCCGCCGGGCGGACTGACGATCGCGTGGCACGTCAACCCCGAAGCGCCGGCGGCGACCGAGATCGAGGTGCGGTTCCGTGCCGAGGCGGGCGGAACGCGGGTCGACATCGAGCACCGCAACTGGGAGCGGCTCGGCACGGCCGCCGCCGAGGCGCGCGGGAACTACGACGAAGGCTGGGAGACGGTGCTCGGACGCTTCGCCGCCCACGTCGCGTAACGCTCGGCCGGACGGACGAGCCCGGGAGAGACCGAGGTCCCTCCCCGCCTACACGCCGGCGTCGAACGGCTCGAGCGGGGGCCCTTCCCGGAGAAGCATGCGAACGAGCTCGGGGAGGCGGCGAGGGGCGAAGAGCACCTCCGCTGCCTCCTCGAGCTCACGGAGCGCCCACCAGCGGAGCTCGAACACGTACTCCGCGTTCAGCTGCTCCCACGAGTGCCGCGGCACCGGCGTGAACGCGGGTGTACGAACGACGTGATATCGCTCCTGCTGCCCATCCCACTGGCCGCCGATGAACGGGACGATGTGAAGCCGCGTCCAGACGGCCGGGCCGATTTCCGCCCCGACGAGGCCCGTCTCCTCGCGCAACTCGCGGCGGATCGCGTCCTCCGCAGCTCTCTCCCGCCTCGATGCCGCCGCCGGGCGTCGCCCAGAACGTGCTCCCGCCGGGAAACTCGAAGCGGACGAGCAGGATGCGATCGGCCGGGTCGAGCACGACAGCGCGCGCCGCGGGTCGGATCCGAAGCTCGCTCACCCGCGGACGAGCCCCGCGAGCTCCACGAACCAGCGCAGCCTCTCGTCCCAGGGCACGGCGGCGTTGGCCGGGGACGTCGAGGGCAGGACGAAGAGCGAGGTCGAGCCGAGACGGCGCTCTTGCAGCCCGTGCTCGGGCCGCTCGCGAAACGGGCCGCGGTAGGCCTCCTTGCCGACGAATGCGATCAGGCCGGGCCGGAGATCGTGGGCAATCGCCTCGAGCCGGGCGGCGCTGCCCGCGAAGTCACCCGCGCGAAGGTCGCCGGAGCCGGGCGTCGTGCGGTAGGCGGCGTTCGTGATGCCGATCCCTTGCCGAAGCAGATCGAACTGCTCCGACGGGGCGAAGAGCCGCTGGGTGAAGCCGGCTGCACGGAGCAGGCGCCAGAAGTCGTTGCGCGGGTTTGCGAAGTGGGCGCCTGCCGCGTCCGAGAACCGGCCCGGGTTGATCCCGCAGAACACGACCTCGAGGCCGTGCGCGAGGACGTCGGGGACAGCGGACGGTGCCGGGTCGCCCGGCGCTATGCCGCTTCGGGCTCGCGCGACGCGAGGCGCGCTTCGAATGCGAGCCGAATGCGCTCGGTCAGCACGGAGGGCGATTCGGCCTGCAGCGGATCGAATGCGCGAACGACCTTGACGGTCTCCTCGGCGCCTCGCTGGCCGTAGCACCGGAGGTAACACTCGTCTTCGCTCAGCGGCCTCAACCGTTGCACGGACCGAAAGGTATGCGACGGTCCGGACGGTATACGCTGCCGGGATGCCCGCCCGTGCCCGGATCTTCACGTACGACGTCTCTCTCGACCACGAGTGGGCAGCCCACAGCGAGCGCGGCGGGAGCCCTATTCCGAGCGAGGAAGAGGCCTGGACACCCGAGCATCTCGTGCTCGCAGGGCTCACACGATGCACGCTGACGAGCTTCCGCTACCACGCGCGCAGGGCCGGTCACGAGCCTGCGCTACAGGGCTCTGCCCACGGAGTCGTCACGCGCCGCGAGCACGACGGGCGGTTCGCGTTCGTCGAGATCCGCGTCGATCTCGACGTCACCTACCCGACGCAGCCGTCCGACGACGACATTCGGGAGCTGATTGCGAGCGGCGAGCGCGACTGCTTCGTGGGTGCCTCGCTGACCGTAAAGCCCGACTATCACTGGACCGTCAACGGAGAGGACTTCTCTTGAGCTCGACGATGCTCGACATCACCGCGGTTCGTTCGCGCTTCACGGCGCTGCAACGCAGGCTCGCATTCTTCGACGGACCCGGCGGGACGCAATGCCCGGACGAGGTCATCGACGCGATCGCCGGCTACCTCCGCTCCGACAACGCGAACGTCGGGGCGCCGTACGAGACGTCGCGGCGAACGTCGGCTCTCGTCGACCTCGCGCATGCCCGGGCGGGGGACTTTCTCGGCTGCACGGGTGACGAGGTCGCGTTCGGCCAGAGCATGACCTCGCTCAACTTCCTGCTCACGCGCGCGCTCGCACGGGAGCTGAAGACCGGCGACGAGGTGCTGGTGACGAAGCTCGACCACGACGGAAACGTCGCGCCCTGGCTCGCGCTGCAGGACGACCTCGGCATCGTCGTCCGGCACGTCGGGATCAACGACGACCTCTCTCTCGACTACGACGATCTCGAGGCCAAGTTGAGCGACCGCACGCGCGTCGTCGCCTTCCCCGTCGCCGCGAACTCGGTCGGGACCGCGCCGGACGTGAAGCACATCGTCGGCCTCGCTCACAGCGTCGGTGCGCTTGCATGGGCGGACGCGGTCCACTTCGGGCCGCACGGTCGGATCGACGTGACCGACTGGGACGTCGACGTGCTCCTCTGCTCGCCGTACAAGTTCTACGGACCGCACATGGGCATGGCCTACGGCAAGAGGGACCTGATCGGCTCGTGGCGCCCCTACAAGGTTCGTCCCGCTGCAGACGACCCCGTCGGGCACCGCTACGAACTCGGCACGAGCCAGCACGAGCTGCTCGCCGGCCTCGTCGCCGCCATCGACTACATCGACTCGCTCGGCTGGGACGCGATGCTGGCGCACGAGAGAGCGCTCGGGCAACGATTTCTCGACGGACTGCCCGACGGCATCGACCTGTACGGCCTGCCCACGATGGAAGGGCGCGTGCCGACGTTCTGCTTCAACGTCCCGGGACGCACGTCGGAGGAGGTGGCGACGCACCTGGCCGACGCGTACGAGGTCGCGCTCTGGTGGGGCAACTACTACGCGATCGAGACGATGCGCGCGCTCGGTCTCGACGAGTGGATGGGGGCCGTCCGCGCCGGGATCGTCCACTACAACACCGAGGAGGAGGTCGATCGCCTCCTCGCCGGCGTTTCGGATCTCCTGTGAAGATCCTCGTCCTCGGCGGGACGCAGTTCGTCGGACGCGCACTCGTGGAGGCTGCCCTCGCAGGCGGCAACGAGCTGACGCTGTTCCACCGGGGTGTCACGAACGCCGGCCTGTTCCCCGAGGCCGAGCACGTGCTCGGCGACCGGGACGGCGATCTCGGGTTGCTTTCGGGTCGAAGCTGGGATGCCTGCGTCGATGTCTCCGGGTACCTGCCCCGACTCGTCGGCGACGCCGCACGCGCCCTCGAGGCGAGCGTCGAGCGCTACGTCTACGTCTCCACGATCTCGGTGTACGCCGATATGTCGGTCCCGCGGGACGAGAGTGGGCCGCTCGCGACGATCGATGACGAGACGACCGAGGAGATCACCGGCGGCAGCTACGGCGCGCTGAAGGCGCTCGGCGAGAGCGCGGTGACCGATGTCTACGGTGAACGTGCCACGATCGTCCGGCCCGGGTTCATCATCGGCCCGTACGACCACACCGGCCGATTTCCCTGGTGGGCCCATCGGGCGGCACGCGGCGGCGAGATGATCGTGCCCGCGTCGCTCGCGCGCGCGTTCCAGGCGATCGACGCCCGCGATCTCGGCGACTTCCTGCTCATCCGGGCGCGCTCCCCGCTGACCGGCGTGTTCAACGCGACCGGGCCGGTCCCTGCGGTGACGATGCTCGACCTCGTCGAAGCGGCAGCGAGCGCGAGCGATGCCGACCTCAACGTCGAGGTGGTCGATGATGCGTTCCTCACGGCGCAGGGGATCGAGAACGAGCTCCCGCTCTGGGTGGACGATCCGGACTGGGCCGCCTGGGCGCAGGTCGACGTCTCGAAGGCGATCGGGGCCGGCCTGACGTTCCGGCCGATCGAGGACACCGTCACCGCGACCCTTGCCCACACCGAAGTCGTCCCCGGGGTCGGGCTCGACCCCGAGCGCGAGGCGGACGTCCTCGCCGCCTGGCGCAACCGCTGAGGGCCGCTCAGCCGAGGAGCGTCTGCTCGAGCAAGAACGCGTTCAGGGCGACAACGACGACGGTCACGACGACCGCGGCGGCCGTCGTCGACGAGCGATTCACGAGCGTTCCCATCAGCGATCGGTTGCGGCAGAAGAGCAGGAGGGGGACGAGCGCAAACGGGATCCCGAACGACAGCACGACCTGGCTCAGGATCAGGGCCTTGGAGGGATTGAAGCCGACGGCGATGATCAGCAGGGCCGGCACCATCGTGATCGCCCGCCGGAGCGTGAGCGGGATCTGACGACGGATGAATCCCTGCATCACCACCTGACCGGCCATCGTGCCGACGCTGGACGACGAGAGACCGGATGCGAGCAACGCGACGCCGAACATGATCGCCGCGCTCGTGCCCAGGTACTGATCGAGCCCGTCGTAGACGGCGCTGAGATCGTCACCCACGCCCGTGAGGCCACGGGTATGGAAGACCGCCGCTGCCGTGATGAGCATGCTCATGTTGATCAGCCCCGCAATCGACATCGCGATCACGAGGTCGACGAGCTCGAAGCGGAAGATCTTCCGGCGAGCCTCCGGGGTCGCACCGACGATGCGCCGCTGCGTCAGCGCGGAGTGCAGGTAGATGACGTGGGGCATCACCGTCGCGCCGAGGATCCCGACGGCGAGCAGCACGCTGTCCGTACCGTCGAACCCCGGGACGAACATGCCGTGAGCGATGCCCGTGGCGGAGGGCTTTGCAACGAACACCTGGAACCCGAACGCGATCACGATCACCCCGACGAACGCGGCGATGACGAGCTCGAGCTTGCGGAACCCGCGGCTCTGCAGGCCGAGGATGAGAAACGACGCGACACCCGTGAGGAGCGCGGCCGGGAACAGCGGCAGCCCCGTGATCAGGTTGATGCCGATCGCGGCTCCCACGAACTCGGCGATGTCCGTGGCCATCGCGATCAGCTCCGCCTGGATCCAGAGAAGGAACGTGACCGGGCGCGAGAACCGCTCGCGACACACCTCGGGCAAGTTCATGCCCGTGGCGATGCCCAGCTTGGCGCTCATCGACTGGATGAGCATCGCCATCAGGTTGGCAACGAGGACGACCCAGAGGAGGAGGTAGCCGAACTGCGCTCCGCCCGCCATGTTGGTCGCGAAGTTGCCGGGATCGACGTAGGCGACGGCGGCGATGAAGGCCGGCCCGAGGAACGGGGTGAACCGGCCGAGGCCCCTCCGCTCGCCGCTGAGCGAGCGCTCGGCCGCGCGCAGGACCGCAGCCTCCCCGGGAGAGCATCTTCGGCCCCGACGACCAGCGAGCCGGGCTCGACAGCGCGAAGGCCGCCGTGATGCCGCTCGGGCGGCGAGGCGCGCTCGTCACTCATCCTCCGATGGTACAGGCAGATTTAGTGCCCGCTAAATCTAGTCACAGCGGGCGGGCGGAATCCGGAGAGCGCGCAACACCCCCCGGCACAGTCCGTGCGCCGCACGCGCCCGGTATTCCTTCGTGGCGAGCAACCTGTCCTCGAGCGCATTCGTCATGAACCCGACCTCGACGAGGATCGCCGGGACGCTCGCCCAGTTGAAGCCCGTGAAGTCGGCCCGCTCCTGCAGGCCGCGGTTCGGGAATCCGAGCGCGCTCACGAGCTCGCGCTGCACCGTCCGGGCAGCGATCTTGCTGCGAATGAAGATGTCATCCGTCCAGCCGGGCCGCAACGCCGGATAGAGCGTGTGCGAGCCCCGCACTGCCGGCGACGGCGCTCCGTCCGCGTGAATGCGCAGGAACAGGGCCGCATGGGCGCGGTTTGCGATCCGGGCGCGCGCAATGTTGCCGATGCTCGTCCCGGCCGTGCGGTGGCGCGTCATCACGACGCGAACGCCCGCCCGTTCGAGCAGCGCCCGCACGCGCAACGAGATCGCGAGGTTGAGTGCGGCCTCCGTCGAACCGGAGTCGACGCCGCTCGTGCCACCGCCGTCCTTGATCTTCCGGGTCGTGGACCCCGGCCCGATCGGCTCCGTCGTGAGATTGGCGCGGAGATCATGCCCGGGGTCGACGACGACCACCGGACATTGTGTTGATTCAACACAATGTCCGCCGTGAGGGGCGGCGATCACCGCGGCCGGCGTCGCGGCGACGAGGAACGCGGTTGCAGCAAGGACGACACGCATCGGTGCAGTGTGCCGGGGCGGCCGGGACGTTGCGCCGCAGGCCCTCCATCGCCACGTCGCCGCAGGCACCTTCACCACACTCGCGAGCGGCGTCCAGCCGTCGCTGTCGACGAGCACGACCCGCACGCGCGCGCGCGGGTCGACGGATCCTGGCCGTTCGTTACGGCATGCCGAGCGAGGTCGAGATGGGCCGGCTGCGCTCGGCTCAGCGCGGAGGGCCGACGATCCGCCGAACGAGCCCCAGCGTGATGTACGCCCCCGGCACGAACATGATCGCGGCCGCAGCCATCAGGACCTTCGCCGCCGTGCTTTCGAAATCGACGGCAACCGCCGCCAGCATGCAGGCGGAGCCGAGGCCGCAGAGCACGGGGCCGACGTAGTCACGCCGTCTCATCGCACGACGCTCCCGGGGCGACGCGGCATCGCGCTCGCTCAGGGCGAGGGGATCTCGATGTGCGAGACGGTGACGTCGTACCGGGTCCTCGCCGTCTCGATCACGCCTCGCTCTGCCCAGTCGGTGTGGGTGCCGGGTCGTGTCACGAAGACGATCTCGCTCGGCGCGAACTCGCGCACACCGTCGTCGGCAGCCTGCAGCGGGTCATCCGCACCGGTCTCACCCGTTGCCGTGATGCCCGCCGCACCGAGGGCAGCCACCGTCTCGCCGAGGTGCTTGCGCGCATCGACGTACTGCGACTCGTCATCCGTCCACCGCGCGATCCGCGAGCCGAGCGCGGGCGCGATCACGAGAACCTCGACCTCTCTGCCTGCAGCGTGCTCGGCGAGCCCATCGCAAAACGCACGGTCGACACAGCTCTCGTCGGCGATCACGAGCACCCGGTACGCGCCACCCCTTCCAGCGGCGCCCGGCCCCTCGACGCGTGCAGGCGCCGGCGTGGCAGCCGCGGGGTGGGGGTTCTTCTTCGCATACCGCGCGATCAGCGCAACGGCAAGGACTACTCCCGCCGCCCCCACGAACAACCATGCCCAGATGCCGCTCTCGGAGGCGATGGCCAGAACGAGCCCGATACCGAAGAGGACGAGGACGATCGGGATCGCCATCAGCTCGGTGCGCGTCGACCCGTTCTTCATGCCCCCGCCCCGCTCAGTTTCCGGCCAGGCCGTCGCAGCTCGACGCGTCCTTGAAGGCGCTTTCGAGCTCGCCCTTTGCGTCGAGGCTCTCGAGGTCGGAGATCGCCGTGCTGACCTGCGTTCCCATGTTCGAGAGCGACTTCGTGATGGTCGGGATCGCCGCGATCAGCCCGGCGATGCCGGATGCGCTGTCGAGCTCGTCCTGGATCGTCGCCACGTCGTCCTTGAGCTCCGTGGAGAGCTGATCGATCGAGTCCTTCGCCTGCTTGCCCGCGTCGGTGTCGGGCGTGCCCAGCGCATCGAGATCGGAGGTGAGCGTGTCGGTCGCGCTCTTGGCGTCGTCGACTGCGCTCGTGAGCGCGTCCTTCGAGATCTCCCCGCTCGTGAGCGTGTCCCCGATGGACGAGATAGAGGACTTCCAGGTCGAGATTGCGGTGCACAGGCCGTCGGCCCACTCGGTCGTCGGAGACGTCGTATCGCTGCTGCTGCTGCTGTCGCTCGAGCCGCCGCAGCCGGCGGCAGCGAGCAGCGCTGCCGTTGCGAGCGTCGCGACGGCTGCCGAGCCCGTGAAGAATCGGTGGCTGCTCATGCCGGAACAGTACGGGATGCGCGCATCCCGGTGCGTCATCCGGCGCGCGCGAGGAGCCGCATCACAGCCCGAACTCGGCCGCGACGCGGCCGGACTCGACTGCGGTCTTGAGGGCCGCATAGTCTCGCTCGTTCTGATCGGCGTACGCCTCCGCGAACCGCGCCATGGCGCGGTCGAACGTGTCTCCGCCGCCGAGATACCCGGCGATCGCGATCCCGTCGCCGGCCCGCGCGTGCGCGCGGGCGAGCTCGGTGCCGCAGATCCGCGCGTAGATCTGGAGCGCCCGCGGCTCCATCATCTCTGGGGTTGCCGACAGCTTCGAGTCCCACAGCTGACGGATGTAGAAGTCCCGCCTGACGGCGTCGACGCCGTCGACCTTGATCCACCCGAGCATGATGTCGCTCGCCGCCTGGGTCAGCCGCTGGCCCTCGACGACACGCTGGCCGGCGTTCGCGAACTCACTGCGGCCGAGGAACGGCTCGAGGACCGAGCGCTGGGCCTCCTTGAACTGCAGGAACAGCGGATCGTCCCCGTCCCGTCCGAGCAGAAGGCAGATCCAGGCACGCGTGCCGACACTGCCGACGCCGACGACCTTGCGGGCCGCGTGGACATACCGATAGCGCTCGAGCAGCCTCCGCCGATCGCCGGCGAGCGTCCGGCGATAGGAACGAACGACGCCGCGAAGCACCTCGTTCACCCGGGACGCCTGCTCTCCGGCGACGTCCTCGATCGGAACGATGAGCGGCGGGTCACCGGTGATCCGTGGGACACCGTTCTCGACCGTCGTCAGCTTGGCGAACGCCTTGATGCTGTCCTTGGTGCGGGCCTTGGCGACGTTCGCCTCGAGGCGCTTCATCCCGGTCTTGAGCTGCTTGGCGGTCGCCTGCGCGCGCAATCGGACAAGGAGATCGTCCACCTCGATCCGTGTGTACCAGAGCTCGAGGTTCCCCATCGCGGAGAACGAGCGGATGCTCTCCCGGTACGCGCGGGTGGCCTCGAGATTGATCACCTCGCGCACCTTCGCGTCGAAGCCGCGATCCCGGCCGGCGACCGCGAAGCTCGCGACAAGCCGTTTGACGTCCCACTCGAACGGGCCGGGAAGCGTCTCGTCGAAGTCGTTGAGACTGAAGACGAGCTTGCGGTCCGGGGCGGCGTAGCCGCCGAAGTTGGACAGGTGGGCGTCGCCGCAGAGCTGCGTATGGAGGGCGGTGCGCGGGCCGCTCGCGAGGTCCGACGCCATCAGGTACGCGGCGCCGCGGTAGAATGTGAACGGCGAGACGAGCATGCGGCCGTAACGAATCGGAACGAGCTCCGGAACGCGCGTTTGCGCCTGCTCCTCGAGTAGCTCGACTGGGTCCGGGCGGTGGGCCGCGGGCTCCCAGTCGCCGTGCGATGTGCGTGGCACCTCGGCGCGGGTGGCCTTGCCGCGCGCCGTGCGCTCGGCGACCGTGAAGTGCTCGACGCGACCCCCGCCGCCGACGCGCTTCGGCGCGGCGGCGTCGTCGTTGTCGCCCTCGGTTGCACTAGCTCCCATCGTCAGATCCTCGTCGGTCGCGCTCATTCGTCAACCCCTCACTGTACGTCGCACATCCGAGAACCGAGGATCCTCGTTCAAAGCCGCCGGGTTGTCAACTCACGACGAGGCCGACCGGCGCTCGAGAGTGCCGTCCGGGACCCGCGACGTGAGAAGGATCACCACGCTCACAGCTGCGACCCACAGTGGGAACAGGAGCACGACGAAGCGGAAGAAGGAGACGCTGAGGAGCATTACCGCCGCAATCGCGTATCCGGTGAGCACGAGCCAGCGCGGGAGGCTCGCGGTGCGAAGGCCGAGCGTGGAGACGGAGATGACGAACACTGCGGCGACCCGAATCGCGTACACGTAGAGAAACGTGTAGCCGAGCGCCCGCGCGAAGCCGATCGCGTCCGGTCCCGGCACCGGCGCTCCCTGGAATCGCACCGATAAGAGCGGTGCGCCCGCCGCCGCCGCGGCGGCAAACAGCATCGCCACGAAGAGGAGACCGCTGCCGATGAAGACCGTGGCGAAGAACTGATCCTCCCTTTCACCGATGTGACTGCGGATCACCGCGATGAACCAGAGGAACGAGATGCCGGCGAACGGGACGAGGTAGAGGCCGACGATCGCGAGGTGCCTCGAGCTGCTCCGGAGATACCACTCGGCGATCTCGGCCGCAGTGCTTCCCCCACCGGGTGCACCCTGCAGCATCAGCAGCGACGCGATGAAGAACGCTGCAAACAAGAGCCCTGCGACCCCTGCCGCCCGCGGCGCGCGCACGTCACGCCCCACGCCCGAGAGGACAGCCGCGACGTCCTCGTCACCGCTGGAGGTCATGGCGCGGTCAGGCGGTAGCCCCGGCGCCGTCCGGCGACGGTAGCTCGGCCTTCGCGGCCTCGTGGGCGAGCGAGATCACGACCGCGCCGACGAGGGCAAGGCAGAGCCCGACGATCCCGAGGACGATGTGCCAGGCCGGCCGACTCCAGGTCTCGTCGAGAAGAATCGTCCCGATGGCGATTCCGACGACCGGGTTGGCGACGGAGACCGTCGCAACGGAGGGCGCCAGGCGGCCCGTGCCGAGGGAGACCTGCTGGAGGATGAACCCTCCGACCCCTGCGACTGCGAGGGCGTAGCACTCCCAGTGCGACAGCATGGTTCCGACGCTCTGGTGGAGGTAGTCGAGCGTGGGCTTCGTCAGTGCCGCAGAGAGCCCGAACAGGATCCCCGCCACCGTCCCGTAGGAGGCGGCCACCACCGTGAGATTGCCGCCCTTGCCGACGATGAGGAGGACGGCCGAGACCGCGACGACGAGGCCGATCGCGATCGCCCACTCGTCGTTCGGGGCATTCTCGTTCCCACCGGCGGGGTCGGCGAAGTAGGCGAACAGAGCGAGGCCCACGACGATCACGCCTGCGCCGATCACCTCGCGGCGGCCGACGTGCTGCTTCGTCAGCAGGTAGCCGAGCGGGAGCGCGAAGATGACCGTCGTGACGAGGAGCGGCTGGACGATCGAGAGCCGACCCCGGTCGAGCGCTCCCGCCTGGAACAAGTAGCCGGCGAAGAGCGCCAGCGTCCCGAACAGCCACCAGGTCTGCCCGAGAAGGCGTACGAGCGACTTCGGATCTCCGAGGGAGATGGTCGGGAGGTTGAGCGCGCCCTTCTGCTGCAGTGTTGCCGCAAGCGCGAAGAGGAACGCCGCAATCAGTGCGAGGGCGCCAGCCACGCCGCCAGCCTACGGTGCCCGTCGGACGCCCGCAACCCTCGAGCGTCAGCCGCTGAGCGCGGGCGGGCCGCCGATCCCCTGCCGATCGGCGCGGTGGACGTGGACGGCGTCGGGCGATCCGACGAACGCGGCCTCCACCGTCGCCTGGAGTCGGTCGAGCTCGACGGCCACGGCTGGGCGATATTCGGGCAGGACCGTTCTCTCGAGCTCCTCGAGCGCCGCCCGCAGCCGTCGGGCGATCTGGGTCGACGAGCCACCGTACTCGCGAACCTCGGTGAAGCCCAGCGCGAGAAAGTCCGAGAACCGGTGCGCCGGCATCACGAGCCGGAGGGCACCGTTCGCATCGTGATATTCCCAGTGGCCGTCGAGCCCCGGCGTCCTCCCGATCACGGCCACCAGGTCCTCGAGGTGGTCGATCACCTGCGACGCGGTCGTCGGGTCGTTCACGGCGGGAGAGAGCGCCCGGATAGCGACGTCGACGAGGATGCGGAGCGCGAAAGCAGGGTCCTGGTCGATCGTTCGCTCGATCCCGAGCGCAACCCTGCCGGCAAGCCTCAGCTCGATCAGCACCGGGAACGGGCCTTCCCCGTACACCTCGAGCAGCGCCCCACCACGTGAGACGAAGTCGCCGACGCCATGCGGCACGACGATGACCGCGTCGTGCTCGGTCGCCCACCGAAGAAGGCCCTCGTCGTCGATCGCCTGGAGGGAGCCCGACTCGCTGCCCGTGACGACGAACGCCGGCTCCTCGGCGACGAGCCGCTCGATCTCAGTGGTGGCGCCTGACCGCCGCCGGGTCGTCGTCAGCTCGACCGTCGACTGGAACGCCTCGCGACCGGCTCTGGCGACGATCTCGGCCACCTTCACCGGCCGGAGCCGGTGCACGACCCGATCGAGGAAGACGAGGAAGAGCACGAGGCCGGTGCCCAGGAAAAAGCCGGCGAGTGACACGCCGAGGTTCGGGGCGGCCTCGTCGACCCGGCGCAGGAGCGAGTACGAGAACGCCAGGGTGCCGAACAACACCGCGAGCGTCGCCTTGAGGACGGGGTCCCGGTACCAGATCCGCATGTACCTCGGTGAGAACGCGCCCGTCACCATCTGGACGACCAGCACGCTGACCGTGACGACGAACCCGAGCAGGCCGACCGTTGCACCGACGACGGTGGTGAGCACCGTGAGCGCCGTGCCCGTCGAGTAGTTCCAACCCGCAGGCACGAAGCGGTCGCTCTCGAGGTGGACGCTCGCGTAGCTGAGCGCGACGCCGAGGATCCCGCCAAGCAGCGGCACGACCCAGAGGCTCCCCTTGAGCGTCTGGCGAATGCGGAAGACGAGGCCCCAGCTCATTGCGCGTCATCGTAGTGCCGCGGACGGCGATGTGCTCCGGCGTTAGTCTCCCGCGACAGTGACACCGTCGATCCTTGCGGTCGCGCCTCAGCCCGACCTCCGCTCGCTCGTCCTCGTTCTCGCCGCGAGCGTCCTCGCCGCGATCCTCTCGCGCTTCCATCGACACGTGGTGCTCCCGACGGTCGTCCTCGAGATCGCACTCGGGATCGCGATCGGCCCCGACGTGCTCGGCTGGGCGAGCGCCGACTCCTACCTGACCTTCCTCTCCGGTCTCGGGCTCGCGTTCCTGTTCTTCTTCGCCGGGATCGAAGTCGTGGAGAAGAAGGTGCCGCAGCGGGCGCTCATGCGTGGGAGCGCCGGCTGGGGTATCTCGCTCGTGGTCGGCCTCGCGGTCGGTGGCGTCCTTGCCGTCCTCGGCGTCGACGCGTCATGGTGGCTCCTCGGGATCGCATTGACGACGACCTCCCTCGGAGCGCTCGTGCCGATCCTCTCCGACGCCGGCCTGCTTCCCACCACGTTCGGCCGGGCGGTGCTCGGGACAGGCGTTGCCGGCGAGTTCTGGCCCATCGTCATGATCTCCGTCTTTCTCACCGGAACCTACGGCGCCGGAGAGGAGATCCTGCTTCTCATCGGGTTCGGCGTGGTGGTCGCGGCCGGGGCCGTCGTGGCCGTCAGGACTCGCCCGCCGCGCATCGTCAAGGCGATCCGCGAGACGATCAACACGACAGGCCAGGCCGCCGTCCGCCTCTCGGTGCTCATCCTCGCCGCGCTCGCGCTCCTCGCGCGTGACGCCGGATTCGACTACGTGCTCGGGGCCTTCGCAGCCGGGCTGCTGGTCGGGATCGCCCTCGACTCGCCCGAGGCCGAGCCCGTACGCCTGCGGCTCGAGGGGATCGGGTTCGGGCTCCTGATCCCGATCTACTTCGTCGTCACCGGCATGAACTTCGACCTCGACAGCCTACTCAGCCCCGAGGGGCTCGGCCTCGCGGCGCTGTTCCTCGGGCTCCTCATCCTGGTACGCGGAGCGTCGACGTTGCTCTGGCTCCGCGACCTCGGCCCGCGTCGTACGGTCTCGCTCGCCCTCCTGAGCGCGACCGGCCTCCCCCTGATCGTCGCGATCGTCGGGCTCGGAACCGACCGGGGTGCGATCAGCACGCAGGTCAGCGCCTCGCTGATCGGCGCGGGAATGATCTCGGTGCTCGTCCTCCCGTTGCTCGCGATCCGCATCGTCGGACGGCAGGAAGGATCGGCCGCCGAGACGGTCGAGGATCTCGAGTACTGAGAGCTAGCCCTGCCGGACGACGCAGCGAAAACCGATGTGACAGGTCGACGTGTCGACCGCCTCTGCCTGCCGGGCGGCGGGTCGATACCGGAAGCAGTAGTTCGGCGCGCAGAGGTGCGAGCCGCCCTTGATCACCCTCCGCGGGATCGTCTCGCCCGGCCCATAGCTCGCGTCAGCGCTCGTGACTCTCGGATTCCGCGGAACACAACACGCCTTCGAGGCGTCCTCCGGGCGGTTCGGGGCATACCAGTCGGTCGTCCACTCCCAGACGTTGCCGGCCATGTCGAAGAGGCCGTAGCCGTTCGGCGGAAACGAGCCGACGGGTGACGTGCCCTCGAACCCGTCTGTCCTCAGGTTCTGCCACGGGAACTCGCCCTGCCAGACGTTCGCGGCCGGCTTCCCGTCCGGCTCGTGCTCGTCGCCCCAGGTGAAGACGGCGCCGTCGAGGCCGCCCCTTGCGGCGACCTCCCACTCCGCCTCGGTCGGCAGCTCCTTGCCCACCCAGGTCGCGTACGCCTCCGCGTCGGCGTACGCCACGTGCGTGACCGGGTGGCGATCGCGACCATTGATCGTCGTTCCCTTTCCGCCCGGTCGCTTCCACATCGCCCCCGGCACGTACTCCCACCAGTTCCGAACGTCGTCGAGCGCGACCGGGCCCGGTGGCTTCCGGAAGACGAGCGAGCCCGGGACGAGGAGCGCCGCGTCGGCGTCCGGATACTGCTCGGGGTCGGGCGACCTCTCCGCCTCCGTGACATGCCCTGTCTCGCGGACGAACCGCCGAAAGTCTGCCGCCGTTACAGGTTGCTGATCCATCCAGAAGCCCTCGACGGTCACCCGGTGAACCGGAGCCTCCTCCGCATAGAAGTCCGCCGAGCCAAGCCGGAACGTTCCGTCTGGAATCCAACGCATTCCGGAGAAAGGCGACCCACCGGGCACGACGGGCTGATCGGCAGCAAGGAGATGGTCGGCCATGGAACGTCCTCGATTCGGTGAGCGAGTCGTGTCAATCTACCCAGCGCGACGTGTCCCGGCCGCAGATTCGACGTGTCGCCGCGGGAGAGTATCGTTGCCGACGTGTGTCGCCTTTTCGCCCTCGCTGCAACGCCACACCGCGTTCATGCGAGCTTCTGGTTGCTCGATGCGCCGGACAGCCTGGTCGCACAGAGCCACCGCAACCCCGACGGTACCGGGCTCGGCTACTTCGACCCTGACGGGGCACCCGTCCTCGACAAGGAGCCACTGGCGGCGTTCGGCGATGGCGCCTTCTCCCGCGAGGCGCGGCACATCACGTCGACGACGTTCGTCTCGCACATCCGCTTCGCGACGACCGGAGAGCACACGGCCCTCAACACCCATCCCTTCACGATGGACGGCCGGATCTTTGCGCACAACGGCGTTGTCCACGGGCTCGACCTCCTCGAGGCCGAGCTCGGCGACGACCTCCGGCTCGTCCAGGGCGAGACGGACTCCGAGCGGTATTTCGCACTGATCACGCGGGAGATCCGCGCGAGCGGAGGCGACGTCGGCGCCGGGATCGGCGCCGCGGCGCGCTGGATTGCCCGGAACCTGCCCGTCTACTCGATCAACTTCGTACTCGCGACCGAGCACGAGGTGTGGGCCTTCCGCTATCCCGAGACGCACAGGCTCTTCGTGCTCGAGCGCGAGGCAGGCGGGCCTCACGGCGGCCGCGACCTCCACCACGCGAGCCAGCAGCTCCGCGTGCACAGCGCGCACCTCGCAGACCACCCGAGCGTCGTCGTCGCGAGCGAGCCCCTCGACGACAACGCCGAATGGCGGCTCATCGAACCTGGCGAGCTGTTGCACATTGCTCCCGACCTCGGCGTCACGTCGAGCATCGCGGTGGACTTCCCCCCAGTGACGCCGCTCGAGCTGCACCATCCGACGGGCGGGAGCACGACAGAACCGTAGAGGCACCAACCCGGAACACGACTCCACGACTGGAAGAGGTATCCCATGGCGCTCAAACATCCGAAAGCCGCACACGGCCCTACGACCGATCTCTCGATCCAGACGGTGTTCGCCCTCGAGGGCGACAACATCCCGAGACACACCTTGCGTGACGGCGAGCTTCCTCCCGACGTCGCGTACCAGATCATCCACGACGAGCTGATGCTCGACGGCAATGCCCGCATGAACCTGGCGACGTTCGTGAGCACGTGGATGGAGCCGCAGGCAGAGAAGCTGATGGCGGAGTGCCTCGACAAGAACATGATCGACAAGGACGAGTATCCGCAGACGGCCGAGCTCGAGATGCGCTGCGTCAACATCCTCGGCAACCTGTGGCACGCATCCGACCCGGCCAAGGCCGTCGGCTGCTCGACGACCGGGTCGAGCGAAGCGGCGATGCTCGGGGGGCTCGCGCTGAAGCGCCTCTGGCAGCACCGCCGCAAAGCCGAGGGCAAGCCGGTCGACAAGCCGAACCTCGTGATGGGGATCAACGTCCAGGTCTGCTGGGAGAAGTTCGCGAACTACTGGGACGTCGAGATGCGTCTCGTCCCGATGGACGGCGACCGCTACCACCTTTCCGCGGAGGAAGCGGTGAAGCTCTGCGACGAGAACACGATCGGCGTCGTTGCGATTCTCGGCTCCACCTTCGACGGCTCCTACGAGCCGGTCGCGGAGATCTGCGCGGCCCTCGACGACCTGCAGGCGCGCACGGGGCTCGATGTTCCCGTCCACGTCGACGGTGCCTCCGGCGCTTTCGTCGCACCGTTCGCGGACCCCGACCTCGAGTGGGACTTCCAGCTCCCACGGGTCGCCTCGATCAACGCCTCGGGCCACAAGTACGGGCTCGTCTACCCCGGCGTCGGGTGGATCGTCTGGCGCGACGCGGCGGCTCTCCCCGAAGACCTGATCTTCTGGGTCAACTATCTCGGCGACAACATGCCTACCTTCGCACTCAACTTCTCCCGACCGGGCGCGCAGGTCGTCGCGCAGTACTACAACTTCCTGCGACTGGGCTTCGACGGGTACCGCAAGGTGCAGCTGTACTCGCGCTCGGTCGCTACCCGGCTGTCCGCCAAGATCGCCGAGATCGGCCCGTTCGAGCTGATCACGAAGGGCGACGAGTTGCCGGTCTTCGCGTTCAAGCTCAAGGACGAGATCGCGAACTTCACGGTCTTCGACGTCTCGAACGCGTTGCGCGAGCGCGGCTGGTTGCTGCCGGCGTACACGTTCCCGGCCAACCGAACCGACCTCGCCGCGCTTCGCGTCGTCGTGAAGCTCGGGTTCACCCACGACATGGCCGACCTGCTCGTGAAGGACATCGAGCGCCAGTTGCCGCACCTCCATGCGCAGCCCGCACCCGTGCGGGACAGCTCCAACTCCTCCGGGTTCCACCACTGAGCAACCCGAACGGGAGATGGCGCGGCCTGCCCGAGGGCGCGCGCCCGATAGCTGCGCACGGCCCGAGGCCGTTCGTGACGCACGCGGTCTACGAGCTCGACGGCATCGAGCGGGAATGGAGCTCCCGGGCGCACCGCAAACGCGGCCGTTGGGGCACCGCCGGTAGCAGGTCATATCGAACGCGGTCGTGGTGGATGGCCATCCTGTTCATGGTCGGTTCGGCCTGCTTCGCCCTCGGCTCCGTCCCCGGCTATGTCTCGCTCGTCGGCGCCGGAGCAGACGGTGTCACGTTCTTCGTCGGCTCGATCTTCTTCACGACCGCCGCCTACCTCCAGTACGTCGAGGTCGTGAGCACCGGCGCCGTGCCGCGTGCGAGGGCCGGGCGGCCGCGGCTCGCCTCGTGGGAGCCGCACCGGATCGACTGGCTCGCCACGGCGATCCAACTCGTCGGGACCGTCTTCTTCAACGTCTCGACGTTCAGGGCGATGATCGAGAGCCTCGACGCGGAGCCTGCAGACCTGCTCACGTGGCGCCCCGACGCGATCGGCTCGGTCTGCTTCCTCGTCGCCAGCTGGCTCGCGTACGCAGAGGCGGGACACCGGTGGGTTTCGTGGGCTCCGAGCGACATCGGCTGGCGCATCTCCGCGCTGAACCTTGGGGGTTCCATCTTCTTCGGCCTCTCCGCGATCGGCGCGTACGTCGTCCCGTCGACCGGCGAGCTCCTGAACGCCTCGCTCGCGAACAGTGGCACCTTCCTCGGTGCGATCGGGTTCCTGATCGGAGCGGCGCTGCTCCTCCCCGAGAGCTCGAGCGAGCGCCCGGCGGACGCCGAGGGCTCGTAGCCGGGCCGTGCTCGGTCGCAGCCTCGTCGTCGAAGCGAGTGGGGATCTAGGATGAGCGCGGGCATTCCGCAACCGCGCGCGAGGAGACGAGCTGATGATCTTGAAGATCGGCACGAAGGTGCTGTGGGGGTCGTTCCTCCTCGCACTCGCCACGGTTCCCCTCGCGATTCTCGTCAGCCCCTGGTGGTGGTTGCTCGAATTCCTCTTCGCCCCGCTCGTGCTGATCGGGCTCTGGGACTACACCCAGTCGCGACACAGCATCTTGCGGAACTACCCGATCATCGGGCACTTCCGCTTTCTGCTCGAGGACATGGGCCCGGAGCTCCATCAGTACCTGGTCGAGGACAATACGAGCGGTCGGCCGTTCAACCGCGACACCCGCGCGATCATCTACCGACGGGCAAAGAGCGTGACGGACACGAAGCCGTTCGGAACCGAGCAGGACGTCTACGCCGAGGGCTACACGTACCTCAAGCACTCGATCCTGACCCGCCCCGTCGCCGCGGATCCCGTGAAGGAGATGCGGATCACCGTCGGCGGCGGCGCCTGCAGCCAGCCCTACTCGCTCTCGGTCCTCAACATCTCGGCAATGAGCTTCGGCGCGCTCGGTGGCAACGCGGTGCTTGCGATGAACACGGGCGCCAAGCTCGGAGACTTCGCCCACGACACCGGCGAGGGCGGCATCTCCCGCTATCACCGCGGCGGTGGCGGCGACCTGATCTGGCAGATCGGTACCGGCTACTTCGGCTGCCGGACGCCCGATGGCGACTTCGACCCCGATCTGTTCGCGAAGAACGCGACGCGATCCACAGGTGAAGATGATCGAGATCAAGGTCTCGCAGGGCGCAAAGCCCGGCCACGGCGGCATCCTGCCCGGCGCGAAGGTGACCGAGGAGATCGCCGAGGCGCGGCTCGTCGAGGTCGGCAAGACCGGTCTTCTCGCCCACCTACGCACACGGCGTTCTCGACGCCGCTCGAGATGGTTACGTTCGTGGCTCGGCTGCGCGAGCTCTCGGGCGGGAAGCCGGTCGGCTTCAAGATCTGCATCGGCGAGCCCCGGGAGTTCATGGCCATCGTGAAGGCGATGCTCGAGACGGGGATCCTCGTCGACTTCATCGTCGTCGACGGTGGCGAGGGCGGCACGGGCGCAGCTCCGCAGGAATTCTCCGACTCGATGGGCTTTCCGCTGATGGAGGGACTTGCCGCCGTCCACAACATCCTCGTCGGGGCGGGCATCCGCGACCAGATCCGAGTCGGCGCAAGCGGCAAGATGGTCACCGCCTCGGCGATCGCGACAGCGATGGCGCTCGGAGCGGACTGGTGCAACTCGGCGCGCGCGTTCATGTTCTCGGTGGGGTGCATCCAGGCACAACGATGCAACACCAACCGCTGCCCCGTCGGTGTCACGTCACAGGATCCGAAGCTGCAGCGGGCGCTCGTCGTCCCCGACAAAGCGGAACGCGTGCGCCACTTCCATCGCAACACGGTCCACGCGCTCGCGGAGTTCGTCGCCGCGATGGGTCTCGACCATACGAGCGAGCTCGCACCGCACCACGTTGTCAGGCGGATCAGCTCGACGCAGGTCGCGAGCCTCGACGAGATCTACCCGTTCCTTAACGCGAACCAGCTTCTCGACGGCGAGGCGCCGTCCCGCGCGCAGCGCTACTGGAACGAGTCGAGCTCCGAGACGTTCCGATACAACGTGAGCGCGAACAGCACCCCTGCCTGAGCCGGTTCCCGCCCTTCCACTCACCACTCCCAGGAGCCACGATGATCGATCTCGCGACCTACACGCCCAAGGGCGACAAGAAGAACACCGACTTCTTCAACGAGTTCCTCCCCAAGGTCTACGAGCGCCGCCGAGTGGCCGGGCTCGGACAGATCGTCGACAGGATGGCAGGCGTCGTGATCCAGGTCGAGCACGACGACGCGATCAATTACCTCGCCGAGCTCGCTGTCATGGGGCCGTACCGCTTCGTCGAGGCGAGGTTGTCGGAGACGCACAAGGTGTACCTTCTCCGCTCACGGCCCGAGTTCCCGCGGCTGATCGTGATCGAGCCGCTCGTCCCGTCCTACGAGGACGAGATCACCCGCTGGAACGCTCTCTATCCGCTCTCGAGCCGCAAGCCGAACGCGCGGTACGTGGGGGAGATCTACACCGCGACGTCGGTGCAAGCCGTGCGCGAGGCGCTCGAGCCCCACAACATCCGCTTCGTCGAGCAGGGTGACACGCTGAACGGGTTCTACTGCAGCGAGCATCTCACGTTCACGTTCCTCTCCGACTTCACCTACAACCGGGTCGGGTACGTCGACATCGATCTCGACGACCTGGAGGCACTCGACGTGGGTGACGTGATCGTGCTCTCGGCCCACGAGCAGGAGAAGCTGGAGAGGGCCGACGCGCTGCAGGAGGAGCACGGAATCTCCGATCTCGTGATTGGTCTAGACCATATGGCGACGCGGATCCTGTCGGGGGACCGGGAAGACGCACTGCTCGAGTACCTGACGATGGTGCCGTACTACTTCTGGGGCGCCTACAACATCACGGAGATGAACTCCTCCACCAACGTGACGCGCCACATGAACGTCGACGACGACAAGCAGTCGCCGGCGCGGGTCTTCACCGCCAACAACACGCCGTCGTACCTGAACTCGTTCGAGAACCTGCCGATGCCGACCGAGAGCTTCGTGCGGAACTTCGGACGACGGATGCACCACATCGCGATAGCCGTGATCGACGGCCACGTCGCCGAGGAGAAGAACGTCGACTACGTCGTGCGGCAGCTCTCCGAGATGGGGACGAAGTTCCTCGCCCACGTGGTCGGCGAGTGCAAGGACGACCCGAACCTGAAGCAGATCTTCTCGAAGAGCTCGCAGTACTCCGGGCTGATCACCGAGTACATCGAGCGCTGCCACCACTACGAGGGCTTCTTCACGCGCGACAACGTCGCCGCGCTGACCGCCGCCGCCGGTGCGGACGAACGGTACGAGCACGGCCACGTGTTCGACTGAGCCGACCGCCCACAGGCGTCCCGCGCGTCAGGCGTCGTCGTCGTGCCGCGCCGCGCGCTTCTCGGCCTTGCGGGCCCTCCGCGCGGCGGACTGCTCGGCCGCCTTCTCCTTCGCACCGGTGTAGGAGTCGCCGACGAGCTGCTTCCCGCCCGTCCAGCCGAAGACCCACACGACCAACACGACGGCGAAGAAGACGTTCCAGGCCGTGACGATGATCTGCTGGCCGAGCGAGTACGCCGTCGCATTGGCCGTCGAGGTGACGCTCGAGAGCGAGACGCTGTTCACGGCCTGCGTGATCCCCACTCCACCCGGCGTGAACGAGACGGTGTTTGCAAGCGAGTTCCCGCCGACAACGGACATGATGGTGTGGAAAGTGACCGGAATGCTGTAGGCGGCGAGGAAGATCGCAATCACGACGAGCTTCGCGATCCACGAGCCGAAGGACGGCAACAGCACCTTGACGACGTAGTCGCGCTTGTTCGCGAGGATCGCGCCGCCCTGCTTCGCCTTCTCCCAGAGCCCCTTGAGCCGGCCCCAGAACCGCTTCACGACCAGTGCGATGACGGCCACGGCGACGACGATCAGCAGCGGCACGAGAAGGCGGTGGTTGCTGACGACGCCGAGCTGAAGGTCGAACGTGCCCGGCACCGAGATGAACAGGTACAGGTATACGAGCGTGCCGATTGCGGTGTAGAAGATCTTCTGAACGAATGTGGCACCAAGGACGCCGGTGAACGTCGAGCCGCGGATCAGCGCGACGTACATCAGCAGCGAGGCAAAGGTACCGATGTTCGCGGGCAGGAAGCCGTTCATTGCGACGCCGGCAGCGTACGCGGCGAGGATGTCGCGGTAGCGCACGCCGCCGTCCGGATATCCCGCGGCAAGGATGAAGTACCAGGCGGCAGCAGTGAGCGTCGTCTGGATGGTCTGGAAGAACACGCCTGCGACGATGTACGGGAGCGAGATCTCCGTCATCGTGTCCCAGAGGTTTGCGAACCAGCCGGCCACGTCCCAACCGGCGAGGTGGCAGACGACGAGAGCGACGGCCGTCCCGAGGAGCCAGAGGGCGATCTTGAGCAGCCGGCTCTGCCGGGAGCGGTCGTGGAACGGCGTGACGGTCCGGACCGTGTGGTGGAGAACGCTCATGCTGGCGAGGCTATCGCCTTTGGAGGACGTCGGCGAGGGTTAGCTGTGCCGCTCGATTCGGCGGTCACGAATCATGCGGCTGCCGATCACATCCGCGACGGCCGTCGTGATCCAGATGATCAGCGTCGCGAGCACGTAGGTCGCCACACCATGGATCGAGATCCCGGAGATCACGATGTTGACGATGATCAGCGCGACGATCGTCGATGCGAGCGCGAGCAATCCGGCAAGCGCGACGGACGGCTGCCGGATGAGAACCTTCACGGCGAAGAAGTTGACGATGATGTGGACGATCCAGAACAGGATCGTCGCCGTGACGATCGCCGTCGTCGAGGCGGAGAAGTCACTGAGGAGGGCGACCGAGAGGATGAGACCGGCCGCGATCCCGACGAGCGACGCCGCGAGGCGGATGAACCAGCGACCGAGCACGGGGGAACAATACAACGCGGGTCATGACGGCGCGAGGTCTACTCCGCGTATGCAGGCGTCCACTGGGTGGCGACGACCCTAGCTCGCAACTCCTCGGCGCTCGTCTCCGGGGCGAGCCCGGCCCGTTGAGCCTCGGTCGCGACGGCGATCGCGATCTCGATCGCCACGTCACGCACGTCCGTGAGCTTCGGGAGAAGCGGCGCGCTCGGGTCCTTCAGCGCCGGCGAGTTCGCACCAAGGGCACGACCGGCAGCGACCATCATCAGATCGGTGACCCTCGTCGCGCCCGACGCGACGAGGCCGAGGCCGACCGCCGGGAAGATGTAGACGTTGTTGCACTGCCCGATCGGGATCGTCCGCCCGTCGTACTCGACCGGCGCAAACGGCGATCCGCTCGCGACGAGCGCGCGTCCCTCTGTCCAGTTGATCAGATCCTCGCCGGTCGCCTCGCTGTGGCTCGTGGGGTTCGAGAGTGGGAAGATGATGGGGCGGTCGACGTGGCTCGCCATGTCGCGGACGATCGCCTCGGTAAAGGCACCGTGCACGGTGGAGAGGCCGATCATGATCGTCGGGTGCACCTCGGCGACCACCTGCGGGAGCTCGATCTTCCCGGCCGCCGACGTCGGCCAGTCGGCGGCTTCCGCTGCCGGTCGCGCATAAACGGCCTGATCCGGCTGCAGGTCGTTGCGACCGTCGTGCAGGAGCCCCTCCTTGTCGACGATCCAGAACCTGGCACGCGCCTCTTCCTCGCTGAGGCCGTCCGAGACGAGGGCGGCGCGCAGGTAGTCGGCAACGCCGATCCCGGCCGAGCCGGCGCCGAGGAAGACGATCCGCTGATCCTTCAGTTCCCCGCCCGTGACGCTGATCGCACCGATGATCGCACCCAGAGCGACGGAGGCCGTCCCCTGGATGTCGTCGTTGAACGTCAGCAGGTCGTCGCGGTAGCGCTCGAGGATCGGGCGCGCGTGCGGCGTTGCAAAGTCCTCCCACTGGAGACAGACGCCGGGCAGCTCCGCCTTGACGGCCTCGACGAACGCGTCGATGAACGCGTCGTACTCGTCACCGGTGATGCGCTCGTGGCGCCAGCCGAGGTACTCGGGGTCATCGAGCCGCTCCTGGTTGTTCGTCCCAACGTCGAGCACGATCGGGAGCGTGCGCTCGGGGTGGATTCCCCCGATCAGCGTGTAGAGCGAGAGCTTGCCGATCGGGATACCGAGCCCGCCGACGCCCTGATCGCCGATCCCGAGGATCCGCTCGCCGTCGGTGACGACGATGACGTCGACGTCCTCGTTCGGGCGGTTGCGCAGCGTCGTACAGATGTCATCGCGGTGAGGATAGGAGATGAAGAGACCGCGCGCACGCTGGTAGATCCGGCTGAACTCCTGACACCCCTGGCCGACGACGGGCGTGTAGACCATTGGCAGCATCTCGACGACGTGGTCGAGGAGGAGACGATAGAAGAGCACCTCGTTCGTGTCCTGCAGATCACGAAGGAAGATGTGACGCTCGAGGTCGTCGTGCTGCCGGCTGTAGGCGGCGTACGCGCGAACGACCTGCTCGTCGAGCATCTCGACGTGAGGCGGCAGGAGGCCCTGGAGCCCGTGGCGCCGGCGCTCCACCTCGGTGAACGCCGTCCCCTTGTTGAGCGTCGGCGTGTCGATGATCGTGGCGCCCGACAGGGACGCCTCCGGGGTGCTGGTCACGACGTGCCCTCTCCTTCGCGGTGGGTGAATGCGAGGCCGCTGTCTCTCACAGGACTTGCTCGACATTGCGGATGTTCGACTTCGCCTGTTGCCAGACCTCGGCTCCGTCGCCGTGGAAGATGAGCTTGCTCGTCGTGAGCGCGAAGCCCTTGACCTGCTCGAGGGTCGCCTTCGGGGGCATCGCGAGAGCCCGCGGGTCGGTGACGAAGTCGATCAGCGCAGGGCCCGGGTGAGCGAGTGCCCGCTCGACCGCCGGACGGATGTCGCCCGGCTCGACGACCCGCTCGCCGTGGATGCCGACCGCTTCGGCGACCGCGCCGAAGTCGGGGTTCTTGACGTCGGTCCCGAACGGCTCGTAGCCGACCACCATCATCTCGGCGCGCACCATGCCCAGGGTCGAGTTGTTGAACACCATCAGCTTGACGGGAATGTCGAGCCCGGCCGCGGTCAACAGCTCACCCATCAGCATCGAGAGGCCACCGTCACCGCAGAGCGCGATCACCTGCCGGTCGGGGCAGGCGATCTTCGCGCCGAGCGCCTGGGGCATCGCGTTCGCCATCGACCCGTGGCTGAACGACGCAAGGATGCGCCGCCCCTGCTTCATCCTCAGATAGCGCGCTCCCCAGACGTTGCACATCCCGGTATCGACGGTGAAGATCGCATCGGCGGCCGCAAGCTCGCTCAGCGCCGTCGCGACCATCTCCGGTCGCAGGCCGTCACCCACGCCCTGGTGCTCGACATACGTCTGGAGCTGCTCGACTGCCTTCTCGTGATGCTTGACGATCTCGTCCAGGAACGTCGTGTCGGACCGCTGCTCGAGCCGCGGCAGAAGGCCGCGAAGCGTCTCTCCGACGTCACCGACGAGGCCGAGCGCGATATTCGCTCGACGCCCGAGGTGCGACGCCCTGTTGTCGACTTGGATGATCGTCGAGTCCGACTCGAGGAAGGGACGGTAGGGGAAGTCGGTGCCGAGCATGAGAAGGAGGTCGGCCTCGGCCAGCGCCTTCTGTGCTCCGCCCCAACCGAGGAGGCCCGTCATCCCGACGCCCGCAGGATTGTCGTGCTCGAGCACGTCCTTGCCGCGGTAGGCGTAGCCGACCGGGGCCTGCAGCTTGCGGGACAGCCGCAACACCTCGTCGCGTGCATCGCGCGTGCCGTCGCCGCCGTAGATCGCAATCCGCTTCGCCTCGCCGATCAGCGCCGCAGCGCGGTCGAGAGCCTCTTCGGTGGGCCTGATCCGCGGGCGCTCGGTCACGACCATGTGCTCGAGCAACGGGTGCTCGATCGTCGCCGCTCCCACGTCTCCCGGGAGGATCACCATGCCGACCCCGCGCTCCTGGATCGCAGCCTGCATGGCGAGCTCGGCGATCAGCGGCATCTGCGTCGGGCTCGAGATCGTGCCGACGTAGGCACAGCAGTGAGCGAAGATCTGCTCGGGCGCCGTCTCCTGGAAGTAGCTCGTGCCGATCTCGCTGCTCGGGATGTGGGTCGCGATCGCGAAGACCGGCGCGCCGTTGCGCTTGCAGTCGTACAGCCCGTTCAGCAGATGAAGACTGCCCGGCCCGGACGAGCCGAGCACGGCCGTCGGCCGTCCCGAAACCTGCGCCGCTGCACCCGCAGCGAACGCACCCGCCTCCTCGTTGCGAACATGCACGAGCTCGATTTGGGAAGCATGTCTCCGCATCGCGTCGACGACCGGGTTGGCGGAATCACCCACGATGCCGAAGACATGGGTGATTCCGGCCTTGACCATGAGGTCGACGAGGGCCCCTGCGACTGTTCGAGACATGCCATTCCCTCCGGGTCGAGAAAGGTCGAGTCCGTCCGAGAGGAAGACTACGCGGATCCGCCTCGACCGCCCCACGGACGCTCCGAGAGGGCCCGGATTATGATGAGGCGGAATTCCACGCTGATCGCCGGACGTGGCTGATTCGCTCCCCCACCACGAGCATGGAACAGTGACCACATGGCTCATCTGATCGCCGCGTAGTGAGTCTTCTCGCTTCGAGCGCGCTCGAGCTGTCGCGCTGGCAGTTTGCGACGACGACGCTGTTCCATTTCACGTTCGTGCCGCTGACGCTTGGCCTGGCGCCGATCCTGGCGATCATGCAGACGAGGTACTACCGGACGGGGGATGAGAAGTGGAACCGTCTCGTGCGGTTCTTCGGGACGTTGTTCCTGATCAATTTCGCGATCGGGACGGCGACGGGGTTTGTGCAGGAGTTCCAGTTCGGGATGAACTGGTCTGCCTTCTCGAAGTACGTCGGTGATGTGTTCGGGTCGCCGCTTGCGATCGAGGGTCTCGGTGCGTTCATGCTCGAGTCGACGTTCATCGGGCTGTGGGTGTTCGGGCGCGATCGGCTCTCGCCGAAGCTGCACCTGGCGACGATCTACCTCGTCTGGTTCGGCACGTGGCTTTCGGCGTACTTCATCATCGTCGCGAACTCGTGGATGCAGCATCCGGTCGGCTACGAGATCAACAGCTCGACGAACACCGCGCAGGCGAACGACATCGCGGCGATCATGTTCCAGAAGTTCGCGATCTACGCGTATGTCCACGTGATCCTGGCGGGCTTGCTGACGGGCGGCTTCGTGGTGCTCGGCGTTGCCGCGTGGCACCTGCGCCACGGGCGCAACGGCGACGTCTTCCGCTCGGCGGCGAAGCTCGCGATCGTGCTGTTGATCCCGCTGTCGGCGTTTCAGCTCTACTGGGGGAACGCGTTCGGGATCCAGACGACGAACGCACAGCCGATGAAGATCGCGGCTTCCGAGGCCCTGTGGGATACCGAGCAGCCGGCCTCGTTCTCGATCTTCCAGATCGGCGGCTTCACGAAGGATGACCCGACCCCTCGTTTCTCGATCGAGATTCCCCGGCTTCTCTCCTACCTCGCGACGGGCTCCCTGAACGGCGAGGTCGTCGGGCTGAACGAGAACCAGGCGCAGGAGGAGGCGCGGTTCGGTCCCGGCAACTACATGCCGCAGATCCGGCTCGCCTACTGGTCGATGCGCGTGATGGCCTACCTCGGAGGACTGATGCTCCTGCTTGCGTTGTGGGGCGGCTGGCTTCTCTGGCGACGTGACATCAGGCAGGCGAAATGGTTCCAGCTGGCTGCTGTCGGTGGGATCGCGCTGCCGTTCCTCGCCTGCTTCGCCGGCTGGATCCTGACCGAGACCGGACGGCAACCATGGGTCGCCTGGGGGCTGCAGAAGACGGCGGACGCGGTCTCGCCGTCGGCGACGACGGCGATGGTGGCGTTCAGCCTGGGCGTGTTCGTCGTGCTCTACGTCGTCCTCGCGGTGGCCGATTTCGTCCTGATGCGCCGCTACGCGCGCCTCGACCCACCCGACACCAATTGCCACCCGCCGAGGGAGGGGCGCCCGCACCGGCGCCGAGCTACTGATGCAGACGACGTGGTTCTGGCTCCTCTGCGCGCTCTGGTCGCTGTACTTCCTGACCGAGGGCTTCGACTTCGGCGTGGGAATGCTCCTGCCCGTGCTCGGACGGAGCGAGGACGACCGGAGCACGATGCTCCGCTCGATCGGGCCGTTCTGGGACGGGAACGAGGTCTGGCTCGTGATCGCAGGCGCGGCGACGTTCGCGGCTTTCCCCGTCTGGTACGCGACGATGTTCTCCGGGTTCTACATCGCCCTGCTCGTCCTGCTCGTGCTGCTGATCGTCAGGATCGTGTCGTTCGAGTGGCGCACCAAGGCCGACGCACCGGGCTGGCGAGCAGCCTGGACATGGCTGAACACGATCGCGGCGGTGGGCATCCCGCTGATCTGGGGTGTCGCGCTCTCGAGCCTGCTCCACGGCGTGCCGGTGTCCTCGGAGGCGGAGTTCACCGGTTCGTTCTGGGATCTGTTCACCCCGTACACCGTCGTCGCCGGGATCGCTTTCGTGCTCCTGTTCGCGCTCCACGGCGCCGTCTACCTGGGGCTCCGCACCCGAGACGATCTCCGCGAGCGCGCGATGTCGACAGCCGCCCGGCTTGCACCGGTCGCCGCGATCGTCGGAGCCGCCTTCCTGATCTGGACGCTCGTCGTCGGCATCGACAAGAACGACCAGGGCATCTTCCCCGGCATCGTCATCCTCGTCGTCGCCGCAGTCGCCGCAGTCGCGGCGGTCGTGTTCGCCCGTCAGCATCGTGAAGGGCGCGCGTTCCTCGCCACCGCCGTGACGATCGTGCTCGCCGTCGTCCTGCTCTTCACCATGCTCTACCCGCGCGTGATGGTCTCCTCGACCGACTTCGCCTACAGCCTGACGACGTCGAACGCATCGTCCGGCCACTACACCCTCACCGCGATGAGCATCTTCGCACTCGTCCTGCTTCCGATCATCCTGCTCTACCAGGCGTGGACCTACCACGTGTTCAAAGCACGGCTCGGCCTCGCCGAGCCGATCGACAGCCCGGCCGACCTCCTCGGCCCAAAACGGGCCGAGCCGGCGGGCGACGCCTGACCTCGCGACAGCGCTCGCCACAGGCCTCGCCGACCGGCCTCGCGACAGCGCTCGCCACAGGCCTGGCCGACCGGCCTCGCCGAACCGGCGCCGTCTCCCCGGGCGCACTTCCAGCGTGAACCGAGAGCATCCGAGAAGGGGCCTCCTCAACGTGGCCGCAGAATCCTTGTGTTGATTCAACACAAGGTTCTTCGCGCCGGGCGGTCGTACTGCGCCGCCGAGCGGCTTGTGTTGAATCAACACGATGTTCGGCACTGGCCGCGGCGTGGATCCACGCCCGGTGAGGCACTCGTACACTCGCCGACGTGAGAGCAATCGATCCGCGCCTTCTTCGCCGGGCCCGCGCCGCACGGATCGCGCTCGCTGCCGACGCAATCCTGGGGATCGTTGCAGCATTGCTCGTCCTCGCGCAGGCGGTGCTGCTCGCGCGCATCGTCGCACGCTCCTTCGACGGCGCCTCGCTCGGCGACGTCGTCGCACCGCTCATCCTCCTGACCGCAGTCGTCGCCGCGCGGGCAGCCTCGACCTGGGGGTTCGAGACGATCGGGACGCACGCGGCCGCCGGCATCGTCTCGCGCCTCCGGCTCGACCTCGTCACCTCGAGGCTACGAGGGAACCCGACGGCTCTCGACGGCGCCGAGAGCGCAGAGGTGGCGACGGCCGCCGTCGCGGGGGTGGCGGCGCTCGAGGGGCTCTTCGGCCGCTTTCTCCCCCAGATCGTGCTCGCCGTCGTCGTTCCGGTCGCCGTGCTCACGCTCGTCGCGTTCCTCGACCTCGTGTCCGCCGGCCTGATGCTGCTGACCCTCCCTCTCGTCCCCGTCTTCTTCTGGCTGATCGGCCGTGCGACAGGCCATCGCGCCCGCGAGCGGTGGGAGGCGATGTCCCTGCTCGCGACTCACTTCCTCGACGTCGTTCGCGGGCTGCCGACGCTCCGCGCCTTCAACCGCGGCGAGGCCCAGGTCGAGCGGATCGCGGCAGTGAGCGAGGAGTACCGCCGCACGACGATGGGCACGCTGCGCCTGGCCTTCCTCTCCGGCACCGTCCTCGAGCTCGCGGCAACGCTCGGTGTCGCGCTCGTCGCCGTCACGGTGGGCGTGAGACTCGTCAACGGGGGAATCGCGTTCGAGCCGGCCCTGACGATCCTCGTTCTGGCGCCGGAGCTCTACCTGCCCCTGCGCAATCTCGCGGCCGGGTTCCATGCAAGCGCGGACGGCGTCGCGGTCGCCGACCGGCTGCTCGGGCTGATCGAGCAACCGGCCGCGGTCGCCGTCGGGACGACGGTGCCACCGAGCCCACGCGAGGCTGCGATCCGGTTCGAGTCGGTCTCGTTCGCCTATCCGGATCGGCAGACGCTGGCGCTCGCCGACCTCTCGCTCACGATCCGGCCGGGAGAGACAGTCGCGCTCGTCGGTGCGAGCGGAGGAGGAAAGAGCACGTTGGCCGGCCTCCTTCTGCGCTTCCACGCCCCGTCCGACGGACGCGTCGTCGTCGGTGACGTCGACCTCGCGGCGTGCGGCAGCACTGCCTGGCACCGCCACATTGCGTGGGTGCCGCAGGACCCGACGCTCTTCCGGGGCAGCGTCGCCGACAACATCCGCCTCGGCGACCCATCGGCTTCGGAGGAGCGCGTCCGCGAGGCCGCAGTGCTCGCGGGTGCCGAACGGGTCGTCGCCGGCCTTCCCGACGGCTACGAGACGATCGTCGGCGAAGGCGGCCGCGTGCTCTCGACCGGCGAACGACAGCGCGTCGCCCTCGCGCGGGCCTTCCTGCGCGACGCCCCACTCGTCGTCCTCGACGAGCCGACGGCGAACCTCGATCCGCGCAGTGCACGGGTCGTGGGGGAAGCGGTCGACCGGCTCCGGGCGGGTCGAACGATGCTCCTGATCGCCCACGACGCGTCGCTCGCCGCTCTCGCCGACCGTGTCGTCACGATCGACGGGGGACGAATCGTGAGGTCAGCACCGTGAGCGCCACGCTCCGGAGGCTCGTCGCCCTCTCGGGAATGCCGAAGCGTCGCGTCGCCCTCTCGGTCGCGCTCGCTGCCCTGACGGTGCTCCTCGGCGTCGGGCTGATCGCCACGTCGGGCTACCTCATCTCCCGCGCAGCGGAGCAACCGCCGATCCTCTCGCTCACGGTGACGATCGTCTTCGTCCGGTTCTTCGGTCTGTCACGCCCGCTCGCCCGCTACCTCGACCGTCTCGTCTCCCACGACCTCGCCTTACGGTCGCTCGGTCACGTCCGGTCGCGCTTCTACGAGAGGATCGAGCCCCTCGCGCCAGCTCAGCTCGAGGGGTTCCGGCGCGGAGACCTCGTCAGCAGGATGGTCGCCGACGTCGACGCGCTCCAGGGCCTGTACCTCCGGGGGATCGGCCCTCCGGCAGCGGCCGTCGTGATCGCGGTCGTCTCGGTCGCGGCGGCCGCGCTCATCCTCCCCGCGGCCGGCCTGATCCTCGCCGTGGGGCTCGCCGTCGGCGGCGTTCTCGTGCCGCTCGCTTCGGAAGCACTCTCGCGCTCGACGGGCGAGCGCCAGGCGTCAGCGCGGGGAGCGCTGACGGCCGACCTCGTCGAGTTGCTGCGCGGCGCACCCGAGCTCGTGGTCTACGGCCGGGCCGACGATCGTCTCGATGCCGTCCGCGCAGCCGATAGCGAGCTCGCGCGTCACGCCCGCCGCGACAGCCTCGTCTCGGGGCTCGGTGCAGGGCTGCTCGTGCTCGCGGCCGGGATCACGACGGTGGCCGTCCTCGCGGTCGCGGTCGCGGCGCATGCGGACGGACGGCTCGACCGGGTGCTCGTCGCGACCGTGGCGCTGCTCACTCTCGCGTCGTTCGAGGGCGTGGGCACGCTTCCCGCGGCCGCACAGGAGCTCGGGGCGACGCTCGCCGCCGGTCGCCGCGTCCTCGAGCTCCTCGACCGTCGGGCGCTCGTGATCGACCCTCCACATCCCGTGCTGTCGATCGAGCCGTTGCCGACCGTCGCGCTCGAATCGGTCACCGTGCGCTACGCGTCGAGTGGTACCGCCGTTCTGCGCGAGCTCGACCTCGTCATCGAGCCGGGTCGACGGATCGCGCTCGTCGGTGAGAGCGGCGCAGGCAAGACGACCGTGACGAGCCTGCTCTTCCGCTTCCTCGATCCCGAGACCGGCCGCGTCACGATCGACGGCCGGGACATCAGGGAAATGCGGCAGGAGGACGTACGCCGAACCTTCGCTCTCGCCGGGCAGGAGGCGCATGTCTTCAACTCGACCATCCGCGAGAATCTCCTGCTCGCGAAGCCCGACGCGACGGAAGACGAATTGATCGCCGTGCTTTCTCGCGTTCGCCTCGCCGACTGGCTCGATGGCCTCCCGCTTCGCCTGGACACGCTCGTCGGCGAGGAGGGATCGAGGCTGTCCGGCGGGCAGCGCCAACGGCTCGTGCTGGCGCGCGCGCTCCTCGTCGAGGCCCCCGTGCTCGTACTGGACGAGCCGACGGCACATCTCGATCCCGAGACGGCGACGCAGCTGATGCGCGACGTGCTCGCGACGGCTGACGATCGGTCGATCCTGCTGATCACGCACCGGAGTGAGGGGCTCGACCTCGTCGACGAGGTCTACGAGCTGGCCGGCGGCACGACGCGGCTCCAGCCCTCATGAGTCGAACGGCACGGAAGCGGGTGGCCGCCGCGCCGTGACGCGGCGGCCACCCCTCGATCCCTAGCGCGCGTGCGTCAAGTCGGCTTCGCTCTCGCTCCACCGCGCAGTCAGCGCGTACAGGACCACCACGTTGAGTGCGAGCGCGGTCAACGTCCAGAGCGGAAGCTGGCTGTTTCCGAGGAAGCCCAGCAGCGCGAAGAAGTTGAGTCCGACCACGATGATCGTGAACCAGCGGGCCCACCCCTGCCCGCCGAGCAGCCCGAGCCCGGCGAGAACGAGCAGGATGCCCCAGATGAGCATGACCCAGCCCCAGGTCGTCAGACTGACGACCAGGTAGCCGGACGAGGTGACGACGAAGTAGTCGTCCTTGGCCAGGGCGATCAGGCCCTGGAAGAAGTCGATTGCCCCGATGATCACCATCAGGATGCCGGCGAAGCCGATCCAGCCGGCCATGCTTTTCGAGCTCATTGTCTGCCTCCCTCTCGACGGTGGCGCGCACTGCGCGTTCAGAGGAACGGTTCCGCGCCGGGATCACGATTCCTACTCCGTCCTCCACGATCATCGAACGAGTAGTCTGTGCCGACTCGTGAGCGACCGCCGGTGATCATATGACCCTCCTCTGGGCCGGCCTCATCGTGGTTCTCGTCGCCACGGTAGCGATCTCGGCGATGCTGTTCGTGCGACGCACGGCGCCGGAGGGCAGCTACTTCCAGGACGGCGACCGGGCCTCGGGCGTGTTCGGCGTCCTCTCGACGGGGTTCGCGATCCTTCTCGGTTTCGTGGTCTTCCTCGCTTTCGCGAGCTATGACACCTCCCGCAGCGGCGCCGAGTCCGAGGCGCAAACCGTCGCAGAGCAGTTCCAGACCGCGCAACTCTTACCGGTCGCGGCGCGGGAGGAGCTGTCGAATGCGCTCGCCTGCTACGCACGAAGCGTCGTCTCGACGGAGTGGCCCCAGATGCAGTCGGGAGCGGGCGCGGAGCTGATCAACCCATGGGGGATCGCGATGTTCCGCACGCTCGAGAAGATCGAGCCCGTCAAGGCGTCGGAGCAGGCGGCCTACGGGAAGTGGCTCGACCAGCAGACCGACCGCCAGTCGGCCAGATCGGACCGCACGCACGGTGCCGAGGGAGTGATCCCCGTCCCTCTCTGGATCGTGCTGTTCCTGTCGGCGAGCATCATCTTCGTCTTCATGCTCTTCTTCGCGGACAGCGCCGAACGGGCGGTGACCCAGGGAATGATGATGGGTGGAGTCGCGGTCGTGATCTCGTCGACGCTTCTCCTGCTTTGGTTCCTCGACAATCCGTACCACGACGGAGTTGGAGGCCTGCGGCCAACTGCGATGGAGCGGACGCTCGAGCTCGTCGACGATCAGGCGAAGATCGTCGGCGTCCGCGTCGGTCAGCTCTGCAACGAGCGCGGGATTCCGAACTGACATCGGAGCAGTCCGGAGCGGGGGCGCAACGCTGGATCGAGGATCACGGTATCGATCTGCTGTCGACCCTGCTCCTCACCCTCGCGGCAGTCGCCACCGCCTGGGCGAGTTATCAGTCGGCGCACTGGCGGAGCGAGCAGGGACTCGCGGGCAACCGCTCGATCGCCGCCCGGGTGGAGGCGAACAAGACGTCCGGAGAGGCGAACCGTCAGGTCCAGATCGACGTCGCCACCTACATCCAGTGGGTGGACGCCTACCAGCAGCAAGACGACGAGCTCGCAGCGTTCTACTACAACCGCTTTCGCCCCGAGTTCCGCCCCGCCGTCGACGCCTGGATCGAGACGAAGCCGCTGAAGAACCCGCGCGCGCCCCTGACGCCGTTCGCGATGCCCGAATACCGGTCGGCGGCCATCGCCGAGACAGAAGCACTCGAGCGCAAGGCCGACGCCGCGACATTGCAGGCGCAAGCTCACGTCCGACAGGCAGACCGGTACACGCTCTGCGTCGTGATGTTCGCGTTGGCGCTGTTCTTCGCGGGGATCAGCACCCGCATCCGGTCAACGAGCTCCCGCCTCGTGGCGCTCGGCGTCGGCTGGGCTGCGTTCCTCGGCGCCGTCGTCTGGATGATGACGTTCCCGGCCAGCCTCTCCCTCTAGCCGTCGGCGGGAGGGTGGTCGAGACGGTCGTCGACGACACCCGTCACGATCGCGCAGATCACGAACACGGTCGCGCTCAGGTACATCGAGAAGAGGAAGATGAAGATCGCTGCCGCGGACCCGTAGACCTGCGTGAAGTCGGCGGGGCCCGAGAGGTACCAACCGAGGCCTACCTGAAGCCCCTGGAGCCCGATCGCGGCGGCCGCGCCGCCGAGGAGCGCCGAGCGCCACGCGGGTCGCCGTCGAGGGAGGTAGCGGTACAACAGCACGAGAACGCCGAACAGGATTGCGGCGGGTAAGACGACCCCGAACAGGAGACCGAAGCCGAACGGCTGCCAGCCGAGTGTCTCGCCGACGCGATCGCTCGCGTTCCGGGCGACGTTCTCGAGCATCGACACGACCACTGCAGCGAGGATCATCCCGAGCGCGCCGAGGACGAGGAGGCCGCTGACGAGCCGCCCCCGCACGAGACTGCGCGATATCCCGGCGTCGAAGACCACGGCCAGCGTCTTCTGCATCGAGTTCATCACGCCCGTCGCACCCCAGAGCGCGAGGCCGAGCGTGAACAGGCCGGCGATGCTCCAGGGCGAGGGAACCGAGCTGATCAGCGTGTCGAGCCGCGCAACTCCCTGCGGGGACAGGTCGAGCTGGTCACCGATCGTGTTGACGAGATCCTGCTGGTCGACGCGGCTCGAGGAGAGCACCTCGGCGAGAACCGTCGCGACGAACGTCGCGAGCGGGACGAGAGAGAAGAGCGCGCGGTAGGAAATCGCGGCCGCAAACAGCGAGCCGCCGAGGCGTCCGTAGAGCTCGATGACCTCGCGGACGACGTCGACGAGCCAGACGACGCTGGGGCGGCGTGGCACGGGCATGCGCAGGCGCATGCGCCGACGGTAGCGGGCGCCGCACGAACGACGCCACTCGGGGGGAGACCCGGGCTCAGGTGAGCAGCCGCAGCACCCCGTCTCCGACGAGCGCCGCGCCGAAGCCGAGCGAGAGCCACACGCGAAGCTCGGCCGCATTCGCCGTCATCCACGATTCGCCCTCGGTCAGGATGAGCGCCGCGCGCTCACCGGCCACGATCACGATCCCGACGGGAATCCACGCGGGCACGGTCGCGACGACGACGTAGAGGGTGGCGAGCGAGAGGTCCTCGATCCGTCCGAGGTCGGCCGAGCTGACCGACGCCATCGCGAGAAAGGTGAGCACGAGCCGCTTTGGCCCGCCGAAGCCGAGCAGGCCGGCCAGGGAGAGTGCAGCGGCGGGCCGGACGTGACGAAGCCCTTCCATCACCGCCGCGCCGCGGCTGCTCCGCTCGACGGCCGGCTCGCCGAGCCGCCGGTGGGCGTTCAGCCCGATCGCGATCAGGAGGCCCCCGAAGCCGAGGCTGACGACGTCCTCGACGGTCTCGTGCGCGTCGAGTCGCGCGACGGCTGCCTGGCCGAGGATCAGGCCGAGGACGCAGGCGATTGCCGTCCCAACCACGAAGCCGATCAGGAACACAACACCGTTCGTTCGGGGCCGCTCGCTCCGGATCACCACGAACGTCGCCGTCAGGACGAGCGGGCTCGCGGCAGCGATCACGGCGTAAAACAGGGTGTGGACTCCGGCGAAGGCCATGACGGCGCGGCCGTTCTACGCCGCGGAAGTTGCGCCGTTGAGCTCGTGCCTCCAGCCGAGAAGAACGTCATGTACGGCCGCAGCGCCCACGAGATCCTGCTCGGGCAGCTTCAGGTCCTCCGGATGGAGGATGAACGGCCGGGTCTGCGGGCCCCCGATCCCGCCGTGGAAGGAGATCAGCTCCTCGAATGCGCACCCGGTCTCGAGCGACGGATCGTAGAAGCTGCCGATCATCAGGTCGGCGACGTGGGTGAAGCCGTCGGTGCGGAGCAGGTGCTGAGGTGCCGTGGGCGAGAAGTCGGCGAGCGGATCCTCTCCCTCGACCCGGCCATCGGCGAGGTAACGCTTGCCGTTCGGCCCCAGAACGAGTGGCCCGTGCTCGGCCGAGCGCACGAGCACCCAGCCGATGTGCGGGTGGTTGCGGAGCGCTGGGATCAGATCGGGATGGCGCTCGTTCATCTCCTCGAGCGTGAGGCGGCGGCGCTCCTCCATCAGGTACACGAGCCCGAGGTTGCCCGAGCCCATGACGACGACGTCGCGATCCGAGACGTCGTTCTTCGCGCGCTTCTTCTTCGACGTCGCGCCCGTCGCCTCACCGAGAGCATGACCGACCATCGAGGTCTGCTCGTCGCCGCCCGCGACCCCGTCGACACTGCCGCGGGAGAGCGAGCGCTCCACGAGCTCGTCGAGGCCGTAGCCGTTGCGCTGCTTGAACGTCGCGCCCTGCGTCTGACCGTGGTCGGAGAGGACGACGATCACATACGGGCGAGGGGCATAGACCCTGGCGCGCTCGATCCGACCGAACTGCTGATCGAGCTTCCGCAGCGCCTCGAGCGTGTCGGCTCGTTCGAGGCCCGAGTGGTGCGCGACCTCGTCGTAGCTCGAGAACGTGGCATAGATCGCAGGGCGCCCCTTCATCATGTCCTGGAGGACGCCGTACACGATCAGGTCGCGCACGAAGACGCAGAGGGCGCCGCGCATCAGCGGGTAGTAGCCTCCGCGGTGGCCCCGAGGGCGCACGTCGCGCCGCTTGGCCCGGCTCGACGCCGAGATCTCGAGCGCGACCTCCCAGAACAGGAGCACGAGGACCCGCGTCACGTTGAAGCCGTTCGCGAGGAACGCCCGGTAGCCGGGGTTCGCCTTCTTCTCCTCCTCCATCCGGCTGACCGTCAGGATCACATGGTCTGCCTCGCCCGAGAGCAGGTTGCCGCGACTCGCACCGCCGTCGCGGAGCAACCCATTGCCCGCGTGGCGCCGCTCGATCTCGGCACAGTCGGGCGGAGCTGAGCAGGTCATCGTCGTCGCCGTCTCCTTCTCCACCCACCGGAAGGCCGGAATGTCCTCGTTCGAGCCGAGCAGGATTCCCGCCTGCGAGGCACCGGTCTGCGACGACAGGTCGGTCTCCCACTCGGTCAGCTCGTAGCCGCCTTCGGCGAGCCAGCGCGCCATGTTCGGGGCGTTGCCGTCGCGCATCGCCCGCTGCAGCACCGGCAGCGCAAGGCCATCGATCTCCAGAAAGACAATCCCCGGCGCATCGGTCTCGACCTGCTCGCCCGAGTGCTTCGCGATCCGCTGGATCACGCGCAGCGTATACGCATCATCGTCGTTCGTCCCGAAGACGACGTCGAGCACGACCGACACCGCGGAGGCCACGAACGCAACCCCGAGCGCCGACCAGAACGAGTCCACCGTGAGATCGCCGTCCGTCACGGCATCGGCGGCGAGCAACATCAACGCGTCGAGGATCAGGACGAGCAGCAGCCCAGTGACGAGCATCAACGGTAACCGCAGCGCGGCAACGATGGGGGGCAAAAGTGCATTCAGGAGCGCGATCACCGCCGCTGCGACGAAGGCGCTCCAGAAGTTCTTGACGTCGGCGCCTGGAACGATCCAGGCAGCCACGAGCAGCGCCACAGTCGCCAGCACCCAGGAGACAACGAGGCGGACCAGTCCGATGCGGGGTCGTTTCGGGCCCCAGACCGCCTTCTCGCCATAGGTCGTCGCCGTCATCGCAGCATGTTCTCACACAGCCGGATCACGAGATGCCTGACGCGCCGCTTGTCCCTTCGCCTCGGGTAGCGCCGTCGGGGGATCGAGCCGCGCCGAAACGATGTACGAGACCACGATCGCGACGATCACGAGAGGCGTCAGCTGCAAGCCGTCCGCCTGGAGGAACAACGTCACGAGGAGCAGGGAGACGAGCGGTAAGCCGAGCATTGCGACGGTCATCGCGCCAATACCCATCGCAGCACCCGCGATCATCGGCAGACCTGGAAGGTGCGACAGTGCGATCCCGCCGACGGCGCCGATGAACATCCCGGGGAAGACGGGACCGCCGCGGAAGCCGCTCAGCGCGAGTGAGTAGGCGAGCCCCTTGCAGACCAGGAGCAGGAGGAGCGCGCCGAGCGACCACGAGGCAGCGCCCTCGATCAGCGGCCCCAGCTGGTCCTGGCCGGAGAAGAGCACGTCAGCCGACGACTTGTCGGTGGTCTCGACGAAGATCAGGACGAGAAGGCCGATGCCCACGCCCGCGAGCGGTGTCAGAAGCAGGCTCCGCTCGGCGACGATGCGCTGAAGGATGAGCGCCAGCTTCCGAATGGAGGCGCCAACGAGCGCCGCCAGGATGCCGATCGCGACCGCCCAGAGAAACTCAGCGCCAGTGGGACTGCCGGCCGGCGGGATGTTCGGCACCGCCAGGGAGAAGGTGCCGAACCCGGTCCAGTCGTCGAGGCCGATGTAGATGAGCGAGCCGACGCCCGCGGCGAGGAGTCCCGGCACGAGCACCACGCCCATCAACGCGCCTCCGAGCCCACCCGCTTCCATCAGCAGGAACGCTCCGGCGAGCGGAGAGCCGAGCAGGGTCGCTATCGCCGCGAAGCTGCCGGCAGCGCCAATCACGACGGTTGCCATCTCGGGCGCGTCGCGTTTGATCAGGTGCACGGCCAGCACGCCCATGCCGCTGCCGATCGCGATCAGCGGCGCCTCGGGTCCGAGGACGACGCCGAGGCTGAGGGTGGCGAACGATGCGACGATGATGCCGGGAAGGTCGATCGGGCGCACCGCACCGCCGGTCTTGAAGCCCTCGGCCGGCCGATGTCCCGAGGTTCCCGGCAGATAGCGAATCGACGCGGCCACGATGAGCCCGCTCGACGCGAGCAGCGGGATCGACCACCACGACGGCTGGCTTTCGAACCCGAGCTCACCCGGAAGCGTTTCGAACACGTACTGCTGGGCCTCGGCGACGAGCTTGAGGAAGAAGTACGCAGCGGCCGCGACCGGCACGCCGATGATGGCGCCGAAGATGACGAGCACGACGTAGCTCCGGCTCCGGAGCAGCTCTGCCGGGCTGGGCGCGGCGGCCGGTGGAGCAGCGGCCCGGGGTGCATCAGCCGGGGAGGGAGGGAGAGCCGAGTCGGTCATGACGCGGGGAGGCTGACTGAGTGGCACGGCAGGCGCGCCGGGTGGTCGCGGGTCTCGCGACCACCCGGCGCGGGAAACCCCGGGCTACCCGGCTGCGGCGACTCCGACCGCGATCAGGTCGCTTGCGTGAATCCACTCGTCGGCGAGCGCGATGCCACCGGCATCCACGATCGCGTCGCGAAGCGGGATCGCCCAGAGGTGCTCGAGCAGGACGATCGCGGCGGCCGATCCGTTCGGGATCGCATCTGCGACGTACCAGGCGTCCTCCTCGGGAATCAGGTGCCCGCCTCTGTCGGCCATCGCCTCGGCACCGAGGCTCGGCGCCGGCTTCGACGGCTGCCTCGTCGTCGCCGCCGTAGCCGAAGCCGACGAGCGCTCCGGCAATGGCGCCCATCTCGATCGACTCGTCCAGGCTGAGGTCGGTGACCTGGAGCTGGGTGATGTTGCCCTCGTCGTCCTTGTTGACGACGAGAGCGTCGACGATCTTGACGAACTCACTCTCGCGCAGCCTGTCGAGCTCGGCTGCGATCTTGCCGGTGAAGTTCGGCTCGGCGAAACCGAGCACGAGCATCTGTACAGGGCCCATGGCCATAGCGCTCTCCTCTCCGCTCACGAAGCTGAAAGCAGCTTCTGCTTCTGCATGTCGAATTCAGCCTGCGTCAGGATCCCCTGGTCGAGCAACGACTTCAGGTTCTCGAGCTGCGTGACCATGTCCGTGCTGCCCACGACCGGTGCGGCGGGTGCCGCAGCCTGAGGCGGAGGCGGTGCGTACTGCTGCTGTGCCTGCTGGGACTGAAGCTCGGCGATCTGTGCGTTCTGATCCGCCTCTGCGTCCCGGGACTGCTGTCCCTTCTTGCCCGCGTGATATGCGACTCCGCCGACGACGGCCGCACGTGCGAGTGGCCTTCTTCTCATCATCTCGGGTCTACTCCCTTCCGTTTCGAACGACGTCAACGGCTGCGCCGTTTCCGCCGTGAGACTATCGGTCCCGCTCATCCCTTCCTACCGTTGTTCTCCCCCCTCCACGGGGCGCGTCGGACGATCGCTCGGACCACCGCACGGCGCGCTCTCCGCACGGGTCGTAGGATCCCGGAATCGAGACCGCGATCCCGCTCCCGGCGCCGCCGCTCGAGGGCACGGCCTTCGCGCTGCGGCCGTTCACTGCCTCCGACTTCGAGGCCGCGCGCGAGCTCGAGCGAGACCCGGCTGCCGCACGATGGGTGCCGCCCTTGCCCGCCGAGGACGGCGCGGGGGTGGTTGAGGTCTACGAGACATACCGACGAGACGGCAGCCTTCTCCATCTCGTGATCGCCGACCGGGCCGAGAACACCTATCTCGGAGAGGTGATGCTCGCGCTCGGGGAGAACGACGTCGCCGAGGTCGGGTGCTGCGTCGTCCCGCACGCCCGCGGCCGCGGCATCGCGACGGAAGCGTTGAAGCTCCTCACCGAGTGGGGCCTCGCCACGCTCGGCCTCGGCCGCGTGCAGGTCTTCGTAGCGCCCGAGAACGTTGCGGCGCTTCGGCTCGCAAAGAGCGCCGGCTTCCAGCGCGAAGGCGTGCTGCGGTCATACCTGATGATCGACGGACAGCGTGTCGACGCCGTCGTTCTGGCGCGACTGCCCTAGGGCTTTCCCCGTCCGCCCCGGCTACGCGGCGTAGCGCGCCTTCGCGGCCCTCGACGAGTACGTCGCGAGGTCGGCGAAGACACCGAGTGCGACGAGCAGCCACCCCGCGCCGGAGACGCCGTACAGCGGCCCCCAGGCGAGGACGTAGGCGAGCGTCGTCCAGGGGAGAACGAGGAGCCCGAGCAACGGCCAGATGAAGCTCGAGAACGCCGCATCGACCTTGTCGCCGAAGATCCACCAGAGGAGGAGCGCGAAACGCGGTCCGATGAAACCGGCGGAAAGTGCGAGGCAACACATGCGCGCAGGCTAGCGCATGGCTCGGTCGGAACAACCGGCCCGCGGCAGGACTGATTCACGCGGGCGAGAAATCGATCGTCATGGCACGGGAAACGCGACTCGAGCGACGACTCGAACGAGACATCGCACGCGCGTCGAGCCCTCGCGGCGCCGCGATCGTGATCGCAAGCGTGACGACGTCGATCACGGTCATCGCGGGCGTCCTCATGGTGGTCATCGACAAGGCCAACTTCCCGACGCTCGGCGCCGGCCTGTGGTGGGCCGTGCAAACCGTGACGACCGTCGGCTACGGCGACAACGTGCCGGCGACCGCGGCCGGCCGGCTCGTTGCGTCGTTCGTGATGCTGGTGGGGATCGGGTTCGTGACGGTGGCCACTGCGTCGATCACGGGGGCTTTCGTCGAGCGCTCGCGTCGTCAGGCAGCCGATGCGCACGGTCATCCGTCCGGCGAGCAGCTCCAGGACATCATCGCGCGATTGGAGCGGATCGAGGCGGGCCTGCGTGACCGCCAATAATCCGGTCCCTCTACGTCACGATCCGATACACCTCGAAGACCTCGGCGAGCTCCCTGTTCACGTTCGTGCCGTGCACCTTGGCGAGATTCCAGATGTACTCCGCGTTCGCGTAGCGCCGATGCTGCTGCGACGCATACCTCCCCACGGCCGCGATCTTGCGCTCGACGTGGCGCTGCTCGAGCCCGACGTAGGCGCCGTAGGCGAACTCGAAGTTGTTCCACGGAATCTCGTAGCCGAGGACGGTCGTCCGCTTGAAGGCCCTGAGACCTTCCTGCGCAATCGTCTGATGGTCCTGATGGACGTCGTGGTGCGACGGCTGGAAGACGACGTCGGGCTTCCACTCCTCCCACAGCGCGACGAGCAACTCGAGGATGTCCTGCCGCCGGTCGGGGAAGGTGCGCACGTCGAAGTCATGGACGGTCAGGTGCGACTCGGGGATCCCGAGCTCGGCCGTCGCCTCCCTCACCTCCCGCGCGAGGGTGTCCGGTGGGAAGCCCTCGGGCAGCGAACGGGTCGCGATCGAGAAGGCGACGTACCGCACCTCACAGCCGGCCTCGACGAGGCGGGCCATCGTGCCGCCGCAGCCGAACTCGCCGTCGTCGGTGTGCGGGGCCAGGACGAGCGCGCGGCGAGAGCCCTCGATCACGACATTCCTCCCTTTCGCGGAACGCTGACCGCGAGGCCGACGAGCCCGAGCATCGCCCAGGCCATCGGGTCCTCGAAGAGCGCGTTGTAGAACAGGCTGTGCACGATGATCGCCACTAGCGTAAGGCCCACGGCGAACGACACGCGCGATGTGAAGCCGCGGCCAAGCTGACGAAGGGCCGCGAGGAGCGCCGCCACGCAGATCCAGCCGAACAGGACGAGGCCGGGCAGGCCCTCCTCGGCGGCAACCGTCACGGGCGTCGTATGGGACGCCGCCTTCTTCGGCCGCTTGCCCGGAAGCCCGGTTCTCTCGGCATAGGCGCGCCTGAATCCGCCCGCGCCGACCCCGCCCACCGGGTTCGAGACGGCGATCCGCAGCCCTTGCCCGACGAGGGTCGCCCGGTCACTCGTGATCGAGTCGATCCCCGAGCGAGACTTGTCCTCGACGCGACTCACGCGTCTGCGGAACGGCCAGGGCGCCAAGGGTGACGACGACGGCGAGCCCGAGGGCGACGAGCGCCGCGACCCGCCCCCAGACGACGACCGCCGCGACGAGAACCCCGACCGTGAGTGCCACGAAGCTCGACTGCGAGAACGAGAAGAAGAGCCCGACCCACATCGCGACGACGACGGCGTACAGACCGACGATCTTCCAGCCCCTGATGCCGCCGAGAAGGATCCCCGCGAGCGCGGTGAGGATCCCGATCGTCAGGTAGCGCCCGTAGATCGACGGATCCCAGAAGATCGAGTTGACGCGGAAGAACGGCGCGTAGGCGTTGCCCACGATCACCTTGGGATTCCAGAAGACGTCGCGCGTGGCCCACTGGTAGACGCCGATCGACGCGTACGCGAGAGCGGTGCCGACGAGAGCGCCCCAGAGCCACGTGAGCCAGCGCCCGCGCCACGGGAGGCGGGCGAACCCGAGCGCGAGCAGCCCGAAGGGAAGCACGAACGCACCGACGAAGATGGCTCCCTCGCGGAGGTCGACGCTCCACACGAGCGTCAGGCCGGTCCACGCGACGAATGCCGCCAGTGGGAAAGCGACCGGTCCGAGCTCACGATTGCGGCTGTCGCGACGAACGACGAGCTCCCAGCCGAGTGCGACGGCAAGCGAGGAAACGACGAGATAGAGAGGCAGAAGGAGGTTTGCGTCCTCGTCTCCGAGCTGCACCGGAACGCGGATGGGAACGCAGGCGAGCGTCGCGAAGGCAAGGAGGTACGGGAATCGCAGCAACGCCCAGCCACCGACCGCCGCAGCCACGATCCCTCCGCACGCTGCCGCGCCCAACTCGAGCATCCCGAGATTCGGGGCGAGGTACGCGGCGAGACCGGCGAGACCGGCGAACCAGCCCGCGAGACCGGCGAGACGGAGCTCTCGTCGCGTCGCCACGTAGAGCAGTGCGAGCCCGGCGCAACCGACGACGCTCCCGAGTTGCCCGATCACGCTCACGGCGCGCTCCGCACGATCACCGCGGCACGGACGCGCGACCCGTTTGCCGTCACCGTGAGCGTGAACCTGCCCGGCTGGAGCGGCGCACGGAGTCGCAGGGTCCCGGGGCGGGCGACACCGGCTCGAGCGCCGAGCTTCCACGTCACGCGGGCAGCGTCGGTGAGCACGAGCACCGCGAAGCGCGCGCCCGGCGTCGTCTCGATCCGCATGCGCCCGAGTGAGACGTACCGGATCACAACGGCTCTCGCGCGCGTCCTGCGCCCCTCGTTCCCGGCGACATCGACCGCACCGAGACGGAGCGCGTAGACCCCCTGCCGGAGCGGCTCACCGTCCTTGCGGCCGGACCACGTGATCGCCCCCTCCGTTGCGCGCCCCTTCTTGAGCACGGTGCGAACGCCGTCGACGTACAGCGACACGCGGGCAGCCTCGTTCACGCGATACGTGGCGACGACTCGATCCCTTCTCCCATCTCGATCGGGCGAGAACACGCGCGGCGCGAGGCGCGTCATCGCCACGGTGGGCGGTGTCGTGTCGATCCGGACGGGATTCGGCAGGACGATGGTGCGATGCTGCCGACGCAGCTTGATCCGGGGCCGGTACGAGCCTTCGGGGACGATCCCACCGGCGTCGTTCTTCCCGTGCCACACGAACCGGACCGGGCCCCGAGGTTGGGGCTCCCGGTGGGCCAGAGTCCGGACGACGTTGCCGCCTGCGTCGATGATCTCGACGTCGAGGACATCCGCATTCCGCAGCCCGAACGAGATGAACGCGGAGTCGGTCCGGCAGCCGCAGACGGGCGAGATCACCTTCGGCAGCACCCTCGTCCCGACGATCGGGCTCTTGGTCAGCTTCAGCGACTCCGTGTACACGAACGCGAGCCCCGTGGCGAGGAGCAGCGCCGAGACGAGGGCGACTGGTGCAAATCTGGCCACGGCGGACGATTCTATGCGGTGTGCCGCTGCCGTGACCCCCGTGGATGTGCATACTTCAAAAAGTGAAGCGGCGGGCAGACCCCTATCGAGACACCGACGTCATCGACGCTCGCGCCCCGCGAACGAACCAGACCGTCGTCGGCCTGGTTGCCCTTGTCGCCGTGCTCACGGGGTGGTGGGCGCTTCTCGCGCTCCTGGCGCTGCAGCTCGCGCTCGGGCTCTCACTCGGCAGGCGGTGGTGCCTCGCATGCGTGTTCTACTTCGAGCTCCTTCAGCCCCGCTTCGGCGAGGGGGCGATCGAGGACAGCCGTCCGCCGCGATTCGCGAACGTCGTCGGCCTCGGATTCCTCGGGGCAGCCTCGCTCGCCTACCTCCTCGGCTGGACGACGCTCGGAGCAGCGCTCGCCGGGGTTGTCGCCGCGCTCGCGCTCCTTGCTGCGGCGACCGGGTTCTGCGCCGGCTGCACGGCCTACAAGATCGGGTACGTCGTCACCGGACGGAAGTTCACGAGCTGCCCTTTGCCCCCGGCCGCAACGAGCTGACGCCAGAGCGACGAATCAGCGAACGTCGGCCTCGGCGACGGGAGAGGAGCCACGGCCCCGGAACCAGCCGACGAGCGCGACCCCTGCCGCTATTGCTCCGATCAGCGCCCCACCGATCAGGATCCCGTTGGCGCCCGGAGGGTCGACGAGCTTCACCCCCGCGAGCGTGAGCGTGGCGGCGAGAACGATGCGCAGCGACCGGTCGGGAAGCCTCACCGTGAACCTGCCGCCGATCAGTACGCCGGGCACCGAGCCGATCAACAGCCATCCCGTGGCCCGCAGGTCGACGCTCCCGGCGACGAGATGCCCTGCGCCGGCCGCCGCGAGGAGGACCGCCGCGTGGAAGATGTCCGTGCCGACGATCTTCGCCGCCGTGAGCGGGAAGGCGATCAGCATGACGAGACCGAAGACGGTGCCGCTCCCGACGGAGGTGAGCCCGACGACGAAGCCGCCGACGATCCCCGTCGAGACCGCGATCACGCGATCACGAGGCCGGAGAATGAACGGAAGGTCGTCGGAGTCCATGTGCATGTACGCCTTGACGAGGAACCCGAGCCCACAGAGGACAAGCGCGACTCCGAGGATGATCTTCGCCGTGTCCTCGTAGCCGGCGCCGTATTCCTTCGTGAGCCACCATGCGACGGCAACGCCGGCGATCGAGAACGGGACAGACCCGAGGAGCATCCACGCGGTCAAGCGCGCATGGACGTGGCCGAGCCGTCGGTGCTGGACGGCGCCGAAGGACTTGAAGATCGCCCCGTGCACGATGTCGGTGCCGATGGCGACCGTCGGCTTGAACCCGAACACGAGCACGAGCAGCGGGGTCATCAGGGAACCGCCGCCCATGCCGGTCATCCCCACGAGCAGACCGATCAGGAGCCCGGCAAGCGAGAGCTTCCAATCCATTATGGTCTAGACCACTGTCTCGGGCGCGCCGAGCAGGATCTCCTTCAGCGTGTCGCCCCGGAGCCCGAGGCGGAGCGTCTCGAGCGGAATCACCTCGTCGGGCGGGATGTTGCCGAGGTTGACGTTCGGGCCGAACTCCTTCACGAACCACGCCTGCGAGGCCTTGGTCGGGGCCTCGAAGATGAGATCGTCGACGGGCACGCCGTGGACGATCTCGTCGATCAGGCCGGTGCGCATGTCGCCGTCCTTGCGGAAGATGCCCGCCGTGCCTCCCTCCCGGGCCTCGGTGATCACCTTCCAGGAGCCGGCCTCGAGCTCCTCCTTGATCCAATCGACCCACTGATAGGGCGCGTAGACGACGTCGGAGTCCTTCGAGCCGACCTCGGAGAGCACGGTGAAGTCGCGCGCGAAGTCACTGATCAGCGCGAGCTTCTCCTCCCGCGGGATCTCGATGGTGCCATCCGAGATCTCGACGTGGGCGAAGCGGTGCTCGGCCAGCCATCCCTTGAACTCGTCGAGCTTGCCCTTCGCGTAGACGGCCTCGAACAGCGTGCCGCCACACACGACCGGCGTCTCGAGGCTCCGGTAGAGCGCGATCTTCTTCTCGAGGTTGTTGGTCACATAGCTCGTGCCCCAACCGAGCTTGACGATGTCGACGAAGTCGCCGGCGGTGTCGAACAGCCCCTCGATGTCTCGGATGTTCAGACCCTTGTCCATCACGTGAGTGAGCCCGGTCTGGCGGGGCCGGCCCGGCCGGGGCGGGACTCCGAGCCAACCGTCGTTAAAGCTTGGCATACAGCTCCTTCAGCTTGTCGTGGGCACGGGCCTGAACGTCGTGGTAGAGCGAGTTGCCATGGGCGTCGATGCCGACGATCAGTGGGCCGAAGTCCTTGACGCGGAACTTCCACAGGCACTCCGGCATGAGCTCCTCCCAGAGCACCTCCTCGATCTCCTCGATCTGGGTCGTCTCGAGCGCGGCGGCTCCTCCGACGATCGCGAAGTAGACCATCCCGAGCCGCTGCATCGGCTCGATCGCGACGTCCGGGAAGCCTCCTTTGCCGCAGATCGCGCGCACGCCGTACTGCTCGCCGAGCCCTTCGGTGAAGCGCACCATGCGTGCGCTCGTCGTCGTGCCGATGCAGATCTTCTCGTACGTGCCCCTGCCCTCGGCATCGGTGGACACCTTGCGGACGTTCGGCGCCGTGTGGAGCAGGAAGGCGCCTCCGAGGTCCATCGGCGGCTCGACGCCCTGGTCGAAGATGCGGATCTGCGTGCGGTCGCGAATGCCGATGATGTGACCCTGGACCGTGACCTCGTCTCCTGCCCGAAGCTCGAGGATCTCGGCCGGATCGGTGATCGGGAAAGTGACCTCGTGGTGCGGCATCGCTAGAACTCCCTGTCGAAGTCGATGGATCCGTCCGCCGCGATGTGCGCAGAGGCACGGCGGGCGGCCCAGCACTGATAGTTGACCGCGACCGGGTTGAGCGTCATGTGGGTGTCTGCGTGCTCGATGTGGCACTGGAGGACGGTGACGTCGCCGCCGAGGCCCATCGGGCCGATCCCCGTCTCGTTGAGCAGGCCGTAGAGCTCGTCCTCGAGCTGCGCGACGAGCGGGTCGGGGTTGCGGGTGCCGACCGGGCGCGCGATCGCCTCCTTGGCGAGGTACATCGCGTAGTCCGCGGAGCCGCCGATCCCGACGCCCACGATGCCGGGCGGGCACGGCTTCCCTCCGGCGTCCACGATCGACTCGAGCACGAATTTCTTGATCCCGACGACACCGTCGGCCGGGACGCACATCTTGAGGAAGCTCATGTTCTCGGAGCCGGAGCCCTTCGGCACGCACTTGACGTCGAGGCCGTCCCAGTCGGGAATGAAGTCCCAGTGGACGATCGGCAGCCGGTAGCCGATGTTGGGCCCGGTGTTCTCGCGCGTGAGGACGTGCACCGCGTTCGACCGAAGCGGATGCTCGACGGTCGCCCGAGCGGTCCCCGCCTTGAGGGCCGCGTAGATGCGGGTCGGATGGAGGGGGAAGTGCTCGCCGACCCGGCACGTGTAGACGGCGATCCCGGTGTCCTGGCAGACGAGATTCTTCTGCTCGTCCGCGATCGAGACGTTGCGGTGAATCGTCTCGAGGATCCGAATCCCGGTCTTCGACGTCTCGCGATCGCGCGCTGCGGCGAGCGCGTCACGGAGGTCCTGCGGGATGTCCTTCAGCGCCCAGACGTACAGGTGCGCCGCGGCATCCTCGACTGCTCCTTCGAGGTCGGTCGTCGTTGTCGTGCTCATACGCTCGCTTTCTCCGAGGCTGCCCGTCCGGCGCGCCGTCCGAAGACGACGCACTCGAGCAGCGAGTTTCCCATCATGCGGTTGCGCCCGTGGGTGCCGCCCGCGATCTCGCCGCAGGCATAGAGACCCTCGAGCGTGGTCTCGGCGTGCTCGTCGATGACGAGGCCACCGTTCTGGTAGTGAAGGACAGGGTAGGTCAGAAGAGGCTCGGTGAGCGGATCGATGCCCGCACCACGGTAGCGCCGAAGCATGTACGGCAGGGACACGTTCGCATCGGCCTCCGAGATCCGGGTCGTATCGAGGTAGACCGCGGGGCGTCCGTCTTCGGTCTCGAGGCCGTGGCCCGCCGCGACCTCGTCGAAGATCGCCTGCGAGACGACGTCCCGCGGGCCGAGGGAGTCGGTGAACTCCTCGCCGTCCGCATTCAGCAGCACCGCACCGTAGGCTCGCGTCGTCTCGGGAATCGAGTAGCCCTGCATCGTCACCGGCCAGGCACCACCGTTCGGGTGGTACTGGAGCGCGTCGAGATCGCGGGCCTCCGCTCCGAGATCGAGCGCGATCGTGGTCACCTCGCCCGTCGCGTTCGGGTGATTCGTCGAGAGCTCGTGGCGTCGTTCGGCCTCGGCGTAGCAACGCCCGCCCGCAGCGAGCACCACGGTGGAGGCGTGGATCTCCACCGTGCCCGTGCCCTTCACGTCGAACGAGGCGCGCCACCCGGAGGAGGTCGGCTCGAGCGCGGCAAGGGCGTGGTGCGGGAGGCTGACCGCACCGCCTGCATCGTGGGCGTCGCGCAGGGCCTTCGTGATCGCGTGCCCGGTGCGGTCACCGACCTGGAGCAGGCGCTTCCGCGAGGCACCGCCGCAGCGCGCCAGCCGGTAGCCGCCATTCTCCCGCGTGAACGCACAACCGAGCTCCTCGAGCCAGTGAATCGCCGACGCCGCGTCGCCCGTCAGGATCTCGACGAGGCGTGGATCGGCCGTCTCGTGCGACGAGCGCATCACGTCCTCGGCGTGGAGTTCGGCCGAGTCGTCGGAGCCGAACGCGGCCTGAATCCCGCCCTGGGCCTTCGACGAGTTGTTCGCCTGGATCGAGCCCTTGGTCGCGAGCGCAACGGTCGCTCCGCTGCTCTGCGCCGAAACGGCGGCCGCAAGACCCGATGCGCCGCTGCCGATCACGAGCACGTCGAAGCCGGCGGGGGCACCCATGCCCGCAAGAGTACCACGGTTCGTTATTCGTTGCATTACAACTCCTTATTCCCCGGGTCGGCTTGGCGAAACCTGCGATAATCGTCCGATGCCGCAGATCGCCGATGTGATGCGCCCGGAATTCATCGAGGTCGCGCCCGAGGACACGCTCGGCGAGGTCGCCGAGTTGATGAACGTCCAGAACGTCAGCGCCGTCGCCGTCAAGGACAGCGGTCGCCTGATCGGGATCCTCACCGAGCGCGACCTCCTGAAGGCGATGGCCGCACGGGTTCACTCGAGCGAGGCGCGGGTACGGCAATGGATGACAGAAGATCCCGTCACCGCAGCCGCCGACACCGAGGTGGAGGACGCGGCGCGCCTCATGCTCGAGCGGGGCTTCCGGCACCTTCCCGTCGTCAACGAGGACGGGAACACGGTCGGCATCGTCAGCCTGCGACGCGTCGTCGGCGCCGCGAAGGCAGCCGCCTGACCCGCGGGCAGGTGGGCGGGTGGCCGGCTTCAGCCGGTCGCCGGGGTCTCAGCTCCGCGCGTTGACGAACTCGACGAACTCGTCGGCGGCACGCGTCGCGACCCGGCCGGCTGCGCGCACGAGCGAGATCTCGCGCTTCGCGTTCATGCCCTCGAGCCGTGCCTCGGCGAGCGTTCCGGCCGCGAGATCGGACTCGACGGCAGTGCGCGAGATGAACGTGACGCCGTAGCCGGCCTGGACTGCGCTGCGGACGGACTCCTGCAGGCCGAGCTCGAGCGAGGTTGCGAGGTCACGCAGGCGCACGCCCATGTCGCGGAGCTCGTCCTCGACGACCTGGCGAACCCCCGCTCCCTCCTGCATGACGATGAGCGCCTCGCCGCGGAGCTCCTCGATGCCGATCGTGCGTCCCGCAAACGGGTGACCAGGGAGGCAGATCAGGATCACCTCGTCCTCGAGGATCGGCTCGAACCGAACGGATCGATGGCGGCGCGCCGCTCCGACGATGCCGAGCTCGAGCTCCCGTTCGGCGACGAGGTCGACAACGGTCTGGGTGTCGTGCACCTCGAGCGCGACCCGGAGATCGGGGTGCTGTTGCTGGAACTCGCAGAGGAGGACCGGGACGGCAACCGCGGCAGGGCCTGTCGAGGCACCGATCGAGAGCTCTCCCGTGAGGGCACCAACGCTCTCGGTCGAGATCTCGTCGAGCATCTGCTCCTCCATCTGCAGGAGTCGCTGGGCGCTGCGAAAGAGCCGCGCGCCGGCCTCGGTGGGCTCGACGCGACGCCCCGAGCGGTCGAGCAGCTGGAGCCCGAGTCGCTTCTCGAGCGAGCGCACCTGGAGCGAGACAGCGGGCTGCGTGACCCCGAGCCGCTCCGCCGCCTGCGAGAAGCTGCGCCGCTCGACGACCGCGCAGAAGGCGGCAAGCTGGCGCGTGTCCATAAGCAAACCTTATCCCAGGATCGCAGTTATGGCGATGCCGATGCCCCCGTGGCGCCGAGGCATGCGCGGTGAGCGCCTGCTTGCGCCACGATACGTTCCGAACATGAAGGTCTGGATCGACATGACGAACTCGCCTCACGTGCCGTTCTTCCGGCCGCTGATCCGCCTCCTCGAAGATCGCGGCCACGACGTGCGGGTCTCCGCGCGCGACTTCGCACAGACGCTCGAGCTGCTCGACACGGCGCGGATTCCCCACGACGTCGTCGGCCCGCCCCACGGTGGGGCGGGACGATCCGGGAAGATCCGTGCCATGGGCTCGCGCCTCCGCGCGCTGCGCTCGTGGGCCGGGCCGCAGGAATTCGACCTCGCGGTCTCCCACGCGTCACACGAGCTGCCGCTGGCCGCCCGGTCTCTCGGCGTGCCCTCGTCCTATGCGTACGACTACGAGTTCGCGCGCGCCCAGCACACGCTCGGCTCGCGCGCCGCGACCCGGGTCGTCGTCCCCGACGCGATCCCCCAGGAGCGGCTCGACCGGCTGGGAGCCGGGGCCGCGAAGGTACGGCGCTACCCGGGCTCGAAGGAGGAGTACTACCTCTCCGGCTTCACACCCGACACGGGCGTGCTCGACGTGCTCGGCCTCGACGCGACGTGCGTCCTCGCCGTCGTCCGCACGCCACCCGAGGTCTCGCTCTACCACCGCCACGGGAACCCGCTCTTCACCGAGGTGCTCGAGCGGCTCGGCAACGACGCCGCCGTGCGGGCCGTCGTCCTTCCCCGCACTCCCGCTCAGCGTGACGCGATCCGCGAGGCGGCGCTCCCATCGCTCGTCGTCCCCGAGCACGCGATCGACGCGCAGAGCCTGATCGCGCTCGCCGACCTCGTCGTCTCGGCGGGCGGAACGATGAACCGTGAGGCCGTGGCACTCGGAACGCCCGTGTGGACGACCTTCGCGGGGAGGCTCGGGGCGGTCGACGAGGGACTGATCGCCACCGGCCTGATGGCCGAGCTGACGGACGCCGCAGCGCTCGTCCTGGCGAAGAAGCCCGCCGCCGCCGCGGCCGGGGCGCGCGATCCCGATCTCATGCTCGATCTGATGATGAGCGCACTGTGATTCGCGCGTCAGCCCAGAGGAGAGACTGAGGTCTCTCCTCGCGCCTGAACCGTGGCCGACGCTCGCCTCGGATCGACGACGATGCGTCTCAGCTCCGCGACCAGCGCCGCCGGGTCGCCGTCGCCGACGAGGCGCTCGAGCACCGAGAGCTCGCCGGCCAGCCACCGGGCGTCGACCGGCGGGCGCTCGATCCGCTGGATCTTCGGATGTGGGCTCGCCGAGACGTCCTCGCCGTCGCCGATCAGCACCTCGTGCAGCTTCTCGCCCGGAGCCGGGCCGATCACCTGAATCGGGATCTCGGTGCCGGGCTCCTTGCCCGAGAGGCGAATCATGTTCTCGGCCAGATCCATGATCCGCACCGGCTCGCCCATGTCGAGGACGTAGACCTGCCCCCGTTCGGCGATCGCCCCGGCCTGGACGACGAGCTGCACCGCCTCCGGAATCGTCATGAAGAACCGGGTCATCTCGGGGTGGGTCACGGTGACGGGCCCTCCGCGCGCGATCTGGCGGCGGAAGATCGGGATCACCGAGCCGGACGAGCCGAGCACGTTGCCGAAGCGCACGGCCACGAACCGGGTCGGGACGCCGGGCCGGTGCCCCCACGTCTCGACGATCCACTCGCACAGCGCCTTCGACTGCCCCATGACCGTCTGCGGATTCGCGGCCTTGTCGGTCGAGACGAGCACGAATCGCTTCGCGCCGAACTCCACGGCGGCGTCGGCGACGGTGCGCGTGCCGAGGGTGTTGTTCCGGACGGCCTCGAGAGGGTTCGCCTCCATCATCGCCACGTGCTTGTAGGCGGCGGCGTGGAAGATCAGGCCCGGCCGGTAGCTTTCGAAGATCTGACGAACCCTGACGCCATCCTTGACGTCGGCGACGACGGGAACGCCGTCACGGAAGTCTCGCTCGCGGGCGAGCTCACGGTCGATCTCGAACAGTGCCGGCTCCGAGCTGTCCACGAGAACGAGGCGTAACGGCCCGAGGCGCGAGAGCTGTCGGCAGAGCTCGGAGCCGATCGAGCCACCCGCCCCGGTGACCATCACGACCTCACCGGAGACGTAGCCGGCAATCGCGTCGAGATCCACCTCGACGGGCTCGCGCCCGAGCACGTCCTCGACCTCGACCGGCCGGAGCTGGGTCGCGAGGCCCGAATCGCCGCTGACGAGCTCTGCGAGACCGGGCAGCGTCTTGACGGGAAGCCCCGCCACGCGGGCCGCCTCGACGACCTGCCCGCGCACCTCGCCCGATGCCGATGGCATCGCGATCAGCACCTCGTCCGGCCGGCGATCCCGGATCAGGGACGGCAGGTCGGCCGTCGTCCCGAGGACCCGGATGCCGTGGAGCCGCAGGTTGCGCTTACGCGGGTCGTCGTCGACGATCCCGATCGGGGTGTACCCGAGAGCGGGGTTGCGGAGCATCTCCTTGATCACGAGCTGGGCCGCGTCTCCGGCACCGACAACGATCGCCTCCTTGCCCCGCGCAACGACCTGACCCGGGAGCGGTCGCTCGATCAGGGTGCGGGCGAGCAGGCGCGATCCGGCGATGAAGGCGAGGCAGACGATCAGGTCGATGAACCAGACGCCCTTCGGGACGCGCGCCGGGTGGAACTCGAACAACGTGAAGATGAGGAACGTCGCGAGCGATGCGAGAGCGACCCCGCGCAGCGCCGACCACATGTCGCGCGTCGAGACGTAGCGCCACCAGCGGTTGTAGAACCCGGCCAGAGCGAAGACCGTCAGCTGGATGCCGACGACGATCGCGATGATCTGCCAGTCGAGGTAGTGGTCGTAGTAGACCGGCCGTCCCTGGTCGAACCGGAGGAGCCACGCCAACGTCCACGCGGCTGCGATGAGCACCGCGTCGACGGCTACCTGCCACACCGCGTGTCGATTGAACGGTGTTCTCATCGGGCGACGACGGGGGGTGGGAGCATCGACCCGAGCACGGTGCGTCCGTTCGCCGCGCTCATCCCCGGCTCATGCGGCCGTGACGGCCATCGACGCGAGCACGGTCGAGACGACCTGCTCCTGCACGTCGGCACCGATGCAGCCCCACATCGGGAGGGCCAGGTTGTCCGCGGCCGCGCGCTCGGTCTCGGGCAGCGAGCCCGGGGCATAGCCGAGGTAGCGCATCGCGGGCTGCAGGTGCAGCGGAGTCACGTAGTAGGAAGCCGAGGCAATGCCGGCCTTCCCGAGCGCCGCTGCGATCCGCGCGCGCTCCGGAGTGCGCACCACGTACATGTGGTAGACGTGACCGGGCTCGTCCACCGGGAGCTCGACGGCGCTGCCGAGGCCGAGCTCGGCGTACCGTGCCGCCCCGATGCGCCGGCCCTCGTTCCACCCCTCGAGATGGGGCAGGAAGACGCGAAGCGCCGCGGCCTGGATCGCGTCGAGCCGCGAGTTCGTGCCGACGAGCTCGAAGGTCTGCTTGTCGCGTGAGCCGTGGAAGCGCAGCATCCGAACCCGCTCCGCGACGTCGTCGTCGCGGCAGGCGACGAGACCGCCGTCACCGAGCGAGAAGAGGTTCTTGGTCGGGAAGAAGCTGAACGTCGAGCAGACCCCCTCGCGCGCAACCCCGGCCGCGCCGAACGCCTGGGCGGAATCCTCGATCAACGGCAACCCGAGGCCGGCAAGCGCCGGAAGGGGTGCGGGGCGACCGAGGAGGTGTACCGGCATGATTGCCTTCGTCTTCGGCGTGATCCGCGCAGCCACGTCCTCCGGGTCGAGGTTGAGCGTGACCGGGTCGATGTCCGCGAACACCGGCGTCGCTCCGACGCGGGCAATCGCCTCTGCCGTCGCATAGAAGGTGAACGACGGGCAGATCACCTCGTCACCCGCTCCGATGCCCATCGCCTCGAGTGAGATGACGAGCGCGTCGGTCCCGTTGGCGACGCCGATCGCGTGGGGAACGCCGAGGTAGGCGGCCGATTCGCGCTCGAAGGCCTCGACCTCGGGCCCGAAGATGAAACGGCCCGTGTCCAGGACCTCGGCGAAGCGCTCCTTGAGCGCGGGGATCAGCGGGGCGTACTGCGCCTTGACGTCGACGAGCGGGATCATGACGCTCGGAGTGTACCGAGCCGGGGAACGGGCTGACCCTCAGGTGCAGGGAAAAGCCGGCTCTCAGAGGGGAGCGCGGGCTCCGTACAGCGCTCGCAGGCCTTCACGTCATCGGGTCGCAGGAGGCAGCGCCAGATGACCGTGCACGCGCAAATGCCGCAGCGCGACCCCCGGCACGCCTCGACGAGGGGGCCATCAGCGTGCAGCCGCATCTCAGCCCGGTTCGGGAGCAGCCCGCTTTTTCCTGATCCCCCAGCCGAGCCAGGCGAGGCCGGCGACGATCAGAGCGGCGACGGCGATATCGGCGAACCGGAAGGCGTGATGGAAGCTCTCCCAGCTCGCGCCGGCCGCCCAGCCCGCTCCGGCGAATGCGAAGCACCAGATCGCAGAGCCGATGAGCGTGAGCACGGTGTACCGCCGAAACGGTGCGTCGAAGATCCCGGCCGGGATCGAGACGAAGGAGCGGACGACGGGTGTGATGCGACCGAGGAATACGGCCCAGTCGTCGAAGCGGAGGAACCACGCCTCGGCTCGATCGAGCTTCGCGGCATCGAGGTGGAGCCAACGCCCGTGTCGCTCGAGATACGGCCGGCCACCGCGACGGCCGATCTCCCATCCGAGCACGGCGCCGATCAGATAGCCGACCGTGCCGGCGATCGCCATCGCGAGATACGCGGCGAGACCGGGGGCGAAGGTGTGGCCGAAGAGCGACACGCTCTGGCCGGCGATCGCGCCGGACGCGATGGCGCCGGCATACACCATGACGACCTCGCTCGCAGCCGGGAAGACGGCGTCGACCATCATCAGGAGGAAGACGGCGTAGAGCCCGTAGTCCCCGATCGCGCTCGTGATCGAGTCGGTGATGCCGCTGACGATCGAGAACAGCATGAGGCCGAGACTCTACTGGCGGCCGCGGCCGGCCGGACGACGTATCAACGCGGTCCGACGATGCGCTGGACGCCGAACTTGCGCGAGAGCTCAACGGTGCCGAGCGCGTTCCGCGCCGTGACGCGGACGACGTAGGCGCCACCCCGGACCGCCGTCTTCGTCCGATCGAGCCCGTTCCAGGTGACGGAGGCGGTCCCGACCCGGTACCTCTGCCGCGCGAGGGTACGAACGATCTCACCGGCGCGGGTCTCGACGGTCACCACGACGCGCGCCGGGCGAGACTGCTCCCAGGTGATCCCGAAGTCACGACCGCGCGGCGGCAGGAAGAGCTTGCGCGGAGTCGTCGAGAGGAAGCCGAGCGTCGTGTTGACGGTGAATGACTGGGTCATCTCGGACGGCTGCCCGATCTCGTCGACGGCCGAGACGCGGAGGCTCCAACGACCGTCCGCCGGTGGCTGCTCGGGGGTCGGGGCAGTCGCCCCCGCGACAAGCGGGATCGGCGGAGCCTTCGGTGGCGGGAACGCGACCGCGAAGTTGCCGGGCAGGCGCTCGCGCGTGTCCGTGTAGGCAACGGTGCCGTCGGGGGCGGTGAGGGTGACGGTCGTCGTCGCGGGCCGAACGAGCTTGTAGCGGAGGCTCTGCCGGTCGGCGACACCGTCGCCGTCCGGCGAGACGACGGCGACCGCCGGCTGGACGAAGACGCCCGTGTACTGGAACAGCAGCGCCGTCGAGATCGGCCGTTCTCGGCCGGAGGGCCGGTTGAGGAGCGTGCCGTTGAACGCCATCGTCGTCGAACCGCCACCGTCGAGCGACATCGCCGTGACCGCTCCGAGCCGGACCATGGTCTGGGCGAGCTCGAAGTTCGTCATTCCGACCGAGTAGCCGGGCTGGCGACCGTCGACCGCGACGAGAATGATCCGGCCGTCGGCGAGCTGACCGAGCCCCGTGCGCGGAACGCGGGCGCCGAGCTGGAACGGCGTGAACGTCTCTCCGGCGCGGAAGACGGCTGCGCCGTTCCGCACGATCTGCGGCCCGCCGCCGACGGCCGAGACGACGCCCGGCCACTCCGGCTTGAAGATCAGCCGCGTCGTGACGCCCTGACCCACCGGCGCCTCGGCGGTGAGCGCCGCGGCAGCCGAGCCGACGCCGACGAGCACCGCTCCGCCGAGCGGGATCGGCACCGGCGCACCGCCCGTCCGGACCTCGACGACGGGTGCCACGAGATCGGCGTTCGGCACCGTGGCGGGGAACGGGAAGAGGATGAGCGAGGTCGAGCCTGCGAGCTTTGGCGTCGTCGGGCCCCACGCCTGCGTGTACAGAGCCGTCCCGTTCGGCGGCGGCGCCTCGTTGAAGGTGTTGAGCGTCCGCTTGCCGCCGGCCCCTTGCCAGGTGCCGAAGAACGAGATCTTCCTGATGTCGAGCGTCCCGTCCGTAGTCACGCCCGCGCTCGACCGCTCCCCGAACGGCGCGCTCGCCAGCTGGCCGTCGCGCATCAGCACCCCGCTCGGAACGCCCGTCGCGAACGTAAAGTAGTCGCCGTTCACGCCTGCCGTCGTCGCCGAGCGACCGAGTCTCCGCTCCATGGACGTCAGGGTCTCCGTCCCGATCAGCGTCTCGTTCGAGAGAGCGGGCGCGAGCGTCGTCGTTCCGCCGGGACGCGGGCCGATCAGGATGTTGAGCGCCACCGGGCCGTTCGACGTGAACTGAACGCCGGTGTCGAACGTGACACCCGGCCACAGCGCGCGTGGTTGCGCCGCTACCGGGGCAGCGAACAGGAGGGCGACGAACGTGGTGAGGAGCAGGCGACGTCCCATCGACCGGTCCGAGGGTACCGACGACGCGGAGCGCAGTCGACGCTCCTTACGAGGTTCTAACGAATCCGACGCGGCGGCGTCGCAGCCAGACCGCGACACCGGAGCGCTAGAGCTGGAGTTCGGCGTCGCCGCGCGCGAAGCGCAGCTCCGGGACGTGGTGGAGCTCTCCGACGTCCCGCGCCATCTCGAGGAACGTGTAGAACCCGGCGCGCTCGCGCGGGCCGAAGCTGTAGCGGAGCTTCTCGAAGTAGCGTGCGAGAAAGCCGGCGGGGTAGCCGTAGCGCTCGCTCGCCTCGTAGGCGAGCTTCTCGGGCTCCGAGCGAGCGAGGCGCACCGAGGCAACGAGTGCGTGCTCGAGGTCGGCGAGCCCTTCGACGACCGGTTCCGGAGCCGCCCAGACGGCGAACACCATCGGCAGGCCGGTCTTCTCGAGCCACAGGCGACCCAGGTCGTAGTGCGGCGTCGGATCCTCGAAAGCGCTTCGCAGCGCCGCGTCGCCGATCAGCAGCCTCGCGTCGGCCTCGTCCTCGAACGGCCTGATCTCCGCTCCCGGAAGCAGGATCCGGGTGAGGACGACGGACGTGGCGCTCTCGGGCGTCACTGCAACCGAGCGCACGCGGCCGAGCGGCATCTGCGTGACGAGCTGGATCGAGTCGACGGCGCCCTCCGAGGAGACGCACAGGCGGGGGAGCAGCCGCAGGCTGTCGGCGTGCCGCGCGTACTCGATCGAGGAGATCGGCGCCACGTCGATCTGGCCGTCGACGAGCAACCGGTTGAGCTCCGTGGGAACCCCGACGACCTCCTCGACCTCGTATTCGAGGCTGTGGAAGACGGGGGCCATGTTGACGTAGCTGATGCGGCCGAGCTTGATCACTCCGCCAGCGTAACTGCATCCCGGCAGTTGGGCCTCTCGATGACCGTGTCCGACCGATACCGTGCAGGGGTGAGCGATCTGCCTTCCGGCTTCCGCACGGCGCTCCTCGAGTCGCTCGTCGAGCGCTACCCGAACGTCCCGCCGGAGGCGGTCCTGAAGGAGGACCTGCTCCGGACGGGCATGGCGTTCGACGGATCCGCGCTCAGCGACAACCTCGAGGGCGAGATCAAGCCGAAGTCGTACTTCATCTTCTCCTTCGATCAGAAGCCGCTCGCAGAGCTCGGCGAAGCGGCGCTCCGACGGCCTCCGGAGGAGCTGGCGCTGACGGGAGGGCCGTTCCAGCTCCGCCGCACGATCGTCTCGGTACGCGTCAATCCCACGTCGCCCTACCGCGTCGCTCTGGGCGACGACGGCGCGCTCCTGCTGTCGGTCGACGGCCGACCTCTCGCCGACGTCCACCTCCCGCCGATGCCGGAGTACTACCGCCACGCGCTCGCGAACGGCAAGACGGTGATGGAGACCGCGCCCACGATCCAGTGGGGCTACCTGATCTACCTCACCGTGCTGCGTCTCTGCCAGTACTTCGGCGCCAAGGAGGAATGTGGGTTCTGCGACATCAACCACAACTGGCGCCAGCACAAGCGTGAGGGACGCCCGTATACGGGCGTGAAGCCGATCGAGGACGTGCTCGAGGCCCTTGCCCTCATCGACCGCTACGACACCGCGGGGGCGAGCAAGGCGTACACGCTCACGGGCGGCTCCGTCACGAGCTCCGTGGACGGGCTCGGTGAGGCGGAGTTCTACGGACGATACGCCCAGGCGATCGAGGAGCGCTTCCCCGGTCGCTGGCTCGGCAAGGTGGTCGCCCAGGCACTCCCCCGCGCGGACGTCCAGCGCTTCAAGGACTACGGGATCACGATCTATCACCCCAACTACGAGGTCTGGGACAAGCGCCTCTTCTCCCTGATCTCACCCGGCAAGGAGCGCTATGTCGGTCGCGAGGAGTGGCACCGCCGGATCTTCGACGCTGCCGAGGTGTTCGGAGCGCGGTACGTGATCCCGAACTTCGTCGCCGGCATCGAGATGGCCCGGCCGTTCGGGTTCGAGACGATCGACGAGGCGATCGCGAGCACGACGGAAGGTCTCGACCACTTCATGAGCCGCGGCATCACGCCGCGCTTCACGACCTGGTGCCCGGAGCCGACGACGCCTCTCGGCCGGGACAACCCCGAGGGAGCGCCACTCGAGTACCACGTCCGGCTGCTCGAGGCATACCGTGCCGCGCTCTCGCGACACGGGCTCAAGCCGCCGCCCGGGTACGGCGTCGCGGGCGCCGGGAACGCCGTCTTCTCGGTGAGCTCGTTCATGGACACGCTCGATCCGGACGAGGTCGTCGTCGAGGAGGCGGTGCCGGCATGACACGAATCTCGGTCGACGAGGCAGCGCGCCTCTGGAACGAGGCGAGTGACGACGAGCTGCGTGAGCTCGCAGGCGCTGCCCGCGCCCGGTGGCACGAGCCCGGCCGCGCGACCTACATGATCATGCGGATCATCAACTACACGAACGTCTGCGTCGCCCAGTGCGACTACTGCGCGTTCTACGTCCTCCCCGGGCAGGACGGTGGCTATGTCCTCGATCGCGACGAGGTGTTCGCGAAGATCGACGGGCTCCTCGAAGCCGGTGGCGACCTCGTGGGATTCAACGGCGGCTTCAACCCGAAGCTGCCTCTCGACTACTACTGCGAGCTCTTCGCGGCCGTGCGGGAGCGCTACGAGGACCGGGTCGAGTTCTACGCGCTGACGGTGGCCGAGTTCATGTTTCTCGCCGACCGCGCCGAGCTCTCGTACGCGGAGACTGCCGCGAAGCTTCGCGACGCGGGGGTCTACTGGGTCACCGGCGGCGGCAGCGAGATCCTCACCGAGGACTTCCGCAAGCGCCACGCCAAGTTCAAGTACACCGTGGCGGAGTACTTCGAGGCGCAGCGCGCCATCGTCGAGAGCGGCATGCGGACGACCGCGACGATGGTGATCGGCTTCGACGAGACGCTCGAGGAGCGGCTCGAGCACCTCGAGCGGACACGCGACTTCCAGGACGGCTGCCTGCGCGACGGCCTGCCGGGCCTGTTCTCGTTCCTCTCGTGGACGTACATGCCCTACGGCACGGCGCTCGGCGGCCGGGAGATCGAGCCCCGCGAGTACTGGAGGCACATCGCGCTGTCACGCATCTTCCTCGACAACGTCAAGCACATCCGGACCTCGGTCCTGACGCAGAACGAGGACGCGTTTCGCGCGCTCGACTACGGCGCCGACGACTTCGACCTGCCGATCGAGGACGAGGTGACGCAGAAGGCGGGCGCGCGGATCGACCTCGACCTCGAGAGCCTCCTCGCGCTGCCTCGCAACCGTGGCTATCGGGTCGAGTACCGTCGCGCCGAGCGTCCTGCGGCTTTCAGTGTCGGTTGAGCGGTTCGTTCTCTCAGCCGTTCCGCTCGACCACGGCGAGCGCCAACGCGTCCAGCTCACTCCGCCTGGTCTCGTCCGTGAGGCTGGTCCTGGCCCTCGCCACGTAGTCGAGCGCGACCTCCCTCGAGCGGTCGAGGGCGCCGGTCGCGGCGACGCGAACGAGGACGCCCTCCAGCGGCCCCCCGGCGATCGCCGCCCGCACGACCTCGTCGTGCTCGGCCGCGAGGAGGAGCGGTAGCGTCGGCGTCCCGTCGCGCAGATCGGTGCCCGGAATCTTGCCCGTCTCGATCGAATCGCCGGCGCAGTCGAGGATGTCGTCGACGATCTGGAACGAGATGCCGAGCAGCCGCCCGTAGTCGCCGCTGCCTCCGGCGAGCAGGCAGGCCGCCTCGAAGAGCTTCCCCGTCTTGAGCGAGCACCGCTCGAGGTAGCCCTCGACGGTGGTCGAGGGGTCATGCCGCTGGCGTCGTTGCAGCGCCTCACCGCGCGCGAGGGCGAGAGAGGCCTCGGAGAGGATCGCGACGCCGGCGAGGTCACCTTCCGACGTGAGCGCCGAGAAGGCGCGGGCGAAGAGGTAGTCACCGGTGGCACGAGCAGCATCGATGCCGAACGCCGACCACGCCGCCGCCTTGCCGCGCCGGACGCTCGCGCCGTCGATCAGGTCGTCATGGACGAGCGTCGCCATGTGGACGAGCTCGACGGCGGCGCCGGCCGCGACAGACGGCGTCCTGCCGGGAGCCGTCGAGAGGAACGTGAGCATCGGGCGAAGTCGCTTCCCTCCGGCGGTCAGCGCCTCTGCTCCGACCTCGGCAACGAGCCCCGGGTGACTGGCGACCGAGCGTTCGAGCATCACCTCGACGTCCGACAGATAGGCGTTCAGGCCGGGAGCAGCGCGAACGGTCTCGAGTGTCGCGCTCATCGTGCCGTCGCCACGTGCAGCGCGACGATCGAGCCGCCGAAGAGCCTGAAGGTCGTCCCCGCGAACCCCGTCTCGTCGATCAGCGCCGCCAGGTCCTCGGCGCCCGGGAACCGGCGCACGCTCGCCGGGAGGTAGGTGTACGCCTTCCCGCCGGGGAGGATCCGTCCGAGCAACGGCACGATGCGGTCGAACCAGAGGGAGAAGAACGGCTTCAGCGCGCCTCGCGGTTGGGTGATCTCGAGGATCGCGAGCCGCCCGCCCGGGCGCAAGACGCGACGCAACTCGACGAGGCCGGCGCGGAGGTCGGCGACGTTTCGGACACCGAAGCCGACCGTGACGACGTCGAAGCTTCCATCCTCGAAGGGGAGCGCGAGCACGTCGCCTTCGATCCATTCGATCGAGCTCGACTTGCGATGGGCGCGGGCGAGCATCTGGGACGAGAAGTCGAGGCCCGTGACGATGCCACCCTCGCGCTCGGCTGCGACGGCCAGATCTCCGGTTCCGCAACAGGCATCGAGGACGCGTGCCCCCGGGACGACGACCGCGCGCGCCGTGATCCCGCGCCAGCGCCGGTCGAGGCCGACCGTCATGACGCGGTTCATGACGTCGTAGACCGGCGCAATCCGGTCGAACATCGTCCTCACGCCTTCCGGCTGCAGCGTCCCGCTCTCGTGGGTCACGTCTGCCCCCAGCGCGGCATCAGGGTGTTGTCGACGCCGATCTGGTCGAGCGCACGCGCGACGACGAAGTCGACGAGATCGTCGATCGTCTTCGCTCCGTGGTAGAAGCCGGGGGCGGCGAGCAGGATCACGGCCCCGGCCTCGTGCAGGGTGGCGAGGCCGCGGAGGTGAATCGACGACAACGGGGTCTCGCGGGGAACGAGCACGAGCTTGCGGCGCTCCTTGAGCGCGACGGACGCCGCTCGGTGGATCAGGTTGGCCATCGCTCCGGCGGCGAGCGTCCCGACGGTGCTCATCGAGCACGGGCAGACGACGTACGCGTCGACCTTCGCGGACCCGCTTGCATAGGGGCTCTTGTAGTCGTCGATGCCGTAGAGCGTGACCTGGTCGCCCGCCGCGCCGATGAAGCGTTCGAGCACCTCCTCGCGTGGGAGGCTCGCGTCCCCGTAGAGCTCGGTCGCGATCACCTCGATCCCGGCAGCAGACGCGACGAGCCCGATCTCGCAGTCGGCCGCGGCGAGCGACTGCAGCAGCCTGGCGGCGTAGGGTGCGCCCGAGGCGCCGGTGACTCCGAGGAAGACACGCATCTCGGCAGAGCCTAGACGTCGGGAAACCCGAGGGAGAGACTGAAGTCTCTCTCAGGAGCGAGGCGGATCAGGGGCCGACGCCCCGGACCGCGCTCCTACTTCTGAGCAGACCCCTTCGATGCCTCGAGGAAGGTTGCGATCTTGAGCAAGTTGTCGTCACCGAGGTCGGCAAACGAGGGCATCGGCGAGCCGGGCGTCTTGCTGCCCGGGTTCTTGAGGTGCGCCACCTGCCAGTCGACGCCGCGGCCCTTCGCTCCCTCGGCCGAGAGCTCCGGGGCGCCGAGGTTCTGCCCTCCTGCACCGAGGTAGACATGACAGTTGAGGCAACCCGACTCGGCGAAGAGCGTGGCGCCCGCAACGGCGTCCGGATTGTCTGCGAAGCCCTGCTGCGCCGCCCAATCCGGCACGAGCGAGACCGTCTCCGAGCCGAGCGCCTCCTTCGCGGTCGCGCCCTTCCAGGTGAGGACGCCCATCGAGACGACGACGAGGATCGCGGCGACGACGGCGACCGGCCGGCGCAGGACCGTCCGCTCCGGGCGACGATCGTAGAACGGCAGCATCACGAGCAGGACGAGCAGGATCGTCGGGATCCCGACCGTGCCGAGCACGACCGTCTCGGGCCACTTGAAGATCCGCAGGAGGTAGAAGAGGAAGTAGAAGAACCAATCCGGCCGCGGCACGAAGTTCGTGGTCGCAGGATCGGCCTCGGCCTCGTACAGCGGGCCGAGCGCGCCGGGCTGGCCGTCGTTGATGGTGAACTTCCAGATCACGGCGAGGCCGATGATCACCGCGACGACGACGAGCGACATGATCGTGTCGTGGAAGATCGCATAGGGGAAGAACGGCTTCCCCTCCTTCTTGACGTCCTCCTTGTAGCGCTTGAACTCGGCGCGATCCGCCTGCTGCTTCTTGCTCGCCATCGCTACTCCGCCTTGCCCTCGTCGTGCTCACGGATGAGCCCCTGGCGATACTCGCCGAAGCCGCTCGGCACCTCTTCGCCCTCACGTGGCCGGCCGGCAGCGGTGGGCGACCACGGAGGCGAGCTGACACCGAGTCGGATCACGAGGTACATGTGGAGCCCGATCAGCGCCATGATCCCGCCCGGGATCACGAGCATGTGGAGCGAGTAGAACTTCGCGAGCGTGTCGGGGCCGATCTGCGCGCCGCCCTGGAGGAACTGGGCGAGGAACGGGCCGGCGATCGGCGCCGTGGCGTTGATGTTGATCCCCACCACGGTGGCCCAGTAGGCCGTCTGATCCCAGGGGAGCAGATACCCGGTGAAACCTTCGGCCATGCCCATCACGAGCAGAAGGACGCCGGTGATCCAGTTGATCTCGCGCGGGTACTTGTAGGCGCCGAACAGGAACGTGCGCGCCATGTGGAGGAACATCAGGATGATGAAGAGGCTCGCACCCCACTTGTGCATGCCGCGGACGAGCCAGCCGAGGGTGACCTCGTTCGTGATGTTCTGGATCGACGCGTAGGCGCTGTCGGGATCCGGCGAGTAGTACATCGCGAGGAAGACACCCGTCGTGGCCTGGACGAGGAAGGCCGTCAGCGTCGCCGCTCCGAGCGTCTGCATCCAGTTGACGTCGCCCGGGACGTTGCGGAACAGGAACCACTTCGTGTACCCGACGAGGCCCGAGCGCTCCTCCACCCAGTCGAGCGGGTAGAGCGCTGCCTTCTCGATCTGCGCCTGACGCGCTGACTTCGCCATCGTCAGGACCCCGGCACCGGTAGGGGATAGAGCCAGCGCTCGATGCCGTCCACGTGGACGCCCGGGTAGGCGACCCGGTAGCGCGTCATCCGCGCGTCGGCCGCCGTGCCCTCCACCGTGCCGACGCTGAAGTGGCTGCCGAGGACGAGGTTTCCGTCGACGATCGAGAACGCGTACCGGTCGAGCGAGCGAACCGGAGGGCCGGCGGTGCGGTTGCCCTCGTTGTCGTATTGGCCGCCATGACACGGACAACCGAACCCGGCCGGCTTCACCGGCGTGAGGGTGACGTCCTTGTACGGTCTTGACCTGATCCTCGAACCGCGGGCCGTTCGGCTGCACGGGGCACCCGAGGTGGACGCAGCGGCTGTAGATGATCGTGAAGCTCGGCTCGTTATCCGCCGTCAGCCCGTTGTTGCGAATGTACGGCGGTGCGCCGCGAGACGGCACCCTGACGCTTGCTCCCGGTGAAGGTCGTGATCACGAACGTCCCCTCGGGGAAGTTCGTGATCGGGCCGAGATCGACCGGGTTGGTCTCGATCCCCTGGCCGGTGAACGACGGGAGGACGGCGAACCCGAGCGACGGGAGGACGACACCGGCACCGATCACGCCCCCGAGGCCGATCGTCGCCATCGTGAGGAAGCCGGCCCGCCCGTGGGTCTCGAGATGCTGCTCCTCGAGGGGGAGCTCCTCACCCGACGCCTCGCGGGCACGTTCGGCTTCCTCGGCGTCGACCGGCTCATGCGCGCGGGAGGTGTCGCGGATCCAGAGCACCCCGAACACGATCGTGATCGCGGCACCGAGCACGGCAGCCGGCCAGCTGATGACGAGCCCGACGAGGATGCAGGCGATCCCGATCGCGAAGCCGACGGGCCAGAGGCTCTGGTGCGGGGGATGATCCTGGTTGTTGCTCGCGTCGCTCACTCGTCGCTCTCCATCCGCTGATTCAACCCTGCCGCACGCTCGCGTGTCAACGCCGTAACAATCGGTTCAACGTACGGGCGCGCGCTTCATTCTGCACATCCGCGCCGGAGGGTGCGTCAGGTAGCCCGAGCTCCGCCCAGCGAGCGTCCACCCGTTCGCGGATCTCGGCGGTCATCTCGATCTCGGGCGGCCACTCCCGCCGCCCCTCGTCGGGGCCCTTCGCCGTCGCGTCGAACCCGATCTTGCCGCCGTAGGCCTGGATCGTCGTCGCGTGGTCGAGCTGGTCGATCGGCCCCTCGCTGAGCAGGATGTCGCGGGCCGGGTCGACGTTGGCGCAGAGGTAGAAGAACACCTGCTCGTAGTCGTGCACGTCGACGTGCGCATCGACGACGACGACCGACTTCGTCAGGCTCATGAGGCCGAGCCCCCACATCGCGTGCATCACCTTCCGCGCGTGCCCGGGAAAGCCCTTGCGAATCGAGACGATGACGCAGTTGTGGAAGGTTCCGGCGGTCGGCAGGTCGTAGTCGACGATCTCGGGCACGCTCATCCGAATCGCCGGCAGGAAGATCCGCTCGGTAGCCTTGGCGAGCCACTCGTCCTCGGCGGGAGGCTTCCCGACCACGATCGACGGGTAGATGGCGTCGCGTCGCATCGTGATCGCCGAGATCCTGAAGATCGGGAACTCCTCCGGGGGCGTGTAGAAGCCGGTGTGATCGCCGAACGGCCCCTCGATGCCGACGTCGTTTCGGTCGACCCATCCCTCGAGCACGATCTCCGCGTCCGCGGGGACCTCGAGGTCGACGGTCTTGCACTTGACGAGCTGCACGGCCGAGCCCTTGAGGAAGCCCGCCACCATCAGCTCGCCGATGTGCTTGGGCAGGGGCGCGCTCGCGGAGTAGGCGGTGACCGGGTCGAGCCCGAGCGCCACCGCGACGGGAATGCGCCCGTCCGGCGCGGCGCGGAGGTCGGCGCGACCGTCCTTGTGGATCTGCCAGTGCATGAACGTCGAGCGCTTGTCGATCTTCTGCATGCGGTACATGCCGACGTTGCGCACGCCCGTCTTCTGGTCCTTCGTTATCACCGCGGGCAACGTGATGAACGGCGCAGGGTCGAGCGGCCAGCAGCGCTGGATCGGGAAGCGGTCGAGATCGACCTCGTCGCCCGTGACGACCACCTCCTGACACGCGGCCCTCGAGACCTCCTTGGGCATCGAGTCGGCGATCGACTTGAGCTTCCCGAGCGAGCGCACCTTGTCGACGAGCCCCTGCGGCGGCTGCAGCTCGAGGATCTCGCCGAGCTTGTCGGCGAGGTCGTCCAGCTTCTCGACGCCGAACGCCATGCACATGCGCTTCTCGGTCCCGAACTGGTTGATCAGCAGTGGGTGCGACGCACCCTTCGGGCTCTCGAACAGGAGCGCCGGCCCACCGGACTTGACAACGCGGTCGGTGATCTCCGTGATCTCGAGATCGGGGTCGACGTCGGCCGAGATGCGGACGAGCTCGCCCTCCTTCTCGAGGAGAGCGATCCATTCGCGCAGATCGGACACCGGGCTCGCCATGCGGCTTCAGTCTATGGGCGCGGGTCGAGGTCGGACGAAGGCAGCCGACACCCGCGCGGTCGGAGGACGCTCACCCCGCATCCCAAGAGGGAGGGGCACGGGGACCGTAGGTTCCCGGCTTCAGGATCCCCGCGCAGCGGGGCAGAGAAATGACGCTGTAGGGCGAGCGGTATGCTCTTCCACCGCTCGCCCTACAACGTGCGGGAGGGCGTGCGGGCCTTGCGCTTGACGGCAAGGTAGTGCGAGAGCTCGCCGAGCGCGATCACGGCGACGAAGATGAGCCCGACGACGAGCATCGCGAGAACGACCTTGCGGCCTTCCTCGGCGGCGTCTGCGAGCAACAGGAGCGAAGCGAGCATCGTGGCCGTGACTTTACCCCACCAGCAGGTCGTGCGCGCAACATGCGGCCTCGACCGGTCGCGCGCCGGCAGCGCCACGGGCCGCAGCGTCGAGCGCCGCCGTGTCGCCGCGGTCACGGAGGTCGGCTCTCGCACGCGTGAGCGCCCCCTGGCCGAGGAGGGCCGCCGTCGCGGCCCATGCCGCTCCCTCGCCGGCCCTCCCCTCGGCACGCGCCTGCGCGCAGAGAGAGATCAGCTCGGCGAGGTCGTGCACCGCCTCGACGCTCCCCGTCTCCGCGACCCGCACGAGCCCGTGCGCGTAGAGGTAGTCGCCGAGGAGGAGCGCCGTGTCACCGTCCGCCGGGTCGAACAGCCGCGGCCGGCCGTAGTGGAGGAGGTAGCCCTCGTAGATCGTCTCGATGCCGAGCGCGAACCGCTCCTCGCCGAGGAGCGAGAACACCGGCGTCCGGTCCTGGCTCTCGACGGGGCGCAGGGACTCGGCCCAGAGCGGGCTCTCGGCCGCGGCTCCCGAGACGAGCGTCTCCCAGACGACCGACTCAGTGACCGAAGAAATCGCCGATCACCTCGATCGTCCTGTCGATCTCGTCGTCACCGTGCGCAATCGAGACGAACATGCACTCGAACTGGGATGGCGCCAGGTACACGCCCCGCCCGAGCGCGTGGCGGAAGAGCGCCGCGTAGCGCTCGGTATCCGAGCGGACGGCGTCGTCGTAGCTCGTCACAGGATCGTCCTGACAGAACAGCGTCAGCATCGCTCCGACCCGCTGCACCGTCCCGAACGGCTCGAGCCCCGCCTGGAGCCTCGCGCCTCGACGCTCGAGCGCCTCGTAGACCGTGGCGTCGCGAAGCCGGCGAAGCACCGAGACGCCCGCCGCCGTCGCGAGCGGGTTCCCGGAGAGGGTGCCCGCCTGATAGACGTCTCCGACCGGGGCAAGGCGCTCCATCAGGTCCGCACGGCCACCGAAGGCCGCCGCCGGCAGGCCGCCGCCGACGATCTTGCCGAGAATCGTCAGGTCGGGAATGACGCCGAAGCGCTCCTGCGCGCCGCCACGGGCAACCCGGAAGCCCGTGATCACCTCGTCGAAGACGAGCAGCGCGCCGCAGGCATCGCACAGCATCCGCAGCGCCTCGAGGAATCCGGGCGCCGGCGGAACGACGCCCATGTTGCCCGCGACTGGCTCGACGAGAATCGCGGCGAGGCCCTCACCGTAATGGGCGACGGCCGCCGCGGCTGCCTCGATGTCGTTATACGGCAGCACGATCGTGTCGCCCGCGACACCGGAGGGGACACCGGGCGTGGAGGGGATCCCGAGCGTCATCAGGCCCGAGCCGGCGCTCGCGAGCAGCGCATCGACGTGCCCGTGGTAGTTGCCCGAGAACTTGATCAGCCTGTCTCTCCTCGTTGCGGCGCGCGCGAGCCGGACGGTGCTCATCGCGGCCTCTGTCCCCGAGGACACGAGGCGCACCATCTCGACCGAGGGCACGGCATCGACGATCTCCGCCGCGAGATCGACCTCCCCTTCCGTCGGCGCGCCGAACGTCGTCCCCCGGCCGAGCGCGTCGGCCACGGCGGCGAGCGTCTCGGGGTCGGCGTGCCCGAAGAGAAGCGGCCCCCACGAGAGCACCCAGTCGATGTACCGATTGCCGTTGACGTCCTCGATCAGGGCACCCGAGCCGCTGCGCATGAAGAGCGGCTCGTCGAGGCCGACGGAGCGCATTGCGCGGACGGGCGAGTTGACCCCGCCGGGAATCAGCCGCTGCGCACGGTCGTAGAGATCCGATCGCGTCAGAGCCATCGCGCCAGGTCCTTCGCCCAGTAGGTGAAGACGAAATCGGCGCCGGCCCGCTTGATCGCGACGAGTGACTCGAGCGCACCTGCCTTCTCGTCGAGATGCCCGGCTGCAGCTGCCGCCTTGATCATCGCGTACTCGCCGGAGACGCTGTAGGCGGCCACCGGGCAGTCGAAGCGCTCGCGCACGGCCCTGAGCACGTCGAGGTACGGGAGCGCCGGCTTGACCATCAGCGCGTCGGCACCCTCGCCGAGGTCGAGCTCGCACTCGCGAAGAGCCTCGCGCACGTTTGCGGGATCCATCTGGTAGCCGCGCCGGTCGCCACTCGACGGCGCCGACTCGGCCACCTCACGGAACGGCCCGTAGAACGCCGACGCGTACTTGGCGGCGTACGCGATGATCGGCGTGTCGGGGAGGGCAGCCCGGATGGAGCCGACGCGCCCATCCATCATGTCGCTCGGAGCGACCACGTCGGCTCCCGCCTCGACGTGGCTCGCGGCCGTCCGCACGAGCAGCTCGAGCGTTGCGTCGTTCACCACCTCGCCGTCACGCAGGACGCCGCAGTGGCCGTCCCTGCGGTACTCGCAGAGACAGACGTCGGTGACGAGCGTCAGCCCGGGAACCTCCGCGGAAACGGCGCGGAGCGCCTGCTGGACGATCCCGTCGGCCGCCCACGCGCCCGAGCCCTCCTCGTCCTTCTCCTCCGGGATGCCGAAGAGGAGGACGGCGCGGACGCCGAGTGACGAGAGCTCGGCCGCCTCGCGAACGATCTCGTCGATCGAGCGCTGCGCGATGCCGTCGAGGCCGGTCACCGGGCGAACGACGCCCTCGCCGGGGCACGCGAACAGCGGCATGACGACGTCGTCGAGCGAGAGGCGCGTCTCGCGGACGAGGGCGCGCAACGTGTCCGTTCGCCGAAGGCGACGGAGGCGGGTGACGGGGAACGAGCTCATTCGGGCAAGGGTACGTCAGGTGCGGAGCCGGGCGGTCCGCCACCGTGGAGGCCGATGTTCGGGTCTGCGTCGTCCCACGGCTCGAGGCGGACGCGCTCCGAGAAGAACTCCCAGATCGCGCGGGCCGCGGCCATCGTCGGAAGTGCCATCAGGACACCGGCGATCCCGTACAGCTCACCGCCGGCCAGAAGGCCGAAGATGACGAGCAGCGGATGGAGCCGCAGGGCGTTCGCCATCACGTTCGGGACGACGATGTGCCCCTCGACCTGGTAGATGAAGACGAAGAGAGCGAGCACCCACAGCGTCGACACGGGGTCGACCACGAGGGCGTAGATCGCCGGGGGAACCGCGGAGAGCCACGGCCCGATGTACGGGATCACCTCGATCACGGCCGTCCAGACGCCGAAGAGCAACGCGTAGCGCTCCGCCCCGGGGACGAGACCGAGCGTGCCGAGCAACCACATGCCGACGCCGGCACTCAGCCCGATGACCGTCGAGAGAATCAGCTGCCCTCGAACGTAGCCGGCGAGAGCCTTCTCGATCCGTACCGTCAGCGACAACCCCTGCCCCGGTGGGAAGCGCCTGTCGATGACCCCCTCGAGGCGTTCCATGTCGAGCAGCATGTAGATCGCGATCACGACGATCAGGACGAGGTTGAAGAGGGCCACGACGAGCGAGAATGCAGCCCCCTGCGCGAACGAGATCGCATCCTGCGTGTACGCGGAGATCTCGCCGGCACCCAGGTTGTCGACCCAGTCCGTCGCCTGCTTCTGGATCTGGATCCGCTCCAGGCCGTGGCTGTCGAGCCACGTCTGAAGACGATTGATGTCCTGCTCGGCGCCGGTGCTTCCGCCCGCGCTATTGAGCGTCAGGTAGTTGTCGATCCTGTCGGTCGCCGAACGCGTCTGGTCGACGACGACGCTTCCGAGCGCGAGTGCGATGAACGTCACCGCAGCCGCGAACACGAGAAAGACGACGACGACTGCGAGGCCGCGCGGCAACCGCATCCTCTGCAGGTCCCGAACGAGCGGGTTGAGGAGAAAGGCGATCACGCTGGCCGTGAGGAAGAGGAAGAGAACGTGCCCGAGGAGGCCGGCGAGCATCCAGACGACCAGAAGGCCAACCGGAAGGCCCACGAGCTGGATCCAACGCGGCACGGTGATCGTCGGCCCCGTGGGCTCCGTCATGCCCGGGATCGTATCGTCGCCGTCGTTCCCGCATCGGGTGCGAGCCGCTACCGTGGACCTGATGGCCACGCCGCGCTCCCGGCGAGCGGCCCGTCACCGGGAACGACGACGGCGTGCGCAGCACCGCGCCCGCCGCCTCGCCGTGATCGGGATCGTCGCCGCTCTCGCTCTCGTCACCCTGATCCTGACCGCGTTCGGCTCGAGCTCTCCGTCAGCGGTCGGGACGACCACGGCACCCGTCGCCGTCACCGACGTCCCACCCGAGCCCGACGTCCTCGCGACGGTGAGCAACCTCCAGATCAAGCTTCCGGTCGCCGGCGACGCCGTCACCGCGATCGGGTTCCACGGCGCCGGGGCCGGCGCCGTGGCGCTGAATCCGGTCGGACGCCAGCTCAACGAAGGGCTCCTGGCACGGCTCTGGCGCCGAATCGCGGGTTCCTCGAAGGACGGCCGCACCTGGATCCAGCTCGACGGCGGGCCGCGCACAAACGTCATGGAGGTCGGCGCGATGCCGGGAACCGATGTCTACGCGCCCGCGTCGGGGACCGTCGTTTCCCTCTCCGACTTCGTCATCGACGGGAAGCGGTTCGGATCGACGATCGACGTGCGCCCGAGCTCGGCCCCGTCGTTGATCATCTCGTTGAGCCACGTCGAGCCGGATCCATCGCTGACCGTCGGCAGCCCGGTTCTCGCGTCCTCGTCGAAGCTCGGGACGGTCGTCGACGTGGCTGTTGTCGAACGCCAGGCGCTCGCGCGCCACGCGGGAGCCCGGGGCAACAACGTCTCGATCGAGGTCCACCCCGCAGCGGGATCGCTTCCGTGAACATCCTGTTCGTCGGCGACGTCGTGGGTCGACCCGGAAAGCAGGCGATCGAGGATCGCCTCGCGACGCTCCGCACGGAGCTCGATGCCTCCGTCTGCATCCTCAACGGCGAGAACATCGCCGACGGCGTCGGCATCACGCCGAAGCTCGCAGACCGGCTCCTCGCCGCCGGCGCCGATGCGATCACGCTCGGGAACCACACGTGGCGGCGGCAGGAGATCGCGCCGTACCTTGCATCGTCCGACCGGGTGATCCGCCCGGCGAACCTCTCGGCGGAGGCGCCGGGCCGCGGCCTCACCTTCGTCACGGCGACCGACGGCTCGACGGTCGGCGTGATCAACGTGATGGGCTCGCTCTCGCTCGATCCGGCCCGGAGCATGTGGGAGCTGATCGACGGGCTCGTGGACGAGGCGCGCGAGACGACGCCGATCGTGGTCGTGGACGTTCACGCCGAGGCGACGAGCGAGAAGGTGGCGCTCGCCCGCTGGCTCGACGGGCGGGTAACCGCCGTGATCGGCACGCACACGCACGTCCAGACCTCGGACGCGCGCGTCCAGCCCGGCGGGACGGCGGCAATCACGGACGCCGGGATGACCGGCCCTCACGATTCCGTGATCGGCGTCAAGGCCGAGCTCGCGACGCATCGCATGCGGACGGGAATGCCGGTCCGCTTCGAGGTCGCCGACGGCGGCATCCGGATCGAAGGCGCGCTCGTCGAGTGCGACGCCCGTAGCGGCCGCGCGACCGCGATCAGGCCGGTACGGGTTCCCTGGCCCTGACCCGGAAGACGAGCACGGCAAAGAGGGCGACGAGGACGACGTCGCGAACGAGGACGAGCCAGGACGACGTGGGATCGAACTCCTTGACGAGCGCCCAGTAGGAGTGAGGGAACCAGGCGCGCGTCAGCAAGCACGCGATGAGGAGAAGGATCGTGGCGATCGCGCCGCGGACTCCCTGGACGAGTACCACGATTGGAAGAAGCCAAACGAGAAACTGCGGCGAGAGGACTTTGCCGAAGCAAACGAACGCAACCGTCGCCGCGGCGACGTACCGCACGAATCGTGCTCCGCTTTCCGTGTCGCCTCGCCAATAGCGCACCCAGACAAGAGCGAGAGCCGCAACACCCGCGATCGTGGTCACTCCCGAAGCGACGCTCGAGACGGTCCCGGTGAGATTCTGGGAACCCGACCCGGAGGCCCAGCCGAGGGGCATGCCGGCGGCATGGTGCAGTGCCAACAGCACGGCCGAGCCGAGGCTCTCGACCTGCAACGGTCGACCGAGCTGTCGCCACACGCTCGTGACCACGCCTCCCGGAGCCAATACCGCAAAGGGAAGGTAGACGGCGAGAGCGACGCCGATCGCAAGCCCCGTCTCACGGAACGCAGCCGAGCGGCCGTCCCGTTTCCAGACCCTGACTGCCAGGAGCGGCAGGACGACTGCCGGGTAGATCTTGGTCGCGATGGCGAGGCCGAGGAGGACCGGACCGAGTGTCGTACGGCGATGAAGAATCGCGCAGATTGCTGCGAGCGTTACCGCGGCCGCATACAGGTCGAAGCGCGTCAGGACGAACGGCCCGAGAAAGACGACGCCCGCGAGAAACGCACCGACGGAGAAGGCGACGCGTCTGCGCGACGCCCGAAGCGCCTTGAGCGAGAAGACGATGAGCAGGCAGCTCGAGGCGAGACCGGCGAGCATCATTCCCTCGAACGCGTCGTCATACCTCCCCTGCGACGACGAGAGGACGGCGGGAACGACGAACGGGACGAGGGCGCCCGGTGGGTACTCGACTTCGAAGTCACGATAGGGCAGGTGGCCGGCCACCATCCGCTCGCCGTACTTCCTGTACACGCCCGTGTCCGAGATCCCGGCGTCTCCGACGATTCCCGATGTCAGGAGAACTGCCGTAGCGACAGCGGCAAGTGAGGCGACGACGAGGCACACGACGAGTGCCTGTCGAGAGCTCACGAGAGTGCCATCTCCTGCTCCATTCGCTCACCGGAGAATAGGAGAGCGATCAGGACGAACGGCAGGAACCACGGGATGTAGAGGTACGACCAGTGCGTCAGGGTCAGCTCGAACCCGACGAGCACGGCCGCGGTCAGGGCGGCGAGCTCGAGCGGGCCCTTCCGTGCCGGTATCACCGCGACGACGCCGGCGAGGGCGAGGACGCCGATCTGCACGACGAGCTGCACCGCACCGAGATCCGGGATCCCGCGTGCGTGGTACTGACCCCAATCCCAGGGCGAGAACGGCGACCCACGGTTGAGCTGATACTGGAACGTGCGATCGCTGAACGTCCGTGCCGCGTCGAGGAGGCTCGGCTCGAGGAGCAGGAGCGAGAACGCGAGCAGCGAGGCCACGACGAACGCAACGCCGAAACGCGCAGCCGTTCGGCGCGAGAGGCCGTTCGGATACGTCAGCCAGAGCGGCGCAATCAGGAGGGTCGTGAACTTCGTCCATCCCGAGAGCGCAACTGCGGCGCCGCGGGCTACCGGAGAGGTCGCGAGCCAGAAGCCCCAGACCAGGATCGCGGGCATGATCGCGTCGTTCGTGTTCGAGTTCATCGCATAGGCCGTGAACGGGAACGCCATCCAGCCGAAGACGAGCCCGGCGGCGAGCGGCGGGCCGCCGAAGCGGCGGCCGACGAGGAAGAGGCCGAGGGCCAGGAGCAGGTCGAACGCGATCGCGATCGCGTGCGCGGCCGGGAGGGTGTCCCACTTCCCCGACCAGGGAAAGGCGATGACCGCAGGGACGTAGACGAGGTACGCAACGGGGCCGTATGTATCGCCACGCGGAAGCGACGACTCGCAACGCCCGTTGTCCTGCACCCAGTCCCGGATCGAGCCGTTCGCGTCCTTTGCCCCACACGCCTTCTCGGTCGCCTCGACCGGCATGTGCCCGTACGGCGCCCGGCCGTCGAGGATCCTGTCTGCGCCGATCACACCCGCGAATCCGACGTCGATCACACCTCGCGGAGTCTCGAGATTGAGACCGACGCGGAGCCCCCCGAGGAAGACGGCAACCGCTGCGAGAAGCCAGACCGGCCAGAAGAGCGCCGGCGGGCGCGCACGGCCGCGAAAGCCGATGAAGCACATGCGAACGAGCAGGTAGGCAAGGGGCGGCGCGGCGAGGCTCGCGCTCTGGAAGACCTCGCCGCGATTGAAGAACAGGAGAGATATCCCGAACGAGACCAGGGAGAGCAGATCGAGCGTGTGCCAACTCACCGGCCGGCGCCAGTCGACGAGGCCGACGAGGAACAGCGCGCTCAGCGGGATCCACATCCACCACGCGTTGAGGACCTTGCCACCGAAGGACCCCACCCGCCCGCGGGCCATGCCCCAGGCGACCTGCGGCCCCGTCCATGCCTCGGAGACACGACCATCACCGTCCTCGACCGTGCCGAGAGCGATCTGCCCTGCCTTGCCCGACCAGGCCTTCACCGTCCAACGCCGCGTCGCCCTGTCGAAGGTGGCCTCGGTCGTCGGCTTCGGCGGATAGCGCGAGAGCCAGTCGGCGACCTTGGGGTAGGCGAGGAACGTGTCGACCACTGCTCCTTCATTCATGCGGGGACCGTCTGTCTCGGGTGGAAAGGGATCCGCGAGGGGAGTCGTCGTCTCGGCCGTCGTGCCCGTAGTCGGATCGGCGGCGAGCGCAGCAGGGATCACCAGCACGGCGAGAGCGAGCGCGGCGAGAGCGAGCACGCCGGCGAGTGCCGCGCGCTTCATCGCCGGCGGAACGACCAGAGCTTGTTTCCGATGAAGTTGAGCGGCGTCACGAGGACGATCGCGACGGCCTGGGCGGAGATGGTGCCCAGGCCCGCCTGGACGAGCAGGTAGAGGAGGATGAGGTTCGCACCAAGGGCGAGCGTCGAGACGACCAGGAACCTGACGCCCTGGTAGGCAACTCCGGCCCGCTGACCGCGGAACGTCCAGAGGCGGTTCCACGTGTAGTTGCTCGCCACCGCCACGAGGAACGACCCGATCGCGGCCGGGAGGTAGTGCAAGCCCGCCCACTTGATGAGCGTGGCGTACACGGTCAGGTTGACGAGGTACCCAGTGGCACCGACGACACAGAACTTCGCGAGTTGCTCCCAGTTGCTTCGGTTGCTGATCGCGCTGCCGACCCGGCGCGCGGCACCCTGCGGTGGAGGGGTCGAGAGGGGTGCCGACATGTCGCGCGAGGGTAGCGGGTCAGGCGGCCCGACCGAGCGCGTAACCCGGTACGCGCACGCCGAAGTGGGAGAGGATCAGCGGAGCCACATCGACGATGCTCATCTGCTCCGGGCCGGACACGGCGTCGAGGCCCACCGTCAGCAGCGGAACCTCCGAGTCTCCACGGACGAGCGACCCGTGCGAGCCGCCGCCGAGGTGATCTCCGCCACCGAGATCCGTGAACTCACAGCCCTCCGCCGCCGAGACGAGCACCTCCCCCCCGTTCGGGTTCGCGAGCGCGGCCCAGGAGCGCGCGAGCCCGTCCGGATAATCGAGGATCGACGTGTCGCCCGCGCAGGTGAAGCGTCCGTCGGTGCTCGGTTCGAAGGAGAGCTCCTCACCCTCGCGCCTCGCGACCGCGCGATCTCCCTCGCGGAACAACACCACCTCTGCCGCGCGCACGCCGTCGAGGCGCGCCGCCACCGCTCGCGCGTCGAGACGGCAGGACGGCTGAAGATAGATGTGGCCCGCGCGGTTCGAGGCCAACGGGAGCACCCCGTCGATGTCGGCGAGCTCCGCCGTCAACGAGGCAGACGACTCGACGCGCGTCTGGCCGTGGTCGGCCATCACGACGACGGCGTAGCGCTCGAGAAATGCGTCCATGCCGCCGCCTGCCTCGACGAGCGCGGCGACGGCGGCGTCGCAACGCTGCAGTGTCGACAGGGAGCCGTTCGGGCCGTGCTCGTGGGACGCGTAGTCGTAGTCAGAGAGGTAGAACAGGAAGAAGTCGAACGCGTCACGTGTCACGAGCCAGCGGCCCACCGCGGTTGCGTAGGCATCCACCGATCCCGCCGGACGGTTGCGGAACGAGAGGGGTGCTCCCGTGCGATCGGAGCTGTAGAGGTTGTAGAAGAAGAATCTCTCCGGGCCGAGCACGTCGGGGAGAAACGGAACTGCCGAGCGGTGCCTGGTCCGGCCACGGTAGGCGGTGAAGTTCGTCGCGGCCGTGCGGAGCCCCGCATCGGCGAGCGACTCGAACAACGTGCTCGCCCCTTTCCCGAGGTGCTGGGCATTCATGTTGACGAGCGTGTCCTGCAGCGTCCTGCCGATTCCGGCGGCACGAACGGCGCCGAACGAGCTGCCGTACTCGACGATCCGTTCCCCGCGCCGGTCGTACCAGACGAGATGCGGGATCTCGTGGACGTCCCCGTGTGCGCCCGTCACGATCGACGAGAGGCACACCGGTGTCAGTGACGGGAAGACCGACGTCGCCCGCCGGTACGAGCCGTGCCCGGCGAGGGCCGCGAGCGTCGGTGTCTCGCCGGAGCCGATCGTTCCCTCGAGCATCGACGGCGTGAGGCCGTCGATGACCACGAGAATCAGCGGACGAGGCGTCACTTGGCCAGCGAGCGAAGACCGGCGTACTTCTCGGGGCCCTGGCGCGCCCGGCGCGCAGCGATCACCGGCATGAGCACGGCCTCGAGGTATCCGACGACCGGGATGAGTGCGAGCAGGGCGACGACGATCGCCACTCCGATGAGCAGGAAGGCCGTCCCTCCGATCGTCGCCCCACGCCGGTTGGCACCGCGGACGACCGATGCGGCGGACACGGCCCCGATCACTGCGCCGACGACGCCCCCGCCGGCTCCGATCCAGCCGTTGACGAGGAGCCCCGCGACGACGCCGACGACGAGAGCGCCGGCCAGCGTGGAAGCGAAGCCGAATCGGAGTCCCGCGAGCACGCCCGCGAACGCGATTCCGGCGCCTACGCCGAGCCCCACCGTGATCCCGATCTCGTACCAGTCGCCCATCTCGGCCAGTCAGTCTACGGATCGAGCTGGAGACGGCGGATGACGTCGAGGCAGAAGGCGCCGGCCCGCACCCCGTCGACGACGCGATGGTCGAACGTCACGGAGACGTTTCCCATCTGCCGCACGACGATCTCGCCGTCGCGCACGACCGGCCGCGGCCCGACCCGGTGCAGGCCGAGGATGGCCACTTCCGGATGATGGATCAACGGTGTCACCATGAGGCCGCCATACTTGCCCGGGCTCGTGACGGTGAAGGTCGAGCCGCGGAGATCGTCCGGGTGCAGCGATCCGGTCCGCGCATCGCTCGCGAGTCGTGTCAGCTCTGCATCGATCTCCTCGACCGAGAGACGGTCGCAGCCATGGACGACGGGAACGACGAGGCCGGCCTCCGTATCGACCGCGACGCCGATGTCGTACCGGTCGAGGAGGACGATGTCGTCGTTCTCGATCCGTGCGTTCAACTCGGGGAAGTCGACCAACGAGGCCGCGACGGCTGCCAGAGCGCTTGCGACGAGCAGGTCCAGGCTCACCCCGGTGAAGTCACACTCCTCGACGAAGGTCACCGCGGGGATCTCCCGATGCGTACGCTCGACCTGCTCCACGATCGCTCGACGTATCCCGCGGATCGGAATCCGACGGCCTTCGGGAGGACCGGCGGCAGCCCGGATATCCGCCGCAGTCACGTGACCGCCGGGGCCCGTTCCCGACACTGTCGAGAAATCGACGCCGAGGTCGCGCGCGAGCCGATGCAGCGCAAGAGCCTCGAGCGGCTCTGAGCCGACGACCGCGATATGCGGCTTTGCCGGTGGGTCGTCCGCCGGCGGGCCGACCGAATGCAGGAGCTGCTCACCACGCTCGCCGATCATCGCCAGGGTCGCTCCGACCGCTGCGAGCTCCCCCTCGCGCGCGACGATGCGCAACACGACTCCGGCCACCGGAGCTCCGATCTCGACGGTGGCCTTCTCCGTCTGGATCTCGACGATCGGTTGGTGCTCGTCGACCGCGTCACCCTCCACGACGAGCCATCGCGAGATCTCCCCCTCGGTCAGCCCTTCGCCCAGGTCGGGCAACGTGAAGGTGTGTGCCATCGCCGGGAGCGTAGTGGGGAATACGAGAGACGGCCAGGCCGCTTACGCAAGCACCGTCAGCGCGTCGCGTTCGGCAACGATCTCCGCCTCGGTCAGGTCGCCGATGTCCTCGCCGTCGACCTGCGCCGGCAGCGGCCGATCACAGCGGACGAGAATCCGGTCGAGGTCGTGGCCGACCAGCACGCCCTTCACGCCGTGGCCACCGCGCAGCGCCTGGGAGGCGAGCCGCGGGATCGATCGAGCCCTGACCTCACGGGGGGCGACGATGTCGAGGCCGCCGTCGAACGACGCATCAGGAGCAATGCGGAGCCCGAGGCGGCCGGCGTACGTGTACGGCGCGCAGTTCGCGACGAGTGCGAACGCGGCCCTCCCGAGCCCCTCGATCTCGAGCACCGGGTCGTACCGGAGTCGGTGCTCCACGAGCGTTCGCGCGACCGTCAGCGCGAACCGCACGTCACCCGGTCGCCTCCCGTCGGCTCTGCGCCCGAGCCCGTCGACCCTCCGCACGAGCTCTGCATCGAAGCCGATGCCGGCGTTGAAGGCAAACCGGCGACCGTTGATGACTCCCAGCGAGATTCGCCTCGGGCGCCCGGCCGCGATCAGCTCGGCGGCCCGGACGGGGTCGCGCGGAAGCCCGAGCGCACGGGGAAGCACGCTCGTGCCGCCTCCCGGAACGAAGCCCACGTGAACGTCGCGGTCGATGCCGTTGATCACCTCGTTGTATGTCCCGTCGCCCGAGAAGACATAGATCGCCTCTGCGCGCCGAGACCACTCACGCGCGATCTCGGTCGCATCACCCTGCGCCTGCGTGAGCATCGTCTCGGTTCCTGACGGCAAGGCCGCCTGGACGGCGGCCAGCCGACGCTCGTCGACCCCACTCGCGAAGGGATTGACGATCAGGATCCGCGTCACCGCGGTCACGTTCGGGCCCTCGCGGACGCTCGCAGCACGAGCACCGTCTCCGAGCCCGGGGCGATCTCGGTCAGCCCGCCGTCCCTGACCACGGTCTCCGCCGAGCCCACGATCGCTCCGAAGCAGGCACCGCCCGCTCCGACGACGCCGAGGTCGAGCCCCCTGTCGGAGCCGAGCTCGAGATCGGCCATCAGCGCCGCGTGGCCGATCTGGGCGATGGTCTTCCCGGCGCTCATCCCGAGATCGGTGGCGACGACGAGCGTCAGGTCGCAGAGATCGTCGGGATCGACCTCCGGCAGCGGGCCGGCTTCGCCGCTCAGCGTCTGCATCCGAACGAGCACGCGGTCGCGCTCGGAGCGGCGAAGCGGCGGCAGGCAGGCAACATCCCCGACCCGCTCGTGATCGAGAGCGCGCAGGTCGTCCCAGTCCCGAGGATCCGCGCGCAGGCACACCTTGCGGAACGAGTGCAGCCGCCAGTCCTCGAAGCGCTCTCGCCAGCGCTCGTCGCGACCGAACCGATACGCGCAGCGACGCGCAGCGAGCGCGGCCGCCCTCGCGAGGTCGACGAACGGACGCGTCGTCCGGCGGCGCACGACGAGGTACATGACGAGCGGATCGGGTTCGGTCTCCACCCGTGCAGCGTACGGAACCCGGAGCTAGCGCAGGAGAAATCCTTCGCCGAGCGAGTCGTCCGGATCGAGATGGAACGTCGACTCACCTGTCCGGTAGGCGGTGCCCGTCACCTCCGTCACCACGGCCGGGTGGCCGCCGACATCGACCTCGTCGACCACACGGCCGGTGAACGACGAGCCGACGATCGACAGATGATGCAGCTCCGCCCCGCGCGGCAATTGCCATGCTGCATCGAGCAGCGCGAGCCGCGCCGAGGTGCCGGAGCCGCACGGCGAGCGGTCGACTTCGCCGTCCGCGAAGACCGTCACGTTGCGCTGCGTCAGTGGGCTGTGGCCTTCGTCCTGCCAGAAGATGACGCCGTAGACGTCCCGCAGCTCGGGCTCGAGGGGATGCACGATCTCGTGCGCACCTTCGAGCTCCCGCTTGATCTCCCGGCCGAGCGCGATCAGACGCGGCAACTCCGCCGGCTCGACGCGCTCGGGCACGGAGGCGTAGAAGGCGCCGCCGTAGGCGACGTCGACGCTCAGGCCCGCAACGTCGATGCCGGTCGCCCACACGAAGGCCGGCACGTTGCGGAACCGGACGGATCGAACCCGCCCGTCGCCAACCGTCGCGACCGTCTCGAGGCGACCCGACGGGACGTCGACGACGACCCGGTTCTCACCCTCTCGCCGGCCGACGATCCCCTCGTCGAGCGCCCAGGTGACGAGAGCGATCGTGCCGTGCCCGCAGGCCGTCGAGTAGCCCGCGTTATGGAAGAAGACGACACCGAGATCGGCACCGTCGTCATTCGGTGGGACCACGTGGCAGCCGTACATGTCGGCGTGGCCGCGCGGCTCGTTCACGAGCAGGCGACGAACGTGGTCGAGGCGGTCGAGGGCATCGCGCCGGCGGTCGAGGATCGTCGCGCCCTGCGGGATGTCGGCCCCGCCGACGACGATCCGGAATGGCTCACCGCCCGTGTGGTAGTCGACGGTGCGGATCCCGGTCATGTTGCCGCCCGCCTAGTCGTCCGAGAAGCTGGGGTACCGCTTGGTCAGCAGGCAGATGTACCCGAAAGCCTGGGCGTTGTAGCGCAGCCAGTAGGCGAGGACATCCCGCAGCCCCGAGTGCAGGTTGCCGGTGACGAGTGCGTAGATCCAGGCCAGGAACGCGACGACCTGCGCCACGTACCCGAGCAGCGAGAGCACGATCGCGGCCGGGATGTACAGGAAGAAACGGAAGAAGATCGCGAGCCTGCTCTGATCGACGGGCGGTGCGATCACGACGTCGATCGGGTAGCCGCTCGATCCCGAGAACGACGGGAAGGGATCGGCGGCGATCGAGGCGTACGCGTACACGTGCGTCAGATAGCGGAGGTAGCCGGCGATGAAGCCGTGCAGGCCGTCAGGGACCCGACCTGCCACGATCCCGACGAACCAGGCGGCGACGACGGCGAACCAGACCGCGATCCCCCAGAGTGCGAGCCAGACCAGGTGGGGGATGACGAGCAGGAGGCGAAAGAAGACGGTCAACCGGCTCCGGCGCAGATCGTCCGTGATCACGAGGTGGATCGGATGCTTCGCGGGGACTTCCCCGTGGATGGCGAGCTGCTCGGACATGTTGCTCTCCTCGTCGAGTGGGTCGGGCGTCAGGCGCCCGTGAACCTCGGAGATCGCTTCTCGAGAAACGCCGAGACTCCCTCGGAGAAGTCGGCCGTTCCCACCGCGCGCTGCTGCAGCTCCGCCTCCAGCGCCAGCTGCTCCTCGAGTGACGCGGTGTGCGCGTGGTCGAACAGCTGCTTCGTCATCGCGACCGCGACCGTCGGCATGGCAGCCCAGGTCGCAGCCAGCTCGGCGACCCGATCCTCGAAGCCCTCGGCCGGGATCACCTCCGAGACGAGACCCCAGTCGAGTGCCTCTTCGGCTGCGAGCTTGCGGTTCGAGCTCATCCATTCGAACGCCCGCGTGAACCCGAGCAGCCGGTGCAGGAACCACGTCCCGCCCGAGTCCGGGACGAGGCCGATACCGACGAACCCTGGTACGAACGCCGCGGCGCTCGAGGCGACGCGGACGTCACAGGCGCTCGCGAGGGAGAGACCCGCCCCCGCTGCCGGTCCGTTCACGGCGGCGATCACCGGTTTCTCGAGGCCGCGAATCAATCGAATGTTCGGGTGGTAGGTCTCCTCGAGCTCGGCCTCGAGCGATCTCTCGATCTCGGAGAACTCGCGCAGATCCTGGCCGGCACAGAACCCGCGCCCCGCGCCCGTGATCACGACGCAGCGAATCGCGGGATCGCCGGCTTCCTCGAGCGCCGCGCGGAGGGCCGCGTGGAGCGCCCGGTTGAACGCGTTGAAGACGTCCGGCCGGTTGAGGGTGATCGTGAGCACGGCACCCTCCCGCGCGGTCAGGACTTCGCTCATGTCGCAACAATACTGATGCCCATGCGTCCTTCGCACTCGACGGCCGCCGCCCCGCAGGTAGCGTCACGCCTGTGAGCTCTCCGGGTGCTGCCGCGTCTGTTGCGTTCGTCGCCGGCCTGGCGGGCGCGGTTCAGGTTGCGGTGCAGGGTCGTCTCGGCGACCGGATCGGCAGCCTCGAGGCGCTCGTCTGCGCGGTCGTGATCGGAGCCGTGACCGCGCTCCTCGTGCTCCTCGTCGCGCGCCGCAGCCTCGACGGCCTCCGTGCGGGCTTCGCCGGCCCCAGGTGGATGCTGCTCGGAGGCTTGATGAGCGTCGTCATCGTTCTCGCGATCACGATCGCGGGACCACGGATCGGCATCGTGGCGACGACGGCATTCCTGATCGTGGGGCAGTTCGGGCTCGCGACGGTGATCGACCGCTTCGGGCTCTTCGGCGTCCAGTCCGTCGCGCTCGCGTGGCCGCGCCTCCTCGGCCTCGCCCTCCTCGCCGCCGGCGCCGCGCTGACGCTCAAGCGATGAGCTCGCGCGCGTGGCTCGCGCTCTGGACCGTCTACATCGTCTGGGGCTCGACGTATCTCGGGATCGAGCTCGCAGGCGAGACGATCCCTCCGCTCTTCGCCGCAGGCCTCCGGTTCACAGCCGTCGGGATCCTGCTCACGAGCTGGATGCTCGTCCGTCACGGCACGGCGCCGTTTCGGCTGGGTTGGCCGACGGTCGCGTCGACCGTTCTCTGCGGCGTGCTCCTGATCGGCGCGAACGCCCTGTTGTTCGTCGCCGAGCGGCGCGTCCCGATCGGGCTCGCGGCGTTGATCTTCGCTTCGGTGCCGCTCTGGCTCGTGGTGTTCCGCTCGCTCACGGGCGACCGGCCGGCGCCGATCTCGCTCGTGGGGACGGTCTTCGGGTTCGTCGGAGTGGCGGTTCTCCTCCGGCCCGGGGGCGACGCGACGGTCATCGGTGTGCTGATGGTCGTCTGCTCGGCGCTGATGTGGGCACTCGGGACCTTTCTCTCCTCGAAGCTCCCGATGCCACGCGATGTGGTGACGACCGCCGGCATTCAGGGTCTCGCGGGCGGTCTCCTCCTCATCCCTGTCGGAACGCTCGTCTCCGACGGGGAGTCGTTCGATCCGGCCGACTGGTCGGCGCGATCGCTGTTCGGGCTGCTCTACCTGATCGTGTTCGGATCGATCGTCGGCTACACCGCGTACGTGTGGCTGGTCGCACACGTGCCCCTCGGGACGGTCGCGACCTACGCGTACGTGAACCCGCTCGTTGCGATCACGCTCGGGCTCGTCATCCTGAACGAGGTCGTGACATGGCAGATCGTGGCCGGGGCCGCGGTGATCCTGACCTCGGTCGCCGTCGTCATCCGCACCGAGTTGTCACGGCGGCCCGACACACCGCCGCCTCTCATCGAGACGTAGTCGGGTCGGGAGAGGCATCGGCCTCTCCTCCGAGGCAAATCTCGTCCGGCCTCACGGGGATGCGGGTCAACCGTCGACCCGTCGCGGCGCGCATCGCCGAGACGACCGCGGCGGCAGCGACGACGGTAGGTGGCTCTCCGACGCCCTTCGCCCCGTACGGCGCGGACGGCTCCGGCACCTCGATCAGGACCGACTCGACAGGGGGCATGTCCAGCGTCGTCGGGATCAGGTAGTCGGTGAAGCTCGCGTTCGTGATCCGGCCGTCGCGCGTCTGGATCTCCTCCATCACGGCGAGGCCGAGCCCCTGCGCCGTGCCTCCCTCGATCTGGCCCTCGAGCGCGAGCGGGTTGACGGCCCGGCCGACGTCCTGCGCCGTTCCGATCCAGACGACGCGGGTCAGGCCGAGCTCGACATCGACCTCCGTGACGACCCGCATGGCCGAGCAGGCGAGTGCGACGTGAGCCCGCTCGCCGGTGATCTGCCCCGTCTCCGGATCGAGTGGCGTCGTCCGCGGATGCCGATGCACGCGCTCGACGTCGACCTCGGCGCCGCCCGTCCGCTCTCGCTCCGCGAGAGCGGCGCGGCACGCATCCTGCACCGCACCCGCAGCCATCCACGTCATCCGCGAGGCGGACGCCGAGCCGGCCGAGCCGACCGTTGCGGTCGTGTGCGGCATCAGCGTGACCGCATCGGTGCCGAGCTCCGTCCGCGCCACCTGGAGGATCACGCCCACGACGCCCTGCCCGACCTCTGCAGCGGCGCAGTGCACCTCGGCGCTGCCGTCGGCGCGGAGCACGACGCGCGCCGCGCATGAGTCGTCGAATCCCTCCGAGTAACAGATGTTCTTGTAGCCCACCGCGAAGCCGACGCCCCGCTTCACCCCTTCGCCCCGGGTCGTATTCCCCGCGCCACCGGGAAGGCGGATCGGATCCCGCGGCAGTGGCTCCGCCGGAGGAACGGGGATCGCAGCCGCAGCCCGAATCGTCTCGGCGACGGGGCACGAGCCCTCGATCACCTGGCCCGTGGGGAGCACGTCTCCGGGCCCGATGGCGTTCAGCAGGCGAAGCTCGACCGGGTCGATGTCGAGCGCGGCAGCGAGGAGATCCATCTGCGCCTCGGCGGCGAAGCAGGTCTGCACCGCTCCGAAGCCACGCATCGCTCCGCACGGCGGATTATTGGTATAGACCGCTGTGGCCTCGATCAACGCGTTGTCGACCCGATAGGGGCCGACGGCGAAGCAGGCCGCATTCGAGGCGACGGCGGTCGAGCTGGATGCGTACGCGCCGCCGTCGAGCAGGATCCGCATGCGCACGTTGACGAGGCGGCCGTCGCGCGTCGCGCGGTGCTCGCACCACATCCGGGCGGGATGCCGATGGATGTGGCCGACGAACGACTCCTCCCGGTTGTACACGATCTTCACCGGACGACTCGTATGGAGAGCGAGAAGCGCACCGTGGAGCTGCATCGACAGGTCCTCGCGACCACCGAAAGCGCCTCCGACACCCGAGAGGTGAATCCTGACCTGCTCGGGGCCGAGACCGAGGCACGGCGCCACCTGGTCCCGATCGACGTGGAGCCACTGCGTTGCCACGTAGATGTCGACACCGCCCTCGCCGTCCGGGACGGCGAGCCCCGATTCCGGCCCGAGGAATGCCTGGTCCTGGATCCCGACGTCGTAGACGCCGCTCACGGTCACCTCGCCCTCGGCCTCGGGATCACCGTGCCGGATGACCATGTGCCGAACCACGTTCGGACGGGGATCGTCGCGATAGCCGTGGCCCGCCGTTGGCCGTCCCTCGTGGAGTGGCGCCATCGCGGTCGCACGCTCCATGTCGGAGACGACCGGGAGCTCCTCGTAGGTGACCCGGATCGCCGCCGCCGCGCGGCGCGCCTGCTCCGGATGCTCCGCCGCCACGAGCGCGACGGGCTCACCGTAGTAGCGGACTCGGTCGGAGGCGAGGACGGGCTGATCCGGGAACTCGAGGCCGTAGGTCCTGGCGCCCGGGACGTCGGCGTGCGTGAGCACCGCGTGCACGCCGGCCATCGTAAGAGCCTCGGAGATGTCGATCTCGGCGATCCGCGCGTGGGCGTGCGGGCTGCGGAGGGTGTGCCCCCAGAGCATCCCTGCCGCCTGGAGGTCGCTCGAGTAGGCGAACTCGCCCCGTACCTTCGGCGGTGCGTCGTGCCGGAGGACGCTGTCGCCGACGCGCCCGGTGGCCGGTGTCGCGACGACGGTGCTCACGAGGCGGCCGCCTGCCGCACGGCGTCGAAGATCTTTGCGTACCCCGTGCAGCGACAGAGATTCCCCGAGAGCGCCTCACGGATCTCGTCGTCGGTCGGCGACGGGCTCGAGTCGAGCAGATCGACCGTCGCGACCACGAGCCCCGGCGTGCAGAAGCCGCACTGCACCGCGCCCGCCTGAACGTACGCCTCCTGCACGCGATGGAGGCGGTCGCCGTCGGCAAGGCCCTCCACGGTCGTCACCGCGTGCCCGTCTGCCTGGGCGCCGAGGACGAGGCAGGCGCACACGAGCGTCCCGTCGAGCAGGACCGAGCACGAACCGCACTCGCCCTGCTCGCAGGCGTTCTTCGAGCCCGGCAGGTCGAGCCGCTCGCGCAGGACGTAGAGGAGGCTCTCGCCTCCCCAGGCCTCGGTCTCGCGGCGCTCGCCGTTGACGGTGAGCGAGATCTTCATGCGAAGCACCTCTCGAGTGCCCGGCCGGCGAGGACGCGGAGGGCGTGACGGCGGTAGGCCGCGGTTCCGCGCACGTCGTCGATGGGGCTCGCAGACTCGGCGAGCAACGCGGGGAAGCCGTCCGCCTCGTCGATCGGGGAGGTGACGAGGCACACGGTCGGGGCCGCGGAGCCGAAGGCAGCGCTGATTCGACCGAGGTCACGATCGACCTCCAGGGCGAGCGAGCAGACGGAGATCACCATCGCGTTGCGAGGCCCGACCTTCATGAACGTCTGCCTCGCGCCGCTCGGCGTCACCCGCACCGAGACGACGATCTCGTCGGGCTCGAGGGCGTTCCGCTTGACGCCGAGGAGGAAGTTGCCGATCGGGATGCGCCGCTCGCCGCGCACGCTCGCTACGTGAACCTCGGCATCGCCGATCACGAGCGGTGGCAGCGCGTCACCCGCCGGCGACGCCGTCCCGAGGTTGCCCCCGATCGTGCCGCGATTGCGGATCTGTGGCGAGCCGACCGTCCGCGATGCCTCCGCGAGCGCGGGGAGAGAACCGGCGAGGCCTGCGCCCATGGCCTCTGCATAGGTCAGGCCCGCGCCGAGGACGAGCGTGCCGTCCTCGATGGCGAACCCCCGGAGCTCCGGCACCTCGTTCAGGTTGATCAAGGCAGGCGGCCGCGAGCGGTCGAAGTTCAGCTCGACGAGGACGTCGGTGCCACCCTGCACGAACCGTGCCTCCGGAAGCTCCGACTTCAGGCGGAGCGCCTCGTCGAGCGAGCGCGGCGTGTGGACGTCCACCGGCTATCGCTCCTCACGCACGTAGGGGACGCCGAGGCTCGCGGGGGCTCCGAGGCGGCGGCGGCCGACGCCGGAGGAAACGATCACGAGCACGACGATCGTCATGACGTACGGCAATGCCTGGAAGAGCTGCGGGGTGATCGTGTATCCCTTCGTCTGGAGAATGAGCGGCAGCGCCGAGAACGCTCCGAAAACATAGGCGCCGACGAGACAGAGGTCGGCACGCCAGAACGCAAAGATGACGAGCGCGATCGCAATCCAGCCGGCACCGCCCGTCAGCCCGTCGACCCAGAGCGGTGTCAGCGCAAGGCTGAAGCACGCTCCACCGACCCCCGCGAACGCTCCACCGGCGACCGTGTGGAGATACCGGTACTTCGTCACGCTGATCCCCATCGCGTCCGCTGCAGCGGGCGACTCGCCGACCGCGCGAACGTTGAGTCCGGGCCTCGTTCGGGAGAGGTAGTAGCCGACGAGGAGCACGCATGCCCATGACGCGTAGACGAGCCAGGTCTGCCCGAAGACAATCGGGCCGACCACGGGGAGGTCTTCGAAACCGAAGGCGTTCACCGGCCCGAACGAGTAGCGCGCCGGATCGTTCGCGAGATCGAAGTCGTTGCCGAGGTAGGACGACAGCCCCGCGGCCCCACAGAGAATCGTCAGCGCCAGCCCCGAGACGATCTGGTTCGCACGCAGCGTGACGACGAGAAACGCGAGGACGAGAGCCGCGGCACCACCGGCGAGCGCCGCGACCCCGACCGCGGCCGGCAGGACGACACCCTTCGGCCCGTCGATGCGTTGCACCGCCAGGAAGCCCATCACGGCGCCGATCAGCATCATCCCCTCGACGCCGAGGTTGAGCACCCCGGACCGCTCGGCGAGCAGCTCGCCGAGCGCCGCGTAGAGCAGCGGCGTGCCGTAGGCGACGCCCGAGGCGAGCACGGCAACGACGATGCTGTTGTTCACGTTGCCGACCCCGCGGGGGCGCCGACGTGGCGAGGCGGGCGGGCGACGGTGATCCGGTACTGAACGAGCAGCTCACCACCGAGCATCGTGAACAGGATCATTCCCTGCATCACGCCGACGAGCCCCGACGGGAACTCGGCGCTCTGGAGCGTGTAGCCGGCGTTCTGGAGGCCGCCGAGCAGGAATGCGGCGAACACGACGGCGAACGGGTTGTAGCGGGCGAGCGCCGCGACGACGATGCCCGTGTACCCATAGTTGGCCTGCTGCAGGCCGCGAGCATCGAGCACGTGCCGGAAATCCCCCATCTGGCTCGCGCCGCCGATACCCGCGATCGCGCCCGACAGGCACATGATCGCCACGATCTTGCGTCTCGTGCGCATCCCTGCGTACCGCGCCGCTCTCGGCGAGTCGCCGATGACCTGAGCCTCGAACCCGAACCGTGTCCGGGTGTAGAGCACCCAGACCACCACCGCGACGGCGACCGCGACGAGAAAGCCGAACGGGATCGCAACCGACCCGAGCGTGGTCACCGGCCAATTGGCAGCATCGGCGAGCACCTTGCCCTGAGGGAAGATGACGCCGGTGGGAGACGTGTCGCGCCAGTAGGAGAGGCTGTCGAAGATCAGGTAGTTGAGAAAGAGGGCGGCGACGTAGTTGAGCATCAACGACGTGATGATCTCGTTCGTGCGGAGGAAGGCGCGAAGCAGTCCGGGGATCGCACCCCACGCTGCCCCGAGAAGGGCGCCGCCGACGATCATCGCCGTGATCACGACCGGTGCCGACTGGCCTGCGAGGAGCAGCGCCATCCCCGACGCGCCGACCGCTCCGAAGTAGAGCTGGCCCTCGGCTCCGATGTTGAACAGCTTCATGCGGAACGCGACGGCGGCGGCGAGGCCGGTGAAGGCCAGTGGTGTCGCAGCGATCAGCGAGTTCGTCAGGGCGCCATCGGCGAGGTAGGCGGCATCGAAGAGCCGCCGAAACGTCGTCACGGGCGGGTGCCCGGTCGCAAGGAGCAGGATCGCGATCGCGACGTGGGCAACGAGGAGCGATCCGAGCGGGACGGCCACCATCAACCAGCGTCGTTGCTTCAGGCGCTTCTCGATCCGGACTTCCGGCCGGCTCATCCGCCGTCGCTCCCTGCCTGCTCGTCGACGACGCCCGCCATCAACAGCCCGATCTCCTCTACCGTCGCGACGCGGGGATCGACCTCGCCCACGACACCGCCCTCGTACATCACGACGATCCGGTCCGACAGGGTCATGACCTCGTCGAGGTCCTCGCTGATCAGGAGCACCGCCACGTCGCGGTCGGCGGCCTCGCGGAGGTAGCCGTGAACCGTCTCGATCGCGCCGACGTCGAGCCCCCGCGTGGGCGCGGCGGCGACGAGGACATTCGGGCTGCTCGAGAACTCCCGGGCGAGGACGACCTTCTGCAGGTTGCCGCCCGACAGCCGCCGTGCCGGCGTCTCCGCCCCCGGCGCCTTCACGTCGTAGCGCTGGATCATCTCGATCGCCCGGTCACGGATCAGCCCGAGACGCAGGAACGGGCCGCGAGCCTCGGTGCGATAGTCCTTGAGCGCCATATTCGACGCGATGCTGAGGCTCGGGGCAACGCCGGTGTGCAACCGATCCTCCGGCACGTGTGCGATCCGGGCGGTGATCGCCGACCTGGGGTCACCCGTCTTCAGCTCCTGTCCGCCCACCCGGACGGTTCCCCCTGCCGCCCGACGCATTCCCGTGATCGTCTCCGCGAGCTCACGCTGGCCGTTGCCGGCGACGCCCGCGACGCCCAGCACCTCGCCGGAGCGCACCGACAGGGAGACGCTCCGCAGCGCTTCCTCGCCGCGGTCGCCGATCGCCGTCAACCCTTCGACGTCGAGGACGACGTCGCCGATCGTCGCCTGCCGCTCGCGCCGGCGGGCCGCGTCGATGTCCCGCCCCACCATCAGCGCTGCGAGCGACTGGGACGTCGAGGCGGCGGTCTCGACGGTGCCGATCGACTTGCCTCCCCGGAGCACGGTGACCCGATCGGCCACGGCCGTCACCTCGTGCAGCTTGTGGGAGATGAAGATCACCGTCCGCCCCTCGGCAGCCATCGCGCGGAGCGTCTCGAAGAGCGCCGAGGCCTCCTGTGGCGTCAGCACCGCCGTCGGCTCGTCGAGGATCAGGACACGCGCCTCGCGATAGAGCGCCTTGAGGATCTCCACCCGCTGCTGCTCGCCGACGGAGAGCTGCCAGATCCGGGCGCGCGGGTCGACCTCGAGCCCGTAGCGATCCCCGAGCTCGGCAACGCGCGACTCGATCAGACGAGGGTGGATCCGGAACGAGCGCCCCACGTCACGGTGGTCGCCGAGGACGACGTTCTCGGCCACGGTGAACGGCTCGACGAGCCGGAAGTGCTGGTGCACCATGCCGATCCCGGCATCGAGCGCGTCACGCGGTGAATGGAACTCGACCCGTCGGCCGTACAGCTCGAGCTCTCCCTCGTCTGCCCGGTACAGACCGGTGAGGATGTTCGACAGCGTGCTCTTCCCGGCGCCGTTCTCGCCGAGCAGCGCGTGCACCTCGCCGACCAGGGCCTCGAAGTCGACGCTGTCGTTCGCAACGACGCCGGGGAAGACCTTGGTGATCCCGCGCATCGTCACGGCGGCCTCGCCCATGGCGGGAGGTGCGTGCGCTACGTGCGGCCCGGACGAGCTCATCGACGCTGTCGATCCACGGACTGCGGGCGCCGGCACGCGGCCGGCGCCCGCAGCTCGCGGAGTCCGCTAGCCCTTTGGGCTGCCTTCGATGCCCTTGACGAGCCAGTCCACGGAGAGGATCTGCGGCAACGTCATCCGCTTCCCCTTGGGGACGCGGAGCTTCCCCTTCTGGTCGTAGAGCGGCCCCTGGAACTCGTAGAACTTGCCGGAGATGATCGCCTTCCGCTTCGCAGCGATGAGCGACTTCGTCTTCTTCGACACCTTCGGCCCGTACGGCGAGAGCAGTGCGAAGCCGTCCTTCATCGTGCCCCAGTAGCTCCCCGTCTTCCAGGTGCCGTTGGCGGCTGCCTTGACGCGCTTCAGGTAGTACGGCTTGCCCCAGTCGTAGACCGCGGCGACGAGCCACGACGTCGGGGCGAACTTGCGGGAGTCGCTGTTGTAGCCGACCCACGGGATCCCCTTCGACTGGGCGTACGTGCCGGCGGACGGGCTGTCGACGTTCTGCCCGATCACGTCGGCGCCGGCGGCCACGAGGCTCTCTGCGGCCTTCTTCTCCTTCGCCGGGTCGAACCACGACTTCGTCCATACGAGCTTGACCCGGGCCTTCGGCTTCACCGTCTGGACACCGAGTGCGAACGCGTTCGCGTGGCGGATGACCTCGGGAATCGGGAACGGGACGATGTACCCGACGACGCCCTTCTTCGTCGCCATGCCGGCCGCGATCCCGGAGAGGTAGATCGCGTCCTCGCCTGCCCCGTAGTAGTTCGCGAAGTTCTTCCCGGACTTGTAGCCGGTCGCGTGCTCGAAGTAGACGTCGGGATACTTCTTTGCCGCCGCCTCCATCGCGTCCATGTAACCGAACGACGTCGCGAAGATGATCTTGTTGCCGTCACGCACCAGGCTGTCGATCACCTGCGAGGCCTGCGGGCCCTCGGGAACGTTCTCCTTGTAGGTCGTGATCACGTTCGCGCCCATCGCCTTCTGGACGTAGAGCCGGCCTCTGTCGTGGGCCTGCGACCACCCGCCGTCGTTGTGCGGGCCGACGTAGATCCACGCGGCCTTGATCGGCGCCTTCTTCGCGCCCGGTGCCGCCGAGCCTGTCGTTGCGACCACGAGCGCTGCGAGCACGATCGTCAAGAGCGCCACTCCGAGTCCCACCCCTAGCTTCCTCATCTGCTCTCCTCCTCGTCGGGAGCGCACCACCGGGCACGCCTTCCCATGCAATTGCCGCCGCCATCCTCTCGCGAACCGGGCGTCGAGGCAATAGCAACCCACCCGGCGCGCGTCAATCCCGACGCACGATGCGACCGAAACCTCGACCGGCGATCGGTCGGCCGTCCACGATCAGGGCCTTCCCCCGGGAAAACGAGTGGACGAGCGGCCCCTTGGCAACCGCGACGTCGGCCTCGACGATCTCGCCCGGCACGACCACGCGGCACAGCACAGGAGGAGATCGAAGTCGCCCGCTGCCGAACGAGACGTTATCGTCAGCACGATGTCGAGCCTGGGACGAACGATCGCGGTCGCCCGCGGAGACGAGCCGGCAGACCTCGTCGTCAGCGGCGGGCGCGTCCTCTCGGTCTTCACGCACGAGTGGCTCGAATGCGATGTCGCGATCGCCGACGGCGTGATCGCCGGGCTCGGCTCGTACGAAGGTCGAGAGACGATCGACGCGACCGGGAAGCACGTCGTCCCCGGCTTCATCGACGCCCACATGCACCTCGAGTCGGTGAAGCTCCTCGTCGACGAGTTCGCGCGCCTCGTGCTTCCTCTCGGCACGACCGCCGTCGTCGCCGACCCGCACGAGCTGGCGAACGTGCTCGGTGTCGACGGCGTCCACTGGCTGCTCGATGCGACCTCCGGTCTCCAGCTCGACGTCTTCTTCATGGCACCCTCGTGCGTGCCGGCGTCTCCGTTCGAGTCACCTCGGCGACCGCTCGGCCCCGGCGACCTCGAGTCGCTGATGCGCCGCCGCCGCGTGCTCGGGCTCGCCGAGATGATGAACTTCCCCGGCGTCGTAGCCGGGCTCCCCTCCGAGCTCGAGAAGCTCGCCCTCGCAGGCGCCGAGCACGTCGACGGCCATGCGCCCGGCCTCGTCGGCAAGGGGCTCCAGGCGTACGCCGCAGCCGGAATCCGCTCGGACCACGAGTGCCTGACGGCAGACGAGGGCCGCGAGCGGTTGCGGGCCGGAATGTGGCTGCTGATCCGCGAGGCGTCGATGGCGCGGAACCTCGAGGCGCTCCTCCCGCTCGCTCTCGAGTACGGCCCCGATCGGATCGCCTTCTGCACCGATGACCGCGACCCCGACGACATCGCCGAGAACGGCCACGTGAACGGCATGGTCAGAGAGGCGGTGCTGGCCGGCGTCAGACCGGAGGACGCGATCATGATGGCCTCCTTCAACCCGGCCCAGTGGCACGGGCTGCGCCATCTCGGCGCGGTCGCGGCCGGATACCAGGCCGATCTCCTGCTCCTGCCCGACCTCGAGAGCTTCGCACCCGACGTCGTCCTCAAGCACGGCCGCGCGATCGCGGACGTGCCGTCGCCGCCGGTGCCGGAGTGGGTGCGCCAGACCGTGCGCGTGCAACCGGTGACCGCAGCCGACTTCGAGGTCCGCTCGAACGGCACCACGATCCGCGCGATCGGCCTCATCGAGGACCAGGTCGTGACGGAATCGGTCGAACGAGAGCCGGTCGTCGTCGACGGCTACGCCGTCGCGAGCGCCGCAGCGGGCCTTGCCAAGATCGCGGTCGTCGAGCGGCACCTCGCGACCGGGCGGATCGGGCTCGGGTTCGTCTCCGGCTCCGGGCTCGGGCACGGCGCGCTCGCCTCCTCGGTCGCGCACGACGCCCACAACCTCGTCGTCGTCGGCATGTCCGACAACGACCTGGCCTTCGCCGTGAGCCACCTCGCACGCATCGGGGGCGGCATCGTCGTCGTCGACGACGGCCGGGTCGTGGCGGAGTGCCCGCTCCCCGTTGCCGGCCTGCTATCGGACGCGCCGCTCGCTGCCGTGATCGAGCAGAGTCGCGCCACGAACGAGGCCGCCCACGCGCTCGGCTGGACCGGTGCGACGCCGTTCCTGACGCTTTCCTTCCTCGCTCTCTCCGTGATCCCGTCGCTGAAGATCACCGACCGGGGCCTCGTCGATGTCGACCGGTTCGAGATCGTCGAGCTCGAGGTGACCTCGTGAGCGAGATTCGCACCGGTCTCACGTACGACGACGTCCTCCTCGTACCGCGGCGGTCGCGCGTTCGCTCACGCCAGGACGTCGCGACGCGCTCGCGCTTCACGCCGGGTATCGAGCTCGAGGTGCCGATCGTCTCCGCGAACATGGACACCGTCACGACGGTGCCGATGGCCGTCGCGATGGCCCAGCTCGGCGGGCTCGGCGTCCTGCACCGCTTTCTCCCGGTCGAGGAGCAGGCCGACGAGGTCCGGCGCGTGAAGCGGTATCTGACACATGTGATCTCGGAGCCGTACACGATCGCGCCGACCGGCACGCTCGCCGACGCCCGCGCGGACGCGGCGCGCCTCGCCGTCACGGGGTTCGTCGTGGTCGACCCGGCGGGGCTGCTGCTCGGCCTGCTCACGGCACGAGACCTCCTCGCGGGGGAGGACGGCGATCGGGTCGAGACGCTGATGACGCCGCGCGAGCGACTCGTCACCGCAGCGCCCGGCATCGCGTTGGACGAGGCCCGCCGGCTCCTGACCGCGAACCGCATCGAGAAGCTCCCGCTCGTCGACGAGGACGGGACGGTCGCCGGTCTCGTCACGCTGAAGGATCTCGCGTTCGCGGCACGCCATCCGCGGGCAACCCGGGACGCGCTCGGACGGCTCCGCGTCGCGGCCGCGATCGGCATCCGCGGCGACTTCCTCGAACGCGCGGGTGCGCTGATCGAGGCAGAGGTGGATGCGCTCGTTCTCGACATCGCCCACGGTCATGCCGATGCGGCAATCGAGGCCGTGCAGGAGCTGAAGAGCGCCTGGCCGGAGGTCGAGGTCGTGGCGGGCAACGTCGCGACGAGCGACGGCGTCACCGATCTCGCTGCAGCCGGGGCGGACGCGGTGAAGGTCGGAATCGGCCCCGGCTTCGCCTGCACGACCCGGCTCGTCGCAGGAGTCGGCGTGCCGCAACTCTCGGCGGTGCTCGAGTGTGCCGACGCCGCGCGAAGCATCGGCGTGCCGCTGATCGCAGACGGGGGCATTCGCCGGGCCGGGCACGTCGCAACGGCGATCGGAGCAGGGGCGAGCACGGTCATGGTGGGCAGCCTGCTCGCCGGTCGGGAGGAGAGCCCCGGCGACGTCGTCCGGCGTCGGGGGCAACTCTTCAAGGTCTATCGCGGCATGGCCTCGCGGTCGGCCGCGGCGGCGCGGCTCGCGATCGAGGGCCGGGGCGACGCTCTCGACCAGTACGTGGCCGAGGGCGAGGAGATGGAGTTTCCTCTTCGCGGCCCCGTCGCCGAGGTGATCGACGAGCTGCACGGGGGCCTGCGCAGCGGCATGAGCTACGTCGACGCGACCACGATCTCCGAGTTCTGGGAGAAGGCGAGCTTCATCCGCCAGACCGAGGCCGGAGAGCGCGAGTCGCACCCGGGATCGGCGTGACCGCGACGATCCTCTACCGCAACGGCTGGATCGTGACCATGGACGACGCAGGCTCCGAGCACGAGAGCGGCTGGCTCCTGGTCGAGGGCTCGACGGTCGCCGCCGTCGGCTCGGGGCCGGAGCCCGAGGCCCTCGAGCGCGTCGACCTCGACGGTGCTGTCGTAACGCCCGGGCTCGTCAACACCCATCACCACCTCTACCAGACGCTGACGCGGGCCCGCGCGCAGGAGGCCGGCCTCTTCACCTGGCTCCAGGAGCTCTACCCGGTCTGGTCTCGCATCGACGCGGAGGCCGAGTATGCAGCGGCTCGCACGGGCCTCGCCGAGCTTGCTCTCTCGGGCTGCACGACCGTCTTCGACCACCACTACGTCTTCCCCCGAGGGCGGGAGGGGCTGATCGAGGCCGAGGTGCAGGCTGCGGGCGAGATCGGCCTTCGCATCGTTGCCTCGCGCGGCTCGATGGACCTCGGCGTCTCCGACGGCGGGCTGCCGCCGGACGAGCTCGTCGAGGATCTCGACGCCGTCCTGGCGGAGACCGAGCGGCTCGCCGCGACCCTCCACGAGCCGGGGCACGGGGCGCGTGTCCAGCTCGCGGTCGCTCCCTGCTCGCCCTTCTCCGTCACCGGCCGCCTGATGGAGGAGTCGGCGGAGCTCGCCCGACGGCTCGGCCTGCCGCTCCACACGCACCTCGCCGAGACGCTGGAGGAGGAGGACTACTGCCTCGAGCTCCACGGCTGCCGGCCGGTCGAGTACCTCGACCGCCTCGGTTGGCTCGCGGAAGACGTGTGGTGCGCCCACTGCGTCCACCTCTCCGAGCCCGACATCGCCCGCTTCGCGGAAACGGGTACCGGCGTCGCCCACTGTCCGACGTCGAATCTCAGGCTCGGAGCAGGCTTCGCGCCCGTCCGCGACATGGTCGACGCCGGTGTCCGCGTCGGGCTCGGCGTCGACGGCTCGGCCTCGAACGAGCGCAGTGACCTGTTCTTCGAGGTGAAGCAGGCATTGCTCGTCTCGCGGGGGCGGGACGGCGGGGCCGCGATGACGGCCCGCGAGGCGATCCGGCTTGGCACGCGCGGAGGTGCGGCGGTGCTTCGCCGCGACGACATCGGCTCGCTCGAGCCGGCAAGTGCGCCGACTTCGCCGTCTGGCGCACGGACGGGCTCGAGCTCGGCGGCGCCGACGACCGCGTTGCGGGCATCGTCTTCGCCGGCCCCCACCGCGTCAGACCGGCTGGTCGTCGGTGGCGATACGGTCGTACGGGACGGCCGTCTCGTCCATGCCGACGAGGACGAGATCGCGAAGGCCCATCGCCTGCAAGCGCGAACATTCTCCGTATGACGATCTCCTTGTCGACGCATGTGCTCGACACCGGGACCGGGCGGCCCGCCGCCGGGGTCGCCGTCGAGCTCTTCCACGGCACCGATCCGATCGAGAGCGGCGAGACGGACGGCGACGGCCGGGCGCGCGTCGCCGATCACTCGCTCCCGGCCCCTACCGACTCGTCTTCCACCCGCCGTCGCCGTTCTTCCGGCGCGTCGAGCTCGAGATCGAGCTCGAGGACGGGCACTACCACGTGCCTCTGCTCATCTCACCGTTCTCGTGCGCGAGCTACCGCGGCAGCTGAGCGTCGAGGAGCTCGCGGAGCTGTTCGAGGGAAGCACGCGATTCGTCGAGCTGCTCGCCGAGCACGACGACCCACTCGGGAGCGCGGCAGCCGTCATCGACCGGCTCACCGACGAGGAGAAGCGTGAGGTTCTCGACGCGCACCCGGCGATCGGTCAGACGAAGGGGCTCTCCCCCCGATCGGCGGCCGAACAGGGGACGGACGGCGATCCCGCGGTTCTGGCCGAGCTCGCCCGCCTGAACGTCGAGTACGAGGCACGGCATGGGTTCCGATTCGTCGTCTTCGTCAACCGGCGCCCGAAGGCGGAGATCCTGGCCGTGCTCCGCGGGCGGATCGGCAACTCCACCGCCGACGAGCTCGAGACGGCGGTCGGCGAGCTCGTCGCGATCGCGATCGATCGCTGGCGGCGCGCATGACGGTCGTCGCCGCAGTCCTCGATCCGTACATCACGGACTGGCTCAACCTGCTGATCCGCTGGCTGCACGTGATCGCCGCGATCGCGTGGATCGGAGCATCGTTCTACTTCGTCCTGCTCGACCAGTCCCTCGAGGCGCCGACGAAGGTGGAGGATCTGCGCGACGGCGTCGGCGGCGAGCTGTGGGAGGTCCACGGCGGCGGCTTCTACCACGTCAAGAAGTACAAGGTCGCGCCGCCCGTCCTGCCCGACTCACCTCGCCTGGTTCAAGTGGGAGGCGTACACGACGTGGCTGTCGGGCTTCGCCCTGATGGTCGTCCTCTACTACTTCAATGCGCGGGCCTACCTGATCGACCCGGAGGTAGCCGACCTGGCGCCGTGGCAGGCCGTGGCGATCAGCGCCGGCCTGCTGCTCGCCGCATGGGTCGTCTACGACGTCCTCTGCCGGCTGCTCGTGCATCGCGGCTTCATCCTCTGGGTGCTGATCGTCGTGCTGACGGCACTCTCCGCCTGGGGATGCGCGCAGCTCTTTCAGCCGCGGGCGGCGTTCCTCCAGGTCGGCGCGATGATCGGGACCGTCATGGCGGGGAACGTCTTCTTCAACATCATCCCCGCCCACCGGGAGCTGATCGAGGCGAAGAAGGCCGGTCGCGAGCCTGACCCCTTCCCGGGCGTCGTCGCCAAGCAGCGCTCGGTGCACAACAACTACTTCACGCTGCCCGTGCTGTTCACGATGATCGCCGGTCACTTCGCATTCACCTACGGGGCCGGTCGCGCATGGCTCGTGCTGCTCGTGATCATGTTCGTAGGCGTCCTCTCCCGGGTCTTCTTCAACCTGCGCCACCAGGGGCGCACGATGTGGGCGATCCCCGCGTTGTGTGTCGTCGTGCTCGTCGTGCTCGCGGTGGCGATTCGCCCCGACACGAAGCCGGCGGGCAACGGAGGCGCGACCGTTGCATTCTCCGAGGTCGCGCCCATCGTCGAGCAGCGGTGCGCAGCCTGTCACTCGCAGGCGCCGACGCAGCCGGGGTTCTCGACCGCCCCGGCGGGCGTCACTCTCGACACCCCGAAGGAGATCGCCGCCCGCGCTGACGACATCGAGCGGGTCGTTTCGTCGAAGGCGATGCCGCTCGGCAACGTCACCGAGATGACGAGTGAGGAGCGAGCCGCGCTGCTCGCCTGGCTCGCGCAGGGGGCGTCTACCGCGCCGTAGGGCGAGGTGCGCGTAGGGGCAAGGAGCGCGTAGGGGCGAGGTGCGCCGAGCCTCGGCGAGGCAAACCTCGCCCGCGAGGCAAACCTCGCCCGCGGAGCAAGCCACGCATCCGCGCGGGCGACGCATCCGCGCAAGCGCGGGCGTCGCCCCTACACGAAGTCGAGCTGGACGGGCCGCGGGAAGGCGCCGATCGCCTCGCCGCGGCGGAGCAGCTCCGCCACGGCGGAGCGGCCCTCCTCGCCGTAGTCCTCGGTCAACTCGTTGACGTACATCTCGACGAAACGGTCGGCGACCGCCTCGTCGATGCCGCGACCGAACTGGAGTGCATACTCGAGCGCCTCGTCGCGGTTCTCGAGGCCACAGCGGATCGCCTCGGCGAGCACCTCGGAAAGATCACCGAGCCGGTCGATGTCGCGCCGGGCGACGTTGACGCCGAGCGGAAGCGGGAGACCGGTCTCGAGCAGCCACCATTCCCCGAGGTCGAGCACCTTGTGGAGGCCGATATCCGCGAACGTCAGCTGCCCTTCGTGGATCAGGAGCCCAAAGTCCGCGCGGCCGGAGGCGACCTCGTCCGGGATCTGCTCGAAGGGCAACTCGCGAAACGCGCAGTCGCCGATCGCGAGCCGGAGCGTGAGGAAGGCGGTCGTCATCGCGCCGGGCACGACGATCTCCTTGCCGCGCAGGTCGTCGAGCGACGCCGGTTCACGGGCGACGACGATCGGGCCGTAGCCGGTGCCAATGCTGGCGCCGTGCGGCAGCAGCGCGTAGTCCTCCTGCACGAAGGGATAGGCGGCAAGCGAGATCGCCGTCACCTCCAGCCTGGCGGCGCGGGCCCACTGGTTCAGGGTCTGGATGTCGGCGAGCACCTGCTCGAACGCGAAGCCCCGGCGGTCGATCATCTCCGTCGTGAGCGCCCAGTACATGAACGCGTCATCGGGATCGGGGCTGTGGCCGACTCGAATCTCCATCGTCCGATCCGACGGTACCACCCTCGTGGCTCTCACATGGCAGTGACCCGCGCGCGACCCGTCGACTAGACTGGCCCCATGGGACTCAAGGATCTGTTCTCGTTCCTCGGCCAGGGCTCGTCCAAGGAGGAGCGCGTCGCGCAATACGTGATCCGCGAGCACGACCGTGGCCGGTCGCTGAACGAGATCCTCGAGGACAAGTACGTCGTCAACCGCCTTCAGTCGCCCGAGCAGCGTGCTCGCCTCCTCGACCGACCCGAGATCATGCACGCGATCGGCGGCGACATGACCGAGGCGGCCGCAGAAGAAAGCTGAGCGCGGCGGCAGGCTTCACCCTGTCGTCCGGGACCGCACCTCCCCGGAACAGTGAAACGGCCCTGGGGGGAGGGCCGTTTCGGATGAAGCGAGGGGAGGGGTTGGGATGACTCATTCATCGGCGCCGACAGGCCGGCGCGTATCCCTCGAACGAGTGATCTGACCTAGAACTGGTACCGCTGCTCGTCGAACGGGTCGGCATCGTTGTGATACCCGAGCCGCTCCCAGTACCCCGGCTGGTCGTCGGCGCGAAGCTCGATCCCGCGCAGCCACTTGGCGCTCTTCCAGAAGTACTTCCCCGGCACGACGAGCCGAAGCGGGAAGCCGTGCTCGGCGGTCAGCGGCTCTCCATCGGCGTGCGTCGCCAGTAGTGCGCCCTCGCGCTCCAGGAACTCGACGGGAACATTGGCGGTAAATCCCGCCTCGGCATGTGCGATCGCGAACCGGGCGGTGGGCCGTTGCCCGACGAGCTCCCGCACGGCCGACCAGGGAATGCCCGAGAACGTCGTGTCGAACCGGCTCCACCGCGTCACGCAGTGGATGTCCTCGGTCACGTCGACGCGCGGCAACCCGTTCAGCTGCTTCCAGTCGAGCACGACGGGGGTCTCGACCTCCCCGTGGACGCGGAAGTCCCAGCCTTCGAGATCCGCCGGGTACCTGGCGATCGAGCCCGCGTGAAGGACGGGCCACTTCTCGGTCAGGTACTGGCCCGGTGGAAGGCGCGCCGGGTCGTAGCCGGCCTCGCGGGCCCTTTTCTCTGCCTTGCTCCTGAACATGCTCGTACACTAGACCGCGTGACCGTTCGATCGTTACAGGCTGCCGCGCGACCGCGTGCATACGTCGGCGTGACCGGGCCAGAGGCGGCGGCATACCTCCAGCGGATGGTCTCGAACGACGTCGAGGCGCTCAGGCCCGGGGGCTGCCAGGCGTTGCTTCTGACCGCGAAGGCACGATTGATCGCGCCGCTAACGACGTGCTCGTGGTTCCACGCGGCGATCCGGCGGAGCTCGCTGCGGAACGCGTGATACGGGATCGTGAAGGTCGTATCACACAGCTCGCGTCGGGAAAAAGGACCGCTTGAGGGTTCCCGACAGGCTCTCGACGTCGTCCCAGTCACGTCGGTTCGCACCCAGATGCAGACCGGCGGCAGCATGCGGCTCATGATGACGCAGCGGCGGGCACGCCGAGGTCAGCCCAACGCCGAGCACGAACGACCCACCCAGACGCACACTTACGGCGGGTCGGTGGACTGGGTCATCTCATCTCCCGCCGCGTGTGCAGGTCATGGGGCTCAGTGTCGGAGGACGACGCGGTATCGCGCCTTCCCGTCTCTGACGTGGTCGACGGCTTCGTTGACCTGGTCGAACGAGAAGGTCTCGGTGACGGGCCGGATGCCGTGACGGCCAGCGAAATCGAGCATGCTCGCGATGTCGGAGGGGCGACCGGCCGGTGAGCTGGATACCGAACGTTGGGTCATCATCAACGACTGCACCGGGAACGAAAGAGGCTCGGGTACGGCGCCGAGCACGTGGAGTCGACCCCGGCGCCGCAGGGTTCCGAGGAGCGCGTCCCAATCGAGCGGCACATTCACGGTGGAGACGAGAAGGTCGAAGGAGTCGGCGGCGCCGGCGATGGCCTCGGGATCCCGCGCGTCCAGGACGTGGTGGGCGCCGAGCTCGAGCGCCCCCTGCAGCTTGGCTTCGGTCGAGGTGAACGCGGTGACCTCGCAGCCCCATGCGCGGGCGAACTTGACGGCGAGGTGTCCGAGGCCGCCGATGCCGATCACGCCGACTCTGTCCGTGGGCGAGATGTCGAATTGTGCGAGGGGAGTGAAGACGGTGATTCCGCCACACATGAGTGGCCCCGCGGTTGCGGGATCGACGCTCTCCGGGAGCTTGAATGCTGCCGCTGCGTCGGCGCGAACGATGTCGGCGTAGCCGCCGGCGCGGCCGATGAAGGTGCTTTGCGCAGTGGCGCACATGTTGTGGTCTCCGGCCATGCATTGTCGGCACGACATGCAGTAGCTCGCGTGCCAGCCGATGCCCACGACATCACCGACCGAGAGGTGGGTGACGTGCTCGCCAACCGTGCGGACGGTGCCGATGATCTCGTGGCCGGGGATCATCGGGTAGGGGGTGAAGCCCCAGTCATTGTCGATCATGCTGACATCGCTGTAGCAGATGCCGCAGGTCAACACATCGACATCGACCTCGGCAGCGCCGAGTGGGCCAAGCTCGAATTCGGTCGGTTCGAGTCGTCCTCGAGGTGCCTGGACCGCGTACGCGTGAACTGTTGTCGTCATTGAAGAATCCTCTCGACGTGGTGAACTACTTATCCTGCTCGCGAAGGAGCAGCGTCAGATGCCGAAATCTCCGGAACACTTGCCCAATCCTCCGAACGTTCGCCGAATCAGGACTGTCCTGGAAGCCTCAGCGCCTACGCTGAGCGAATGATCGATGAGACCCGAGCAGTAATCGACCTCGTCTCCCAAGTCCGCCGCTTCACGGACGTGGCGACCGAAGCGAGGGGAATCTTCCCAACCGGCATCGATGGTCTCGTCGTGGCGCGAGAGCGGTTGCCGACCCGACTCGACGCGACGATGTACAACCCCGTCGCCTGCCTAGTCCTGCAGGGCGCCAAAGAACTGGTGCTCGCCGAGCGCCGGGTCGTCTGCCAGCAGGGCCAGTCGGTCATCGTCAGCCACGACATACCGGTCGCGTCACGAATCACCGAGGCGTCTCATGACGTCCCCTACCTCGCGATGATCCTGCGGATCGACCCCATCGTCCTCCGAAGCCTGATGGACGATCTCGGTGAGGCTGACATCGACACGCCGCCGTCGCCTTCGATCCAGGTCGGCGCAGCCGGCGCCGAGCTCTTCGATGCCATGTCGCGCCTGTTCGCCCTCCGGTACAAGCGGCGAGACGCAGCAACGCTCGGCGCGTTGATCATCCGGGAGATCCACTACCGGTTGTTGGAGGCAGAGCACGGCTCGTCACTCCGTCGGCTCGTACGTCGCAACGGCCACGCGGCCAGGGTCTCGGACGCGATCGCAGTGATCCGAGACGATCTCTCCCAACCCCTGTCCGTTCCGGAACTCGCCCGGAAGGTGCACATGAGCGCATCGACTTTCCACCAGCACTTCAAAGCCGTCACCGAGACGACGCCATTGCAGTACCAGAAACAGCTCCGCCTTCTCGAAGCCCGGCGGCTCCTGGCCGAGGGCGATCGCTCCGTCAGCGCTGCCGCTCGTGCGGTCGGCTACCGCAGCGCAACGCAGTTCAGCAGAGAGTACGCACGGACGTTCGGCACCTCACCGCGAGACACGGCGAGACTCGCGGCAACGCAGGCCTGAACATCGCGACGGGATCGCCGGCAATCACTGCCGCTCGTCGGTGATTCAAACCTTCCGGACGCGGCAACGCACACTGCATGTGGTGAGGCCGGGCGACTCCACGCCGCTGCCCAACAGCCGTGACCCCGTCCCGCAACAAAACGAGGGGACGGCTTGCGCCGGCCCCTCGGATGCACCACTCCGCGTTGCGGAATGCCTACGTCATGCCGCCCATGTCGGGCATGCCACCGCCGCCGCCTTCCTTCTCGTGCGCGTCGACAACGATCACCTCGGTCGTGAGGATGTTCTTCGCGATCGAGGCTGCGTTCTGCAGCGCCGAGCGCGTCACCATCGTCGGGGCGATGATGCCGTTCTTGACGAGATCCTCGACCTCGCCGTGGACTCGAAAGTCCCAGCCCGCGAGATCCGACGGGTACGTCGCGACCGAGCCTGCGTGGAGCACCGGCCACTTTCTCGGTCAGATACTGGCCGGGCGGAAGGCGGGCCGGGTCGTAGCCGGCCTCCCGCGCCTTCTTCTCTGCCTTGCCCCGATACATGTTCCTACACTAGACCGGGTGAACGTCCAATCGTCACAGTCTGCAGCCCGGAAGCGGGACTACGTCGGTGTGACCGGGCCCGAGGCGGCCGCGTACCTCCAACGCATGGTCTCGAACGACGTCGAAGCGCTCGCTCCCGGCGAGGCGTGCCAGGCCCTGCTGCTGACGGCGAAGGCCCGGCTGATCGCCCCACTCACCGTTCTCCGACGAGGACGGGACGACTTCCTCCTTCTCACCGAGCCGTCGCTCGGTGACCGGGTGGCGGGCGAGCTCCTCCGGTTCCGCTTCGCGGCGAAGTGCGCGATCGAGGGGGAGCACCACACCTCGACGGTCGTTCTCGGGGACGAGGCGCCGGCCGGGTCGATCCCGAACGACGACTACGGGGTGCCCGCGTACGAGCTGCTCGACGCCGCCGAGCCCGATGCCGCCGCCCTCGACCCAGACGAGCTCGAGCGACTGCGCATCCTCGCCGCGACGCCCGCCTGGGGACGCGAGCTCGACGACCGGGTGCTTCCGGCCGAGGCCGGTCTCGAGGAGCGGGCGATCAGCTTCACGAAGGGCTGCTACCCGGGCCAGGAGCCGGTCGCGCGACTGCACTACCGCGGTCATCCCAACCGCGGCCTGCGCGTCCTCGAGATCGACGCGAGCGATCTCCCCGCCTACGACGCGGAGCTGACGCTCGACGGCAAGGTCGTCGGGCGGATGACGAGCGCAGTCGCCGACGGCGACCGGGTGCTGGCGCTCGGCTACGTCCGCCGCGAGGTGCCGGGCGACGCGATCCTCCTCCACGGCTCGACTCCCGTGACACAGCTACACTCTCCCTCCCCGCGCCCGTAGCTCAGGGGATAGAGCGCTGCCCTGCGGAGGCAGAGGTCGCACGTTCGAATCGTGCCGGGCGCATGGCGTAACCAAGCCCTTCACCGGACGGCTCCCGAGGCCGTTCTCGGGGTCGGACAAGCACGGAGAGGCAGTCCTCGCCGACGCGGGCACGGCCCCTGCGGAGTTGAGGATCCGACCGGGGTGGCATAGAGTGTCCCGCGTGCGGCCCTGGAGCTTCTTGTCGCTGATCGTGCTCGTGGCCGGCGCCGGTGTGCTCGTCTTTCCACAGGCGGGAGACGCCGCCGGTTGTCGTTTCAGCGCGCGCGACTGTGCTCATCTCGACGCCGTTTCACAAACCACGAACATGTTGTTGGACGGGATCGACGACGCGGACGCGGACGCGAAGGTCGCGGAGCGGCGCGCTGCCAGACTGACGCAGGAGGGATCGTCGGTCGCTGCACGCGCCGCCTGGAGAGACGCGGCGAGGGCGCGGATCGCGGCCCGGAACACGCTCAACGCGCTCCTCGTCTGGGTCGCCGAGGTACTGAAGAGAGAGGAGAGGATCGCGAGAGGCGCCGATCCGTATGGGATGCAGCCGTACGGGCCGGAGGCATCCGCTCTCGCGATCGAGCAGATCCGTGCCCTCGCCGAGTATCTGGGTCGAGAGCGCACGCTGTGGGATCGAGAGATCGTCCAGGCGCTTCAGCGCGTCAGGGCTCCGAAGCCGCCGGCGGCCAACGCAGCGCAGGTCAACGCCGCAGCGCGGGCGGGTTCGGCGGCAAGCGCCTCTGGCGCGGCTGTCGCGGCGGCTCTGGGCCCGGCCTCGCACCCCTGGCCGCCCGTGACCGACGATGCGGGGCTCCGCAACCTCTGGTCGCAGTACGCACAGCAACTCCTGGCGGTCGACGCGGGCTTCACACGACTCCTGCAGGGCGTGACCGGCAACCTGACCCCGGCAGACCGGAAGGCTCGTGCCCGTGCCATGGAGGTCATGCTCCGGGAATATCGTGCGGACTGGAAGGCGATGCTCAGCAGGCTGACCGGCGCGAAGGGCCTCACGGCGTACGCAGGCTGTCGGAGCAAGATGATCGCTCACGCCACCGGCGTCCGCGCGCGCGACAGGCTCGTTGTCCGCCTCATCAGCGCGGTACGCAGGGGAAACGCCGCCCAGATACGCCGCGCGCACACAACGCAGGCGGCGCAGGGAGCGAAGAACCGCCGGCTCGCAGCCAACGTTCGCGCCTGCCTGAAGGCAGCAGGCACCCCCGGTTCGGGCGCGACCGACCCGACGACGATCCCGATCCGCCTCGACCTGTCGTCTCTCTGCCCCGACAAGGTCGTCCGCCAGGGCGTACGACTCGTCCTGGTCGACGGGCCTCAGGCGGACTACAGGTTCAACTGCCACTACGCCGTGCCGACGAACAAGGCGCTCGTGCCCGTGACGGTGAGCATCATCTGGTGGACGCCCTCGTCCGGCCACGTTGCCGCAGTCGGGAACTGCGCGCAGGGCACCGACAGGCTCTCGGGGAGCCAGCTCCGGGAATGGAGCAGCGGAACGTTCTTCCTCGACGTCCAGGCCGCAGGGGGCTTCGACGAACGCGACGCCGTGCTCGAAAAGGTCGGCGGGGACGCGGTGGCACGCAAGTTCGCGCTCCCGTGCAACTACAAGGGCTAGACGACCACGCCGCGACGGGGCTCACAGCAGACCATCTGCGCGAGGGCGCGGCGGCGCCTGGGCCGCTTGGTTGAGGGCTGACGCGCGTAGTTTCTACGCTCGCGGGCGTCCTCGCGACGGCCGTTACAGGTCGTGAGAGGCACGGGAGAACGCCGCCGCGGAACCTGGAACACGACCTCGAAAGGGAGCTGATCGTGGAGAACATCGGTCAGGCAGATGATCTGCACACCACCGTGGTCGAGAACCTCTTCGACGGCGTCTACTACGTCGACCGCCAGCGCACGATCACCTACTGGAACCCGGCAGCCGAGCGAATCACCGGCCACGACGCGGCGAGTGTCGTCGGCCGTCACTGCTTCGACAACATCCTGGGCCACGTCGACGAAACCGGCAAGCAGCTCTGCCAAACCGCCTGCCCACTCGTACGCTCAATGGCGCAAGGCCGCGGCATCGAAGCCGACATCTACCTCCATCACCGCACCGGCCACCGCGTGCCGGTCCACGTCCGTTGCCAACCCGTCCGCGACCCCGAAGGAACGGTCATCGGCGCCGTCGAGATCTTCAGCGAAGACGTCGTCCACCGCGAAGCACTCGCTCGCATCGGCGCGCTGGAGCAACTCGCGAGCATCGACGCGCTCACCGGCCTCCCCAACAGGCGCACCGCCGAGCTCGCCTTGCGCGGGCGCCTCGCCGACCTGAAAGACGCAGCCTGGCCACTTGCCATGCTGTTCCTCGACATCGACCGCTTCAAGCAATTCAACGACACCCACGGACACGCCGTCGGCGACGACGTCCTGCGCGTCGTCGGCCAGTCACTGACCTCCTGCCTCCGGGCAGGAGACCTCGCTGCCCGCTGGGGCGGCGAAGAGTTCGTCATCCTCACCGCATCCGAGAACCAGCAACAGCTCGAGAGCGCCGCCAACCGCATCCGATCCCTGCTCAGCGCATCCACCGTCACCGTCGACGACGGCGAAGCCCATGTCACCGTCTCGATCGGCGCAACACTCGCCGTCGGCGGCGACCTGCCCGACACGTTCGTCGCCCGCGCCGACGGGGCCATGTACGCAAGCAAGACCCGCGGACGCGACCGCGTCACCTTTGCCGCGTAGGCCGTTCGTCGCGAATCCTGTCCGAGCCGTTGCCCGGTCTTTACCTTCGCCCGCCTAGCGTCCCCGCAGGGCGACCGGTCGTCGACAGAACAGGAGAGCGCATGAGCACCCGCGACACCAGCCAGGCACCCGGCCCGACGTCCCCGCGTCGGCGGACCTGGAAGCGCTCGCTGCTGTGGGGAACGCTCGCGTCGCTCGTGCTCTTCGGGCTGATCCAGCTCGTCCCGTTCGGGCACGGTGCCAATCCTCCTGTGACGAAGGCGGCAGTATGGCCGAACGCTCGGGCGGAGATGCTGGCTGCGAGCGGCTGTAACGACTGCCACTCGAATCTCACGAAGCGCTGGTGGGCGACGGAGATCGCGCCGGCGTCGTGGCTCGCTCAGAGCGACGTGAACGGCGGACGCAACGCGCTCAATTTCTCGGAGTGGGACAAGCCGCAGGCCGATCTCGACAACGTGATCGCATCGGTGCAGTCGGGATCGATGCCTCCGCTCCAGTACAAGCTGTTCCACGGCGACGCGCGCCTGAGCGGTGTCGAACGCAGGCAACTCGTCGACGGGCTCCGGCAGCTGTACGCGACCGACCCGCCAGCCGGCACGAAGGAGAGCGACGGCGGTTGACCGACGCCTCCCGGGGTCGGGGCCCCATGAAGGATCCACCCATGCCCGTACGGGGACGGCCGTTCTCGCTCGTAGTCGCAGCGCGAGACGCGGAGCGGTGCGCCGGTGGTGCCAACGATCGCTACGACGCGGTCCTTGCGCGGATGTGACACCGGGCCGCCGTCGGCCGCGCTCCTCGCAGACATCGAGCACGCCTGCAGCAGCTGATCGATCGCGACCTCTCACGGTGGCTCGCGGTCGACTGACAGGCAGGAACGGCCGGATCACCTCTGGCACGCCACTCGCGCGAAAACGCGAGGGGGCCGGCTTTCGCCGGCCCCCTGGGGCGCAACTCGAGTCCGCGGAAGCGGGCTCGCTTACATCATCCCGCCCATGCCGCCCATGTCGGGCATGCCGCCGCCGCCGCCGTCCTTCTCTGGCGCGTCGACAACGATCACCTCGGTCGTGAGGATGTTCTTCGCGATCGAGGCTGCGTTCTGCAGCGCCGAGCGCGTCACCATCGTCGGATCGATGATCCCGTTCTTGACGAGATCCTCGACCTCCCCGGTGTCGACGTTCAGGCCCTGGCCCTTCTTGGCCGCGCGAACCTGGCTGACGACGACCGAGCCCTCGAGGCCCGCGTTGTGAGCGAGCTGCCGAAGCGGCTCCTCCAGCGAGCGGAGGATGATGCTGGCACCGGTCTTCTCGTCACCCTCGAAATCGGCGAGCGCCTTCCTCGACGCGTCCGCCGCGTTCAGCAGCGCGACGCCGCCGCCCGGGACGATGCCTTCCTCGAGTGCCGCGCGGGTTGCCTGCAGCGCGTCCTCGACCCGATGCTTCTTCTCCTTCATCTCGGTCTCGGTGGCCGCGCCGACCTTGACCACGGCAACGCCGCCGGCGAGCTTCGCCAGCCGCTCCTGCAGCTTCTCGCGGTCGAAGTCCGAGTCGGTGGTCTCGATCTCGCCCTTGATCTGCTTGATCCGGGCCTTGATCGCCTCACCGTCACCGGCTCCGTCGATGATCGTGGTCGAGTCCTTGTCGACGACGACCTTGCGGGCATGTCCGAGCTGGGTCAGCTTGGTGTTCTCGAGCTTGAGACCGAGCTCCTCGGTGATGACCTCGCCGCCCGTGAGGACTGCGATGTCCTCGAGCATCCGCTTGCGGCGGTCGCCGAAGCCCGGTGCCTTGACCGCGACAGCGGTGAAGACGCCCCGGAGCTTGTTGACCACGATCGTCGCGAGCGCCTCACCCTCGAGGTCCTCCGCGACGATGACGAGCGGCTTGCCGGCCTGGATGACCTGCTCGAGCACCGGCAGCATGTCCTTGACCGCGGTGATCTTCTGGTTCGCGATCAGGATGTACGGGTCGTCGAGCACGGCCTCCATGCGATCGGCGTCCGTGATCATGTACGGGGACAGGTAGCCCTTGTCGAACTGCATGCCCTCGGTGAACTCGAGGTCGAGACCGAAGGTCTGGCCCTCCTCGACGTTCACGACGCCGTCCTTGCCGACCTTCTCGATCGCGTCGGCGATGACGTCGCCGATCTCGCGCTCACGCGATGAGATGGTTGCGACCCGGGCGATGTCCTCCTTGCCCGAGATCTCGGTCGACTGCTTCTTCAAGTCGTCGACGATCATGCCGACGGCCGCCTCGATGCCGCGCTTGAGGCCCATCGGGTTGGCGCCTGCGGCGACGTTCTTGAGGCCCTCGCGGACGATCGCCTGGGCGAGCACGGTCGCCGTCGTCGTGCCGTCACCGGCAACGTCGTTCGTGGCGGTCGCGACCTCGCGGACGAGCTGAGCACCCTGGTTCTCGAACGGGTCCTCGACGTCGATCTCGCGGGCGATCGTGACACCGTCGTTCGTGATCGTCGGCGCGCCGAACTTCTTGTCGAGCACGACGTAGCGACCCTTGGGGCCGAGCGTTACCTTGACCGCGTCGGCAAGGACGTTGACGCCGCGCTCGAGCGCGCGCCGTGCGTCCTCGTTGAACTTGAGCTCCTTGTGAGCCATCTGTTTGTCAATCCTTCCGTCGAACTGGTTTTAGACGACCTTCGCGAGTACATCCGACTCGCGCAGGATCAGGACCTCGTCGGCGCCGACCTTGATCTCGGTCCCGCCGTACTTGGAGAAGATGACCTCGTCACCCTTCGCCACATCCATCTTGATGCGCTTTCCGTCCTCGTCACGAGGGCCGGGGCCGACAGCCAGGACCTTGCCGCGCTGCGGCTTCTCCTGGGCGGTGTCGGGCAGCACGATGCCGCTCGCCGTGGTCGATTCCTCTTCGAGGACCTCCACGATCAGGCGGTCACCTAGGGGCTGCAGATTCATACACGTGCCTCCCTGCGATGTGTTGTTCGATTACGTGGCTACAATCTGGCACTCAGCGTATGAGAGTGCCAACACCTGCAACGTAGCACAGTTCGGCCGTCATGCAAGACCCCAGGCGCCCGGATCTCTATAGTTGCGTCGCAATGCCGATGTTCGCGCTCAACTTCTACTCGCCGATCGTCGCCGATCAGCTGCGAACCGGCCGCAAGACAGCGACGATCCGGCTCGGGGACAAGTCGCCGAAGTACAAGAAGGGCATGATCGTGACCGTCCTCGTCGGCACGCGCTACGGCCCGCGGGAGAAGATCTTCGACGCCGTGATCGACCGCGTCGAGGTGAAGCCCCTCGGCGAGCTCTCGCCCCGCGAAATCGAGCACGACAATCCCGGCATCCGGCGCGTCGAAGAGCTCGCCAAGTGGATGGGCCAGCTCTACAACCGCGAGGTGCTCGAGACCGACACGGTCACCGTGATCCGCTTCTCTCAGATCATCGGAACGATGTTCTGAGCCCGAGGGGCGAGACTCGAGTCTCCACCCGACAGGTTCCCTGCTACTTCCCCGCCTTCCGGATCGGCCCGCCGAAGAGCTCGTTCGCACGCACCGGCGCCCCGCACTCCTCGCACTCGACGAGGAACGCCGACGGAAAGCGCGCTTCACACGCCGGGCAGCGGTGCCGAACCTCGCCTCCGCACCCCGGGCAATCGTCGGGCAACTCGGTCTCGAGCTCGACGAAGTAGCGCAGCGTGAAGCCGCAGTCGACGCAGAAGGCGACCCAGTCGCCGAGCGTCTTCCGCCGCTCCTCCTGAATCCAGTTCCGCCGCGGCCGCTTTGGCTCCTCCACCCGACGGAGCCTACCTCCGGCCTCCGGGCGACACGGTAGAGTGACCGCGACAACGGCCCGAGGGGATCCCATGGCGGTACGGGAAGCGGAGCCTGTCGGCTCGCTTCAGGAAGTGCACGATGTCGGTCTCGATCGCGAGGACCTGTTCGGCATCTACAGGAACATGCTGACGGCGCGCGGAATCGAGGAACGCGGCCACATCCTCTACAAGCAGGGGAAGATCCCCGGCTCTTTCTATACGGGTCGCGGCAACGAGGCCTCGGCCGTGGGCGTCGCGACGGCGATGGGCCCGGACGACGTCGGCTGCCCCCTCCAGCGCGACATGGGGGTGCACGTCACCCGCGGAGTGGAGCCCTGGCGCATCTTCGCGCAGTACATGGGGCGCGCCGACGGCCCGACCCGCGGCCGCGACGGGAACGTGCACCTCGGCGACGCGCGCCTCGGGCTGCACGCGATGGTCAGCCATCTTCCCGCGATGCTGCCGGTCGCCGTCGGCATGGGCCTCGCATTCCGGATCCGCGAGGAGCGCCGCGTGGCGGTCGCCTGGTGTGGCGAAGGCGCCGCAGCCCGCGGCGATGCCCACGAGGGAATGAACCTCGCGGGCGTGCGCCACCTGCCCGTCGTGTTCGTGATCGACAACAACCAGTGGGCGTACTCGACGCCGGCACACCTCGGCCACGCGGTCGACCACCTCGCGGATCGTGCCGCCGCGTACGGCTTCGAGGGCGTGGTCGTGGACGGCACGGACGTGCTCGCGGTCTACCGCGAGGCGAAGCGCGCGATCGAGAAGGCGCGCGAGGGAGGCGGCCCGACCCTGATCGAGTCCGTGACACTGCGCATGGAAGGGCATGCCGTTCACGACGACGCCTCGTACGTGCCGCGCGAGATGTTCGAGGAGTGGGCGAAGCGGGATCCGATCGAGCGCTACCGCACGTGGTTGCGCGACAACGCGCAGATGACCGACGACGAGGAGAGCGAGATCACGGCCGGTGTCAAGAAGGTCCTGAACGACGCGCTCGCGCGTGCAGAAGAGTCACCGCTGCCGGATCCGGCGACGCTGCTCGACGGTGTGTTCGCAACCCAGGACGAGCTCGACACCCCACATCACAAGTAATGGCCGAGAAGACGTACCTGCAGGCGATCAGCGACGGGCTCCGGGAGGAGATGCGGCGCGACCAGCGTGTCTTCGTCCTGGGCGAGGACGTCGGCCTCTACGGCGGGGCGTTCAAGGCGACGGACGGGTTCCAGGCCGAGTTCGGCCCCTGGCGCGTCCTCGACATGCCGCTCTCGGAAACGGCGATCGTCGCCGGCGCCACGGGCGCTGCCCTGATGGGGATGCGGCCCGTCGCGGAGATGCAGTTCGCGGACTTCGTCTCGTGTGCCTGGGATCACCTCGTGACCGTCGCCGCCAAGCAGCACTACCGCGCGGGCACGCCGATCCCGATCGTGCTCCGCCTCCCCTCGGGCGGCGGCTTCTCGGGAGGCCCGTTTCACTCGCAGAACCCGGAGAGCCTCTTCGCGCACATCCCGGGCCTCAAGGTCGTGTGCCCCTCGACGCCCGAGGACGCGAAGGGCCTCCTCGTGAGCGCGATCGAGGACGCCAACCCCGTTCTCTTCTTCGAGCACAAGCATCTCTACCGGCGGATCAAGGGGGAGGTGCCCGAGGAACGGTACGCGACGCCGTTCGGCAAGGCGCGCGTTCACCGGGAGGGGTCGGACGTCGTCGTCGTCACCTGGGGCGCAATGGTCTATACCGCTGACGACGCAGCCGAGATCGTCGCCGCTGACGGGATCTCCGTGGAGGTTCTCGATCTCCGAACGCTCATCCCGTGGGATCGCGAGGCCGTGCTCGAGAGCGCCCGCCGGACGTCGAAGGTCCTCGTCCTCCACGAGGACACGCGAACGGGTGGGTTCGGGGCCGAGATCGCCGCCACGGTGGCGGAGGAGGCGTTCGAATATCTCGACGGCCCGGTGAAGCGCCTGGCCGCTCCGGACACCCCCGTACCGTTTTCACCACCGCTCGAGCAGGCATTTCTCCCACAGATCAACGATGTCGTCGCCGGGCTCCGAGAGCTCGCCGCGTATTAGAGAGCCGTAAACGAGAAAGGATCAGCTTTGGCCACCGGAACGCAGATCGAGGTCGTGATGCCCCAGATGGGTGTCTCCGTGTCGGAAGGAACGATCACGAAGTGGCTCAAGCAGCCGGGTGAGACCATCGCCCGTGACGAGGCGCTGCTCGAGATCTCGACCGACAAGGTCGATACCGAGATCCCGAGCCCCGGCGACGGGGTCGTCGGAGAGTTGCTCGTGGCCGAGGGGGAGACGGTCGAGGTCGGAACGCTCCTCGCAACGATCCTCCCGGCGCGGCGCGGAAGCGCCGTCGGCGCCGGAGCCCGTCGCCCCCGCGCAGGAGCCGACTGCTCCGGCGCCCATCCCGGGCGCGGTCGTCGAGCCGCCTGCCGAGGCTCCGCTCGCCCCACCTCCGCCCGCCGACGAGGCGCCCGGCGCCGCATCGGGGAACGGGCGCACGTTCGTTTCCCCGGTCGTGGCACGCATCGCCGCCGAGCACGGCGTCGACCCGCAGACGGTGACCGGTACGGGAACCGGTGGACGCGTGACCAAGAAGGACATCCTGACGCACATCGAAGCCGCCGGGGCTGCAGCGGCCACCCCCGCTCCCGCGGCCCCACCGGCGCCCGCGCCGGCCGCACCGGCCGCCGCGCCGCGCCGGCCGCCGCTCCCGCGGCCCCACCGGCGGCCGCTCCCGCCCCGGCGCCCGCAGCGCCCGTCACTCCGACCGCGGCGGCTCACCCGACGCCTCCTGCCCCACCGCTCCAGGCAGGCGAGGCCGAGGAGCCGATGAGCGCGATGCGGCGCGGCGTGATGGAGCACATGCGACGCTCACTCGACACCTCCGCGCACGTCACGAGCGCGATCGAGGTGGACATGTCGAAGATCGTCTCGGCCCGCGAGCAGCTGAAGAAGGAGTACCAGTCCGCGTACGGCGTCAATCCGACCTACCTCGCCTTCATCGCCAAGGCGACGGTCGAGACGCTGCAGGACTACAAGTGGATCAACGCCGAGATCCGGGGCGAGAAGATCGTCACGCGCCCGTTCGTCAACCTCGGCATCGCGGTCTCGCTCGAGGATGGCAAGGGCCTGATCGTGCCGGTGATCAAGAACGCGCAGGATCTGAACCTGCTCGGGGTCGCGCGGGGAATCGCCGATCTCGCCGCCCGGGCGCGGACCAAGAAGCTCCTCCCGGACGACGTTCAGGGCGGCACGTTCACGATCACGAACCCCGGCGGCTACGGCACGTTCCACGGCACCCCGATCATCAGCCAGCCGCAGGTGGGGATCCTCGGCACCTATGCCCTCGTGAAGCGGCCGTGGGTCGTGCAGGACGAGCTCGGGCAGGACGTGATCGCGATCCGGCCCCTGATGAACATCACCCTCACCTACGACCACCGGCTCGTCGACGGCGCCTACAGCGGCGGCTTCCTCCGCGACCTGCGCGAGCGGCTCGAGGGCTGGGAGCAGGCCGACTAGCGGAGCGGGTGAGGCTGACGCCTCACCCGGGCGCGGCCGCCAGTGGGCCGTGCATCAAGAGCCAGGTCGGCTCGGGCGCGAAGCCGAGCCGTGCGTTCACCGCGCGCATCGGGGCGTTGCCCTCGTCGTTCACGGTCTCGATCCGCCGGAATCCGGCGTTCCTCGCCCGCCGTGCCTGCTCGATCTTCAACGCGGTCGCGATCCCGCGTCCGCGTGCCTCGGGGCGCACGCCCGTCAGGAGATTCTCGGCGGCTCCCTCCTCACCCGAAAGCGCGGCCAGACCGGCCCAGCCGACCACCTCGCCGTCGACGAGCGCGAGGAGCGAGAGGGCGGGCAGGGACCCCGGTGCGTCGACCGTCTCCGAGACCCACTCGTCGTACGGCCGCGACGTCGGTGCCTCGGATCCCACCGGAACGTCGCGAAGCGCGATCGCGTGAACGCCATAGGCGGCCTCGATCAGGTCGGGGCGGTCTTCGAGGCTCACGATCTCGACACCGGGTAGCTCGAGCCCGGGCTCGTCGAACCGCGAGAGATCGAGGGACACCGGGCACTCACGCGAGAGGACCTCGAATCCCCGGTGCTCGGCGAACTGCCGGGCCTCGCCGTCGTCCTCTCGGAGACGGCCGATCAGCGATGCGCTCCCCGCGCCCCTCGCGTGATCGGAGAGGGTCGCGAGAACAGCGCTACCGACACCTCTCCCGCGGTGGGCGGGGAGCACCCTGACCATCGTGTAGTACGCGTCGCCGACGCTCGAGGGTTTTCCGACGCCGCTGCCGACCGCCACATTCGCGACCCACGCGAGCAGGAACACCGTTGCGGCACCGCTCGCGAGCTCGTGCTCCAGCCCCTCGACGCTCGGCTTCGGACCGGGATGGACGACGTCGCCGATCGCGAGAAATATGGCCAGCTCGTCCCTGGTACGTGCCCGCGCGACACGGGTCTCCGTCAACTACCCTCCTCTCGTGAGCAGTCGAGCCTACCTCCTCGATGCAGGCCTCGTCCCCTACGACAAGGCGCTCGATGTGCAGCGCGCGATCGCCGCCGCCGTCATCGACGGGACGTCTCCGGACACGATCGTGCTGCTCGAACATCCGCCCGTGATCACGATGGGCCGCCGAACCGAGCAGGAGAAGGAGCTGCACGTTCCCGACGGAGCGCACGTGGAGATCGTCGAGACGAACCGGGGTGGCAAGTCGACCTACCACGCGCCCGGCCAGCTCGTCTGCTACCCGATCCTCGACCTGAACCGCCACGGCAAGGACCTGAAGAAGTACGTCCGCGACCTCGAGCGGGCGATCATCGCCACCGTCGCTGCGTTCGGGCTCGAAGCGACGACGTACGAAGGCCTCACTGGGGTCTGGATGCCGCCGTCGGGGAAGCGAGGCCCGCGGAAGATCGCCTCGATCGGGGTGCGGGTCTCGCGCTGGGTGACGACGCACGGGTACGCGCTCAACGTCGATCTCGATCCGGCGCCGTTCACGCAGTGGATCACCGCCTGCGGGTTGGACGACGCCGAGTTCACCACCATGGCCCTCGAGCTCGGGCACCCTGTGGCAGTGGACGACGTGAAGCAGGCCGCGCGCGCCGCGCTCGCGGAGGTGTTCGGGCTCGCCCTGGAGGAGATCGTGCGCGCGGACGGCCCCGGCCCATCGGCGCCGGAAGCCCTGACAGTCGGCTGACGCGTCACACGCCGGCGGCGATGTCGGCACCGAGATGTGACATAATGAGTGCCATAATGGCACGGATGAGCCGCACGACGATCATGGCCGACGACGCGCTTCTCGACGAGTTGCGCGAGATCGCGAAGGAAGAAGGGGTCTCGTTGGGCGAGGTGATCCGTCAGGGACTCGAGTGGCGGGCGAAGACGCGCCGGCGCGTCCCGAGCTTCATCGCAGCGGTCGACTCGTCCAAGGTCGCAGAGCCCATGTCTTCGGCGCCCGGGAGTGACGAAGACATGATCATGGAGTACGTGCGGAGGAAGCACGACAGGATCCGCGCCGACCGCGAGGCCGATCGGCTTCTGGGCTCTTGAGCACCACGCTCGTCGCCGACACGAGCGTCGTCTTCGGCGCCCTTGACGCCGGAGACCCCGACCACGCCTCATGCTCGGAGACAGTCTCCGCCGGCGCCGCGCTCGTTGTCCCAGCACCCGTCGTGGTCGAGCTCGACTGGATGGCGCGCAGTCGGGGCACGGAGAATGCGACCACGGCCCTCGTCAACAGCCTGCTCGACGGGTCAATGCTTGTCGCGAACCTCGAACTCGAAGACTATGCCCGGGCGATCCAGCTCGTCGAGACGTACGCCGACCTCCCGCTCGACCTCGTCGACGCGTCGGTCGTCGCGATCGCGGAGCGGCTCGAACAGGACACGATCGCGACCCTCGACCGCCGTCACTTCTCGGTCGTCCGTCCGCTCCACATCGACGCGTTCACGCTCGTCCCCTGACCTGCCGACGCTGCTCGTCCGTAGACTGACGCCATGGAGACATCGCTCCCCGTCGCCGACCGTCCGCGCCGCCCCGAGTGGATGAAGGTGCGTGCGCCGAGTGCCGAGGGCCGCTACTTCGACGTCAAGAAGCTGATCCACGGCGCCAGCCTGAACACCGTCTGCGAGGAGGCACGCTGCCCGAACATCGCGGAGTGCTGGGGCAAGGGGACGGCGACGTTCCAGATCCTCGGCGACACGTGCACGCGCGCGTGCCGCTATTGCTACGTCAACTCGGGCAAGCCCGAGCATGCGCCCGACCCGCTCGAGCCGTTGCGGCTCGCCCAGGCGGCGGCGCAGATGGAGCTCAAGCATGTCGTCGTCACCTCGGTCGACCGCGACGACGTCGCCGACCGTGGGGCGGGCCAGTTCGCGGCGGTCACGCGGGCGCTGCACGCCAAGCTCCCAGGCTGCTCCGTCGAGCTTCTCACGCCCGACTTCCTCGGCAAGGAGGAGGAGGCGCTCGCCACAGTGCTCGGCGCTCGGCCCGAGGTCTTCAGCCACAACATCGAGACCGTCCGCCGGCTGCATCGCCGGATGCGAGGCGCGAAGGCGTCCTACGATGGCGCCCTGCACCTCCTACGGCGCGCGAAGGTGGTTGCCGACTACCCGGTGATGACGAAGACCGGGATCATCGCCGGCCTCGGCGAGACGAACGACGAGATCGTCGAGACGATGCGCGAGCTGCGCCAGAACGGCGTCGACGTCGTCACGATCGGCCAGTACCTGCAGCCCTCGAGCAAGCACGTCGCGATCGACCGCTGGGTGCATCCGGACGAGTTCCGCTGGCTCCGCGAGCAGGGCGAGGCACTCGGCTTCGGCTCCGTCTTCGCCGGCCCGCTCGTGCGCTCGAGCTACCGCGCCGACGAGCAGAAGCACGCCGCCGACAGCGGCGTCGGCGTCGTCGCGTACTGACGGGCCAGTCGGCCAGACAGCGCCCGGCGAGCCAGGAGGGCCTCGCAACTCGAGCGGGGCCGCCCCTCGTGGGCGGCCCCGCTCTTGATCGTCGCGACGACTCGACTACTTCGTCTTCGCGTTCGACACCTTGGCGGCCTTGTCGGCCTTCGCGGCCTTCCCGCTATTCGCGGCCGTAGACGTCGACGCCGGGGCGCCGACCGCTGACTTGCCCTTCCCCTTGCCAGACGAGCCGTTGCCCTTTCCACCACCGGACGAGCCCGAGCCGTCCGTCGACGAGTCATCGGGAACCACAACCGCTGCGGCATCCTTCACCGCGGCTGCCTCGGGACTCTCGATCCGCCAGATCCCTCGTCCGTGTGTCGCCGCATAGAGATAGTTGTCCGGTCCGAGCTCGATGTCGAGAACGACCGTCACCGGCAGTGACCCGCCGCCGAGTCGCATCCACGAAGAGCCGCCGGGCGGCAGGTACATGACGCCGAGGTCGGAGCCTACGACCAACCCGCCCTCCGGGAGCACCTTGATGCTGTTCGCTGGCACGTCGGGGAAGCTGTCGCCGCCAGGCGTATCGAGACTCTCCCAACTCGCGCCGCCGTCTGTCGACTTGAAGACGTGGCCGACGCCCGCCCCGGGGCCTTCGGTGAACCTTCGGCTGAACCCGTTCATGACGATGTAGACGTCGCCCGACGCGTCAACCGCGGCGCCCGCGACATAGCGATTCGGAATGCTCGTCTTCGCCATGTCAACCTCTGACCACGTCCACGCTTCGTTCTCGTAGGTGCCGACGACGACGCCTCTCGTGAAGCCGGCGTTGTTGCACGGCCCGCACCATCCCGCAATGGCAGTATCGCCCGAGTAGGCCATCGCGGTTGCCACCTTGCCGGGGTCGGCGAACGTGTAGACCTTCTTCCACTTGTCGCCGCCGCGGATCTCGAAGCCCTGATCCTGGAACCAGAGGCTGTTGCCGCCGGCGAGCCAGAGATCGATGTTCTGGGCGTCCGCCACGAACGGCGCGATGAACCGTGCGTTGATATCCGGCGGTGCGATGTCGAACGTCGTTGCCTTGGACGGATCGAGGAACGCCCCGTACGTCGGGTCCTGCGGGTTGGCGCACGTCTGCGTCACCTCCATCGATAGGACCACGTACTCCTGCACGATGTTGCAACCGTTCTCGGGGTCGACGAGCACGTCGCCGCCGTCACCACCGAAGTTCGAGCTCATTGAGGAGCCACCGACGCGCGCGATCGAGCCGCCGTTGTCCTGCAGGCCGCCGCTGACGATGGCGCCCGTGCCCGCTGGAGCGAGGTCGGCATTGTCGCCCGCCAGTCCCACTCCGACGGCGTAGTACTGGAGCGCGTCGATCGAGCCGTCGTTCAGGCTCTCCCAGTCGGTCGCGTTGCCGTTCTCGTTGACGGTGCCGTCGATCGGCCGACGGTAGACGCCTCCGTCGTTGCCCACGTAGATGTAGGTCTTCCCGTCGTGGGTGGTGCCAACCGCCGCCGAGTGCTGATCGGGGTGGGTCGTCTGCGGACACCGATTCGTGTCTTTCGGCGGATAGACCGAATCGGGGGCCCAGCAGCTGAAGTAGAAGTTCCAGTACGGCCCGGCGGTCGTCCACTTCGAACCGCCGTCCTTCGTCTCGTAGACCTCTTCCAGGCCTGCGTAGACGTGGTTCGCGTTCGCCGGATCGACGATCAAGAACTGGTTGTACCAGCTCTGGATGCCAGGCCCGTACCCTTTTCCACCGATGCTCTGCTTCAGCGCCGAACCGGAGTTCGCGAGCTTCCGCTGCTCAGCGATCTTCGTCCACGGCCCCGTTATCGAGCCGTTCTTCGAGACATAGATTCCGTCGAGATAGCTGTTGACCGTCCCCGTCGCCTTCTGGAGCAGACCCGGCGACTGATTCATGACATAAAGCTTCTTGCCGTCGGCAGCCCATGCAAAGCTGGCGTTGCCGATGTCCTTGGGGTTGATCGCGCCCGTCGGGTTGACCTTGACCCAGTTGGCGCCGCCGTCGCGCGTCTCGTAGAACCCGTTGTAGGCGTCGCCGCTCCGCCAACCTGCAGCCGCGATCACGTGATCCGCGTCCGCCGGGTCGATTGCAAGGTCGTTGACGATGTTCTTGTAGGCGGCATTCGGATCGCCCTCGCTCGACCCACCGGGCAGGTAATCCGGGCTAGGCGCAAACGACTGCGTCCATGAGTCGGCGTTGCTCGTCGAATCGTGGTACCAGACGCCCCGGAGCGTCGCGATCCACACGCGATCTTTGCCGTCGAAGCGGATGGCGTTGATCGTGGTGCTCTCCAACTCGGTGCCGCCGACGCGGTCCCCTTCGCTGAACTCGTCGGTCGTCGGTTCCTCCAGCCGGTAGACGCCGCTTCCCACGTAGCTCGTGCCACCCGTGTTGGCCTCACCCGTCGCATACCAGAGCGCGCCGTCAGGGGCGAGTTGAAGATCGCCAGAGGAGAGCGACGGGAGATTGTCGGCGATCGGCGACCACTGCCCACCGCCGGTTGTGGAACGCCAGACGCCGCCGTCGGCACCGGCCGCGTAGACGTTGCCGTCACTGTCCGCGGCAAGTCCGGTGATCCTGCCCGTGACAAGGCCCGAACCGCCGCTCGAGTTCGAGTAGTAGTCGCGGTAGTTCGGGTCGTCCGCGTCGTAGGGGACATTCGTGAGCTCACTCCAAGCCCCGTCCGTCGATCCGAGGTTCTTCAGCGCCGAGAAGGCCGCCCCGTAGGCGCCCGGCGCAACGATGCCCGGCGCGGTGCGAGCCTCGGCGAACTGCGTGGCGAGCGTCAGAGCCTCGAACGCCTCACCGCCCGAGCCACCGTTCTCTACACCTTGCGAGGAGCGCGCCTTCTCGACCTCGCGGTCATTCTCTCCCGATCCCCCGTCGAGAAACTCACGCGCCTTCCACGGCAGAGCCGATTCGGACTCGTTCTCCGAGAGCAGCGAGGCGCTGCCAAAAGCAGCAGCTGCGATGAGTGCCGCGGCACCAACGGTGACGAGGACAGACTTGCGTGAGCCGAGACCCATGAACTTCTCCCCCTGTTAGGCGATTGCGGGCAAGACCATACCGTTGGAAATCGGGGCACGCAAGGGCGCTCGACGCGCCGGTCGGAAACCGCGTGATCAGCCGTGCGGCTTGGCCATCACGTGGTAGTCGAGCGCCTCGTCCAGCACGCTCTCCTCCACACCGGCCTCGCGGGCGACTTCCCGGAGCGAGCGGCCGCTTGCCGCGGCCGTCTTCACGATCTCCGACGCCTTGTCGTACCCGATGAACGGGTTGAGGGCCGTCGCCGCCGACAGGGTCAGCTCGGCGTATGCCTCACACTGCTCGCGGTTCGCCTCGATCCCGTCGACGCACTTCTCGGCGAGGAGCCGCGAGGCGCTCGCGAGGAGCGTGATCGACTGCAGCAGGTTGCGGGCCATCATCGGGATGAACACGTTGAGCTCGAAGTGGCCCTGCATGCCTCCGACGGTGATCGCGACGTCGTTGCCGATCACCTGGGCCGAGACCTGCGTCACGACCTCGGGGATCACCGGGTTGACCTTCCCCGGCATGATCGACGAGCCCTTCTGCAGCTCGGGCAGACGTATCTCGGCGAGCCCCGCCCGCGGGCCGGACCCCATCAAGCGCAGGTCCATCCCGATCTTGGAATAGCTCGTCGCAACGACCTTCAGCGCGCCGGACAGCTCGACGAGGCCGTCCCTTGCCGCCTGTGCCTCGAAGGGGTCGGCCGGCGCCGAGATCGGCAGGTTCGTCTCGGCGTGGAGGAGCGCCCGTACCTTCTCGGCGAACTCCGGGTGCGTGTTCATGCCGGTCCCGACGGCAGTGCCGCCGAGCGGGATCTGGCCGACCCGTGGCAACGCATCCTGAACGCGGGCGATGCCCTGGCGCACCTGCGCCGCATAGCCGCCGAACTCCTGGCCCAGCGTGACCGGAACCGCATCCATCATGTGTGTCCGCCCGGACTTGATCACGTCATCGAACTCGGCCGCCTTCGCCTCGAGCGAGCGAGCGAGCTTCTCCATCGCCGGCAACAGGTCGTTGACGGAGCGATCGAGCGCTGCGAGATGAACGGCGGACGGAAAGACGTCGTTCGACGACTGACCCATGTTGACGTGGTCGTTCGGATGCACGCCCTCGCCCGCAAGCGCGGTGATGACCTCGTTGGCGTTCATGTTCGAGCTCGTCCCCGAGCCCGTCTGGAAGACGTCGATCGGGAACTGGTCGTCGAACTCGCCCGCGGCGACCCGGTCGGCGGCAGCAGCGATCCGACCGGCCATCTCCGAGTCGAGCAGGCCGAGATCGGCGTTGGCACGCGCCGCCGCGCCCTTGATCCGGCCGAGCCAGTGCGCCACGCTCGCCGGGATTGGCTCGCCCGAGACGGGGAAGTTGGCGACCGCCTTGTCGGTCTCGCCACCCCAGAGCTTTTCCGTCGCCATGCCTCGCAGCGTAGACAACGCTCCGCGACCCCGGCGTCAGTAGAAAACTACGATTCGATCCCGACGGCTGCGGCAAGCTCACGTGCGATCGCGTGCTCGCCGTTGCCGGTGCGCACCGTCAGCGGCCCCCCGAACGGTGCCACGATCGTCAGCTCGAGCGTCTCCCCCGGAACGATCGCGATCTCGGCGAGATAACGGAGCAGCTCGGAATCCGCATCGGGGACGCGGACGACGACGGCCCGGTCGCCGGGCTTCAGGTCCGCGAGCGAGCGCACGGGCGCAGCGCCGATCCGGAGCGTCGGGTCGGGAATCGGATCGCCATGGGGGTCATGTGTCGGAAACCCGAGCGCAGCGTCGATGCGCGCCTCGAGCTCCTCCGAGAGAACGTGCTCGAGCCGGTCGGCCTCGGCATGCACCTCATCCAGCGACATGCCGAGCGAGTCGGCGAGGTAGCGCTCGAGCAAGCGATGGTGGCGCACGACCTCGAGTGCGCACAGGCGGCCCTTGTCGGTCAGGACGACGCCGCGGTACGGCGCTCGGACGACGAGGCCGAGGTCGGCGAGCCGCTTCATCATCGCCGTCGCCGACGGCGCACTGACGCCCATGCGCTCGGCGACAGCGGACGTCGTCGCGCGCTGCCCCTCGACCTCGAGCGCGTAGACCGACTTGAGGTAGTCCTCGATCGCGCTCGTGAGCTCCATGCCCGATTCCACCCTTGATAGCGTACACTTCGCTTTGAAATTAGGAATGGCTAAACCTCACTTCACTCGACGGCGGCTTCTGGCGGCTGCGGCCCCACTCGCCGCCGCGCCGATCGCCGCGCGCTACGTCCTCGACGCGCCGGCAGAGGCGTCAGGCGCCGATCACGCGACCCACGCGGCGATGGGCCACGCTGCGATGATCCATGAGGGAGCGCCGGCAGTCGGCGGCCCGAACGATCTCGACGCGCTGCTGTACCCACCGAAGGCGCTGCCGTATGCGCCGGGACGCGTGCGTGAATACACGCTCACGGCGATCGACCGCGAGGTCGAGATCGCCCCGGGCGTCTTCTTCCCTGCCTGGACCTACAACGGCACCGTGCCGGGACCGGTGTTGCGCGCAACGGAGGGCGATACGCTCCGCGTCCATTTCGTCAACGCCGGTTCTCATCCGCACACGATCCACTTCCACGGGATCCACCCGACGAACATGGACGGGGTGTTCGAGATCGTGCAACCGGGCGGGCGGTTCACGTACGAGTTCGAGGCGAAGCCGTACGGCCTGCAGCTCTACCACTGCCACTCGACGCCACTCAAGAAGCACCTCCACAAGGGGCTCTACGGCGCGCTGATCATCGACCCGAAGGAGCCGCGCGCGCCCGCGCAGGAGCTCGTCATGGTGATGAACGGCTACGACACCGACGCGGACGGGACGAACAACTTCTACACCGTCAACGGGCGCACCTTCTACTACGCCCGCTACCCGATCAGGGTCGAGCGCTCCGATCTCGTGCGCATCTATCTCGTCAACCTGACCGAGTTCGACCTGATCAACTCGTTCCATCTCCATGCCGCGTTCTTCCGCTACTACCCGACCGGATCGACGGACCAGTTCGAGTACACGGACACCGTGATGCAGTGCCAGGGGCAGCGGGGGATCGTGGAGATCGAGTTCGCCGAAGCCGGCACGTACATGTTCCACGCGCACCAGTCCGAGTTCACCGAGCTCGGCTGGATGGGCTTCTTCGAGGTCGTCGACCAGTGAGCGATGACTGACATGGAGGCGGGCGCACCTCCCCGATCCGGCATCGGCTGGCGCCTGTGGCCCCTCGCCCCGATCCTGCTTCTCGCGCTCGTCGTCGGCGCGTTCGTCTCGGGTGGATCGTCGCTCGTCGATCTGATCGGCACGAATCCGCCGCCGCCCGACGTGTTCGACATCAAGCGCGTCGAGTTCGAGTCGGGGGAGATTCGCATCCGTGTCCGCAACCCGCAGTCCGACGAGCTGACGATCGCCTCCGTCACCGTCGACGACGCGATCGTGCCTTTCACTCTCGACGGGCCTGCGACGCTGAAGCGGCTCCGTTCGAGCACGATCGTCGTGCCGTTCGAGTGGATCAAAGGTGACCCGATCGCGGTCGGCATCACGAGCTCGACCGGTATCGAGACGACCCGGGAGATTCCGGCCGCCGTCGAGACGCCGTCCGCGTCGGCTCGGGGATTCGTTGGCTACGGCGCGGTCGGGCTCCTCGTCGGAGTCGTACCGGTCGCACTCGGGCTCCTCTGGCTTCCCTCGCTCCGTCGCGCCGATCCGAACTGGCTCGCGGCCTTCATGGCGCTCACCGGCGGCCTGCTCTCGTTCCTCGCCGTGGAGTCGCTCTCCGAGGCCTTCACCCTTCAGGCGCAGCTTCCCGGCTCGCTCGGCGGCGCCGGGCTCGTGCTCCTCGGCGTCGCTGTCAGCGCCCTCGGCATGACCTTCCTCTCGAGCCGCCTCACGCGCGGCAGAGCCGGCGCCGCCGGCCTCGGGCTCGCGCTGCTCGTCGCGATCGGGATCGGCGTCCACAACCTCGGCGAGGGTCTCGCGATCGGCACGTCGTTCGCCGTCGGCGAGCTCCAGCTCGGGACGTTCCTGATCGTCGGCTTCATGATTCACAACCTGACCGAGGGTCTGGCGATCGCCGCGCCGGCGACGGACACGCGCAGGGTCAGCCTCCCCCAGCTGATCGGGCTCGCCACGGTCGCCGGTGGGCCGGCCGTCCTCGGAACGTGGATCGGCGGCTACGCGTCGAGCGACGTGCTCGCGGTCGTCTTCTTCGGCGCCGCGGCGGGTGCGGCGCTTCAGGTCGTCGTCGAGGTCGGCCGCTTCGTCGCCCGCCGCGCGCCCGGAGGGCTTCGCTCGGGCTGGGTGATCGGCGGATACCTGGCCGGGATCGCCGTCATGTACGTGACGGGGCTCTTCGTCGGCTGAGACGCCGCCTGGAACTCGGTAGAAACCCTCATCGGAACCAGTGTTGGACCGGCTGCGCACGGAGCGGGCGGGCGCGACGATTGAGATGAACGCAATCATCGAGACAATCGGAGCCGATCATGACATCGACCAAGGAATTCACGTACGAGGATGCTCGCCGCATCGGGACGGCCGTCGGGATCGACTGGGAGACCTCTCCCTTCGGTGTCGGCCAGTACCTCCTCGGTCTCGAGGTGGAGCTCGAGCACGGTGCCCGGGACGCGGAGACGAACGTCACGGACGACGACGATCTGACGACCGGAAAGATCGCGTGGGCCCACCTGAAGGAGATCCCCGACTACTACACGCGGCTCGCCGTGATGGAGGCCGACGGGGAGAGCTGAGGCAGTGAACGCTCCTTCGCTTGCGAGCGCGTCGGCCTACATGGTCTAGTCCACTAGGCCTGCCGAGCTGCCGTCTCGAGCAGCTCGTCCCAGCGGCACAGCTTGACCCGCGGGCGGCCCTGCTCGGTGCCGCGGGCGCACTCGACGGCGTCGATCGCCTCCCAGCCCGCGTGGCTGACGGGCTGCACGCCGCGCTCCGCGAGAAGATCCAGGATCTCGACGTCCGTGCGCGGAGGCAAGAGCCCGGCGGCCGCGTCCGCGAGCACGAGCTCGACCGTCTCGGTCGCGTCCTTCTTGTTCGTGCCGATCACACCGCTCGGCCCACGCTTGATCCAGCCCGTGCAGTACACGCCCGCAACCGGCGCGCCCGCATCGTCGAGGACGCGACCGTCCTCGTTCCTGATCGTCGCGCGATCCTCGTCGAAGGGCACACCCGGCATCGCCGTTCCGCGATAGCCCACGCTCCGAAGCACGAGGCCGCACGGGATCACCTCGCGCTCGTCGGTCGGCACGGCGCGAATCCGGCCGCCCGCGTCGGCCACGAGCTCGTTCCGCACCACCTCGACGGCCTCGACGGCCCCGTCGCCGAGGATCGCCACCGGCGAGACGCAGAAGCGAAGGATCACGCGCTTCGGCCTGCCCGCCGGCGGTGTCGCCGCCGCCTCGTGGAGAACCTCGAGATTGCGGCGTGCGAGCGCCGTGTCGCCCTCGAGCGCCGCCGCACTGACCGGGTCGAGCTCGAGATCGGCAGGATCGACGATCAGGTCGGCGCCGGCGAGCTCTCGCAGCTCCTGTAACTCGGGTGTCGTGAAGGCCGCCTGGGCGGGGCCTCGGCGCCCGAGGACGAGGATCTCCCTGATTCCCGAGCCGAGGATCGCGGCAATCGCCGCATCCGTCGTGTCGGTAGGCGCGAGCTCCTCCTCCGTCAGCGCCAACATGCGGGCGACGTCGACGGCGACGTTCCCGTTGCCGACGACGACGGCGCGCTCCGCCGAGAGGTCGAACGGGATCTCCTGGTAGTCCGGATGGCCGTTGTACCAGGCGACGAACTCGGTCGCCGCCCACGATCCGGGCAGGTCCTCGCCCGGGATGCTCATGCGGCGGTCGGCCTGCGCACCGAACGCGTAGATCACCGCGTCGTACGCGTCGTTCAGCTCCTCGTGTGTGAGATCGCGTCCCACGTCGACGTTTCCGAAGAAGCGAAAGCCCGGCCTGCCGGCGATCTTCTCGAACGCGCGCGAGACGGACTTGATCTTCGGGTGGTCCGGCGCGACGCCGAGGCGAACGAGGCCCCACGGGGTCGGCAGCCGGTCGAACATGTCGACCTCGCACGGAGGATCGTCACTCGCGAGAAGCGCACCAGCGGCATAGAAGCCCGCAGGCCCGGAGCCGACGACCGCAACGCGTAGTGCCATGCGCCGATCCTAGAGGAGGGTGCTCAGTGCGAGCAGCCGGAGCCGCAACCGCCGGCGTGGGTGCCTTCCGGCATCTCCTCGCCCTCTTCCACCTGGAAGGAGTGGCCGCAGCCGCACGACGACGCGGCGTTCGGGTTGTCGATCTTGAAACCCGACTCCTGCAACCCGGTCAGGAAATCGATCGTCGCGCCCTGGAGGTACGGGACGCTGAAGGGATCCACCACCACATTGACGCCCTCGAGCACGATCTCGAGGTCGCCCTCGGCCGGCTCGGTGTCGAAGCCGAGGCCGTACTGGAAGCCCGAGCAGCCGCCGCCCTGGATCGCAACGCGCAGCACCATCGAGTCGCCGTCGGGCTCCTCGGCCATCAGCTCGCGAATCTTCGCCGCCGCGGTGGGCGTTATCGAGAGCACGGTATCGATGGGTCGCTCTTGGATCTCCATGTCACGAATCCTACCCGAACGGATGCGGGCGCCAGAGCGGCCGAGTTTGTAACACCTCTTTCCCTCTGTGGAAGCCGCTCACACATCATCTCGTGCGAGCGCCGACAAGGTGCTAGGTTTCGCGCAGAGGCTCCCCGCCGGGGAGGACATCGCATGCTTTCGGACTGGCTTCCGTTTCTGATCTACGCATTCTTCGCGGCGGCGATCCCCGCCACGATGGTGATGGGCTCGTTCCTGTTCGCTACCCGCCCGACGTCGCGGACGAAACAGCGCATGATGCCGTTCGAGTCCGGCGTCTCGGAAGGCCCCCCGGCCCAGGATCGACGCTTCACCGTCAGCTTCTACCTCACCGCCATGCTGTTCATCCTCTTCGACATCGAGATCGTCTTTCTCTACCCCCTCGCGATCCAACTGGATGCGCTCGGCTGGTTCGGCCTGATCGAGTTCCTCACCTTCATCGGGATCCTGCTCGTCGCCTACATCTACATCTGGCGCAAGGGGGCACTCGAGTGGCACTAGCCCGCAAGCTCCCCGTGATCAGCAACCGCCCGCTCGCCAACGCCGGCCTCAACTCCGAGCGCGTGCTGATGCCGAACAAGGGCCCGGGCGTCTTCGAGGAGGAGATCGACGGGATCGAGGACGCGCTCGGGATCACGACCGTGGAGAAGGCGGTCGCCTGGGCGCAGGCGAACTCGGTGTGGCCCGACACGTTCGGGCTCGCGTGCTGCGCGATCGAGATGATGTCGATCGTCTCCTCGCGCTACGACATCTCACGCTTCGGGATGGAGCGCTTCAGCTCGTCGCCGCGACAGGCCGACCTCCTCATCGTCTCCGGCCGCGTGACGCACAAGATGGCCGGGCCGTTGCGGCAGGTCTACGACCAGATGCTCGAGCCGAAGTGGGTCATCGCGATGGGTGCGTGCGCGAGCTCCGGCGGGATGTTCAACAACTACACGGTGCTTCAGGGCGTCGACAAGATCGTCCCGGTCGACATCCATGTTCCCGGATGCCCACCCCGCCCTGAGGCGCTGATGGAGGGGATCGTCCGGCTGCACGAGAAGATCAAGGCCGGGATCCCCCCTGCGTACCAGATCAGGGGCGTCGCCCAGTGAGCTACGACGGCGTGCCCGGGCTCGTCGAGACGACCGGGAGCCATGGCGAGACGACGCTCGTCGTCGACGCGGCCCGCATCCTCGAGGCGTGCACCTACCTTCGGGACGAGCTCGGGTTCAACTTTCTCTCCGACCTGTCGCCGACGGACTACCTCGGCTGGGGCTCCCGCGGCGTTTCCGGCTACATCGGCACGCCCGCGGGACGCGACCTCCACGGCCCCGGCACGCAGGGTTTCGCCCGCGTGCCCGATGCGAAGCCGAAGCGCTTCGCGGTCAACTACCACGTGCTGCGGCTCTCGGACGAGCCGGTGCGCGTGCGGCTCCAGGCCTGGCTCGACGACGGTGAGGAGATCGACAGCGTGATCCCCGTCTGGCCGACCGCGGACTGGTTCGAGCGCGAGGCATGGGACATGTTCGGAATCGTCTTCCGCGGCCACCCGAACCTCGTCAGGATCCTGATGGAGGACGACTGGGAGGGCCACCCCCTGCGCAAGGACTACCCGATCGGCGGCGAGCCGGTGCGGTTCTCGGGGGACGAGTAGCGGTGTCGGTGACCGAGCGCAGCATGCAGGTGTACGAGGGGTCACGCATCCCGAGCCCGATCCCGACCGCGCTGCGGGTCGACCCGACCAAGCACGCGCTCGACGACATCCTCACGATCAACTTCGGGCCGAACCATCCCTCGACGCACGGCGTGCTCCGGCTCGTCGTCGACCTCGACGGTGAGATGGTCGCGGGCCTCTCCGCGGTGATCGGCTACCTCCATACCGGCTTCGAGAAGACGATGGAGCAGAAGACGTGGTGGAAGTGCATCACCTACCCGGAGCGGATCGACTACGTCTCGTTCCAGGTCAACGAGCTCGCGTTCGTCCTCGCGATCGAGAAGCTGCTCGAGATCGACGTGCCCCGGAAGGCGACGTGGATGCGCATGTGCCTCTCCGAGCTGACGCGCATCCACTCGCATCTCGTCTGGCTCGGCACGTCGGCTCTCGAGCTCGGCGCGATCTCGATGTTCTGGTACACGTTCGACGATCGCGACGCGACGCTCGACCTCTTCGAGATGGTCTGCGGCACGCGCATGCACACGCGCTACTTCCAGGCGGGCGGCCTTGCCGAGGACATCCCCGAGGGCTTCTACGCACAGGCACGCGAGTGGTGCAAGAAGATGCCGAAGGCGATCGACGAGTACGAGGCGATTCTCGACCGAAACGCGATCTGGCTCAAGCGCACGAAGGGCATCGGCCTCCTCTCGGCCGACGACGCGATCGCGCTCGGGCAGTCGGGCCCGGTGCTGCGTGCGTCGGGCGTCGACTGGGACCTGCGCAAGAACATGCCGTACCTCGCCTACGACGAGGTGTCGTTCGACGTGCCCGTCTTCCCCGAGGGCGACGTCTACGCGCGCTACCGCGTCCACATGGAGGAGATGCGCGAATCGGTGCGGATCGTCTCCCAGTGCCTCGACCGGCTCGAGGAGATGCGGGGCGAGCCGTGGATCGCCGACGACCGCAAGGTCGTCCTGCCTCCGCGCGAGGAGCTCCACACCTCGATGGAGTCGCTCATCCACCACTTCAAGATCGTCACCGAGGGATACCGCGTGCCGGAAGGCGAGGTCTACGAGTGCGTCGAGTCGCCGCGCGGCGAGTTCGGCGTCTACGTGGTCTCCGACGGCGGCCCCAAGCCGTGGCGTGTCAAGTTCCGGGCCCCGAGCTTCGTCGCTCTGCAGGCGACCGCGACCTGCATGACGGATGCCGCGATCGCCGACATGATCGCGATCGTGGGCTCGCTCGACGGCGTCATGGGAGAGGTCGACCGGTGAGCGCGCTCTACGACGAGATCCAGGAGATCCGCGCCCGCTACCCCGAGAGCCGCTCGGCGGTGATGCCTGCGCTGCAGCTCGCGCAGGAGCGGAGTGGCGGCTGGCTGCCCGAGCAGGCGTTCCGCGACGTCGCGGACGCACTCGACCTGACGCCCGCCTACTGCCTCTCGATCGCCTCGTTCTACGACATGTTCCGCCTCGAGCCGGTCGGCGAGACGGTGATCGAGGTCTGCACGAACATCTCGTGCGGGCTGAACGGCGCCCAGCAGGTCGTCGAGGCGTTCGAGAGCGAGCTCGGCCAGCGGGCCGGCGAGACCACGGACGCGTTCACCCTCCGCACCGTCGAGTGCCTCGGTGGCTGCGGCTGGGCGACGATCGTCGCGATCGACAACCGGCATCGTCTCCGCGTGAAGGCCGACGACGTGCCGCGGATCGTGGCCGAGCTCCGTGGGATCGACTGGAAGGAGCCGGATGACGGCGACGCCTGAGATCGTCTTCGCCGGTACGCACGGCGGCACGCTGACCGAGATCGCCGACTACGAGGCCGTCGGTGGCTTCCAGGCGCTCGCGAAGTCGCGCGCCCTGACCCCCGACGAGGTGATCGACGAGCTGAACGCGTCGAACCTGCGCGGCCGCGGCGGCGCCTTCTTCCCGACCGGCCGCAAGTGGAGCTTCGTGCCGAAGCCGGACAAGATCGACAAGCCCCACTACCTCGTGATCAACGCCGACGAGTCCGAGCCGGGCACGTTCAAGGATCGCGAGATCATGCTGCGGGTGCCCTTCCGCTTCCTCGAGGGCAGCCTCATCGCCGCGCACGCGATCGAGTCGACGCACGTCTTCATCTACATCCGGGGCGAGTACGAGGCCGAGTTCGAGGTCCTCGTGTCCGCGCTCGAGCAGATGCGCGCACGGGACCTGCTGGGCGACGTCACGATCGTCCTCCATCGCGGCGCCGGCGCCTACATCTGCGGCGAGGAGACGGCGTTGCTCGAGTCGCTCGAGGGCAGGCGCGGCCAGCCACGCACGAAGCCGCCGTTCCCCGCGATCGCGGGCCTCTACGCCTCCCCGACGGCGGTCAACAACGTCGAGTCGATCACGTCGGCCACAACGGTGATGGAGATGGGCGGCGCCGAGTACGCGAAGCTCGGCGTCGAGAACTCGACCGGCACCCGCGTGTTCTCCCTCTCGGGGAACGTCGTGAACGGCGGCAACTACGAGCTTCCCCACGGCTATCCGCTTCGCGACCTGATCAACGGGCTCGGCGGCGGGATCGCCGACGGCCGCTCGTTGAAAGCCGTCATCCCGGGGGGCTCGTCGACCGTGATCCTGACCGCGGACGAGGCGAACAAGGTGACGCTCGACTTCGACTCGCTCGTCGGCGCCGGCACCGCGATCGGCTCGGCGGCGGTGATCGCGCTCGACGACCGCTGCTGCATGGTGCAGCTCGCCGCGCGCGTCTCGCAGTTCTACCAGCACGAGTCGTGCGGCAAGTGCACGCCGTGTCGCGTCGGCACCAAGTGGCTGACCGAGATCCTCCAGAAGATCGAGGACGGACGCGGGACGCAGGCCGACATGGATCTGCTCGTCTCGGTGGCGGAGCGGATCAACGGCAAGTGCCTCTGCCCGCTCGGCGACTCGGACGCGATCGCGGTGATGAGCTACTTCGACAAGTTCCGCGACGAGTTCCAGGCGCACATCGACGAGGGCGGTTGCCCGTTCCACGGCGAGTCGTCGCTCGATCACCTCCTCGCACCCGTTGCCATGCACATCCACGACGAAGCGGTGGCTCACGCATGAGCGACCTCGTCAAGCTCACGATCGACGACCGCGAGGTCGAGGTCCCGAAGGGCACCGGGCTCGTCGAGACGGCCGCCTCCGCGGGGATCGAGATCCCGGTCTTCTGTTACGAGCCGCGCCTCGGCCCGCCCGTCGGCGCCTGCCGCATGTGCCTCGTCGAGATCGAGGGGCTGCCGAAGCTCCAGGCAGGCTGCTCTCTCACAGCGCAGGACGGGATGGTCGTGAAGACGGCGGCCACCTCCGAGAAGGCCTCCGAGGGGCAGAACGCAACGCTGGAGTTCATCCTCGTCAACCATCCGCTCGACTGCCCGGTGTGCGACAAGGGCGGCGAGTGCCCCCTGCAGGACCTGACGTTTCGCTACGGGCCGGGCAATACCCGCATGTCGTTCTCGAAGATCACGCTCGAGAAGCCGATCCCCGTCTCGCCGCTGATCGCCCTCGACCGCGAGCGCTGCATCCTCTGTTACCGCTGCACGCGGTTCTCGTCGGACGTCGCCGAGGACAACCAGCTCGTGGCGCGCAACCGCGGCGCCCACACCGAGATCGCCACGTTCGAGAGCGACCCCTACCGGGCGCCGTTCTCCGGCAACGTCATCGAGCTCTGCCCCGTCGGCGCGCTGACCTCGACGCAGTACCGCTTCGAGGCGCGGCCGTGGGACATCCAGAACGTGCCGACCGTTTGTGGGCTCTGCTCCGTCGGCTGCAACATCAACGCGACGGTCCGCGAGGGGAAGGTCAAGCGGATCCTCTCGCGCAACCATCCCGAGGTCGACGGAGGGTGGCTCTGCGACAAGGGCCGGTTCACCTATCCGCACCTGACCTCCGACGATCGCATCACCGAACCGCTCGTGCGCGGCGCCCACGGCCTCGAGCCCGTCACCTGGGACGCGGCCCTCGATCGTGCCGAGGAGCTGCTCCGCGACGCCGGCACGCGGATCGTGACGGCGCTGTCGGGCTCCGAGAGCCTCGAGCAGGCATACGCGCTCGCACGGCTGCTTCGCGTCGGGCTCGGCGCGCACGCCGCCGTGCTGCCCGAGTCGACGTCGGATGCGCTCGACGCGTTCCGGCTCCCGCTGTCGTCGATCGCCGAGGCGGAGATCGTCGTCATCGTCGGTGACGACGAGGTCGCAGATCGCGCACCCGTCGTCGACCTCTGGCTCAAGGCGGCGGGCCGAAACGGCGCCGAGGTCGTCCGCTACGGCCCGACGGGGACAGAGGCGACCGGCCCGGGTGGCGCAGCGGCCGCGCTTCGCGCGCTGACGGAGACCGGCAACGAGCTGGGCGACCGGCTGCGCGCCTCCGATCGGGCGATTCTCGTCTGGTCGGGAGCCGGAGGAGGGGGCGGCGCGCGCCTGGCCGAGGCCGCCCACGCGCTCGGCTTCGACGCGAAGCCCGAGAGCGGCGCGTTCCACCTTCCGGCAACCCCGAACGGGCGTGGCGTCGCGGCCGCGTGGGCAGCCGCCGCCGACGAAGACGAGGCGAACCCGGAGCCGATCGCGCTCCTGATCGTGTCCGGCGACGAGGCCGCCTCCGATCCGGCCGTGCGCGCCCTTGCCGAGCGGGCCGAGCACGTGATCGCGATCACGATGTTCCACGGGCTCGCGGTGGGCTGGGCCGACCTCGTTCTCCCCGCCACGAGCTCTCTGGAGAGCGACGGAACCCTGCTGAACCTCGAGGGACGCCTGCAGCGCCTCCGGCGCGCCGTCATCGCGCCGGTTCCCGACGAGCTCGCCTGGGTCTCGCAGCTCGCCACCCGCTTCGACGTCGAGCTCTCGCCCCACGCGGTTGTCGTCTTCGACGAGCTCTCCGCGGTCGCATTCGGAGGCGTCGACGGGTCCGAGCTCAACGGCACAGCGCCGCTCCCCGCCCGTACGGCGTACGAGGCGCCGGCGCCGGCGGCGGAGGTCAAGGCCGCTGCTGCACCCAGGGCGCCCGACGAGCACTTCCTCGGGGAGGTGCGGCTCCTCCGGTACCGGCCGCTCTTCTCGGGGCCGTTCGTGGAGCGCGTCCCGGAGCTCTCCTTCCAGCGGCCGGACGCCGAGCTCGAGCTGTCCGCCGAGGATGCCGCCCGACGTTCGATCGCGACCGGCGACCCGGTCGTCGTGCGGTCGAACGGGACATCGGTCGAGCTGCGCGCACGGGTCAACCGGCGTCTCCTCGCGGGCGTCGCGCGCGTTGCGGACGAGCATGCAGCCGACCTGCACCTGCACGTCGAGGTCGTGAAGCTGTGAGCACGCGGCCGGGGTTGGAGCGTCGCGGGTGATGCTCCCGAACCTCCTCTTCGCGTCCGGCGCGAACGGCGAGCCGTGGTGGATCGCCGTCGTCAAGGCGTTCATCGTCATCAACCTCGTTCTCGTCACGTTCGCGTACCTGACCCTCGCGGAGCGGAAGGTGATGGGACGCATGCAGCTGCGCTACGGCCCGAACCGCGCCGGTCCGTACGGCCTCCTGCAGCCGATCGCCGATCTCGTGAAGCTGATTCGCAAGGAGAGCTTCTTCCCTGCCGCGGCGATCGACGTCCTCTACATCTTCGCGCCGTTCCTCGCCGCGTTCACGGCGCTCGCGACGTTCTCCGTGATCCCCTGGGGCCCCGGCTGGGAAGTGGGCGGCTACCAGATCAACGGCTACGTCGCCGACCTCCCGATCGCGCTGCTCCTCATCTTCGCGATCGGCTCGCTCGGCATCTACGGCTTCATCCTCGGCGGCTGGGCCTCGGACTCCAAGTACTCGCTGCTCGGATCGATGCGCACCTGCGCGCAGCTCGTCTCGTACGAGGTCGCGCTCGCGCTCAGCGTGCTCGGCGTCGTCCTCATGTCGCGGTCGCTCTCGCTCGTGGACATCGTCCAGGCGCAGGCCGACTCGACGTGGTACATCGTGCCGCAGTTCGTCGGCTTCGTCGTCTTCCTGATGGCCGGCACCGCCGAGACGGCCCGCGCGCCGTTCGACCTCCCCGAGGCGGAGCAGGAGCTCGTCGCCGGCTACCACACCGAGTACGGCGGCATGCGGTTCGGCCTCTTCTCGATGTCCGAGTACATCAACCTGATCACGCTCTCCGCCCTCTGCGTGACGCTCTTCATCGGCGGCTGGCACGGCCCCTGGTTCCCCGGGCCGATCTGGTTCCTGATCAAGCTGTTCGTCCTCCTGTTCATCTTCATCTGGGTGCGGACGACCCTGCCGCGGCTGCGCTACGACCAGCTGATGCGGTTCGGCTGGAAGGTGCTCCTGCCCGTCGCGACCCTGAACGCCGTGATCACGGCAATCCTCGTGGTGGCCATCTGATGCGGCGTCTCGCAACGGATAGAGCAGCGTCGCCGCGGGACGCCGCATCTGATGCTTGCCGCACAGCGCCCCCCGCCCGCGCGCTCCGGGCCGCGCGTTCGGAGGTGGGCGCATGAGCCCGCAGCCATTCAGCACCCTCAAGGGCTTCGGCGTCACCTTCCGCCAGATCTTCCGGAAGCCGATCACCCAGCAGTATCCCGAGTTCAAGCGCGCCGTCTACCCACGGTTCCGCGGCCGCCACATGCTCCACCGGCACGAGAACGGCCTCGAGAAGTGCGTCGGCTGCTCGCTGTGCGCCGCGGCCTGCCCGTCGGACTGCATCCGGGTCGTGGCCGCCGAGAACACGGCCGAGAACCGGGTCTCGGCCGGCGAGCGGTACGCGCGCATCTACGAGATCAACATGAGTCGCTGCATCTTCTGCGGCTACTGCGAGCTCGCCTGCCCGTTCGACGCGATCACGCTCGGCAACCAGTTCGAGATCTCCGAGTACTCGCGTGACGACCTGATCTACACCAAGGACATGCTCCTGACCGAGCCGATCAAGCGCGTTCCCGTCCAGGACGCCGACCTCTTCGACACGCCGATCCCCGCCTACAAGACGTCGTCCTGATGGGCAATTTCCTCGTCTGGGTGATCTGGATCGTCGCTGCGCTCGCGTGCGTCGGCAGCGGCGTCGCCGTGGTCAGCTTCACGAACCCCTTCTACTCGGCCCTCGCCCTGATCGGCAACCTCGCCTCGCTCGCCGTCCTCTTCCTGCTCGCGTCCGCCGAGTTCGTCGCCGCGGCGCAGATACTCGTCTACGCGGGCGCCGTCATGGTGATGTTCCTGTTCGTGATCGCCTACCTCGGCGGCCGGGCCGACGCACCGTGGGCCGGTGGCCCGAGATGGATCCAGCTCGGCGCGTTCGTCGTCGGGGCGGCGATCATGATCGAGGTCATCGTCGCTCTGGTCGCGAAGGCCGACGGCGGCCTGTCCGACAGCGCCGAGATCACCCGCTCGTTCGGAAGCCCCGCCAACATCGGGGAGCTCTTCCTCACCGATCATCTTCTCGCCTTCGAGATCACCTCGATCGTGCTGCTCGTCGCCGCGGTCGGTGGGGTCGTGCTCGCGCTGAAGACCGAGGCCGAGGACGAAGCATCGTGATGGGACCCGGGACCAACTGGTACGTCGCGGTCGCCGCGGTCCTGTTCGGGATCGGCGCGACCGGCGTCATCCTCCGGCGCAGCCCGCTGATCGTGCTGCTCTCGCTCGAGATCATGTTGAACGCGTCGAACCTCGCGCTCGTCGGGTTCTCGCGACACTTCGCCTCCGTCGACGGGCAGATCTTCGCCATCTGCGTGATGGCCGTCGCCGCGGCCGAAGTGGTCGTCGGGCTCGGCTTGATCGTCGCCTTCACGCGCCGCAAGATGCCGCTCGACGTCGACACGGCCACGGAGTTACGCGGATGATCGCCGGCTCCTGGCTCTGCCTGCTCGCGCCGCTCGCCGGCGCGCTCCTGATCACGCTCGCCGGCACGCGCATCTCGCGCACGACCGCGGCCTGGCTCTCGACCGGATCGGTGTTCGTCGCCTTCGCCGGCGCTCTCGTCGCGTTCATCCGCGTCGCGGGCGAGAGCCCGGATGACCGCTCGCATCTCTCGACCGCGTACACGTGGCTCGGAATCGGCCGGTTCGACGTCCCGATGCAGATTCTCGTCGATCCCGTCTCGCTGACGATGATGCTCATCATCACCGGCGTCGGTGGGCTGATCGTCTGGTACTCGGTCGGGTACATGAGGGGCGAGGACGAGGAGCGGCGCTACTTCGCGTACATGGCGTTCTTCGTCTTCTCGATGCTGATGCTCGTGATGGGCGGCAACCTGCTGCTGCTGCTCGTCGGCTGGGGCCTCGTCGGGCTCGCCTCGTACCTCCTGATCGGCTTCTATCACGACCGCCCGGAGGCGATCGCGGCCGCCAAGAAGGCGTTCATCATGAACGCGATCGGCGACGCGGCGATGGCGCTCGGGTTCTTCCTCCTCATCTCGAAGACCGGAACGCTCGACTACTCCGCGAGCTTCGAGGCTGCCTCGAGCGGCACGCTCTCGTCGAGCACGCTGAACCTCGTCGCCCTCGGCCTCCTCGCCGGTGCGATCGCCAAGTCGGCCCAGTTGCCGCTCCACACCTGGCTCCCCGACGCGATGGAAGGCCCGACGCCGGTCTCCGCCCTGATCCACGCGGCAACGATGGTGACGGCGGGCGTCTACCTCATCGTTCGGAACCACGCCATCTTCGAGGCTGCCCCGAACGTCCAGCACCTGTCGGCGATCATCGGCGGCGTCACGATCATCGTGGCCGGCGTGATCGCCCTCGTCCAGTGGGACATCAAGCGCGTGATCGCGTACTCGACGATGTCCCAGATCGGGTACATGTTCCTCGCTGCGGGGATCGGGGCGTACGGCTACGCGATGTTCCATCTCCTCACGCATGCCTTCTTCAAGGCGCTCCTCTTCCTTGCCGCCGGCGTGATCATCCACCACCTCGCGGGGGAGCAGGACATGCGGAAGATGGGCGGCCTGAAGAGCCTCATGCCGTACACGCATGCCGTCTTCCTGATCGGCGCCCTCGCCCTCGCCGGGATCCCGCCGCTCTCGGGGTTCTGGTCGAAGGACGGGATCATCTCGTCTGCGCTCGCGGACGGCGGAGTGCTGGGGTACACGCTCGTCATCCTCGGGCTCGCGGGTGCGCTGCTCACCGGCGCGTACACGTTCAGGCTCTACTACCTCGTCTTCCACGGAGAGCCGTCGGAGCTCGTGCTCGAGCACGCCGGCGGCCACGGCTCCGGTCACGCGCACGGGGTCGAGGACGCAGCCGGCCACGGTGGGCACGCGCACGCCGAGGGGCCGCTCGCGATGCTCATCCCCGTCGGCGTGCTCGCGGTCCTGTCGGCGATCGCCGGGCTCCTCGTCATCCCGGGCCTCTGGGAGCCGTTCCTCCACTGGATCGACAGCGTGGCCGAGCCGCTCGTCGTCGCCACCGTGGCCGAGGACTACCTGACGAGCGCCGTCACCGTCGCACTCGCCGGGCTCGGCATCTGGCTCGCGCGACGCGCGTTCCTCTCCGGGCGCGAGCTCGTCGCCGGCGGCGCCGTGCGACGGATCCTCGAGCACAAGCTCTACTTCGACGAGCTCTACGACGCCCTGTTCTCGCGCCCGTCCGAGCTCGTTGCGACTCTCCTCCGCGAGAAGGTCGAGGAGCCGGTCGTCCACGGGTCACTCGGCGAGATCGCAGGCGGCGTCCGCGAAGCGGGCGCCGGCACCGCCCGGCTTCAGACCGGACTGCTCCGGACGTACGCGCTCGTCATCGCAGCCTCCGTCGTCATCCTCGTCGTCGTCTTCATGGCGGTTCGGTGATGCTGACGAACCTCCTCATCTTCCTGCCGTTGATCGGCGCCCTCGTCGTCTGGATGGCGCCGCTGCCGCGGGAGGCGACCGCTGCGCTCGCAGTGCTCGTCGCCCTGGCCGAGGTCGTCGTCTGGGTCGTGACGCTCGTCGGCTTCGACTTCGCCTCGCCGGTGCTCCAGGACTCCGCGCAGCGCGAGTGGTTCGGCGATCTCGGCGTCACCTACCACGTCGGGCTCTACGGCTTCTCGCTCTGGCTCGCCGGGCTCACGGTCGTCGTCGGGGCAGCCGCGATCGGCTTCGGCGCCTGGGCCGGACGCGACCGCGCCCGCGCGTACTTCGGGCTCTCCCTGTTCCTGATCGGCGCGGTCGTCGGCGTCTTCGCCTCGCAGGACCTCCTCCTCTTCTACGTCTTCTTCGAGGCGATGCTGATCCCGATCTACATACTCGTCGGCGTCTGGGGCGGCCCGAATCGGGTCTCCGCGACGATCACCTTCGTGATCTACACGATGGCCGGGTCGCTGCTGATGCTCGCTTCGATCGTGGTGTTCGGGCTCTCCCAGGGGACGTTCAGCCTGATCGACTCCGGCACGAGCGGCAACGACTGGGTCTTCCTCGGCTTCCTCGTCGCCTTCGCCGTGAAGGCACCACTCCTGCCGTTCCACGGCTGGCTGCGGGCCGCGTACACGGAGGCGCCGCCCGAGATCGCCGCTCTGCTCTCCGGCGTCGTCTCCAAGGCCGCCGTCTACGGGCTCATCTGGATCGTGCTGCGTCACTTCCCCGACCCCGTCGACGCGTGGCGTACCGTCGTGCTCGTTCTCGCCGCCGCGGGTCTCGTCTACGGGTCGTTGCTCGCGTTCCGCCAGCCCGACGTGCGTGGGGTCGTCGCCTACTCGTCGATGGGTCAGATGAGCCTGATCGTGCTCGGGATCTTCGCCGCCAACGACCTCGGCGTCAGCGGAGCGATCCTCCATTCGATCAGCCACGGCCTCGTCTCGGCCGCGATGTTCCTCCTCGCCGCGATGCTGATCGAGCGAACCGGAACCGATCGCTTCGCGGACCTCGGCGGGATGGCGAAGGGGCGCCCCGCGCTCGCGACGATCGTCATGGTCGTCGGGATGCTCACGCTGGCCGTGCCGGGCTCGGCCAACTTCGCCGGTGAGTTCGCGATCCTCGCCGGCGTGTTCACGCAGGGCTGGGGGTACGCAGCCGTCGGCGCCGTCGCGATCGTGCTCGCGGCGATGTACACGCTGCGCCTGATCTCGGGTGTGCTGCATCGCGCCAAGGGAGATGCCGTTCGCGTCGAGTCGCTCGACCTGCGGGCGGGCGAGCTCGCGCTCGTCGTCCCGCTCGTGGCGATCCTCCTCGCGCTGTCGGTCTGGCCCTCGGCGATCACCGAGCGGTCGTTCCCGGAAGCGCCGCCGGTCTCTGCTCTCGGGGAGTCCAGCCAATGATCATCGCCGCCTCGATCGCGACGCCGAAGGTCGACTGGCTCGCACTTTCGCCGGCGCTCGCGCTGCTCGCCGCGGCAGCCGTCTGCCTCCTCGGTGCGGTGCTCGTCCCGGCGGCCGGGCGCAGGATCTTCTCGGCGGTCGTCGCCGGGTCGGGCTTCCTCGTCGCCGGTGTCCTCGCCGCGATCGTGTTCGACCGCTCACCGGACCAGAGCCTGATGATCGCCGAATCGATGACCCGCGATCGCCTTGCCGCACTGACCCAGGTGCTCGTCGCCGGGTTCGGCCTGCTCGCTGTCCTGATCTCGTTCGGTGACCGCCGCCGCGACCACGTCGGCGAGTACTACGCGCTCCTCGCAGCGGCGGGCGGCGGCATGGTCTTCTTCGTCTCGTCGGGGAACCTGTTGACGCTCTTCCTCGGCCTCGAGTGGTTCTCGATCGCGCTCTACATTCTCGTGGCCCTCGATACGCACCGGAAGGCGTCGCTCGAGGCCGGTCTCAAGTACCTCATCGTCGGGAGCTTCGGGTCGGCCATCCTGCTCTTCGGCTCCGCCCTCACCTACGGCGCCACGGGCGAGCTCGGCTTCAACGCGATCCGCGACGTGCCGGGAGCGGACGATCCACTGTTCGTCGCAGGCATGGCGATGATCATCGCGGGGCTCGCGTTCAAGGCATCGGCGGCGCCGTTCCACATGTGGACGCCCGACGTGTACGAGGGCGCTCCGACACCGGTGACCGCCTTCATGTCCGCAGCGACGAAGGCGGTCGCCCTCGTCGTGACCCTGCGCGTCCTCGTGACCGCCTTCCCCGAGCAGGCGGAGATCTGGTCGATCGCGATCGCCGTCCTCGCCGTCGCCTCGCTCGTCGTCGGCAACCTCGCCGCGCTCGCACAGACGAACGTCAAGCGGCTCCTCGCGTACTCGTCCGTCTCCCAGGCGGGCTTCATGTTGATCGCGATCGCGGCGAACAACGACCTCGGCGGGAAGGCGCTGCTCTACTACCTCATCCCCTATGGGGCCGCTTCGGTGGGAGCCTTCGCGGTCGTGGCTGCCCGGGAGCGCGAGCTCGGTCGAGAGGTCACGCTCGCGACGATGGCGGGCTGGGGCTGGGAGCGGCCGTTCTACGGGGCCGCGATGTGGGTGTTCATGCTCGGCTTCGCGGGTTTCCCGCTCACCGGCGGGATGATCGGCAAGTTCTACGTCTTCAGCGCCGCCTACGAGGCGGACATGTGGTGGCTCATCGTGATCGGGGTCGTCGCCACGGCGGTCAGCATCTACTACTACCTCGCGGTCGTGCGGTCGATGTACATGCGCCCGACGTCGGCCCGCGCCGACCTCGTGGTCGCCGGGGGCTCTCCGCCCGCGGACATCGGCCTCGAGATCGCCATCGGCGCTTCGATCGCGGTCACGATCGGCTCGTTCTTCTTCGTGCAGCCGCTGATCGACCTGGCCGGCAAGGCCGCCCTCACGCTCTTCGCCTAGAGTCGGGCGATGCCCGGCCCAACGCCGGAGCGACCGGTCGGTGGCTCCCTGCTCAGCGTCGCCTCGGTCGTCCGGCCGCCGAAGCGACGGCTGCGCGCGTACGCGGCACTCGCACCGAAGGCAGCCGTTCTCATGCGCACGCGGACGCGGCGCCGAGGGCTGCCCGCCTTTCCGATCGCGATCACGGGGAGCGTCGGCAAGACGACCACGAAGAACCTCCTCGAGGCGGCCCTCGCGACCGCCGGTCCAACCGTCGCGAGCGCCCGCGGCTCGAACCGCGCCCGGAGCGTCGCCGACACGGTCGCTCGATCCGATCGTTCAACCAGGTTCATGGTGCAGGAGATGGGCGTCGCCCGCGCAGGTGCTGTGTCTCTCGACGAGCTCGTCTGGGCGTTCGAGCCACGCGTGGCCGTGATCACGACGGTGCTCGGCGATCACCAGAGCTCGTTCGCGAACATCGCTGCGCTCGCCGCCGAAAAGGCCAAGCCGGTCGCCGCGCTTCCCGCGTCCGGGCTCGCGGTGCTCAACGCCGACAATGCGAAAGCTCGCAACAGCCCTCGCCTTCGCAACCGCGACGCGGCTCGGCGCCGCCCCGAAGGCAGTGCGGAGCCCGCTCGAAGCGGTGCCCCCGACGTTCGAACGCCTCAGCGTCGTGACGACGCTCGGATCACCTGATTCGCGTCGCGCTTCGCGCGACGCACGATGTGCGCTGCCGGCTCGATGGCTGCGACAGGCGCAGTCGCTGCCTCGACTGCCCGCTTCTCGGGCCACCGCTCCAGTAATCTGATCCCCGTGGCTGGCTCCATCACCTGGCTCGGACATGCGGCATTCCGCCTCGACACCCCTTCCGGGGATCGGCTCTACATCGATCCGTTTCTGACCGGCAACCCCAGCTGCCCCGCCTCCGAGCTCGAGCCAGAGCGCGTCGATGCGATCCTCCTCACGCACGGCCACGCCGACCACGTGGGAGACACCGTGCGCCTCGCGAGGGCCTTTGCCTGCCCCGTGGTCGCGCAGGTCGAGCTCCGTGGGCTGATCGGCGAGGAGATCGGCCAGGAGATGGCGACCTCGCTCAACAAGGGTGGCGGGATCGACCTGCTCGGCTCGCGCATCACGCTCACGCACGCGAATCACTCGTCGTCCTACGAGGGCACCTACACGGGTGAGGGATGCGGCCTCGTGATCGAGACCTCCGGTGCTCCGACCCTGTACGTCGCAGGCGATACGAACGTGTTCGGCGACATGGCGCTGATCCGGCGGATCTACGCGCCCGAGGTCGCCGTCCTGCCGATCGGCGATCACTTCACGATGGGCCCACGCGAGGCCGCGGTCGCGGCCGAGCTCGTCGGCGCGAAGCGCGTCATCCCCAGCCACTACGGGACATTCCCGCTGCTCACCGGGACCGCCGATGCGCTGCGAGGGCTGCTGCCGGCGGAGATCGACCTCGTCGCCTCGGCACCCGGGGAGACAGTCGACCTGTGACCGCCCGCGACCGGTGGTTCGGGGCGACCGGACGCAAGATTCCGGCAGTCGTGCTGGAGGGCACCGCTGACCTGACGGGAGCGATCGAGCTCGGGGACGTGTCCGACATCGAGGCGCTGCGCGCCGCGCACGCAGCGGGCACACCGGTCGTCGTCCGTGCGAGCACGATCCGCGAGGTTGCCGCTGCGCTCGCCCGACCCGAGGTCGCCTGTGCCCTCGTGACGGACGCCGAGCTGCTGTCCATCGATCTCGCCGATCACACGTATGGATAGCGCCGGGGAGCGGCAGCCCGCCGCCGAGCGATTCCGCGTCATGCGCCTCGACGAGGTCGATGGCTACGCGGACGAGGGACGGCCCCGGTGGCACATGATCCGGACAATGCTCGGGATCGAGTCGTTCGGCATCAACGCCTGGCGCGCAACCGCGGCCGGGCAAGAGATCATCGGCGAGCACGACGAGCTCGGCGAAGGAGCCGGCCGCCACGAGGAGCTGTACCTCGTGCTCGCCGGTCGGGCGACGTTCACGATCGACGGCGAGCGCGTCGCGGCCCCGTCCGGCTCGCTCGTCTACGTGAAGGACCCGGGGGCGCGACGTAGCGCCGTGGCGGACGAGGCCTCGACCACGATTCTCGTCGTCGGCGGACGGCCGGGAACCGGCTTCACCGTCTCACCGTGGGAGCGCTCGGCGGAGGCCCTTCGGTTCTGGACGAGCGAGGAGTGGGATCGCGCGATCGAGGTCCTCTCGGGTCAACTCGCAGCGGATCCGGACAATGCCAACGTGCTCTACAACCTGGCGTGCGCGGAGAGTCGGGGCGGCAGGACCGGCGACGCACTCGACCACCTCCTCCTCGCAGTCGCGCTCGAGCCGCGGTTCGTGACGAACGCCCAGAGTGATCCCGATCTCGCCGCGATCCGCGGCGAGGAGCGATTCCCGGCGCCCAGGGGGTAGCCGGCTACGCGTCTCCCGGAAGGCGGGCCCCGGCGGCCCGCTCGCGGAACGCCGGAACCGGGTCGTATTCCGGTTTCGCGACGAGCAGCACCGCCCCGTTCTCCGGGCCGGCGAGGGCCCCCACGAGGAGCTCCAGGCCGACTGCGAGGGCGAATGCCTTGTGCGCGCTCGGTCCCCCGAACGGCACGAGATCCTCAGGCGCCGCGAGCCCGGCGAGCACGTCCCCGTGGGTGACCGCGCCCATCGAGACGTCGACCACGATCGGCACACCGGTGCTCGACGGGATACCGATGGCAAGGGGGTTCGTGCCGGTCAGCGGCGGAGAGCCGTCGGGATGTGCGAGTCGCGCCGGAGAGGTCGCCGTGAGAAGCGCGATCAACCCTGCGCGCTCGACGAGCATCCTGACCCAGTATCCGAGCGCACCGGTCGGGAAACAGCGCGTCGCGACAGCGAGCCGTGCAGTTGCAGGTGGTGTCGCGACGAGGTCGTCGACGATCGCCTGGAGGGTCAGGTAGCCGAGCGCGCCTCGGCCGTCCCAGCGGTCGAGACCGGGAAGCGAATCCGTCCTCACCGGTCGCGCTTTCCGATCGAACGGCTGCTCCTCGAGCCACGCGATGCGCGAATAACCGTGCCCGCGCTTGCCCCGCTGCTCCGCGTCGTGGAAGTGGGCGAAGAGGGTGTCCGTCGCGGGCGCATCGAGCCCCATCTCTGTCAGCCGCCGGCGAGCATCATTCGGGGTCGTGGGGACGTCACCCATGGGAGTGAGCGTATCCCCCTGTCGGGGCGGATGCTCACAAAACCCTTACGTCCTGGCTCTCCAACACTCCCAGGGAGGCGTAAGGATACGAGCAAAACCGCAACTCTGGAGAATCCATCCTATGCGCAAGACAATCACAATCGCACTCGGCACCGCCGCCGCGCTCATAACCGCGGCTGTCGCCTTCGCCGTCATTCCGGCGGTCGTCGGTGTGAACGTAGCGAAAGCGACGTTCGAGACGACAACGATCGAGAAGTCGAAGGTCCGCTCCTGCACCGCCGACGCCATGACGTGGGAGAGCACGGACGCCCGCTACAAGGGCACCGTCGGTTCGACGAACCTCCTTCTCGCAGGGTCGCTCGCGATTCATGCGAAGACCATCTACAACACGACGCAGAAGCTCGGCTACGTCGACGGCTCGTTCCAGATCAACGACGCCGACAGTCGCGTCAAGGGCAAGTTCTCCGGAACGATCAGCGACGGCAAGCTCGTCGGATACCTGACGGGTAAGTCGCGCGGGAATCACGCCAAGGTCTACGGGAACCTGAGCGCCGACTTCGCCGGTGGCGCCACGAACTTCGCCAACGGCCAGATCGGCTCGGACAGCAGCAAGAGTCCGCTCGCCGTTGTCGCCGGCCGGGTCTGCAAGATGCCGAAGCCGGAGCACGAGAAGAAGGCCGAGAAGCCGAAGAAGGCGAAGCACGTCGAGGCGAAGGGCGAGATCACGGCCCTGAGCGGCGACTCGATCACCGTGACCGGCAAGAAGGGCCCGGTGACCTGCAAGATCGACGGCAGCCCTGCCGTTCCGTCCGGCGTCGGCGTCGGCACGAAGAACGTCGAGATCAAGTGCGAGGAGGTCGGCGCTCCGGCCGAGTGGACGCTCCGAAAGCTGGAGCTGGGCTCGTAGACCGCACCGCACACGCGAACGAATCGATCGAGAGGGCGCCCACGGGCGCCCTCTCTGCGTTCCCTAGAGAACCGTGAGCGCCTTGCGGATCGTGCCGCGGCGCGTCTTCTGGATGCGCGCCGCGAGATCGACGATCGCGGCCGTCGCCTCGGAGCCCGGCGCGGCCTCCAGCACCGGGGTTCCGGCGTCGGCGGCCTCGCGCAGGGCCGGATCGAGCGGCACGCTCCCGAGGAGCGGCACTCCGATCTCGTCCGCAAGACGCTGTCCGCCTCCCGACCCGAAGATCTCCTGACCGGTGCCGACGAGGTACGACATGTTCTCCGCGACGCCGATGATCCGCATCCCCACCTTCTCGGCCATTCCCGCCGCGCGCACCGCAACCTGCTGCGCGGCCGGCTGGGGCGTCGTCACGATCAGGACCTCGGCCCGCGGGAGCAGCTGGCCGAGCGAGATCGCGACGTCGCCCGTCCCCGGGGGCATGTCGACGACCAGCGTGTCGAGCTCGCCCCAGTAGACGTCCGAGAGGAACTGCTCGAGCGCCCGGTGGAGCATCGGCCCCCGCCACATCACGGGGGCGTTGTCGTCGAGAAAGAAGCCGATCGACATGAGCTTCAGGTCGCCACGCACCGGTGGGACGATCATCGTGTCGACCACCACCGGTCGCTGCTGGACGCCGAGCATGTGAGGAATCGAGTGCCCGTAGACATCGGCATCGAGAACGCCCACGCGCTGTCCGACGGCAGCGAGGGCAGCCGCGAGATTCGCTGTCAGCGTCGACTTGCCGACGCCTCCCTTGCCGGATGCGATCGCAAGAACACGCGTCATTGGATCGAGCGAGATCGTCTTTTCCGCCCTCCCACCCCGGAGTCGCGAGGAGAGCGCCGCCTTCTCGTCGGGGCTCATCACGTCGAAGTGGAGCTGTGCCGCAGTGACACCCTCGACGGCCCCGACGAAGCGCTGCACCTGGCCCTCGAACGAGGAGCGCATCGGGCACCCCGCGACGGTCAGTGCAACGGTGACCTCGACGCGGCCGTCGTCGTGAACGACGACGTCGCGCACCATCTCGAGCTCCGTAACCGGCTTGTGCAGCTCGGGATCGATGACCTGTTCGAGCGCCTTGAGGATCGCGTCTCGGTCGGGAGCCATCGCTTCCCGAGCCTACCAGCGTCTCAGTAGTTGCCCGCGCAGCGCGACGGCGACTTCCCCTAGTGGCCGTGGGGTGGTTTGCCCCGATGCCCCGGAGCACGGCAGGGAGAAGACTGAGGACAGTCCCACCGCTCGGAGTGGGAGGCCAGTCAAACGGGAGGTCAGAGCACATGTCAGGTCGAAGAATTCTCGAGTTCGGCGGAGTCATCGCCGGCGTCATCATGATCGCGTTCGGTGTCGGGGCGCTCGTCATGAGCATCAACGCGCGCAACACCGTCAGCGACGAGGTCTCAGCGGAGCAGATCGTCGGCTCGGCGGACATGAATCCGACAGCCATCGCGGCTGCAATGCAGGAGGCCGGCCTGGAGGGCGTCTCCGCGCCAACGTGCAATGTCGCCGACCAGCCGATCGAGAACGGAACGGACGCGCGCTGCTTTGCCCAGTACATGCGCATCCACGCGCTCGAGTCGTCGAACGGGCTGACCTACTCGCAGATGGGCCGCTTCGTGGCCGCGAGCGACCCGACGGACCCGGCAGGAACGTCTGACTCTGAAGCGGCGCTGAAGGACGACAGCGGCAACCCGGTCTCGAACGGCGCCCGCAACACGTGGGTGACGGAGACGGCGCTCTCGACGGCGCTGAACGTCTCGTACATGGCGGAGCAGATCGCGCTGTTCGGCCTGATCGTCGGGATCGCGCTGCTCCTCAGCGGAATCGGCTTCATCATCCTCGCACTGATCGTCCTCGGATCGGGAGCCAAGAGGGAGGCGACCGCTCCTGCGGCCAAGCAGACGGCGGCCACGGCGAGCTGAGCGGATCAAGGAAGGGACGGCGGGCTCGCGACCGCGAGCCCGCTCCCTCCAGCCGACCACGGGAGGCAGGCTGCAGGGCACGTCCACCAGGGCGCTCCGACCTCCCGGAGCCTGAGAGGGCGGCGAGAGCCGCCCTCTCAGCTTTCGCCGAGAGCGCGTGCGAGCCGATCACAGAGCTCGGGGGTCGCAGCGGCAACGAGACGCGAGCGGCCGACGAGGTCGAGCGGCGCGGCGGCGAAGGGAGGATCCTCGAACAGCTCGATCGCGTACCCCCGCTCACGGACGAGCAGCTGGGCGGCGGCAATGTCGATCGAGCGGGCCGGCTTGAGCGAGCAGACGGCGTCGACACGCCCGGCTGCGAGATGGCAGAGCGAGAGTGCGAGAGAGCCCATCACCCTGAGTCGCTCCGCAACACCGAGCACGCCGGACGCACGTTCCGGCGATGGAGGCAGTCGTCGTTGCCTCGAAGGAGAGAATCTCGATCGGCTGCTTCGGCGGAGGCGCGAGCAGCGGGCGATCGTTCAGGCGGGCGCCGCGGCCCCGCTCGGCCACCCACTCCTCGCGCGCGCCGAAGTCGTAGACGAAGCCAAAGGTCACGTCGTCCATCGTCTCGCCTTCCGCCACAGCGAGCGAGAGCGAGAAGAACGGGATCCCGCGCTTGGCGTTGACCGAGCCGTCGATCGGGTCGACCACGACGCGGGTCGGGCCGCCCTGGCCGAACGTCCGCTCTCCGAGCTCCTCCGAGACGAGCAGGAAGTCCGCCTCGATCGCCTCGAGTCGGGCGACGACGGCGTCCTCGGCAGCGGCGTCGATCGCCGTCGTGTCGTCTCCGCCCCGACCGGCCCGCAGAACCGGCTCACGCTCGACCCGGCTCGGGAGTCGCTCGAGGACGCGGTCGATATCCGCCACGCAGCCACGACAGAGCGCGAGCCAGTCGACGGTCATACCGGGTGGAAGAGCAGGCCGCTCGTCAGCTTCGGGAAGAAGTAGGTCGTCTTCTGCGGCATGACCTCGCCTCGGCGGGCGCGATCGAAGACATCCTCGATCCGCGTCGCACGCAGGAGGAAGGCACCGTCGAACTCGCCCTCGTCGACGCGCCTTACGGCCTCGTCGAGATCGGGCGTGTAGGCGATGTCCTCGTGGCCGATCAGGCGGTCGACGAGCTCGACGTCGAGCTCGCCCGGCTCGCCGACGACGGGGAACGTGGCGCCCCTCCGGTAGCCGACGGCGTGCGCTGTGTCGTACGGAAGCCGGCCGAGCCGCTCGACGGCGGCAGCCGGGCTCGCCGGATCGCCGACTCCTGCCGGCGGCAGCGCCTCGTCGTGACCGCGGAACAGCCGATGGGTGGGGAAGATCTCGAGACCGGGGTCGGAGGTCGACACGAGCACCACCATCATGCGTCCGCTCTGCGCCGTTCCCTCCTCGGCCGCGTAGGCAACAGCCGTCTCGTAGCGGTGGTGGCCGTCCGCGATCAGAAGCTGCCGATCGGCAAACGCCGCCGCGACCCCGTCACCCGGGACGCGCCAGAGCCGAGAGCCATCAGCGACGAGATCGGGCTCCCGTGCGGGACCGCGACGGGCGGCTCGCCGTCGTAGAGGAGGAAGATCGGCTCGAGCTGGGCCCGAGCAGCTCGCAGGAGCCGCAGGCGACTCTCCTTTGGTCCCGCGTGCGTGCGTTCGTGCGGCAATACCGACCGCGTCTCGTACGGCTCCACCCGTAGCGACGCGACGAGGCCGTCGCGCCGGCGCGCAATCCCGTCCGGGCCGACGTAGTCCTGGCTCAGGGCCCAGACCGCGGGCTCGTCGTCCAGCACGAGCACGCCCTCCTCGAGCCAGCTCCGAAACAGCCGCCCTGCCTCGTCTTCGGACTCGTTGAGGGTGAGGCGAACGACGTTGTGCGGGTCGCCGGCACGATACGCATCGCGCACCTCGTCGGTCAGGACGTCGTACGGCGGGGCGGTGACCGCGGGTGTCGGGCGCGCGTACCGAATCGCGCGGAACGGAGCGACATCGGCCATGGCTCGAGCGTACCTCCGAGCGGGCCTAGACTGCCGGTGTGACCACCATCGCCGATCTGGCAGAGGATCGCACCGTCGAAGGTGTGTACGCGGTCGGGCGCAAGGAGCGTCGTCGGACGAAGAGCGGCTCGCCGTATCTCGCGCTCGAGCTCGTCGACGCGAGCGGGCGGATCGAGGCGAGGATCTGGGACGACGTGGAGCTGCTCGACGGTCGCTTCGCGGAAGGAGACGCCGTCCGGGTGCTGGGCCGCGTGGAGCGATTCGGCGGCGCGCTTCAGGTCCAGGTCCGCACGCTCGAGGCCGCACCCGACGCCGATCCCGGTGAGCTGACACCGGCGATGCGGCGCGATCCGGACGAGCTCGAAGGCTTCCTGGACTTCCTCGCCGGTGAGATCTCGCATGCCGGGCTCGCCATCGTCGTCACGCGCGTGCTCTCCGCAGACGGCGTCCGACCCGCCCTGCGCACGCTCCCCGCGGCAGGTGCCGACGGTCACCACGGCTACGCCGGCGGCCTCCTCGAGCACACGGTCGGCGTCGCGACGCTCTGCCGCGAGACGGCGCAACTGCACCCGCGGCTCCGGATCGACCTCCTCCTCGCCGCGGCGATCCTTCACGACATCGGCCGCACCGTCGAGCTCGGGCGCGGCCCCGCCTTCCGACAGACCGAGGAGGGCCGCCTGCTCGGTCATGTCCACCTGGGGCTGCGCATCATCGAGGCGCACGCGCAGGACCTCGACGCTGCCGCCTCGGCGGAGCTGCTCCACGCAGTCGCGACCCACCACGACCGGCAGGCCACCCGCACCGCCGAGGCCGCCGTGCTCTACCACGCGAATCAGCTCGACGCGATGGCCGCAACCCGGCCCGTCGGCGACAACTGACCCGATGACCGCGGCTCTGCTCGCGCTCTGCGCGGCGGCGCTGTGGGGAACCGGCGACTTTCTCGGCGGTCTCACGACGAAGCACGTCTCCGTGCTCACGGTGCTGTTCTGGTCGCAGCTCGTCGGGTTGGCAGGCCTCGTCGTCTGGGTGGTTGCCTCCGGCGACGCGCAACCGGGGCACGCGCTCGCGTACGCCGCGGCAGGTGGCGTCGCCGGCGTGGTCGGCCTGGGGTGTCTCTACCGCGGGCTTGCCATCGGCGCGATGGGCATCGTCGCACCGATCTCGGCGACATCGCCGATCGTCCCGCTGGGCGTGGACCTCGCACGCGGCGAGTCGCCTCAGCCATTGCAGTGGCTCGGGATCGTCTTCGCACTCGCCGGAATCGTCCTCGTGTCGCGCGAGCCGGGCTCGATCCACGCCCGGCGACCCGTCGCGACCGGTGTCGGGCTCGCACTCGTCGCTGCCCTCGGCTTCGGCCTGTTCGTCGTCGGGCTCGGCGAGGCGGCACAGGAAAGCGCTTCGTGGGCGACGGCCACCGCGCGCCTGAGCGCGGTCATCGCGTTGCTGCTCGTCCTGCTCTCGGCCCGCACTGTCCCCCGCGCCTCGGTCCGCCTCCTGCCACTCATTGCCGTGGTCGGCGTCTTCGACGCGGCCGCGAACGCCCTCATCGCGGTCGCTGCGACGCACGGAGCGATCGGGATCGTGGCGGTCCTCAGCTCGCTCTATCCGATCTCGACGATCCTGCTCGCCCGCGCGATCCTGCACGAGCGGCTCGGAACGGCGCGGGCGGCCGGCGGGCTGATCGCTCTCGGGGGAGCCGCTCTCATCGCGGCCGGCTGAGCGCGCCGGCCTAGACGTTGAAGCGGATGTTGAGCACGTCGCCGTCCTGCACGACGTAGGTCTTGCCCTCGAGACGCTGGGTGCCGCGCCTGGACGCTTCCGCGTGGGACCCGGCATCGAGCAGGTCGTCCCAGCGGATCACCTCGCAGCGGATGAATCCGCGCGCGATGTCGGAATGGATCGTTCCCCCGGCCTCGAGTGCCGTCTGCCCGTTGCGCAATGTCCACGCCCGCGTCTCCTTCTCGCCGGCGGTGAAGAACGTGATCAGGCCGAGTGCGTCCTTGAGGCGGCCGACGACCTCATCGAGCGCGGATGCGCCGTCGCGGAACGCCGCGGCGTCTTCGTCGGACATCTCCACGAGCTCCGCCTCGAGCTTGCAGTCGATCCCTTCGGAACCGTTGACGATCGCGATCAGCGGCTTCGTCGTCAGCGGGTCGAGCTCGTCGGGCAGCTCGCCGACCCACTCGGTGAGCGGCTTGCCCGCCTCGAGGTGAGAGAGGATCGCGCGAAGCACCTCTGCCTCCTTGCGGACGGCGGCGTCCCCCGACTTCGCGAGCTTCTCCACCCGCTCGAGCCGCTTCGCGACGTGGTCCGTGTCGGCAACGAGGAGCTCCAGTTCGAGCATCTCGATGTCGCTCTCGGGATCGCGCGTTCCGGAGAACCCGTCGGCGACGGCGAGGAGTGCGTCCACCTGCCGCAGGCCGCCGAGCAGAGCCGGCCCGGTGCCGGGAACGTCCTGGATCCGCACCGCCGCCGGGGTCACCTTCCTGGCGCCGACGAGATCGGCGAGACGCTGGAGACGCTCATCTGCGATTGCGGCCATGCCGACGTTCGACTTGTCCGTCTGGGACGCGTACGCCGTGATCTCGGCGCCGGCCCTGGTCAACGCGTTGAAGAGCGTTGTCTTGCCCGCGTTGGGGAGTCCTACGATGCCGACCTCGAGCGCCACGGCGGCGAAGGGTACCCGGCGGCGACCCGGAAGCCGCGCGGCGGCCGCCACGCCGCCCAATCCTTGTGACAAAGTGTCACAAGGATCGCTGCCTGCCGACCGCTGGGCACGTGCCGGGCTGTGGCACGATGCGCGCGCATGGTTCCCGAGGCTCCACTGGAGGAGACTGCCGCCGGACGCGTCCCGCAGGGAGACGGCTGGTTCGTCCTCAACGCACGCGACGCGCGCTGGCGGCCGGGGGAGGGGCGCGGGGCGTATTGCATCTTCGAAGGCACAACGGACTTCCCGCAGCTCGGGATCCACCTCGTCTCGCTCCGGCCCGGCGAGCGGATGTCGATGTATCACTGGGAGGCCGACCAGGAAGACTTTCTCGTCCTCGCGGGACAAGCCGTGCTGATCATCGAGGGCGAGGAGCGCCCGCTCGGTCAGTGGGACTTCGTGCACTGCCCCGCCGAGACGACGCACACGATCGTCGGCGCGGGGAACGCCGCCTGCCTCGTGCTTGCCGTCGGAGCACGTGACCGCTCGACCGGCCCGGACTGGGGCGGCTACACGGTCGACGAGGTCGCGCTCCGCCACGATGCCTCCGTTCCGGAGGCCACGACCGACCCCGACGAGGCCTACGCGCGCTTCCCGGCGCGCACGTCGACGCCGTACCGCGACGGCTGGCTGCCCGAGTAGCCTAGAGCCCGAAGCCCACCCTCGAGTCGCGGGCGAAGCGCTTGAGGTACGCGACGCGGGCCAGCACGATCGCCATCCGGCCATCGTCGGTGTCGAGTTGGTGCGTCCCCTGCGATCCCGCTGCGAGCGCGTGCTCGAGCGCGTCGGCGCTCGCGGGAGAGACGTTGGCGGCGGTGATGGGGCCGCCCGCGAAGGCGACCTCGATCCGGACTGAGTCAGGTGCGTCGGGCAACGGCTACGACCTCCGTGAGGACGCCGTGGACGGCGTCGGGGTGGACAAAGGCAACCTGCAGGCCGAAGAGACCCACGCGGGGCGTCGAGTCGATCAGCTCGGTGCCGGCCGCAGCGAGCTCGGCGAGCGCCGCGCCGACGTCGTCGACCTCATAGGCGATGTGGTGCATCCCGGGGCCACGCTTGACGAGGAATCGCCCGACCGGCGTGTCGTCGCCGGTCGGTGCGAGGAGCTCGATCCGGCCGTCGCCGAGCATGATCGACGCGGCCTCCACTCCCTGCTCGGGGACGAGATCGCGGTGCTCGAGCGTCCCGCCGAGAAGCGCCGTGTACGTCGAGACGGCCTCCTCGAGGTCGGTGACCGCGATCCCGACGTGGTGAACGCTCCTGGGCTCCATTCAACCGATGCTACTTCTCCGAGCGCACGCGCCGCGGCGGCATGATGGCGTCGACGAGGCCGTAGTCGACCGCCTCGGCCGGGGTCATGAACCGATCTCGGTCGATGTCCTCCATGACGGCCTCGGTGGCCCGTCCGGCGTGACGGCCGATGATCTCCGCCATCTGCAACGTCGTCGCCGCAACCTCTCGCGCCGCGATCTGGACGTCGGACGGCGCGCCGCGGAAGCCCGCGCTCCCCTGGTGGATCATGAGCTTCGCGTTCGGAAGGGCGTAGCGCTTGCCCGGCGCGCCGCCCGCCATGATCATCGCGGCCGCCGACATCCCGATCCCGAAGCAGATCGTCGAGACGTCCGGCTGGACGTGCTGCATCGCGTCGTAGATCGCCATTCCGGCATACGCCGACCCGCCGGGTGAGTTGACGTACAGCGCGATATCGCGCTCGGGATCGTCGGCCTCGAGCAAGAGGAACTGCGCGACGATGAGGTTGGCGATCTCGTCGTCGACCTCGCGACCGAGGAAGACGATCCGGTCCCGCAGCAGGCGCGAGTAGATGTCGAACGCGCGCTCGACGCGTCCGTCGGACTCGATCACGGTCGGTATCAGCGGCACTGCGAGCCTCCCTGCGATAACATGCAACTTGTCGGTTGCTCGATAATACATGCAACTTGGAGGTTGCTCATGGAGATCGTCCGCGAGATCACGATCGAGGCCGAGCCTGCAGATGTCTGGGAGGCGCTGACCGATCCGCGCCGGCTCGAGGAATGGTTCGCAAACGACGTCGAGCTCGACCCGCGACCCGGCGGGCGCGGTGTGTTCCGGTGGGACAACGGCGAGTCGCGGGAAGCGGCCGTCGAATCGGTCGACGAGGGCGAGCGCATCGTGCTCCGCTTCGACGACGACGGGGTCGTCGATCTGCGGGTCACGCCGGCCGAGGGTGGGAGCGTCGTGCACGTCCGCGAGACGGCACCCTCCTGGTCGACGGCGCTCGAGATCCGGGCGATGGCCGCGTGCGCGATCCGGTAGACGACGTCTTCGTCGCACTCGCCGATCCGAGCCGACGTTTCGTCATCGAGACGCTCGCCGCGCGAGAAACCGCAACGCCCACCGAGCTCGCGGTTCAGCTGCCCGTTACCCGCCAGGCCGTGACGAAGCACCTCGTCGCGCTACGCGAGGCGGGTCTCGTCGAGGCGACGCGCTGCGGTAGGGAGACGCGGTATGCGTTGACGCCGGAGCCGCTGGCCGCAGCATCCCGATGGATCGAGGAAGTCGGTGCTGCCTGGGACGAGCGCCTGGCCGCGTTGAAGCGGCTCGTCGAGGCCGCGGGCTAGAGCGCTTCGGCGTCGAGCGCCCGCACGGTGCCGACCGTCTCGGCGGAGCGAGACTCGCGGGGAAGGTCGCCCATCATCTCGAGGAACTCCTCGCGGTCGATCGTCTCGCGCTCGAGCAGCCCGCCTGCGAGCCGATCGAGCGAGACGCGATGCTTGCCGAGGAGCCGAAGCGCCTCGGAGTAGGCGTGATCGGTGAGTTGCGCCTGGGCGCTGTCGCGCAGCCGCTTCGTCTCCTCCGAGAGGGCATAGTTGTCGGCGCGCATCGTGCGTGATGGGGCGACATCGGACATGCCGTACTCGAAGACCATCGCGCGCGCGAGCTGGGTCACCTTCTCGAGGTCGCTGGCGGCACCGTTCGTGACACGACCGAAGACGATCTCCTCCGCCGCCCTGCCTCCGAGAGCGACCTTCATGACGTCGAGGAACTCCTCCTTCGTGTGGAGGTAGCGATCCTCGACCGGGAGGTAGTAGGCGAGCCCGAGCGCGTCCCCGCGACCCACGATCGTCACCTTCTGAACGGGCATGACGTCACCCATCAGATAAGCGAGGAGCGCGTGGCCGCCCTCGTGATAGGCGAGGATGCGCTTCTCCTTCTCGGTCACCACTCGCCTCTTCTGCAGACCCGTCAGGACGCGCTCCATGGCGCCTTCGAAGTCCTCCTGGCGGATGTACTGCTGGTCGTGCCGGGCGGCGAAGATCGCCGCTTCGTTCGCGATGTTGGCGAGATCGGCTCCCGTCAGCCCCGCGGTTCGACGGGCGATCAGCGTGATGTCGACGTCTGCGCCGAGCGGCTTCGACCGCGTGTGAACCGCGAGAATCTCCTCGCGCCCCGTCAGATCCGGTGGAGCGACGTTGACCTGCCGATCGAAGCGCCCCGGTCGGAGGAGCGCAGGATCGAGATCCTGGAGGCGGTTCGATGCGCCCATGATCACGACCTCGTCTGCGCCTCCGAAGCCGTCCATCTCGACGAGAAGCTGGTTGAGCGTCTGGTCCTGCTCGCGGTTGTGGGCCCCACCCGAGCGGGCGCTGCCGATGGCGTCGAGCTCGTCGATGAAGATGATCGCGGGTGCGTTCTTGCGCGCTTCGGCGAACAGCTTTCGGATGCGCGCGGCACCGAGCCCGGCGAACATCTCGACGAAGGCCGATGCGCTCGACGAGTAAAAGTTCGCTCCCGACTCGTTGGCAGCAGCCTTCGCGAGCAGCGTCTTCCCGGTTCCCGGCGGCCCGTAGAGAAGCACGCCCTTCGGTACCCGTGCCCCGAGACGCTCGAACTTCTTCCGGTCGCGAAGGAACTCCACGACCTCCTTGAGCTCCTCCTTGGCCTCGTCGGTGCCGGCAACATCGTTCCAGCCGACCGGATCCGTGGTGTCCCGATCGACCATCGCCGGCTTGACCTTCGGCACGAGCGACATCGTGCGCAGCAGCAGCCAGATGATGATCGCGAAGAAGATGATCGGCAGCCACGTGATGAGGAAGCCGCCAATGTCGTCAACGGAATGGGGCCAGGTGACCACGAGACGTCTATCGGCAGGCCCTCTGAAGGACTGAAGCTCTACAAGCGGACGGCGACGAGAGCGCGCCGCTCGACCGTAACCCAGACCTCGACCGTGGCCAGGAGCGAGTGGTTCAGCCAGCCGTCGCGCACCGGATCCGGTAGAGCCGGATCGAGCCAGAAGTCATCGAGAAACGCCGTTCCTCCGGGAGCGAGGAGCCCGACGACCGCGTCGACGTCCTCCTTGGCGTCCTTCGCGTACACGAACATGAGATCGAATGGCGCCTCCGGAGGCAACGTCTCGCGCCACGATCCGACGAGAACCGTGACGCTCGGGTCATCGGCGTGGAGCGCGGCCGCCACGGCCGCGAGCTCCGGATCGATCTCCGCCGAGAAGAACGGTGTTCCGGGCCGGAGCGCGGAGACGATCCAGGCCGAGCCGACCCCGGCTCCGCTGCCTATCTCGGCGGCCCGCAGTGTCCCACGGCGAGAGGCGAGCACGTGAAGTAGTGCGCCGTCCTCGGGCCGGCACGACCGCTCGAACCCGCGGGTCTCGGCTGTGCCGATTGCCTTCGTGACGAGGGGCGGCTGCTGCACTCAAATGAGGGCTAGCCGGCGTTCTCTTCCGCACCCAGGCAGGCTGCGAGTGCCGCCTCGGCGACGTCGAGCTGGGCCACCGAGGGCTCTGCCGTCGAGACGCGGCTCTGCAGCTCGTGTCCAGGGAGGGCGAGCGCACGCGCGAGCGGATTGTCGGGGTTGCGTCCCATCCAGGCGAACACCTCGACGGCTGCGGACACCGCGCCGATCGCACCCGCTGCGCGCGCCGCGGGTCGTGCCCTGGCGGGCGCCCGCGTGGCCAGGGCGCTCGCGACCGCGCTCGTCAGAAGCAGCGGGCCGACGAGGTGCCCACCGCAGCGATCGTGCTCCTTCGTCGCGGCCTCGCCCGTCTCGTACGTGCCGATCGAGATGTGCTCGGCGCCGTGGTAGGAGGCGAGCTCGCCACCCCTCAAGGCGAGAGCCGCCGGCGCGATCGACGCGAGAGCCGCGATCGCCTCGCGGACGGGGATGCTGAGGCTCGATCGCCGAGCCATCCCGGCTGCAGTGGCGCCGGCGAGGATCGTCACGCCGACCCGTGGTCGCTCGAAGGGGAAGCGGGCCTCCGGCAGAGCACGCCGCACGTCCGGCAGCACGGCGAACGCCTCCGCGAGACGCAACGGGCCTCGCAGGAAGGGCGCCGTCACGCCGGCGGCAAATCGCCTCTTCGTGCCCGCCGCGGAGCGAATCGAGCCGTCGTACGACCGCACGGCCGCGCCCCACGACGTCGGTCCGTGAACCAGGACGCCGTTCGAGAGGGCCATACCGCCGAGCCGGATCTTCTCCATGTGCTGAGGGTACCGTTGCCCCATGGATCCGCAACCCGTGCTCGACCTCATCGGCGCTGCAGCCGACGGCCGCAGGCTCGTGTTGGTCGGTATCGGTGGCCACGGGGGGGCGGGCAAGTCGACGCTCGCGGCGATGATCCCGAACGCACAGGTGGTCTCGACGGACGAGTTCTGGACGGGAGACGGGTTCGACCTCGCGCGACTCGGCCGCGACGTCGTCACGCCTCTCGCGGCGGGCGTCTCCGCGCGCTTCGCGTCGTACGACTGGGCGGCCCGCACTGCCCGGGGAGTGAGGATCGTCGAGCCCGACGGCATCGTGGTCGTCGAAGGTGTCTGCGCCCTCCATCGCGACCTCCGCGATGCGTACGACGTGCGCGTCTGGGTGGACGCCCCCTACGACGTGAGGCTCGCGCGGGGTGTGGAGCGTGACGGCGAGGCAGCGCGGGCGACCTGGGTCGAGAAATGGATCCCGTCGGAGGAGCGCTACGTCGCGAAGGACGACCCGGTCAGCTGCGCGCACCTCGTGATCGAAAACGGATAGCGGGCTCGCACCGCTCCGGCGCGGCGAACAAGCGGCGAACATCAGGCCCGCGAATCGCTCAGGTGAGGGGTAGGCACCGGCGGTCGGTGACTATACGTTGGTCCCGTGAAGCGATTCCTCGCCGCCGCGGTCGTCGCTCTCGTCGTCGGGCTCGGTGCTCTGCCCGCCTCGGCACAGGTGACCGTCTACCACGGTCAGTGGCTGTGTGACGACCGGGGGACGATCATGCCGCTCGGAGGAATCGAGACGCAGCTCTGGCGCCGTGGGAGCCCCGACTTCCTACCGGTCGAGTGGGTCGGCGGTATCGCGGACATCGGATTCGCCAACCCGGATGGGACGTTCTCACTCCGATCCGGCCGGGGGAGGACAACCACTTCATCCGTATGGCGCTGCGCGACTCGGCCGGCGTCCGGCTCAAGGATTGGATCGGGATCAACGACTGGTCGGTCGATCTCGAGAGCTCGCGCAACAATGTCCCCGATCGCGACCTCTTCGGCCGCCTCTTCACGACACCCGGCCAATCGCACAAGTGCGCGATCTGGCGCGGGCTCCATCTCGCTCATCGTGACTTCCGCGACCTGATGGGGGCTCCGCCACCGACCGGTGGCGGGGGCGGTCTTCTCATCCAGGCCGATGCCCCGGGCGAGACCCCGCTCACCCTGGACGTCGAGGTCTGGTGGACGCCCGGATACGTCACCGGGTACAGCGGCGGCGGTGACGACAGCATCACCCGCCACGAGTTCGGGCACGTCATCCGTCACGGCTACGACGGGGACGCGCCGCACTTCTTCGGCGACGTTGCCACGTACGGCTACGTGCGTAGCCACACGTCGTGCCTGAAGTCCGGGCTCGGGTACGCCTTCAACGAGGGGTGGGCCGAGTACTGGGCCAACGACTACTCGCCGGCGCCGAGCTGTCCCGGGCGCGCCGCTGACGACTACGAGGTCGAGGGAAATGTGGCGGCAGCCCTCGCCGATATCGCTGCCCGCTGCTACGGCGGCAACCGCGCGCCGATGGTCGACATCCTCCGGTCGAACCCCGGAACGATCCATTCGTTCCAGGAGTTCCGCACGCACGTGTCCTGCCCGACACCGCTCCTCGTCTTCCCCTTCCCACCACTCCTGCTGGCCCCGGCAACGGTCTCACCCACTCCGAGTCAGCGGGCCGATCTCGTGCGCAGCCAGGTCCAAGGGCTGGACCGCCAGATCGGCCGGCTTCGAGGGCAGCTGCGCGTGGCAGAGCGACGAGCGGGTACGCCGCTCGCATGCAAGCGGAAGCCGTGCAACGCCGCCCTCAAGCGGGCGTTGCTCCCGGCCGTGCTCCGCACGGAGCTCGGGCTCACACAGCTCGTTCGCAGCAGCGCGGACGACGGGGATACGGCCGCGGAGCAGGCCGCGATGGACAAGCTGCCGCTCGAGCAGCTGACCGGCAAGCACAAGGCGCGGGAGCGGGCCGACCGCGTCAAGGCTGCGAAGATCTCTGCCGACGGCATCCGTGACGCGCTGAAGGCGGGCCGCACGATCTTCGCGCGGGACAAGAGCGCCAAGACGCGTCGGCTCCGGTCGCAGCTCGCCTCGCGCATGGCGTCGTTCCGCAAGGCGCAACGGAAGGCAACGGGTGTCCCCGGGCTGATTCTCGACCAGGCGATCCTCGACCGCGCCCGGAAGGTGACGCCGGTCTCGTTCCCGAATCCCGAGCCAGCGCAACCGCCCTGGACTCCGATCCCCGTCCCGCCGACGCCCGGGCCACCCGGCCTCCAGGAGTCGACGCTCACCCTGACGTGTCCCGCAAACGGCAAGGCCGGCGTCTACGCAACCAGCGGAACGCTCGCGCCCGCCATCGCCGGGGCCGATGTTCAGATCCACGTGACGCCGCCGAACGGTCCCGAGACCATCTCGAAGGCGACGACCGACGGCTCCGGCGCGTATTCGGTGGGTGTCGCGATGCAGACGGCCGGGACGTGGACGCTGTTCGCACGATTCGGCGGCGACGCAAAGACGAAGCCCGACGACTCCCCGAGCTGCCAGACCATCATCTCCTGAGCGGAGTCGGTGCCCTCAGGCCAGGGCCGCGCGGCGAAGCGAGCTCTGCATCGCCGGTGCCGCAGGCCCGATCTCGAATGGATGGCCGTCGATCTCGACGAGCGGCATGATCTCGCGGACGGACGACGACGTGAATGCCTCGTCAGCCGCCAGGAGGCGTGTGAGCGGGTAGACGCCCTGCTCGACCGTGAGGCCCTCGGCAGCCGCGAGCTCGAGGAGCGCGGCCCTCGTCTCACCCGCAAGGATCCCGACCTCGAGCGACGGAGTCACGAGGCTGTCCCCCTCGCGCCACCAGATGTTCGTGACGGGGCCTTCGAGGACGATGCCGTCCGTGTCGACGAAGACCGCGTCGTCCACACCCCGTTTCTTCGCCTCCGCCTCGGCGGCCATGCTCACGGCGTAGCTCGTCGACTTCGTGGCGGGGAGGAGCCACGACGCAGAGCGACGCTGTTGGGCGAGCGAGATCAGCCGTTGCCCGCGCTCACGTGCGGCCTCGATCCACTCGGGAATGGTGCTGACGAGCGCGATCGCACGATGCTCACCGCCCGGTGAGCCGGGCGTCCAGTACAGCCGGAGAACGGCATCCGAAAGCTCCGCCCGCTCGAGCGCCAGCGCCGCGAGCCGAGCGACCTCCTCCGCGTCCGGCCGGTCGAGGCCGATCCGCTCGGCCGACGCCTCGAGTCGCGCGAGATGCTGCCGGAGCCGGAACGGCCTGCCGTCGTAGACGCGCATCGTCTCGAACGCCGCCCGGCCGCGCGTGAACCCCTCGTCGTCGGCCGCGAGGACCGGGGCGCCCGGGTCGACGAGACCCCGGCCCGAGACTGCGACCGCTCGAAGCGACGGCTGGCTCATCGTCTCATGCTCGCACAGACGGCACCGGACCTAGCTGAGCACCGAGCGGCCACGCGTCATCCTTCGCCGGCCCCCGGCGGGACGCCGCGACGACCGTGCTCCGGCTCGGCCCCACGTGATGCCCCGATCGCCTGGAGCAGGGGGTCGGCTTTCACCCACGACTCGTCGATCTCGGCGTCGGGATCGGAGTCCCAGACGACGCCGCCGCCGACCCAGAGGTGGATCCGACCATCCGCGACGGCAAACGTCCGGATCGTCAGCGCAAGGTCGAGGTCTCCGTTGCCGTGGATCCTCCCGACCGCGCCCATCGAGGCCCCTCGCCCCACGGGCTCGATCTCGGCGATCAGATCGACGGCCGCGATCTTCGGGGCGCCCGTGATCGACCCGCCCGGAAACGTTGCGGCGAGCAACTCCGGCAAGCCGACATCCTCCCGCAGCGTGCCCTCGACCGTGGAGACCAGGTGCTCGACCCCGGCCAGCAATCGTGGCGCCATTAGCTCGGGCCACCGAACGCTGCCGGGCTCGCAGACGCGTGAGAGATCGTTGCGCTCGAGGTCGACGATCATCACGTGCTCAGCAGCGTCCTTGCTCGAGCGCACGAGCTCACGAGCGGCGCCCGCCGGCCGCGTCCCCTTGATCGGGCATGTCCAGACCCGACGGCCGCGACGCGCGAGGAACAGCTCGGGAGAAGCGGAGATCACGGTCCACCCGTTGCCCTCGTACGGCTCTGGATTGTGTGGGCTCAGCCGTGCGAGACGGGCGGCGAGCGCGACCGGATCGCCGTCGAACGGTGCCGACAGGTGCTGGACGAGATTGACCTGGTAGACATCGCCGCGCTCGATCGCATCCCGGACACGGCCGACAGCACGCGCATAGTCGAGAGCGCTCCATGTCTTCGCCCACGAACCGATCGTGGTCGCCCGTTCGCCCGAGCCGTTGCTCTCTCTGTTGTCATATCTGGCATCGTACTCCGGCGGCCGGACGGTAGCGGCGAGCAACGGCAGTCGGCAGGGCTCGGGTGGCGGAGGCGTGTGGTTCCGGCGGATCGCGGCCGAGAGCCCGTAGCCGAGGTAGACGTCCGCTACCAGGCTCTCGCCGCCCGGAACGAAGAAGCCATGCCCTCGCAACCACGTATCGAGGACCTCCAACGCGCCGTCGGCATCGAAGATCTCGAGCGTCGAGCCCGTCACCGGCCCGGCCCGGACGTCGGTGGGACGCGAACGCCGGAGGCGCGCACGATGCTCCTCGGGACGAGCTTGCCCACGCGACCGAGCGTATAGGCTCCGACCATGCAGCTCGGCATGATCGGTCTCGGTCGGATGGGAGCCAACATCGTTCGGCGACTCATGCGCGACGGGCACACGTGTGTCGTCTACGACGTCAGCGACGACGCCGTCGCTGCGCTCGAGCGCGAGGGTGCGACGGGCGCCCGCTCGCTCGACGACTTCGTCGCTAGGCTGGAGGCCCCCCGGGCGGCCTGGATCATGGTTCCCGCGGGAGAGATCACCGAGTCGACGATCGCCGATCTGGCGCCGCTCCTGAGCGCGGGCGACACCGTCATCGACGGCGGCAACTCGTACTACCGCGACGACATCCGGAGATCGAGCGAGCTCGCCGTGCGCGGGATCCGCTATCTCGACTGTGGGACGAGCGGCGGCGTCTTCGGTCTCGAGCGCGGATTCTGCCTCATGGTGGGTGGGCCCGAGGACGCCTTCGCAGAGCTCGAGCCAATCTTCGCCACTCTCGCGCCCGGTGCCGACGCGGCCGAGCGGACGCTCGGTCGAGACGGGCCGGCGGCACCCGAGGAGCGAGGGTACCTCCATTGCGGGCCCGCCGGGGCCGGCCACTTCGTGAAGATGGTGCACAACGGGGTCGAGTACGGGATGATGGCTTCACTCGCCGAGGGACTGAACATCCTCCATGGCGCAGATGCCGGCCTCCGACAGCGGGATGCAGATGCCGAGACCGCACCGCTCGATCACCCCGAGTTCTACTCCTACGACCTCGACATCCCGGCGATCGCCGAGCTCTGGCGCCGCGGGAGCGTCGTCGAATCGTGGTTGCTCGACCTCACGGCGTTGGCCCTCCGGGAGTCGCCCGACCTCGCCGGCTTCGCAGGCAGGGTGTCGGACTCCGGTGAGGGGCGCTGGACTGCGATCGCAGCGATCGAGGAAGGGGTGCCGGCCGACGTGCTGACCGCTGCGCTGTACTCGCGGTTCTCGTCACGCGACGAGGGACTCTTCGCCAACAGGGTGCTGTCGGCCATGCGCAAGCAGTTCGGCGGCCACCACGAGAAGTCCGAGCCCTAGCCTCGTTCAGGTCGAGGAAGGGCTGTCGCCGACGAAGTCGCCCTCGTCGGCGGCCTCGAGGATCGCAAGAGCCGCCTCCAGATCGGGCTGCGCGACGAGCACCTCGCGGGCGCCGCCCATGTTCGGCACCCCGTCCCATGAGCCCGCACCGACGTTCGTGACGCGATGAGCACACCGGATCCCCTCGGCGCGAAGGAACGTGCAGACGACGTCGGCGGCGACCTCGTTCGGGACGATCCTCACGCGCACGAGGTCGTCCATCACTGCCCCAGAGCGCCGGCCGCGGCTCGCAGTGCGTGAACGCCGAGCTCGAGGTCGTCGACGGGTATCCGCTCGTCCGCTGAATGGACGAGCCGGGCCGCAAGCTCGGGGTCCATCGCCTTCTGGGGAAAGAACCCATACCCGACGGTGCCGAACGCCTCGCGCATCCAGTGGGAGTCGGTGAACCCGGCGCACACGATCGGGGCGAGACGCGCGCCGGGCTCGACCCCGCCGACCCAGCCCTCGAGTGCCGTCCAGAGCGGGGTGTCCATCGACGATCGTGTCCCCCCGTCACGCTCGAACCAGTCGAGCTCGTAGTCGCCCGGGCCGATCGCAGCCCGGACGAGGGGGTCGACGTCCTCGGGCGTCATCCCGGGAGGAAGCCGGCAATCGACGGTCACGACGCACGTCGCCGGGATCACGTTGATCTGCTTCGAGGCCTCGATCAGCGTCGGCGCGAGCGTGAACGAGAGGAGCGGCTCGACGAGCTCGGCTGCGAGGGGATGCAGTGCCCGCGCCCGCTCGAGCGCCTGGTCGAGCGGCGGCAGCTCACCGAGCACGAGCTCGAGAAAGCGCGCCACCTCGGGAATGATCTCCCTCGGTGGCTCGTAGCGGCCGAGAGCCTCGATGATCGGAGCCGCCTTGACGAGCGCGTTGTCGGCGATCGACGGCACCGAGGCGTGCCCGCTCCGGCCCTGGACATGGACGCGGAACGGCGCACTCATCTTCTCGCCGACCGCGCAGAGGTAGAACACCTCGCCGCCGAACACACAGCGCTCGCCCCCACCCTCGTTGAGCGCGTAGTCGGCGCGAACGAGCTCGGGATGCTCCTCGACGAGCCACGAGAGACCGAAGTTCTCGTTGACCTCCTCGTCCGCAGTGAGCGCGAGAACGATGTCGCCTGCCGGCACGAACCCTTCCCGCCAGAGCGAGGCGAATGCGACCGCACTCGCCGCGACCTGGTCCTTCATGTCGAGGGCTCCCCGACCCCAGATCTCACCATCGACAAGATCGCCCGACCAGGGATCGCGCGCCCACTCCTCGGGGTCGGCTCGAACGGTGTCCGTGTGCGCGAGGAGCGCGAGCGTCGGCCCGTCCCCACCCTTCAGGCGCGCAACGAGATTCAGGCGATCGGGCGTGCGGCCGACGAGCTCGCACGGAATGTCGTTCGAGGCGAGGTAGTCACGCAGCAGCTCGGCCGCAAGCGTCTCGTTCCCCGGCGGGTTGACCGTGTTCGCCCGCAGCAACGCCTGCAAGAGCGCGGTCGCCTCGTCGCGCAGGCTCACCCCTCGGCCTGCGACTTGGCCGTCAACTCGTTGCGGACGTCCCAGAGCTCCTGATACTCGACCCGGTGGATGAGACGGCCGAGAACCTCGACCGGCGTTCCCTGCGTCCCGATCACGTGCTCGCCGATCACGCGGGCAACGACCCGGTAGTGCCTGATGCGCCACGTCTGCATCCACTCGTCGAGCTCCATCATTGCCTCCGCGAGCTGGTACAGCAGCTCGTGCTCGCGGCCGTGGACGTACAGCTCGAGAAGCGAGAGGCCGGCGCGCTCACGCGCAGCATGAAACGCCTCACCGAGGCGCGCCATCGCCGGTCGCAGCGCCTTGACGCCCGGCGAGTCGAATCCGGAGCCGTGCCCGAGCACCTTCCTGATCTCCTGGTACTCCCACGGCGACATCTGCTCGAGCATGTCGAGCTGTGCGGTGATGTACCGCATGCACATGCTCGCCCTGCGCAGAAGCCGCAACGCACCTCCGAAGTCGTCCTCGGCGACGAGCGCGGCGGCCGCTCCGGTGTCGTTCCACGCAAGCTTGAGCCACAACTCCGACGACTGATGCACGACCTGGAACAACAGCTCGTCCCGGTGCACCCATTCGTCCGGCCCCTTCTGCAAGGACAGGAGCGCTTCGGAATTCAGGTAGCGCTCGTAGTCGGTCCGCGCCTCACCCGGCAGAACGGGCTCGCTGAGCGGCGGCTCCCACGTTTCCTGTGACACGTCACAGAGCATAGAGCCTTTCTCCCGGACAAGGAGCGAGACGGCCCCGCGCAGCCGCCGTGCCTACCCCGTCACGGCCTAGACTCACTGCGATGACCGACCTCTTCTCGGACGCCGCCTCGGCCCGACAGGCGCAGACCGCTCCGCTCCCGCAGCGCGTGCGGCCGCGCTCACTCGACGAGCTCGTCGGTCAGAGACACGTTCTCGCCGAGGGCTCGGCGCTCCGACTCGCGATCGAGGCAGATAGGCCGCCGTCGATGATCCTGTACGGGCCACCCGGGGTGGGCAAGACGACGCTCGCTCGCATCGTCGCCGAGACGACGGGCGCATATTTCGAGGAGCTCTCCGCCGTCTCCGCGCGGGTCGACGACGTTCGAGGCGTCCTCCAGCGCGCCCGCGACCGCCTCGGAGGGAACGGCGCTCGCACGATTCTCTTCCTCGACGAGATCCACCGCTTCAACAAGGGCCAGCAGGACGCACTGCTCCCCGGGGTCGAATCGGGGCTGCTGACCCTCATCGGCGCGACGACCGAGAATCCCTACTTCGAGGTGAACGCTGCCCTGCTCTCACGCTGCACCGTCGTCGAACTGGAGTCGCTCTCCGACGAGGAAGTCGCCGATGTCGTCGAGCGCGGTGCGCGGGAGCTCGGAATCGAGGTGACCACCGAGGTCGTCGCGGCGATCGTCCGGAAGGCGGGGGGCGACGCACGCAGCGCGCTCGGCACGCTCGAGCTCTCCTGGCAGACCGCGACCGCCGAGGGGGCGCCGCTCGAGGCCCGCCACGTCGCCGACGCCGCTCGGAAGCGCCCGTTGCGGTACGACCGCGACGGCGATCAGCACTACGACATCGTCTCTGCCTTCATCAAGTCGATGCGCGGCAGCGACCCGAACGCGAGCGCCTACTACCTCGCGGCGATGCTCGAGGGAGGGGAGGACGCACGATTCATCGCGCGTCGGATGGTGATCCTCGCCTCCGAGGACATCGGGAACGCCGATCCGCGGGCGCTCCTCGTCGCCACGGCCGCCGCGCAGGCGCTCGAGCACGTCGGGTTGCCGGAGGCCCAGCTGAACCTCTCACAGGCTGCGATCTACCTCGCGAACGCGCCGAAGTCGAACGCCGCTGCGCGCGCCATCTGGGAGGCACGGGCCGAGGTGCGCGAGCGCGGCATCCAGCCGCCACCGGCTGCTCTCCGCGATGCCCACTACGCCGGCGCCCGGACGCGGGGTCACGGCGAGGGGTACATCTCGCCGCACGACGATCCGGCACCTACAACCGCCACGTATCTTCCCGACGGACTCGAAGGGCGAACGTACTATGTGCCCTCGGGCAACGGAGAGGAGACGGGTGATGGCAGTCGGAACGGGTGATCGGGCACCGGAGTTCGACCTCGAGGACGCGTACGGAACGCCGCGCCTGAGCCTCGCGACGTACCTCGGCAGGCGCAACCTCCTGCTCGTCTTCCACCCGTTCGCGTTCACGGAGGTCTGCCGCGACGAAGCCCTCGATCTCCAGGCGAACCTCGAGTCGTTCGACAACGCCGAGACAGACGTCGTCTTCGTGTCGTGCGACACGTCCGCAGCACGACAAGCGTGGAAGAAGGAGCTCGGCGCGACCTACACCTTCGCCTCCGACTTCTGGCAGCACGGGGCCGTCGCGAAGGCGTACGGCGTCTTCGACGAGGAGACCGGCGCCCCGACGCGAGGGACGTTCCTGATCGACAAGGAGGGTACCGTGATCTGGTCGCTCGTCAAGGAGGGGCGTCGAACCGAGATGGTGCCCGAGTCGCTGGAAGCGCTCGACCGTTGACGAGAACACTCCACGTCGAGACGTGGGGTGATGTCGGCTCACCGCGGGTCGTCTGCTTGCACGGCGTGACGGGACGGGGAGCGGGCTGGCACCGGCTCGCAAAGGGATGGCTCGCGGGATACCACGTCCTCGCCCCTGATCTGATCGGCCACGGCTCCTCGTCGTACGAGCCACCCTGGAGCATCGCGGAGCATCTCGACGCCCTCGTCGCCTCGCTCGGAACAGAGCCGGCCGCCTGGATCGGTCATTCCTACGGTGCTCGTCTCGCGCTCGAGCTCGCCGCCAGTCGGCCGTCGCTCGTCGAGCGGCTCGTGCTCCTCGATCCGGCCATCCTGCTCGACGCGGAGATCGCCCTGCACGTCGCCGAGCTCGCGCGCGAGGACCGCTCGTACGCATCGTTCGACGAGGGCGTTGAGCGCCGCTTCGAAGAGAGCGCGCTGCAGCACACCCCGAGAGAGAGCGTCGTAGAAGACCTGGACGGCTTCCTCGTCGCCGATCACGACGGTCGCTGGCGATACCGCTACAGCCAGGCCGCCGTGGTGGCGTCGTACGGAGAGATGAGCAGCGCACCGCCCTCGTTCGAAAACGTGCGCATCCCGACGCTCCTGGTGCTCGCAGAGAGCTCCTACGTCCGCTATGACCACCTCCTCGACGCCCACCAGGCCGCTCTCGGCGATCTCCTCGAGGTCGTCACCGTCCCCGGCGGCCACACCGTGCTCTGGGATGCGCTGACAGAAACGTCGAACGCAATCGTCGCGTTCCTCGACGCCCAAGAGGCGTGACACCCACACCTGGCGTCAACGCGCGGGAGGTGCCCCCGCTCGGACGCCTCTGCCCTGGCACCGACACGACGTCGTCGAGGCATCGGCCGGCGGGTCGGCACCTTCACGATCGCGCGAAGCGACGTCCGCCTCGTCCGTCGCCTCAGGCGACATACTCCGCCTCGCCTGTCGCCTCAGGCGACATACTCGTCGGCGATCGCGAGGACGTCGTCGAGGATGGCCACGCCTTCCTCGGCCTCCTCCCGCGTCACCGTGAGCGGCGGCACGACCATGACGACGTTCCAGTGCGTCATCAGGTAGAGACCGCGCTCGAGCGCCGCCTTCGCCATTCGCGCGACCGGTGCCGCGGCCTCGCCTGAGGCATTGAACGGCACGAGCATCTCGCGGGTCTCGCGATTCTTGACGAGCTCGATCCCGTAGAAGCACCCGAGCCCCCGCACCTCGCCGATCGACGGATGCTTCGCCTGCAAGGCGCCGAGCGCCTCGTGGAAGTAGTCGCCCGTCGCGGCGGCGTTCTCGACGACGCCCTCCTCGCGGAAGGCCTCTATCGATGCCACCGCCGAGGCGCACGCGAGGGGATGGCCGGCGTAGGTGAGCCCGCCCGGGAAGAACCGGTCGCGCACCTGATCGACGATCTCGCCGCGCGCGATCATGGCACCGAGCGGAACGTAGCCCGAGTTGATGCCCTTCGCGACGCAGAGAATGTCGGGTACGACGTCCCAGTGGTCGCAGGCGAACCACTTGCCCGTGCGCCCGAACCCCGCCATCACCTCGTCGAGGATGAGCAGGATCCCGTGACGGTCGCAGACCTCGCGAACGCTCTGGAGATACCCGTCCGGCGGCACGATGACCCCGTTCGTGCCCGTCACCGTCTCGAGAATGATCGCGGCGACGTTGTGCGCGCCCTCGTACTCGAGGATCTCCTCGAGGTGCGGCGCGCCGGAGCAGACGGGGCACGGGTCCGGATGCCCCGCCGGACAGCGGTAGGTGTACGGATCGAAGGCGCGGACGATCCCCGGCCATCCCCGGCTCGACCGCCCACCGGCGCGGGTCACCCGTCAACGAGACCGCGCCGTGCGTGGCCCCGTGGTAGGAGCGGTAGCGGGCGATGATCTTGTGGCGCCCCGTGACCATGCGGGCGAGCTTGATCGCGTTCTCGTTGGCCTCGGCACCGCCGTTCGTGAAGAAGGAGACGGACAGGTCGCCGGGCGTCACCTCGGCAAGCATGCGTCCGAGCTGCGAGCGCGACTCGTTCGCCATCGGCGGCCCGATCGTGCAGAGCTTGTCTGCCTGATCCTTGATCGCCTGGATGATCTTCGGGTGCTGATGCCCGATGTTGACGTTGACGAGCTGAGACGCGAAGTCGAGGTAGCGCTTGCCGTCGTAGTCCCAGAAGTGGCGGCCCTCTGCGCCGGCAACGGCAATCGGGTTGATCGCGTTCTGCACGGACCACGAGTAGAGAACGTGCTCCTTGGCGTCGGCGACGATCTGTGCTCCGAGATTCGGGTCGGTCTCGATCGTGGTCATCTGGCGCTCCCTTGTCGCGGCTCGCTCAAATCGTAGCGACGGTTGCCGCGTTCCCGTCTGTGCGTCACGATGAGCCGATGAGCGCAATGCGAGAGGCGGGCGTCGCCGCCCATCAGCTCCTCGAGCGCGAACGCGAGTTGGTGCGTCTCGAGAAGGCCTACGGCGAGGCCACGGAAGGGCGCGGCGGCCTCGTCCTCGTCACGGGCGAAGCAGGCGGAGGAAAATCTGCGTTGCTCGAGACGTTCTGCTCCTCGCGACCTGCGGGAGCTCACGTCGCCCGCGGGGCGTGTGACGCCCTCTTTACCCCGCGTCCCCTGGGCCCGCTTTTCGAGGTCGCGTCGGGAGCACGGCCCGAACTGCTGGAGCTCCTGGATGGCGGCGCAGTGCCGTATCGGGTCGCCACGGCCTTGCTCGACGAATTCCAGGCCAACGCCCCGACGGTTCTCCTGATCGAGGATGTCCACTGGGCGGACGAGGCCACGCTCGATGTGATCCGTCTGGTGGCACGTCGCGCCAAGGGGTCCCCAGTCCTGATAATCCTGACGTTCCGCGACGAGGCGACAGACGACCGGCATCCGCTGCGGACAATGCTCGGGGAGCTTGCATCGAGCACGCCGATCACGCGTATCGCACTCGCACCGCTCTCGCCATCGGCCGTAGCGGAGCTCGCCGAGCCGTACGGCGCCGATCCGGTCGAGCTCTATCGCACAACGGCCGGAAACCCGTTCTTCGTGACCGAGGTGCTCGCTTCGGCAGGGGACGACATGCCGGCGACCGTCCGCGATGCCGTCCTCGCGCGTGCGGCACGGCTCACGGACGAGGCCCGCGATGTCCTCGACGCCATCGCCATTGCGACCCCCCATGCCGAACCGTGGCTCGTAGAGGCCCTCGCCGGCGAGATCGACGAGCGCCTCGACGAGTGCGTCGCGGCAGGCATGCTCGTCTTCAGCACCAACGCCGTCGCATTCAGGCATGAGCTCGCACGTGCCGCCGTGGACGAGTCGCTTGCGCCGGGAAGGCGCGCGAGGCTTCACCGTGCCGCTCTCGAGGCACTGGTCGTCAGAGACGACGTCAAGGTCGATTTCGCGCGGCTGGCTCACCATGCCGAGGCAGCCGGAGATGAAGACGCGGTGCTCAGATACGCACCGGCCGCCGGTGCGCGGGCGTCGTCATCCGGCGCGCACCGGGAGGCAGCCGAGCAGTATGCGCGAGCGCTGCGGTACGCATCGGGGCTTCCGGAAGAGGAGCGCGCCGAGTTGCTCAAGCGCCGCTCGCACGAGTGCTATCTCACGGACCGGGCCGATGACGCAGTCAACGCGCTCCTCGAGGCCATCGCCTGCTACCGCAACTGTGGCGAACGCGCCAAGGAAGGCGAGACGCTGGCAACGCTCGCGAACATTCTCTGGTGCCCCGGTCGAGGGGAGGAGGCGCGCCGGACAGCCTACGAGGCCGTGGAGCTCCTCGAACAGCTTCCCCCCGGACGAGAGCTGGCCGTGGCGTACGTCACTCTGGCCTTTCTCCTCGGACGCGCCGGCGACCGCCGAGGGGAACGCCGATGGGCGCAGAGAGGACTCCAGCTCGCAACACTCGTGGACGATCCAGTTTCCCTCTGCGACGCACTTCTCAGGCTCGGGCGAATCGAGCTCGATGATGACCGCGAGCGGGGCACCAAGACGATGCACCGGGTGGCAGCAATCGGAGAGGCAAACGGAATTACCGACCGCGTCGCCGACGCCTACCTCACGTTGGCTGCCTCCGCGGCTACGGCCAACCTCCACGACGAGGCCTTCGATTACTTCGAGCGCGGATTGGCCTACTGCCGCGAGCACGGCAACGAATTGATCGAGCTCTACTTGCTCGCCTTCCGCGCAGAGAGCGAGCTTGGCCAGGGACGCTGGGATCAGGCGGCCGACTCGGCGCGGCTCGTTCTCGCGCGGCCATTCGTATCGACCTTTCCTCGGACGTTGAGCCTCACTGCAGTGGCTCTCGTGCGGGCGCGCCGGGGCGATCCGGACGTCCTCCCCTTACTGGCAGAAGCTCACGCGCTCGCAGAACCCACACGGGAGCCCGGCCGCATTACTCCCGTCGCTGCGGCGAGCGCCGAGGCTGCCTGGCTCCGTGGAGCCGGCTCGGGCGTCGCCGAGGCAACGGACGACGCGCTCGAGCTTGCGATCCGTACCGGATCATCGGACGCGATCGCTCGGCTCCAGGCTTGGCGCAGGCGCTGCGGGATCGTCGAGGACGTGCACCGGGCCGCAGGTGGGCCGTACGCGCTCGAGCTCCGCGGGGACACCGCGACCGCGGCGGCCGAATGGTTTCGACTCGGGCGCCCATATGAATCTGCGCTTGCGCTCTCGGACATCGGCACGGAAGCCGCTCTCCGCGAGTCGCTCGACATGCTCACGGCTCTCGGTGCACACGCTGCGGGCACGATCGTCGCGCGTCGGCTCCGCCGGCTCGGCGCCCGCGACATTCGCCGGGGCCCGCGGCCCAAGACCCGCGGCAACGCCGGGGGACTGACACCGCGCGAAGACGAGGTCCTCGCACTCCTCGCCGAAGGGCTCCGAAATTCCGAGATCGCAGATCGGCTCTTCATCTCACCCCGTACGGTCGACCACCACGTGGCGGCGATCCTCAAGAAGCTCGACGCCCGCACCCGGGGTGAGGCGCGGGTACGAGCGGCGGAACTGGGTCTCCTTCAAGGCTGACTGCGTCGGGCGCGTGGCGCACGCCCCCCCGAAGATAGGTAGATCAGGCCGCCAACGTAGGCGGTCTCGCCGATGCCGTCGCGGCGCCCGCCTTCTACCGTCGGGGCAGTTCAATGGCCCTCGACCGAGAACGAAAGGAGCCGCATGGAGACGTACGTGATCCTGCGACGCGGTGGCTGGCGCACTGCCGCAGATCTCGAAGAAGCAGCGGCTCGCTCGACCGCGGAGGGGGAGCGGAAGGAGGACGAGATCCGCTGGATCCGCAGCTACGTCCTGAGCGAGACAGACGGCTCCGTCGGAACCGTCTGCATCTACGAGGCGTCGAGCCCGGAGGCGATCCGCCGCCATGCACTGGCGGCAGACCTTCCGGTCGACGAGATCATCGCCGTCGCCGACACCGTCGTCGTACGGCCCGACCCGGTGACCACCGGGAACTGAAGAGAGAGGAAGGAATGACCATGAAGAAGTCATGGCTCACGGCTGCCATCTGCGCAGCGACCGTTGCGAGTGTGGGTGCGAGCGCTGCGTTCGCGGGGGAGATCACGGGGAACGGCAAGCCCACCGGAGCGCCCGCGCACGCCAACTCGTTCTGCGCCTTCTCTGGGCAGAACGACATGAACCCGGAACAGGGCCAGATCGACCGCCGGACACAGACTCCCAAGGACGGCCCCGCTGGTGCGCCTGGCCACGGGATTCCCGGGACGATCTTCGCGAACGGCTGCCGAGGCGGGAGCAATCCTGACAACCCGCCGAGCTGAGTCGTAGCCCGCGATGACGGAGGTTCCGGTTGCTTCGGGCCGGAACCTCCGATCGAGCTGAGGATCGAGACGGGCACGAGCGTGCCAGGGCACGTGGACCGAGCCCCGGAGCTCAGGCACGCCGATCGCGGAGGAACGGGAACACCTCGGTGTGATCGCTCCCCGGCCGGCCGACGTCGGCGGCGTCCCAGACGGCCCTCACCGCGGCGGCGATCTCGAGCGGTGTCTCGGCCTCCGCGGCCGCCTCCGCGTAGAGGCGAACGTCCTTGGCCATCAGGCCCGTGGCGAATCCCGAGTCGAATGTTCCTGTGAGGACACGGTTCACGTACTTATCGACCGACGCGTGGCTACGGCCGGTCGAGACGTTGACGACCTCGAGAATCGTCGCCGCCTCGAGGCCGTTGGCCATTCCGAGCAACAGAGCCTCGGCTGTCGCCGCGGTTGCCGTGGCGGAGAGGAAGTTGTTGAGCAACTTCAGCGCCTGTCCCTGACCGGCCCTTATACCGACGTGAAACACGTGCTTCGCGATCGATTCGAGCAGAGGGCGGGTGCTCTCGAACGTCTCGGCCGATCCGGCGCACATGACGGAGATCGTTGCCGCAACGGCGCCACTGCGACCGCCCGAGACGGGGGCATCGAGGTAGGACATTCCGCCCGCGTTCGCCGCGGCCGCCGCCTGCTCGGCGAGCTCGATCCCGACTGTGGAGAGATCGACAACCGTCTCGACGGTGCGATCGGGCGTCGCGGCGATCCGTGCCACGACGTCGAGGACGGCGGCCCCGTCGGGAAGGCTGAGGAAGACCGACTCGGCCCTCGTGGCCAGGTCATCGAGCGAGGTCGCTGCCTTGGCGCCCGTCGGCGCCCGTTCGAGCGTGCCCGCCGCGTCGAAGACGACGAGCTCCACCTCCGCCCGGCCGAGATTGGCAGCCATCGGGCCACCCATGTTCCCGAGCCCGACGAAACCGCAGCGACGCAGCCCCGTCACGCCGTCTCGTCAGGGTCGATCCCCAGCTCCGCGAGCACCTCCCGCGCGAGGCGGAACGCCTCGACGCCGGCCGGGACGCCGCAGTAGGCCGTCACCTGGAGCAGCACTTCCTTGAGCTCGGCGAGCGTGCAACCGTTCTTCAGCGCGCCGCGGAAGTGGGTCTTGAACTCGTGCGGCCGGTTGAGCGCCGACAGCATGCAGAGGTTGAGCATGCTTCGCGTCTTGCGCTCCAGGACACCCCTGGCCCATGTCCCACCCCAGCAGAACTCCGTCACGTACTCCTGAAACTCGCGATTGAAGCTGTCCGCGCCCTCCAGCATCCGGTCGACGTACTCGTCCCCGATGACGTCACGCCGAACCGCGAGCCCGGCGTCGAACCGTTCCTGCGACATGCGTCCTCCCGTCGTTGCGGTCGTTGCCTGACTCTACGAGGATCCGCACGTGTACGCTCGCGGTCTCGGTCTTCTCGACTCGCAAGCGGAAGGAGGCGAGCAATGTCCTACGGTCAAGAGGTCGTCGAGGCGCTCGCGAAGATCTTCGATGCCGACACGGGTGTCTACCAGCAGCGAGGGTTCCAGCGTCGCATCGGCTTCGGCAGAAGCCCGGCACTCGTTCACATCGATCTCGCGAACGCGTGGACGCGTCCGGGGCACGCCTTCTCGTGCGACGGGATGGACGTGATCATCCCGTCGGTGCAGCGCCTCAACGAGGCAGGGCGCGCGAAAGGGATCCCGATCGTGTACACGACGACGGCGTACACGAACACGGATGGGAAGAACGGAGACACCGGGTTGTGGCGATTCAAGATCCCGGTAGAGCTCCTCCACATCGACGATCCAGCCGTCCAGATCGACGATCGCATCTCTCCGTCGGCGGATGACCTCGTACTCGTCAAGAAGTGCGCGAGCGGGTTCCACGGCACGAATCTCTCGAGTCATCTCAACGCGCACGGCGTCGACACGGTGATTCTCACCGGCGTGACGATGGCCGGGTGCGTACGCCACACGTGCGAGGACGCGATCGCCGAGGGCTTCCGGCCGATCGTGGTCCGCGAGGCGGTCGGTGACCGCGTACCCGGCGTGGTGGAGTGGAATCTGTTCGATATCGACGCGAAGTTCGGCGACGTCGAGCCGCTCGAGCGCGTGCTCCAGTATCTCGACGGTATCGCGCCGTTCGTGAGCCGGGCCGACGTCGGATAGCGCCTACGTCTGCGTTCTGGCGTCCGCAGCCGACTCCGCAAGCTGCGCGAACGCCTGGCCGAAGGTCTCGTCGGACTGTGCGCCGAGCACGATCAGGCGACGGTCGAGCAGAAATGCGGGGATCGCGTCGATGCCCACTGCATGCGCCTGAGCGGTTGCCTGCGCGACCTCCGGCCGGTACCGCTCTCCCAGGATCGCCTCGTCGGCTCCTTCGAGACCGAGCTCCGTCGCAAGGCGGCTGAGGACGTCCGCATCACCGATGTCCAGGGCCTCCTCCCAGTAGGCCAGCATCAGTCGGTCGTGCGTCGCGGCGTGCCTGCCTTGCGCGCGCGCAAGCTCGGTGAGACGGAGCGCCGCGTGTGAGTTCGGCACGACCTCGGGAGGCGGGTTGTAGACGAGGCCCTCACGCTCGAACCAGCGCTCGAGGTTCTCGTGAAAGCTCTCGCCGTACCGGCGCAGCAGCTCCGCGCGCGGAATGCCCTCCGGCGGGTACTCGGGGTGGAGGTCGAACGGCAGCCACTCGATCTCGGCGCCGAACCGGCGCTCGAGCCGCTCGGCCGTCCGCTGGCCGATGCGGCAGAACGGTCAGATGTAGTCGGACCAGATCAGGATCTCGTGCGAGGCCATCGTCCCACCCTAGACAGGCTCGGCGGCCTGGCGCCGACGGGACTCCGTTGCCTGCACGAGCGCCGCGACGGCGGCGTTCACCGGCGCCTCGAGGCCGACCGTGCACGCGGCCCGCGGGATCGCCCCGTTGATCACGTCGATCTCGGTCCGGCGACCCGCCCTCAGGTCGAGCAGCACGGACGGTCGTGCGCCCGGGATGCTGCGGCCGAACGCGCGCACGTGCTCGACCGGATCGTCGAAGGGCAGCGCGATCCCGAGGCCGCGGGCGGCGTCGTACCCCTCGATCGCGCACCGAGAGGCGACCGACCACGCCTGCGGGTCGTCCATCACCTCCCCGATCGTCGCATCGAGCACCGCGCAGACCCCGCTGAAGCACGCGTTACAGATGAGCTTCTCCCAGACGAGGACGTCGGCGTCGTCGTATGTCCTCACCGTGAAGCCGGCTGCGCGCCAGACGTCCGCGAGACGCTCGAGGCGCGCAGTCACGGGCCCCCTGCGCTCGCCGAGGCGAACGAGCTCCATACCCTCGTGGTGGACTGTCCCGGGCGCGCTGACAGACGCACCGAACCCCCCCGCAACGCCGACGACGACCCGGTCGTTCCCGAGGGCATCGGGCCCGACCTCCTCCGCCACGGCATCGACGCTCCCGAGGCCGTTCTGGATCGGAAGCACGAGCGTCGACGCGCCGAGCAGCGGGCCTGCGGTCCGCGCCGCCTCGCGGACGTCCATCGCCTTCGTCGCGATGACCACCAGATCGACCTCCCCGACCTCGTCCGGGCTCGTGGTGGCGCCGACCCACACCGTCCGCTCTCCACTCGCGCCGGCGACCGTGAGGCCGTGCTCCCGGATCGCGGCGATGTGCTCCTGCCAGGTGTCGACCACCCAGACGTCGTTGCCTGCGTCCGCGAGCAAGCCCGCGTAGACGGAGCCCATCGCTCCGGCACCGACGACGGCGATCCTCACGGGGCTGGGCTCCGGGGGCCGGGAGGCTGTCGTCGGGGCTCGCTCACCGGAATCTGCTCCATCGGCTCGGGGACGTTCGTCACGCCTGCTCTCCGGGCCGGAGGATACACGTCGCGCTCGGCGGGAAACAGCAGGACGGGATCCCGGGAAGTCCGCATCCGGATAGGGGCAAGCACGGATGCAGCGGCGCGCGATCCCGGCGATTCTCTGGGCACCAGACACGAAGGAAGGAACGATCATGAACGTGCGCGAGGTGATGACGACCGCGGTCGTGACGGTCGTGCCAGAGGCAACCGTCAAGGAGGCCGCGGCGCTCCTGGCCGAGAACGGCATTTCCGGCCTGCCCGTCGTCGACGGCGACGGCGTCGTCGTCGGCATCTTCTCCGAGGCCGACGTGCTCGCCAAGGAGACGGCCGCCGAAGGCGAGCGCCACGGCGTTGCACACTGGCTGCTCGACCCGCACGATCCCTGGCTCGAGAGCCGGTTTGCGGCCAGAACGGTTGCCGAGGCGATGTCCTCGCCGGCGCTGACGATCGGGGCCGGAGGGTCGGTCGTCGAGGCCGCCACGACGATGCTGGACGAGGAGGTCAACCGCCTGCCCGTCGTGGACGGGCACGGAAAGCTCGTCGGCCTCGTCAGCCGAGGAGACCTCGTGCGGGCGTTCGTCCGCTCCGACGAGGTAATCCGGCGGGAGATCGAGGACGACCTCCTGCGGGGCTCTCTCTGGATCGACCACCCGGACGAGATCCGCGTCGACGTGACAGCGGGGGAGGTGACGCTCATGGGCACGGTCGACTCCCGGGCGGACATCGAGATCGTGCCGTTGCAGGTTCGCCGGGTGCCCGGCGTCGTCGGCGTCACGTCGAAGCTCGGGCTTCGAGACGAAGGGGCAGCCGCGCGATAGCATTATGATCTAGGCTCGAACGCGTGCGTCGCATGCCGGCCGAGGGGTTCCTGCTTGCGACGGTGCTGCTCTGGAGCTTCAACTTCACGGCGTTTCGCTACGGCGTCACGCACGGCTTCGCCCCACTCTCGTACGCACCGCTGCGGTGGGGGATCGCGGGCATCACGCTCGTCGTGCTCGCGAGCCTCCGCGGGCACGACCTGCGGCTCGGCCGGAGAGACCTGGGGGTCGTCGCCGCCGCTTCCGTCGCCGGCATCGTGATCAATCAGGTGGCCTTCGCGTACTCCCTCAAGCTCTCGTCGGCCGCGACCGTGGCGCTCGTCTTCGGCACGTTGCCGATCTTCGTCTCGCTGGTTGCCCACCTGAGCGGGATCGAAAGGCTGCGCCGCAGGCACTGGGTCGCCACCGGCGTCTCCTTCGCAGGCGTCATCCTGGTGGCCGAGGGGGCGACGGGCGGGCTCACGGCGAACCTCTGGGGCATCCTGCTCGCGCTCGTCACCACCTCGACCTTCGCCGTCTACTCCGTGGCGATCTCTCCGGTCGTGCGACGCAACTCGCCTCTGGCGGTCAACGCCGTCAGCGCGCTGATCGGTGCGGCGCTGCTCGCCCTCGTCTGCTCCACTGTCCTCGCAGGCCAAGATTGGGGCGCGGTGGAGCCGCTCGCCTGGGCTGCGCTGCTGTACAGCGCCCTCGCCTCGATCGTGCTCGGGAATGTCTTCTGGTTCACCGCGATCGACCGCGCGGGGCCGGGGCGCGCCTCGCTGTTCGCGAACCTGCAGCCCTTCGTCGGCGCCCTGTTCGCCGTCATCGTGCTGTCGGAGCGGCTGGCGCCGGTTCAGCTCGCCGGCGGCTGCGTGATCGCCGCCGGGATCGTCCTCGGGCGCAGGGCGCAGCTCACGACACCCCCGTCGGAGTGACGCCGCCCGTCGGCGACGCGGCGGCGGGCGTCACCGGCACTGCCCGCTTCGGCCACGTCTCGCGCGGGCGTGCGTCCGCCCGCGCGAGACCGTGGCGCCGATCAGCTAGCTCCGCAGAGGCACCGCGTACGACGGCATGGGGGCGCCTGTTGCCCCACGCAGCTTGAGCGGCATGCCGAGGAATGCGAACTCGTACTGCTTCTCCGCCGCAATCTCCTCCATGTCGACGACCTCGATGATCTGCGCGCCTGCGGTCGAGAACATGTAGGCGTGAACGGGCAAGAACACGTCTTTCTCCTCGGACGGCAGCACCTCGAGGCCGATCGTGTCGCCCGCGATGCACATCGCGCCGGCTTCTTCACAGAGCCACTTGCACGCCGGCAACCCGATTCCGGGCGTGTTGACGAGGTAGCCGTCGAAGTCCGGCCAGACCGTCATCCTGCCGGTGCGGACGAGGACGACATCGCCCTTGTTGATCGTCGTCCCCTGCTTCGCGAGCGTGTCCTGGAGATCCTTCGGCGTGATCGCATAGCTGTCCGGCAGGCAGTCGACGCCGTGCATGCCGGCGACATCCACGAGAACGCCGCGCGCGATCACCGGCGGGTACTTCTCGAGGCCGCCCTTGTTCCAGATCCGACTGCCGAGATCCTTGTCCGCGGTCCACCCATTCCAGAACTTGCCGTGATGGCCGAGGTGATTGAGCGTGTCGATGTGGGTGCCGCAGTGGGTGTACATGTGGATCGAGTCGCCGCAGTACGAGTACTTCTCGTGCACGTGGCTGCCGACCCCGGAGAGGTTGTCGTTGACCGAGCCCTGCGGTGTGTGCGTCATCCAGATCCCGTAGCCGGGATCGCCCGCAGCGACCCAGGACGGCATCCCGATGAAGTACTCGACGTTGAGGTCGAAGACGTGGCGTCCGTCGAGGTGGCCCAGGATTGCCGCGTTGGTCTCCGGCGTGATCCAGTTGAGACGACCGATCTCGTCGTCGGGCCCCCAGGGGCTCTTGGACACCTTCAGGCCATCTTGCTCGTGAATCGCCTCGGGAACGAGCTCGGGATCGGCCATGGCTCTGCCTCCTTCACGTCGACATCGATGTGAGGACGAGCCTACTCTGTCCACCACGATCGGGCGCAAGCAGCTCGCGACCGTCATACTCTCCCCGTGGCGACGGTGGTTGCGCTTCTGGAGGAGTTGCTCGAGACGACGGAGGCGAGCCGCGTCACATTGCGCCGCGACGTGGAGGGCCCTTCGGCGTTCCCGGTCGTCGCCGAGGCGCTGGCGCCGGGCGTCGGCACGCTGCGCGACGAACGAACCGTGAACCTCACGACGCAGCCGGTCGTGCACGAGATCCAACGCGGGAACCAGGTCGTCCAGGACGACTGCGCGAACGCATACGACGACCCAGCGTTCCAGGCGATGCTCGTCACCTACGGCGGCCTCGGCGCGCAGATCGTGACCCCGGTCGAGATCGATGGCCGGCTCGAGGCAATCCTTTCGCTCCACCAGCTCGGCACGCCGCGTCGCTGGACCGATGACGAGATCGCCGCGGCGAGCTCGACCGCAGACCGGCTACGGGAGTTGCTCTGAGAGTCACGGCCGAGCACGTCCACAACCGCTGGCATCCGGACATCCCGCCGGTCGCCCACGTCGGGCCGGGCGACATCATCACCCTCGAGTGCCTCGACGGGCTCGACGGCCAGCTGACGCGTGCCAGCGTCCACGCAGATTGCGACGGCCTGGATCTCGGCGGCGCTCATCCCCTCACCGGCCCGCTCTTCGTCGAGGAGGCCAAGCCCGGCGACGTCCTCGAGATCGAGCTCCTCGAGTACGACACCCCGGATTTTGGAGTCAACGCCGTCATCCCCGGATTCGGATTCCTCGCCGACGTCTTCACCGAGCCGTTCATCGTTCCCTGGACGCTCGACGGCACACACGCTCGCAGCGACGAGCTTCCGGGGATCGCGGTTCCCGCCTGCGTCCACGCCGGCGTGATCGGCGTGGCGCCTTCCCACGCGCTGATGGAGGAACAGCACGTGCGTGAGGAGCGGATCCGCGCGCTCGGAGGCCCCGTCGCCGATCCGATGCCCGAGAGTGCTCTGCCTCCGGCCGCCGCGGGCGGCCTACGGACGATCCCGCCGCGCGAGACGGGAGGCAATCTCGATATCCGCCGCCTCGGCGCCGGCTCGACGCTCCTGCTTCCGGTCCACGTGCCCGGCGCACTGCTCTCCCTGGGGGACGTCCATTTCTCACAGGGGGACGGCGAGGTATGCGGAACCGGAATCGAGATCGCGGCAGCAGTGACGATCCGGCTCGGGCTACAGAAGGCGCCACGCTGGGTCCCGCGCTTTCCTGCCTACATCGCCGCACCCGAGCCTGGTAGGCGCCGTTTCGCGACGACCGGAATCCCCGAGGAGCAGGGAATGGACCTGACCGCGGCAGCGCGTGCAGCCCTCCTCACGATGATCGACTGGCTCGAGACCGAGCACGGCCTTTCGCGCCCGGCTGCCTACTGTCTCTGCTCGGCCTGCGTCGACCTCCACCTTTCCGAGGTCGTCGACGTCCCGTATCCGCTCGTCTCTGCGCTCATTCCTCTGGACATCTTCGAACGGGAGGTCTTGTGATGAGAGTCGATGGCCTGGACGGAGCAGTGGCCGTCGTCACCGGCGGCGGCTCTGGTATCGGCGCAGCGGTCGTCCGGCTACTCGAGCGAAGCGGTGCGCACGTTCACGTCGCCGATCTCAGCGGCGATCCACCGGTAGATGTGACGGACCCCACAACACTTGCGGCGCTCGCGTCGCACGTGGGAGCCGCACACGATGGGCTCGATGTGCTCGTCAATGCCGCCGGGATCCTGACCCAGAACCTGCCCGTGGGTGAGTTGCCGACCGAGGACTTCCGGCGCAACTTCGAGGTGAACGTGATCGGCACGGTCAACGCCTGCCAGGCGTTCGAGTCACTCCTGCTCGCCCGTCGCGGTGCGGTCGTCAACGTTGCCTCCCAGGCAGCCCTCGTCTCGCTTCCGCAACAGGCTGCCTACACCGCCGCCAAGGGCGCCGTGGCAGCGTTGACCCGATCACTCGCGATCGACTGGGCCGGGCACGGCGTGCGCGCAAACGCCGTCGCTCCCGGATTCACGCTCACGCCGATGACGGAGGCATTCTTCGAGAACGAGACCTTCACTCGCGCCGCAACCGGCAGGATCCCCCTCGGCCGCATCCTCGATGCGGACGAGGTCGCGGCTGCGATCGTGTTCCTCGCGAGCCCGCTCGCGAGCGCGATCACGGGGGTCGTGCTTCCCGTCGACGGCGGCTGGACCGCCGGGGAGCCGGCCCTGCCCTGGTGAGTCGCGTGCGCGAGGTTGACGGCCGGCAGCGCCATGGGCTCGACCTCAGCCGGCGACGGCGATCGCCTCGATCTCGATCTCGAGCTCCGGCAACGCGAGTGCGGACACCTCGACGATCGTGTCCGCCGGGTACGGCTCCGTGAACCACCGGCCGCGTAGATCGACGATCTTCGGGAAGTTCGCCATATCCGTCAGGAAGATCGTTACCTTGACGATTCGGTCGAGACTCGAGCCGCCGGCTTCGAGCACCCGCTGGAGGTTGCGGAAGACCTGATCGGCCTGCGCGTCGAAATCGCCGACGCCGACGAGGCTGCCGTGCTCGTCGATCGCCGCCTGTCCGGAGACGATGACGAGATCACCGACCCGGAAGCCCTGCGAGAGCCGGAACTGCGCGTACGGATCGGGATCGAGCCGGATCTGGCTGACGTCGGGCGCCATCCGTCAAGCATACTTCGCGGTGGCCGTGGAGCAATTCCGCCTCTACTACGACGTCGTCTGCCCGTACTCGTACCTCGAGTCGGATGCCGCCGAGAAGGCCGAGGACGCCGGGGATGCAGAGATCGAGTGGCTCCCGTTCGAGCTTCGCCCGGCCCCACGGCCCCTGCTCGAGGTGCGCGGCGACCACCTCCGCACCGACTGGACGCACAACGTCTATCGCCACGCGCTCGCCCGGGGAGTCGAGATCCACCTGCCGCGCTTCCAGCCGCGCTCGACGCTCATCGTCTCGGCGTGCCTCCACGCGGGGGAGCAAGGTCTGCTCCGCGCCTTCAAGCACGCGCTGTACGAGGCGTTCTTCTGCGAGGGCGAGGACATCTCGACCGACGCCGAGCTGCGGCGCGCTGCCGAGCGCGCAGGGCTCGACTCCGACGATACGGTTGTCGCCGCCTACGACGCCGACCGTCACGCGCAGATCCGCGGGATCCGGGCCGAGGCCGAGGCGGCCGGCGTGCGCGGCGTGCCGACGCTGCTCACCGCCGACGGCCGCACGCACTGGGGCCTCGGCGGCGTCGAGCGGATGCTCGCGGGCGAGCCGCTGATCCCCCGCACGACGTAAGCGCCACCCCGATCGGCTACGGCGACGTCCAGACGGCGGCGGCGGGCTAGAAGACCTCGTCCGGGAGTTCGAGGTCTTCGAGGAGCTCGAGCGGGAGAGCTCGCCGGACGCGCGACGTTTCGAGCGTCGAGGAACGCGACCAGCTGCCGGTAGTGGAAGGCGGCGTGCCAGCGCTGGTGGTCGAGGAGATCGTGCCATGAGAGCACTCCGCGCGGCGACGGCAGCTGGAGCCCCGGCCGCTCGAGGTCGCCGGCGTCCTCGAGGAAGCTGCTCCAGGACTCGTAGATCGAGTCCGCGTAGCCCACGACGTCCCCTGCGGTACGCAGCGGCTCCTCGAGCAGCTCGTCCTTTTCGGGATGCCACGGGAACCCCTCGCCGGCCCAGGCGCCGGGCAGCAGGGCAAACGGATGGAAGACGTTGACGGTGAGGTTGCGCAGCGAGCGGCCCCGCGACGGCGTCGCCTCGAGCAGCAGTGTCAGGGGCAACGGACGAAGCTGGTCGAGCCAGGCCCGAAGAAGATCGGCGGTATCCACGGCGAGACGTGCGCCCGCCGGGCCGTCCGGCCGGGGCAGGCCAAGGGCGGCGGCAAGCTGGGAGACGTGAAGGATCGGGACGGCCACACCATCGACTTCGAGCGAGGGAACGATCGGCTTTCCCGCCTCGAGCCACCGCGCCTCGCCGTCGCCGCCGTCACGAACGTTGAGCGAGTCGAAGGCGAGGCGGTGCTCGCCAAGGAACTCCTTGGCCGCGGCGCAGCTTGCTCAGGACGGGTGCCAGTAGAGCGCGAGGCGCTCCATCAGCCGAAATCGAGCACGTCGACGATCGTCAACGTCGGCTCGACGCCGACCTCGCGCATCAGCTCGACTCCTCGGGGCACCTCGGTCTCCGCGACGTACCGCTCGAGCTCGCCGCGGTCCTTCCAGATCGCGAGCAGCCGCCCGCGCTCGCCGTCGTAGAGAAGCGTGGCTGTGAGCACCCCGACGGGTCTCGTCGCACGCCCCTCCTCCATCAGCTGCGTCAGCCGCGTCGCCTGATCGGCGCTCAGTGGAGCCTCGAAGATCGCTGCGGCCATCACGTCGAGATCATCTTCTTCTCGATCCCGACCCCGGCTGCGTGTGCGCGCTCGACCTCGAGCGGGACGGTGGCGGAGTCCTGCAGGGCGATGCCGGTCGAGTCGAAGACCGTGATCTGCTCGTCGGACTGCCGCCCTTCGAGCTCGCCGCAGATGACCTTGCCGATCTCACCGGCGATGTGGTCCTCGGTGATCAGGCCCTCGCGAAGCGGGACGTTGATCTCGCCGTCGGGGATGCACTGTCGGATGTCGTCGACGAAGACGCGAGCCCGCTGGAGGATGCGCGGATCGAGCTCCTGCTCGCCGCTGAGATCGGCGCCGAGCGCCGCGAGGTGCGTGCCGGGCCCGACCCAGCCGTTGTCGACGATCCAACCCCGCGCGTGCGTCCCGGTCACGACGACGTCGGCACCATCGAACGACCTGCTCGAGGTCCGTGGAAGGCTTGAGCTCGAGGTGCGGATACGAGGGCTGCTCCTCGGCCAGGAATCGCTCGAGCGATTCCTTCGTCCTGCTCCAGACCCGAACTTCGCGGAACGGGAAGACGGCGTCGCACGTTGCGAGCGTGCCCTTTGCGACGCTGCCGGTGCCGGCGATCGCGAGCACGGTCGAATCCTTCCGGGCGAGCCATTTCGCCGAGACTGCCGCGGAGGCCCCCGTCCGCATCAGCGTGTGGATGTGAGCCGTCACAGATCGCGAGCGGGAATCCTGTTTCCGGGTCCGTGTAGATGAGAATCGAGAAGACCGCGGGAAGCCCGTACTGGGCGTTGTTCTCGCGAATCGAGACCCACTTGCACGCCGCCGCCTCGGGCTCCTCGATGTAGGACGGCATCACTTCCCACTCGCCGGGATACCGGTCGAGCACGATGTGCCCCTTCGGCTCCATGTAGACGCGGCCGAGGCCGTGCATGCGAAACGCATGCTCGACCCGATCGTTGTACTCGGCGGGAGACAGGAGCCCGATCATGTCGGTTCGACCGAGGATCAGGGTCTTGCGGTTACGCCAGCTCTCCATCCGTCGACTCTACGTCTCGAGCGCGACCGTGACAACAGCGAGGAGGGCGACGAGGTCGACCTCGTCGTAGCTCGGGAGAAACAGTGCGAGCTGCGAGCGAGCACGGCCGAGAAGCCTCGAGGCACGCGCAGCGTCTCCGCACTGCCCCCGGTAACCGGCCGTCGCGAGCTGTCGAAGCGCACGCGCCACACGGACGGTCGTCGGGGAGCCGAACTCGAGCGCGCCATCGAGGGCGTCAGCCGCCGCGAGGTACTCGCCGACGAGCAGATGGCGCTCCGCTGCCCACAGCGCGGCTCGCGCCTGCGCCTCGGGTGGGGGCCACACGTCGTCCATGCAGCGATAGTAGAGTTCCGGAGGGTGACGACAGACCCAACTTCGATCGACCGGACACTGAGCACGGAGCGAATCGCTCGCGACATCGCGACCCTCACGGGCCGTGCCTACACGATGAGCGACCAGGCGATCCGCCGCTACGCATACACGCCCGAATACCGGCAGACGCTCGACTACGTCGGAGGCGAGCTGACCGCGCTCGGGTTCGCGGTGCACGAGGATCCGGTCGGCACGCTGATCGCGCGAAACCGGCCGGTCGGCGAGCCCGTCTTCGGCATCGGGTCGCACTGCGACTCGAACCGCAACGGGGGCCCCTACGACGGCACGATGGGCGTGATCACGGCGCTCGAGGTCTGTCGCCTCGAGTCACGAGCTGGGCCTCGACCTGCCACTGCAGGTGATCTCGTTCCTCGAGGAAGAGGGCTCGGGCTTCGGCCAGATGCTCCTCGGCAGCCGGATCATGCTGCAGCGCGTCACCGAGCAGGAGCTGCGGGAGTCGTTCCGGGCGATCGACGACGGCCGAAGCTTCTGGGAGCACGCCGAGGAGGCGGGGTACGAGCCGGCCCGTTGGCGCGAGTCGATCCACGAGCTCGACGACCTCGTCGGCTGGATCGAGATGCACATCGAACAGGCGCGCCTGTTGCAGGACACGGGGAACCGGATCGGGATCGTCGGCGCGATCGCCGGCTACGTCCACGCCGACGTCTTCGTCAAGGGTCGCGGCGACCACGCGGGCGCGACGCCGATGGATCTCCGACTCGATCCGACTCTCGTCCTCGCCGAGGCGGCGCTCGAGCTCGAGCGGCTGGCCGTCGAGGCCGGTCAGGGGACGGTCGCGACGATCGGCGAGATCGAGGTCGACCCGGGGCTGATCAACGCCATCGCCAGCTCCGTGCGATTCTCGCTCGACATCCGCGGCCCGGTCGACGAGGCCTTCGGTGGCGTCGCCGACGCGATCAGCACGTTCGTCGTTGCTGCAGCCGAGCGCCGCGGCATGACCGCCGAGGTCGTGCGCCGCCAGACTCTCGCGGTCACTCCGCTCGACGCCGCCATCGTGAACGCCCTGGACGACGCTGCCCGGGGAACCGGAGAGTCATACGTGCGGATGCACTCCGGCGCGGCACACGACACGATGTGCGTTGCCGATCGGGTGCCGAGCGCGATGGTGTTCGTCCCCTGCGTGGACGGGATCAGTCATCACCCGGCAGAGGACGCTGATCCCGCCGACGCCGCGCTCGCCGCCGAGATCATCCTGAAGGCAATTCAGGCACTCGTCTGACCTCTCCTCCCAGAGCCCGGGTGCTCGGAAGGACGAGCAGCGCGGCGGCCCACAGGAGAGCTACAGCGACAACGCCGGCCCTGCCGCCTCCCGGGAGCGAGAACGAGAGCCCAAGCAGAGGCGTGGCTACGAGGATCACCGTGCTCGCCGCTCCGTTGACGAACCCGACAGCCGCCGCCTGCGCATCCGGGCGCAGGTGCGCGGCCCCCTGGAAGGAAGGCGCGAAGGGGATCCCGGCGGCGATGCCGATCGTCGTTGCGCCGAGAACGGCGAGGGGCGGGGCGGCCGAGGCAACCGCGAGGCAACCGAGGGCTCCGGCACCGAGGCTCGCGGCCATGGCGGCGCGGATGCGACGCGGGTGCTTGTGCAGGATCCAGCCGCCGAGCGGGCGCGAGACGATACCGAGAACCAGCGTGAGCGCTGCGACAGCGCCGGCCGCGCTCCGACTCATGCCGCCCTCTCGCTCGAGGAGCGTCGCGACCCAGTTGCCGAGTACCACGCTCAACCCGAGCGAGCAGGAGAAGAGCACCGCCAGCTTGTAGAGGCGGACGTCCATGAGGACGCCCAACGGAACGTGTTGCTCACGCTCCTGGCGACGGCGAGGCCCGTCTGGGGGGCCGGCGCTCAGGAGTGCCAACCCTACGAGAGCAAGGGTAATCGCGGTCGCGAAGGGCGCCTGCCAGCCGACCCGCTCCGCCACAAGAGGCACGACAGCGAGAGCGACCCCGCCTCCGCCGAGGGCCGCACCGCCGTAGATACCCTGCGCGAATGCCGTGCCACCCTCGTTGCGCACGTATGCGCTCCCCGAGATGAATCCCAGGCCGGTGCCAATGCCGATCATCAACCGGGCGGAGAGCGCGAGCGCCGGGTCCGGTGCAAGAAGCGCGAGCGCGTTGAAGGTGAGGATCACCGCCAGCGCGACGAGCCCGGTGCGGCGCGCTCCAAAGCGGTCAGCGGCGCGGCCGGCCGGAATCTGCATCGCAACGTGAGTGATGAACAGCGCCGTCGTAAAGAGCCCGATGACGGCGAGATCGACACCGTAGACGTCCGAGAGCTCGCCGGCGACAGAGCCGACATCGGCGATGTTCCAGCCCGTTGCAAAGCCGAGCGCGCAGCCACCGACCACCGCCCTCTGGATCGTCGTCAACCGATGCGGGGCACTATCTGAACCCTCCCGGCCCACAGCTCTGGGAGGATCCCCGCGATGGCCTCGTTTCGCTCAACCACGCCCAGATCGTAGTACGGTGACGGCCGTCGTCTTCGCGTTGCTCGCCGGCGCGCTGTTCGGCGTTCTCACTCTGGCCGTCCGCGGCGGGCTGCAACGGGGAGCCGATCCCGAGGCCGGCGCGCTCGTCATCATCGGAGTCGGCTTCGTCACGGGAGCGCTCCTCGCGCTCCCGGAGCTCGTGCACGGAGTCACGCTCTCCGACCTCTGGCCCTTCGCCCTCGTCGGCGCCATCGTGCCCGGCCTCTCCCAGATCCTCTTCATTCTCGCCATCCGTGACGCCGGGCCCTCGCGAGCCGCCATTCTGATCGGCACCGCGCCACTGATCTCGGTGATGATCGCCTTGCTCCTGCTCGGCGAGCCGTTCCGCCTGCCGCTCCTCGCCGGCACCGCGCTGATCGTGCTGGGAGGGTCGATCCTGGTGCGCGAGCGATCCAGACCGGCGAACTTCCGAACGCTCGGCGTCGTGCTCGCGCTCACGTGCGCGGCGCTCTTCGCCGTGCGGGACAACGCCGTTCGCATCGCGGCGCGGGGATCGGACGCGCCGCCCCTCGCCGCCTCCGCCGCCTCGCTGCTCGGGGCAAGCGTGGTCGTGCTGCTGTACCTCCTCGTTGTTCGCCGCAGGGGCCTACGGGCGAAACTGCGTGCTGCGCTGCCCGCGTTCCTCGCGGCAGGCGTCACATTGGGGCTCGCGTATGCCGGCCTCGTCGAGGCCTTCGCTCACGGTCGGGTCAGCGTCGTCGCCCCACTCAACGCGATGCAGTCCCTCTGGGCGGTCCTGCTCGCCGCCGTGCTGATCGGGCGCAGCGAGCAGATCGGGCGGCGGACCGTGCTATCAGGCGTCCTCGTGCTTGCCGGGGCCGTGCTGATCAGCGTCCTGCGCTGACCGTAACGGCCTCGACGACCGCGTCGCCCACCTCGCGAGTGGACGCATCGCCACCGACGTCCCGCGTGCGGGGCCCTTCGCGGCATACCGACTGGAGTGCCTCCATGACGGTGAGCGCCGCCACCGGCTCGCCAAGATGCTCGAGCATCAACGAGGCGCTCCAGATCGCACCGACGGGGTTGGCGACTCCCTGTCCCGCAATGTCGGGGGCCGAGCCGTGCACGGGCTCGAACAGACCGGGCACGCTCGAGCCCGGCGCAAGGTTCGCGCTCGCCGCAGTGCCCATGCCGCCCTGGATCGCGGCGGCCAGGTCGGTGAGGATGTCGGCGAACAGGTTCGAGGCCACGACGACGTCGAGGCTGCCCGGATCGCGCACCATCCGGGCCGCGAGAGCGTCGACGAGGACCCGCTCGTACCGCACCGCCGGGAAATCGGCCGCCACCTCCTCCGTGACCTCGTCCCAGAGCACGTACCCGAAGCGGGACGCGTTCGACTTCGTGGCGCTCGTGACGACGCGCCCGCGACTCTCCGCGAGCTCGAAGGCGTAGCGAACGACGCGCTCGATCCCGGCACGGGTGAAGACACCCGTCTCGATGCCGACCTCCGTCGCGAGACCCTGGTGCGCTCGGCCGCCGATCCCCGCGTACTCGCCCTCCGTGTTCTCGCGCACGAACAGCATGTCGACATCGGCCGGCCCGCGGTCGGCGAGCGGGCAAGGAATCCCGTCCAGCAGGCGCGCAGGTCGCACGTTCGCCCAGAGATCGAGCTTCTGCCGGATCGGAAGGATGATCCCCCAGAGCGAGAGGTGATCGGGGACAGACGGGTCGCCGACGGCCCCCATCAGGCACGCGTCGTGGGCGCGCAGCACGTCGAGGGCGTCGTCGGCCATCATGCGGCCGTGCTCGTGGAAGTAGGCCGAGCCCCACGGAAGCACGGTCCATTCCAACGGGAGGCCCAGCGCGTCGATGACGCGCTGGGCCTCCACGATCACCTCGGGACCGACGCCGTCTCCTCCGAGAACCGCAACGCGATAGGTCACACGACAGCGCCCACGTTCCCGGGCACGCTCTCGACGTAGGCGAGCGCGTCGTCGAGCGCGACCACATCCGCGTACTTCGCCTGGATGTCGAACAGGTTGGCCTCGTGCGGCGCCTGCGCCCTGTCTCCCACGCACTCGCGCGGCACGATCGTGGGCCAGCCGTACTGAAGGAGGTCGATCGCCGTGGCACGGATGCACCCGCTGGTCGTTGCGCCACACAGGATCACCGAGTCGACGCCCTGTGAGACGAGCACCGAGGCGAGGTTCGTGCCGAAGAAGCCCGACGCCCCCTTCTTCACGAGCACCGTTTCGTCCTCCCGACGGCCGAGCCGCGGATCGATCTCTGCCCAGTGCCCTCCGAGCTGGAGAGCGGCCAGAGCGGGCACCTTCTGCATCCACAGCCCTCCGTCCTTGAGAGCCGGCTCGAATGCGATCGTCGTGTACACGACCGGCAGCCCCTTGTCACGCGCGGCGTCGAGCAGACGACGTGTTGCCTCTACCTCGCCGCTCAGATCGGAGCCGAGCGCACACTCCGGATCGGTGAACCCGCAGGAGAAGTCGATCACGAGGATCGCGGGATTCTGTCCGAGCGTAACCGCCTGCCCGAGCCCCGCTTTCGAATAGACCTCGCGTGCTGCATCGTCGGACACGTCACACCACCGCCGAGGGAGTCGGCAAGAGATCCTCGCCGAAACGCGCTCGCTTCACGAACTGCCCCGCGCCGGGCTTGGCAACGAGCTCGTCGTTCTCGACGATCACCTGGCCGCGGACGAGCACGAGCTCGGGAGCGCCGGTCACCTCGGTGCCCTCGAACAGGTTGTAGTTGACGTTCGTGTGATGGGTTGCCGCGGAGATCGTGAGCTTCTTGTTCGGATCCCAGATCACGATGTCCGCGTCCGAGCCCGGCGCGATCGTCCCCTTGCGCGGGTAGAGCCCGAACAGCTTGGCGATGTTCGTGGAGACGAGCTCGACGAAGCGATTGGGCGTGATCCGGCCCGTCGAGACGCCGAACGTCCAGAGCATGTGCAGCCTGTTCTCGATCCCCGGCCCCCCGTTCGGGACGACCGGGAACTCGCGACCGTTGATCTCCTTTTGCTCCGGCCAGTTGAACGGGCAGTGGTCGGTCGAGACGGCCGAGAGAGCGTCCGTCCGGATCGCGTTCCAGAGATGCTCCTGGTGCTCCTTGGGTCGCGGCGGCGGCGTGTAGATGTACTTCGCGCCCTCCCAGTTGGGTGCCTCCATCATCGACTCGTCGATGAAGAAATACTGCGTGCAGCTCTCGCCCCACACCCTCCAGCCCTTCTCCCGCGCAAGCGCGATCGGCTCGACCGAGGGCTGGCAGGACACGTGGACGACGTACAGCGGCGCGTCGGCCACGCGAGCGAGCTGGATCGCGCGATTCGTCGCCTCGGCCTCGGTCTCCATCGGCCGGCTGCGGGCATGCCAGACGGGCTCGGTGTGCCCGGCGGCAACGGTCTCCTTGACGAGAATGTCGATCGCGTCGCCGTTCTCGGCGTGCACCATCACGAGCGCACCTGTCTCGTGCGCCACTTGCATGACCTTGAAGAGCGTCTCGTCGTCGACCATGACGGCGCCCTTGTACGCCATGAAGAGCTTGTACGAGGTGACTCCCTCATCGGGCAGCTTCGCGAGATCCTCGAGCGTGCCGCCCGTGTGCAGGTCGGTGACGGCGATGTGGAAGCCGACATCGATCACCGGCGGGCACCGCTCGATCTTCTCGTGGTACTTCGCGAGCGCCTCGGCGAAGGTGTCACCGGGAGTCTGGACGCAGAAGTCGATGAGCGTGGTCGTGCCTCCGAACGCTGCCGCCGTCGTCCCGGACGTGAAATCGTCGCAGGTCGTCGTGCCGCCGAAGAACATCTCGATGTGGGTATGAGGATCGATCGCGCCGGGCATGACGATCTTCCCGCTCGCGTCGACCGTGCGCTCTGCAGGGACATCGAGCGACTGGCCGATCATCGAAATGACGCCGTCCTCGATGAGGACATCGGCGACGTAGTCGTCGGCCGCCGTCAGGATGCGCCCGCCCTTGATCAGAAGTGACATGTGAGTCGAACTCCTCTCCTTGGTTTCCTTCCCTTGTGTATACGCCTCGCGGCCCACCGCCGTCAAACGGCAATGGGCGGCCTCTGCTCGTGCCAGTTGGTCACCGTCTGGTAGGCGTGAGCGGCACGAAGAACGGCCTCCTCCGCGAACCGACGTCCCACGAGAGCAAGACCGACAGGGAGGCCGTCGACGAACCCGCACGGGACGCTGACGACCGGCAGTCCCGCGAGAGCCCAGGGCGAGTTGAACGGCATCAATGCGAGGCGGTAGGGCAGGCGCCGGCCGCCGAGCTCGACCTCGTCGTCGCCGATGCTCGGCGCGACGACGGGCATGACGGGGGCGGCGAGGACGTCGACGCGCTCGAACACCCCGCGCATTCCCTCGCAGTACTCCCGCCGAGCCCGCATCCCCGTCACGTACGCCGTGGAGGGAAGGAACAGGCCCGCGAGCAACCGGGCCCGGACATCGGCTCCGTAGTCCTCGAGACGCGTCCGCATCCACTCGAGGTGCACCGCGGTCGCCTCGGGCAGCATCTGCAGCTGGACGATGGTCCCCGCCTCGACGAGCCCAGGCACGTCGATCGGCTCGCTGGTGGCCCCGAGCTCGGTGAGCCCGGCGACAGCCGCCCGCACCGCCTCTGCAACGCGAGGGTCGGCCCGTTCGAACAGAGCCTCCACGACGCCGATCCTCACTCCCTCGACGCCTCCCTCGACAACAACGCTCGTGCCGGCGATCGCGTCGAGAAGAAGGCCACAGTCCTCTGCGCTGCGCGCGATCGGCCCCACCGTGTCGTAGGTCCACGAGACGGGGACAACGCCCTCGTTGGAGACGAGCCCCGAGGACGGTCGCAGGCCGGTGACGCCACAGAGAGCCGCGGGAATGCGGATCGAGCCTGCCGTATCGGTCCCGAGCGTTCCCGCCGCGAGATCGGCCGCGGCGGCAGCTCCGCTGCCACCGCTCGACCCACCGCAGATGCGGTCGGGCGACCATGGATTGTGGGCAGGTCCGAAGTGCGGAGAGGTCGTCATGGCGCCGAAGGCGAACTCGTGCGTGTTCAGCTTGCCGAGGATCACTGCGCCGGCTCGACGGAGCCCCTCCACCGACGCGGCGTCTGCCACGGCGATGTTGTCGGCCAGGATCTTCGACCCGGCGGTCGTCGCCGAGCCGGCGACGTCGATCACGTCCTTTGCGGCAACCGGGACGCCCCACAGTGGGCCTCTGCCCTCCGCCTCGGCGAGCGCGTCCGCTTCGGCGAGCGCTTCCTCGGCGCGAACCGTGATGAACGCATTGATCGCTCCGTCGAGAAGATCGATGCGATCGAGATACTCCTGGACCGCCTCGCGGGGTGAGAGCTCCCGCGAACGGAGCCGCGCTGCCAGGCCGGCGACGCTCACGGTGCCTCGCCATCCGGGACGTCGTGCCCCCCGGGGAGCGCGGGTGGGAGCCGCCGCTCTATCTCCGCGAGCGCCGGCAGAATGGCCTCCAGGAATCCCTGCACGTTTTCGATGTCCGCGTCGGACGGGGTAACGCCGAACAGCGCCGCCTGAGCGCGCAGGTGCTCGGACGTTGCGTGGGGGCTAGACTGCATGACGATGCCTATCTACGAATACCGCTGCCAGAAATGTGACGAGAAGTACGAGGAGTTTCTCACGTTGTCGACGAACGATGCTCCACCCTGCCCGAAATGCGGCTCGGAGGACGTGACGAGACTGTTCTCGCGGATCACGACGGAATGGTTGCCGAGCGACGTCGCGTGGGATCGCGTCGGTCGCAGCTGGGACTGAGGCGCCCATCTGTAAGACTCCCGGCAACGTCAAACGATCGGGAGGGAAGCGATGCCGTACGTGGAGATCGACGAGGGCGTAAGCCTCTACTACGAGCTGACGGGGCCTCCAGAGGCGCCGGTGATCGTGCAGTTCGGCGGAGGACTGTTCGGTCGGCACAACTTCGGCTTCGTCAACGACGGCTTCCGCGAGCGCGGGTTTCAGCTGCTCTCCTTCGACGCGCGCGGGTACGGTGCCTCGTCGTGCCCCCGGGAGTGGTACACGATCGAGGGGTGGGCGACCGACGGCGCCAAGCTCCTCGACGCGCTCGGCCTCGAACGCGTGCTGATCCACGGCACCTCGATGGGCGGCATGATCGCGATCGCCTTCACGGCGCTCCACGGCGACCGCACGATCGCCACGTGCGCTGACGTCGCCTTCGCAAAACCGGATGTCTACCGGGAGACCCTCTTCCGCGTCTGGCGCCGGATGGCAGAGTCGATGCCGTGGGACGACTTCTCCGACCACGTGACCACGCAGGCGGTCGGCGCGGCATTCCTCGAGAGCGAGGAGGGGAAGGACACGTTCGGCGTCGTGCGCTCGGTGATCGGCGTCAACGACCCGTACACGGTGCGCCAGGCGTGCATCGCAATGGAGCAGATGGACCTCTCGCCGCGCGTGCCTGAGATCGAGCGTCCGATGTTGATGACGAACGGAACGCACGACATCCTCTGCCCTCCGGTGCTCGCCCCGTCCGGCCTCGGTGCACGGAAGATGGCGGAGCAGAACTCGAACATCACGACACACGAGTTCCCGGACATCGGGCACGCCGACCTGCTCGAGTGCCCGGCCGTCGCCGTCTCGATCGTGAGCGACTTCTTCGACGCTGCCCTCGCGAACGACGATTGAGCGGCCGGGCGCCGTTCGACGCGCCCGGCCCTCCAATCGACGTCACGCCACGGCCGTCACCGCACCACGACTACTCGAGAGCACGGCTCCTCGAGACCACGGCTACTTGAGCGGGTTCGACCCCGCCATCCAGATGATCACGCGCTTGAACTTCCCGTCGGCGTCGAAGTCGAAGAAATTGCAGTTGTGCATGTCGTTCTGGGTGCCGTCCTTCAGCTCTCCGATGTAGCCCTGCTCCGTGGAGACCTTGCCTGCCGCTTCCTCCACGACGATGTTCCGGATCTCGTGCCGAATCGTCGCCGAAGCGTCGAAGAAGTCCGTGAACATGCGGCGAATCTCCTCCGCGCCTTCGAACGTGACGTGGTCGGTCTGCACCGTCAGTGTTGCGTCGTCCGCGAAGTGGGCCAGCACGCCGTCGGCATCCATCGCGTCCACGGCGTCGAAGTAGGTCTGTGGAGCGGCGGCGAGAGTCTCACGCGTCCAGGTGGCTGCGGTCGTCGACATATCGTTCCTCCTTGTTCGTCCGGGTGAGGTGATCGTATCGCGGCTGCTCAGCGCCGTCCATGCTCGGCGTGCCAGTGGCGCGCTATGTCGGCCCGGGTGGTCACCCAGACGTCGCCTCGAGCCTCGAGGTGCCGCAGGAAGCGGTCGAGAGCCCGGGCGCGACCGGGACGGCCGGTGATGCGGCAGTGCAATCCGACGGACATCATCCGGCCGCCTTCGGCGTGGAGCTGCTCGAAGGTGTCGATCAGGTAGGTCGTGAAGTCATCGGCTGTGACGAAGCCGTTCGGCAACAGGAACTTGAAGTCGTTGGCGTCGAGCGTGTACGGGATCACGAGATGGTCTTCGCCGGCCACGTCGACCCAGTAGGGGAGCTCATCCGCGTAGGAGTCCGAGTCGTAGAGAAAGCCGCCTTCCTCGACGACGAGCGCGCGAGTCCTCTCCGAGATCCGCCCGGTGTACCACCCGACGGGCCGAGCCCCGCAAACGCTCTCGATCGCAGCGATGGCTCGTCGGATATGGGCTCGCTCCTCCTCGAGCGGCATCTCGACGTAGTCGATCCAACGCCAGCCGTGACTTGCGACCTCCCACCCGGCGGCGATCATCGCGCGGGCCGCTATCGGGTTCCGCTCGAGCGCCTGACCGACCGCGTACACGGTCAAGGGCAGCCCGTGCTCCGCGAAGATCCGGTGAACCCTCCAGAACCCTGCACGGCTGCCGAACTCGAACATCGACTCGGTGTTGAGATTCCGCCGGCCCACCGTGGGTGGTGCCCCGATCACCTCGTGCAGGAATGCCTCCGATGTCGCGTCGCCCTCGAGCGGGGACATCTCGCCACCCTCTTCGTAGTTGAGGACGAAGCTGACCGCAAGGCGGGCGCCGCCGGGCCAGCGCGGATCGGGCGGGCTCGCTCCGTAGCCGACGAGATCGCGCTCGCTCACGGCGTCGTTCCGAACACTCCCGCCTCGGCGAGCTCCGCCACCCGTTCCGGCGAATAGCCGCAGAGCTCCTCGAGAACCGCCGCCGTGTGCTCGCCGCGGCCCGGGCCGCGGAAGGGCTCCCGCTCGAGTCGCTCCCCGTCGCAGGAGAGGCGCAGTGGAGTACGAATCGAGCGCACCGTGCCGAGCGTCGGGTGATCGTGCTCGACGATATCCTCGCGCGCGACCGTCTGCGGGTCGGTGAGCGCCTCCTCCACGGTATTGACGTGAGAGGCCGGCACGCCGGCTGCTACGAGCGCCTCGACCCACTCGTCGGTCGTGCGTGTCCGGAACACCTCCTCGAGAAGAGGCACCAGTGCGTCGCGGTGCTCGTTCCGTCCCGCCATCGTGGCAAACCGCTCGTCCACGCAAAGATCGGGCCTGCCGATCACCGTGCAGGTCCGCTCCCAGAACACCTGCTTCGCCGCCCCGAGGACGAACCAGCCGTCGGACGCCTCGAAGTTCTGAAACGGAACGATCGTCGGGTGCGCCGAGCCCTTGCGCCGGGGCGGGACGTACCCGTGCGTCGCCGCCCAGGGGCCGATGTACATCAGCTCGTGCAGGGCCGTCTCGAACAAGGAGACGTCGCAGTCGCACCCGACGCCGTCCCGCCGGGCCCTCCAGATGCCCGAGAGCAGTGCGATCGCCGATGCGTAGCCGCCCGAGAGGTCGACGAGCGAGAGGCCGCTCTTCGTCGGCGGCCCGGCAGGGTCGCCCGTGAGGCTCTGCCACCCGGCGAGCCCCTGCATCATGTAGTCGTAGCCGCCCTCGCCGGCCCGCGGTCCGGTCATGCCGAAGCCCGAGAGCGAGCAGCAGACGATGCGAGGGTTGACGTCGCGGAGCTGGTCGAAGGTGAGCCCGAGCCTTTCCGGCTGATCGCCGCGGAGATTCGAGTAGACACCGTCACACACCCGAACGATGTCGTGGAAGACGCTCCGCGCCTCGGGATGACGGAGGTCGAGCGAGACGCTGCTCTTGCCCCGATTGAACGTCTCGAAGAAGAGAGAGTCCTCTCCCTCCTGGAACGGAGGCACGAACCGGCCAACGTCACCGTTCGACCCGGGGTCCTCGATCTTGATGATCTCGGCCCCGAGATCGGCGAGCTGGAGCGTGCCCCACGGCCCGGCGCCGAACTGCTCGACCGAGACGATCCTGATGTCCGCCAGGGGAAGCGTCACGCTGCCACCGCCGCGTGGGTGACCGCCCGGATCCGCCGCACCTGCTCGAAAAAGCCCTCCTCGGCGACGGCCGGGTTGAAGGAGACGTGCTCGACTCCGGCGTCGCGGTAGGCCGCGACCCGACTTGCACACTCCTCGGGTGTCCCGACGACGCAGAGATGCTCGACGTGATGTCGCTCGAACTGCATGCCGTAGCGCTCCGAGAGGTGGTCGATCGCCTCGGACCGGGCGCGCTCGCCGTCGTCGTCGACGTGTGCGAAGAGCACGAGGACGTGCTGCAGCGTTGCCGGGTCGCGCCCGGCGTTGCGCGCACGACCGGCGACCGCCTCGATCCCGGCGGCAAAGCGTCGCGGCGAGATCATGTACGGAATCCATCCGTCCGCAAGCGTCCCTGCCCGGCGGATCGCCGCGTTCGAGCGGCCGCCGACGAGGAGCGGCGGGCCGCCCGCCCGAGTGGGAGCCGGCTCGATCGACACGCCCTCGAAGGGATAGAAGCGCCCGTGGGCCGACGCCGGCCGCTCTGTGAGAAGCGCGCGAAGGGCAACGATGCCCTCGTCGGCACGCTCGCCGCGCTCCGCCACCGATACCCCGGAGGCCTCGTAATCACCGGCGCCCTCTCCACCGACGCCGAGGCCGAGCAGCAGCCGCCCGCCCGAGAGGTAGTCGAGCGACGCCGCCTGCTTGGCGACGTGGCTCGGATGTCGCAGCGGCAGCAGCACGACGCCCGCGCCGAGGGCGATCCGCTCGGTCACCGCGGCGAAGGCCGCGAGCGCGACGCCGAGATCGAGGATCGGATTGTGGAACGAGAGGTGCTCACCTGCCCAGATCGAGTCGTACCCGAGCTCTTCGGCAAGCTCGGCGACGGCACGGAAACGCCCGGGGTCGGGGAGATCCCCGGGGAGCTGCCCCGATCCCTGGATCCCGATCTCGATCAGTCACCTGGGCGGCGCGCGTGCCGCCATGCCTTCTCGTAGAAGGGGACGAGAAACGCGAGATGCTTGTGCATCTCGCTCGCGGCTCCGTCCTCGTCGGCCGCCTCGATCGCATCGGCGATTCGCGCGTGATGCGCGTGTATCGACGTATGGAAGCTTCGCCCGAGGCCCGTCCGCGACAGGCTCGTCTGCAACGCCGAGAAGACCGGCTGCGCGGCGATTCGCAGCAGGGCGTTCCCGCAGCTCTCGATGAGAGTCGCGTGGAAGTCCCTGTTGTGGACGAATTCGGCCTGCGTGTCGAGAGGGAGATTGTCCGAGGGGATCGTTCCGCGCAGCATCTCGACATCGTCGAGCCTCCTACGCCTGGCTGCGAGCCTCGCCGCGGGGACCTCCAGCAGCACCCGAACCTCGATCAGCTCCTCGAGGGTGAGATCGCGGGCCGCCGCGAGGAGAGCGATGTTGGAGCTCAGCGAGTCCGAGATGTGTCGCACCGTGGGCATCGTCACGTAGCTGCCGCCACCGACCCCTTTCGAGGTCCTGATCAGGCCCTGCGCCGCAACCAGCCGGAGCGCCTCCCGGACCGTCGCCCGACTGACGCCCACCTGCCGTGCGAGCGCGGTTTCGGTCGGAAGGCGCTCGCCCTGGGCGAGTTGACCCGAGACGATGAGCTCACGAAGCTGGTCGGCAACCTGCTCGTAGCCCTTCCGGACCCGCCGCAGCGGAACGACGCCGGCAAGGATGGGCGTGAGCCCGTCGAGGGCGGGAGGCGCCGCCCTCGACTCCTGAGGCTCGTAGCCCACCGTCACGGCAGCAGAAGGGTTGGCGGCGCCACCTGCCTACGTCATCCCGAACTCGGAGTTGCCCGCGACCGAGACCGGCTTGTTCGCCTGTGGAAGCCTGCCGGCGTAGAAGTCGGTCAGCGACGTGCCGCGGACATCGGCCCGCAGCTCCGAGCGAAGCGCCTCGGTCGCATCCACGTCGATCTCGAGCGTCCGCTCGTCGGCGAAGACGACGCCGTAGGCGTCCCGAGCGAGCTCGATCGTCGTGAAGTCGTCGAGAACGTCCTCCCTCACCGCGTCCGCCGGTCGGTCGAGCGGGTCGCCGTACCCGGCCGCGTTCGGCTCGCGGAACTCGATGAACTCGCCGGCCGCGAACGGGATGCCCGTGACCTTGGCCGGCAAGTCCTCGGCGTTCTTCGTGTCGGGGTTCTTCCGACAGGACGCGACGAGACCGTCCCAGCCGCCGAAGATTCCCCGGGGAGGGTCGGTCTGGCGATCGCCCTCACACGAGTAGACGCCGTCGACGAGGAACCGGTTGCGACGGATGATCCCGATCCCGCCCCGCCATCGGCCCGGAGCCGCCGGCTCGGGGCGTAGCTCGTACTGGTCACAGCGGATCGGGAACCGCAGATCGAGCTCCTCGATCGGATTGTTGCGGGTGTTCGCCATCAGGTTGTCGACCGAATCCATCGCGTCCTTGCCGAACCGGCCGCCGTACGAGCCCTCGTTCACCTCGAGGTAGAGCCAGTACTCGCCCATCTCCTCCGAGAAGCCGGAATAGGCGCAGAAGTGGATTCCTGCCGAGTTCCCCGCCGTCACGCCTTCGGGCAACGCATCCGCGAGGGCGAGAATCGTGTTGTCGACGACCCGCTGCACCTGGCAGAACCGCGAGAAGCAGGCCCGGGGGAAGGTCGGGTTGTAGATCGTCCCCTTCGGTGCGATCACCTTGACCGGACGGAAGACGCCGTCGTTCTGGGGCACGTGCTCGGGGAAGGTCACCTCGTCGAGGAGGATCGTGCGCACGGCGTAGTAGGCGCCGACGAGGAGCGAGCCCTCGTAGGGGACGTTGAATCCGGTCGGCACCTCGGCGTTCGAGCCGGTCAGGTCGATCGTGATCTCGTCACCCTCGACGATCACCTTGGTCTCGACACGCAGGCGGACGCCACGGTTGCGCGCGTCGTCATCGAGCCAGCCTGTCGGCGCCTTGTACTCGCCGTCGGGTAGGGCACGGATCTGCGCCCGCAGCATGTTCTCCGAATAGTCCATCCAGTTGTACGCGGCGCTCATCACGGTGTCCGCCCCGTAGCGCTGGAACAGGCGCAGCATCCGGTCGCGACCGAGCTGGCAGGCGGCCATCATCGCGTTCATGTCGCCGCGGTTCATCGTCACCGTTCTGACGTTGTCGAAGATCATCTTGTCGAGGTCCTCGTTCAGCTCCCCGCCCTGGTACCAGCGGAGACCGTCGTAGATCTTCGCTTCGGCATAGACGTCGAACGCGTCCGCATTGATCCCGGGGAACGAGCCGCCGACGTCGAGGACGTGGGCAGTCACGGCCGCGAACCCGTAGAGCTCGCCCTCGTGGAAGATCGGCACTGCGACGGCGATATCCGGGCTGTGCGAGGCGCCGTAGTAGGGGTTGTTGTGGATGATCACGTCGCCCTCGACGATCTTGCCCTCGAGGTGGCGCATGAAGCCGCGGATGTACCACGGCAACGAACCGATGTGCATCGGGGTCGAGTCGGACTCGCAGAGCTCTCGCCCCTTGGCGTCGAAGATGCCCGCGCCGAGATCCTCCGACTCGCGGATGATCGACGAGTACGACATCCGGAACAGGACGCCGGACATCTCCTTCGCGATCGCGTGGAACGCGCCGCCCAGCACCCGCATCGTGATGGGATCGACATCCACCCGCTCCAGCTCGGGGGGGCCGGGATGCTTCCCGAGCTCGTATTCGGTCGTGGACACGTCAAACCCCCTGGCTCGTCGGGACGGTTGCCGATGCCGCGATCGCCCTCGCCTGAGCCGAAGCACCGACCTCGATCACGATGTTTCCGTGCGGGTCGATGTGCGCCTCGATCCCGGGCGGGATCACGGTCGTCGAATCGAACTGGTTCACGATCGCCGGGCCGGCGAGGCGATTCCCCGCCCTGAGCTCGGCCCGGTCGTAGTACCGCGTCGAGAGCTTCTCGAGCACACCGTCGACGAGGAACCACGCGTCATTCTCGAACCGGAGTGCGCCGTCGGACGACTCGCCGCCCGCTTCGATCTCCGGGGTCGAGAGCTGCGGCATCAGGCCGATGCCCCGCACGCGGATGTTCGGGACCTCGATGTCGGAGTCCTCGAACCGCCGGGAGTACTCGCGCTCGTGGATGTCGTGAAAGTCGCGACGGAGGGTTTCGGCCCAGGCCTCGTCGATCGCTCCGCCGCCGACATCGACGCGGAGCTCGTACCCCTGGCCGAGGTAGCGGGCATCGACGATCCGCTGCACGAGGACGCTCTCCGCGGGGATGCCGTCCTCGGCAAGCTGTTCGGTGGCCTGCGCCTCGAGCTCCTCGAACCGCTTCTGGAGAGTGCCTGCGTCGAGCGTCGAGAGCCGCTGGTAGGTCGTCGCGCGCGTATTCGTAGACCATGTCCGTCGCCACGAGGCCCATCGCCGCTGCGATCCCCGGATAGAGGGGGACGACCACGTTCGGCGTCCCCACCTCGACCGCGATCGGGACGGCGAAGAGCGGGCCCGCGCCACCCTCGGCGACGAGCGCGAAGTCACGTGGGTCGAACCCCTTGCGCACCGAGTTCTCCTCGATCGACTGCACCATCGAGTGAGCGAGGATCTGAACCGCGCCGATCGACGCCTCCTCGACGCTCATGCCGAGAGCACCGGCCGGACCGTCCGCAAAGGCCTTGCGTGCTGCATCACGGCTGAGGGTCATGCCCCCGCCGAGAAACGCCTCGGGGAGCAGCCAGCCGAGATTGACCATCGCGTCGGTCGCGGTGGCCTCGGTTCCGCCCCGACCGTACGCCGCGGGGCCGGGAAGCGCGCCGGCCGAGCGCGGGCCGACACGGAAGATGCCGCCGGCGTCGACGTAGGCGATCGAGCCGCCGCCCGCGCCAATCGTGTCGACGTCGACCATCGGGATCATCGCCTGGTACGGCCCGACCTTCGTGTCGAGCAGATGCTTCATCCGCAGGCGTCCCTCCTGCGCCAGTCCGATGTCGGCAGACGTGCCGCCGACATCGAGCGTGATCACGTTGTCGAACCCCGCCTGACGGCCTGCCCAGATGCCACCCACGACGCCGGCGACCGGGCCTGACATGAGGAGGTTCACGGGGCGCTTGATCGCTGCCTCGGCGGTCGCCACCCCGGAGGCCGAGGTCATCAGATGGAGCCCGCTGCGCAGACCGAGCTCCGCAAGCTGCTCCTGGAGACGAGCGACATACGACGCAACCTTCGGACCGACGTACGCGTTGAGCCCGACCGTCGAGAACCGCTCGTACTCCCGGTATTGCGGGATCACCTCACTCGAGACGGAGAGAAACGCCTCGGGGAACTCCTCGCGCACGATCTCCGCCACTCGCTGCTCGTGGACGGGGTTGAGGAACGAGAAGAGGAAACACACGCAGACCGCCTCGACCCCGGAGGCCTTGAGGCTGCGTACCTGCTCACGTGCTCGGTCCTCGTCGAGCGGGACGAGCACCGATCCGTCGCCCACGATCCGCTCGGGGACCGTGAGCCGGTAGCGGCGGCGGACGACGGGATACCGCTGCCAGGGAAGATCCTGGTAGTTGGAGAAGTTGAGCGGCTTCTTGTGCCTCGCGATGTGGAGGATGTCCCGATAGCCCTCGGTCGTGATCATCCCCACCGACGCGCCGTTGTGCTCGATCACGATGTTCGTCGCAATCGTCGTTCCGTGGAAGACCTGATCGAGCTCGGACGGATCGATACCGGCGTCGGCCGCGATCTGCCGAACGCCCTCGATCGTCCCGAGCGACGGGTCTTCGGGGGTGGTCGCCAGCTTGTGCACCTTGATCACGCCGGCTTCGTCGTCGACGTAGATGAGGTCGGTGAAGGTTCCGCCGACGTCAACACCGATTCGCTTCATTGCTCACCTCCCGTCGTGAGGACGATCTTGCCGAAGAACTCCCTGCTCTCCATGAGCTCGGTCGCCTCCTTCACCTGCTCGAGCGGATAGGTCGCGGCGATCTGCGGCTCGAGCACTCCGCGTGCGATCAGCGCGAAGCAGGTCGCGACCTCGCTGCGGCCGAAGACGAACGAGCCGATCACCGACAGCTGCCGCCGAAAGAACGGGATGATGTCGAACGGCACGACCTCACCCGCGTGAGCGCCGCAGGTGACGAGAACCCCGTCCTTCGCGAGCGAGTCGAGCCCGTGCTGGAACAACTCGCCGCCGACGTGCTCGAAGACGACATCGACCCCGTGGTCGCCCGTCGCCTTCATCACCTCTTCGACCACGTCCTGCTTCGTGTAGTTGATTCCCACGTCGAGACCCGAGCTCCTTCGCACGCTCGAGCTTGTCGTCACGGCTCGAGTTTCCGATCACGAACGCCCCGGCATTCTTCGCCACTTGCACCGCAGCCGAGCCGATCCCGCTGCCGATCGAGTTGATCAGCACCGTCTGCCCGGTGCGCAGGCCCGCGCGCGTGACCAGCATGTGCCAGGCGGTTCCGAACGCGATCAGGCCGGCAGCCGCGTCGATGTCGGTGACCCCTTCCGGGATCCGGATCAGCTGCGACGTCTTGCAGGCGATCTTCTCGGCGTAGCCACCCCCCGACCCCATCCCGATGAACCAGTCCGGCGCCGTGCAGAGAGACTCGCGTCCCGTCAGGCAGTAGACGCAGTTTCCGCAGGTCGCAATGAGATACACGGCCACGCGATCACCGACCGCCCAGCCGGAGACGCCGTCGCCGATCGCCGAGATCCGGCCGACGGGCTCGACACCAGCCGTGTGCGGGAAGGAAACGGGAAAGCGCGAAACTCCCTCTCGCACGTCGACGTCGAGATGATTGAGCGCGGTCGCGGTGACGTCGACCACGACCTGGCCTGGGCCGGCTACGGGATCGGGAAGCTCCTCGACCCGAAGAACATCTGTGCTGCCGAACTCGTGGAAGACGACGGCTTTCACGGACGGGCTCCTCTCGCGTCGGATGGAACTTGTGTTTATGTCTGACATTCGCGATTCTGTCAACTCATGACCGACCTTCTCACGGCCCGCTCGTTCCTCTTCGCCCCCGGCATCGACGCCCGCAAGCTGCGTCGTGCCCTCGATAGCTCGGCCGACGTCGTGATCGCCGACCTCGAGGATGCGGTGGCGCCGGCGATGAAATCGGAGGCGCGCGAGGTCGTTGCGAGCGTGTACTCCGAGGCGGCCGACACCCCGGGCCAGAGGCTCGTCCGGGTCAACGCCGTCGGTTCCGCCTGGCACGAGGACGACCTCGCGCTGATCGGTGGCCTCGGCATCGACGGCGTGGTCCTGCCGAAGGCGACCGCGCAGGCAGCAGCGGCGCTCGCGGAGACCCTGGCGCTCCCGATCATCGCGATCGTCGAGACCGCGGAGGGCCTCCGCGGCGCATTCGAGCTCGCCGCATCACCAACCGTCGTCGCGCTGATGCTCGGTGCCGTCGATCTCGGAGTTGCGCTCGGCCTCGAGTCCCGGCCCGACGGGCACGAGCTTCTCTTCGCTCGATCCTCGATCGTCGTCGACTCTGCGGCCGCCCGGCTACGGGGGCCGATCGATCAGGTCTGGGTCGACGTGCGCGATCCCACCGGGCTCGAGGGCGACTGCGCCCTCGCGCGTTCGCTCGGATTTCGCGGCAAGGCATGCATCCATCCCGATCAGGTGGCGATCGTCAACGTGCGTTCTCTCCCTCGGACACCGAGCTCGAGCGTGCCCGCGACGTCGTCGTCGCTTTCGAAGAGGCCGAGCGGGAGGGGCTGGGAGTCATCGCGCTCGACGGCGAGATGGTCGATCTGCCGATCGTCGAGCGCGCGCGCCTGCTGATCGCCGACAACAAGAGGAGAGTGCTCGATGCAGACTGACGTATCCGGAGCGCCGAAGGAATGGCGGGGTCGCTATCTACGAGGACTTCGCCCCCGGCGATGTGTTCCGCAGCCGCTTCGGCCGCACCGTCACCCAGACGGACAACATCTGGTTCACCTGCCTGACGATGAACACGAACCCGATGCATTTCAGCGAGCCGTTCGCGGCGCGAACTCGCTTCGGGAAGCCGCTCGTCAACAGCGCCTTCACCCTGGCGCTCGTGACCGGGCTGACGGTTCCGGACACGAGCGAGAACGCCGCCGCGAATCTCGCCTGGACGGACATCAAGCTCCCCAAGCCGGTCTTCGAGGGCGACACGCTCTGGGCCGAGAGCGAGATCCTCGACATCCGCGAGTCGGGCTCGAACCCGAGCGTCGGGATCGTCTCCATGCGCTGCCGTGGGATCAACCAGCGTTCCGAGGTCGTGATCGAGTTCAAGCGAACATTCATGGTCTACCGTCGCGGCGCCCCCGAGGTCGCGGACGGGTTCCCGTACTCCGACGACGATTGGACGGTGTGAGGCGGGCTCGTCGCAGCCCTTCCCAGCCGAGATAAGGAGATTCAGATGCCGACTGCTGCCATCACGATCGCCGAGTGGAGCTCGGCGCTCTCCCTCGCCGATATCCCCGACGATGTCCTCACGGACGCCAAGCTCCACCTCCTCGACACCCTCGGCTGCGGCCTCGCCGCTCACGCCGGTGGGATCGCAACCGAGGGCCGCTCCACGATGGCGGATCTCGGCGGCGAGCCGCAGGCGACCGTGATCGGCACGGAGCGCCGGCTCCCCGCCGCAAACGCTGCGTTCGCCAACGCAATGCTCTGCCACGGGCTCGACTTCGACGACACACACTCGGAGTCGGTCAGCCACGTCTCGGCGGTGGTCTCTCCCGCGACGCTCGCCGCCGCCGAGCAGGTCGGGGCGAACGGGAGCGACACCCTCGCGGCAATCGTTGCCGGGAACGAGGTCGTCTGCCGGATCGGGATGGCAGCACCAGGCGCCTTCCACGCGCGCGGGTTCCATCCAACCGCGATCTGCGGTGTGTTCGGCGGCGTCGCCGCGATCGGACGCGTCGCCGGCGCGGGCACGGCCACGACGACGAGCGCGCTCGGCATCGCCGGGTCGTTCGCAGGCGGGCTGTTCGCCTATCTCACAGACGGGACGCCGACGAAGCCGATGCATGCCGCCTGGGCCGCGCACGGTGCGCACTTCGCCTCCAGCCTCGCCGCGCACGGCGCCGAGGGCCCGCAGACAGTGCTCGAGGGGAAATTCGGGCTGTACCACGCGTTCCTCGCTGCCGCGGAGGGCGAGATCGACATCGCGGGGCAGCTCGGCAGATCTGGGGTCACGTTGGGAGACGCCGCGGATCGCCTACAAGCCGTTCCCTGTCTGCCACTTCATGCACGGCTCGCTCGGAGCAGCGGCAGAGGCAGCAGCCGGACGGACGTTCTCGGCCGATGAGATCACCGACGTGCTCGTCACCGTCCCCGAGGCCGGTGTCTCGCTCGTGCTCGAGCCGGCCGACCAGAAGCGGGTGCCACGCTCCGAGTACGAGGGCAAGTTCTCGTTGCAGTACTCGGTTGCCTCGATGCTTGCGCGCGGCCACGTCGCCGTCGTCGACTTCACCGACGAGGCGATCGCCGATCCCGAAGTGCTCGCCGTCGCGGCGAAAGTGCGCTACGAGACGCGTCCCTACCCGACCTACCCGCAGGCGTTCCCCGGTGGGGCCGTCGTGACCCTGAGCGATGGAACGACGGTCGAGGCGGACTTCCCGTACCAGAAGGGCGGTCCGGAGAACCCGCTCTCTGCCGACGAGGTTCGGGCGAAGTTCCGCGCGAACGCCTCGCTCGCACTGTCCGATCGCGCCGTCGAGACGCTCGAGGACACCATCCTGGCGCTCGAGGAGCACGACGACATCACGGCCGCTCTTGCCCCGCTCACGCTGGGCGCGGCGGTGCCCGCGTGACGGGAGCGAGCGAGTGAGCCTCACGTCCGACCAGCGGGAGATCGTCGCCGCCGTGCGGGAGTTCGTCGATCGCGACGTCGTGCCCTTCGCCTCCGAGCTCGAGCATGCCGACGAGTACCCGACCTCGATGGTCGAGACGATGCGCGAGATGGGGCTGTTCGGAACGACGATTCCCGAGGAGTACGGGGGCCTCGGTCTCGGTCTCGACACCTACGCGCTCATCGTGATGGAGATCTCGCGCGGGTGGGTGACGCTCTCCGGGATCCTCAACGGATCGTTCATCGCGGCGACGATGATCCGCCTCCACGGCACCGAGGAGCAGCGTCGGCGGTTCCTCCCCCGCCTCGCGTCGATGGAGCTCCGCTCGTCGTTCTCGATGACCGAGCCGCACGCGGGCTCGGACGTCCAGGCGATCCGCACGACGGCCAAGCGAGACGGCGACGAGTACGTGATCGACGGGCAGAAGATGTGGGTGACGAACGGCTGGCGATCCGGGATCGTGATGCTCCTCGCGAAGACCGACCCGACAGCAGAGCCTGCCCACACGGGAATGACCGGCTTCATCATCGAGAAGGAGCCGGAGACGAGCCCTCCCGGGCTCGAGATCCCGATGCCCGGTCTGAAGAAGCTCGGCTACAAGGGGGTGGAGTCCACGGAGCTCGTCTTCGACGGCTTCCGCACACCGGCAGCGAGTGTCCTCGGAGGCGACGAGGGCGTCGGCCAGGGGTTCAAGTACTTCATGAGCGGGATCGAGGTCGGTCGCGTCAACGTCGCCGCGCGCGGCGTGGGGGTCGCGCAGGCCGCGCTCGACGACGCGCTCCGCTACGCGCAGGAGCGCGAGGCGTTCGGCAAGAAGATCGGCCACCACCAGGCCGTGCAGCTGATGCTCGCGAAGATGGCGACCCGGGCCGAGGCCGCGCGTCTCCTCACGCTGCAGGCGGCGGAGAAGAAGGCCACCGGTGAGCGGGCCGACCTCGAGGCGGGGATGGCCAAGTACTTCGCCACCGAGGCGGCCCAGGAGAACGCCGTCGACTGCCTCCGGATCCACGGCGGCTACGGCTACTCGCTCGAGTACCGGCCCGAGCGGTACTACCGCGACGCGCCGCTCCTTCTCATCGGCGAGGGGTCGAACGAGATCCAGCAGCTGATCATCGCCCGACGCCTGCTCGAGAGGAGCGCGACCTAGGCATGGACTTCGGACCGTCCCCGGAGCTCCTCGAGATCCGAGCCGCCGTGCGGGAGCTCTGCGACGCGTTTCCCGGTGAGTACTGGCGCGAGCTCGAGCCGGACCGCTATCCAGAGGAATTCGTTGCCGCGCTGACCGAGAACGGCTGGCTCGCCGCCCTGATCCCGGAGGAGTACGGCGGGGCGGGGCTGACGATCACGGCGGCAAGCGTGATCCTGGAGGAGATCAACGCCTCCGGGTGCAATGCGGGCGCCTGCCACGCGCAGATGTACACGATGGGGACGATCCTGCGTCACGGCTCCGACGAGCAGAAGCTCCGCTATCTCCCGCGGATCGCGACCGGCGAGCTACGGCTCCAGGCGTTCGGCGTGACGGAGCCCGCCGCGGGCTCCGACACGACATCGATCACCACCACCGCGACGAAGGTCGACGGTGGCTGGCTCGTGCACGGCCAGAAGATCTGGACCTCGACGGGCGCTTCATTCGGACCTCATGCTCCTGCTCGCCCGGACGACGCCTGCCGACGAGGTCGAGAAGCAGGACGCTCGGCCTGTCGACGTTCATCGTCGACATGAAGCGGGCACTTGCCGACGGGACGATGACGATCCGTCCCATCAAGACGTTGATGAACCACGCCACGACGGAGATCTTCCTCGACGGTGTGTTCGTCGCCGACGACGACCTCGTCGGCGACCAGGGGCTCGGCTTCCGCTACATCCTCGACGGGATGAACGCCGAACGCGTGCTCATCGCGGCTGAATGCATCGGCGATGGGCACTGGTTCATCGAGAAGGCCTCCGCGTACGCCGGGGAGCGCATCGTCTTCGGGCGACCGATCGGCGCCAATCAGGGCGTGCAGTTCCCGATCGCGCAGGCGTACGCGCAGATCGAAGCTGCCGACCTGATGCGCTACAAGGCCGCCTGGCTGTTCGAGCAAGGCCTGCCGTGCGGCGCCGAGGCGAACATGGCCAAGCTCCTCGGCGCCGAGGCATCGTGGGCCGCTGCGAACGCGTGCCTCGACACGCATGGCGGGTTCGGCTTCGCCGAGGAGTACGACATCGAGCGGAAGTTCCGCGAGACGCGCCTCTACAAGGTGGCGCCCGTCTCGAACAACCTCATCCTCGCCTACCTCGGCCAGCACGTCATCGGGATGCCGCGCTCGTACTGAGCCCGACGGACGACCGTGCCTCAGGGTGTAGCATTCGCCCCGCCGTCCCCGCCCCAGTCCGATACGACGACCAAGGAGACGCGAGTGACCAAGACGACCGAGACAAACCCGGTACTCAGTCAACGTGGGACCGTGCTCGTCGACCTCTCGCTGGAGATCACGAACGGGATGCCGGCACACGCGCTGTTCCCGTCGCCGATCATCCTTCCCTACGTCACGCACGACCAGGCGATCGCGGCCGGGCTCGGCGAGCCCGGCGATCCGTTCACCTACTCCGTCAACTACATCTCGATGCTGGAGCACGTCGGCACGCACGTCGACGCTCCTCTCCACATCGGAGCGGGAGGCGCGTCGGTCGACGCCATTTCCCTCGACTGGTTCACGGGCAAGGCGGTGTGCCTGGACCTCCGCCAGATTCCCGACCTTGGCGACATCGACGTCGAGGACCTGGAGCGCGCGGAGCAGCAGTCCGGTGTCGAGATCGACGGGCACATCGTCCTCCTGTGCACCGGGTTCCACGAGCGCCACTGGCCCAACCACGAGGTGGTGACGATGAACCCGGGCCTGACCACGGCAGCAAGTCACTGGCTCGCCGATCGGTCGCGCGTCCACGGCGTCGAGGGCCCGTCGACCGATAAGGCGGGAACGAAGGAGTTTCCCAATCACCGCGTCTGTCGCGATCGCGGCATGATCCACTACGAGTGGCTCGTCAATCTCGAGCAGTTGCTCGGAAAGGGTGAATTCCAGTTCACGGGGTACCCGCTGAAGTGGCTGGGTGGCACGGGCTCTCCCGTGCGCGCCGTTGCAGAGTTGCCGGCGTAGGCTGGAATGCCCGGAGGAGCGTGCTGTGGAACTGCGTGACTATGGCGCGCACGACGCGGTCGGGCTCGCGCGTCTCGTCAGGGGCGGCGAGGTGTCGGCCGCCGAGGTCGAGGAGGCCGCGCGACGTGCAATCGACGCGGTCGATCCGGCGCTCGGGGCGACGGTCGGCGGCCCGGTAGACCCGGCGCTCGAGGCACGGGGAGACGGTACCCTCGCCGGCGTGCCGTTCGCGATGAAGGATGTGGGGGCCCATCTCGCGGGGCAGGTCACCCAACTCGGCAGCCGCTGGGCAGGGGACGGAGTCACGGGCGGCGCGGACACGCATTTCGGCCAGCGCATCCGTGCCGCGGGACTGCGCGTCATCGCCCGAACACGCGCGCCCGAGTTCGCATTCAACGTCACGACAGAGCCTCTCGCCCACGGCCCGACGCGCAATCCGTGGAGTCTCGAGCACAGCGTCGGTGGCTCGAGTGGTGGGGCAGCGGCGCTCGTTGCGGCCCGGGCGCTCCCGATCGCCCACGCGACGGACGGTGGCGGCTCGATTCGCATCCCCGCCTCTCTCTGCGGGATCGTCGGCCTCAAGCCGACACGATCGAGGATCCCCGTCGGCCCGGGACAGTGGGAGGGTCTCCACGGGATGGCCCACGACTTCGTCCTCTGCCGCACCTTGCGCGACGCCGCGGCAACCCTGGACGCTCTGCACGGGCCGGGCCCGGGCGACAAGTACGTCATCGCGCCTCCGGCTCGACCCTACGCATCGGAGGTCGGCGCCGATCCGGGCCTTCTGCGGATTCGCTGGACGACCGGTGCCTGGTCGGGCGGACACGTCTCGTCCGAATGCAGCGCGGCCGTGGAGAGCGCGGCGCGCGTGCTGGACGACCTCGGCCACGACGTCGAGGAGGGGACGCCGGCAATCGATGCCGACGTGCTGCACCGCGCGCTCGTCACGACGTGGGCGGCCGGTCTCGCACACCGCGCCGCTGCGCTCGAGAGCGGTCTGGGTACGCCCCCGTCTCCTGCCACGGTCGAGGCCTGCACCCTCGCCATGGTGCGCCACGGAACGACGTTCTCGGCCGTCGATTTGCTCGACGGCTACGGGGACTGCAACGCGGTCGGACGCGCGATCGGCTCGTTCTTCGAGAGCACCGACGTTCTCCTTCTGCCGACGGTGGCGAGGGCTCCGTGGAAGCTCGGTGAGCTCGACCAGAACGACTCCACGCTCGACAGCGATGCCTGGGTTCATGAGCTGTTCTCGGTCTACGCCCCGTTCACCGCGATGTTCAACATCACCGGCCAACCGGCGATCAGCCTGCCGCTTGCCTGGAGCGCCGACGATCTTCCCATCGGCGTGCAGCTGGTCGGACGCTACGGCGACGAGGCGACGTTGCTTCGTCTCGCATCCCAGCTGGCACAGGTGTTCCCGTGGGAGGCCCGCGTGCCGCCCATCGCCTGCTGAAGCACCCCCGTGCCCGTTCGCGCGCGCTTCACGCCTCGAGGTCGGGCTCGCGGCTCCGGGTTACAATCGCGCGACGCGGTCGAAGGCCGTCAGTGAGCCGCTCAGGGACGCGGCATCGAGGTGGCGGCCGATGAAGACGAGGCGCGAGCGATGGTCGTCGTCGGGCCACGCATCGAGGTGCACGGGTGGGTGAACAGCGTGCTGGACACAGTTGACGAGCACCGGGCCGTCACCGCCGACGTTCGAGGAGGCCCTTGACCCGGAGAATGTCCTGCCCGCGCGCCTGGAGGAGCATGGTCAACCAGATGCCGAACGCCGTCCAGTCGACTTCGTCCAGCGTAGAGCACGCACGAGCGTCACGTCGTGATCGTGCTCACCGGGCGCGGGTCCAAGCCCGCCCGGTCGCTCGAGATCGCGAGGGTCACGTTCGGCTGCCGTCGAACAGCCAGTCGGGATCGACCTCCCCGAACGTCGCCTCGCGAGCAAGTGCGCGTGGGGTTCAGTCGTGCCAGCTCGGCCGCGAGCCGACGCCTGTCCTCCGGAGCCGCGACGTCGCCCTTTGTGATCACCAGAGCGATCGGCGATCGCGACCTGCTTGACCGACTCCGGCCCGCGGAGCCCGTGAACCCCGTCGACGGTGGCGATGACGGCTCTCGAGCTCGTAGTGATTCCGCGCGATCGGATCCGAGAGGAGCGTCATCACGAGCGGCGTCGGATCGGCGATCCCCGTCGTCTCGACCACGACCCGGACGAAGTACGGCACCTCCCCGGCGTCGCGACGGTCGAGAAGGTCGCGTAGCTCGTCGACGAGGTCGCCTCGGAGCACGCAGCAGACGCACCCGCTCGCGAGCAGCACGGTGCGCTCGTCGACCCGCCGCAGCAGGTGGTGGTCGATCCCGATCTCCCCGAGCTCGTTGACGATCACGGCCGTCTCGCCCATCGTGGGATGTCAGAGCAGCTGGAGATCAGGGTCGTCTTCCCGCTACCGAGAAACCCCGTGACGAGGACGACGGGCGTCTTCACTCGCTCAGCTCTGCGACGAGGGCCGGATCGAGCGGGTCGAGCGGCCTGCCGAGCAGCCTCTCTGCCTCGACTCCAGACGGCGCCGAGGTCGCCCGACGACGCGTCGACCAGCCCTTGCGATCGCGCAGGACGTAGACCGCGCCGGCCCAGTCGTGCAGAGATAGGCCGAAGTGGCCGAGCACCCGGCTGAGGAGCGCGACGCGGAACACCCGCGCACGCCGCCCTCCTCCTGCTCCGCCCAGTGCTCCTTCAGGCATCACACCGCAGAGCGCACACACTAGAGTCGGTTGTAGCAGTGCTGGCACCCGAGAGACCGACGAACGGAGGTTGTGATGGCCAAGGAGATCCTCGTCGCATACGGCGTGGACGTGGATGCTGTCGCAGGGTGGCTCGGCTCGTACGGGGGCGAGAACTCGCCTGACGACATCTCGCGCGGGCTGTTCGCCGGCGAGGTCGGCACGCCGCGTTGCTCGACCTCTTCGCCCGACACGACCTCAAGACGACGCTGGTTCATTCCCGGGCACTCGATCGAGACCTTCCCGGCGGAGACCCAGCTCGTGGTCGCGGGCGGCCACGAGATCGGCATTCACGGCTACTCGCACGAGAACCCGATCGCGATGACCCGCGAGCAGGAAACCGGCGATGCTCGACAAGTGCATCGGGCTCGTCGAAGAGGTGTCGGGCAAACGGCCGACGGGCTACGTGGCGCCGTGGTGGGAGTTCTCGAACGTCACGAACGAGCTGCTGCTCGAGCGAGGCATCAAGTACGACCACTCGCTCATGCACAATGACTTCCACCCCTACTACGTGCGCGTCGGCGACTCGTGGACGAAGATCGACTACGCGAAGCAGGCCGAGGAGTGGATGGTGCCGCTTCAGCGCGGCGAGGAGACCGACCTGATCGAGATCCCGGCGAGCTGGTACCTCGACGACCTTCCGCCGATGATGTTCATCAAGGGTGCGCCCAACAGCCACGGCTTCGTCAACCCGCGCGACACTCGAGGAGATCTGGATCGACCAGTTCGACTGGGTGTACCGCGAGTACGACTACGCCGTCTTCACGATGACGATCCACCCCGACGTGAGCGGCCGGCCGCAGGTGCTGCTGATGCACGAGCGGATCATCGAGCACATCAACAGGCACGAAGGCGTGCGCTGGGCGACGTTCGACGAGATCGCCGACGACTTCGCGAGGAGGTCTCCCCGACAGACGTAGTCGATCGTGAGCTCGACCGGTCGCCGGGACGCCTGCGCTCCGGCTACGCCGGCGTCCAGATAGCGTCGTCGCCCACGGCAGTGCGTACCGCGGCCCCGGCCGCGACCAGCTTCAGCATGGCGGCCTCCGCCTCGATTCTGACCGTCGCATCGTTGCCCCGCGTCAGCAACTGTGCGACCTCCTGCGTCGTCAGACCCCCCGGGAAGAACTCGAGCAGCTCGCGCGGATCATCCGGCACACCCCGGCGCTCTCCGTCCGGGATCAGGTTCGCGACGAGGACGTCATACGCTTCGATCGTCTGCCAGCCGCCGGCAACCAGCCTCTGGTTCGCCGTCTCGAAGACGACGGACGGCGCGGTGTAGCGGACGGGGCCGTCGGTCGTCGCCGTCTTGCCTTGAAGCTCGGCCGGCGACCCGACCGCTGTCCGCGCCTCGGCCCAGTCGCGCCGGTAGGCCTCTTCGACCGCCGGCTGGTCGATCGAGGCGACCAGGGCTCCGACGTCGATCCCTGACACCCCACGCAGCGCCTCCGCGATACCGACGTCTTCGTCGAGGAGCAGCGTGGTCGTGAACCACGCGAACTGGAGCGCACGGAACACCGGCCACTCGCTCCCCGGCGACTGCAGGCGCGCGGCAACGACGGCCCTGCACGCCCGCCCCGTGCCGACCACCCGCGCCCGTGGCTCGGGGGACAGTGGCATCCCGAAACGCCGGAACCGGCGAGCGTACCCGTCGGCCGACCCGAGCGGCGTGTAGCCCCGATCGACGTACTGCTGCGCCTGCTCGGTCAGGCCGATCAGCACGAGCCGCCAGTCGAGTTGAGACCCGTAGCGCCATTCGAGGACCCGGAGGGCGGGGTTGGCCGAGTATCCCCACGGGCAGCCGGCGTCGTTGTACAGGATCACCTTCACGCTGGAGCCCGATCGTGACCCGCACCGAGTGCCGCCTCGACCCACGCAGCGCACGCGAGCGTGCGGGCGTCGTGCCCCGGCATCCCGACGATCTGGACCCCGAGTGGGAGACCCAGCGGGCCGGTGCCTGCGGGGACGTTGACGACCGGAGTTCCGAGCGCTGACCAGCCGCGGTTGAAGATCGGATCTCCGGTCGTCGCAAGCTCCGGCGCCTCGCCCGGGGCCGACGGCGCTATCAGCACGTCGATGTCGCCGAACACGTCGCCGAGCTCCGCCTGGCATGCCCGAACCAGGTCGCGGGACTCCTCGACCACCTGCAGCGACATCGCCGCTCCTTCGTCGAGCATGCCGCGCAGCGGCTCGCGGATCATCTCGCGGAAGCGACGGTGCTCGTCCGCGAGACACCGGGCGATCTCGAACGTCCACACCCGGTTCTGCGCGTCGACGAGCCCTGCGAACGACGAGGGAAGCGTTACCGCGACAGGCCGGGACCCGGCGCTCGCGAGCCGCTCCGGCAACACCTCGAAGAGAGCGACGGTCTCAGCCGCGGCGGCGGCCCACTCATGCGTGAGGCAGATGGCCAAGCGGGGAGGCGTCAGCGGCGGCCGCAGGGCGAGGCCGCGTCCCGCGAGAGCGCCCGTGACGAACGCCGCATCCTCGACGGTGCCGGCCATCACCCCGATCGTGTCGAACGACTCCGAGATGGCCTTCACCCCCACGCACGGGAGCATCCCGTGGGTCGGCTTGTAGCCGACGACGCCGCAGAAGGCGGCCGGTCGAACGATCGAGCCCGTCGTCTGCGTCGCGAAGGCGACCGGTACCATGCCGGCCGCAACTGCCGCCGCGGGACCGGACGAGGAGCCACCCGGGGTTCGGGTCACGTCGTGCGGATTCGTGGTCGGCCCGGGAGGCCAGGCAGCGAACTCCGTCGTGACGAGCTTTCCGAACACGAGCGCGCCGTGCCGACGGGCGATCGCCACGCTGGCAGCGTCGGTGGGTGGGCGATGATCGCGGTAGATAGGCGACCCGTGCCTCGTCGGCATGTCGTGGGTGTCGAAGATGTCCTTGACCCCCAGCGGGATCCCGTGCAGCTCACCTCGCGCGGCCGGTGGGACCTCATCGAGCTCGCGCGCGCGGGCGCGCACCTGAGCCGGGTCGAGGTGGGCCCACGCACGCACGGTCGGCTCAGCCGCCTCGATCCGATCGAGGTGGGCGACGGCGATCGACTCCACGGTCGTGCCGCCGCTCGCCAGCGCGCGGGCGAGCTCGACAACGGTGGCAGCCGATCCCGGCGGCGGGACGACCTGACCGCGGGCCATGGGCGCTATCCGACCTCCTCCGCGAGCTGGGCGGCGGGGTCGAGGCCGGCGCCGAGTGCGATCTGCAGGAGCACGCGAGCCTTCGGCCCGGCGAGATCGCCGGCGAAGAGCGCACCTGCCTCGGCAAGATCCCGGCCACCGCCACGCCCGTACACGGGCTCGACACGACCGGAGCTACAGCGCGAGCAGACGACCACCGTGACCCCGCGCGCCACGGCATCGCGGACGCCGGCGAGCACCTGCTCGTTGGCGTTTCCGCGGCCCGTTCCTTCGAGCACGATCGCTCGCGCTCCGGCATCGACCGCGGCGTGCACGAAACGCGCGTCGCTGCCTGCGTACAGGCGGATCAGGTCGACCGGAGCAAGCTCCGCCGGAGCCGGCAGGGCCGGACGCCTCTCGGACCGCAGCCGGAAGACGACGTGGTCCGAATCGACGACGCCGATCGGCCCGTATCCTGGAGCAGCGAAGGCGGCGATTGCGCTCGTGTGAACCTTGCGCACCTCTCGCGCCGGGTAGATCTCGCCGGCAAACACGATCAGTGCGCCGCGCCCGCGGGCAGCGGGGTCCGAGGCGACCCGGATCGCATCGCGGAGGTTGCGAGGCCCGTCCGTGTCCTTCTCGTCGGCGCCGCGCTGTGCGCCCGTCAGCACGACGGGGACGTTCGACTCGAGCAGCCGGTCGATCAGGAAGACGTTCTCCTCCATCGTGTCTGTCCCGTGTGTGACGACGATGCCGGCGAGATCGGAACGCTCGGCCTGCTCGATCACCCGGCGGGCGAGGGAGAGCGCCAGCCGCCCGTGCACGTCGAAGCTCGGGGCACTGACGAAGTCGTCCAGCTCGAGTGGCGGCGACTCGGGCCAATCGAGCATCTCGACGAGCTCCCCGCCGCTCACCGCCGGCACGAGCTTGCCGGTCTGCGGATCGGGTCGCATCGCAATCGTCCCCCCGGTGGAGACGACGACTACGGTCGACACGGCGCCCGTCTACTTCTTCGAGAGCTTGGCGGCCTGCGTGACGTCGAGGTTGCCACCGACCTCCTCGCCGAACTCCTCCTCGACGGCGTGCACGGGCGCGGAGCGGAAGCGGAGGGCGATGTTCACGATGACGAGGACGACGAAGATCAGGAACAGCGTCACGGCGGTCGTGCCGGCCCCGAGCGCGTAGAGGTTGGGGAGGATCGGCCGACTCGATGGCCAGGTCCCGATCAGGATCGGCAACGGCTGCGCCTGGTATCCGTTCTGGAGGAGGATCGTCCGGTCGAAGTCGTTCCAGGCCAGGGTGAAGCCGAACAGGAAGCTGCCGAAGATGCCCGTCCAGACGAGCGGCAGCGTGACCTCGCGGAATGTCGTGACGCTGTTTGCCCCGAGATCCCGCGCTGCCTCCTCGACATGCCGGTCGTAGCGGTTCCAGACGGCGAGCATGACGAGAAACGAGAACGGGATCCCCCAGATCACGTTCGCGCCGAGCGCCGTGTACCAGAGGCTCGGTGTCTCCCCCATGTATCTCCAGAGCAGCTGGTTGCCGAGCCCGACGAGGAAGGCCGGCGTCATCAGCGCGAGCATGAGGATGTAGAAGGCGATCACGTCGCCCTTCAGTCGCCACCGACGGCGGAACGCCATCGACAGCGAGAATCCGAACACGGCCACGAGGAGGCCCGCGACGATGGCGAGCCAGAGAGACTGGCGGCCCGACGCACTGACGTCGTCGGAGATCGTGTTGAAGACGTTCGCGTCCCAGAGCGTCTTCCACCAGTCGAGGCTGATCGGACCGCGGAACGGGAACGTGAGCTGTCCGGTCGACCCCTGGAAGGAGAGAATCGCCATCAGGATCATCGGGAGGTAGAGGAAGAACAGGAAGAGGGCGAAGTAGACCCCGAGACCTGCCTTCCACCAGTCCCGCGGCTGCTTGACCTCGCGTCTCACGACCGCATCCTGAGGCCGGGGAGCCGACCCGGCCGCTGCGACCATCGACTCGCTCACAGCTCCTCCCGCAGGTTGGAGAAGCGCGTGATCACCCAGACGCCGACGAGCAGGGCGAGGACGAGGAGAACAGCCGACGCCGCCCCCTGCGGGTACTGCACCGCCCCGATCTTGGAGTTGATGAGCGTGCCCACCGATGTGATGTTGCCGCCGCCCACGGTCGCGACCGTCCCGTAGTCACCCATCGTGAGGACGAAGATGAAGATCGACCCGATCACGACGCCCGGCATCGACTGGGGCAGGATCACCTCCCGGAACGTCTGCCACGAGTTGGCGCCGAGATCGCGTGCTGCCTCGACCGCCGATTGGTCGACCTGCGCCAGCGAGAAGAACAGCGGCGTGATCATGAACAGGATGTAGAGCTGGATCATCGCGAGCCTGACCGAGAGCGTCGAGAAGCCGAGTTGTGAGAGGGGCTCGGAGACGATGTGGAACTTGACCAGCACCTGGTTCAGCGCACCCTCGCGTCCCATCAGCGGGAACGTCCACGCGATCGCGCGCGTCAGGAAACTCGTCCAGAACGGCGCGAGCGCGATGATGAACAGGGTGATCTGGTTTCGCAGGCTCGAAACCTTGAGGGCGAGGAAGTACGCGACCGGAAAGCCGAGAACGAGACACGCTACGACGGCGAGCACCGACGTGATGAACGTCGAGCGCATGTTGGCCCAGTAGGTCGAGTCGTGGAAGAGCTCGCTGTAGTTCGCCGTCGTGAAGGTCTTGTCGAAGCCTGCATCCGTCCACGTCCAGAAGCTGACGAGGACGATGATCACGAGCGGCGCGAGCAGGTAGAAGCCGATCCAGATGAAGCCCGGCGCGGCCAGCGCCGCGGTCACCCAGCCGCCGCCGCGTCCGCTCCCGCGGCCCTCGCCGAGCGCCGCCTCGGCCTTTGGCGCCTCGAGCTCAGGAGTCGAGGAGCTGGACATCCTCTTCCTTCCAGAAGATCCGGATCCGCTCGCCTTCGCGGCCGCGGAGGTCGGGGTACGCCTGCGCTCCGACCTTCGCGAGCATTCGCTCGCTCCCCGCGATCAGATGCAGCTTGACGAGGTCGCCGAGGAACTCGACGAAGACGATCTCGCACTCCGCCGAATTGAGGCTGGACGGGCCGGATTCGCTCGAGCCGACCGTCACTGCAGCAGCCCGGATGGCGATCACGGCCGCGTCTCCTGCAGCGAGTGCGGAGTCAGGCGCTACCACGCTCGCGCGCACGTGCTCCGAATCCTCGACGACGAGCCTGTCCCCATCGCGCTCGACGACGGTACCCCGAATGATGTTGTTGTCACCCATGAACCGCGCGACGACATCGGTCGCGGGCTTCGTGGCGATCGTCAACGGGGGGGCGACCTGCTGGATGCGAGCCTCGTTCATGACGACGATGCGGTCGGCCATCGAGAGCGCTTCTTCCTGGTTGTGCGTCACGTGGATGAACATGAGCCCGAGCTGCCGCTGAAGGTCGCGAAGCTCGACACGCATCCTCAGCTGCAGCAAGCGGTCGAGGTCGCCGAGCGGCTCGTCGAGCAGCAGCGCCTTGGGCTTCGTGACGAGGACCCGGGCCAGCGCGACACGCTGCTGCTGCCCGCCGGAGAGGGCCCGCGGCTTCCGGTCGGCGAGAGGCGTCAGGCCGACCACCTCGAGAGCCTCGAACGCCAGCTTCCGTCGCTCGTCCTTGCCGACGCCGTGCATCTTGAGACCGAACTCGACGTTGGAGAGAACCGAGCGGTGCGGGAACAGGGCGAAGTGCTGGAAGACGGTCGTCGTCGGCCGCTTGTGTGGAGGGAGATCGATGAGCGATTGGCCGTCGAGCACGATGTCTCCGGAGCTCGGAAACTCGTGGCCGCCGATCATCCGCAGCGTGGTCGTCTTGCCGCAGCCGGACGGCCCCAGGAGAACGACGTACTCCCCGTGGTCGACGTGCAGATTGACATTGTCCACGGCGACCATGCCGCCGGGGAAGACCTTGGTCAGTCCGACGAGATCGAGTCCCGCCCCTTGCGATGCCGAGGGGGCGGCTTCTGCCGCCCCCTCGGAATGCGATATCGCTGAATCCGACATGCAGTTAGGCGGACAGGAAGTCGTTCGCCCTCTTGGTGAGATAGACGCTCTCACGCGGATACGAGTTCCAGGACGCGTACTTGCAGATGCGGTTCTGGAACGAGCCGCCTTCCCTGCGCTCGCCCTTCTTGATGTCGCCGACCTTGCCGGTGATGCCCGGCAGGTCTCGTGGAGCCGGCTTGCCCTGCCACCAGTACTGGTACTCGCCGACCGAGAACCCTGCCTTCTGCCCGGCCGCGGACTGGATCCACGGGAGCAGCTTCTGCCCGTTGGCGATGTAGTAGCCCTGGCGCATGATCACGGCGCCGAGGTACCCGTTGTAGTTCCAGTTGATGTAGTCGTAACAGGCCTGCAACTTCGCCGGATCGGTGACCTTCGCCGAGATGCCCTCGGCGCTGCACCAGCCACGGAAGCCCTCGGGCGGTGCGGCGTAGAGGATGTTGACGCCGGCTGCCTTGACGAGCGCCACGGCGGGAGACCACATCGACTGGATCACGACCTCCTTCGAGACCATGAAGTTCACCGAGTCGGTGAACGCCGACCAGAAGGCTCGGAACTGGCCGGCCTTCTTGTACGTCGTCAGGATCTTGAACAGACGGTCGATCTCGGAACGTGTCGGGTTGCCGTAGTCCTTGAACTTCATCAGGCCGAGCGCGGAAACGGCGAATGCGGCGTCCTGCGCCATGATGCCCGGATCGCGAAGCAGGGAAACGCGGCCCTTCCAGTTCTTGTTCAGGAGCTCTGCCCAGGAGACCTTGTTCGGAGCCTTCTTGATCACGTCCGCGTTGTAGCCCATCGAGTCGGCGTTGAAGTGGGCGGCCGGACCGACGATGTAGCGAGGCTCCCGCTTGTTCTTGATCGGCTTGCCGTTCTCGCCGATCCAGCGCACGATCTGCTTGTTGTTCCGGGGGCCGCCGCTGAACGGTGGCAGACCGGTCGAGCCGTCCGGGTCGACGTACGTCGTCCGGAACGGCGCGTTACCGTCGCCGTACGTGCAGCGCTTCGACGCCGGATTGAGCTTCCCCCGCGAGAAGAGCTTGTACTGGGAGCGCCAACTCGGGAGCCTCCGGGTATCGACGGGCTGGAGGCTGCCGGACGGCCAGACGAGGAGCGACTGGTAGTTGTAGCCACCGAAGACGTCGAACGTGTCCGGCGACGTGATTGCGATCTGCGGCTGCTTTCCGGAGTCGGCCAGGATCGGCTTCACGGTGAAGCCGAGATCCTTGGAGGCCTGCTTGGCGATGTCCGGGATGGGGAACTCGACCCCGAGGCTGAGCACGCGGAGCGTGCCGGTGAACTTGCCGGCAGCGTTCACCTCACTGGGCGCGGAACGCGCCGCGCCGGCCGTGCCGGCGAGGGCTCCCATGCCGCCGACGGCGGCGGCGGCCACGCCTCCACGGCGGAGCAATTCGCGACGGCTCAGGCCGGCGCTTTCGTCAGGGCGAGACTCGGAGAGGTCGCTACGGCCGAGGTCTTCGCCCGCAGCCAGCTCCCTCAGGTACTCGTTGGGATCGTACTCCCAATCGCTACTCATGTCCTCGACTCCCTTCCCTCGTCGCCTCTCGAGGAACTCGATGGTCTCTCGGCCCGCTCACACCAGCCACGACCGACCCGAGGTGTCGACCGAGAAAAACTATTGTGTGCAATGACCTTGGAATAGAAGGTGTATACCGGTGCGCTCGATCCGAGTCAAGCTCTAACTTTTTCCGCGCCGAAACGTCGGCGACCGCCTCTAGCACGGCGGGTGCGGGATGCCTATCGCATCCCCGAGTCGCGCGATCTCCGATCCCGAGAGCGTGAACTCGGTGTACGCGACGCCGACCGAGAGGAAGTCCAGCCGGTCGGCCGCTCGCAGCGCTTGCTCGAGCAACTCGATACGCCTGTCCTGGAGATCGAACCATCGCGCGAGCTGGGCTCGCAGCCCCGCGGGCGCTTCCAGCGCCTTGACCTCGAGCTCCTGCGCTCTGACGAGCGGGAGCGCGCGGCGGATGGCGGCGACGACGTCTCCCGGGCCCGAAGCATCCGGGGGCGTGATCCGGTCGAGCCTCGGGCCGTAGGCACGGCAGACCGTGGCCACCTTCTCGAAATACTGCGCCCGAGTCGGCTCGGCTTCGCCGTCCGGGCTGAAGATCAGCGCCGCGATGATGACAGCCGCGGCCGCAACAGCGGCAGCCGACCCCAAGGTGGCTAGCTGGCGTCTAGACACGCGAAATCACCGTTCGTCGGGGGTGCGGGCTCGGTTCACGCCTCCGGGCCGAGCTCACGCTATGCCATCTCCTGCTCCGGCCGTGCGGCGGCGATTCGGCCCCCAACGACGATCGCCAGATACACCGCAGCGGCCACGGCAACGCCCCACACGATCTTCACCCAACTCGACGGTACGGCGTAGTACGCGCCGGCACCGGCGACGACGGCCAGGAGTGCGGCGACGTTGATCCCGTTCAGGTAGCGGTAGGGGCCTTGCGGGTCGAACAGGCCCTCGACGTCGATCCGCCCACGCTTGACGAACAGGTAGTCCGCCAGGATGACGCCGGTCAGCGGCGCGGCGAGGTTGCCGAGATGCGTGACCCAGCGCTGCGCATGGTCCACGAACTCGGGGAAGCCCGAGAGGGTGACCGCGGCCACCGCAGCGACGACGGTCGCCCTGACCCGCCCGAGCCGCGGGACCGAGTTCACGAGGGAGAGGCCCGCCGTATAGACATTGGTGATGTTCGCTGCCAGACCCTGCACGACGATCGCCACGAGGAGCGCGACGAGGAGCAGGTTGCTCGAGGTCAGATCGGCGACGGCGACGAAGGGGTTCGTCATGCCGGTCGCGGCAGCGGCATAGCCGCCGACGAACGTCGTGACTGCTGCCGCGACGAGAGCAGAGGCGACGAGCCCGATGCGCATGTCGCGCCGGGTCGGGGTATAGCGGCAGAAGTCGGCCACGTTGGTGACGAAGGTGAGAGAGGCCCCGCACATCACGGTGACGTAGGTCGCGAAGCCGGTCCAGGTCAGGCTTTGATCGGGTGAGTCGAACACGCGGCTCGCCGCGTAGCTGGGATTGTCAGTCGTGAGATAGAGAGCGATCAGAACGACGGTGAACGCGAGTGACACGGGCAGAACGCCCCGCAGAAGCCACCGCATCACATCGAAGCCGAGAACGGCGAGAGTGGCGTGGACGACGGCGAAGGAGAGCGCGAGGGGCACGAGCGGCAGCCGGTCACCGGTCATGGCCTGGTAGATCGCCTGCGCCCCGAGGCCGGCCGTCAGCGCCTGCGCGGCGAACCAGTACGTCGCTGCGACAACCCGGTACGGGGACGAGAGCAGGCGCGCTCCCCAGTAGCCGAGGTGCGAGCGCATCGCGACCTGACCCGGAAGCCCGTAGTCGACGCCCGGCTGCGCGACCACGATGAGCATCGAGAACGCAAGCGCCTGCCCGGTGACCATCGCGACAACGGCCCACCAGAGCGGGAGCCCGCCGGCGACGACCGCAAACGCACCGAGCACGTACATGACCGGGTTGAGGAAGAACGTGAAGTTGATCGCGAACAGATCGCGCCAGCCCGCGGTACGGAGCTCCGCCGGAACCGGCTCGATGCCGAACTCCTCGACTGCGGGCACGCGGTTCCTCTAAGCAGCCGTGCCGGCGGCGGTCCCGTTACCGGGCGCGCCGCCCGAGCGACGGAAGAAGTCGGTCACGACGCGGTTGTGCTCCTCGGAGTTGTCGAAGACGGTCGAATGGCCCGAGCCCGCGATGACGTGCTTCTCGGCGCCCGCGATCCCCTGGTAGACGCCTTCCTGGCCGACCCCCCCGGGCCTTGATCCCACGGCGTCATCAGATCCTCGTCGCCGCCGAGGACGAGCGCGGGTGAGGTGATCCGCGGCAGCCATGCGGTGATGTCCATGTCGCACATCGCCTGGCAGGCGGCGCAGAATACCTCGAGGCGATTGGAATCCCGCAGGATCGTCTGAATCGTCGTGACGAGGTCCTCGGCACCCTGCTCCCCGAGGAACCCCTTCGAGAGCGCCTGCCAGGTGATCAGCTCGGCGAGCACGCGGCTGCCGGGTCCCGCCGGATCCAACGTTGCGATGTCGATCCAGTTCTTGAAGATCAGGCGCCCCGAAACCCCCAGGCGAGCGGCCGCGCAGTTGATGACGACCGATGTCGTGCGCTCCGGGTACTTCCCGGCGAACACCGTCGCGATCATTCCCCCCATCGACGTGCCGTGAACGTGTGCCCGCTCGATCGCGAGAGCGTCCATCAGGCCGGCGACGTCATCGGCCCACACCTCCATGTCGTAGTGCTGCAGCGGCTTCTCCGACTGCCCGTAGCCGCGCATGTCGAAATCGATCACCCGGAAATGCTTCGACAGCTCCGGTGTCGCCGGGTCGAAGTTGAAGTGTCCGAACCCTGCGCCGTGGATCTGAACGACCGGCTCGCCTTCACCGGAGATCCGGTGCCAGAGGCTGACGCCGTTGACGTCGATCATGCCCTCCATCGCTGCTCTCCCCTCGTCGTGAGTGCAGGCAGCTTAACGCACCCCCTCCCCGGCCGAGCTAGGCCCGGAGGGCACTATCCCGGCTCCACCGTGATCTCCAGGCGTTCCGCCGGAGTACCGAGGAGCTCGTGCTTCAGCTCGTCGATCGTCCGGCGCCGCTTCGGAATCATGTGACGGAGAAGCGCGAAGGAGGCACTCGCCGAGGCGAAGGGGTAGGGGGCCATGCGGACGCGCCCTCCGTCGATCGGCTCGAGCCAATACCCTCCGACGTCGGCGCGCTCACGCGCCTCGAGATCGTTGAGACAGAAGAAGAGCGAGAACCGGTCGTAGACCTGGAGCCTGTAGTAGTCGGCCCAGCAGTCATCGTCCGAGACGCCGATCTCGTCGCGTCGGATCGGATGCGATGCCTCCTGCTCCGCCACGAATGCCTCGACGAGATCGGCGACCTCGTCTGCCCGGCTCAGCTTGAGCTCCGGCTGCATCCCGTAGCGCTGGCGGTAGATGCCGGCGCCGTGCATCGACACGAGCAGCCCGGCGTACGGGTCCTCGTCGGTGATCGCTGCGATCCCCGCGCGGTAGAAGGCGAGGTGAGCCGGGACAGGGACATCGAGGAAGTTGAGCGGCCTGCCGGTATCGGCGTCCATCATCGGGGACTGCTCCCAGACGGCCCAGCCGTCGTCGTGGCGTTCGGCAGCCACGACGAGTGAAGCATGACGGGAGCCCGTGTCTTCCCAGAGGCGCGCACAGGCAGCCGATACGTCGGCGTGATCCGTCTGGAGGACGACCTGCCACGCGTCGCCGGCGTCGCGGACGATCATCGTGGCCCCACCCCGCTCGATCTGCCCATGTGACGATGACCTCGTCTCGTGGCCGGTTCCACCCCGCGAACATACACTACGCCTCTCATGTCGACCACCGGATTCGCGCTCCGCCATGAGGAGGACGCGGAGGGCATCGCCGCCGCTGTCTTCTGCGACATCCGCCAGCGGATGGAGTTCGTTCCGGCGATCTTCAAGGCGCTTGGCCCCGATCCCACGGCGCTCGTCCCGGCCTGGGTGCAGGCGCGCTCGATCTACGACGATCCCCGTGTGGGAGAGGCGCTCGCCCGCCTCCGGGAACGGGCCACGCCCGACCTCCCCACGTACAGGCCGAGCAAGGCGGTCGGCGCCGCGGTCGCGCCCTTCGTCGAGGAGCTTCCGGCGTTGTTGCTGATCGTGACGTCGCTCGGGCTCGCGCTCGACGGCGTCGTTCCCGCGCAACCGCTACCACCTCCCGAACTGCCACCGCCAGGACCGGTTCCCGAGAGCCCCGTTCCCGAGGAGCGCGGCGAGCATGCCCTCTTCGACAGCATCCGCGCCGTCTACCTCACGCACCACGTGCCGAGCATGTACAGGGCCCTTGCCGCGCGAGAGCTGCTCGACGAGCCGTGGTCGGCGATCGGTCCCTATCTGGCGTCCGAGCCCGGAGAGGCACTCGTCGCCGACCTCTGCGTCGTTGCCGAGTTGCAGGCCCTCGAGTTCCGGGAGTTCGCGTACTTCCGCGTGGAGAGCGCGCGTGGCATTCTCGACCAGTTTCGGCGCGCGCTCCCCCGGAACCTCGTCTTCGCGCTGGCGGCGTCGCGGCCCTAGCGAACGACACCGGTCGGCAGCCTCGAGGCGACGAGGGACCCGGCAGCAGCGAGCACGGCAGTCACGACCCAGAAGACGTCCCAGCCCGCGCTAGAGGCGAGCGCCCCGAGAAGCGGCGTCGCGATCGCGGCGATCAGAAAGACGACGGTCGCCGCGACGGCGACGGACCGCGCGGCCAATTCGGGAGCCGCGCGCTCTCCCGCGCTGACATAGACGAGCGCGTTCCAGCCGAGGGCTCCGAAGCCGAACAGCACCGCAGCGGGAATCACCGCTGCCACTCCACCGTGCAACGCGAGCGTGAACAGCACCGCCCCCACCGCCGCGACGATCCCGACCTCGACGAGGGTGCGCACGCGGCGCGACCCCGCCGCCCTGTCGGCGATACGCCCCCACACGATCCGCGACACCATCGCCGAGACGGTCACGGCGAAGAACGTGGCTGACGCGGCGAAGGCGGTCAGGCCCGCAGCACGTGCAGCCGGCACCGTGAACGCGAGCACCGCCTGCAGCACGACGATATAGAAGGCCGCGACGACGAGCAGGCGGGGCATGCCGGGTGTCTGCCAGATACTCCGAAGCGGGCGGTGAACGCGCGCTGACGCGGGTCGCGGCGCGTCGACGGCGACGTAGGCGAAGACCAGGCCCGTGATCGCGACTGCGAGCGCCGCCACGCCAAACGCGAGCCCGACGCCGCCGAAGCGCTCGAGACCGGGCAGCGTGAGGGCCGCGATCGTTCCCCCGAGCGGCACGGCCATCTGGCGGACTCCCAGCGCCCAGGCACGCCGTGCCGGCGGGTAGGCACGGAAGAGCGCCCCCGCCCCCGCGATCGGGACCGCGGCCGATCCGACGCCGAAGGCGACGAGCGCCGCGAGCAGCACCACTGCCGAGCCGGCGGTCGCCGCGACACCGAGCCCCGCGACGCCGAGGGCGGTTCCCGCGAGCAACGGTCTCCGCGCACCAAAGCGATCGACGGCCATCCCCGCGGCGATCAGTGAGAGGCCTGCCCCGAACAGCCCCGCAGTGAGCGCGGCACCCAGCTCGGCGAGGCTGAGGTGGAAGCTCCGGCTGAGCTCGGGACCTATCGCCGGCAGGCCAATGCTCACGAATGCCACGGCGGCCTGCGCGGCGGCCGCTGCCGCGAGCACGATGCCGGGCGGATGGGGTCCGGCCCGCTTCACCCCTCCATTATCCTGTGACCATGGACGTCGACGACATCGTCAGTGCGCGCCGACGGCAACAGGTGCTCGAGGCACTGGCGTTCGAGCGAGACCGTGAAGCCGCTCTCCGCTCCCAGATCGAGGACGTTCTCACGGAGCTCGAGGGCTCTCGCATCGACGAGGCGGCGTTCGCGCGCATGACGCCCGAGGACGTCGTCCGCGTGCGGCAGGTGCTCGAACCTGACAGCGTCGATGACGAGGATGAGGACGAGCTCGACCAGCAGGACCGGCTGTCGCCGGAAACACGAGCGGAGATCCGCGCCGAGCAGGAGGCCGAGCGCGTTCGGCTCGAAGGAGTGCTGGTCGACTCGCGCAGCCGACAGCGCGCTCTCGAGCGCTACATCGAGGCGCTCCAAGCGTGGGAAAATGGCGCGCAGAACGGGGCAGCGTGAGAGGACGAGCCACCCCCAACTGAGGCCGTGCCGGCTCTGCTCGGGTCGAGCAGCGCATCCTGTATCGTCGCCAGCATGAGCTCCCTCGACGCGCACCCACGACATGCTCGGACGGCTCTGGCGCACAACGCCGACGGCGAGAAGTGACGACTCCGGCCGAGGATCTCAAGGCGACCGCCGCGACCGAGGGCCTGCGGATCGGCCCCCTAGCCGGAATCCGTGTGATCGAGCTCGGAACGCTGCTCGCAGGGCCGTTCACCGGTCGACTCCTGGGTGATCTCGGAGCGGAGATCATCAAGGTCGAGGCCCCCGGCAAGCCGGATCCGATCCGCGACTGGGGCAAGGCCCGCTACGAGGGGCGCTCGCTCTGGTGGCCCGTACAGTCGCGAAACAAGAAATGCGTGACGTTGAATCTCCGCGAGGCGCGAGGCCAGGAGTTGCTCCTTCGACTCGTCGAGCAGGCGGACGTCGTGACGGAGAACTTCAGGCCGGGCACCCTCGAGCGATGGAACATCGGGTACGAGCAGATGTCCGCGGTGAACCCGGGGATCGTTCTCGCGCAGGATTTCGGGATACGGACAGACCGGGCCCTACGCAAGTCGTGCCGGTTTCGCCTCGGTCTCGGAGGCGATGGGTGGCATGCGTCACATCAACGGGTTCCCGGGCGAAGCCCCACCACGCATGCACATCTCGCTCGGCGACTCGCTGGCCGGGATGTTCGCCACGCAGGGGATCCTCTCGGCGCTCTACTGGCGCGACGCGGGTGGCGGCGGCCTCGGGCAGGTCGTCGATGTCTCGCTCATGGAGGCCGCCTTCGCGCTGCTCGAGAGCACCGTTCCCGAGTACGACCGGCTCGGCATCGTCCGCGGGCCTCAGGGCACCAATCTCAAGGGGATCGCTCCCTCGAACATCTTCCGCTCGCGTGACGAGAAGTGGATGGTGATCGCAGCCAACGCGGACGGCGTCTTCCGCCGTCTGTGCGGGGCGATCGGCCGCCCCGAGCTCGCCGACGATGCTCGGTTCGAGACGCACATCGCACGCGGCGACAACCAGGACGAAATCGAGGGGATCATCGCGGACTGGGCGCTCGAGCACGATGCTTCGGAGATCGACAGCATCCTCAACGAGGCCGGCGTGATCTGCGGGCCGATCTACACGATCGCGGACATCTTCGACGACCCGCAGTTCAAGGCCCGTGAGATGCTTCTCGAGCACGTCGACCCCGAATTCGGGCCCTACATCGGCCCGGGCATCGTCCCGAAGCTGACGCGCACGCCCGGTGCGGTGCGCTGGTCGGCCACCTGGGAGGAAGGAAGTCACAACACGGACGTCTACGGGGGACTGCTCGGGCTCTCGGACGACGAGCTCACGGCCCTTCGCGAGGAGGGAGTCATCTGATGGGGGCGCGCTCGGTCACGATCTGCGACGTCGCGCCACGAGACGGCCTGCAGAACCGACGCTCTCGTACTCGAGCCCCCCGTACGGGCAGAGCTCGTCGACCGATTGGCGGCGACCGGCATCCCCCGCGTCGAGGCGGTGAGTTTCGTCAACCCCTCGCGCGTCCCCCAGATGGCGGGCGCAGAGGATGTCGTCCTGGCGATCGAACGGCGACCCGGCGTCATCTACGCGGGCCTGGCCCTGAACGAGAGAGGCTACGACCGGCTCTCCGACACGGCCCTCGACGAGGTCCACTTCGCCTTCGCCTCGACCGAGACGTTCAACCAGCGAAATCAGGGCGCGACGGTCGCCGATTCGATCGCCACCGCCTCGAGCGATCGTCAAACGCGCGCACGCCGACGGCCGACGGGCAACCGTCACGATCGGAGCCTCGTTCGGCTGCCCCTTCGAGGGACGCGTCGACCCGGCGCGGGTGATCGAGATCGCCGCGGAGCTCGCCGAGGCGGCGCCTGACGAGATCGTGCTCGCAGACACGATCGGCGTCGGTGTCCCTCGTCAGGTTCGACGCCTGATCCCGGAGGCAGTCGGGCTCGGGTATCCCGGTAGGCGTGCACCTGCACAACACGAGGAACACGGGCTATGCGAATGCGATCGCCGCTCTCGAGTCGGGGGCGACGATGCTCGACGCCTCCGTCGGCGGGATCGGTGGTTGCCCGTTCGCCCCACGGGCAACAGGGAACATCGCGACCGAGGACCTCGTCTACCTCCTCCACGGGGAGGGAGTCGAGACGGGCATCGACCTCGATGGGCTCGTCGCGGTGGCAGAGTGGCTGGAAGGCGTGCTCGGGCACGAGCTCGAGGGACAGATCTACAAGGCCGGCACGTTTGCGCCGGTTGCCGGCTGAGTCGAACAAGGAGAGCGAAAATGGCCTACAGACTAGGGGTCGACGTTGGTGGAACGTTCACCGATCTCTACCTCGTCAGCGACGAGAGCGGAGCGACGCAGTTCCGCGTCAAGACGCCGTCGACGCCCGCCGACCCGTCGCTCGGAGTGCTGAACGGCGTCGAGCGAATCTGCGCCGAATCCGGGGTGGAGGTCGGCGAGATCCGCAACATCCTGCACGGGACGACGGTCGCGACGAACGCCGTCCTCGAGTCGAAGGGCGCGCGCGTCGGCCTGATCACGACACAGGGCTTCAAGCAGATTCTTCATCTCGCGCGGTCGCAGACCCCGGGGCCGCTCGCAGGGTGGATCATCATGGAGAAGCCCGACCCACCGGCTTCACTCGCCGACACGCGGGAGGCAGTCGAGCGCATGGATGCGCAAGGGCTCGACGCTCGTACCGGTCGACACGACGCAGGTCGAGGAGATCGTCCGCGAGATGGTCGACGCGGGTGTCGAGTCGCTGACCGTCGCCCTGATCAACTCGTACGTCAACGGTGCGCACGAGCGCGAGATCGGCGAGATCGTCGAGCGGCTCTACCCGGGCTTCCCCGTCACGCTCTCCTCCGACGTGCTGCCGGAGTTCCGCGAGTACGAGCGGGCGCTGACGGCGTGCATGAACTCGTACGTGCGCCCCAAGGTGCAGACCTACGTCAAGCAGCTTCAGACGAAGCTCGCAGACGCTGGTGCGAGCGCAGAGGTGAACATCCTGCGCTCCGATGCCGGCCTGATGACGACTGCGCGAGGCTGCACGCAACCCGATCTACGGCGTTCTCTCCGGCCCCTCGGGTGGTGTCGCCGGCGCGCTCTACGTGGCCGCAAAGGCCGGCTACGAGGACATCCTCACGTTCGACATGGGCGGCACCTCGACCGACGTCGCCCTCTGCCAGGACGGGCAGCCGACGATCGGCCGCGAGACGACGATCGGCCACTTCCGGATCAAGGTGCCCTCCGTCAACGTGCACACGGTCGGCGCGGGCGGCGGCTCGATCGCGCACGTACCGGAGCTGACGAAGGCTCTGCGCGTCGGCCCGCAGTCGGCGGGAGCCGAGCCCGGTCCCGCCGCGTACGGCAAGGGTGGCGAGGATCCGACCGTGACCGACGCGAACGTCGTGCTCGGTCATCTCCGCCCAGCCTGCTCGGCGGTGAGATGACGCTCGACGTCGAAGCGGCTCACACCGCGGTGCAGACGATCGCCGACGCTATGGGTCTGGAATCGGTCGAGAAGGCCGCGGAGGGCATCCTGGCGATCGTGAACGAGAACATGGCCGGCGCTCTCCGGCTCGTCTCGGTCCAGCGCGGGCACGACCCACGCGACTTCGCGCTCGTCGCCTACGGTGGCGCCGGGCCGCTGCACGCGAACGCGGTCGCAAAGTTGATGGGCTCCTACCCGGTCATCGTGCCGCCGGCGCCCGGGCTCCTGTGCGCGATCGGCGACCTCGTGGCGGACTTCCGCGACGAGTTCGCACAGACGCACATCCGGCTCGTCGCCGAGGCGAGCGGCGACGAGGTCGCCGACATCCTCGACGGTCTCGGGGCTCGCGCGAAGGCGTGGCTCGACGGCGAGGGCATCGACTCCGCAAAGCAGCGGCTCTCGTACGTCGCCGACATGCGGTACCACCGCCAGGGCTACGAGATCCCCGTCGCCCTCGACGCCGGGCGATGTCCGCTCCGGCGGGCTGGCAGGTCTCGAGGAGCGCTTCAACACGCTGCACGAGCAGCTGTACGGGTTCCGCATGCCGGGAACCGCCTCCGAGATCGTGAACCTCCGGGCGGTCGGCTTCGGCGCCGTGCCGAAGCCGGAGCTGCTCGTCGGCGACACCCGGCACCGCCGACTCGTCGGGTGCGGTCGTCGCCGAGCACGAGGTCACCTTCGACGGCGAGAAGACCCGGACGAAGATCTACGACCGGGCGAAGATTGGAGCCCGGAGCGGAGATCGTCGGGCCAGCGATCGTGACCGAGTTCGACTCCACCACCGTCGTCCTTCCTGGGCTACGGCGCAACGGTGGACGTCGAACTACAACATCCTGATCACCCCGAGCGACGTGAGGAGGGAGGACTGATGGCAACCACTGAGCACCCGCCGCTGAAGATCGCCGAGATCCCGACGATCTCGAGGTCGACCCGGTCACGCTCGACATCATCGAGGGCGCCCTCAAGAACGCGCGGTTCGAGATGGACGCGGTGCTCTTCCGCTCGGCGATGAGCCCTGTGATCCGCGAGCAGCACGACGAGTTCCCGATGATCACCGACCCGCGCGGCCGGATGGTCGTGGGTCAGTTCGGCGCGTACATCAACGAGATGATGGAGGACTGGGACCGGGGCGTGTACCCGGGCGACGTGATCCTCACTTCCGACCCGTTCAAGTGCTCGGCGTCGATCTCGCACACGAACGACTGGCTCGTGCTCGTGCCGATCTTCTTCGACGACGAGCTCGTTGGCTGGTCGACGCCAGTTCGGCCACCAGATGGACGCCGGCGGGCCGCTGCCGGGATCGCTCCCGACAGGCGCGAAGACGATCTTCGAGGAGGGCATCATCATCCCGCCGCTCAAGATCGTCGAGCGGGGCGAGGTGCAGGAGGACGTGCTCCGGCTGATCTCTCAACAACGTGCGCCTGCCGGAGATGAACCGTGCCGACCTGTTCGCGATCGTCGCGGGCTGCCGCGCGGGCGAGCGACGGGTGGTCGAGCTCTGCGAGCGCTTCGGCAAGGAGACGTACCTCGCCGCGCTCCAGGCGCTCCTCGACCGAACCTACGACGCGATGAAGTTCCTGATCTCGGTCGCGATCCCCGAGGAGCCGCAGACGTTCGATCGACTACGTCGACGACGACGGCCTCGGCAACGGCCCGTTCAAGATGCAGCTGACGATCTGGCGCGAGGGCGAGCACGCCTTCTTCGACTGGTCGGGCACCGACCCCCAGGCACTCGGTCCGATCAACTTCTACCTCTCCGAGGGCATGTTCAAGATGTTCATCGGGATCTACCTGATCATGGTCAACGATCCCCAGATCCTCTTCAACGACGGCTTCTACCCGCTACTGCACGTGGTGATGCCGGAGGGAAGCCTGCTCAGGCCGCGGTTCCCGGCGGCGCTCGGCTGCCGCACGCACGCGCTCGCCCGGCTCTTCGACGTGCTCGGCGGAGCGCTCTGCAAGAAGCGCCGGAGCTGAACACGGCGGCCGGCTACGGCACGAGCCCCTACATGCTCTACTCGGGCTGGGACGGCGAGGGCGAGTTCTTCTACTCGATGGAGATCCTCTACGGAGGCATTCCCGGGCGACCGATCGGCGACGGGATGGACGGCCACTCGTGGTGGCCGCTGTTCGAGAACATCCCGACCGAGTATCTCGAGGCGTACTACCCGCTGCGCATCGACGGCTACACGACCGTGACCGACTCGGGCGGTGCCGGTCTCCATCGCGGCGGCAACGGCGTCGAGAAGCGCTATGTCTACCTCGAGCCGGGTGAGGTCTCGATTCACGACGACCGCTGGCTGACGCGTCCGTGGGGCGTTCTCGGCGGCCTGCCGGGCGGCCGTTCGGAGAAGATCCTCAAGCGCGCCGACGGCAGCGAGGAGCGCCTGCCTCGAAGTGCGATCAACGTCATCGTCGAGCCAGGCGACATGCTCGTCTACCGGACTGCCGGCGGAGGCGGCTGGAAGGACCGCCTCGAACGTCCGGTCGAGGCGGTCGTGCGGGACGTCTCGTTCGGCCTCGTCTCGCGCGAGCACGCCACGGTGGGCTACGGCGTCGTCATCGCAGACGACGGATCGGCCGACGGTCCCGCGACGGAGGCCGAGCGCGAGCGCCAGCGCACCGAACGCGGTGAGGCGTCGAACTTCGACTTCGGCCCCTCGCTGGAGGACGTCCTCGCGAACTGCAAGGAGGAGACGGGCCTCGAGCCGCCGACGCCCGCCGTACCGCTGCGATGGTCGCCGCTCGAGCCGGCGGCCGATGCGCTCGCGCGCGTGCGAGCCGGCGACGGGATCCCAGCGCCGTCGTGAGCCATCTCGTCGGCTTCGGGGAGAGGCAGCGGCGCCGGCCGGCGCCCTGCCCTCCTCGTGATCGACATGTCACTCGGCTTCACGAGCCCGGAGTCGCCGCTTCGTCTGCGACCTCGACGGCGTCGTGGGTGCGATCGCGGCGTTGCTCGACGCTGCCCGCGCCAAGGAGTTGCCCATCGTGTACACGACGGTGTCGTACGGTCAGGGCGAGAGGGCGGCTGCGAAGGCGTTCATCGAGAAGATCCCCGTCCTGCTCACGCTCGCAGAGGGAAGCCCGTTCACCGGGATCGACCCTCGACTCGCGCCACGGTCCGGCGAGGCGGTGTTGAACAAGCTCTTTGCATCGGCCTTCTTCGGGACGCCCCTGCAGAGCCTGCTTGCGGCACACGGTTGCGACTCGGTCATCGTCACGGGCGCCTCGACCTCGGGTTGCGTCCGGGCGACGGCGGTCGACGTGCTGCAGAACGGCTACCGGCTCGACCGTGCCGCGAGAGGCCGTCGGCGACCGGGACGATGCCGCCCACGAGCAGGCGTTGCGCGACATCGACGCGAAGTACGGCGACGTCGTCTCGCTCGACGGTGCCCTGGAGTCGATTGCAGCGAGCGACTGGCCGCGCTAGCGTCCGAGCGTCTCGTACTCGGGGTTCGGCCTCCAACCGAGACCGGAGGCCATCCGGTTCGACATGTTGAACATCCCCGTCACCTCGGCGATGTCCATCACGTCCTCGTCACTCCAGCCGGCGTCGCGCAGAACCTGCACGTCCGCCTCGGTCATCGAGGCCGGCTCGCGGGTCAGCTTGACCGCATAGTCGAGCGCCAGCCTCGTCCGCTCCGGGATGTCGGCCCCGGTGTGGTCGGCCGCGATCTGATCGGAGAGAGCGACATCCTTCGTCAGCTTGCGCAGAACCGCGGAGTGGGCAGCGATGCAGTAGACGCACTCGTTGGCCACCGACACGACGACGGCGATCATCTCGCGCTCCGCCTTGGAGAGCCCCGAATCGCCCTTCATCAGCTCGTCGTGGTGAGCGCTCCATGCGAGGAGATGCGTCGGGCGCAGGGCGAACAGCCTCAGGACGTTGGGGACGAAGCCGAGCTTCTCGAGCGAGGGGGCCCAGAGATCGTGCACGGCGGGCGGAAGGTCTTCCTCTGAGGGGACGCGAAGCCAGCTGCGCGGTTCGTCCACGCCGACGATTCTATTGCCCGCGCGATAAACTGTGCGTCGATGGCTCTCGATCCCGCCCGCGTCGTCCGTCAGCTCCGCGAGCTCAAGGGGCTCACCGGCGACGAGAACGGCGCGCAGAGGGTCGCCTGGACCGAGACGTGGCGCACCGCCCGGGCGTGGCTCGCCGCGTTGCTCGCCGATCTCCCGCTCGAGGTCGAACGAGATGCCGCCGGGAACGACTGGTACACGCTCCCCGGCACGTCGGATCGAGCCGTGCTGATCGGCGGCCACATGGATTCCGTGCCGAACGGGGGTTGGCTCGACGGCTGCCTCAACGTCCTCGCGGGCGCCGAGGCCCTGCGCCGGATCGCAGAGGAAGGCACGCCGCCCGTGACGGTCCGCCTTGTTGACTGGGCAGACGAGGAGGGCGCCCGTTTCGGCCGCTCGCTGCTCGGCTCCTCGGCCGCAAGCGGCTCGATGCGCGACCAGGACGAGCTGCGACTCCTGAAGGACGCCGAGGGGATCATGCTCCCGGACGCCCTCGCCGAGAACGGGGTCGACCTGGATAGGGCGCTCGACGCCCACGCACAGCTCGCATCAGCAGCCGCGTATCTCGAGCTCCACATCGAGCAGGGGCCGGTACTCGAGGGGATGGGGATCCCGCTCGGCGCAGTGCTCGGCACCTACGGGGTCGAGCGGTGGCGCATCACCTGGACGGGCCAGGCCGCCCATGCCGGCTCGACGCCGATGGACCGACGGCGCGACGCTCTCGCCGGGGCCGCCAAGCTCGCGCTCGAGATCCGCGACATCGCCGCGCGGGTCGGGAACGGCGCCGTCTGTACCTCGGGTGGCGTCGTCTGCAGGCCGGGCATCGTGACATCGGTCGTCGAGACAGCCGAGCAACTTCTCGACCAGCGTCACCTCGATGCCGCGAGCCTCGCCGAGATGCTGCGACAGGCGCAGGAGGCAAGCGAGCGTTTCGCGGCCGAGGAGAACATCGAGGTCGGCTGGGAGAAGCTCTGGAGCATCGATCCGATCCTCTTCGACGAGACGCTGATCGGGCTCTGCGACGACGCCTGCCGGGAGGTCGCGGGTGTCTCCCACCGGCTGCCGTCAGGCCCGCTCCACGATGCCGCGGAGGTCGCGCGAGCCGGCGTCCCGACCGTGATGATGTTCGTCCAGAGCCTGCGCGGGCTCTCCCACACGAAGGTCGAGGACACGCTGGACGAGCACGTCGAGCTGTCCGTCGCAGCGCTCGACCGGCTCGCGAGCAAGACGATAGCCCGGGTCGCAAGCGGCACGTAACTCTCGATCCTCGACGCGGCGGGCGTGAGATAATGGCCTGACTCGGAGAGCACCAAGCCCAAGGAGAAGACCATGGCCCTCAGCTTCGGAGTCACCGTCCTACCCGACCCGCCCTACCAGCGCCTCGTCGAGCTGATGGTGCTCGGCGAGAAGCACGGGTTCGAGTACGGCTGGACGTACGACTCCCACGTCCTCTGGCAGGACTCGTTCCCGATCCTTGCACTCGCTGCCGAGGCGACGACCACGATGAAGTTCGGCCACCAGGTGACGAATCCTGGCACGCGCGATCCGACCGTCCTCGCAAGCCTCTACGCCACCCTCCACGACATCTCGGACGGGCGAATGGTGATGGGCGTCGGCCGGGGAGACTCGGCGGTGCGCTACATCGGGCGACAGCCGGTCAAGGTGGCCGAGTTCGAGCGCGCCCTCGCCATGATCAAGCCGTTCATGAACGGCGAGGAGGTGCTCTGGAACGACAAGGAGCTGCAACTGAAGTGGGTGCGCCCCGACCTCCCCGCGATCGAGATGTTCGTGGCGGGGTACGGGCCCAAGGCCCTCGCAGTCGCGGGCCGCGTCGGCGACGGCGTCATCATCCAGCTCGCCGACCCGGAGATCATCCAGTGGATCATGGGCACGGCCCGCGCGGCCGCAGAACAGGCCGGCCGCGACCCTGCAGCGCTCAAGTGCATCGTCTGCGCTCCGAGCATGGTCACCGACGACCTCCCGCTCGCCCGCGAGGAGACGCGCTGGTTCCCGGCGATGGTCTCGAACCATGTCAAAGACCTGATCGAGCGGTACGGCACCGACGGCTCCGTCGTCCCGAAGGCGCTCACCGACTACGTCGAGGCGCGGAAGTTCTACGACTACAACGACCACTCCCGCGTCGGCGCCGCCCACGGCGCGTTCGTGACCGACGAGATCTGCGACCGCTTCTCCGTGCTCGGCGACGTGGGTCAGATCACCACCAAGCTACGGGAGCTCGAGGCGATCGGCGTCGACCACTACTCGATCTACCTGATGACCCATAGCCAGGAGGAGACGCTCGCAGCCTACGGCGAGCACATCATCCCGAACTTCAAAGGTGTGGCGGCATAGGGAAAGAGGCAGCAGAGCAGATCGCCGCGTGGAGCAGCGTCGCGGCCGGCTGGGAGCGCCGCCGCGACCTGTTCGCACGCGCGACCGCGGATCTCTCGGAGCGGATGCTCTCGCTGCTCGACCCGAAGCCCGGCGATCGCGTTCTCGAGATCGCCGCCGGGCCGGGTGAGACCGGATTCGGGGTTCTCCCCCGGATCCGGCCCGGAGGGCGGCTGATCTCGACCGACGGCTCGCCGGAGATGGTCGCGGCGGCCCGGCGCCGGGCCGCCGCGCTCGGGCTGACGGACGTCGAGTTCGCCGTCGAGGATGCTGCTGCCCTCTCTCTCGAGAGCAGCTCGGTCGACGGAGTTCTCTGCCGCTTCGGGATCATGTTGGTGCCGGAGATGGAACGCGTTGCCTCGGAGATCGCGCGCGTGCTCCGTCCCGGTGGCGCCGCCGTCCTGGCCGTGTGGGCGAGTACGAGGGTGAACCCCTGGATGACGGCGCCCGGCCGCGCGGCGCTCGAGCTCGGGTACACCGAGCCACCCGATCCGGACGCGCCCGGACCGTTCCGGCTCGCCGATCCCGACCGGCTCGCGGCCGTGATCACCTCGGGAGGGCTCCGAATCGACGTGGTCGAGGATGTCGCCGTAGCCTGGGTCTCGGAGTCGCTCGACGAGTGGTGGGAGGCGACCTGCGACACCTCACGCCTGCTGACGACGCTTCTCGAACGTCTCACGGCCGACGAGGCGGTCGCACTGCGGGAGGGCGCCGAGCGCCACCTCGCCGAGTTCGTGGACACCGACGGCTCGATCGCCGCCCCGGGGGTGGCCCGCGTCGTGCTCGCGCGAGCCCGCTAGGGCTCCGCTCCTACAGGATCGTCTGCCCGAGCGCGCTCGCGAGCAACTCGACGGCGGTGAGCGCGGTCGTGTTCTCCCGATCGAGAATCGGGTTCGCCTCGACGACCTCGAGCGAGCCGACGATCCCCGACTCCGCGATCAGCTCGCAGGCCAGGTGCGCCTCCCGGTAGGTGAGGCCGCCGCGCACGGGCGTGCCGACACCCGGAGCAACCTCCGGGTCGAGCGAATCGAGGTCGATCGAGATGTGAACGAAGCCGGGGCCGGCCGCTCGGTCGAGCGCCTCGCGCATCGCCCGCTCGATCCCGATCCGGTCGATGTCGCTCATCGTGAACACGCGGATGCCCGATTCGTGCAGGAACGCGCGCTCCGCCGGGTCGAGCGAGCGGATTCCCACGAGCGCGACCCTCGACGGATCGACCGCCGGCAGGGTCAGCCCGTCGTGCGTGAACCACTCGGGGATCCTGCCGAGCGCGGCGGCGAGTGGCATCCCATGCACGTTGCCCGACGGGCTCGACTCCGGCGTGTTCAGGTCACCGTGCGCGTCGATCCAGATCACGCCGCCCGGCTCTCCGGCGCCGGCCGCAAGTCCCGCCAGCGTGCCGAGCGCGATCGAGTGATCGCCGCCGAGCACGACCGGCGTCTCCTCACGTCGCACCGCGTCCTCGACGAGCGCTGCCAACTCGGCACACGCGGCGAGGATCTCGGGCAGGTAGCGCGCGCGCGCATCCGCGAGGGCGAGCGCCTCGGGCTCGGGCGCGACGATGTTGCCACGGTCGACAACCGCGTGTCCGATCGCGACCAGCCGCTCCTCGAGGCCGGCGTATCGGATCGCAGACGGGCCCATGTCGACGCCGCGCCGGGTCTGGCCGAGGTCGAGCGGAGCACCGATGATCGACACGGATCGCGTCACGGTGCGAAACCGTACCGGGGCCGGGGCGGGCCTGCAGAGACGGCGCTACACTTCACACCCGCGGCGAGGTAGCTCAGTTGGTAGAGCACACGGCTGAAAACCGTGGTGTCGCCGGTTCAAGTCCGGCTCTCGCCATCCCCGGCTGAACGTGCGTCCATGGCGATCTACGACGTACGCCTGCTTGCCCGCGCGAGCAGCACCTCGCACTCCTCGATTCGGGGGTGCGCTCCCATCTCGCCGAAGCGTTGCCGCGCCTCGAGCAGGGCCGTCTCGGCCGCGGGGTCGCCGAGCGCAGCAAGGCAGCGGCCTTCGCCGAGCACCGCGTAGGCGCTCTCGATGACCAGCCCGAGCGGCTCCAGGAGTCCTCGCGCATCGTGGTAGGCCTCCGCCGCGGGGCGGAGCTCCTGGCGTGCCTCCAGGGTCTGGGCTCGGGCCGCCGCGATCGCCGCCTTGTGCGTCGGATGAAACGGCTTGACTCCTTTGCTCAGCCGCTCGGCGAGGCCGACGTTCCCCAGTTGAATGGCGGAACGGGAGAGCGCCGGGAGATGGATGAGGATCTCCGACGTGAGAGTCAGGGCCGGGTCGGCCGCAATCTCGTCGAGGAGGGCGCGTGCACCGTCAACGTCGCCGTCGCCGCACCTCGCCTGCGCGGCCACCGCGGCCGGCGAGGCGAGCACCGCTGGATTCGCGGAAGCCCTCGCGCCTTCGAGGGCCGTCTCGGCAAGTGGACGCGCGGCCGCGAGGGCGCCCGTCTCGATGTATGCCCAGGCAAGACCGGCCCGCGCAAACTGCAGCCCGACAGCGTCGCCGCTCGCCTCGACATCCGAAATGGCCGCATCCGCCTCCAACAGTGCGTCGCCAAGCCGGCCGGCCTGGACGAGGAGGCCCATCAGGTGCGCGCGCGTTCCGATCGCCAGGGAGGAAATGCCCCTTGACTCCGCGAGGGAGATGACCCCGTCGAACGCCTCGAGTGCCTTCACGGGACCCTCGAGTTCCCACATCATCGCTGCACGGTTGTAGGCGGCGACCGCGGCATCGCGCCCCTGACCACGCTCGAGCAGGAGCTCCTGTGCTCGGTCGATGTCCACCAGCCCTCCACGATCGCCCAGATTGGCATGCGCAGCACCCCGGAACCCGAGCGCTCGGGCCGGGATCGGGAGTCCGAGCGATGCAGCAAGGTCGAGTGCCCGGTCGGCCGCCGCCAGAGCCTCATGGTTCCGGTCGGTGACGAGATATGACCCGGCCAGCCTGTCCAACGCGTAGACGAGCGCTGGGCCGGGGTGCGAGGCAAGAAGCTCCACCGCCTCCTGCGCGTACTCGAGCTGGCGGGGATCGCCCATGTAGTGGCGCACCACGGAGAGATCTCCGAGAACAACCGCCGTCCCTTCGACGTCGCCGCGCGATCGGAAGGCCGCAGCCGCCTGCTCGAGCACGGCAGCCGCCCCCGGAAAATCGCCCGTCTGGTGGGCGGCGCTGGCCCACCGAAGGAGCACCGCAGGACGGTCCGGCGCATCCTCGGGCGTGAGCTCGAGCGCCGTCTCGAGAAGCTGTAGAGCCTTGGCGACGTCGAGCCCGAGAGCGCGCTCGCCGGCCAGAAACGCATAGCGGCCCGCCTTGGGCCCGAGCTCGGCGACGAGCGCCTCGTCGCCCGTTGCCTCGGCGAGCGCGATCGCCTCACCGGTGTGGTAGGCGAGCACCTCCGCGACGTCCTCGACCCGGTCGCCCGCCTTCTGCTCGAGCCACTCCGCGACCTTGACGTGCTTCGCTGCCCGCTGCGCCCGCGGCACCTGGCCGTAGGCGACGTCGCGCACGAGAACGTGCCAGAAGCCGAGCTCCTGCTCTCCCTCCATCGCCGACTGGCGGAACGGGCGTACCAGCTCCTTGCGGCCGAGCTCGTGGAGCGCCTGCTCCACCCCGAGGCGGTCGCGCTCACCCATCGCCGCGACCGCGCCCGACCAGAAGACCTTGCCGATCACCGCCGCATCTTGCAGCAGGCCCTTGCGGTCCGGTGGAAGCGTGTCGAGACGCGCGGCGATGAGGGCGTGCAGCGACTCCGGGAACGCGACCTCGACTCCGCTCCGGAGCCTCCCCTGGTCGTCGAGTAGCCGGCGATCACGCAGCATCCGTACGAACTCCTCGGCGTAGAGCGGATTGCCACCCGCACGCTCGAGGAGCAGCTGCTGGGTATCGGCCGGCAGCACGGCCTGGTCGAGGAGAGCAGAGACGAGCCGCGCGGTGTCGGCGGCCGAGAGCGGCGAGAGGTTGACGGTCGTCGCGTTCTTCAGCCCGGCACCCCACGTCGCATGCTTCTCGTAGAGCTCGGGCCGAGCAGTGCAGAGAATGAGCAGCGGCACGCCCTGCGCCCAGTCGGCGAGGTGCTCGAGGAAGGCGAGCAGCGCGTCATCGGCCCAGTGGATGTCCTCGAACGCGAGCACGGCCGGCCCGTCGTCGGCGATCGACTCGAGGAATCGCCGCCAGGCGGTGAACGACTCCTCGCGGGCGACGGGAGCGCCGGAATCGATCCCCAGCAACGGCAGCAGCCGCGCCCGCAGCCACGCACCGTCGTCGCCGCCGGGGAGCACGCGCTCGAGCTTGGCCTGCGCTTCGTCGGGCGCGTCCGACTCGAATACCCCCGCGTGCGCCTTGACGATCTCCCCCAACGCCCAGAACGTGATTCCGTCACCGTAGGGCAGGCAGCGGCCCTGGCGCCACGTGACGAGATCCGACCGCGCGTCGATGTACGAAAAGAGCTCGGCAACGAGGCGGCTCTTTCCCACCCCGGGCTCGCCGGCAATGGTCACGAGCTGCACGGCCGCGTCGCTCGCAACCCGGTCGAACGCCGTTCGCAGCTGCAGAACCTCGAGCTCGCGTCCGACGAGGGGCGTTGCCAGGCCGCGGATCACATCCGTCCCGAAGCGCGCGCGGGCCCGCAGCGGTTGCCACAGCGCCACGGGCTCGGCCTTTCCCTTCAGCGCCACCGGCTCGAGGGGCTCCCATTCGAAGACGCGCTCCGTCGCCAGGTAGGTGCCCTCGCCGACGGCGACGCCCCCCACAGGAGCGGCACCCTGAATCCGCGAAGCGGTGTTCACGACGTCGCCGGTGACGAAGCCCTCCCCCTGCTCCGGCCGCGCATCGAGTGAGACGAGGGCCTCGCCCGTGTTGATCCCGACGCGAACGGCGAGACGGAGTGTGGGATCGGTGCCGTTCAGCTCTGCGAGCGACTCGAGGATTGCGAGCCCTGCACGCACGGAGCGCTCTGCATCGTCCTCGTGCGCGACCGGCGCCCCGAAGACGGCCATCACCGCATCCCCGACGAACTTCTCGACGGTACCGCCGAACGAGTCGATCCGTTCGCGGAGGAGCTCGTGATAGGGGCGCAGACGCGCGCGGACGTCTTCGGGATCGGCCGTCTCGGACGCGGCCGTGAAGCCGACGAGGTCGCAGAAGAGCACCGAGACGACCTTCCGCTCCTCGAGGCCGGCGGGAACAGCTTCCTGCGTGAGCGGCGCCGTGCAGAACCCACAGAAGCGGAATCCCTCGGGGTTATCCTTCCGGCACGCCGGGCAGATAGCCATCCGCTGAGTCTATGCGACCAGTCAGGTCGATCCGCGAAACGCGCGCGCTACCGCTCCGCGATCGCGACGAACGGCCGCTCGTCCGCACCGGTGAAGATCTGCCGCGGCCGGGCGATCTTCGTCTCGGGGTCGGTGAGCATCTCCTCCCACTGCGCGATCCAGCCCGGCAGCCGGCCGAGGGCGAACAGCACCGTGAAGTAGTCCGCCGGGTAGCCCATCGCCTTGTAGATCAGGCCGGAGTAGAAGTCCACGTTGGGGTAGAGCTTGCGACTGACGAAGTAGTCGTCCTCCAGCGCGATCTTCTCGAGCTCGAGCGCGATCGCGAGCTTCGGGTCGACCCCGGTCTCTGCGAAGACGGAGTCCGCAACCTCCTTGATCAGCTTCGCGCGGGGGTCATAACTCTTGTAGACACGGTGGCCGAACCCCATCAGGCGCGTCCCGGCACTGCCGTCCTTCACCGCCTCGACGAACGCAGGGACGTTCGCGACGTCGCCGATCTGATCGAGCATCTGCAGCACCGCCTCGTTGGCGCCGCCGTGCAGCGGGCCGTAGAGCGCCGCAATGCCCGCCGACACCGCGGAGAAGGGATCGACGTGAGAGGATCCGACACCGCGCACGGCGCTCGTCGAGCAGTTCTGCTCGTGATCTGCGTGGAGGATGAGCAGGATCTCGAGTGCCCGCTGGAGCACCGGGTTCGGCTCGTGCTCGCCACCGATCGCGAAGGTCATGTTGACGAAGTTGCCGATGTAGCTGAGGTCATTGCGCGGCAGGACGTAGGGGAGGCCCCGGGAATGCCGGAAGATGTACGCGGCGATCGTCGGAAGCTTCGCGATGAGGCGCACGCGCTGGAGATAGCGGTTCTGCGGGTCGGAGATGTCCTTCGCGTCGGGATAGAACGTCGACAGGGCTCCGACCGCTCCGAGCAGCATCCCCATCGGATGGGCGTCGTAGCGGAACCCGTCCAGGAATTGCGGGATGTTCGTGTGGACGTAGGTGTGCGTGCGCACGTCATCGGTCCACCGGTCCAGAGCGTCCCGCGTGGGAAGCTCGCCCTCGAGCAGGAGTTGCGCCGTCTCGAGAAAGCCGGCCTGCTCGGCGACCTGCTCGATCGGGTACCCGCGATAGCGGAGGATCCCGGCGTCACCGTCGATGTACGTGATGGCGCTCCGACACGACGCGGTGTTCAGGTACGCCGGATCGAAGGAGACGAGCCCGCCACCGTCGGGCCCTACGATCTGGCGAAGGTCGGTGGCGCGAATGGCGCCGTCCGCGATCGGCAGCGAGTATTCGATGCCGGTGCGGTTGTCGACGACGGTGAGGGTGTCTGTTTCCACGCGAGCTCTCTGGTCGAGGATATCGCGACAGCGCCCGCGACGCGGCATACCGGCATCACCCGACGCGAAAACAGAGAGACGTCGGGGACGGAGGCCCGCTCCGCCGACGTCTCTCGTTGCATTGGACACTAGCGGATGGAGCCCGAATCGCCAACCTCGGGGTCAGATCGCCCTGATGTCGACCTGCCTGCCGATCGTCGCGTGCAGCATTGCCGCCGCGTTCCCGTTCGAGATGGCGATCGACATGTTCCCGTAGCTGTCCTCGTAGAGGATCACGTCACCGGACCGCGCATCCGCGAAGGTCCGGGCCGCGACGGCGAAGTACCGCTGCCCGCCGATCTCGATCTCGACCCGCGTGCCGGGCACGACGCCCGCCCGCCCGAGATCGTCCTTCGTCACGTTGAGCGCGATGTTGCCGAAGCTGTCGAGGTACAGCGTTGTCGCCGCGATGGAGCCCTCGCCGAAGGTCGGAACCGGGAGCTCCAATCGGACGAGCGCCTCGGGGTCGATCGGCGGGCCGAGCTCTTCGATCGGGACGCCGCGCACGAGATGGGCCGCCGCTGGCGCGAACAGGTCGCGCCCGTGGAACGTGCGCGAGACGTTGGGCAGGGCGTACTCGGGGTTCGCAAGCTCGTGCACCGCCGTGATCCCCGCCCGCTCGGCGGCCGGCAACAGCAGCCCGTTGTCGGGGCCGACGTGGTAGCGACCCTCTGCGTCCCGCACCACGAGTGCCCGCCGGTGGCTCCCGACGCCCGGGTCGACGACGGCGAGGTGCACCCCGACGGGCATGTACGGAAGCGTGCTGGCCAGCACGAGCGCTCCCTGGAGCACCGCCTGAGGTGGGATCCCGTGGGTGATGTCGATGATGCGGGCATCCGGCGCAATGCGCAGGACGACGCCGTGACAGGTTCCGACGAAGTCGTCCTTGAGCCCGAAGTCGCTGAGAAACGTGACGAACACGGAGTTCCGTCAGTCTACGACGCGCGCTCGGTCACGCGTGCAACCGCGGCGAGCACGCCGGCGAGGTCGTGCGGATCGGCCTCCGCCACGACCTCGACTCCCGCCGCGCCCGCTTCCCGGGTCGTCTCGGGTCCGATGGAGACGGCCGGGATCGCGGTTCCGAGCGCGCCGAACGCCCGCGCCGCCGAGGCGGACATCAGGACGCAAAGGTCGCCTGCAGGCGCCGGATCGGGGCGCAGAGAGTGCGTGCGGTAGAGTGGGAGGAAATCGGCCGACAGCTCCTCGGCGAGGTACGGCCGCGCGCCGTCTGCCGCCGCGACGAGAACGCGACCCGGCTGACGGGGCATGGCGGCGACGAGCCCCTCCTGCGTCGAGACACGGGGAACGAGATCGGCGTGACCGAGCGCGTCGGCCGTGGCCCGGCCGATCGCGGCAACGCGCGGCCATGGCCCCACGACACGACGCCGAAGCTCGCGGGCGCCGTTCTGGCTCGTGACGACCACCCAGTCGTACCCCGAAACGTCGATCGGGTCGTCGGAGAGCGGCTCGACACGGATGAGCGGGCAGTGCACGACCTCGTGGCCGCGCTCCTCGAGCCGCGAGCTCAGCTCCTGCTCCTGTCCTTCCGGGCGGGTGACGATCACCCTCATCGCACGAGGGCGATCAGCTCGTCCGCGACGGCGCCCGGGTCGTGCCCGGTTCGACGCTCGAGCCACACGCCGTCCTCGTGCGCGACGAGTGCGGTCAGGACGGCCCCGTCGTGGAACGCAGCGACCGGCGCGAGGCAGCCCCCGCCGATCAACGCGACGCAGCGACGCTCGGCCTCGACGCGGGCCCGCGTCTCCGCGTCGTCCACGCGCGCGACGAGATCCTCCTCCCCCGCCCTGACCTGGAGCGCGAGCGCCCCCTGGCCCGCCTCGGGCAGCATGACCTCGGGATCGATGCGAAGCCCGATCTCGGCCCCGAGCGCTAAACGGTCTAGACCACAAGCGGCGAGCATCACGGCGTCGAGCCCCCTCTCACCACGCTTACGCAGCCGCGTATCCACGTTGCCGCGCAGAGGCTCGATCGAGAGCGTCGGCTCGAAAGCCAGGAGCTGCGCGCGCCGTCGCGCGGAGGCCGTGCCGATCCGCATGCCGGGGCGGATCCTGTCGGCACCGCAGAGCGCGTCCCGCGGATCTTCACGGGCGGGGTAGGCGCCGACGGCGAGACCCTCGGCATCTGCGGCGGTCATGTCCTTCGCCGAGTGAACCGCGACATCGATCCGTCCCTCGAGAAGCGCTTCCTCGAGCTCCTTCACGAACACCCCGCGCGAGCCGATCTCGCCGAAGGGGCTCGTGCGGTCGCGATCGCCTGCGGTCGTGATCGGGACGAGGGCGATCTCGACGCCGGGCCGGCGCAACGCCTCGGCAGCGTGCCCGGCCTGGGTCAGCGCGAGCCTACTTCCGCGGGAGCCGACGCGAAGCAGCACAGAGACTGATCGTCGTGCGCGGTTCGCCACAGATCGAGCGGCCGCGCGGGCGGATGCGCACAAAGGCGGTCGGTGCCTGCACCGGAAGCGGTCTACCGAGGATCACCGGTCGCGTGACGATTGTTCTTCCTCCCCCAGCCCGAACAGGTCGCGTACGACGTCAGCATAGACCACACCGTCGGCGCCGGCGGCGGCCTCCTTCATCCGGACGGTCGGCAGGTGCAAGAGCTTCGCGACGATCTGTGACGTGACCGATTCGACGAGCTTCCGCTCGCTCTCGGGGAGCCGCCCGAGCCGGCCCTCCACCCGCGCCAGCTCGCCGGCGCGAATCTCCTCGGCACGCGCACGAAGCGAGGCGATGGCCGGCACCACCGCAAGCGACGCCTGCCACTCCCGGAATCGCTCCGCCTCGGCGGCCACGAGTTGCTCGGCGTGCGCCGCCTCGGCGCGGCGCCCCGCGAGCGAGGTCTCGACGACGGCCTCGAGGTCGTCGATGTCATAGACGAAGCACCCGTCGATCGTGGCGAGCGCCGGGTCGACGTCACGTGGAACCGCCAGGTCGACGAACAGGATCGGTCGGCCCCGGCGGCCGCGCAGCGCCTTCTCGGCAGCGGCGGCATCGACGACGAACCCCGGGGCACTCGTCGACGTGATCACGATGTCGGCCCTCGAGAGGAGCGCGGGAACGTCGGCGAGCCCGACGGCATCGGCGCCGACCTGCGCCGCGAGCTCGGCGCCGTGCTCGATCGTCCTGTTGGCGACGGCGGCGATCACGCCGCCGCGAGAGCGCAGGTTGCGTGCCGTCAGCTCGCTCATCTTGCCGGCCCCGACGAGCAAGACGGCGCGGCCGTCGAGGTCGCCGAAGACCTGCTGCGCGAGGGCCGCCGCCGCGCCCGGGACCGACGACGGGTTCTCGCCGATCGCCGTCTCGACCCGAGCTCGGCGGCCCGCATGAAGTGCCTGCCGGAAGAGCCGATCGAGTAACGGGCCTGTCGCGCCACCGTCGAACGCGTCGCGCACCTGCCCCAGGATCTCGCCTTCGCCGGGCACGAGAGAGTCGAGGCCGGCCGCGACACGGAAGAGGTGGAGCGCCGCGCTGTCGTCCCCGAGCCGGTAGAGGAGCGGCGCGAGCGCCGAGGCGTCGTCGCGCGCGAGAGCCAGCAACGCGGCGGTCGCCTCCTCCTCGAGCGACCGTCCCGCGTCATCGCTCGCGAGGTACACCTCGGTCCGGTTGCACGTCGAGAGGACGACGGCCTCGCAGCCGTCGGCGAGCTCGGTCGCGAGTGCTGCGGCGTCGGTGGCGTCGACGGCGACGAGCTCGCGCAGCTCGACGGGAGCCTGCCGGTGGGACACGCCGACGAGGGCGAGCCTCATGATGCGAAGTGGGTCAGAGGGAGTGCCACGGCCACGAGCGCGAGACCGAACACGAGCAAGAGGGCGAAGCGCCGAGCCTGGATTCGCCCTTCCCGCCGAAGCAGCAGGCCGGTGGCGTACACGAGCCAGATCGCAAGGGTCGTCGCCATCGGCAGGTCGAAGTCGCCCCGATCGAAGCTCGCGAGGCCGACCGCCATGCCGGCCGTCACAACGCCGAGAGCGACGAGCGCCGTGCGGGCCGAGAGCCGGTCGAGCGTCTCGAGCGGAGGCAGCCGGAGCCGCAGGACGCGCGCGTCGCGGCGCTTGAGGCGACGCTCCTGCCAGAGATAGAGGCCCGCGAGGCCACCCGAGAGCGTCAGGCCGGCGAACCCGGCGAGCATCAGGCCGACATGGACGGCGAGCAGAGCACCGGCGGAGTCGCCCGTCGAGCCGGTCGTCCCGCCGCCGGCCCACGCTGCCAGCAGGAGCGCCGCCGCGACGGGCGTCACCGCCAGGCCGAGAAGGCGATAGCGCGGGGTGCAGCCCCAGATCAGGTAGGCGCCGACGACGAGCCACACGAAGAGGTTGAGGGCGCCCGCCCACGTCCCCCACGGGAACCCGTCCGCGTCGAAGGCCTGGGCGATCAACAGGCCCGTCTGCGCCAGCCACCCGATCCTCACCCCCCAGGTCCCGAGGCGTGCCGAGCCTCCCGGCCCCCGGAAGACGCCCGCGTAGGCGAACGCGGCCTCCCCGTAGCCGATCAGCGCGGGCCAGACGAGGAGCTCAGCCATCGACGCGTGGGTTCCGCGCGAGCTCGGCGAGCTCTGCCGTCTCGCGCTCGAGCCGCGTGAGCTTCGCGGCGATGATCGCGACCCAGAGGAGCACGAAGACGAGGACGACCCCGTAGGCGAGTGCGACGTATTGGCCCTGGCTCACGAAAGCACCTCCCGTAGGTCGCGCAGGTGTGCGTCGGTGCGCTTGCCGACGAGCTCGATCCGGTACATGACGTAGGCCAGCAGGGTAACCGCCAACCAGCAGACGAGGAACGCGGCGAACATCGTCCCGGTCATCTGCGGCCCTTCCCGCGTGAACACGGTCGGATGGATGAAGTCGCTCGCAAGCCGGATGGCAAAGAAGCTGACGGGGATCAGCGCGACGCCGAAGAGGGCGTACACGGCGCAGATTCGCTCGCGTCGCGCGCCCTCCTCGATCGAGAACCGCAGCATGAAATAGGCACAGTAGAAGAGGAAGAGGACGAGGAAGAGCACGAGCTGGTTCGACCCCCAGCTCCACCACACGCCCCAGGACGCCCTCGCCCAGATCGACCCCGTGATCAGCGTCAGCGCACCGAAGATCGTTCCCTGGTGAATCCACGTGTAGCTCTCCAGATCGCGGCGCTCGCCGCCGACCCACAGGAGCCGTAGCGCCTTCCACGCTCCGAGGCCGAAGCAGAGATAGGCGGTCAGCGCGATCGGGACATGGAAGTAGAAGATCCGCTGTGAGACTCCCTGGTCGGCGTCCTCGGGCGCCACGAGAAGGGCAAGGACGACCGCGAGCCCGAGCAGGGCCGCAGTCGCGAATGCGAGAGCTGGGAGGCTATTCCGTGACGACATATTCGAAGGTGGCCCACGCCAGTATCGCGAACACGAGGTCGTACAGGCCGAGGAACGTGAGGTACGTCGCCCCCTCGGGCGAGATCCCGGCACCCACCCCGCCGACGACGAGCGGGATCGCGAGCGGAAGGAAGAGAAGGGGCAGAATCACCTCGCGACCGCGGCTCGCGGCAGCCATCGCAGCGAGCAGCGAGCCGACCGCGCAGATCCCGATACTCGCGAGCACGACCCCGGCGACGGCAACGAGGTCGATCGGCGCGAAGAAGAGCGCAAACGCCGGCAGGGCGACGATCTCGGCGGCCGTCAGGAAGGCGAGAACGGCGAGTGTCTTGCCCAGCCAGATCGCACTGCGATCGCACGGAGCGAGGACGAGGCCGTCGAGCGCTCCCCCGTCTCGCTCGGGCGCCCACGCGCGGGCGAGGCCGAGCAGTGCGGTGAACACGATCGCGATCCACAGGAGCCCGTAGGCGGCATCGTCCGCCGTACCGGAGGGGAGGGCGAAGTGAAACACGACGAGGGTCGCGAGCACGAACAGGAGCATCGCCGGCAGGGTGTCACGGGCGCGAAGCTCGAGCCGGAGGTCCTTGCGCGCGAGCGCAACGACGTCCGAGGCGTAGAGGCCGAGCGCGCTCACGCGAGCACGAGCCGATCGCTCGCGAGGGACGCAACGCGCGCGGGGTCGTGCGTCGAGAGCATGATGGTCCGATCGCCCGCGACGGCAGCGAGCTCGTCGTCGAGAACGCGTGCGCCGTCGCCGTCGAGCGCCGTGAACGGCTCGTCGAGAACGAGCAATGCAGGATCGTGGAGGAGCGCCCGACAGAGCGAGAGCCGCTGGACCATTCCGCGCGAGTACGTCGAGACGCGGTCGGAGCGTGCCTCCCAGAGCCCGAAGCGCTCGAGCAGCATCCCGCTCCGCTCCCGCCGCTCGGGAACGCGGTAGAGGCGGCCGAAGAGCTCGAGGTTCTCGAGGGCCGTCAGCTCGCGGTAGAGGAGCGGCTCGTGCCCGACGAAACCGAGATCCGCGCGCTCCCCCGCGACGTCGATGCTCCCGCGCGTGGGCGCGGCGAGGCCGGCGACGAGCCGGAGAAGCGTCGTCTTGCCCGCTCCGTTCGCTCCGGTGACGACCAGGAAGCCACCCGCGGGAACCGAGAACGAGACGCCGCGAAGCACACGCTTGCGGCCATAGCGCTTCTCGAGGCCTTCCCCCACGATCACCGGGCCGCTCTCGCTCGGGCGTGCCGTCGCCATCAGGTCAGCGTGTCCAGGAGCACGAAGGCGAAGAAGACGACGGCGATGACGCCGTTGATCGTGAAGAACGCAGCGTCGAGCCGTTCGAGGTGGCCGGGCCGCACGAGCGTGTGCTCGTAGAGGAGAAGACCGGCGACCGTGAGCACGCCGAGCCAGTAGAAGACATCGCTCGAGAGACCGATCCCGACGGCCGCGAGGGCCGCGACCGAGAGGGCATGGAACGTGCGGGCACCGGCGAACACTCCCCGCTCGCCGAACCGCGTCGCCCAGGACCGGATTCCCTCTCGGCGGTCGTGCTCGAGGTCGAAGAGGGAGTAGAAGAGGTCGAAGCCGGCGACCCAGAGGCCCTGAGCGACGAACAGAGCCCACGCCTCCCACGGGGCCTCTCCCGTGACGGCGAGCCACGCACCGAGCGGGGCAAGCCCGGTGCAGGCACCGAGCCAGAGGTGACAGAGCCACGTCACGCGCTTCAGATACGGGTAGATCACGAACATCACGACCGGGATCGGCCAGAGCCAGCGCACGATCGGCTCGAGCTGGAAGGCAGCGGTCAGGTAGAGCGCCAGGGCAGCCGCGCAGAGAGCCCAGACCTGCGTGCGGGTCAGCATCCCCGCCGGCAACTCGCGCCCCGACGTGCGCGGATTTCTCGCGTCGAGCTCCGCGTCGATGAGCCGGTTCAGCCCCATCGCAAGCGTCCGCGCCCCGACCATTGCGAGCGTCAGCCAGATCGTCGGCCCGACGCCCGGAAAGCCGTCGACGGCGAGAAACGCGCCAACGTACGCAAACGGCAGCGCAAAGACCGTGTGCTCGAGCTTCACGAGCGAGGCGAAGCGGCGCGGGAGAGAAAGCGCTGTCGAGCTCACGTCTGGCGGTGTTGCGAGCTCTGGTCGCCGGCCGCGAGCTCGAGGCCGTGAGCGAGTGCGGGCTGGAGAACGGCGAAGCCGTCACGACACCCGCCCGGAGAGCCGGGCAGGTTGACGATCAGCGTCGCCCCGCGAAGACCCGCAAGGCCCCGTGAGAGAAGCGCGTGCGGCGTGCGGGCTCTTGCGTCGGCACGGATCGCCTCGGCGATCCCCGGCGCCTCGCGCTCGAGCACGTGACGGGTCGCCTCCGGCGTCACGTCGCGCGGAGTGAAGCCCGTGCCACCGGTCGTGAGAACGAGATCGTTCCCCTCGGCGAGACCGACGATCGCGGCCGAGATCGCGTCGGCCTCGTCGGCCACGACGCGCCGCTCGACCACGAACCCTTCCGCGGAGAGCAACTCGACGAGTGCGTCACCGCTTCGATCTTCCCGGGTGCCGTGGTGAACGCCGTCCGAGACGGTCAGGACGGCCGCCTTCACACAGGATCCTTGGTCTTCTCGACCAGCGTGACATCGGCGATCGTCATCGCCTTGTCGATCGCCTTCGCCATGTCGTACACCGTCAGCGCCGCGACCGAGACCGCGGTCAGCGCCTCCATCTCGACGCCGGTCTGCGACGTCGTCTCGGCAGCGGCGGTGATATCGACGCCGGTCTCCGTCACCGTCAGCTCGACCTCGACCACGCTCAGCGGAAGGGGATGGCAGAGAGGGATCAGGTCGCTCGTCCGCTTCGCCGCCATGATGCCCGCGAGCTTGGCCGTCGTGAGCGCATCGCCCTTGGGGAGGTCGCGGAGACGGCCTGCCGTCTCGGGGGCCATCAGGACGCGACCCCGCGCGACGGCGCGACGGCGCGAGAGGGGCTTGACGCCGACGTCGACCATCCTGATCGTGCCGTCGGCCGCGACATGGGAGAGATCGGTCACGGACGCATCGTACTCGGCGCGGAACGGCCCGTCCGGGCCATCCTGGCTGTCGATCCACTCAGGAGGGGCGCTCGGCGAAGGTCACCAGGATGATCTTCCGGGTCGTCCCGTCGCGCAGGACCGTGAAGGGGACCTTCTCTCCGACCCGATGGAGCGTGACGGCGCGCGACACGTCCTGCGCGCTCGTGACCGGCGTCTCACCGATCCTGACGATGAGATCGCCGCCGAGCGAGACCTGCACGCCGTCCGCCACCTCGATCCGCGTCCCTCCCCGCAGGCCGGCACGCGACGCCGGCGTGTCGGGCTGCACCTTCGCGACGAGCGCGCCGCGGGAGGCCGCGAACCCGAACTTCTCGGCCAGGCGCGGCGTGACGTCCTGCGTCGAGACGCCGACATACGCGTACGAGACGCGGCCGGTGCGGACGAGCTGGTCGAGTGCGCGCCGGACGGTATCGATCGGAATCGCGAAGCCGACTCCCTCGCCGGAACCGCTCGACGAGCGAATCTGGGCGTTGATCCCGATCACGCGCCCCGCGGCGTCGAAGAGCGGCCCACCCGAGTTGCCGTGATTGATCGGCGCATCCGTCTGGATCGCGTCGGAGATGCTGTAGCCCGAGGTCAGGGAGTCGATCGTGCGGTTGATGGCCGAGACGACGCCGACCGAGAGCGAGCTCTGCTCGTTGAACGGGCTCCCGATCGCGGCGACGGGGGTTCCGACGACGACCGTCGCCGAGGTCCCGAGGGGCACCGGCCTGAGCTCGTGCTGATCCGGGTCGACCCGGATCACGGCGACATCGCTGAACAGGTCCCAGCCGACGATCCGGGCGGGAACCCGATCGCGATCCTTGAACTCGACGTACACCTTCTCGGCCGCACTGACCGGCCCTCCGGAGCCCTCGGCGACGTCGGTGACGACATGCGCGTTCGTGAGGATCGTCCCCTTCGCGTCGACGATGAAGCCCGAGCCCTGTGACTGCCCCTGAGCGCCGAGATCGGCGTAGATCGTCACCACTCCCGGCGAGCGGCGCGCGTAGATCGCCGCGGGGTCGAAGCCGGATCCGGCCGACGGTACGGCAACGGGCGTCGCCGCCCCTTCCGTGGCCGCGCGTTCGACGACGACGGTCGTCGAGGTGCCGTCGGTGAGCCCGATCAGCGAGCCGAGCGCGAGCGCGCCCGCCGCACCGAGAACGGCTGCGACGACGGCGACGGCGAAGGCCCTCGGCTGCACGGGAGGCACTGTAGCGAGGGGTCGCCCACCCGCCGGACGACATGCCGCACGGCGAGCGAGAGGTCGTTTCCACGTGAAAACGGGCGCTGTTTCCACGTGGAAACGCGCTGCTCAGGCGATCTCCACCACGGGGACGGCCGCCTCGGCCGGGAGATCGAGCGTGAAGACGGTCTGCCCCGGCCGGCTGACGACCGTCACGGTGCCGTCCATCCGGCCGGCGAGCTCTCGCGCGATTGCGAGGCCGAGGCCGCTCCCGGATGCCTGGCTCCCCTCGACCCGGTAGAACCGCTGGAAGACCCGGCCGAGGTGCTCCGGCGCGATTCCCGGCCCGTCGTCCTCGACGAGGATCGCGACGCGGCCGCCCCGGCGCTCGGCCCGAATGCGGACGGTCGTGCCCGACGGCGTGTGGGCGATCGCGTTCGCCGTCAGCGCCCGCGTGATCTGCTGCACGCGCTCCTCGTCCGCGTGGGCCCAGGCATCGTCGTCGGCGGCGACGATCAGGGTGTGGCCGGATGCGTCGGCGACGGCACCGAACTCCTCCGCGACGACCCTGACGGCCTCGGCCAGCCCGACCTCCTCCTGCTCGATCCGGATCCGGCCGGCGTCCATGCGGGAGAGATCGAGCAGGTCGGTCGCGAGCTTGGTGAGCCGGTCGACCTGCCCGCGGGTCGTGGCCAGGAACTCCCGCCTGGTCTCGTCATCCAGGTCCTCGTCGGTGAGGAGCTCGAGGAATCCCGCGAGCGAGAAGAGCGGCGTGCGCAGCTCGTGCGAGGCGTTCGCGACGAACTCCTTGCGCGCCAGGTCGAGCTCGGCGAGCTGAATGCGCATCCGATCGACCGAGCTCGCGAGCTGGGCGACCTCGTCGTTGCCCGGATCGATCAACGCCTGGTCGAAGGCGCCCTCCGCGATGTTGTCCGCAGCCTTCTGGATGCGGCTCAGTCGTCGTGCGTGGACGGCGGCGACGGCGAACCCGAGAAGGACCGTGATCAAGAGCGCCGTCACGGTGGCGAGCAAGAGCCGCCGCTTGACGAGCGCGACGGTCGCCAGCTGATCCTCGAGCGAGCCCGAGAGCAGCATCACGTTGCCGCTCGAGAGCAGCGTCGTCGCGACCTCCGCGTACTCGCGCCCCGCGCGCACGATCCGCGCGCGCACGGTGCCGACGCTCTTTGCCGCCTCGAGGGCCGCCGGATCGTTCTCCATCTCTAAACGGCCGACGGGTGACGAGTCGGCGAGCGACTGGAGCACGTCGTTCTGCGGCGGATCCGTGACGGCAAAGACGACGACGCGCGCGTTGGAGACGAAGGCCGACGCGCCCACGAAATCGTCGAGCCGCTGCTGGTTCAGCGCGTAGTTGACGGCGAGCGCTTCCGCGTCGCTCTGCATCTGATCGAGCTTTGCGTTGACGAGATTGTGCTCGAGCGACGGGACGACGATCGCGTAGGCCGCGAGGAGCGCCCCGCCGACGATGCCGAGGAGCGCGAGCGCCAGCTTGACGCGGATCCCGCCCGGGATGATCATCCGTCGCGGAAGCGGTACCCGGCTCCCCGCACCGTGAGAATCAGCTCCGGCTCGCGGGACTCGACCTCGATCTTCTCGCGCAGGTGGCGGACGTGCACGTCGATCGTGCGAGGCTCCCGGTAGTCGGCTCCTCCGCGCAGCCGCTCGAGCAGCTGCCGTCGCGAGTAGACGACGCCGGGGTTCGACGCGAGCAGCGCCAGCAGCTCAAATTCGACAAATGTCAACTGAACGAGCTCTCCTCGCACCTCGACCGTGCGACGCGGCAGGTCGATCTTCACATCCCCCCGGTCGATCATCTCCTCGCGCTTGCCCCCGAGATGCGGTGTCGCCGCACGGCGCAGGACCGCGCGCACCCGGCTGCGGAACTCGCGGATCAGGAACGGCTTCGTGATGTAGTCGTCGGCGCCGAGCTCGAGCCCGAGAACCTTGTCGAGCTCGTCGTCGCGTGCCGTCAACATGATGATCGGCACCGTGCTCTCGGCGCGCAGGCGCTTGCAGACCTCCAGCCCGTCGAGCTTCGGAAGCATGATGTCGAGCACCACGAGGTCGATCTCCTCCTCCGAGAACCGTTGGAGCGCCTCCTCTCCGTCGCGCGCGGAGACGACGCGATACCCGTCTCGCTCGAGGGGATACGCGAGGAGCTTCTGGATCGCATCCTCGTCGTCGACGAGGAGGATGGTGGAGGTTTCGGGCATCGTCGAGTCCGCTCAATAAGGGGCGAAGCGCCCGTCTCGTCGTACTATAGCCCCCGTCGTGCCTGTCCCAGACTCAGCGAGGGCGAGAGGCCGAAGGCCGCACGGCGCGGGCGAGCGGCGGCGGGCGGCGCAGCGCCGCGCACGACGCGAGCGAAGCGACCAGCCGATCAACGGCCGCCTCGTTCGCGGAGCGTGTCTCTTGCTCGCGCTGCCACTTCTCGTTCTTGCCTTCACGATCGAGACGCCCGGCCCGTTTCCGGCACCCCTTCTCCCACCGGCATTCGACGGGGCCTCGGCGACACAGCTCGCAACCGAGCTCGCGCGGGACTTCCCGGACCGCGAGCCGGGAACCGAGGGCGCCCTCGGTGCCACCGCGTGGGTCAAGGATCGGCTCACGCTCTACGGGCTTCCCGCGGTCGAGGACGTGTGGGACGAGTCGATCCCGGGGCTCGGCACCGTTCGCCTCCGCAATCTCGTCACCGTGATCCCGGGCGCGAGCCCGGACGCGATCCTGTTCCTCGCTCATCGTGACAACATCGGTATCGGCCCTGGCGCGAGCGACAACGCCTCGGGAACCGCGGCTCTCATCGAGCTCCAACGGGGTTACGGCCACCTGGGCACGATCGCGAGGAGGCCGAAGCCGGAGCACACGCTGATCTTCCTCTCGTCCGACGGAGGCGCTTTCGGAGGCTTCGGAGCGGAGCACTTCGCCTCATCCTCGCCGCTCCGGAAGAGCGTCCGGGCCGCCGTTTCACTCGATGCCCTCGCCGGCTCGGCCCGACCCCGGCTGGAGATCGCGGGCCTGACGCCGAGGTCGCCGGCGCCCGCTCTCGTTCGAACCGCCGACGTCCGCGTCGCCACACATCTCGGAAGGACACCGGCGCGGTCGGGTTGGCTCGTGCAGCTCGTGGATCTCGGGATGCCGTTCGGATACGGCGAGCAGGCGCCGTTCCTCGGTCGCGACATCTCGGCGATCCGGCTGACGACGGCCGACGACGGGGGCGGTGACCCCCAGGCGGACACGACGGCGCGGCTCGACCGCGTGCAGTTCGTGCGACTGGGGCGGTCGGCGGAATCGATCCTCGCTTCGCTCGACAACGGCATCGGCTTCGCGAGCAGCACGGCGGGGTACGTCTACCTCGGAACCCGGATCGTCAGGGGCTGGGCGATCGAGTTCGTGCTCATCGTCGCGCTCGTCCCGTATCTGGTGGGCGCCCTCGACCTCTTCGCGCGGGGCCGGCGACGCGGCCTTCCCCTCGGAGGCGCGTTGCGCGCACTCCGCACCCGGATCGGCGTCTGGCTCTGGATCGGCCTCGCGATCGGGCTCGGTGCGCTGGCAGGCGTCTTCCCCCGCGAGTCGACGCTGCCGCCACCACCGGACAGCCCTGCAGTCACGAACTGGCCGATCGCCGGCCTCGTCCTCGTCGGCGCCATCGCCGCGCTCGGCTGGCTGCGGGCGCGAACGGTTCTCGCTCCGAAGGCTCCCGCGGCCCCCGAGGAGGAGCTCGCGGGGTACACGGTCTCGCTCCTCGCGCTCGGGGTGGTCGCGATCGCAACGGCCTTCATCAGCCCGTATGCCCTGCTCTTCGTCGTGCCGTCGCTGTACGCCTGGCTCTGGTTGCCCCAGATCGGCTCGAGGATTGGCTGGTTGCGAGATGTGCTCTACGGCGTGGGGCTCGTAGGCCCCCTTCTCGCCCTGATCGCGATCGGAACCCAACTCGAGCTCGGACTGAACGCTCCGTTGTACGTCATCTCTCTGATGACGCTCGGGCTCGTCTCGTGGCCGACCGTCCTGGCGCTGCTCGGATGGGCGGCGGTGGCAACGCAGCTCGGCGCCCTCGCATCCGGCCGCTACGCGCCCGTCGGGCGCCGACGGCGATCCGGAAATGTCTCAGAGATGCAGGAACCGCACGCGTGATCCGGCGTCGAGCGAGCCGGGCCCGCGCGGGATCCAGGCGAGCCCGGTCGCAGCGGTCGTCCGGGCGATCATGTGCGACTCCTGGCCGACGATCGGCTCGATCACGGCGCCGTCGTCGGTCCACGTCACCTGCGCCCGGACGAAATCGTCTCGATCGGGCCGCTGCGGCACCGCGACTGCCAGGACGCCCGGGCGGAAGTGCGGCCCGGGATCGGGGCTGCCGCTGAGCGCAAGCAGAGCCGGGCGAACGAAGAGGAGGGCCCCGACGAGCGCGGAGACCGGGTTTCCGGGAAGCCCGAAGACGAGCGTGCGGCCCCGGCATCCGAACGCGAGGGGCTTACCCGGACGCATCGAGACACCCCAGAACACTTCCTCGACGCCGAGGCTCGCCTGCACGCGGCGGACGAGATCGTGCGGGCCGACCGAAACGCCGCCCGACGTCACGACGACGTCGGCGGCAAGAGCCTGGTCGAGGGACGCCCTGTGTGCCTCCTCCGTGTCCTCGGTCGCGGCAAGTCGCGTCACGACGGCGCCGCCGGCCTCGAGGAGCGCCGCGAGCATGATCCCGTTCGATTCGTAGATCTGCCCGGGCTCGAGCTCGACGCCCGGCGGCCGAAGCTCGGTTCCGGTGACGACGATCGTGGCCAGCGGCGGCCTGTGCACGAGAACGGTGTCGATCCCGCACGATGCGAGGGCGCCGAGGCGGGCCGGTGTGAGCGTCTCTCCCGGTGAGAGCAGCGTCTCCCCGATCCGCGTGTCGCCTCCGGGGTCGCGGATATTGGCCCGCACCGCGACGTCCTCCGGGATCGCGACTCGATCTCCGTCGACGGTGACGCGCTCGACCGGGACGACCGCGTCGGCAGTGTCCGGCACGACTGCGCCCGTCGAGATCTCGATCGCCTCTCCCGGTCCGAGCTCCATCGCCGCCGGACGACCTGCCGCCGCGCGTCCCACGATTGAGAGGGAGCCGGGAGCGTCCGCGGAGCGGACGGCGTACCCGTCCATCGACGAGCTCCGAAACGGGGGGACGTCGACCGGCGCAACGACCGCTCCGGCGCTGATCCGACCTGCCGCGGACGTGAGGGCCACGTGTTCGGCGGGGAGCACCTGGGCGCGTGCGAGGATCCGGGCCAGCGCTTCGTCGACCGAGAGGAGCTCGTTCACCGTTCTCACGCTACACCAGGCGCTCGGGGTACCCTCGCGTCGTGATCTCGGTCGTCATTCCCATGCACAACGAGGAGCAAAGCGTTGCCCTGCTCTACGACGAGCTCGCAGCGACGTTCGCCGGCGATGGGCTCCCGTGGGAGGCGGTGTTCGTCGACGACGGCTCGACGGACGGCACGTTCGGCGCGCTGACCCGGCTCCATGACGCCCACGACAACGTGCGAGCCGTTCGCTTCCGCCGCAACTTCGGCAAGGCGGCAGCGCTCGATGCGGGGTTCAGAGAGGCAGCGGGTGAGATCGTCGTCACGATCGACGGTGATCTGCAGGACGACCCGGCCGAGATCCCCCGCCTCCTGGCACGGCTCGAGGAGGGCTACGACCTCGTCTCCGGCTGGAAGAGCAAGCGGCGTGACCCACTCACACGACGCATCCCCTCGAAGCTCTTCAACGCCGTCGCGGGCCGGGTATCCGGGATCCGGCTCCACGACATGAACTGCGGTCTCAAGGCCTACCGCGCCGAGGTGGTCGACGGGCTCCACCTCTACGGCGAGCTGCATCGGTACATACCGGCGCTCGCCCACTACCGCGGGTATCGGGTCACCGAGCTGGCGGTCAACCATCGGCCCCGGGAGCACGGCAGCTCGAACTACGGCGTCGAGCGGTACGTGCGCGGCTTCCTCGACCTGCTCACCGTCACCTTCATGGGTCGCTACAGTCACCGCCCGCTCCACCTCTTCGGTGGCCTCGGGCTCGGCGCCGGCGCGCTCGGGTTCGTCATCCTCCTCTACCTGACCGTCGTGAAGCTGACCGGGCACGCGATCGGGCAACGGCCCCTTCTCACGCTCGGTGTCCTGCTCGTCGTGGTCGGGATCCAGTTGCTGTCGCTCGGCCTCCTCTCCGAGCTGATCACGAGTCATCACGAAGAGCGGTCGGGGTCGGACAGAGCGGACAGGGCGACGCGCTTCGTGGACGAAGTGCTGCGGTAGCGTGCGCGTCCTGTACTTCGGAACCTACGACCGGGCGTATCCGAGAAACGCCCAGGTCATCTCCGCTCTCCGCGATGCCGGCGTCGACGTGGTCGAGCAGCATCGGCCGGTCTGGGAGCGACGGCACAACTGGAAGGTCGGCCTGCGGCAGATGATGCGGGTTGCGGGCGCCGAGCACAGCCTCCGGCAGGCGCGTGACGCCGACCGGGATGCCGAGGCGCTGATCGTCGGCTACCCGGGCCATTTCGACCTCCCCGCCGCGAAGCGCGTCGCACGCGGTCGTCCCGTCATCTTCAATCCGCTCGTCTCTCTCTACGACACGGTGGTCGACGATCGCGGGCGCTTCGGTCGCGGCTCGCCTGCCGCCGAGGTGGTGCGCTTCGTCGATCGGCGGGCCTTCAGGCGCGCCGACGTCGTGGTCGCCGACACGGCTGCCCACGCAGACTTCTTCTGCCGGGCGTTCGATCTCGATGCCGCACGCGTCACGGTCTGTCTCGTGGGGGCCGAGGATCGGCTCTTTCGCCCCGGATGGCAGCCGGAGCGACCGTTCCACGCCCTCTTCGTCGGGAAGCTGATCCCGCTGCACGGCCTCGAGACGATCCTCGCGGCGGCCGAGCTCGCACCCGAGATCCCCTTTCGCGTCGTCGGTAGCGGTCAGTTGGAAGACCTCCTCGCGGAACGGCCGGCGAACGTGGCGTGGACGCCGTGGGTCGAGTACGACGACCTCCCGGCCGAGCTCCAGTCCGCGGGCTGCGCGCTCGGCATCTTCGGCACGGGGGACAAGGCCTCTCGCGTGATCCCGAACAAGGCGTTTCAGGCGATCGCCTGCGCGACGCCGCTCGTCACCGCGGACACGCCGGCCGCGCGCGAGCTGCTGGCCGACGACCGGGACGCGCTCCTCGTTCCCGCGGGCGACCCGGCCGCCCTCGCGACAGCCGTACGACGGCTTGCGGGAGACGCGGAAGCCCGGGCGAGGATCGGGGCGGCCGGGCGCGCCACCTACGAAGCGCACGCAAGCGAGGCGAGGCTCGGGCGCCGCTGGCGTGCCGTCATCGAACGGGCGATCGCTGCAGCGTGAGGCACCCGCGCACGCTGCTCGGCGTCCTCGTCGGCGCCTTCGCCGTGGGGATGTCGACGCTCGCGGTCCTCCAGCAGAGGGCGTTCGAGACCGGCCGCTTCGACGTCGGCAATCTCACCCAGGTCGTGTGGTCGACCTCCCACGGCCGGTTCCTCGAGATGACCGACGTCCACGGCGACCAGATCTCACGGCTCGGCGCGCACTTCGACCCCATCGTCGTGCTCCTGGTTCCCCTCTGGTGGCTCTGGCCGAGCCCGGAGCTCCTCCTGGTCGTCCAGGCCGTTGCGGTCGCTCTCGGAGCGGTCCCCGTCTACCTCCTGGCCCGAAAGCACCTCGGCAGCACCCGCGCGGGCCTCGTCTTCGCCGCCGTGTACCTGCTCTACCCGCCGACCCAATGGCTCGTCGTCGACGACTTCCACCCGGTGGCGCTCGCGACGCCGCTGCTTCTCGCCGCGATCTGGTTCCTCGACGAGGAGCGGCTCGTCGCGTTCGCCGTCTGCGCCGGCGCAGCCTGCCTGACGAAGGAGCAGATCGGGCTCGTCGTCGCCATGCTCGGCCTCTGGTTTGCGGTCTCCCGCGGCCGGCGGCTCGCCGGTGGCGTGGTCGTCGCCGCGGGAACCGCGATCGCAGTGCTCGCGACCGCCGTCGTCGTCCCCCACTTCGCTCCCGGTGGGGGCTCTCCCTTCGAAGGGCGATATGCGACAGTCGGCGGGTCGCCGGCCGGGATCCTGCGCGGCGCATTCGAGCATCCGGTCCGCTTCGCCCAGGCGGTGACCGAGCACCGCGATCTCTCCTATCTCCTCGACCTGCTCGCACCGCTCGGGGGCCTCTCGCTGCTCTCGCCCCTCCTCGCGGCGAGCGCGCTCCCCGAGGTCGCTCTCAATCTCCTGTCCGACACGCGCACGCAGACGTCCATCCACTTCCACTACACGGCCGGCGCGATCCCCGGCCTCGTCGCGGCGGCGGTGCTGGGCGCCGTGACGGTGAAGAGCCGGTGGCCGGGCGCTGCGCCGCGGCTCGCCGCCGCGCTCGTCGTCGTCGTGGTCGGAGCAGGAGCCCTCCTCGGCCCCCTGCCGTTCTGGGCGCACGTCCCGTTCGGCTCGACGCTCGCCGCCCACGATCACGTGATCAGCGACCACGATCGCGCCGCGGCACGCGTCCTCCGCACGATTCCCGCCGGAGTAGCGGTGAGCGCGACGAACACGCTCGGCGCGCACCTCTCGGCGCGACGGCGAATCTTCAGCTTTCCCGTCGTCCGTGAGGCCGACTGGATCGCACTCGACCTCACGCGCCCGAGCTACCTCGACAACGGCCCCGGGGGGCGCTTCCAGGCCGCCTACGAGCGCCTGCGGCGGAGCGGACGGTGGCGGGTGGTCGCCCGGGAGGACGGCATCGTCGTGCTCAGAAAAAGGGTCTAGACCGGAATCGTCTGAGGGAGCAGGTACAGGCAGAGGGCGACGCACGCGACCAGTGCCGGCGCGTCCTCGTCGGCTGCGGCGAGTGGGACGGCCCACGCGAGATACCAGACCGCGAGATACGGGGTCGTGGCCAGCACGAGGCAGGCGGCAAGACCGAGTCTCGCTCGCCCGCGGGACGATTCGCGGAGCAGCCACGCGAAGCCGCCGACGAACGCGGCGAGCGCGAGCGCGAAGGCGACGCGGTCCGGGATCCCGAGCTGCTCGAGCCGGCTCGGGAGCGCGTAGCTCGTCTCGAGGGCGGCGTTTCCGATCAGCGGGACGATCGCGCGAAGCCAGTCCGAGCCGTACAGGAGCGTCGCCGCCACGACGATCGCCGCCGCCGAGATCGTGAAGCCGCGGCATCCTCGCGCTCGTTGCGTCGCGCGCGCCTCGACCGCGCGCAGTGTCAGGAAGAGAATCGGCACCCACTTGAGCGCGATCGCGAGCGCCCACGTCGCGCCCGCTGCCTGCACACGTCGAGACGCGGCGAAGGCGAGCGCCGCCAGCACCAGAGCTCCGACCCAGGCATCGTTGTGCCCCCCTCCGGCCGCATGAATCGCAAGCAGCGGGTTCCAACCGACGAACGCGATGGCGAAGGCGCGGCGGCGTGCGAGGCGACCGGCAAGAAGCGCGGAGGCGATGACCGCGAGCGCAGCGAGGGTCTTGTACTCCCACGCCGCCGCCTCTTCCGCCTCTCCCGCGGCAAGGGCGAGCGGCTCGGAGGCGAGCGTGAATGCCGGTCCGTAGACGCTCGTCGTGTCGCGCCAGGCGCTGCCCATCCACGGCAGTGCGGGGTTGTCCGGGAACGCGACCGGTGGCTGGGAGTACGGGTCGCCCGCCCCGGTCGAGCCGATCCACCCGTACGACCAGTACGACCAGGCGTCGGTCGAGAGGAGGAGCGGAGCCGAGAGAGGGACGAGCTGGATCGCTACTGCGAGAACGACGACGGCACGCGTCGACGGTGACAGCGCCCGGATCGCGAGGAGCGCGAGGAGATACGTCGCGAACGCGCCGGCGAGGAGCACGAGAAACCGCGGGGCCGTCCCGGCGACGTTCCCGCCGTTTCGGGGGACGAGCGGAGATCCGGCCTGCCAGGCGATCAGGCAAGCACCTGCGACGAGGCCGAGGGTGGCCACACCGGCCGGTACCGCGGCCGGTCGGCTCACGGATTCGTCGTCGGCTTCGCGGGCGGCGTCGTTGGAGCGCTCTTCTTCCCGGTCGTCTTCGTCTTCTCGGTCGACGTCGTCGTTGTCTCCGTCGTCGTCGGCGCGACGTAGAGCGGGTCGTAGCTGAGGGCGAGCGGCCCTCGCTGGAATGGCTGATACACGGGTGATGTCTGCGGCTCTGGGAAGTCCCTGACCGGACGCAGGCCGATCGTCCGCTCCATCATGAGTCGCCAGATCTGGGCGGGGAAGCTTCCGCCCGAAACCGAGATCCCGTGGACGTTCTGCATCGGGATCTCACCGGACGCATAGCCCATCCAGACGGCCGTCGCGAGCTCCGGGGTGTACCCGACGAACCAGGCGTCCGCATGCTTGTCGGTCGTGCCCGTCTTGCCGGCCGCCGGACGGCCGAACGCGGCACGGACACCCGTGCCGTAGCTGACGTTGTCCTCGAGAATCTGGGTCACCTTCGCGGCGACCCAGTCAGGTATGACGCGGGTCCGCTTCGGCGTCCCCCAGCCGGCCGCGATATCCTCCTGGCCGCTCGGCAGGACGACCTTGCGGATCGCCGTCGGTTCCGAGTAGACGCCGAGCGCGGCGAGCGTCGCGTACGCGGACGCCATGTCGAGTGGCGAGACGGCAATCGAGCCGAGGCCCATTGCGGGGACGTACTGGCCACCGACCTCGAGCGGTGACCGGACACCGAGCTTGCGGGCGGTTTCTCCGACACGCTCGGGCCCGACGTCGAGCGTGAGCTGCGCGTAGACGGCGTTGTCCGATCGCAGCGTGGCGCGGGAGACCGACGTCCACCCGTTGTAGGTGGAGTCGTACGTCTTCACGCACCACCACGACCCGTCGTCGCAGTTGCCGTCGGGGACGGGCCTGTAGGTGAACGGGGCGGACACGTAGTAGCTCGTGTCCGGATTGATCCCCTTCTCGATCGCGGCCGCGAGAACGAACGTCTTGAACGTCGACCCGGGCTGCCTCCGCGCCTGCGAGAGGAGGTTGAACTGGTTGTTCTTCCGGCCCGGCACGACGGCCGCCATCGCACGGATGGCGCCGTTCGCCGGATCGATCGAGATCACGGCGGCCGCTGGGTCGGCCGGGTCGGTCAGCGTCTCCCGGATCGCATCCTGTGCTGCGCGCTGCCAGCGCGGGATGATCGTCGTGTACACGCTCAGTCCACCCGAGCGGACCGTCTCGGTGCCATACTTGCGGATCAGCTCGTCGCGGACGTATCCGAAGAAGTACGGCTCCCGGATCTCCTTGTAGAGGGAGCCCGGGTGAAGGCCCATGTCCTTGGAGCGGCGCGCCGAACGGTACTGCGCGGCAGTGATCATGCCCTGATCGCTCATGGCGTCGAGCACGGCGTTGCGCCGCGCGAGCGCCTTGGCCGGCTCGACGAACGGGTCATAAGCGGATGGAGCCTGCGTCAGGCCGGCGAGGAGCGCCGCCTCGCGGAGGTTGAGCCTGCGCGCCGGCTTCGAGAAGTACGTCTGCGCGGCGGCCTCGATCCCGTAGGCGAGATTCCCGTAGTAGACCTGATTGAGATAGCTCTCGAGAATGCGCTCCTTCGACCAGGCATCGTTGAGCTTGAGGGCCAGGCATGCCTCCTTGAGCTTCCGCTGGACGGTGCGCTCGTTGGAGATGTAGAGGTTGCGGACGAGCTGTTGCGTGATCGTCGAGCCGCCCTGAACCACGCTTCTCGCCTTGGCATCGGCAACGATGGCGCGCGCGATCCCCTGGGGGTCGATTCCGCCGTGAGACCAGAAGCGCCGATCCTCGATCGCGACCGTCGCCTTGGGCATCCATGCGCTCACGCTCGCGATCGGAACCACCTGCCGGTTACGCTCCGCCGGGATCGAGCCGAGGAGCGAGCCGTCGGCTGCGTAGACGAACGTGTTCTGCCCGATCTTCAGCTCGCGGAGCGCGCTGAGGTCGCACGAGGAGCCGAACGTGTAGACGCCGGCGCCGGCGGCGATCGCGACCGCCGTGAGGAGCCCCGCCACGACGAGCAGGACCGCGAGGAACGGGCGGCGCCGCGACCGGCGCCGCGACCGGCGGCGCACGGGGATGTCGGATCGTGGCCCACGCTGTGGTCGCCGGCGTGGCGCGCTCATGATGTGATGGTAGCCATCGCCTTGCCGACGACGTTCGGCGCGAGAGGGCGGGTGCCTCTCACCCTTCCGGTTACAGTCCGGGGGTGCCGGACGACTCGCGCAGCGTCTCGCCCGGGCTCCGAATCTTCCTCTGGAGTCGGGCTGCCATCTGGGTCGTCGCCGTCGTCGCCGTCGTGCTCTTCGACCGCAGGCTCGAGGCGGGCGGCGAGTGGGACTCGCCCCGACTTCACGAGCTCGGGACGGCGATCGACGTCTGGGCACGTTGGGACAGCGACTGGTTCCTGAAGATCGCCGAGGAGGGCTACTCCTGGCCCTCGAGCACCCCCGCGTTCTTCCCGCTCTACCCGTTCGTCGTCGCCGCGCTCGGCTTCGTGCTCCTCGGTCACTTCGTGCTCGCCGGCGTCGTCGTCTCGCTCGTCGCCGGCTCGGCTGCATTCGTCCTCCTCTATCGGCTCACCGAAACGAAGCTCGGCACGGAGACCGCCACGCGTGCAGTGCTGTTTCTCGCGCTCGCGCCGACGTCGCTCTTCTTCGGCGCGGTCTACTCCGAGTCGCTGTTCCTCGTGCTCGCCGTGGCGACGTTCCTCGCCGCAGAGCGGGGGAGCTTCTGGCGGGCGGGAGCGCTCGCGGGTGCAGCGTTCCTCACCCGGTCGGCCGGAGTGGCGCTCCTGCCCGCGCTCGTCGTCTTCGCCTGGCGCGCGCCCGAGAGACGCCGCGCACTCGCAGGAGTCGCTCTCGCTCCAGCGCTGTTTCTCCTCTACCCGCTGCTCCTCGCCGTGTGGATCGATCGGCCCCTCGCCTTCCTCGACGCGCAGAAGGTCGTCTGGGAGCGGCACCTCTCACCGGCCGGCCCACTCGGCGGGATCGTGGCCGCCGTGCAGGCTCACGAGCTGATCGACCTTCCGATCGCGGCGGGCGCACTCGGGCTCGGCGTCGTCGCCTGGAGGCGGATCGGCGCCCCGTACGGGCTCTACGTGCTCGTCAGCGTTGCCCTTCCCCTGGCGGTGTACTCCGACAAGTCGCCGCTGCTCTCGGTTCAGCGCTTCGTGATCGTCGCCTTTCCTGCCTTCATGGCGCTCGCCACGATCGTGCGCAGCCGGAGGGCGACCATCGCCGTCGCGACGATTCTCGCGGCGGTTCTCGCCGTATATGTGGTCAGATGGGCCCTGTGGTACTGGGTCGCCTGACACGAGGACGCCGGTGAGCGAGAGCGCTCCCGAAGACGCCGGCACGCCGCCGGCGCCCCTGACCCCCGACACCCGGCACGGCGGCCGGCTCGTCGCCTGGGCGATTCTCGTTCTCCTGCTCGCCCTGGCCGCGTACGGTGCGCGGCTGAGCGACAGCAAGACGCCCGACGACGTCCTCTACCGCTGGTCCACCGCCCTCGGTGCCGTGATCCAGTACGCGATCATGCTCGTGATCGTCCTCGCCATCGCGCGGGGGCTCGGGAGCCCGTTGCTCGCGCTGGCACGCCCTGCTGCGCCGTGGCGCGCCGTGAAGCTCGGTGCCGTCGCGTTCGGCGTCATTCTGGCTGCGACGGCCTCTCTGAGCCCCTTCCTGGACGCCGGCAACGAGCAGGGTCTCGTGCCCGACAACTGGGACGGCAGCCGTGCGGTGCCGTTCCTCGCCAACGCCCTCGTCGTGGTGCTCGTCGCACCGTTCGTCGAGGAGCTCCTGTTTCGTGGTCTCGGCGTCAGCCTGCTCCTGCCGTTCGTCGGGCCCGTCCTCGCCGTCCTCGTGACGGGTATCGCGTTCGGGCTCGCGCACGGGCTCGTGCTCGGCCTGCCGGTCCTTTCGATCTTCGGCGTTACCCTCGCGTGGCTCCGCTGGAAGACGGGCAGCGTCTATCCTGGGATGGTGGTCCACGGCATCTTCAACGCAGCGGCCCTCGTGGCGGCAATCCTGATGTGAGCGGCCGTTTCGACGAGATCCGGGCCGAGATCGTGGACAACGATCTCGCCATCGTGGCAGCCGTCAATCACCGGCTGGACCTCGTCACCGAGCTGTGGGAGCTGAAGGCACAGCTCGGGCTGGACGCCGTTGACCCGGACCGCGAGGGACGGCTTCGGGCCGCGTTACAGGAAGCCAACACCGGCGCGCTGTCGAGCGCCGGGCTCGATCGGCTGATCACGGACCTCCTCGATCTGACCAAGGCAGAGGTCGGCGGGCAGCGGCCGGGATCCTAGTCCTCCGGGAGCGAGCCCTCGTCGGGCTCGGCAGCGAACTCATCCGGCGTCACCGTGTCGAGGAACCGCCGGAACTCGTCCGGATCGAGGTCAGCGAGAGAGTCCTGGCCGATCAGGCGGCGGGACGCCTCCTCGTCGTCGCCCTCGAACTCCACGCCCGACTCCTCGATCACCTCGTCGGCAGCGAAGATCTTCGCATCGCAGCGCAGCGCGAGCGCGATGGCGTCGGATGTGCGCGCATCGAGCTCGACCTCGGTTCCGTTCCGGACGATCGTGATCCGTGCGTGGAACGTGTTCTCGCGCAGCTCGGTGACGGCGATCTGGCGGATCTCCGCGTCGAGGGATGAGACGATCGCCGTGGCGAGGTCGTGCGTCATCGGCCGCTGCGGCTCCGTCCCCTGGAGGCTCATGAGGATCGCAGCTGCTTCGGGGTGGCCGATCCAGATCGGCAGGAACGTGTTCCCCTCCTGCGTCCTCAGCAACACGATCGGCTGCTTGCCGACAAGATCGAAGCTCACGCCGTAGACGGTCATCTCACGCATTCGTCCTCTGCTGAGTGTATCGGCGGAGACGGTGGTGGATCAGGAGCGAAGATCGGAACGCGTCAGCGGGGCTCCGAGCACGACCCAGGCGGCCATCCCGACGGGGGCAGCGCACGCAATCACGAAAAGCCCGAGTGGGCCACCCGTGTGCGTGAGGACGATCGCCTCACCGGCTAGGGCCAGCAGGATGGTCACAAGCGCGAGAACGCCGGCCAGAGCATGATTTCGGGTCACCGACCGAGCGTAGACGGCGGCGTCCGGTCCGTCTTCCCCCCGGGTGGGTGATCCATAAACTTCGACAATTACTTGACAAAGCTGAAACTGGCTCGTATCGTCTCGGGCGTGGAGGGATGCACGGGGGCGTTCCTCGGAGAATAGGAGGAGAGGATATGAAGCAGTTCATCGCGCTCGGGGCGGCCGTCGTCGCGCTGGCAGTTCCGGCCGTCGCGTCGGCGGGCGGAGGAGGCTACGGGAAGGTCGTACAGGCTGCCACAAACGGTTGCACGTACGGGCAGCTGGTCGTCATGGCCGGCGGGCCACAGAGCCATCCCATCAAGGGAGTCGGTGCGAAGCGACTCGTCGAAGCGGTCGTTGCCGGGGGCCATCCCGTGCCCGATTGCAGCGGCTAGCTCCATTCTCGGAGTCAGCGACCGAGCTTCTCGGGGGTGCGCAGCGGGTGCGCACCCCCGAGAAACGAGGTCTGAGGCGTCGAGGGCCGCGTGCTGTGGGGCGTCGAGGGCGAGCGGGACGCGAGGAGACTGAGAATGAGGCCGAAGTAACGACGTGCCGCGAGAGCGTCGTCCGCGAGAAGACAAAAGCCCCGGGGTCTCCGGGGCTTGTCCATGGGCGATCCTGGATTCGAACCAGGGACCTCCGCCTTATCAGAGCGGCGCTCTAACCAACTGAGCTAATCGCCCGCGGTCGACGAGTGTACCGAACGCGGTGCCTCGCTCTCCACCCACACGCTAGATGGCTTCGAGCACCTCGACGAGCTCGGCGAGCCCGGTCTCGTCGCCGAAGTGCACCTCGAGCTTGCCCGCGTTGACGCGAACGGGGAGGCCGGTGAGCCGCTGGGCGGCATCCCGCGCCCGGTCGGCCAGCGCCGGATCGACGGTTCCACCCGTGCGCCGCCGGCGTGCGCCGCCCTCGCGGGCAGCTTTCTCGGCTCCACGGACCGTGAGGCCGTCCTCGCTGATCCGCTTCGCGAGCCGTCGGCGTGCGTCGTCGTCGGGCAGCGCCAGCACTGCCTTGGCATGGCCCTCCGTGAGGTCACCGCGGGCGAGCATCCAGAGCACGTCCTCCGGCAGCTCGAGCAGCCGGATCCTGTTCGACACCGACGGCTTCGACCGGCCGACGCGCTCGGCGACCTCGCCGAGCGAGAGCTCGAACTCGTCGATCAGCGATGCGTAGGCGCGCGCCTCCTCGACCGCCGACAGGTTCTCTCGGGCAACGTTCTCGACGAGCCCGAGGAGAAGCGTGTCGCGGTCGCCGACGTCTCGGACCACGGCGGGGATCGTCGGCACGCCGGCCTCCCGGGCTGCGCGCCAGCGGCGCTCGCCCGCGACGAGCTCGTAGCCGCCGTCGGGACGGGGGCGGACGACGACGGGCTGAAGCACGCCCTGGTGACGGATCGACGCAGCAAGGCCGCTCGTCGCCTCGGGCTCGAATCGGCGGCGCGGCTGACGGGGGTTCGCGTGGATCGACTCGACCGGCAGGTGCAGCAGCTCCGCCTCGCCGGCACCGCCGATGAGCACCTCGAGGCCGCGGCCGAGGCCGCGGCGCGGCGTGTCATTGACGCTCGACAAGTTCCATCGCCACCTTCCAGTAGGCCTCGGAGCCGGACGAGCGCCGGTCGTAGGCGATTGCAGGGAGCCCATGGCTCGGCGCCTCGGCGAGGCGCACCGACCGCGGGACAGACGTCGTGAAGACGAGCTCGCCGAAATGGCGGCGAAGCTCCTGCTCGACCTCGGCAGCGAGACGGGTGCGGCCGTCGACCATGGTCAGGAGAATTCCGGCGACCGCGAGGCGAGGGTTGAGTCGCGCCTTGACGAGGTTGATCGAGCCGAGCAATTGCGAGAGGCCCTCGAGCGCGTAGTACTCCGCCTGGACAGGCACGATCACCCGATCTGCCGCTGCGAGGGCGTTCACGGTGAGAGGGCCGAACGCCGGCGGGCAATCGAGAAACACGAACGCATAGGGATCGGTCGCAGTGCCGCTCAGCGCGTCGGCGAGGTATCGCTCCCCGCCCTCGAGCGCCGAGAGGTGGACCGCCGCCGCCGCGAGCTCGGGCTTCGCGGGGACGAGATCGAGATTCGGGAACGACGTCGGCCTGGCGAGCGTGGCGAGCGGAGCGCCGTCGAGCAGATCGTGCGTCGAGACCCCGTTGGCGCGCCGGCCGAGGCCGGAGGTCGCGTTCGCCTGCGGGTCGAGGTCCACGAGCAGGCACCTCTCGCCCGCCTCGGCGAGGCAGGCAGCCAGATTGACCGCCGTCGTCGTCTTGCCAACGCCGCCCTTCTGATTCGCGATCGCATAGACCCGGGCAGCCATGCGTCCCAGGCTAGCCGGGGCGGCGGACAGGTCACGCGGAGCGGCTATGCCGGTGCTCGACGCGATCCGCATCAGGCGAGCGGTCGCTTGCGTGCCACCCCGGTGCGGCGCGGGAACCTGTCGGGGGTCGGGCCCGTCTTCCGGATTGCGACGAGCCCCTCCGGCGCCTCGACGAGCGTGCCCCCGACTTGCTCCGCGACAACGGCGACGCGGTCGACATCGGCGGTCTCGCCGACCCAGAGGACGACGAGGCCGCCCTCGCGGACGAGTGGAAGGCACCACTCCGCCGCGGTCGGAGGATGCGCCAGGGCCTTCGCGACGGCGACGCCGAACTGCTCGAGCGGCTGCTCCTCGGCGCGGCCCCAGACGACGGAGAGGTTCGGCAGCTCCGCTGTCCAGCGTTCGAGGAACGCACACTTGCGCCGCTCCGCCTCGAGCAGCGTTACCGCCCTGTCCATAAGCACGGCCGCAAGCGGGATCCCCGGCGTCCCTCCCCCGGAGCCGACGTCGACGATTCCCCCGGCCGTCGCCTCGACGAGCTCCGCTGCCTTGAGCGCGTCGTCGAGCAGGGCAGCACGCGCGGCGGCGGGATCCCTGATTGCCGTCAGGCCCGGAGTCTCGAGGACGGCGGTGAGCCAGCGATCGAGAACGGGCGGCACCACCCGGGGGCCGTCAGTCTGCGGAGTGTCGCGGTACGACAACGACGAACCGGGTCGGCTCCGCTCCCTCGCTCGTGGTGTCGACCTCGGGGTCGTCCTTCAGGAGCTCGTGAACGACCCTGCGCTCGACAGCGGTCATCGCCTCCAGCTCCACGCGCCGCCCGGTCGCCGCCGCCTGCTCGGCCGCCGACCGGGCTGCGGCCTCGAGGATCGCGGCTCGGCGAGCCCGGTAGCCGGCCGCGTCGACGACGACACGCATCCTGTCCTCGCCCTGCGTCCGGTGGCAGATCGCGTTTGCAAGGTACTGCAGCGCGTCGATCGTCTGGCCGTGCCGCCCTATCAGGACACCGAGGTCGTCGCCGACGAGCGTTGCCACGAGCTCGCCGTCGGCCTCGGTGAGCACGACGGTCGCCGGCACACCGCTCGCAGCAACCGTGCGCTCGAGCAGCGTGCGGACGACTCCCTCCTGGCTCGCGTCCTCGTCGGCGGGGCGTGGCCGCCCCGCTTCGGCCGAGGCGGCGTCCGGCACGGCGGCGGACGCCACGACGGTGGCCGGGGTATACCCGACACCGAGAAGGCCGCGCTCGCCCTCGCTGACGACCTGGAAGCTGATCGCGTCGCGATCGAGACCGGGCAGGCGGCGCTGGAGCTCGCGGACGGCGCTCCACTTCGCCTCTCCGACCGTCTCGCCGGTGGCCTCGACCGAGATCTGGTCGCCGCTCATCGCCTCTTGCCCCCGCCGCCGGACTTCTTCTTGACGCGACGCGGCGGGCCGGCGACCCGCGGCCGAGCGGGAGCCTGCTTGGCCTCATCGGATTTCGGCTTCGCGGAACCGTTCGGCTTCGGCTCGTCCTTCGCGGGTGTCCGCGAGCTTCGCTTCTCGGGAGGCGCCGGTTTCGGCATCAGCCTCCGGGTCACGAGCCCCTGGCCGGTCGTCCACAGGTTCGTCGTCAGCCAGTAGAGCATCAAGCCGGCAGGGAAGTTGAGGATGAAGGGCACGAACACGATCGGGAGCACCATCAGCATGATCCGCTGGGCGCCCTGCATCGTCGACGACATGAAGTACGACGACGACAGCTGGCTCGCGACGTAGATCACGAGGAGGAGCGGGCCCCAGCCGTCCTTCACGGGTTGGGTGATGTCGACGAGGTGCAGCCAGTCGACCGATCCGCCGTAGATCGGCAGGACGCGGTCGTCGAAGTGCCGTAGGACGTAGAACAGCGAGATGAAGATCGGGATCTGCAGGACGATCGGCAGGCACGACGCTGCCGGGTTGATCTTGTTCTCCCGGTAGAACTTCATCAGCTCTTCGTTCTGGCGCTGCTTGTCGTGCTTCCACTTCTGTTGCAGCGCCTTCATCTCGGGCGCGTGAGCCTGGAGCGCCTGCATCGAGTGGATCTGCTTGACGGTGACCGGGACGAGGACGATGCGGACCATCACCGTGAGGACGACGATCGACCAGCCCCAGGAGAACCCGACGGTCTGGTGCAGCCAGATGAGAGCCTCCTGGAGGAAGCTCTCGAGCGGTCGCAGTGGGTTTCCGACACCGAGGATGTGGATGATCACGCCGGTCGCTCCGTCTCATGCCGGCGCCGGAACCGGGCGTCCTCTGCGTAGTCGACGCCGCCGTGGCTCCACGGGTTGCAGCGGAGGAGGCGCCAGCCGGCGAAGAGGCCGCCTTTGAGCAGGCCGTGGGCGCGGAAGGCGTCGATCGCGTACTGGGAGCAGCTCGGGTGGTACTTGCACGTCCCCGCGGGCGTGAGCCGGCCGAAGGTGAACCGCCACGCCTGCACGAGTGCGATCCCGACGTGCCTCACGCCGCGGCCTTCCCGAGCACTTCGGTCACCTGATCTACGAGCCATGCGTGGCCGCGGGTATCGGCCGGATCGGCGACACCGGCGCGGGCTGCGAGAACGTAGTCGCGGCCGGCAGGAACCTCGGATGCGAGCTCGCGCCACGTCTCGCGCAACTGACGCTTGAGTCGATTGCGCACGACGGCCGAGCCGACCGACTTCGGCACGGCGAGCCCGAGGCGCGGCTCACCCGAGGGATCGTCCTCACGCGGAAACCAATGCAGGGTGAAGTAGCGCGTCGACACCGACCGGCCCTGTCGATACACCGCATCGAAGTCCTTCGACCGAGACAAGCGGTACCGGCGCTCCACAGGCAGGCCGGGCGCTCAGGCGGAGAGGCGCTTGCGTCCCTTGGCGCGGCGGCGCTTCAGGATCGTCTGTCCGGCGCTCGTCGACATCCGGGCACGGAAACCGTGCTTGCGCTTGCGACGACGGACGTTTGGCTGGTAGGTGCGTTTCACAGTGCAGCTCTCTCGGTCGGCGGTTCGTGCCGCAACGTGCGGTCACGGGTGCGTCAGTATAGATGAGGTCCTCGCTCCGCTGACTTATCCACAAGCGAGGGGCTCCCCGGGACGTGCGAAAGTGCTGCACGGGCTGCCGTACCGTTGCCACAAGAGGCTCCGGCCAAGATGTTATCCACACCTGTGGAGAGCCGTGTGGACGGGTGAAAATACCTGCAAAATAGCTGTTTTTTGGTCGGCGGGCCTGTGGAATACACGGGTTGGAACCTCGTTCGGACGCTGCTATGCTCGCCCTCCCGCGCGACCGAACCGAGAGGAGCCTCCGAAGGGTGGAACACACCACCGAGCCGACTGCCGAACGCCTGTGGGACGACGTCTCGAGCCGGCTTCAGGAGGCACTCAACGAAACGACATATGCGACGTGGTTCGGAGATGCGGCCGCGGGCGACCTGGCCGACGATGCGTTCTCGCTCGTTGTCCCGAACGACTTCACTCGTGAGTGGATCGAGGGGCACTTCCTCGGCTTCGTCAAGGCGGCCGCTCGCGACGCCCTCGGGCGCGACATCCGCGTCACGCTGACCGTCCGCGAGCCCGGTGCCCCAACCGTCGAGGCGCCCGTGGACGCCGGCGTGCGGGTGGCGACCGGCCCGGCCGCTCCCGAGGTCGCGCGGAGCCCGAAGTACACCTTCGACCTCTTCGTGATCGGGTCATCGAACCGCTTCGCGCATGCGGCGGCCCTCGCCGTTGCGGAGGCTCCCGCGCAGGCCTACAACCCGCTCTTCATCTACGGCGGTACCGGACTCGGCAAGACGCATCTTCTCCAGTCGATCGGGCAATACGTCAGCGAGCACACGAGGGGCTCCACGACGCGCTACGTCACGAGCGAGACGTTCATGAACGACTTCATCAACTCGCTCCGGGACAAGCGCATCGAGGGGTTCAAGCAGCGCTACCGCACCTACGACGTGCTCCTCGTCGACGACATCCAGTTCTTCGAGGGGAAGGAGAGGATCCAGGAGGAGTTCTTCCACACGTTCAACTCCCTCTACGAGGCCGGCAGGCAGATCGTGATCTCGTCCGACCGCCCGCCGAAGGAGATCGCGACTCTCGAGGAGCGCCTCCGGTCGCGGTTCGAATGGGGCCTGATCACCGACATCCAGCCTCCTGACCTCGAGACGCGGATCGCGATCCTTCGCAAAAAGGTGACGACCGACCGGATCGAGGTCGCCGACCCCGAGGTGATCACCTTCATCGCCGGCAGGGTCTCGACGAACATCCGCGAGCTCGAGGGGGCGCTCACGCGAGTGGTGGCATTCTCCTCGCTGACGGGCCGGGAGCTGACGGTCGAGCTGGCCGAGCAGGTCCTCCGCGACCTCTTCCCCGACGGAAGCGCGATCCCGGCCGTGACCATCACCCGGATCCAGGAAGCCGTCTCTGACCGCTTCGGTCTCTCGGTGATCGAGCTCTGCAGCCAGCGCCGCTCGCAGGCGGTCGCCTACCCGAGGCAGGTCGCGATGTACCTGTCGCGGGAGCTCACCGATGCCTCGCTGCCGAAGATCGGCAAGGAGTTCGGGGGCCGCGATCACACCACCGTGATCCACGCCACGACCAAGATCACGCGCCTGATTTCTGAGGATAGATCTGTGTACAACCTCGTTCAGGACCTCACAGCACGAATCAAGCAGGCACGATGATCTGTGGGACCCGCTCCGGTCGCCGCACGCTCCTGTGGGACCGCACTCTGTTCTCCCCGAGTGGTCCCACAGCCACAAACGGGATCGCAACGCCGTTTCGGGACGTCCTCCCCGTCATTCACACTCCTACGTACTACGACAAGAGGTTCTTTAAATGATTAGTGAAGTAGACGTAACGGTCGGATCCGGCCTCAAGGTCACGTGCGATCGAGATCAGCTCGTTGCGACTCTCGCGACCGTCTCGCGCGTCGTCTCCGCCCGCGGGGCGGTACAGGTGCTGTCAGGTGTGCTCCTGCGGCCCGAGGGCGATCGCCTCGAGCTTGCGGCCACCGACATGGAGCTCTCGCTGAGGACGACGCTCGCGGCCGACGTCGAGGGCGACAGCGCCGTCGTCGTCCCGGGGAAGCTCCTCGTCGATCTCGCGCGCCTTCTCCCGGCGGCGGAGGTCACGATCGAGTACCGACCGGAGGAGGGGGTGGCGCACATCTCGAGCGGGAGCTACTCCTCGAAGCTCAACGTGTTTGCGGCCGAGGATTTTCCGCGGCTCCCCGTGATCGAGCCCGCACGCCACACGATCGCGACTGCGTCGTTGCTCGAGACCGTCGACCGTGTCGCCCGCTCGGCATCCAAGGACGAGTCGCGTCCCGTGCTGACGGGGATCCAGGTGCGGTTCGAAGGCAAGAAGCTCTTCATGGCGGCGACCGATTCCTACCGTCTCTCGTTCAAGGAGACCGATCTCGACGACGAGGGCCCGGAGCTCGAGGCGATCATTCCCGCCCGCGCGCTCGGCGAGCTCTCACGGATCGCGGCCGGCACCGAGACGATCGAGCTCGGCGTCAACGAGAACACGGTCGTCTTCGGGACAGGCGACACCTGGCTCACCACGCGTCGCATCGACGGTCAGTTCCCGGACGTCAGCCGCCTGTTGCCGGAGTCCTTCGAGATCGAGGTCGACCTGCCCCGCGCCGAGCTCCGCGACGTCGTCCGACGCGCAGCCGTGATGGCGTTGCGCAACGCGCCGCTGCGCCTTCGGTTCGCCGAGGGCGAGCTGACGATCTCGGCTCAGAGCCAGGACGTCGGGGAGACGAGCGAATCGCTTCCGGCGGCGTACACCGGCGAGCCGCTCGAGATCGGTTTCAACGCGGAGTTCCTCGCGGACGGCGTCGAGTCGATCCGTGGCGATACGGTGCGGATGAAGCTCATCAACCCGCTTCGGGCCGGGCTGATCACCTCGTCCGACGACTCGTTCTGGTACCTGATCATGCCGATCAGGCTCGCAGGCTGATCGTCGCTTCGGTCACGCTTCGCGACTTCCGGTCGTACGCCGGGCTCGAGCTCGAGCTCGAGCCCGGGCTCGTTCTCGTGACGGGCGCGAACGGCGCCGGCAAGACGAACCTGCTCGAGTCGCTCCACGTCGGCACCCAGGGATTCTCCCCACGCTCGCGCTCGGACGCCCAGCTGATCCGGCAGGGCGCCCAGGCCGCCAGGGTCGCGTTGCGCGGACATCGAGGGCCCACGCCCGTGTCGGTCCAGGTGAGCTTGAGCACGAGCGAGCCTCGCCGCGCGAGCCTCGACGGTGCGGTCCTCCGGTCGGCCGAGCAGCTGCGCGCGGAGCTCGCGACGCTCGTCTTCACACCGGATCGGCTGGTGATCGTCAAGGGCGGCCCGGCGGCCCGGCGCGCCTACGTCGACCGCTCGCTCGCCCGGCTGTATCCGGCCCGCGCCCATGTCGCGATCGACTACGCGACGGCGGTCGGCCAGCGAAACGCGGCCCTCCGGCGCGTCGCGCTCGGACTCTCGGACCGCGAGGTACTGGCGCCGTGGACGGCCCAGGTAGCCGATCTCGGGGCGATCCTGACGGCCTCCCGCGCCGACGTGATCGAGCTCCTCCAGCCCGGCTTCGCCGAGCGCGCGGCCGAGCTCGGCCTGGAGAGCGCATCCCTCGGCTACGACACCGAGCTCCCCACGATCGCTGCGCTCGAGGCCCGGCTCGATCGGGACATCGACCGCGGAACGACCGGCGTCGGCCCCCACCTCGACGAGATCGCCGTTCGCTCCGGCGACCGCGACCTCCGCACCTTCGGCTCCCAGGGCGAGCAGCGCCTCGCCGTGCTCGCGCTGCTGCTCGCCGAAGCCGAGCTGATCTCGGCCAGACGACGCGTCCCGCCGCTGTTGCTCCTCGACGACGCGCTGTCCGAGCTCGACGAGCGTCGCCGACGGATCCTGAGCGAGCGGATCGGAGCCGCGGGCCAGACCATCGTCACGGCGACCGGTGCCGAGGCGCTCCCGCTTGCACCGGCCCAGCTCCTTCGGGTGACCCCGGGCCGCGTGGAGGCCGGCTGATGGACCGGCTGGACGCCTCCGTCAGAGGCGCCCTTCGCAGCGCGGGGGTTCCCGACGCGGGCGCCCTGGCCGACGTCGTCCGCGTGTGGCCCCGGGCGGTCGGGGATGCGATCGCGCGCGCCGCATGGCCGAAGCGCATCGCGCGCGACGGCACCCTGCACGTCGCAGCGGTGTCCGCCACGTGGGCGTTCGAGCTGACGCAGCTTGCAGACGAGATCCGCGCCAAGCTGGCGGCAGAGGTCGGTGAGGCTGCTCCGACAGCGATCTCCTTCGCCCCGGGCCCGGTGCCGGCGCCACCGGCGCCCCTCGGCACGGGAGACGTCCCGACACCTCCGGAGATCGACGACGCGACCCGCCTGCTCGCCGGGGAGCTGACCGGCGCGATGACGGACGACGAGCTTCGGACGACGATCGCGAGGGCCGCCGCAGCAAGCCTTGCGAGGGCCGCCGCCGACCGGCATATCTGATACACTGTGAAGATCCAAAAAAAGCCCGATTTGCAGGGCTTTTCTGCTGAGTAGAGGGGAAAACACCCGCGTGACCGAGACGGACTACACCGCAAAGGACATCACGGTCCTGGAGGGCCTCGAACCGGTGCGGCTTCGCCCCGGGATGTACATCGGCTCGACCGGCTCCAGGGGCCTCCATCACCTCGTCTACGAGGTCGTCGACAACGCCGTCGACGAGGCCCTCGCAGGCCGCAACGACTTCGTCGATGTCACGATTCACCCGGACGACTCGATCACCGTCGTCGACGCGGGTCGCGGGATCCCGATCGACATGATCGAGGAGCAGGGGCTTCCCGCGCTCACGGTCGTGCTGACGAAGCTTCATGCCGGTGGCAAGTTCGGCGGCGAGGGGTACAAGGTCTCCGGCGGCCTCCACGGCGTGGGCGTCTCCGTCGTCAACGCGCTCTCGGAGTGGCTCATCGCCGAGGTTCGACGCGACGGCACTCTCTACCGGCAGGAGTTCGCGCGCGGCGTCCCGCAGGGCGACATGGAGGAGGTCGGGCCGGCCGACGGCACAGGCACCTCGATCTCGTTCCTCCCCGACCGCGAGATCTTCGAGGAGACGGACTTCTCCGCCTCGACGCTCGCGCAACGACTCCGCGAGACGGCGTTCCTGACGCGTGGCCTCAAGATCGTCCTGCGCGACGAGCGGCCGGCCGGAACGACGCACGAATTCCACTACGAGGGCGGCATCCGTGACTTCGTCTCGTACGTGAACGAGTCGAAGGACACGGTGCACAAGCACGTCGTCTACTTCGAAGGCGAGACCGAGCAGGGCGCGGTCGAGGTTGCGATGCAGTGGAACACCTCCTACGTCGAGTCGGTGTTCTCGTTCGCGAACAACATCAACACGACGGAGGGCGGCGCCCATCTCTCCGGCTTCAAGGCTGCCCTCACCGGGACACTGAACAAGTACGCCCGCGACAAGGGCCTGCTCAAGGAGAAGGAGGACAACCTCGAAGGCGAGGATGTCCGCGAGGGGCTCGCGGCCGTGATCTCCGTCAAGTTGCGGGACCCACAGTTCGAGGGCCAGACGAAGACCAAGCTCGGGAACCCGGGTGTCAAGGGCCTCGTCGAGCAGACCGTGAACCAGCAGCTCGCCGAGTTCATGGAGGAGAATCCGGCCGAAGCGCGGCAGATCATCAACAAGGCAGTCTCGGCCTCGCGCGCCCGGCAGGCGGCCAAGAAGGCACGGGAGCTGACGCGGCGCAAGAGCGCGCTCGAGAACTCGGCCCTGCCCGGCAAGCTCGCCGATTGCTCCCTCAAGGACGCGGATCTCTGCGAGCTCTACATCGTCGAGGGCGACAGCGCCGGCGGTTCGGCCAAGCAGGCACGCGACCGTACCTACCAGGCGATCCTGCCGCTGCGGGGGAAGATCATCAACAGCGAGAAGAACCGGATCAACAAGGTGCTGTCGAACACCGAGATCCAGGCGATGATCACCGCGATCGGCACCGGATTCGGTGACGAGTTCGCGATCGAGAACATCCGCTACGGCCGCATCATCGTGATGACCGACGCCGACGTCGACGGCGCGCACATCCGCACCTTGATCCTGACCTTCATCTACCGCACGATGCGCGAGCTCGTCGAGCGCGGCCACATCTACATCGCCGTGCCGCCGCTCTACCACGTCAAGCTCGGGAACCAGGAGCACTACTTCGAGAAGGACAGCCAGCTCGAGGAGCTTCTCGTCCGCGAGCGCGTGAAGGACATCACCATCAGCTCGCGGAGCGGCGACGACATCTCGCTCACCGAGGCGCGCTACCAGCGGTTCGTGCGGGCGCTCTCGGACCTCGAAGCATGGGAGGCGAAGCTCGAGAGCGAGTATCCGACCGCTGCCAGATTCGTCATCGAGCACCGACTCGTCGAGACGGACGCCCTGACGGCGGAGGACGCAGAGTCGGCGATCGAGGCGATTCCGGCGAACGGCTACCAGCTGTCGGTCACCGAGCGGCTCGAGGACAGGCTCAGCGTCAAGATCATCGAGACCGAGACGAGCGCCGCGACACACCTCGATCTTCCCGCAGGCCTGTTCGGCTCGTCGTCGTACGCAAGCCTCAGGCGGGCCTACGCGAAGCTCGAGGAGATCGTCGGCCTGCCGGCCTTCGAGCTCACCTATGGCAAGAAGTCCGCCACCGCCGAGAGCTACTCCGATCTGCGCCACACCGTGCTCGAGCTGGCCAAGGAGGGCATGGCGATCAGCCGCTTCAAGGGCCTCGGCGAGATGAACCCGGAGCAGCTGTGGGAGACCACGATGGACCCGGCCCGCCGGATGCTGCTCAAGGTCGAGGTCGACGACGCTGCCGCAGCCGACCAGGTCTTCTCGATGCTGATGGGCGACCAGGTCGAGCCACGACGGCTCTTCATCGAACAGAACGCAAAGGATGTGAAGTTCCTCGATGTCTGATGCAATCGAGCCCCTCGGCGCCGGCCGGGTCGAACCGCGCGAGCTCGAGCTCGAGATGCGCACGAGCTTTCTCGACTACGCGATGTCGGTCATCGTCAGCCGGGCGCTCCCCGACGTCCGCGACGGCCTGAAGCCGGTGCACCGACGTGTCCTGTGGGGCATGCACGACTCCGGCATGCAGCCGAACCGGCCCTACAAGAAGTCCGCCGCCATCGTCGGCGAGGTGATGGGCAAGTACCACCCGCACGGCGACCAGGCGATCTACGACACGCTCGTGCGCATGGCGCAGCCGTTCTCGCTGCGCTACCCGCTCGTCGACGGGCAGGGGAACTTCGGCTCGCTCGACGACGATCCGCCCGCCGCGATGCGGTACACCGAGTGCCGGCTGACGCGTCTCGCCACCGAGATGTTGCGGGACATCGACATGGACACGGTCGACTTCGGGCCGAACTACGACGAGTCGAAGCGCGAGCCGCTCGCGCTCCCCGCCCGGTTCCCGAACCTGCTCGTCAACGGCTCGGCCGGCATCGCCGTCGGGATGGCGACGAACATGCCGCCGCACAATCTGGCCGAGACGATCGACGCCGTCGTGCAGCTGATCGACAAGCCCGAGGCGAACGTCGAGGACCTGATGAAGCACCTGCACGGGCCCGACTTCCCGACCGGCGCGATCATCGTCGGCCGGTCCGGCATCCGCGATGCATACCGCACCGGCCGCGGCCGGATCATCATGCGAGCCCGCGCGCACATCGAGGAGCTGCGTGGCGGCAAGAGCGCGATCATCGTCACCGAGCTCCCGTACGGGGTCAAGAAGGGCGGGGACAGCGGGGTGATCAAGAAGATCGCAGACCTCGTGCACGAGAAGGTGATCACGGAGGTCTCCGATCTCGCCGACCACTCCGACCGCTCGGGCATGCGGATCCAGATCGAGCTCAAGCGCGATGCCATCCCGCAGGTGGCGCTGAACAAGCTCTTCAAGCACACCGCGCTCCAGTCCACGTTCGGCTACAACGCGGTCGCCCTCGCAGACGGTGTCCCGCGCGTGATGTCGCTGCTCGAGATCGTCCGTCACTATCTTGCGTTCCAGCGCGAGGTCGTGATCCGCCGTTCGAAGTACGAGCTCCGGCAGAACGAGAAGCGCGCCCACGTCCTCAAGGGCTACCTCATCGCCCTCGACAACCTCGACGCCGTCATCCGGCTGATCCGCGGCTCGGACGACACGGACGCGGCCCGCGCCGGGCTGATGAGCGACTTCGGTCTCTCCGAGATCCAGGCGCAGGCGATCCTCGACCTCCGTCTCGCACGGCTCACCGGGCTTGCGCGGAAGGAGATCGAGGCAGAGTACGCGGACATCCAGGAGCGCATCGCCGAGCTACGGGCGCTGCTCGGCGATCGGGCGCTGATCGACGGCGTGATCCGTGAGGAGCTGCTCGAGGTCAAGCACGCCTACGGCCGCGCCGACGAGCGCCGCACCGAGATCGTGATGGGCGAGGACTCGCTCGAGCTCGAGGACATGATCGCGGAGGAGGACATGGTCATCGCGATCACGCGCTCGGGCTACATCAAGCGCCTTCCCGTCACGACGTACCGCGAGCAGCGCCGCGGCGGCATTGGCGTGATGGGCATGGACATGAAGGACGACGACTACATCGAGCACCTGTTCGTCGCCTCGACGCACGACTTCATCCTCTTCTTCACGAGCGTCGGCAAGGTCTACCGGCTCAAGGTGCACGAGCTGCCGCTCGGGTCACGGCAGTCGAAGGGCCGCGCAATCGTGAACCTGCTGCCCTTCCGGCAGGACGAGCTCGTCCGCGCGGTCATCGCGACGCGCGACTACAAGGAGGCGAAGTTCCTCGTCTTCGCAACGAAGAAGGGCGTCATCAAGAAGACGGCGTTCCTCGAGTACAACACTCCCCTGAAGGCGGACGGGATCATCGCCCTGAAGATGCGCGAGAACGACGAGCTGATCGGGGTGCGGCTCTCGGACGGGGACAACGACATCCTCATGGTCTCTCGCCTGGGACAGGCGGTGCGGTTCCACGAGAGCGACGTCCGCCCGATGGGACGGCCGGCATCCGGCGTCGCCGGGATGAAGCTGCGCGGCGCCGACGAGGTGATCGAGGTCGACATCGCCTCCGACGACGCAGACCTGCTCGTCGTGACCGAGAACGGCTGGGGCAAGCGCACGCGCGTCTCGGAGTATCCGGTCAAGGGCCGTGGCACGATGGGCGTCAAGACGGCACAGCTCGTCGAGGGCAAGGGTAGGCTCGCCGGCGCTCGCATCGTGCGGGAGGGCTACCAGGTGATGCTCGTCTCCGACGCGGGCACCGTGATCCGCATGGCCGTCGACGGCATCAAGCGCTCCGGCCGCGCAACCCAGGGCGTCATCGTCACCCGACTGCGTGACGGCGAGCACGTCTCGACCCTCGCTCCGGTCGTCGGCTCCGACGACGACGACGCCGATCTCGTGAAGAAGACGTCCGCCGCCGCCCCCGCCGCCGAGGCAGGAGTGGATGTCGACACCGACGCGGAGGATGCCGACGCCGACGAGGAGTAGGACCGGCCGGCGACGGGCCGACGCCTGTCGCCCGGCTACTCCTGTCCGGCCAGCTTCGAGAGCGCCGTCAGCAGGTCGATCGGAATCGGGAACACGATCGTCGAGTTGTTGTTCGAGCCGATCTCGAGCAACGTCTGCAGGTAGCGGAGCTGCACGGTGATCGGCTCCTGCGCCATCACGGCGGCAGCGTCCTTGAGCCGCTCCGACGCCTGGAACTCGCCTTCGGCGGAGATGACCTTGGCCCGCCGCTCGCGCTCGGCCTCGGCCTGTCGCGCCATCGCCCGCTGCATGTCGCTCGGGATCTCGACGTCCTTGACCTCGACGACGGAGACCTTGATGCCCCACGGCGAGGTGGCGTCGTCGATGATCGTCTGCAGGATGCTGTTGATCTTGTCGCGCTCCGATAGCAACTCGTCGAGGACGTGCTGACCGAGCACCGACCGGAGCGTCGTCTGGGCGATCTGCGAGGTGGCGTTCATGTAGTTCTCCACCTGGACGATCGCCGCCTTCGGCTCGACGATCCGGAAGTACGCGACGGCGTTCACGCGGACGGGAACGTTGTCCTTCGTGATCACCTCCTGCGGCGGGACGTTGAGCGTCACCGTGCGTAGCTCGACCTTCTCCATCTTGTCGACGAACGGGATGAGGAAGAACAGGCCCGGGCCCTTCGGCTCGGGCAGGAGGCGTCCGAGACGGAAGATGACACCGCGCTCGTACTCGCGCGCGATCTTCACGGTGGCCGAGACAATGACGAGCAGGATGACGACGATCACAGCGCCGACGATCAGACCGGTGTTCACGTGGGTGTCCCTTCCGAGAGCGGTGGCAGGCGGTCATAGACCGCCCGGCGTACCCGGGCTGCGATCGGGAAGTCCCGCGCATGCCGTGGTCACGCCGACTGCACGAACTCTATCAGGGAGCCGCCGGGCTCCTCGTCTCGTCCCCGGGTGACGGGCCCCGCTGGGCAGTAGACTCGCCGGGTGCAACCGTCTCGGCGCTCACGGAGTCGAATCGGTGCTCCGCTTCGGCCGGAGCCCCAGCTCGCGTATGACCGACTCAGCGACCCCATTCTCGTGAGCCGCGCCAAGGACGGCGACGCCAGGGCGCTCGAAGCTCTCTGCGAACGTCATGCTCCGAGAGTGGCTCGGCTGTCGCGTCACGTGCTCGGGGACGGCGAGGATGCGCGCGACGCATCGCAGGACGCCCTCGCGAGGCTCTGTGTCAAGCTCGCCCAGTTCAGGGGCGAGTCGGCGTTCTCGACCTGGCTCCACCGGCTGACGCTGAACGCGTGCCGCGATGTCGCGCTCCGACGGAGCTCTCGGCGCCACGACCAGATCGAGGATGACGTTCGGGCAGCGCCAGGCCCGGCACCCGACCGCGAGGCCGAGCTCTCCGAGCTCCGGTCCGATCTCCGCGAGGGCCTTGCGACGCTCCCGGCCGCTCAGGCACACGTGCTCGTCCTCAAGGACGCGCTCGGCTTCTCGTTCGAGGAGATCTCGGAGTCCTCGGGGATGCCCGTCGGTACCGCCAAGTGCTACGCCCATCGGGCGCGCACGACCATGCGCGAATTGCTCGACGTCGAGGAAGGAGCCGCCGCATGATTCCCGCCGCGCCGTTCGGTAAGGAGCAGATCGAGGCGATCCTGCCCCATCGCGATCCGTTTCTCCTCCTCGACGAGGTGATCGAGCTCGATCCGGGGAAGAAGGTCGTCGCGACGAGGCTCGTCCGCGCGGAAGACTGGTGGTTTCCCGGTCACTTCCCCGAGCGGCCCGTGATGCCCGGGGTCCTGATCGTCGAGGCGATGGCACAGGCCGGCGCCGTGGCCGTGCTCGTCGAGGAGGCGAACCGTGGCAAGATCGCCTTCTTCGCGGGAATCGACGACTGCCGCTTCAAGCGCGTCGTCTCGCCGGGCGAGACGCTCACGCTCACGTGTGAGATCGACGCGATGCGCGGGCCGATTGGGCGCGGCAAGGCGACGGCGACGGTCGACGGCGCACTCGCCGCCCGTGGAACGCTGACGTTTGCGGTGGAGCGATGATCGGCTCGGCCGTCGGACAGCGGATCGGCATCACGGGTCTCGGGACGAACGTCCCGGAGAAGGTGATGACGAACGACGAGATGGCTGTCTTTCTCGACACCTCCGATGAGTGGATCCGGGAGCGCACCGGCATTCGCGAGCGCCGGATCGCGGCCCAGGAAGAGGCGCTCACCGATATCGCGTTGCCGGCGATCCGCGAGGCACTCGCGGAAGCGGGTGCCGTTCCGTCCGAGATCGATCTCCTGATCTGCGCGACGGTCACGCCCGACATGCTGTTCCCGACGGCGTCGGCGCTGCTCGCAGACACGCTCGAGATGCGCAACGCCGCGGCGTACGACCTGCTCGCCGGCTGCACGGGGTTCATGTACGCGATCGCGCAGGCGTACGGCATGGTGGCGTCGGGACTCTCGAAGAAGGCGCTCGTCGTCGGCGGCGATCTCCTCTCGAAGATCCTCAACTGGGACGACCGGTCGACGGCCGTCCTGTTCGGCGACGGCGCCGGCGCGGTCGTGATGGAGCCCGTCGGAAGCGGCGGCTTCCTCGGCTTCGAGCTCGGTGCAGACGGAGGGGGCGGCATCCACCTCTGCTACCCGGGCAGCGGCTCGCGACACTTCGACGAACCGAAGCCCGCGCTCCAGATGAACGGACGCGAGGTGTTCAAGTTCGCAACGCGCGTGATGGTCTCGTCTGCCGACGCCGTGCTCGAACAGTGCGGCAAGACGATCGACGACGTCGACGTGTACGTGCCGCATCAGGCGAACAAGCGGATCATCGATTACGCCGTCGGGAAGCTGGGGATCGCGCCGGAGAAGACGATCGTGAACGTCGACCGGTTCGGGAACACGTCGTCCGGCTCGATTCCGCTCGCTCTCGGCGACGCGCGTGCGGCAGGGCTTCTCACGGACGGCGCGCTCGTGCTGATGACGGGAATGGGTGCGGGCCTCACGTGGGGCTCTGCGCTGATCGAGTGGGGCGGGAAGCCGCTGTGATCAGGAATGATGCGAGCCGGTTGTCGTCGTTCTGCGAATGCCGAGGAGGTCGGAGATGAGCAAGGTCGCATTCTGTTTCCCGGGGCAAGGGGCCCTCGAGGCGGGCATGGGCCGAGAGCTCGCCGAAGCCGTCCCGGCGGCTATGGACGTCTACCGCGTCGGGAGCGAGGCGTCGGGGCTCGACCTTCAGAAGCTGTGTTTCGACACGGCGCTCGAGGACCTCGTCGACACGGAAGTGCAGCAGCCGGCTCTCATCGCGACATCGCTGGCGATCCTGGCAGCCCTGCGCGAGAACGGTCTCGAGCCCGACGTCGTCGTCGGCCACTCGGTCGGGGAGTTCGCGGCTCTCGCGTCGGTCTCGGCGATGGGGACCGGCGAGGCGATCGGGTTCGTGCGCGAGCGCGGGCTCGCGATGGCCGAAGCTGCGCGCCTGCATCCCGGCTCGATGGCGGCGATCCTCGGGCTCGAGGACGAAGCGGTCGAGGAGCTGTGCGATCGCATCGAGGGCGTCTGGCCCGCAAACTACAACTGCCCCGGACAGATCGTCGTCTCGGGTGAGAACGCCGCTGTCGACGAGCTCTGCTCGGAGGCGGAGTCGCTCGGGGCGCGCCGCGCGATCAAGCTCAAGGTCTCGGGAGCGTTCCACAGCCCGCTCGTCGAGCGTGCGGCCGAGCGGCTGCGTCCCGCGATCGAGACGATCCGGTTCCACGATCCGGTGGCGCCTTTCATGTCGACGGTGACGGCGCATGTGGAGCCCGCAACGCGGTTTGCCTCGATTCTCGTCGAGCAGCTCACCGCCCCGGTCAGGTTCACGCAGGCCGCGCGCGAGCTCGTCCACGACGGCGTCTCGACGTTCGTGGAGGTCGGTCCCGGCAACGTGCTCTCGGGGTTGATCAAGCGGATCGACAGGGGCGTTCGGACGTTCGCGGTCAACGACATCGCGAGCCTCGAGAAGGCCCGGGAGGCTCTCGCTCGATGAGCGGCTTCTGCTCCCTCGAAGGGAAGTCCGCGCTCGTGACGGGCGCCTCGCGCGGGATCGGTCGGGCCATCGCCGAGGAGCTCGCCGCCGCCGGGGCAGAGGTCGTCGTCGGCTACCGCACGGCGCAGGCGGAGGCCGAGGAGCTCGCGCACGCGATCGGCGGCCGGCCCGTGCAGGCCGACGTCTCCGACCCGGAGTCCGCGCGCGCCCTCGTCGACGCCGCCGGCGACGTCGACATCCTCGTCAACAACGCTGGGCTCACCCGCGACGGGCTCCTCGCCCGCATGAGCGACGCCGACTGGCACGATGTGATCGAGACCAATCTCTCGTCCGTCTTCTACACCTGTCGCGCCGTGGCGCGTCCGATGATGAAGAAGCGTTCCGGCTCGATCGTCAACATCTCGTCGATCGTCGGAGTCCACGGAAACTGGGGCCAGACGAACTACGCCGCTTCCAAAGCCGGGATCATCGGCTTCACGAAGTCGTTGGCACGCGAGCTCGGGAGCCGCAACGTCCGCGCCAACGTCGTCGCGCCGGGCTACATCACGACCCAGCTCACCGACGTGCTGCCGGAGGAGGCGACGGAGGCGATGCTGCAGCAGACGCCGCTCGGTCGCCTCGGCGACCCAGCGGACGTCGCCGGCGCGGTGCGGTTTCTCTGCTCCGACCAGGCCTCGTTCGTCACGGGCGACGTGCTGCTCGTCGACGGCGGCCTCGGCATGTAGCCTGCGTCCCCGTGGATGCGAGCAACGGAAAGCGGAGGGTTGTCGTCACCGGAATCGGGGCGGTCAGCTCACTCGGCAATACGGCGGAGGACACGTGGGCGGGCCTGATCGCTGGCCGCTCGGGCGCGGGCCCGATCACGCAGTTCGACTCGAGTGACTATTCCGTCCACTTCGCGTGTGAGGTTCGCGATCTCGAGCTGACGGACTACATCGACTACAAGGCGACTCGCCGGATGGATCGGTTCACCCATCTCGCGCTCGTTGCCGCCCGTCAAGCCGAGACGGACTCGGGTCTCGTGATAGCGCCGATCGCAGAGCGAGTCGGCGCCGCGGTCGCGACCGGGATCGGCGGCCTGAAGTCCTTCGAGACGTGCGTCAACCAGTTGAACGAGAGGGGGCCGGACCGCGTCAACCCGTTCTCGATCGTTCAGATCATCCCGAACCTGGCTGCGGGATGGGTATCGATCGAGCTCGGAACCCGCGGCCCTCTGCTGTCCCAGTGCACGGCCTGCGCCGCGTCGAACATGGCCATCGGCGACGGGATGGACGCGATTCGCCTCGGGCGCGCCGACGTGATGGTCTGTGGCGGCACCGAGGCACCGGTGACGCGGGTGAGCATTGCCGGGTTCGCCGCGATGCGGGCGATCTCGCGGCGAAACGACGATCCCGAGCGCGGCTCGCGGCCCTTCGACGGGGAGCGCGACGGGTTCGTGATGGGGGAAGCGGCCGGAATGATCGTCATCGAGGAGCTCGAGCACGCCAAGGCGCGAGGCGCGAAGATCTACGCGGAGCTCCTCGGATACGGCGTCTCGTCGGACGCAAACCACGTCTCCGACCCCGACCCCTCGGGCGAGAACCCGGCGCGGGCGTTGACGATGGCGTTCGCCGACGCCGGGATCGACGCCGAGGACGTCGGCTATGTCAACGCCCACGGAACCTCGACGCCGTCCGGCGACTCCGGCGAGACGCGCGTCCTGAAGATCGCGCTCGGCGAGGACAAGGCGTACCGGACGCCGATCTCCTCCACGAAGGGGGCGACCGGCCACTGCCTCGGCGCGGCCGGGGCGATGGAGGCGATCTTCACGATCCTCGCCCTCCAGCGCGGCATTCTTCCCCCGACGATCAACCAGACGACGCCCGACCCGACGTGCGATCTCGACTACATCCCGAACGAGGCGCGCCACGAGCAGGTCGAGATCGGCGTCTCCAACTCGTTCGGCTTCGGCGGCCATAACGCGTGCCTCGTGTTTCGCCGCTGGCACGACGAGGATTAGACGACCCGGAACCCCGCTCGCTGGTGCAATCCGCCGCCGTCGGCGGCGTGCGTCGGGAAGATGCTCGTCTCTACACTTCGCTGCCGTGGAGCTGCGCCGCCCCGATCCGACGTCGGACTTCGATGCCGTGCTCTCGCTCATGCAAGCCTGCGACAGGGCCGTCTACGGCGCGACCGACTGGACCGAGCTCGAGTTGCGGGAGGAATGGGAGGGGCTCGACCTCGACCACGACGCGTGGATCGCAGTTGACGGAGGCGTTGTCGCCGGCGTCGTCCACCTCTCGGAGATCCGCGAAGGACGCATCCTCACCGACGGGTATGTCCACCCCGATCACACGCAGCGCGGCCTCGGCGGGGCGCTCCTCGACGCGGTCGAGGCGCGGGCGCACGAGCTCGAGCCGGCGCTCGCGCCGGCAGAACGGGTCTACCTGGAGACGGCGCACCTCGTCGGCGATCCCGGCGCTCCGGCCCTGTTCTCGGCGAGGGGGTACCGGCGCGTGCGAACGTTCTTTCGCATGGTGCGGCCCCTCGCCGGGGCCGAGCCCCCGCCGTCCCTGCCGGCGGGGCTCGAGCTCCGCCCGTTCGAGCCCGATCTCCACGGCCGCGGCGTTCACGCGGCATACGACGAGGCATTCGCGGAGGAGTGGGGGCATCGAAGCCGGGGCTACCGCGAGTGGAGCGAGAAGGTCATCGGTTGGCCGAGATTCGATCCGCAGCTCATCGCGGTGATCTGGGACGGAGACGATGTCGTGGCGTTCTCCCTCAACTACGACAAGCGCATGGGCGACTGGGGTTGGATCGGCTCGCTCGGCGTTCGGCCCGCGTGGCGCCGACAGGGCCTCGGTCTGGCTCTGCTCCAGGAGAGCTTCCGGCGCTTCGCCGAGAGGGGCGAGACGATGGCCGCCCTCGGCGTCGACAGCGCGAACCCGACGGGTGCGACCCACCTCTACGAGCGCGCCGGCATGCGGGAGCTCTGGCGCGCCGACGTGTGGCAGAAGGAGCTTCGGGCCGGTGGTTGACGCGTGAGCGCTCTGCGCGCACGATGCCCCGACTGTCGAACGCTCACGGCGGTCGCTTTCGACGGCGAGTACCAGTGCCACAGCTGCGGCCGCGAGTTCGCGGCGGGCCTCGTGCGGGTTCCGCGCGCCTGGGGCGCCGGAGGGGACGCGATGGCGGCGGCTGCGTCTCTCGAGCTTCCCTACCCCGAAGCGGCGGTCATCGCCGAGGAGACGCTCGAGGCCCAGGTCGAGGCGCAGATGCGGAACCTGCCCGAGCGACCGCTCGTCCTCGGAGGGTGCTGTTGCGCGCACGTCGGAGCGATTCGCGGCCTTGCTGCTCGTCCCGGCCGGCTCGGGGTCGTCTGGTTCGACGCCCACGGCGACCTGAACACGCCGGAGACGTCGCCCTCCGGGAACGAGTGGGGGATGCCCCTCCGGATGGCGATCGACGCGCGTGCCGTCGCGCCGGTCGACGTCGCGCTCGTCGGCGCCCGGAGCCTCGATCGGCCGGAGCTCGACTACCTGGCAGCGACCGGGATCGACGACGACATCGACCGCGCGCTCGCAGGTTGCGACCGGCTCTACGTGGCGTTCGACTGCGACGTCCTGCAACCGGGCGAGCTCGACGTCTTCATGCCCGAGCCCGGTGGCCCGACCATCGCGGACGCAGAGAGGGCGCTGCGGGATCTCGCCGCCGGGCAGGCCCTGGCCGGTCTCGGCCTGACCGGACTACGCGAGGCTGCCGATCCAACCGTCCTCCTTCGACTGGTCGCGGCGGCGGGCTTGTAACCGCCGAGGGCGATTACGGGTCTAAGATGGCGCAGATGTCCGCCACCGACAAGATCGATGTCTCGATCGAGCACAAGCGGGCCACTCTCGACGACGGGACGGCGAAGAAGCACCCGAACACCTGTCCCGGTTGTGGATCGCACTATCGTGACGACGAGCTCGAGGCCACCCTTCGTGTGTGCCCGCACTGCGGGCACCACTTCGCCGTGCGCGGTCTCGAGCGGATCGCACAGCTCGTCGACCCGAACAGCTTCGAGGAGGACGAGGCTGCGCTGCGCTCAGGCGACCCCCTCGCGTTCTTCGACCTCAGGCCCTACACCGAGCGCCTCGCCGAGGCCGAGGTGGCGACGGGGCTCGGTGATGCGATGATCACCGGGACCGCCCGGATCGAGCTGCTTCCGTGTCGGCTCGCGGTGATGGACTTCTCGTTCATGGGCGGGTCGATGGGCAGCGTCGTCGGAGAGAAGTTCACCAGGGCGTGCGACCACGCCGCTGCAGACGGTCTCCCGCTCGTGTCGGTGTCGTCCTCCGGCGGTGCGCGCATGCAGGAGGGGATCCTCGCCCTGATGCAGCTGCCCAAGACGATCTGTGCGCTCGAGGATCTCCACGACTCAGGTGGCGTGATGATCTCCGTTCTCGCCCATCCGACGACGGGCGGCCTCCTCGCAAGCTTCGCGTCGCTCGGCGACGTGCTCGTTGCCGAGCCCGGAGCCCTGATGTCGTTCGCCGGCCCGCGCGTCGTCGCGCAGACGACCCGCGAGAAGCTGCCGGACGACTTCGGGCTGGCAGAGTCGAACCTCCGCTTCGGTCACATCGACCGGATCGTCCCGCGCGGCGAGTTGCGCCCCGTCCTCGCGCAGCTCCTGCGTCTCTTCGGGAGCAAGCCGTGACGACCGACGCCGAGCTCGGGCTGCGCGACCGCCTCGCCAAGCTGAGCGGAGTCAAGCTGCTGCGAGGCACGCAGCTCTCGGCCGAGCTCGAGCGCCTGCAACGTCAGCTCGAGCGGCTCAAGGAAGACACGTCCGACGAGGAGATCTGGAAGCGCGTCGAGCTCGCCCGCCACCAGGAGCGGCCGTACACGCTCGACTACGTCGAGCGGATCCTCGACGACTTCTTCGAGCTGCACGGCGACCGGGGACGGATGGACGACCACGCGATCGTGGCCGGGTTGGGGAAGCTCGAGGGCCGCACCGTTGCCCTGCTCGGCCATCAGAAGGGCCGCGATCTCAAGGAGCGAACGAGGCGCAATTTCGGGATGGCCTATCCGGAGGGGTACCGCAAGGCGATCCGGGTGATGGAGCTCGCGGACCGGCACGGCTTCCCCCTGATCACACTCGTCGACACGCCCGGCGCGTTTCCCGGCGTCGCCGCCGAGCAGCACGGCCAGGGTGGCGCGATCGCCCGCTCGCAGGCGGTGATGGTGCGGCTCGGCGTTCCGACGGTCTCCGTCGTGATCGGCGAGGGTGGTTCCGGGGGCGCGATCGCGATCGCCGTCGCGGATCGCGTCCTCATGCAGGAGAACGCGATCTACTCGGTCATCTCCCCGGAGGGGTGCGCTGCGATCCTCTGGCGTGACGCATCGCAGGCGAAGAAGGCGGCCTCGGCCTTTCGCCTCGATGCCGCCCACTGCCTCGACCTCGGGGTGATCGAGGGCATCGTCCCGGAGCCGGTCGGGGGCGCACAGACCGATCTCGATGCCGCTGCGACGCTCCTGCAGGAGTCGCTCGTCTCCCACCTCGACGAGCTCGACGGCATCGCCGACGACGACCTGCGCCGCGCCCGCCGGGCAAAGTTCCGGGCGATGGGCGTTTTCGCCTGAGGCGACTCTTCTCCACATTATCCACAGGCTTATCCCCTGCCCCGAATCTTCCGTTTGCAGGGGTAAACCCCGATGTGTGTAGGAGATGTTAAGCGCCGCGGCGCTTTCCGCGATGATGCGGTCGGTGCCACTCGAGGACTATCGACGCAAGCGGGATCCCTCGCGCACCCCCGAGCCGTTCGAGGACGACGACGCGCCGGGGGGCCTGCGGTTCGTCGTCCAGCGGCACGCCGCGCGCCGGCTCCACTATGACCTGAGGCTCGAGCGGGACGGCGCCCTCGCGAGCTGGGCAGTGCCGAAGGGGATGCCGATGACCGCCTCCGAGCGTCACCTGGCGGTTCACGTCGAGGATCATCCGCTCTCCTACGCCGACTTCGAGGGGGAGATACCCGCCGGTGAGTACGGCGCCGGGACGGTCGAGATCTGGGATCGCGGCACGTACGACGTGATCGAGGAGAAGAAGGACGGCGGCCTCACGGTGCGGCTCCACGGCGACCGGCTCGAAGGCCTCTGGACGCTCGTCCCGGCCCACCTCGACGGGGATGCGCGTAACTGGCTCCTCCTGCGCAAGGACGGAGACGCCCGCCGGACGGAGTACGCTCCCATGCTGGCCGCAGCGACCGATTCGCTCCCGACCGGCGGCGACTGGGCGTTCGAGCCGAAATGGGACGGCTATCGCGCCGTCGCCGTCGTCGCCGGCGGCGAGGTGACGCTGCGCAGCCGAAACGGAAACGACCTCACGGTGCGCTTCGCCACCGCCGCGAAGGCGCTCGCACGTGCGGTGCTGTCTCCCGCGGCGGTGCTCGACGGCGAGATCTGCGCGCTCGACGACTCCGGCCGGTCCGACTTCGGATTGCTGCAGCGAGGGGAAGGAACGCTCGTCTACGTGGCGTTCGACGTGCTCGAGCGCGACGGGATACCGGTCGTCGACCGCGCATACGACGAGCGCCGGGTCCTCCTCGAGGGCCTCATCGAGCCGGGCACGACCGGAGTGCTGCTGTCGCCCTCGTTCGACGATGGCGCCGCGCTCGAGATCGCGGCCCGCGAGCACGGCCTCGAAGGCGTCCTCGCGAAGAAGCGAGCGTCGGCGTACCATGCGGGTCGTCGCTCGCCCGACTGGCGAAAGCTCAAGCTCAAGCACCGGCAGGAGCTCGTGATCGCCGGCACGACGCGCGGCAAGGGACGTCGCAGCAACGGGATCGGATCGCTCATCCTTGGCGTTCACGGCGCGGCAGGGCTGACGTACGCGGGCAACGTGGGCACCGGGCTCACCGATGCGGAGCTCGATCGGCTGGAGGGCGTGCTGGCACCGCTCGTCCGGCCGGATACGCCGTTCGCCGAGGCACCGCGACTGCCACGCGTGCGCCGGGACGACGTCACCTGGGTCGAGCCGTCGCTGGTCGTCGAGGTCGAGTTCGCCGAGTGGACGAAGGACGGTCGGCTCCGCGCACCGGTCTACCTGGGATTGCGCGACGACAAGCCCGCGGAGGAGATCGTGGCCGAACGCGTTCCGATGCCGACCGAGCTGCGACGCGGCTCGCGCCTGCTCGAGCTCTCCAACCTCGACAAGCCGTTCTGGCCGGACGAGGGCATCAGCAAGGGCGACCTGCTCGCCTTCTATCGCGATATCGCGCCGGTGCTCGTGCCGCACCTGCGCGACCGGCCCTTCACGATGAAGCGGTACCCGGACGGCTGGCAGGGAAAGCACTTCTTCCAGAAGGACGCGCCGACGCACATGCCCGACTGGATCCGTCGCGCTCCGTTCCCGGCCTCGACGCGCGACGGTGAGAAGCGGATGATCGACTACCCGCTCGTGAATGACGAGCTGGCCCTCCTCTGGATGGCCAACATGGGCTGCATCGACATGAACGCGTGGACGTCGCGCGTCGACCTGCCGGCGCGCCCCGATTGGGTCATCTTCGACCTCGACCCCTCGGACGACGTGGGGTTCCCGGAGGTGATCGAGGTGGCGCTCCTCGTGAAGCAGATTCTCGATCTCGTCGGTCTCGAGAGCTTCGCGAAGACGAGCGGATCCAGGGGGATCCACGTGCTCCTACCCCTCACCCGCCGGCACGGGTACGACGAGACGCGATCGTTCGCGGCGATCGTCGCCGGGGCGCTTGCGCGCGCGCACCCGGGGCTCGTCACGACGGAGTGGACGAAGAGCAAGCGCCGCGGGGTGCTCGTCGACGCGAACCAGAACGGGCCGGGCCGGACGACGGCAACGGTCTACTCGGTGCGGCCGCGCCCCGGCGCGCCGGTGTCGACGCCGCTTCATTGGGACGAGGTTCGCGCAGGACTCGATCCGTCCGCGTTCACTCTCGACGAGGTGCGCGCGCGCGTGGCACGCCACGGCGACCTGTTCGCGCCGGTCCTGGAGCTGCGTCAGTCGCTCGCTGCCGCCCTGCGTTCGCTCGGCTAGGCCGCTCCGAAGAGTGGCAGGGTCGGCTCGAGGCCGAGGATCTCGACCGCGACGGGCGGTGTCCAATCGACGCGCTCGAGTCGGAGGTCGTGATGGGGGACGGGCACACCGCGCGGACTGATCTCGCTCATCCCGATCTCGCGATAGCCGAGCTTCTCCGAGACGCGGGCCGAGGCACGGTTGCCCTCGAGCCAGCTGCTCGTCGCAGCGACGGCGCCGAGGCCGCCAAAGGCGAGCTCGAGGACGGCCGTTCGCATCTCGGTGCCGATCCCGCGCCCCTGGAATGCGGCACCGAGCCAGGAGCCGCTGCCGACGACCCTGGTCTCCCGGAAGCGCTTGGCGTAGAGCTCCTGGTTCCCTGCGAGCTCCCCTTCGGCCCAGACCAGGAGATCGAGATGCCAGTCGCCGGGCGACCAGCTCTCACACTGGTCGCGGTGAAACCCGGCGAAGCTCTCACGAAATCCCGGTTGGCCGATCCCGTCGGTCCACGCAACGCCGAACGGCATCTCCTCCGGAGGATGGATCCCACGCGTCGCGAGCGCTCCGAGCTCGTCGATCTCGTCCGGCGTCCCGAGACGGAGCTCGAGCCGTGGCGTTCGCAGCCGCAGGCCGAAGAGAGGCGTGAGGTCGATCACTCCTCGAGTCCTTCGGGGTGCCGTACTGTCGCTCCCTGGAGTCGACGGCGGATCATGCAGACATTCTGGCCGATAGGCTGGTCGTGCTATTCCGCGAGGCGTCGCTCGAGAAAGCGGCGCTCCGGCCCGTCGTCTGTCAGCTCGAGCGCGCGCTCGTAGGCAGCACGCGCCTCCCCATGGCGGCCGAGCCGCCGCAGGAGGTCCGCGCGGGCCGCGTGGAAGTGGCGGTACTCGTCGAGCCCGTCGATCTCCTCGATCAGCCCGAGACCCGCCTCGACCTCGCCCGTGAGCGCCACCGCGACGGCGTGGTTGAGTCGTGCGACGGGGGAGCGGTCCGAACCGGAGCAGAGCCTCGTACGCCGCCGCGAGCGTCCCCGCGTCGGAGCCCTGTGCGTGCCCCGCCGCAATTGCCGCCTGCAGCTGGTAGGGGCCGGGCCGGCGCTGCGCCTCGGCACGCTCGAGCATTCGCAGCCCCTCCTCGATCGCACGGACGTCCCAGAGCGAGCGATCCTGGTCCGCGAGCAGCACGAGCTCACCGTCCGGCGAAAGGCGAGCATCCCGCCGTGAGTCCTGCAGCAGCAGCAACGCCAGGAGACCGTACGCCTCCGGCTCGTCCGGCATCAGCACGCAGAGGAGCTTCGCAAGCCTGATCGCCTCGCTGCAGAGGTCGCGCCGGACGAGAGAGCTGCCCGAGCTCGACGCGTAACCCTCGTTGAAGACCAGGTAGATCACGCGGAGCGCTGCGTTGAGCCGATCCGGGAGCATCGAGTCGGCGGGGACGCGGAACGGGATCCCTGCAGTGCGGATCTTGCGCTTTGCGCGCACGAGCCGCTGGGCCATCGTCTGCTCGGGAACGAGAAATGCGGCGGCGATCTCCGGCGTGGTCAGGCCGCCGACCGCGCGGAGGGTGAGAGCGATCTGCACGTCGACCGCGAGCGCGGGGTGACAGCAGGTGAAGAGGAGCGCGAGTCGCTCGTCCGGGAGCGCGCTCACCGCTTCTGCGTCCGAGGGAACCGCCTCGAGTCGCGCAAGCACGGCGGTCTTGTCGGCGAGGACGTTGTCACGCCGGATCCGGTCGATCGCACGGTTGCGGGCGGTCGTCACGATCCATGCGCCGGGGTTGTCCGGCACGCCGGTGCACGGCCAACGCTCGAGCGCGATCGCAAACGCGTCCTGCACCGCGTCCTCGGCACGCTCGAGGTCGCCGAGGACGCGGGTCAGGATGGCGACGCACTGCGGCCATTCGTCGGCATAGACCGCAGCGAATCCGTCGTTCACCGGCTTGCGAGCGGCCGGATCTCGAGGGTGCCGTGCTCCGCCGTGGGGACGAGGGCAGCGAGCCGGATCGCCTCGTCGAGGTCGGGCAGCTCCGTCACGAAGACGCCGCCGAGCTGCTCCTTTGTCGCGGCGAAGGGGCCGTCGGTGACGATCGTCCGTCCGTCGACGACCCGCACGACCTTCGCCTCCGACGCTCCGACCAGCTCCTTGCCGGTCACGTCCGGGTCAGCCTTGCCCAGCTCCTCGAAGAGGGAGATCCAGCGGGGCATCGACTCGGCGCGCAGGCGCGCGGCCTCCTCGTCGGAGAGGCCCTCCCACGACGACTGATCGGCGTAGACGAGCAGTGCGTACTTCATGCTGCTTCCTCCTCCTCGATGTGGACGGGCCGAACCTCGATCGCGCCGCCGTGCCACGCTGCCGGGATCTTCGCGGCCCACTCGATCGCCTCCTCGACCGTGTCGCACGAGAAGAGGTAGTAGCCGCCGAGCGATTCCTTCACCTCTGCGTACGGGCCGTCGGTGACGATCGCCTCGCCGTTCCGCACGCGGACGCTCGTCGCTGCAGCGATCGACTCGAGCTCGCTCGCGTCGGCGAGGACGCCCGCGGCCTCCGCATCGCGTGCGACGGCCATGTAGCCCTCGTACGCCGCTGCCCTGTCGGTCTCGGACATCTCGTCCCACGCGGCGGGGTCGCCGTACACGAGTGCCAGGTACTCCATCGTGCCTCCCTTGCTTCGATTGCGATTGCACCAAGACGACGAACGGCGGTCGCCGAAATCGACAGCGTGATCGTTCAGGCGGAAACCATTCTCTCGAGCAGCGTCAGGGCGGCGCCCTTGTCGAGCATCTCGTTGAGGTTGCCGCACTTGGGGCTCTGCACGCACGAAGGGCATCCGCTCGTGCACGGACAGCCGCGGAGGAGCCGCTCGGTGTCGGCGGCCCAGCCGGCGAAGCAGTCGAAGCCGCGCTCGGTGATGCCCACGCCACCGGCATGGCCGTCGTAGACGAAGACGGTCGGCAATCCCGTCTGGAAGTGGGCGTTCGTCGACAGCCCGCCGATGTCCCAGCGGTCGCACATGGCCCAGAGCGGCAGCAGCGAGATGAGCGCGTGCTCCGCCGCGTGGAGGGCGCCGAGGAGCTTCGGCATCTCCTCGAGCCCCTCGAGCAGGTTCCCGTCCGGGGAGAACCACACGGCCTCGGTCTGGAACGTGACCTCGGGCAGGATCAGCGGGATCACCGCGAGCGTCGAGCCGTCGCGGATCGCCTTTCGCTGATAGGCGATGACCTGCTCGGTCACCGAGACGCGGCCGAACACGAGCTCCACGCCGGCGACGCGAGACGTCCGCAGCGGCTCGTCGATCGCGGTCTGCGTGTCCTTCTTGACCTGGGTGTACCAGTCCACGCCCGCAGGCTCGACGACCGCCGTGCGCGCCACGCCGTCGAGCTCGCGGACGAGGTACTGCGAGCCGAGGTGGAGGTAGACGGCGCCTTCGTGTACCGAGGAGTACGCGCGCTCGCGCTCGATCAGCCCGAGCACCGAGCCGGTCGAAGCGTCGACGATCGTGAACGAGTCGCTGTCTCCGGAGCGGAGCGAGAACCGTCCTGCGGGCGTGTCGCGCCCCGTCCAGACGTATCCCGCAGGGGTCCGTTCGAGCTCGGGTAGGACGGCTGCCCGCTCGAGCGCCTCGGGGCCGAGCGTGTCGATATCGCGCTCGGTAAGCGGCCCTTCGTAGGCCGCTGAGCAGACGTGCGGATCGAGGATTCGCGGGTTTGCGTGGTCGAGCCGTGTCGCCTCGACGCGTCGGCCGAGGAGCGACTCGGGCTCGCGCATGAAGAACTGGTCGAGCGCGTCCTCGCTCGCGATCAGGACCGCGAGGCCCCGCTCGCGCCGCCCCGCACGGCCCCACTGCTGCCGGAGAGAGGCGACCGTTCCCGGGAACCCCACCGAGATCGCGCAGTCCAGCCGGCCGATGTCGATCCCGAGCTCGAGAGCGTCGGTCGCGGCGACGCCGAGGAGCTCGCCTTCCGTCAGCCGCCGCTCGATCTCCCGGCGCTGGGCCGGCGTGTAGCCGGCGCGATAGGGCGCGAGCCGGGCGGCCGTCGCGGTGTCGACGCGGTCCGACGTGAAGCGATGGATCAGCTCGGCCGCCTTTCTGCTCTTCGCGAAGCAGATCGTCCGCAGGCCGCGGGAGACGAGAGCGGCCATCAGGAGCGACGCCTCCGACAAGGCACTGGCGCGGACCCCGAGCTCCGGATCGAGCAGCGCGGGGTTCCAGAGGACAATCTCTCGCTCGGCCCTCGCAGACGTGTCCGTCTCGACGATCGTCGCCGGCACGCCGGTCAGGGCGAGGGCGAGCTCCGATGCGTTCGCGATCGTCGCGGAGGCGAGAAGAAACCGGGGCTCCGCGCCGTAGAGGCGTGCGAGGCGACGCAGCCGCCGGATCACGTTGCCGACGTGTGACCCGAAGACGCCGCGGTACACGTGCGCCTCGTCGATGACGACGTAACGAAGGTTGTGGAGCACGTCGCCCCACCGGTCGTGATGGGGGAGGATTCCCACGTGCAGCATGTCCGGGTTCGTCAGGATCACGTTCGCCGCCTTGCGGATCTGCCCGCGGCGCTCGGGCTCGGTGTCACCGTCGTAGATCGCAGGGCGAACGCCGGGGAGCCGGAAGCCCGCGATACCCCGTGCCTGATCCTGCGTGAGAGCCTTCGTGGGGTACAGGTAGAACGCGCGGGTCGTCGGCTCGCGCACGACCGCGTCGAGCACGGGCAGGTTGAAGGCGAGGGACTTGCCGGACGCGGTGCCCGTCGTCACGAGCACGTTCTCGCCGCGGGCTGCTGCGTCCCACACCTCGCCCTGGTGGGCGAAGACGCCGTCGATCCCGAGCCGTTCGAGAGCGGCGGACACTCGAGGATCGAGATCGCCCGGCAGCGCCTCGAGCCGGGGCGTGCGCGCAGGCTCGGTCGACCGGAAGGCGAGCTCGTCACCGACGAGAAGGTCGTCCCAGGCGCTCGTCACCCTTCGAGGTACGGCGCGAACGCCCGCTCGTAGCAGCTCTTGCTCTGCGCCCCGGTGAGGGTCTCCTTCGCCTCGCCGCCTGCGAAGAGGATGACGGTCGGCACGGAGAGGATGCCGTACTGCGACGGGGTTCCGAGGTTGCCGTCGATGTCGAGCTTGACGAGGCGCAGCCGGCCCTCGGCCGCTGCTGCGATCTCGATCAGAGCCGGCTCGATCGCCTTGCACGGGCGACACCACGGCGCGCCGAACTCGACGATCACGGGAACGTCGCTCGAGAGAACGTCTGCCGCGAACGTTGCGTCGGTGACCTCGTCCATCCCGGCAGTCTAGGCGGGCGACCGATCGTGCCCGAAACGGGCGGGGCTACAGGCGCCCCCGGAGCGCGCGCAACCGGAGCGCCGGCACCTGGAGCATCGCCTCGACGACGATCGAGCCACCCATCTTCGACTCGCCGACGCGCCGGTCGACGAAGGTGATCGGGACCTCGACGACGGAGAACCCCTTCAGGAGCACGCGGTAGGTCGTCTCGATCTGGAAGCCGTATCCCCTGGCGGCGATCGCGTCGAGGTCGATGGCCTCGAGGACGGGGCGCCGGAAGCACTTGAAGCCACCGGTGAGGTCACGGATGCCGACGCCGAGGATCGTGCGCGCGTAGAAGCTGCCGCCGCGGGAGATCAGCTTCCTACCTGCTCCCCAGTTGACGGTGCTTCCGCCCTCCACCCACCGCGAGCCGAGCGTGACGTCCGCCCCCTCCTCGCACGAGGCGATCAGCCTCGGGACATCCGCCGGATCGTGGGAGAAGTCACAGTCGATCTCGATCACGAGCTCCGCACCGGCCGATATAGCGTGTCGGAACCCCGCGATGTACGCGGGGCCGAGCCCTTCCTTCGCGGGACGGTGCAGTACCTCGACCCACGGCAGCTCGGCGGCGAGTGCGTCGGCCGCCGCTCCGGTGCCGTCCGGAGAGTTGTCGTCGATCACGAGGACGCGGTCGCGCGTCGTGTCGAGCTGCTCGCCGAGCGCCCTGACCATCGGCTCGAGGTTCTCGCGCTCGTTGTACGTCGGAAGGCAGACCATCGCGCGCATCGCTCAATCTTGCACGAGCGGGCGCCCTTATGATCGGGACATGGTCTCGGTGCTTCCGCGCAACACCGATCTGGCCGATCAGTTCGATCAGCTCGCCGATCTCTCGGAGATCCTCGGCGAGCAGTCGTTCCGGGTGGCGGCTTACCGCCGTGCGGCGACGCGGATCCGCGATACCGCCTCCTCTGTCGCGGAGCTCGCTCTCGAGGGCAAGGCGAAGGAGCTGCCGGACATCGGGAAGACGATCGAGGCAAAGATCGTCGAGGTCACGGAGACCGGTGACATGGCGGCGCTCGCGAAGCGCCGCACCGAGGTGCCCGGTGAGGTCTCCTCCTTCATGCGGCTGCCGGGCCTCGGCCCGAAGACCGCGGCAAGGATCTGGCACGAGCTCGGCGTCACGACGCTCGCCGAGCTGAAGGACGCGGCCGAGGGCCAGCGCATCCGGGCGCTCTCCGGCATGGGCGCCGGCACCGAGGCGAAGATCCTCAAGGCCCTCGCGGAGGGGGAGGGACCGGCCGAGCCGAGGCGGGGACTGCTCGGGAAGGGACTGCCGGTCGTCCGCGAGGTCGTCGAGGCCCTCCGCGCCCACCCGGCAGCGACCGACGTCTCCGAGGCCGGGAGCACGCGGCGCCGGCGAGAGACGTTCCGGGATCTCGACGTGATCGCGACCGCGACCGACCCCGCGGCACTGACCGCCCACTTCGTCTCGCTGCCCTGGGTTCTCGAGGTCGTCGCCCACGGCGACACGAAGGCGACCGTGATCGACCGTGGCGGGTTCCGGCTCGATCTCAGGGTCGTCCCTCCGGAGTGCTACGGCGACCTGTTGCAGCACTTCACCGGCTCGAAGGATCACAACATCGCCCTGCGGGAGGAGGCACAGCGCCGCGGGCTCTCGATCTCGGAGTACGGCGTCACCGTGGTGGAGACGGGAGAGGTGAGGACCTTTCGCGACGAGGAGTCGCTCTATGCGTTCCTCGGCTACTCCTTCATCCCGCCCGAGCTCCGCGAGTGCAACGGTGAGCTCGAGGCCGCGCGCGCCGGGCTCTTGCCGGACCTCGTCGAGCTCTCCGATCTCCGGGGCGAGATGCATTGCCACTCCAGGTGGTCGGCGGACGGCAAGGCGACGATCGAGGAGATGGCGCTGGCGGCCGCCGCGGTCGGCTACGAGTTCCTCTGTCTCACCGATCACTCGCACTACCTCCGGGAGGGAAGGATCGAGGCGCAGTGGGACGAGATCGACGAGGTGAACGCACGGGTCGCGCCCTTCCGGGTGCTCCGCGGTGTCGAGGCGAACATCAACGCCAAGGGCGTCGTCGACGTGGACGACGAGATCCTCGCCGAGCTCGACTGGGTCGTCGCGTCGCTGCACACGTCGTTCGACAGGAGCCCGACCGAGCGGGTGCTCGCCGCTATCGACGACCCGCACGTCGATTGCATCGGGCATCTGACCGGCCGCCGGATCTCGCGGCGCCCGGGAGCCGATCTGGACATCGCGCGCGTCATCGGCAGGGCGGTCGAGACGGGCACCGCACTCGAGATCAACGGGCAGCCCGACCGTCTGGACATGCGCGACGTCCACGCGCGGCTCGCGGGCGAGGCGGGTGTCTCGATCCCCGTCACGACCGACGCGCACTCGGTCGCGTCGCTCGCGTACGCGGAGCTCGGAATCGGACAGGCACGCAGGGCGTGGTTGACGAAGGAGCAGGTACTCAACACCCGCTCCTGGGCCGAGATCGCTGAGGAGCTTCGGTGAGCGCCTTCCGCGAAGACGGGGCCGCCGCTCTCGATTGGGTCGCGCGCTACCTGGAGACGATCAGCGAGCGCCCCGTTCTGTCGCAGGTCGAGCCCGGGGCGATCAAGGCTGCGCTCCCGGCGGCGCCGCCCGACAAGCCCGAGCCGTTCTCGGCGGTGCTACGCGATCTCGACGAGGTGTTGATGCCGGGGCTCACCCACTGGCAGAGCCCCCGCTACTTCGCGTACTTCCCCTCGTCAGCGGCAGATCCCGGCATTCTCGCGGAGCTGTTGATCGCGGGCCTCAACCAGGTAGGGATCCTCTGGCGCTCGTCGCCGGCGCTCCAGGAGCTGGAGGAGGTGACGCTCGACTGGATGCGGCAACTGGTCGGGCTTCCCGACGAGCTCCACGGGCATATCGAGGACACTGCGTCATCCGGTCTCATCACCGCGCTCGCCGCGGCGCGTGCCGCCCGGCCCGATCGCAGGGTGGTCGTCTGCTCGGAGCACACGCATTCGTCCACCGCGAAGGCGGCTCGGCTGCTCGAGCTCGACGTGCGGACGACGCCCGTCGACGCGGCGTTCGCGATGCGCCCCGACGCGCTCGACCTGAGCGACGCCTGTGCCGTCGTCGCGACCGTTGGGACGACGTCCTCGACGGCGGTCGACCCGGTCGCCGCGGTCGCCGACCGCGCCGCGGCCGAGGGGACGTGGCTCCACGTAGACGCGGCCTACGCCGGCTCGGCGGCTGTCTGTCCCGAGCTCCGCCATCACTTCGCGGGCTGGGAGCGGGCCGACTCGATCGGCATCAACCCGCACAAGTGGCTCTTCACGCCGATGGACTGCTCCGTCTTCTTCTCGCGACGACCCGACGACCTTCGCCGCGCGTTCAGCCTCGTGCCGGAATACCTCCGCGTCGACGAGGACGTGGTCAGCCTGAGCGAGTTCGCCTCGCCTCTCGGCCGGCGGTTCCGGGCACTCAAGCTGTGGGCGACGCTGCGCTGCTTCGGACGCGAGGGTCTCCGTGCCACCATCCGCGAGCACGTGCGACTCGCCTCGCTGTTCGAGAAGTGGGTCGCCGCCGACCCCGGATGGGAGCTCTGCGCCCCGAGGCCGTTCGCGCTCGTGTGCTTCCGCCGGATCGGGAGCGACGAGGAGAACGAGGAGATCATGCGACGCGTCAACGACGCAGGGGAGATCTTCCTTTCTCACACTCGGCTCGACGGTCGCTTCGTTCTGCGTCTCGCAATCGGCAACATCCGCACGACCGAGGCGGACGTCGCGCTCGCGTGGGACGTCGTGCGGCGCGAAGCCGGGCGCGCGTAGCGGCCGGGATCCGGCCCGCGGCTTAGGATGGCGCGGGTGCGCCTCGTCTTCATCGGCCTCGTTGCCGGCCTGTTCAGCGCGCTCTTCGGCGTGGGCGGCGGGATCGTGATCGTTCCGCTTCTCGTCGGCGTTGCCGCGTTCGGCGCCCGTGAGGCGACCGCGACGTCACTCGGCGCGATCATGATCACGGCCTCGGCGGGCGTCGCCCTGTACGCCTACCGGGGAGAGGTCGACGTCGGGTACGCGGCCCTCGTCGGGATCCCCGCCATGGCGGGTGCGCTCGCGGGCACTTCGGCGCAGCAGCGGATCTCGGGCCGCGCGTTGTCGATCGGGTTCGCCGTGTTCCTCGCCGCCGTCGGGATCTGGCTGATCGTGGGATGAGCACGACGACGATCCTCGTCGCGGTGTTCTTCGGCCTGCTCGCCGGCGTGTTGTCGGGTCTCCTCGGCGTCGGTGGTGGGATCCTCTTCGTGCCGCTGCTGCTCGCGCTCGGCCTCGGCCAGGTCGAGGCGGCCGCCACCTCGCTGCTCGCGATCGTGCCGACGGCCGCCGTCGGCGCCTACCGGCAGTCGCGCTACGGGAACCTCCGGGTCCGAGCGGCACTTCTCATCGGCGCCGCGTCGATCGTGGGTGTCGAGATCGGTGTGCGTATCGCGACGGGGCTGTCGGAGCAAACGCTGCGGCGCCTGTTCGGGGTCCTGCTCATCGCAGTCGCTGTTCAGCTCGCGTGGCGTGCCTGGACGTCGAGAGCGAGCTACCCTACCCCGCAGTGAGACGTCCTACCCTCCTCGTTCTGGCGGTGCTCGCTGCCGTCGCAGCCGTCGTGCTCGTCTCGTTCGCAACGGCTGCCGCCGGCGATCCCGAGGCGACCGCCACGGCTGTCGTCTCGCGGGTCGCGCAGCCGGGCCTCGCGGACGAGGTCTCCCTGGCGGTGAGCGCACCGCCACCCGACGACCAGCTCGTCGCGAACTACGCATACCCGGCCGACGGGTCGATCGTCCGCGTCAGCTCGGCGGGAGCCCGGGCGGTCGCGCAGCCCGGTGTGTCGTCGCTGGCCCAGAGCGGCGTCAACGCGGTCAGCGTCTCGTTGTTCGACGGCGAGATCTCGGTCGACTCGATCGATCTTCGGGCGAGCGTGGCCGCAGGGCCGGCGAACGCGTCGGCCGACATCTCGTCATCGGCCCTCACGGGCCTCGTCGTGCTGGGACAGCCGGTCACTCCCGCCCCGAATGCGTTCATCCCGCTCGCGGACTGGGGAACGCTCGAGGTGCTCGCTTCGACGTCCACGACGACGCGGACCCCGCCCCGATCGGCGGAGGTGGCCCTCGTCGCACTCCGCGTCAAGCTGACCTCGACGCACGGAGGGCTCCCCGCGGGCAGCACGATCGAGATCGGCTCGATCTCGAGCTCGACGGTGGCTGCAGCGGCCACCGTCGCGCCCTCGAAGCCCTCGAAGCCGGTCGTGAAGACACCTCCGGCTCGTCCCGTCGTTCCTGCCGACGCTCCGCGCGAGCCGGGAAAGTCGATCGCCGGAGCGCCGCCCGAGCTCGTGCGGCCGGCCCCGGAAGTCTCGGCCCCACTCTCGAGCGGCGGCTACGTCTTCCCGGTCTACGGCCCCGCCTCGTACGGCGACACGTTCGGAGCGCCACGCGCTGATGTCTCGGGAGGCTGGCATCACGGCGAGGACATCTTCTCCCCGCTCGCCACCCCGCTGCTCGCCGTCGCGGACGGCACGATCTTCTCGGTCGGCTGGAACGACATCGGAGGTTGGCGTCTCTGGCTCCGGGACCGTCTCGGGAACGAGTTCTACTACGCCCACCTGTCGGCTTACTCGCCCCTCGCGGTCAACGGGCGCGCCGTGAAGGCAGGCGACGTCGTCGGCTTCATGGGGAAGACCGGCGATGCCGAGTTCAGCCCGGTCCATCTCCATTTCGAGATCCACCCGGTCTCGCTGCTCGCGCGCGGGTACGACGGTGCCGTGGCTCCGTACCCGTTCCTCAACGCGTGGCGCCGGGCCCAGGACGTTTCGTTCGACGCCGGCCGCGCCTATCTGCCGCTCGACGGCCCACCCGGCTCTCGCGGCGTCGTCGCACCGCCCGCGGGGGCCGTGCTCCTCGAAGCATCGGACATCTCGAGCTCGAGTGGCCTCACGCCCGGCGGGCTGAAAGCGACCCTCTCCGGCCGGGCCCCGAAGAGCCCGGCCGGTGGAGGGGATCGCTAGCGACTACTCGGCGGAGGCGTCCGCTGGTTCGGCAGCGGCCTCCGAGGCGCCGTTCGAGGCGTCTGACGCGCCACCGGCCGAGTCGACGGCCTCGAAGTCGAACTCCTCGAGCGGCTGGAGGTCGTCGTCGCCGGCCACCTTGTCCATCAGCCAGTCGCGGGTCTGCGGGCCGGACCACGGGTTGTACAGCGCGCCGGCGATGAGGCCCGCGAGCAGCATCGCGTTGCGGCCCTTGTGGCTCTTCTTCTTGCCCTTCAGCGTGCCGGCCGCCTTGCCGAACTCCTCGAGCGCATTGCGAAGGTTCTCCTGCACCTTCGCGTCGGTCGCGAGCCTCGAGGCCGACTTGACAGCGCCGTCGTCCTTCGCGTTCTTGGCCAGCGGGCCATACAGCTTCTTCGCCGCGGAGAGCGCCTCCTTGAGGTCGTCGCGGAATTCCTTGTCGTTGAGCGCGCGATCGAGATACGGCTTCAGCGTCTCGACCGTCGGCGCGATCTTCGTATCCTTCTTGGCCATCTCGGCCGTCCTTTCCTCGTGCAACGTTGGAAGTGAAGTATGACAACGGCGCGTCGCCTACGATGGGTTATACCCGTGAGACGCCTGAAACAGCTCATTCTCGCCCTGACCGTCGCGTTGCTGGGATTCCTCTACGTCTGGTTCGCAGCGGTACGCGCGGTGCCGGGAGTGCGCCGCCGCAAGGCGGCGGCACGCGCAGCTGCGGGAACCGCGGCGACGCGTCGTCGTCGCTGACGGATGCACATCCCCCCGCTCATTCGCGGCTCGTTGGCGATTCGTTCCGCCTCGCTCGTCTTCGGCCTCTTCCTCTTTGCCCTCGGGATCGTCTTCCTGCTCGAGTCGGAGCTCGGGCTCTCGCCCTGGGACGTGCTCGCCCAGGGCATCTCGGACAAGACTCCGCTCTCCTTCGGAACGGCGAACATCGTCGTTGCGGTCGTGGTTCTCGGGATCGCCTGGGCCCTCGGAGCGCGTATCGGCCCGGGGACGGTCGCGAACGCCTTGCTGATCGGCCTGTTCGTCGACGGGCTCCTGGCGATCGACGTGATCGACGCGCTCTCCGGCACCTCCCTGGGCGTGCGGATCCTGCTCATGGTGGCGGGGATCCTGATCGTCGGAGTCGGTACCGGGTTCTACATCGGGGCGGGGATGGGCGCAGGACCGCGTGATTCGCTGATGCTCGTCACCGCGCGCAGGCTGAGCGTCCGAATCGGCGTCACCCGCGCGACGATCGAGGTCGCGGTGACCCTCGTCGGATTCGCACTCGGCGGCACGGTTGGGATCGGGACGCTCGGGTTCGCCTTCGGGATCGGTCCCGCCGTCGAGCTCTCGTTCTGGCTCCTCGAGCGCAGCCCGATCGCGAAGGCGCCGGCGAGCGCCTCGCACGCAGCGTGATCCGGTTAGCATCGCTGCATGAAGGGATTGGTCTGCGCAGGCGGTGAGGCGACGCGACTCGGTGAGCTGACCCGGGTCACGAACAAGCACCTGCTTCCGGTGGGGAGCTGGCCGATGGTCTACTACCCGCTCCAGCTCCTCCAGCTCGCGGGTATCCGCGAGGTGCTGCTCGTCACGGGCAAGGGCCATGCCGGCCAGATGATCGACCTGCTCGGAGACGGTCATCTCACCGTCAGGGACGGCGAGGCACCGCTGCTCGAGCTCGATCTCACCTACAAGGTGCAGACGCAGCCCGGTGGCATTGCGGAGGTCGTCGGGATGGCGGAGGACTTCGCCGGCGGGGAACCGCTCGTCGTGGTGCTTGGCGACAACATCTTCGAGTTCTCGCACGCGGCGGAGATCGCAGCGTGGGGGGCGAGCGCGGACGGCGCGCGGGTGTTCGTGAAGGACGTGCCGGACCCCGAGAACTTCGGCGTCGTGGTGTACGACAGCGAGGGCAACGTCGCCGACCTCGCCGAGAAGGCGGGTGTCGTCGATCTGCGCTACCCGGCACCGCCCACGAACGACGCCGTCGTCGGGCTCTACTGCTATCCGCCGGACGTGTTCTCGGTCATCGCGCGGCTCGAGCGCTCGAGCCGCGGCGAGCTCGAGATCACCGACGTCAACCGCGCCTACGCCCAGAGTGGGTCGCTGTCCGTCGTTCCGGTCAGGGGCTGGTGGGAAGATGCGGGCAAGCACTGGCAGCACCTCGCCGAGATCGGCCGGCTGATCGACGAGACGGGCGTCAACAAGTGAGCGTCGACGGGATCGTGCGCATCCCGTTGCAGCGGTACGCCGACGAGCGTGGCTGGTTCTGCGAGCTGCGGCGCGAGAGCGTGCTGCCGAGCCCGACGGTGCAGACCAATGTCTCGTTCTCTCGCTGCGGTGTGATTCGCGGTCTTCACTACCACGAGCGCGGCCAGGACGACCTGTTCGCGTGCCTGCAGGGGACTGCGCGCGTCGTCGTGCTCGACCGCACGACCGGAGCGACGTTCACCGAGGACATCGGTGACGAGAACCCGGTCGCGCTCTACATCCCCGGTCGGCACGCTCACGGTTTCGAGGCGCTGACCGATCTCCTGTTCGTCTACCACGTCACCGAGGAGTACGATCCCGCCGATCCCGACGAGCACGGAATCCCGTGGGACGACCCGCGCGTGAAGGACCTGTGGAGCACCCGGACACCAATCCTCTCGTCGCGAGACACCGCCGCCGCGTCCTGATCACCGGCGCGGGCGGGCAGCTCGGCGTCGCCCTCTCGGAGGCGTTCGCCGAGGATGCCGTCACGGCGCTGACGAGGGCGGACTGGGACGTGCGGTTCCCTGCGCCTCCCGGTCTTGCGCCGAGCGACCTGATTCTCCACGCCGCGGCCTGGACGAACGTCGACGGCGCCGAGGACGACCCCCAGGGTGCAGCCGAGGTGAACGTCGGCGGCACGACGAACGTGGCCGACCTCGGAGTGCCGCTCGTCGCATACTCGTCGGACTACGTCTTCGACGGGCGCAAGGACGCTCCCTACGTCGAGTCCGACAGCCCCTGCCCGCTCTCCGCGTACGGTCGCACGAAGTTCCACGGCGAGGCCGCGGCCGGCGAAGCGGCCTGGATCGTGCGCAGCTCGTGGCTCTTCGGTCCGACCGGCCACAACTTCGTGCGGACGATGCTCCGCCTCGGTGCTGAGCGAGACGAGGTGTCGGTCGTCCACGATCAGCGTGGCTGCCCGACGTATGTCGGGCATCTCGCTGCGGCGAGCCGCGAGCTCGTCGCAGCCTCGGCACCGTACGGCGTCTGGCACCTTGCGGCCGGCGGCGACTGCACGTGGGCCGAGCTGGCGGAGGCGGTCTTCGAGCAGGCGGGGATCGGCTGTCGCGTGCGGCGGATCACGACCGCCGAATTCGGAGCGAAGGCTCCCCGCCCACCCGTCTCGATCCTGCGCAGCGAGAAGGGTGCACCCGAGCTCCCTCACTGGCGCGAGGGCCTCGCAGCGTGCCTCGAGGCGCTCCGGACGCCTCCGGCGACCCACCCACGGCGACCCTGAGCCCGCGCTGGTGTCCCTTGTGACACTTTGTCACAAGGGTTCGATCGCTCCGGCGGACGGTGCGGGAACTGTGGCTACGCTGTCGCGATGCGCGTGCTCGTCACCGGTGGCGCCGGGTTCATCGGCTCGCACTTCGTGCGCCGACTCGCCGACGGCGGTCACAGCGTCGTCGTCCTCGACAAGCTCACGTACGCCGGTAACCCGGCGAACCTGGAGGGGATCGAGCACGAGTTCGTGCACGGAGACATCGCCGATCCGGTCGCAGTTGCCAGGGCCAACGCCGGGTGCGACGCGATCGTGAACTTTGCCGCCGAGACGCATGTCGACCGCTCGATCCTCGGCCCGACCGAGTTCGTCCACACGGACGTCCTCGGAACGATGTGCCTGCTCGAGGCGGCGCGAGAGACCGGCGCCCGCTTTGTCCAGGTCTCGACCGACGAGGTCTACGGCGATCTCGAGGCCGGCGGGCGTGCGCTCGAGAGCGACCCGCTCAGGCCGTCGAGCCCCTACAGCGCGGCGAAGGCGGGCGGAGACTTGCAGGTGCTCGCGTACGTCCGCACGTATGGCGTTCGCGCCTCGATCACGCGCGGCGCGAACACGTACGGCCCGAACCAGTACCCCGAGAAGCTCGTGCCACTCTTCGCCACGAACGCGTTCGAGGGCGAGCCGCTCCCGGTCTACGGCGACGGGAAGCAGGTACGCGAGTGGCTGCACGCTGAGGATCACTGCGCTGCCGTCGAGCTCGTGCTTCACGAGGGCGCTCCGGGTGAGATCTACAACGTCGGCGGGGAGGACCACGAGAACATCGAGATCACCCACAGGATCCTCGAATTGACGGGTGCCGATCCGTCGCTCATCCGTCACGTCGAGGACAGGGCCGGTCACGATCGGCGCTATGCACTCGACGACGCGAAGCTCCGGGCGCTCGGTTGGGCTCCCAAGCATGCGTTCGGCGAGGGTGGGCTGCCCGCAACCGTCGAGTGGTACCGCGACAATCGCTCCTGGTGGGAGCCGATCAAGTCGGGCGCCTACCGCGCGTACTACCGCGAGCAGTACGCAAACCGTCTCAAGGCCTGAGCCGTCTTACCGAGAACAGTTCCATGAGGTATCTCGTGATGCGCCGCGTTCTCATCCCCGTCCTCGCGCTCGCACTCGCCGGCACTGCCGGTGCAACGGTGCTCGTTCAACCGCCGATGCCCGCCCCGGCCCCTTCGTCCTCCCTGTCGTCCCCGATCTACGTCCTGGCGGGCGGAGGGTACGGGCACGGCGTCGGCCTCAACCAGTACGGCGCCCTCGCGCAGGCGAAGGCGAACCGGGGCTACCGGGACATTCTCGCGTTCTACTACCCGGGCACCGAGGTGACGAAGGCGCCGGTCTCGAAAGTACGGGTGCTTCTCGGTGACGGCCGGCTCGCGGTCAGGGTTGCGTCGACGGTCGCGTTTTCCGTCAGGGACGGCTCGGGTGCCGTGACCGAGCTTCCACCCGGTGAGCTCACCGTCAAGCCCGATCTGCGAGTCGCCGTCGACGGAAAGCGGGTCCGCCTCCCCGGGCCGCTCACCTTCCAGCCCGGGAAGGGAGCGAGGTTGGTGCTCGACGACAAGGAGTATCGCGGCCGGCTTCAGCTCTCGGGCGTCGCGAAGGCTCTGCAGGTGATCGACGTGCTCAAGCTCGACGACTACCTCCTCGGCGTCGTGCCCGGCGAGGTTCCGAAGGAGTGGCCGACCGAGGCGCTGCGAGCCCAGGCGGTCGCTGCGCGCTCGTACGCGATCGCGAGCAGCGTCAAGAGCAAGCCATACGACCTCTACTCCGATACGCGCAGCCAGGTCTACTACGGTGTCGCGGTCGAGGCTCCGTCGACGACGGCTGCCGTAAAGGCAACACGCGGGGAGATTCTCAGCTACGGCGGCAAGGTTGCGACGACGTTCTACTACTCGTCGTCCGGTGGCCGCACGGCGTCCAGCGAGGACGTCTTCGGGGTCGCGATGCCCTACCTCCAGGCCCGCGATGACCCGTGGGACACGCTCTCGCCGTACCACCGCTGGGCTACGCGCTCGTTTACGGCAGCAACGCTCGGTCAGGCGTTTCGGCTCTCCGGACCGGTGGCCGACGTCGTCGTGACGCCGACGGAGTCGGACCGCCCGTCGGCGGTGACGCTCATCAAGAAGAGCGGTGTGAGCGTGCTCCTCCGGGCCGCCGACGTGCGCGCACGTCTCGGCCTGCGCTCGACCGCGTTCCGGTTCGGAGTGTTGCGTGTTGCGCGCCCGGCCCCGTCGACCACCCCGGGGGCACCGGTCGTCATCACCGGCGTCGCGCGCGACGTCTCAGCGCCGCTCCTCCAGAAGCTCGGCGCCAGGGGCACGTGGCTACCGACCGCCAAGTTGAAGCCGAAAGCGGACGGGACGTTCGCGACGACGGTGAGACCCACGCTCACGACGACGTACCGGCTCGTAGCCGACGGTGTCGTCGGTCCGGCACTGACCGCATCGGTTCGCGCCGAGGCGGCAAAGTGAGCGGCCGGGCGGCGGTCGCGGTTGCTCTGACCGTCGCCTCCCTTGCTCTCGGCCTCGTCATCACACCCAGCGCGGCCGCCACGCGCTTCGGGGTCGGCCTCTCCGCAGGTGCCTCCGGCACGGAGGTCGCCGACCGCCTGCGGGCGCGCGGCGTCAGGCGAATCGTCGATCTCCACCCGATCCGGACGCTCGCGGTATCCGCGCCGAGCGCGCGTGCCATCAGCGGCACGCGCGGCGTGTCGTACGTCGAGCGCCTCCGGAGCCGAACTTCGGCGTACCTGCCAAACGACCCGTTCTTCGAGCGTCAGTGGTATGCCTCCCAGAACCGCGCCTTCGAGCACTGGATCGATCCGCCGCCGCTCGCGTCCGTGCGAGTTGCCGTGATCGACTCCGGTGTCGACGGCAGCCACCCGGAGCTTCGCGGTCGGATCAGGGCGGCGAAGAGCTTCGTCGCCGGCCCGGCGACCGTCGACACGCAGGGTCACGGCACGTTCGTCGCAGGCCTGATCGCTGCCCGCACGAACGACGGCGTCGGGATCGCGGGCCTCGCCCCGCCGGCGGAGCTCCTCATCGCGAAGGTCGTCGGGCCCGAGCGCTCGATCCCCGTCGAGGCCGAGGCGAAGGCGATCCGCTGGGCTGTCGGGCACGGCGCCCGCGTCATCAACATGAGCCTCGGGGGGCCACGCGATCCTCATGATCCGCGTCTCGACACCTTCTCGCAACTCGAGGCGGACGCGGTTGCCTACGCCGTCTCCAGGGGCGTGCTCGTCGTCGCCGCAGTCGGCAACGCCGATCAGTCGCCTGCCGAACCGTGGCCCTATGCGAGTTGGCCTGCCGCCCTGCCGCACGTCCTCGGCGTGAGCGCGCTCGGCCGGTCGGGTGCGTCCCCCGTGTTCTCGAACCGTGACGTGCAATTCAACGACATCGCTGCGCCCGGAGAGGACATCCTCTCGACCCTTCCGCTCTCGCTCACGGAGGCCTTCCCCCACTGCGTGGAGCAGGGCTACTCGTCGTGCGGGCCGGCTGACTACCGGCATGCCGAGGGCACGAGCTTCGCGGCCCCGCAGGTGAGTGCCGCGGCAGCTGTGCTTCTCGCGACGAGGCCGGGATTGACCCCGGACCAGGTGCTGTCGCTTCTCCTCTCCGGCGCGGTCGACTCGACGCCGTCGAACGGGTGCGGACGCTGTGTGCGCGGCCGAGACAGGTTCACGGGGGTCGGACGACTCGACCAGACGGCGTCGCTCGAGCTCCTCGACACGGATCTCCCCGCCGCCGATCGCTTCGAGCCCAACGACGCGGCCGGGGCGGGTGCGTATCCGCTCTTCGGGCGCGCGCGGCGCGTGGACGCCACGCTCGACTACTGGAACGATAGAGACGACATCTACCGCATCTACCTCCGCGTGGGCGAGAGGCTCGTCGTCACGACCTCTCGTGCGATGCCGGTGCAGCCCGCGCTCGACCTGTGGCAGCCCGGGACGGAGGCCGTCGATGTGACCTCCGGGACGGTTCGGCGACTCGCCACCCGCCCGACCGGTGCTGTGCTGCGATACCGCGCACGGGCGCCCGGCTGGTACGTGTTGCAGGTGCGGGCCCCGAGGGCCGCCAGCGGCCAGTACCGGCTGAGCATCTCGAAGTCGCGGTAGCCCAGGAGGCTAGGCGTCGAGCAACTCGTCGCTCGGCACGTCGCGCAGGATCCGGGCCGGCGATCCGACGACCACGACCCGTGGCGGGACGTCCTTCGTCACGACCGCACCGGCACCGACGAATGCGTCCTCACCGATTTCGATCTGGGGGCACAGGATCGCGCCGCCACCGATCCGGGCCCCGCGGCGAATCGTCGGGCCCTTGATGTTGCCGAAGCGCTTCTCGGTGCGCCCCATCCAGTTGTCGTTCGTCGTCACGACGCACGGGGCGATGAAGACGTGCTCCTCGAGCGTCGAGTATGCGGTGATGTAGGCGTCCGCCTGGATCTTCGTCATCGCTCCGATCGTCGTGTCGTTCTCGACGAGCGAGCCTCGACCGACGACGACGTCGTCGCCGACCGTGACGCGCTCGCGAACGCACGACTGATCGCCGAGAATGACGCGCTCGCCGATCCGGGTACCCGCGAAGACGATCGCTCCGGTCGAGACGATCGTGCCGGCGCCGATCTCGGTCGGCGGCAGTGGCTCGCGCTTCGCCGTCGACCGGGGCGACAGCGCGGGCTGCTTGCCGACGACGGCTTGCTCCAGCACCCGGACGCCCTCGCCGAGAACCGTCCCCGGGTAGACGATCGCGCTCGGATGAATCTCCGCGCTCACGCCGGAGCGCCCGTCTGCAGTGACGTCGTCAGTCGGTCGAGCGTGCGCACGACCGCGAGCCCGTCCGCCGCCTCGCGGTGGTCGCCGGGGCCGTCGGCGACGAGCCGGAGAAAGTGCTGCAGCTCGAGCTTCAGAGGCTCGTCGGTTGCGATCTTCGGGCTGAAGATGTCGCCGGTGCGGGTACGCCATTCTCCGTGCGTCTCGGCGCTCCCAGGGGCCCTTCTCGTACACCGTCACCTTGCGCTCGAGCTCCATGTCGTCGAAGACGACCATCTTCTCTCGACCCACGACCGTCATCTTCCGCATCTTGTGCGGGTCGAGCCAGGAGAGATGCATGTGTGCGACCTTCCCGGACCCGAAGCGGAGAAAGCAAAAGACGACATCCTCGATGCCCGGCTGCACGAAGTCCTGCCCGTAGGCGACGACCTCGGCGGGCTCCTCACCGAGCAGCCAGAGGATGACCGAGAGATCGTGGACACCGAGAGACCAGAGCGCGTTCTCGTTGGAGCGGATCACACCGAGGTTCTGGCGGTTGCCGTAGACGCAGGCGATGTCTCCGAGCTCGCCGGAGTCGACGAGAGCCTTTACCTTGCGCAGGCCCGGGTGGTAGAGGAGCAGGTGCCCCGGCATCAGGACGAGGTCGCTGGTCGTCGCGAGCGCGACGAGCTCCTCCATCTCCTCGCTGTGCATCGCCGGCGGCTTCTCGACGAACACGTGCTTGCCCGCCTCGAGTGCCTGCTTGGCCAGCGAGTAGTGGGTCGGGACCGGCGTCGCGATCGTGACCGCCTCGACGCTGTCGTCGGCAAGCGCCGCGTCCAGCGAGCCAACGACGGTGGCCTCGGGGTACCGCGACGCGTACTCCGCCTGCCGGGCGGGATCGGTGTCGGCTATCCATGCCAGGTCGGCCAGCTCACCGACCACGCGAACGACGTTCTTGCCCCAGCCACCCACGCCCGCGTGCGCGACACGGGTCACAGCTTCCAGACCTTCTCGTCGCGGATTCCACGTCGGCCGGTCGCGTTCCTGAGGTCGATCACGAGCTCGGCTTCCGCGACGAGCCCGGCATAGTCGATCGTGCTGTGGGCCGTCGCGATCACGACCGCGTCGTACTCTGCCGGCTCGAGCGGTTGCGAGAACAGCTCGGTGCCGTGCTCGACGAACGAGGGAATGTGCGGGTCGTGGTAGGCCACGTCGGCACCGGCGTTCTGCAGCAGCTCGATCAGCTTCACCGCGGGCGACTCGCGCATATCGGAGATATCCGCCTTGTACGCAACACCGAGCACGAGGATCCTCGAGCCCTTCAGCGACTTTCCGGAGCCATGGTTCAGGGCCTGGGAGACGCGTGAGCGGCAGTAGTACGGCATGTTCTGGTTGACCTCGCCCGCGAGCTCGATGAAGCGGGTCGAGAAGTCGAACTCGCGTGCCTTCCAGGTGAGGTAGAAGGGATCGATCGGAATGCAGTGCCCGCCGAGGCCCGGCCCCGGGTCGAAGCGCATGAAGCCGAACGGCTTCGTCGCGGCCGCGTCGACGACCTCCCAGATGTCGATCTCCATTCGATCGCACAGCTGTGCGAGCTCGTTGACGAGCGCGATGTTGACGGAGCGGAAGATGTTCTCGAGCAGCTTCGTCAGCTCCGCCGCCTCTGGTGTCGAGACCCGGTGGATCGTGTCGATCGCTCTCCCGTACAGCGCGGCGGCCGCTTCGGTCGAGGCATCGTTGATGCCGCCGACGACCTTCGGGACGGTCTTCGTGGTGTGGTCGACCCTGCCGGGGTCGATGCGCTCGGGCGAGAACGCGAGGTGGAAGTCGACGCCCGCCGTCAGCCCCGACGCGCGCTCGAGGATCGGCAGCAGCTCGTCCCGCGTCGTGCCGGGGTAGGTCGTCGACTCGAGCACGACGAGGTGGCCCTTGCGGAGCCGCCTTGCGATCTCGGTCGTCGCCGCGAGAACGATGGAGAGGTCGGGCTCGCGCTGCCTGGACAGCGGCGTCGGCAACGCGATCACGATCGCGTCCGCCTCGCGCAGCTCGTCGTAGTCCGTCGTCGCCCGAAGCCCACGCTCCTCGACGAGCGCCGTCAGCTTCTCGCTCGGGACGTCCTCGATGTAGCTCTCGCCGCGATTCAGCTGAGCGACGCGCTCCTCGTCGACGTCGACGAGAAGGACGGAGAGACCGGCGTCGGCAAACACCTGCCCGAGCGGTATGCCGACGTAGCCGGCGCCGATGATTGCAACGTCACGATGCACAGCGGGCAATGGTACCCCGGAGCACGGCCGCGACCCGCTCGGAGGCGTGGCCGTCGCCGTAGAGCGCGGGGAGGTGCGCGGGAATCGCGGCCGTCGCGACCGCGGCTGCGATCAGCCCCGGGTCGTCGTCGACGAGGACGTTCGCCCCCGCCGCGACCGTGTCGATCCACTCCGTCGAGGGGCGCATGGTCACGCACGGGACGCCGTACCAGTACGCCTCCTTCTGGAGGCCACCCGAGTCGGTTGCGATCACGGCCGCCTGGGATGCAAGTGCTGCGAAGTCGAGATAGCCGAGTGGCTCGACCAGAGAGATCGACGGTGGAAGCTCGATCGCGTGCTCGTGGAGGACGGCGCGCGTGCGGGGGTGTGCGGGCAGGACCACGCGACGTCCGGCGCCTGCGAGGCCCGCCACGATGCGTCGCAGCCGTTCGGGTCGAACGTTGGCCTCGCGATGCACGGTCGCGAGGACGTAGCCCCCGGGCACGAGGCCGAGTGAGCCGAGGATCCTCGAGCGCTCGCGGGCGAGCGGCGCGAACCGTGCCGCGGCGTCGGCCATCACGTCCCCGACGACGTGGATCTCGCCGCCGACCGCCTCCTCGCGCAGGGTTGTCGCGGAGCGCTCGTCGGGAGCGAACAGCAGCGTCGCGAGGCGGTCGACCTCGATGCGATTGCGTTCCTCGGGCATCGCCAGGTCACCGCTCCTGAGCCCGGCCTCGACATGGGCGACGGGGGTTCCGGTGCTCGCGCGGGCGCCTGCCAGCGTCGAGTTCGTATCGCCGTAGACGAGGGTGAAGTCGGCCGGATGCTCCGCCACCGTGGCCGCGAGAGCGGCCTCGATGGTGGCAACGTCCGAGGTGCGGAGGTCGAGCGTCACTGCCGGCGGGAGCAGTTCGAGCTCGTCGAAGAAGACCGCGGAAAGGGCCGGATCCCAGTGCTGCCCCGTGTGAATGACGATCTCGTCGATCCCGGCTTCCCGGAGCGCTGTGGAGAGGGGCGCCGACTTGATGAACTGCGGCCGGTTGCCGACGACCGTCAGCACCTTCACGTGCGTCGTCTCTCGGTCGGAGTCGTTTGGCTCATGTCCTGAGCGTAGCCCGCTGCGATCTCGGCACCGATCTCGGTCACGATCTCAACGAACGCCTGGGCCGCCGCCGTCGGGACGCGATCGATGTGCCAGGCAATCGCGATCTCCCGGGGTGGGATCCCCGTCACCTCGAGCACGGCGATGTCGGCGCGCGTGTCGACACCGAGCAGCGGCACGACCGCGTACCCGATACCGGCCTCGACGAGGCCCTGCACGATGCCACCCTCGTCGGAGCGGAAGACGACATCCGGCTCGATCCCACGCGAGAGGAGGAACGCTTCGACACCCTCGTCGGCGCGACGGTAGACGATGAGCGGGAGCGCGGCGATCTCGCGGGGGCGCACCGGCCGGGTCGTCTCGGCGACCTCGGATCCGGTGGGTGCGAGGAGGACGTACGGGTCGGAGAGGATATGCACGCGCTCGAATATCGGATCGTCGTCCTCGAGCACGAATGCGAGGTCGAGGTCACCGCGCTCGAGCAGATCGTGCAGTTCTTCGTTGTACCCGGCCTCCACGAGGTGCACCTCGACCTCCGGCCACCGCTCCATGTAGCTGCGCATCGCACGGGGTAGGAGACGCACTCCTGCGCTCTGGAAGGTGCCGACCCGGAGGGTGCCGGCGTCGCCGACGGCCAGAGCGTGCAGGTCGGCTTCGGCCGCCCGCATCGCCGCGGTCGCCCGGTGGGCATGGCGCAGGAGACGTTCGCCTGCGTCCGTCGGGGTCACCGGCCGGCGGCCACCGGGGCGGTTCAGGAGCTGCATGCCGGCCGCGTGCTCGAGCGCAGCGATCTGCTGGCTGATCGCGGGCTGGGAGTAGCCGAGCTCGGTACCCGCTCGACCGAACGACCCGGTCTCCACGACGGCTTCGAGTGCGGCGAGATGGCGGATCTCGACCCCGATCAATCGATCATGTTTCTTGATCATATCTTTCATGAAATTCTATTTTACTAATCAGTGGGCTGTGGCGATGCTGTTGCCATGAGGCGATTCGATCTCGAGCTCCGCGTGCTCCTCGCGTTCGCGTTCGTGAACGGCGTCGCCGAGTCGTCGCTCGTCCCGATGCTGCCGTCCGTCCGAAGCGATCTCGGCCTCTCCCCCGTGCAGATCGGCCTCGTCCTGACGACGACGACGCTGGCGATGCTCGTGGCGGCGCTGCCGATCGGATACGCGACGAACCGCTTCGGGACACGGGCTCCGCTGTTGATCGCCGCCGCGCTGATGCCCGTCGGTCTCGTCGGGCAGGCGTTCGTCGGTGGCCTCGCCGGGCTCATCGCAGCTCGCCTCCTCGTCGGTGTCAGTTTCGGGATTCTCTGGACGATCGGGCCGGCGCGTGCCTCGGCCGGCGGACGGGGCGCGGGCGGAACCGGTCCTCTGATCGCTGCCTCGGGCGCGGGCTGGCTCGTCGGGCCTGTGCTTGGCGGCCTGCTCGCCGACGCAGTCGGTTGGCGGCCCGGATCGCTCGTGCTCGCGCTCGTGACCGTGCCCCTGATCCTGCTCGTCGCCCGCTACGCGTTGCCGCAGGGGGAAGACGTGCGTATCGAGAGCCCACGACTGCGGGCCGCGGTGGGGCTTTTGCGTCACAACCGGGCCATCGCGGGAGCGGCTCTCGTCAGCGCCCTGCTCGGCGTCGTCGGGGGCGTCTCGGGGCTGCTCGTGCCACTTGCGCTCTCGGCGAACGGGCTTTCGGCGGCAGCGATCGGGATCGTGTTCGGTGCCTCCGCCGCGGTCTGGATCGCGTCTGCCGCGATCGTCGGACGCGTGCAAGCGTCGTTCGTCCAGCTCCGTACGGTCGGGATTGCCGTCGCCGTGATGGCTCTGGCGTGGCTGCTCCCCGCCGTTCGTCTCTCGACGCTCGCCCTGGTCGGCTTCCTCGTCGTCGCGACCGTGTCTCGCTCGACGATCAACGTCCTCAACTTCGCCGTCGGAGCGCGGGCGAGCGAGGGCTATCCGGCGCCGCTCGCGATCGGCGTGCTCAACCTGGCCTGGGCCACCGCGGCCCTCCTCTCGCCCCTCCTCGCGGGCCTCGCCGAGGGCAGCGACGGCGTGCGGATCGCATTCGCGGCAACCGCTGCCGTCGCAGCCTGCGTGGCCGCGGCGCTTCTCCTGCCGCGTCCGCGCGTCCGGATCGAGGCCCTTCAGCCCTGATCTGCCGCGCGACGCGGGTCGTGGCTACACTTCCGATCCGCCCGGGCCGTTAGCTCAGTTGGTAGAGCAGGGGACTCTTAATCCCAAGGTCGAAGGTTCGAATCCTTCACGGCCCATCGCAGAATTGCACTGGAATAGCGGCTTCGCTGTGTCACGCGGGGCGTCGATTGCTTGTTGGGGCCACCTCTGGGGCCACGCACGACGTCCCGGCTTGCTCCTTGTGGTTCTTGGCTGCCGAAGGTTTTTGCCGTTGCTTTCCGCCATTTGAGGCTCGTGACTGAGTAGGGTCATGCGATGAGAGTTAGCGAGCTACTGCTGACGGAGATCGCACGTTGTCCTCTGGTGCAGTCGAACTTGGACCAGGAGCGGCCGTCCCATCCGTGTCACACGGTGGTCACGCATCAGTGGCGCGATGTGCCAGCCGGGGAGCGCGAGGGACGTGCTTTTCGTGAGAACAATGTTCCCGAGCCGTGGGTTGGTCACATCGAGGCAGCGCCGCTGCCGTTCGTCTCATCGAACCCATCACTAGGCCGGTTAAGGAAGGCAGAACCTCCCAGGGAGAAGGACTTCGCTCCGCCGATTAAACGAATCGGGGAACACCTGGCGGTGGACCATCCGGGTCCGCGACGCCTTGGGACAGGGAGCGAGCGACGGTCCACGTTCGTGTGTTCGAAGGCAGTGGGGCCAGCGAAGTTCCCTCGATACTGAACCGCTCCGGGAAAGTTGCAGGCTCCAGCCTTGAGAGGATGGAGTCATGTCAGAGCAACATCGACGGGAGGTATCCGCCGGAGCTTCGTGAGCGTGCGGTGCGGCTGGTGTTCGAGGCATCAGCGCGAGCATCGAGTTCGCAGTGGGCGGCGATCTGTTCGGTCGCGGAGAAGCTCGGGCCGTACGCCGGAGACGCTGCGGACGCTGGGTGCGCCGGGCCGAGGTCGACGAGGGCCGCCGGCCGGGGCTGACGACTCGATGAGCGGGTGCGGCTGAAGGAGCTCGAGCGGGAGAATCGCGAGCTGCGCCGGGCGAACGAGATCTTGAAGTCGGCGTCGCTTTTCTTCGCGACCGAGCTCGACGGTCGAACCAGGAAGTGATCGCCTACATCGACGAGCACCGCGACGGTTCGGGGTCGAGCCGATCTGCAGTGCGTTGCAGTTCGCCCCGCGCACCTACTACGCCGCCAAAGCGCCGGCCGCCGTCGGCGCGTGCGTCGCGCGACGCAGAGCTGAAGCCGGAGATCGCCCGGGTGCACCGCGGAGAACTTCGGTGTCTACGGCGTCGACAAGGTCTGGGCGCAGCTCAACCGCGAAGGCATCCGGGTCGCGCGCTGCACCGTCGCCCGGTTGATGCGCGAGCTCGGGCTGCGCGGCGTCGTGCGTGGCAAGCCGAAGTGCACGACGATCCCGGGCGATGACGGCCGACGCGGCCGCGGGATCTCGTCGATCGCCAGCTTCACGCGGGCGCCCCGAACCGGCTCTGGGTCGCCGACCTGACCTATGTGCGGACCTGGTCGGGGTTCGTCTACGTCGCGTTCATCACCGACGTCTACTCGCGGATGATCGTCGGCTGGCAAGCCTCCCGGTCGCTGCGCTCCGACCTCGCGCTCGACGCGCTCGAGCAGGCGATCTGGGCCCGCTCCCGCGCCGGCAGCGGACCTCGACCGAGCTGGTCCATCACTCGCGACCGCGGCGTGCAATATCTCGCAATTCGCTACACCGAACGACTCGCCGAGACCGGCGCCGGTCAACTCGGTCGGGTCGAAGGGCGACTCGTACGACAACGCGCTCGCCGAGACGATCATCGGGCTCTACAAGACCGAGCTCGTCCGCAACCGCGGCCCCTGGCGCGGCCTCGACGACCTCGAGTACGCCACCCTCGAATGGGTCGACTGGTTCAACCACCGCCGCCTCTTCGAAGCCCACGGCCAGATCCCGCCGGCCGAGTTCGAAGAGCATCCACTACCGTCAGAACGTCTCAGGCCAGCGAGGCCGAGACTCAAACCAAACAGCCTGCATGAAACCCGGAGCGGTTCAGAGTGCTGGCAGCGGAAGTTCGGGGTCGAGGACGTGGCAACTGTGTGACGTGCTCGGTGGAATCTTCTCTGTCATGCTGTGGGCTTCATGTCGGGCGCTGGCTCGCCTGGCTTGCCTGGGCCAGACCCGATGCCGTTCTGGTTCACGGTGCTTGTTGGGATGTTCGGCGCGATCATCGGCGGCGTGATCGCGGGAGCGCTCTTCGGTGCACCCACGCGTTCGACAACTCGAACCACGCCTTCGTGACGCTGCTGCTTGCGGTGGGAGCGGCGATCGTGATCCTGGCGCGTACCGACGGTTGGTGCAGCGGCGGCCCCTGTCGGGCCGGATGCCCACCGCTTTCCCTCTCGCGGTTTGGGGATCGAACGGATGCGCGCACGACTTCGCCAACTCGGATCGACGACCAGTTGGCCGGGCGCGGGCGACCCGAGGCGTCTCACCCAAGCCGCCCGACGCCTTGACGCCCGAACAGGTGGCGGAAGAGCTCGCCAAGCTGCGCGAAGCCCGCGACAGCGGCACCATCAGCGACGAGGAGTACGAGCAGGCGCGCGAGCGACTACGCCGCTACTGAGCGCAACCCCCCGCCGGTTCTGTCCGGAGTGCTGGCAGCGGGAGTTCGGGGGCGGGAAACGGGAAGGCTCGCCGAGGTAGCGTCACCGTCCTCTGCGACCATGCACGAGATGACCCACCTCGTTCAGAGCAACGGCGGATCAACGACATTGGGCGGCGTCACCGGGGCAGGGTTTCGTCCCGGGGTTTCGGGCAACCCCGGCGGACGGCCGCGGGGACTCGCGCGTCGAGTCCGTGATGAGGTGGGCGATGATGGCGGTGAGCTTGTGCTCATCATGGTGTCGATTGCACGAGACGGAACCGCCTCTCGTCGCGATCGGATGCAGGCAGTTGACTGGCTCGCGACGCGGGGCTTCGGCCGTCCGCCTGTCGCTCCGCTGGGCGATGATACGAGTGTTCAGGTATCCGAGCTCGCATCGCTCGTTGACGCCTACGACGCGGCCCTGGATGCGCTCCGCGAGGTTGCGGCTGACACTGATCAAGCCGACCAGATCGTCAACCGGCGCTGGACGAAGAACTCCTAGCTTTCGCCGCCGAGTCACGTCGGAGAGAGCAGCGAGTTGGATGAAGTTCATCGCCGAAGAACGGCTGCGCCATCGCAGGAACGGCTCGGACAGTTGTGTCCGGGCCGCACGGAGCCGCAGGTTGCTACGGGCAGGTCACGGTGATCGTCCCGTCGCCCACGGCGATCGGGGGAGGGTTGCTCCCGTCGTTTGGAGGCGTCTTCTGCATCGGTCCCGAGTACGACATGCTCTGGCCATCGAACGCGAAGGCCGCGTCGACCATGGAGCCGGTCGCCGGTGAATAGGTGACAGGCCCATTTTCGGTCGCCGGATCGGCCACGATCATGGTGATATTCCCAGCCCATCCGGTTTCGTACCGATTCGCCCCGGCGCCGAGCGTTACTTCGTTGTCCCCGATCCGGTAGGAGAACGTGAACGTTTCGGTTTCGATATTGCAGTCCAGGGCTCCCGGTAGCTCGAAGTCGAACTGCTGGCCGTCCACGGACACCGTCGCGTGGCCGGGAGGCGGCGGATTCACCACGGTCGTCCCACTCGCGCCGCTCCCCGAGCCGTCGTCTCCGGAGGACGTGGTCTGGGCACCGGAATCGGCGCCGGTGATCACGTTGCTGTCGGCACGCTCGTCGGAGCTACCGCATCCCGCTGAAAGTAGGCCCGCGGCTGCGATCGCCGCTACACAGAACTGTCGCATCCACATCCCGCCAATTCCCCCCTTGGTCGCCAGGCCACGGACCATACATCCTCGAGCAGCTGAGACTCCCACAGCAGCGTCCCAGGCGGCGACTCTCGGTGACGTGCTGCGTGGAGTGGGCGCTGCGTCGCTCGCCCGGGTGACCGTGAGACCGCTCGGCGGAGAGCCCGCGGCACACGCCGCAACGTGAGGAATGCGGGACGCGCCTGAGCATGCACGTTGCCACCACCGGCGCCCCGGCCGGTGATGTAACCTCGCCTCGTGCGCAGGGGTGCGATTATCCGCATGGCCGGGATCGGGATCGTCGTCGCGATCCTCGTCACGCTCGTCGCCGTTCTCATTCCTTGGTTGCCGACCTCTGCCTCGAAGGAGATGGATCGGATCGAGTTCGTGTACTGGTTCGCGACCGTCATCTGCATTGCGATCTTCGCGCTCGTGATGGCCGTGATCATCTACTCGGTGATGGCCTTCCGGGCGCCGCCCGAGGACGAGTCCGACGGCCCGCCGATCCACGGCAACACGGGCCTCGAGGTCGTGTGGACGATCGTTCCCGCGATTCTCGTGATCGCGATCGGCGTGCTCAGCGCATTCGTGCTCTCGAAGAACGGTGAAGCCGGACCCAATCCGCTCAAGGTCGACGTCTTCGCGCAGCAGTTCGCCTGGCGCTTCGCCTACCCGGACGACGGCGGGATCAAGACCGGCGAGCTCGTGCTCCCGGTGAATCGCAGCACCAAGTTCGAGATGCAGTCCGCAGACGTCATCCACTCGTTCTGGATTCCGGACATGGGGCAGAAACAGGATCTCGTGCCGGGCCTCAAGACATCGATCATCGTCACGCCGACCCGCACGGGCGTGTTCTCGCTCATCTGCGCCGAGCTCTGCGGGGTGGGTCACTCGACGATGCGCGCGACGGTGCGGGTGCTCTCGCAGGAGGATTTTGCGGCGTGGGTCGAGGAGCGAAAGAGCGGTGGTGGTGGAGGAACCAAGACCGCAGCGGCCATCTTCGCGGATGCCGGCTGCGCCGGTTGCCACACCTTCACGCCGGCCGGGTCGAACGGAGAGATCGGCCCGAATCTCGACAACGTCGTCGCCGCAGCACAGAAGGCCGGTCAGGATCCGGCCGACTACGTGCGGGAAGCTATCGTCGATCCGGGAAAGGTGATCGCGCCCGGCTACCAGGACGGCGTGATGCCTTCGAGCTTCGGCAAGACGCTCTCCGCCGAAGAGATCGACGCCCTCGTCGCATATCTGACGGGAGCGAAGTGAGCAACGAGAAGGGGATGATCGCGTGAGCGTCGCTGAGCACACGTCGCACGGTTCGGGACACGCGAGCGGAGTGCCGCCGAACAGGCGCGGCATCCTGATGCGACCCGGATTCATCCGTGCCGCCTGGTGCTTCGCCCTCTTCTTCCTGATCGGGCTCTACCTCGTCGCCGGCATCCGCTGGCTCGCGGGTTGGGATCCGGTCTACGACTGGAACATCATCGTGCTGGTCGGCGGGCTCGTGCTCGCGCCGATCGGCTTCCTGCTCGGTCTCGGCTCGTTCGATTACTGGCTCTACTGGATCTCCGGTCGCCCCACGATCCCGGACGACCATGCGAATCACGGTGCCTACAGCTGGAAGGACTACTTCAAGGTCAACACCGACCACAAGGTGATCGGCGTCCAGTACCTCGTCACGACCTTCGTGTTCTTCACGCTCGGGGGCCTCATGGCGATGCTGTTCCGGGCCGAGCTCGCTCAGCCCGGCATGCAGTTCATGGACACGCAGACCTACAACGGTCTCGTCTCGATGCACGCCGCGCTGATGATCTTCGTCTTCATCATCCCCGCGTTCGCCGGCCTCGCAAACTTCGCCGTGCCGCTGATGCTCGGCGCACCGGATATGGCGTTCCCGCGACTGAACGCGCTCTCGTTCTGGTTCCTACCGATCGCCGGCACGATGTTCCTCTGCAGCTTCCTTGCTCCCGGTGGCGCCTTCGCTACGGGGTGGACGAGCTACGCGCCGCTCGCCTCCGAGCAGCCGATCGGGCAGGTCTTCTTCAACATGGGCGTTCAGTGGGCGGGAGCCTCGTCGATCCTGACGGCGCTGAACTTCCTCGTCACGATCATCACCATGCGTGCTCCCGGCATGACGTTCTGGCGGATGCCGCTCCTCGTCTGGGCGAACTTCACGACGTCGCTGCTCGTCGTGATCGCGACGCCGTTCATCGCCGGCTCCCAGTTCTTCGTCATGTTCGACCGGATCATGCACACGAGCTTCTTCGTCCCCGACAATGGGGGCTACGTCCTCGGCTACCAGCACATCTTCTGGTTCTACAGCCACCCGGCCGTCTACATCATGATCCTGCCCGGATTCGGGATCATCTCCGAGATCATCTCCGTGATGAGTCGCAAGCCGATCTTCGGCTACCGGCTGATGGCGATGTCGCTCCTCGGGATCCTCGTCCTCGGGTTCTCGGTCTGGGCGCACCACATGTTCGTCGCGGGGATGGCCGACTGGCTGCGCGTCCCGATGATGATCTCGACGCTCCTGATCGCCGTACCGACGGGAGTGAAGGTGTTCAGCTGGCTGGCGACGCTGTGGGAGGGCCGGATTCGGCTCAACACGCCCATGTTGTTCGCCCTGGGTTTCATCTCGATGTTCGTCATCGGCGGTCTCTCCGGGATCTACCTCGCCTCCGTGCCGATCACGATTCATGCCTCCGACACGTACTTCATCGTGGCGCACATCCACTACGTGCTCTTCGGCGGCTCCGTGCTGACGATCTTCGCCGGCATCTACTACTGGTTCCCGAAGATGACGGGGCGGATGTTCAACGAGCGGCTCGGCAAGCTGCATTTCTGGCTCACCTTCGTCAGCTTCAACCTGACCTTCTTCCCGATGCACTGGGTCGGGCTCGTGGGCATGCCGCGGCGGGTCGCCGACTACGCGGACCGCTTCGCCAACCTCAACCTGTTCATCACGATCTCGTCGTTCGCCCTCGGTGCCTCCATCGTCGTCTTCTTCTACAACATGATCACGAGCTGGGCGCGCGGGCCGATCGCCGACCCGAACCCGTGGCGGGCCATGACGCTCGAGTGGCAGGTGTCCTCCCCGCCGCCCGTGTTCAACTTCGATGAGATCCCGCAGGTCGTCGGTGGCCCGTACGAGTACGGCGTCCCCGGTGCGCGGCACGCGATTCTCGCCGACGCACCCGCGCCCACGCCGCAGGAGGCGCACGCATGAGCGCGCACGCCGAGCCGCTCGTGCACGGAGGCGAGCACCACCACGGGCCTCCCCCGGCAAATCAGAGCTCGCGCATCGCACCGACCATCCTCGGGATGTTCCTCTTCATCGGCACAGAGGCGATGTTGTTCGGATCGTTCTTCGCCGCCTACTTCTTCGTCCGCGTCGTCAACCCGGATGCTCCGGCCACCTGGCCGCCGCACCCGTTCGAGTTCCCGAAGTTCGTCGCCGGGATCAACACGGCGATCCTCGTCACGTCGAGCTTCACGATGCACTGGGCTCTGCAGTCGATCAAGCGCAACAACCGGCGCGGGCTTCAGGCCGGGCTCGTGCTGACGATCCTGATGGGCGCCGCGTTCCTCCTGACCCAGTTCATCGAGTACGCGCATATCGGATTCAACACGGGGGACGGGGCATTCGCCTCGGTCTTCTTCGGGCTCACGGGCCTCCACGGGGCGCACGTCCTCGTCGGCCTCCTGTTGCTCACATTCGCGACCATTCGCGCGTTCCGTGGGCACTACTCGCCCGAGCACCATCACGGCGTCGAGCTCCCCGGCATCTACTGGCACTTCGTCGACGTCATGTGGATCGTGGTCTACGTGACCGTCTACCTCCTCTAGCGCTCCTCCGGCGCGCGGGCGGAGCGTCGTCCTTGCCCGGCGGCGCGGTTGCGCGGCGTGCTTCGATCTGCGCATCATGATCTGACGTCGATCGGAGAGCCCCGTTGCGCAACCCGTTCAAGAACGAGGAGTCGGCCTTCCGCTTCGTCCTCGGGACGATCGTCTACTTCGCGCTGATCGTGGTCGCCTCGCTCATCTCGACGTGGCTGGGATTCGTCACGTTCGTCGTTCTCACCATCGGGGTGCTCGTTCTCCTGCGTGGAGGCAAGCCCATGCCGCCGCCGCGTGAGCACATCGCACACGAGGCGGTCGTAGACACCTGGAGAATGCTCGTGGTCGCAAACGAGACGCTCGAAGGAGAGCATCTTCGGAAGGAGATCGTCCGCATGTCCGAGGGAGTCTCCGCTGCCGTGTTTGTCGTCTGCCCGGCGCTGAACTCGCAGATGCGCACCTGGATGTCCGACGAGGACGGCGCCCGGGAGGCGGCGAGTGCCCGCCTCGAGGCGATCCTGCAGGCTCTCGAGGACGTCGGCGTCACGGCCCGGGGGCAGATAGGTGACGGAGACCCGCTCCAGGCTCTCGAGGATGCGCTCCGTGACTTCCACGCCGACGCGATCATCATCTCCACGCATCCGGTGGGCTCGTCGAACTGGCTCGAGCGCGGTGTCGTCGAGGCCGCTCGCGCCCGCTTCGACGTGCCGGTGACCCACGTGATCGGCGCCACGACGATCGACCCTCCCATGTCCGAGTCCGAGTCCGAGTCCGAGTCCGAGCTCGAGAACGAGCCGGGCGCCTGACCCGCACGATCCTTGTGACACCTTGGCACAAGGAACTGCACGAGCGTTGGTGGTGCGCTGACTCGGTCGCGTGCGCACCGAGAGTCAGCCGATCCGCCGCTCGGAGGGGATGGTCGTGCAGCGGGAGATAGTCGGCGGGCGGGCTGCTACTTGCCAGCTGCGCCGGAGACGTACGCCGAGACGTCGGCGATCTGCGCCGGGGTGAGCGAGCCGCTGAACGAGGGCATCACGCCCTTGCCCGCGGTGACGCGTTCGGTGACGAGCGCGGCGCTCGGCTTCGCGTCGTCGAGGTTCGGGCCGATGCTCCCGCTCGTCCCCGCGTCGGCCAGGGTGTGACAGCCGCCGCAGGAGTCGGTGAAGACGACCTTGCCGGCAGCGGCGTCGCCGGCCTCGACCGGCGTGGCGGGCTCTTCGGTCGTCGCTGTCGGCGCCGCGGCCACCGGCGCTGCCGGTGTCTTCCCTGTGCCGGCAACGCTCGCGACGTAGCTCGCGACATCGATTGCGTCCTGGCCCGTGACGAGGTCGCGTGGCATGCCCGGCGCTCCGGTCGAGGTGGTCTCGATTGCGTAGGCGATCTGGTCTCTCACGACCTGGACGAACGTGCTCTCACCGAGGCCGTTGCGCCTCGATTCAGCGAACGCGTCGTCGAGATTCGGGCCGATCGTGCCGGCCGTCCCGGCGTCTGCGAGGGTGTGGCAGCTACCGCACTTCGCCGTGAAGAGCTCCTTGCCGTTCGTCTTGTCCCCGTTGCCCTCGGTGTAGCCGACCGTCTCGCCGCAACCGGCGAGCAGCACCACGAGAGCGGCGAGCGCGGAGGCGATCGTCAGCACGCGGCGTTCCGGTCGCGAGAGCTTCGGCGTCATGCCGCGAGTCTATCCCGATGTGGACGCTTGCAGCTGCTTCAACTGTTGCTTGACGATCGGCGCGTTCGGATCGTCGGGCGCCAGCCTGAGGAATGCCTTGTAGGCGACGATCATCGTTGCGGCGTCGCCCGCCTGCTGCGCTGCCTGGGCGAGCTCGAGCCGGACGTTCGGATCGTTCGGGCTGATGACGACGATCCTCTTGTACGCGTCGACGCTCTCGGCGGATGCTGCCTGCGCCGCGCTCGCGAGCTCCTGGATCTTCGGTGAGCTCTGCGTCCTGATCGCGGTGCTGATCGAGTCCTCGAGAAGGGGCTGGCCGCTCGGCGCCGTGAACGCACCCGGGAACCCCTGGCCAGCACCCTGATAGGCGGCCCTGATCTGAAGGATCTGCGCCTCTTGCTGCTTGGCGCTCGCCTGGGCGAGGTAGAGGCTCGCGAGCTCGCGGAGCGCGTTCGTGTCCTTCGGCGCGAGCGCGACGACCGTCGTCTGGGCCCCGATCGCCTCGTCCGTCTTGCCGTCGGTCTGGTACGCCGTCGACAGCTCGCGCCAGGCTTCGATGTCCTTCGGGTTCGCCTCCGTCTTCTTCTGGGCGCTCGAGATCGACGGCCCGCCGCTTCCGCCGCCGCCGCGCAGAATGTCACCGACGCCCGTTCCGCCCGCTCCGACGCCGAAGAGAACGAAGCCACCGCCGAGAGCCACCGCGAGGAACACGAACATCCACTTGGCGTGCCGTCGCAGGCGCGGAAAGAACATCGTGTCCTCGATCGAGGGCGCAGTGGACTTCTTGGCGCGCCGGGAGGCCGCTACGGCAGCATCTTGCTGCGGGCTCTTCGTGCTGCTCTTCTCGAATCGGGCCATCCGGGCGTTCCTTTCGCGTAGCGCTGTTCGCCGGCAATCAGAGTAGCTGCGACGCGATCCGGAGAACCGCCCAGGACGGCGGCGATAACAGGATCTTCAACTGGGTCGAACGGCGACTCGGAGAGCGAGATCACGGCTAGGTCGGCCTGCTTGCCCGGCACGAGCGATCCGATCTGATCGGCGAGACCGAGAACGCGCGCGCCCCCGAGCGTTGCGAGCTCGAGTGCCACCGCGGCCGACAGCGCGTCGGGGCGCCCGGCGCGTGCCCTCGCGCTGACGATCGCAGCCCGGATCTCCTCGAAGATGTCGAGCGACGGCGTCGACGCCGGGCTATCCGTCGCGATCGAGACAGGAATGCCGGCCGAGCGAAGCTCCTCCAGCGGCGCGACGCCGCACCCGAGGTATCCGTTCGAGCGAGGGCAGTGCGCGACGCCGACGCCGTGCTCCGCGAGCAGGCCGATCTCCTCGGTGTCGACGTGAACGCAGTGCGCAGCCACGAGGCCCGGACCGAGCAACCCTGCCTCGGCGAGCATCCGGATTCCGGTCTGACCGGGCGGTGGCGCGAGGAATCGCGCCAGCGGGCTCCAGTCTCCTTCGCCGTCCACCAGCCAGTCCCGTTCGGCGGCGCTCTCCGCGAAGTGGGTCGCCTGAGGGATCCCGAGCGCCGCGCAGGCGCGGTAGAGCTCGATCGTGCACGTGTACGGGGCGTGGGGTGAGACGCCGAGCAGGACACGATCGGAGAGGGCGTGCTCGATGCGCTCGCGGGACGCGTGGAATCGCTCGAGCGGCCCTCCGTCGCCCGTGAACACCTCCAGGTAGACGATCGCGCGGAGACCGGTCGCGGCCGCTGCGAGGGCGGTCGCCCCGGCGAAGCTGCAGTCGCCGACCGTCGTGACGCCCGATCGGAGGGACTCGTAGGCGCCGACCGTTGCGATCGCCGTCATGTCGTCGAGGTCGAGGGCGTCCTTCCGCTGGATGTGCAGCCCTATCCACGGGACGAACGGGAGCCCGTCGCCGAAGCCCGCGTAAACGGCGTACTCGATATGCGAGTGGGCGTTGACGAACCCGGGAATGATCACGCACCCCTCGTGGTGATCGCCGCGCCCGAGATCGTCGATCCGTCCGACGGCCTCGATCGTGCCGTCATCGGCGATCGCGACAGCGCCCTGCTCTATCGGGTCGCCCTCGACGGGGACGACCCAGTCGGCCGAGATCACGCTCACATCAGGTCGTCCCGCTCCGGCGACGGCTCCTCTTCGATCTCGAACTCGTCCGGATCAGGCTCGAACTCGTCCGGATCAGGCTCGAACTCGAGCGACTCCTCGTCGACCTCGTCCGGATCAGGCTCGAACTCGAGCGACTCCTCGTCGACCTCGTCCGGGAGGTTGCGGCCCCACCGTATCTCCATCACGCGCGCGAGCCAGATCGACGCCTCGAACAGGATCAGGAGCGGGATCGTCTCGAACAGCAAGGAGACCGGGTCGACCGTTGGCAGGAGCACCGCGAAAGCGACCATCATCGCGTAGCCGACCTTGCGGTTTCGGCGGAGCATCTCGTAGCTGAGGACGCGGACGCGTACGAGCGCGAGGATGAAGATCGGCATCTCGAACGCAATGCCCGACGCGAGCAGGACGAGCGACGTGAACGAGAGGTAGTAGCTCGCCCGAACCTGGACGTCGTACAGCGTGTCGTCGAAGTTCGTCAGGAACTTGATCGCGGCGGGGAGGACGACGAAGTACGCGAACGCCACGCCGGTCGCGAACAGGAACGCCCCGATCACGATGAAGATGCGCAGCACCCGTTGCGTGGCCTCGTCGACGGCGGGAGCGAGGAATCCCCACACCTGCCAGATCAGGATGGGGAGCACGATGGCGACGGCCGCCATCCCGCTCACCTTGACGGCCGTCGTGAACGGTTCGAGGACGCCGAGCGTGACGAGCGTCTTGTCCGCAGGGAGTGGCCGCTTCAGCCACTCGATCAGCGTGGTGTGGAATGCAAACGTGAGCAGGAACGCGGGAATGATCGCCGCGATCGCGATCAGAAGACGGTGTCGGAGCTCCGACAGATGCTCGACAACGGTCGCCTCTTCGTCCGTGCCAAGACGGCGCGGGGCGAGCCTACGGAACATTCTCGCGCAGCGTTAGGAGACGGTGTCCCGCTCGCGTGACTCAGACGCGGCAGGTGCAGCGGGAACGACCGGCTCGGCGGGCGGCAACGAGAGATCGTCGTCGTCCTTTCCGTCGCCTGTCACCGAATCCTTGAACTCGCGCATTCCCTTGCCGAGCTGACGCCCCATCTCCGGTAGCCGCTTGGGCCCGAAGACGAGCAACAGCACGAGCAGAAGGATGAGAAGCTCCCAGATGCCGATTCCAAAGGGCATGGCGCGAGAGTAGCAGGAGATGGGGCGTCGGCTCGGGGCCTTTCGCGGTCCGGGTACGATGGAGGACGACGCTGCTGCGGCTTTTCCGTGATAAGCGCGCGGCTTTCCCACAAACGGCAAGGACGGAGAACTTTGGCACTGCTCGAAATCAGGAACCTGCACGTCGCGCTCGAGGACGGCACGCCGATCGTCAAGGGCGTCGACCTGGCCGTCGACACCAACGAGAAGCACGCGATCATGGGTCCGAACGGCTCGGGCAAGTCGACGCTCGCCTACGCCCTCATGGGGCACCCGTCCTACGAGATCACCGAGGGAGAGATTCTCCTCGACGGTGTCGACGTCGTCGAGCTCGGGGCCGACGAGCGCGCGCAGAACGGCCTCTTTCTGGCGTTCCAGTACCCCCACGCGATCCCGGGTGTGACCGTCACCAGCTTCCTCCGCAGCGCGATCAACGCGAAGCGCAGGGCCGCGAACGGCGGCGAGGACGACCCGATCGCGGTGAAGGAGTTTCGTGTCGAGATGCTGGCAGCGATGGAGCACCTCAAGGTCCCGCGTGAGCTGGCGCAGCGGTACCTGAACGACGGGTTCTCCGGCGGGGAGAAGAAGCGCGTCGAGATCCTCCAGATGGCGATGCTGAAGCCCCGCATCGCCGTGCTGGACGAGACCGATTCGGGCCTCGACATCGACGCGCTCAGAGTGGTCGCGAACGGTGTCAACGAGCTCGTCGGGCCCGAGATGGGCGCCGTCGTGATCACCCATTATCAGCGGATCTTGAACTACATCACGCCGGACCACGTGCATGTCTTCGTGGACGGACGGATCGTGGCCTCGGGCGGTGGGGAGCTTGCGAAGCAGCTCGAGGCGGAGGGCTACGAGGCCTTCATCCCAGCGGGAGTCGGAGGCGAGGGCGCATGAGCACCACCGAGAACGACGTCGTCAAGGGGATCCGGAGCGAGTACAAGTACGGCTTCTCGAACCCCGACGAGGCAAAGGACTACTTCTTCAAGTCCGGCCGCGGCCTCTCCCACGAGGTCGTCGAGGCGATCGCCGAGCACAAGAACGAGCCCCAGTGGATGCGCGACTTCCGCCACAAGGCGCTCGACTACTTCTACGCCCGTCCCATGCCGAGCTGGGGTGGCAACGTCGGCGAGATCGACTTCGAGAACATCTACTACTACATCAAGCCCACCGAGAACCAGGTCGACAAGTGGGAGGACCTCCCGGCCGAGATCCTCGACACCTGGGACAAGCTCGGCATCCCCGAGGCGGAGAAGAAGTATCTCGCCGGGGTCGGTGCCCAGTACGAGTCCGAGGTCGTCTACCACAAGCTGCAGGAGGATCTCGAGGCCAAGGGCGTGATCTTCCTCGACATGGACTCCGCTCTCCGCGAGCACGAGGACATCGTCAAGCAGCACATGGCGACGATCATCCCCGCGAACGACAACAAGTTCGCCGCGCTCAACTCCGCGGTCTGGTCGGGCGGATCGTTCATCTACGTCCCGCCGGGCGTCCGGATCGAGATGCCGCTGCAGGCGTACTTCAGGATCAACGCCGAGAACATGGGTCAGTTCGAGCGCACGCTGATCATCGTCGACGAGGACGCCTACGTGCACTACGTCGAGGGCTGCACCGCGCCGATCTACTCCTCGGACTCGCTGCACTCGGCCGTCGTCGAGATCATCGTCAAGCCCCGGGGCCGCTGCCGCTACACGACGATCCAGAACTGGTCGAACAACGTCTACAACCTCGTCACGAAGCGCGCGGTGGCCCATGAGGACGCCACGATGGAGTGGGTCGACGGGAACCTGGGCTCGAAGCTGACCATGAAGTACCCGGCCATCTGGCTGATGGGCGAGCGGGCACACGGCGAGGTGTTGTCGATCGCGTTCGCCGGCAAGGGCCAGCATCAGGACGCGGGCGGCAAGGTCGTCCACATCGGGAAGAACTCCTCGTCGGTGATCACGTCCAAGTCGATCTCGAAGGACGGCGGTCGAGCAGGGTATCGTGGCCTGCTCGAGGTCGCACGCGGCGCGACGGGCTCCAAGTCCAAGGTCGTCTGCGATGCGTTGATCCTCGACGACGAATCCCGCTCCGACACGTACCCCTACATCAAGGTCGACGAGAGCGATGTCGATCTCGGTCACGAGGCGACCGTTTCCAAGATCGGCGAGGAGCAGCTCTTCTACCTGATGAGCCGCGGCCTCTCCGAGGCCGAGGCGAGCGCGATGATCGTCTCCGGGTTCGTCGAGCCGATCACGAAGGAGCTCCCGCTCGAGTACGCGGTCGAGATGAACCGGCTGATCCAGCTGCAGATGGAAGGCAGCGTTGGCTAGCCCCGTTCGGGCGATTCGCAGCGGAGGCGCGGGTTGATCGTCGAGCGGGTCGATTTCGTCTCCGTCCCGGTCACCGATCTCGAGCGCTCCACCGCGTTCTATCGTGACACGCTCGGCCTCGAGCAGATTGGGACCGGCATGTGGCCCGAGTTCCAGCTCGGCGAGAACGTGAGCCTCTACCTGCTCGACCCGACGAACATCGAGCAGGAGTTCACGGGGCCGCATTCGTCCCCGATCGCCTTGCGAGTCCCGGACGTGGAGGAGGCACGCCGCGAGCTCGAGGCGAAGGGCATCGTCTTTGCAGGCGAGACATTCGACACGAGCGTCTGCCACATGGCCCACTTCAGCGATCCCGACGGCAATGTCCTCATGCTCCACCGCAGGTATGCGCCTCATGAGAGCTGAGCTCCTCGATCGCTATCAGGCGATTCCGCTGCCGACGAAGTCCGAGGAGCACTGGCGCTTCACGGACCTGACGGGCTTCGATCCCGATTCGTACACGGCTGCGGGCGTCGCGCCCTCGACGCTTCCGGCGACCATGCTCGAGATCGACGCATCGGGCGTGGCGATCGTCGGTGAGACGGGGATCACGATCGAGAGCGCTCCCGACGGGATCCGCTTCGAGCTCCTGACCGACGACCACCCGTTGCTCGGAACGCTCGTCGGGTACGGCGAGAAATTCGCCGCGCACAATGCGGCGATGTGGGAGCACGGCCTGCTCGTCCACGTGCCGAAGGGCGTCGTCCTCGAGAAGCCGATCTATGTCCGGATCGCGAATGCGGTCGAGGGCGGCTCGTTGTTCTGGCGCCTGCTGATCGTCGCCGAGGCCGAGAGCCGGTTCACGGTGATCGAGGAGTACGCCTCTGCGTCGCCCGAGCTCTCCGGCTATTCGAACGCCGCCGTCGAGATCGTCGTCGAGGACGCGGCCAAGGTCGAGTACGTCTCCGTCCAGAACCTCTCCCAGAGCACGTGGCACTTCGCCTCCCACCACGCGACGGTGGGACGCGACGCCGAGCTCGACTGGGTGGCGGGCGGATTCGGCTCCGGAGGCGGCAAGGTCTGGATCCAGAACGACCTCGCAGGACCCGGCGCAACCTCGCGTGTCACGGGGGCGTACTTCGCCGACAACGAGCAGCGGCTCGACTACGACACGTTCCAGGAGCACATCGCTCCGAACACGACCTCCGACTTCGCCTTCAAGGGCGTCCTGCGGGACACCGCGAGCGCCGTCTGGCGCGGGATGATCCGCGTGGAAAAGGACGCGCAGAAGACGAACGCCTACCAGGAGAACCGCAACCTCCTGCTCTCGAAGACCGCGCACGCCGACTCGATCCCGGGTCTCGAGATCCTCGCAAACGACGTTCGCTGCACCCACGGGGCAACGCTGAGCCAGGTCGACCGCGACCAGCTCTTCTACGCGATGGCGCGTGGCCTGTCGCGGCAGGAGGCGGAGCGGCTGATCGTGCGTGGCTTCTTCCAGGACGTCCTCGACCGGATCGAGCTCGAGCCCGTGCGAACGGCGCTCGGGGCGGCGCTCGAGGCTCGGATCCCGCAGGCCTGACCAGAGTAACCCGGCTTGCTAGGGCTTACCGTGGGTGTCCTGCCGCGCCGGAAGCGCGAGATGGCGTTCGAGGGATCGCCGAACAGCGTCATGTGACCAGAGTGGCCGAAACGTGTGGTCGACACCCGCGAAGATCTCATACGTCACCCCGATGCTCGTGAGCTTGTCTTCAAGATCTGGCCCGAGAAGTCGTAGCATGCTGCGGTGTCCGGAGTCGCCGTCGCTCAGGGCGAGGTGGCAGCGCCCGCCCCGGGCCGGAAGGGCTGACAGCAATGCAGCTGTCTCCCGGCCAATTCGGCGTTGCCGCCTTGGATGGAGCGCCCTCACGGTGACTCCGCGGGCGGCGAGGCGTCGAGATGGCCGCCGCCCTTCGACGATCGCGCCGCGCCAGAGTGAGGGGTGGCGCGCGATGTCGGCAAGCTTGTGAGAGGCCTCAATCGCTGGGTACTCGCTATCCCAGACAATCGCTCGAGGGTTGAGGAGGCCGACCCCGACAACCCGCCGATCGCGAGCTCCCAGCCGGAGAGCGAAGTACGCACCGGAGCAGAGACCGACCAGGACAAACTCCTGCGGGCCTCGGGTCTCCGTTAGCCAGTCGAGCACGGCGCGAACATCGCGCTCGGTCGGTGCAGTGTAGAGCGCGCGAGTTGAGGCGCCCGCGCGCTCATCCGTTGGGAAGACGGGGTCGCTGTCCCCGAACCCGGATGCGTCGATTCGCGCGGAGGGAATGCCTGACTCCGCCCAGCGGCGTCCAAATGTTGTCCAGAGACGGTTCGGGCCGACATGATGGACAGAGCCGGCGTTGAGAAACACCACCCAGGGTCCGCGCGGGGCCTCCGGTTCGCACGTGATCAACGCGAGCGCTGCACCGCCAGGTCCGATAAGGGTGCCGGTTTCGACGATACCGGCCCGGTTGATCCTGAGCTGTCGCTCAAGCCCCGCGAGCTTGGGCTTGCGGTGCCCTCTAGCCTTCTGTTGCCCGCCGAGCCACGACTCGACCAGCGTGCCACACGCAGGGGTGAGCGCTGACCTTCCGGTTCCCTCGTCGAGGTGAGAGAGCTCGGACTCTATTGCGAGCGTAAGGTTGGTTCCGCTACCGAATGTCTCGCGGAGGCGGAGCGCAGGATCATCCGGACTCGGCGCCGCGAGCAGGATCGGCTTTTCGTGTGTTGGGGAAGAATCGAGCACCCTGAGATCGAGCGAGCGGAGCGCCTCTGCTTCAGCGCTCTGGATGAGGAATCCCGAGGCTTCGATCGTTCCCCTCGGCAGTGGGGCCGAACCCATTCCCGCAACTGAAGGCACGCCCGTTAGCGCCTCAAATGCCCGCGTCTCCCGGATGTATGAGCTGCCGTCAACGAACGGAGATATGAGCGCGATCGACGCTACCGAGGGATCGTCGGCGACCGTTAGGGCCACGGTCGCGCCGATCCGCAGACCCACGAGCGCGACGTCCACGACACCCGTCTGCGATCGGAGATGTGCGATTGCTTCGCGGACGGCTTGCGACCAGTCATCAGGTGTCGTGATCGGGTGAATGGGATCGGCGCTGTCGCCCTGTCCGGGCCAGTCGAACCGGAGCACGGCATGGTCGTGAGCCGCAAGACGTTGGGCAAGAACCCAGAGAGGGCGGTAGGAGCAGATATTCGGGTGCCAAAACGGCGCCACGATCACGACACCGCGGCTCGTCACGAGGTTGGCGCTCGGCAACGTCAGCCAGCCGCGGAGGGCCAGCGAGTCCCCGAACACCGTTGCGAACGTGCGCGTCACGGCTGGGTCACGTGGATCAAGGCCGGACGTCCGTTCAGGGGCAAGAATCGGATCGCGTCCAGCGATGCACCGGCCGCTGTCGGCGTCAGGCGAATGTTGTGGGACTCGCCCGCCAGGGATCGTGAAGTAAGAGTCAGACGCCGTGAAACCAGGGGCGTCAACCCGCACGGAGTACGCGACCCTCGCGCAATCAAGTGTCACTCCGAGGGGCTCCGTGCCCACCGGTGCGGCAACTAGTGCCCTTAGCTCGAGATCGTCATCGGGTTCACCGAGTCGAAAGGTGGGCGATAGGTGAACATCCCTGGCGATTAGTGCGTCGGTCTCATGGAGTTCAGCGACGATGATGTCGAATGCAGGCGGCCCGAAGCGATACGCGGAACTCGCGTCAATGAAATGGCCGATTACAGACTCGACCGACTCGGACCACATACCGTGGGGGCTGACAGTCACGCCACAAGCGCCGCTCTCTACAATTCGTCCGTCAGCCCGCGCGAACGCGACCGTTACTCGTCCGTTCAGGGGCTCGTCTCTATCGTTGGCAATATGCAGCGCGAGACCGTTCGTACCTTCGTCCGTCATCCACAACCCAACGGGGCGGCACGCCCGGCGAAGGTGCCAGTACGCGGGCTTCGGCATCCCGAAGGCGTCGATCACCCCCCATCCGATGCCCGGGAGTAGGTCGTTGAACGACCAGACCAGCGCTCCGGAGCACGGGGAGGCTGCGCGCCGCCACTCGCCGATCGTGCGGGCCATCACTTCGCCGGTCACTGCACGAGATACCTCGACGTAGCGAGACGGGTGGCTCGCACAAAGCTGCTGCGGATCAAGGCCAAAGAGCACACGCAAGTAGTGGTCGCGTACGTCGTCGAAGTCCCAGTCGGCGCCTACGTCGTAAGGCACGCCGCGCTTCCATGTGTTGCCGAGCGGGTGCGGCCGGGAGCCATCCTCCGTCAGACGAGTCAGCGAGGCTGGTTCGGGGACGTTTGCGAAAGCGAGGCACTCGGCGGCAAAACGCACTTCCGCTCTCCGAGCGTCATCCAGCGGGCGGCGGTACGCTCCAACGCCGAAATAGTGGGCTACACCCGCGTTGGGGCGGAATGGAAGATCACCACCACTCGGCGTCGAGCGGACGAACGGAATGCAGACCTTCGCCCGCGCAATGCTCTCTGGCAACACCTCATCAAGCAACGGAAAGTCCGCGGTGATACCCAGCATCGCCGGTTGCTGCTCGATTTCCGAGCCGCCGCAAAGGACGGTGAGGCTCGCATGTCGACCTGCTGGCTCGAGGAACGCGGCGGCCTCGGACTCCACGAGGCCGCGGAAGGCGGGGTCGTTGACAGGGTAGTCCATGTTCGCGAAGGAGAAATCCTGCCAGAGCATGAGACCGAGCTCATCGCATCGGGTAAGGAGTCGGTCGTCGGCGTAGGCCCCTAGGCCAGGTAGACGGAGCATGTTCATGCCGGCGTCCACGGCTAGTTGGAGGAGCGTCTCGAGCCGCTCGGCTTCGTGGTCGATCGTTACTGGATCGGGCAGCAGGGAGCCGCCGCGGCAGAAGAGAGACACGCCATTGATGGAGATGCTGAAACGCTCTTGATCCGCGACTGATACGCGGCGGAAACCGACCCGCCCTGCGTCGAGTCCGATCGTGTCGCCTGTCGTTCGTACCTCGAACGAGACGGGGTGAAGCGAGGGGTCTCCGTGGGTATGCGGCCACCACGGGGAGAGCCGGCCGGAAACCGTTCCCTCTGCCACGACTCGACTTCCCGATCGCGTGAGCGTGAGCGGGAAGTGGAAGTCGGCGACACGTCCCTCGACCGCGACGACGCACGTGTCCAGTTCCCGCAACTCGAGTCGTGCATCCAGGCGGGCGACACCGTCGTCGAGGAGCGACGGTCGGAGCCGGCTCGCATCGACGGCGATCCGGCTCCTATGTTCGAGGGCAACGGTGCGCCACGGCCCGACCGGAGGCGGGCCGGGCGCGAACCCGGGTAAGCGCCCCAGCAGTGTCGTGCGATGCCAACGCAACGACTGCTCGGCGACGATCCTTGTCTTCCATCTGGGTCGGGGATGCCGCTGTGCGAGGACGGGTGCCAGTGCGCGGAACACGAGGCGGAGCTCGTCGCCCCCTGAAGCACCGAGATCCTCGATCGCAACTGCTGAAGGGAGAAACATGTCGGTCGAGGTGAGCACGCGGGTCTCACCGATCCATGCCTCGGCGATCGTCGCGAGACCGTCGAGTCGTAGGACTGTCTCCTGCCCCTGTTCGGCGGGGGCGAATGGCGTTCGACAGCGGTACCACCAATCCCGGGAGTCGATCTCCCCCGCCTCGAGCCCCGCCTCGAGGCGGGCGCCGGCCACGGTGCCGGGCGCGTGGGCCTCAATTGCCTTGGACCACGTTGCAGGCATCGATCCAGGGTCGGAGTCGGCGAGGCTCCAGTTCGCCAGCATGGTGGTCGTGTGTCCGCTCACGACGATCCCACGAGTCGGGAACGGGAGTAGCTGCACTCGCATCCCGTACCTACGCCGTTAAGCGGTCGAGAGTCTCATCCCAAAGTGCCGCCATCTCCGCGATCGGGGCGGCTGGGTCGAACGGCCTTCCTATCGCGGCCGCCCGGGCAACCTTGAGTAGCAGAGTCTTCGACGTTGCTGCAAGTACCTCGAAGCCGTCTGCCGCCTCGGCATGGCCACCGTCAAGCCACCGCAGGAAGGTCGCGGCAGCCTCCCAGGAGGCTCCACACTGGCGTAGCGTGGCGAACGCGTAGGCGTGGTACGCTTCTTCTCCCTCGAGCATCGGCAGCGTCGCCTTGAGGTGCGCACCGAAAGCGCTGATCGGGTTCGCAGCGGGTCGCCGGACAAGGTGGTTCTCGAGGAGCGACGCCGCCTCGCGTCTGAGACTCGTTGGTGGGCACGGCTTCAGCCGATCGCGGCGGACGATTTCGGCATATGGCGGGAGATCGGCGGCGGGGCGACCCTCGACCCGAAGCGCACCCACGAAGTCATCGCCGTCGAGCGCCCAATATCCCGCGTTGTGGAAGTACCGCATCCGTCGTGCCTTGCGGTCGATCGTGTCCACGGTGATGGAGGTCTTCTCGTGCGTCGAGCGATAGCTGCGGCCCGCCGTGTCCGGGAGAAAGTAGCCGTCGACTTCGACAATCACGAATCGGCCGCGGGCCAGCTGCTCGTTGATGTGGTCGGGGAGACTGCGGTAGAGTGCGAGTTCATACGTCTCGAGGCCGTATAACCTCTCGAGGTCCAAGACTGACGGTTTGAAGAACGTCCACTGGTCGCCTTCCCAATCGGCGACTGTGCAGCACGCCAGCATCGCGGTTGGTTCGTACCCCAGCGAATGGACGAGCTCGATCCAGAGATCCGTATAGCAGTTCATCTCGGGGTACATCCGGCCCGGCGCGTGCAGGCTGTGAGGCGCGTAACAGCCAGGATCGAGGCCCAGAATCGAAGTCAACACTCGATGGCTCCCTTGGGCCAAAGTCGCGAGCGGACGTTCTCGGGCCAATGATCGGGGCGGAGCCCGTGGCGAAGCAGGAGTGCCAGCGTGATTCGCTCCAGCCCGAAGCCGATACAAGCGGAGTGGGCGGTGGCGCCCGCGTCGGTCGTGATCCCGAAGTCTACCCCGAAGTGATCGAGGTGGGCGTTCACCGAGAGAACGGGCCCCGGGCGTGTTGAAGAGATCGGGCAGACGACCTCCATCTTCAGCCGCTGCTCCTTCTGGCCGCTTGCAAGAATCCGCCCGGCGCGGCCGAAGAAGGGATCGTTCGCAGGGACCACGTCGACGGTGAGCCCGAGTCCGCCGAGGACTTTGGCACCACGCTCCTGCCAGGAATTGTGCCAGGCAAGGACCGTGTCGGGCTCGCCCACCCGGACGTGCTCGTGCTGTCGGAAGGCCTGCATTCGCGCCGGGTCGTGAGACGGCTCGCGGCGGAAGCAAAAGCCGCACACGTCGAGCAGGCGGCCTCCCACCGGAAGCGATCCCTGAGAAGCGAGCCACGGATACGCGGGGTAGCAGGCGGCGGGGATCAACGCCACGTCCGTCATCTCCTGAAGCCCGCTCCAGTCGTCATGGGCCGCCGCGCGGTTGGCGAGGTCGAGAGCGTCCGTCTCGTCTCCGGAGAACCCGAAGACCGAGCCGGCGAGGTGAGGGAAGCTCCCGAGATATCCCGTGCGTTCAAGATCCCTGCGGGACATGACCGGCGGGAACCGGAGGGTCTCAGCCGCGTCGAGTCGGCCTTCTGCGAGCGCAAGGTTGTCGATCCCGCTCGCGATAGCCTCGAAGGTCGCCGAACGACCGTAAACGCCCGGCACGTCCCCGGCGATCAGGAGGCCCGCGTCGAGCAAGCTCTTCAGGAATTCGGTTTCCTCGGAGGTGTCTGCGGCCGCCATCGTCGTTCTCATCCCTTGTGCACGAGAAGGAGTGCGGCGTTCGTGGCGTGGATGCGATCGTTGCCGATCATCAATCCGGCCGAGAGAGCATCGCGGAGATGACGTCCGACACTGAACGGCATCCCGTTCTGATACCCGGCCATCCCGCAGATCGTGAGCGCGAGCGTGCAGATCTGGGGTGCGAGGTCGGATGCGCTGACCTTGAGCGTGTTGACGCGAATCGCGTAGCCAATCGTGGCGAGGTCGCCCTGAGCGTCTTCGGACTCGAGGATCGAGCTGTACTCCGAGGTTGCCGCCTCCACCTCGCTGCGCATGCGGTGAACGAGTGTCGCAAGTTCCGATAGTCGTGCCGCCTGCGGCGGGACGAGACCCGGACTCGTCCGGGCACGCTCGCGCACAAAAGCGCGAGCGCGGTCGTAAGCGTCCGTGGCGATCCCGAGCCAGACGTGCGCCCAGAGGATATGAGAGAAAGGGACCATCGTCTTGGTCGCGATCTCGCCGAAAGCGACCGGAAGCACCTGAGCCGGGTCGATCTTGGCCCGAAGGATGAAGCCGGGGCTGCAGGTGCCGCGCATGCCGAGTGGGTCCCACTCGCTAACCTGCTCGAGCTCTCGCTCTCCGTTTCGAACAAGGACGAGCACCTGGTCGGAGGGATCGGCATCCGGAGCCCGGCGCACGGTTACGAGCAGGTCGTCGGCCTCTGCGCCGTATGAGATTGTCGGCGCACGCTTCTCGAAACCGACCAGCCCGTCCGAGGCCCCCGCCGCGGCGATGCTCGTGCGAAGATCGCCCCCAACCCCGACCTCGGACGTCGCGGACGCGATCAGTAGCTGCCGCTCGCTCAACTCCTCGAGGTAGCGCTCGAGCGGTGCGGCGTCCTGACGATGCCGGACGAGCGACCCGACTTGGATCTGATGCATCGCAAACACCATGCCAGTCGCTGCGCAGGCTCTTCCAAGCTCGAAACATCCGTCGGCCACCGCCGCAAACGAGACGCCACCGCCACCGAACTGTGGCGGAACATGCGCAGAGAGTGCCCTGACGGTGCGAAGCGCGGCGATCGCTTCGCGCGGGAACCTCGCGGCGCGGTCGACATCGTCGGCCTCCTTCGCGGCGATCTCGACGGCGCCGTGGATCTCCTCCAGGAACGATCGGTCCCGGCTTGGCGCGGTGCTCACGCCGCCTCGACCCCGACCAGTTCCGCGATCGCCGCACAGATCGATGAGATGCTTTCGAACACGCTTCGCGTCAGCATCCGATCGGGAAACTCGAGGTCGAACTCGTTTTCGAGGGCGAGCATCAGGCTCACGCTCGCGTGCGATGTCATACCGGCCTGGTACAGATCAGCCTCACGCCCGATCGTCGCGGGGTCCGCGCCGATCTTGGCGTACTGAGCGACTACGCGCCTGACTCGTTCTTCGAGATTCATATCAGCTGGCTTCTCCTTCTTGATCCCTGTATTCCTGGTCTCCCTGAGCAATTGCGATGGCGAGTACCGTTGATTTCGTCTTGGCCACGCTGACGGAGATCGTGGCTCTGACCCGATCGCCGGCTGCGGCGGACGCCGTCCGTATGAGCGACGCGCTCAGTCGGCTGGGCGCCTCCACCGTCAACTCGATGTCGAGCCAATCAACGTCATCGGCACCGTGGCCAAAAGTCTTGATCACCGCCTCCTTCGAAGCGAAGGCGATCGAAACGAGATCAGCTCGGAGCTCGTCCTTGCGTGTGCAAGCACGCTGCTCCCGGGCCGTGAGGATGCGCCGCGCGTAGCGGTCGCCGAACGTCGTCAGCGCCTCCCGTACGTCAGCTACGTCGACGAGGTCGATACCGATGGTCGTGGTGCGATTCATGAGAAAGCTGACTGGCGCCGGAGAGAATGTTGCAACGCTACCTGCGCGGCCGACGCGCCGACTTGGGCCTTGGTGTTCATGTTGCCTAGCCTGCAAGCAGCTCCGGATCAGGAACCTCCGCACTCGTCCCCACCCGACCACGCAGCAACGGCAAGGTGGAACCTTCATCCGCACGATGCTCAGCGGCTGGGCCACCGAAGCCGTCTACGGCACCGGCGACGAACGCCGCCGAGCACTGCCCGCTTGGCGCGACTACCACAATCACTGCAGACCACAGGGCACCCTCAACCACCGCTCAGAAGGAACAACCTTGCCGGGTTCTACACCTAACCCGCCTCTGCTGCCACTTTCTGTGGCCTTCGTTGTGGCTTCATGGGAGGCACGAGAGCGCGCCAGACGGATGCCGTCACGACGACGCCGATCGCGCCGACGTAGATCCCGAGCGCCCACGGCTGCGTCGTGTCGGTGCCGGACATGATGCCGTGCACGAGCATGGCGACGAAGATTCCGTAGGTCGCCCAGTGCAGGCGCCGCCAGTTCTTCGCTCCGATCCGCTTGCGCTGCGAGAACGAGACGTAGACGAGCACCATCAGCTCGGCGGCGACGACCCCGACTCCGACCCAGAGGGGACGGTACGAGACGAGCCCCGGGACCAGCAGATCCGTCAGCCCGACGTGAACGGTGGAGTCGAGAATGAGTGCGACACCGTGGATCGCCGTCGCACCCAGGCAGAGAAGGGCGAGGAACCGGTGGATGTCGGTGACCGTCGCCGGCTTCAGGGCCGTGCCGAACGGGCGCGACTTGAGCACGAGCCCCGCCACGACGGAGAGCGTCAGCAGCGCGAACGCGAGCATTCCCGACGCGCGTGCCTCGATCCAGAAGGTCGGGTCGGAGCTCACGCGAGCCCTCCCGCCAGGATCAGCCTTTCGTCGGTCGTAATGAGCACGCACGGGAGTCCGAGCGCGTCGGCTTCGGTCGCAGCCGCCTCCTCGTCCGCGAGCAGGAGCGCCTTCGCCGTCACCTCGGCTGCCGCCGCTGTCTCCGCGTACGCCGTTACCCGACGCAGCGAGGTCATCGCGGGACGGCCGCTCGCGGGGTCGACGAGATGGTGCATCTCGACGCCGCCGCGACGCCAGCGTCGGTGGTCGCGGCCCGAGGTGGCGAGGGCCCCACGGCCGAGGCCGAGCGTCAGGGTCGTTCCCGGCACGTCCACGGCTATCGGCCAGACGCCGCGTGAGGGCGGGCCGTGGATTGCAAGGTCGCCGCCCGCGTTGACGATGCACGGCCCCGCCTCTGCGAGCAGGGCGCAGGCTCGGTCTGCGGCGAACCCCTTTGCGATCCCGCCGAGGTCGAGGCGGTATCCGGGCTCGATCTCGATCTTCGATCCGTCGACCGCGATGTGGCCGAGACAAGGGGCACCCAACGAGACGGCACTCCCGTCGGCGGGCATGTCCTCGAACGATCGGTCGTAGCCGGAGGCCACGAGCGCGTTGTGCACGGTCGGGTCGAACCGGCCACCGGTGCGCTCGCGTGCCTCGAGCGCCAGCATCGTCACCTCGACGAGCTCGGGAGAGACGTCGAGCGTGCCGGCGCCGTTGAGGAGCGACAGCTCCGAGTCAGGCAGGAACCGAGAGAGCATCTGCTCCAGCCGATGAATCTCCTGCTCCGCCGCGGCGAGGGCTTCGTCGGCGTCGGAGGGTGCTCCCTCGAGGATCAGCTCGACGGTCGAGCCCATGGCCTCGAACACCCGTCGGCTCAGGAGGCCGTCCACCGCGTCACGGGCCACGCCGATCACTTCTTCGAGACCTGCGTCTTCGTGACCGGTGGCAGCGTGACGACCTGCACCGGGGGTGGCGCCGCGGCGACGGGCGCGGGGGCCGGAGCGGGTGCAGGCGCGGGGGCGGGTGCAGAGGCCCGGGCGGGTGCAGGCGCCGGGGCGGGTTGGGCTGCGGCCGGTGGGGCAGGCGCGGGAGCGGCGGCCGCGGGAGCGGCGGGGGCCGGGGCGGCCACGGTGGCCGCGGACGACTGCGTCTTCGAGGCGGGCGAAGCGGGCTTCGCGCTGCTCGCGCTCTTCGGCGTTGCAGACGTGACCGCAGCCGGCAGAGCCCGTGCCGGCGTGGCCGTCGAGACGGTCGCGCTCTGGAGCTGCTGGTTCGCCCAGGCGACGACACTCGCCGCGTACGCACGCGCCTCAGCGGTCTGGGCGCTCGCCGCCCGAGCGGCGCGAACGGCAGCGGCCTGCGACGCCTCGAGCTGCTTCAGGTGCTGCTGGAGCGCGACGGAGTTCTGCCATTCACGTTTGGCCACTTGCCGCTCGTAGATCGCCCAGCGGCGATCGACGACGCGCTTCACGTTCGCGGCACGCTTCTGGAGCCTCTTCTCACGCTGTGCGAGGGCCACGAGCCGGGGATCCTGAGGAGTCACCGGCGCGGACGCTGCCCACGGGTGGGCCGCAATCGTCATCCAGAGAAGGAAGAACGCGACGATCGTCCCTGCCGCTGCATACAGGCGCGCGAGATGGTTCGTCATCCTCGCCCCTCCCTCTCGGCCGCCTGCTTGAGAGCCTCACATTGCCTCTCCGCATCCTGTTTGACCTGCTCGCTCTTGTTCTCCGCTGCACGCAGGAGCTGTCGGCACTGCTGCTCGACCGACAACGTGGTCGGCGGCGGCGGTGCCGCGGCGGCGGGCGGGGGCTGCGCCGTCGGGACGGCAGCCACAACGAGTGGCGCCGGAGCGGGTTGGGGTGCGGGCTGGCGTGCGGGCGGCGTCGCTGTCGGAGCCGGCGTGACGACGGGCGCCGGTGCCTCGGGCTTGGTTCCTTCGTGGACGGGCTTCGCTACCGGCTTTGCCTGCGCGGGCGCGACACGGGCGCTGACGGCCGCCGGCGGCTTCGCGGCGGGCGGCGCCTTTGCCACCGTCTGCGCGGCTGCCGATCTCTGGACAGGGGCCGGCGAGGGAAGGGCGACGGCTCCCGGCGCGGAAATGAACACCACGGCGGGGTAGCTGTTTCGTGCCGGCAGCGCCGGCGGCCGCGCCTCGAGCGCTTTCCGGAGAGACGCCTCCCATGCGTCGAGCTTCCGAGCGCGTTGTGCAATCTGGCGACTCGAGATCGCCTCGGGCTTCGTCTCCGCAGCACCGAGATCGGCCGTCGTGACGACGGCGTACGCGCCGGTGGTCGCTGCCGCTCCGAGGACGAGGGAGAGCACGAGTCCATGGGCACGGGAGATCACCGATCCGGCTCCGCGGCGGAGGAGCCATGACCGATTGAGGGGATCGCCGCGGGGGCGGCGAAGGCGATCCGATCCATATCGACCTTTCGTTTGTGGCGGGCGATCTACCCGGTAAGAGTTCTCTCGGCCCAGAAACTTGCGGCTGATCACCCGGTCGAGTGATTCGGCGGTCTCGCGAGTAGGCTTCTCTCATGTCGGAGATCGGCCTCTTCCCGCTCGGGCTCGTCCTCTTGCCGGCCGAGCAAGTACCGCTCCACATTTTCGAGCCGCGCTATCAGGAGCTGATCGAGGACAGCGTTGAGCAGGGAACGCCGTTCGGGATCGTGTACGCGGATGACGACGGGTTGCGCGCGGTCGGTACGCTCGCCACTGTCGCCGAGGTCTCCGAGCGATTCGAGGACGGGCGCCTGAACATCGTTGTCGAAGGAGGAGCGCGATTCCGGCTCCTCGAGCTGACATCGGGTCGGTCATTCGTCACCGCGAGCGTGGAGCCGTTCGCCGACCAGGACGACCCGGCCGACGTGGCCGACGTCGAGCGGGCGCTCGCGTTGTTCGGCCGGCTCGCCGAGCTGACCGGGAGCGAGTTCGAGGCTCCCGACCCAGAGACGCCGCAGCTCTCGTTCGCCGTGGCCGGCCGCTTCGAGCTCTCACCCGAGCTCAAGCAGGAGTTGCTCGCAGAGAGCTCGGAGCGCATCCGACTCGTGCGCCTGTGCGAGCTTCTGGCGATTGCTGCCGAGACCGTCGAGCGGCAGAAGGAGATCGCAGCGCGCGCCCACTCGAACGGGAAGGTCCATCCGCCTGGCGCGTGAGGCGCGGGTGGGCGCCGGACGCACACGTGTAGCCTCGTCGGCGTGAGCGCTGGTCTGTCAGATTCCGAGGCCGCACGGCGGCTCGCGGACCGTGGTGAGCCGCGAGAGTCTCCCTCGAGCAGGTCGACGAGGGCGATCGTCCGGGCGAACGCGATCACGCCGTTCAACGCAATCCTTCTGGTCCTCGGCCTCCTCACGCTCGTCTTCGGTGACTGGCGAGACGCGCTCTTTCTCGCGATCATCCTCACGAACACCGGGATCGGTGTCTGGCAGGAGCTCAGCGCCCGCCGGAAGCTCGACGAGCTCGCAGCGCTCGTTGCACCACAGGCGCTGGTCGTCCGAGAGGGTGAGCTCCACTCGCTCCACGTCTCCGAGGTCGTTCCCGGCGACCTCGTGCGCCTCGCGCCGGGCGACCAGGTCGTCGCGGACGGGCACCTCCTCGAGGCCACCGATCTGCGACTCGACGAGTCGATCCTGACCGGCGAGGCACACGCGATCGGGCGTGATCGTGGGGACGACGTCAGGTCGGGGTCGTTCGTCGTCGAGGGAACCGGGTCGTTCGAGGTCGTTGCCGTCGGCGCCGACAGCTACGCCGAGCGCATCGCGGGCACGGCTCGTGAGTTCCGTCATCCGCGCTCGCCGCTCGAGCGGGCGATCAATCGCCTTCTCTACGTGCTCCTGGTCGTGATGGTGCCGCTCGGGGGCATGCTGATCGTCGCCCTCTGGAAGCAGGACGTCGAGGTGGGGCGCGCCGTCGAAACCGCCGTCGCGGGGATGGTGACCCTGATCCCGGAGGGGCTCGTGTTGCTGCTCTCCGTGACGTACGCGGCGGCGGCGGTGAGGATGGCCCGCGCCGGCGCCCTCTCGCAGCAGCTGAATGCGATCGAGTCACTCGCCTCGGTCGACACGCTCTGTATCGACAAGACCGGCACGCTGACCGAGTCCGCTCTCCGCGTCGTCGCGGTCATTCCGGCCGACGGGGTGAGCGAGGGCGATCTCGGCCTTGCGCTCGGGCGCTATGCGGCCTCCTCCGAGGCGCCGGACGCAATCCTGGAAGCGATCGGCTCGGCCTGGCCCCGCGAGCCCGAGCACGCCGACGAGATCGTCCCGTTCCTGTCCCGCAACCGCTGGAGTGGGATGCGGATCGACGGAGTGCGCTACGTCCTCGGCGCGCCGGAGCTCTTCTCCCTCGGCGATCTCGCCGCTCCGGCGAGCGAGGAGCAAGAGCGCGGTCGCAGGGTCGTCGGCTTCGGCGTCCTGACCACCGCGTTCCCGACGGACCGGGGGGCGCTCGCACCCGTGCAGCCGCTCGGGCTCGCTGTTCTTGCCGAGGAGCTCCGTCCGGAGACGCGCGAGACGATCGCGTTCCTGACCGAGCAGGGGGTTGACGTCGTCGTGCTCTCGGGCGATTCCGCCGCAACGGTTGCGTCGATCGCTGCCGACGCGGGCATTCCCGAGCGCGGGCCCTCGCGCGCGGGCAGCGATCTCCCGGCCGACGATCTCGAGCTCGATCGACTCGTCGCCGAGATCGGTGTCGTCGGTCGGATCTCACCCGAAGGGAAGCGCCGGGTAGTCGAGGCGTTGAGGCGCCGTGGCCGATACGTCGCGATGGTCGGTGACGGGGTCAACGACGTGCCGGCGCTGAAGGCATCTCGCCTCTCGATCGCGCAGGGGTCGGGTGCGCAGATGGCGAAGGCCGTCGCGGACGTGGTGCTCGTCCGAGGCGATTTCGCCGCCGTCCCGGGCATGGTCGCCGAGGGCCGCCGAATCCTCCGCAACATCCAGCGTGTGACGAAGCTGTTCGTGACGAAGTCGGTCTTCGCCGCATTTCTGATCGTCGCGATCGGGATCACGCCCGCCGAGTACCCGTTGCTGCCTCGCCACCTGACGATCGTGGGCGCACTGACGGTCGGGATCCCTGCGTTCTTCCTCGCACTCGCCCCGAGCGACGGGCCCTGGGAGACGCACGGGTTTCTCCGTGACGTCGGGCGGTTCGCCGTTCCGGCAGGAGTCGCGGCCGGGCTCGGTGTGATGACGACGTACCTGATCGCCCTCGATGTCTTCGACCTCGGCCTCCTCCAGTCGCGTACCGCCGCCACGACCGCCCTCGTGATCATCGGCCTCTACCTCGTTCTCGCGCTCGAAGCGACGAGCAGGAAGCGCGCGCGGGCGGTCGCGACGATGTGCGCCCTTCTGTTCGGGGCCTATCTCCTCATCCTGGTCCTCCCGGGACTGAGAGAGTTCTTCCAGCTCGTCGTCCCGAACGCGGCGGCAGTCGTCCTGATCATCATCGGCTGCCTGATTGCAATCGGATTTCTTTGGCTTGCCGATGATCGCTTCGTTCCGCTCCGCGGCCGGGCCGAATGAGCGGCCCGGCTACCATGAATCGACGATGGCCACGCAGACGGTAAGCCCGCTCGACTCGGCGCTGCTTCGCGCGGACTTCGCGTTCCTCGACGAGCTCCGCGACGGCAAGCCGCTCGCGTATCTCGACTCGGCGTCGTCCACCCAGAAGCCGCGGCAGGTCCTCGACCGGATGCGCGCCTTCTACGAGCACGAGTACGCGAACGTGCATCGCGGCGTTTACCGGCTCGCGGAGAGCGCGACCGAGGGCTACGAAGGAGCGCGGCGGACGGTCGCCGCGTTCGTCAACGCACCGTCGGGCCAGGAGGTCATCTTCACCCGAAGCGCTACCGAGTCGATCAATCTCGTCGCCTACGCGTGGGGCCTGCCGAATCTCGGCCCGGGCGATGCGGTCGTTGTCACCGAGCTCGAGCACCACGCCAACTTCGTCCCCTGGCAGTTCATCGCCAGCCGCACAGGCGCCGCCTTCCGGCACATTCCGATCGACGATGCAGGCGAGCTCCAGCTCGAGGCGCTCGACGATCTCGCGCGTGACAACGCGATCAAGGTCGTCTGCGTCGGGCTCGTGTCGAACTCGCTCGGGACGATCAACCCGGTCCAGCGGATCGCGGCGTGGGCCCACGATCAGGGCGCGATCCTCGTCGTCGACGCCGCCCAGGCGGCCCCGCATCGGCCGATTGACGTGCAGGCGCTCGGCTGCGATTTCCTCGCGCTCTCGTCGCACAAGCTGTGCGGTCCGAGCGGGATCGGGGCGCTGTTCGGCCGCCGGGAGCTTCTCGAGAAGATGGCGCCGTTCAACCTCGGTGGCGAGATGATCCGATCGGTCAGCCTCGACCGGACCACGTTCAACGAGCTCCCGTACAAATTCGAAGCAGGGACGCCGGCGATCGCCGAGGCGGTGGGCTTCGGAGCGGCGATCGAGTACATCTCTCAGATCGGCCTCGGCGCGATCGAGCAGCACGAGCACGAATTGACGCGATACGCGATGGAGCGTCTGGGCGAGCTCGACTGGGTGCGTCTCCTCGGGCCGCCGCTCGAGCGCCGGGCGGGGATCGTCTCGTTCGAGGTGGTCGGTGTGCATCCGCACGACGTCGCCCAGATTCTCGACTGGGAGGGTGTCGCCGTACGCGCCGGGCATCACTGCACGCAGCCGCTGATGACGCGACTCGGCATCGCCGCAACGACGCGCGCGAGCTTCTATCTCTACTCGATCGCGGAGGAGGTCGACCGGCTGGTCGACGGGCTCCACAGCGTGCGAAGGAACCTCGGATGAGCGAGTTCGAGCAGATGTACCGCGAGGTCATCCTCGACCACTACCGCACTCCCAGGAACCACGGTGTTCTCGAACCGAACGATGCCGTCGCGGAGGGGCAGAATCCGCTCTGTGGCGACGAGGTCACGGTCTCGGTCCGGTTCGGCGACGACGACATCATCGAGAGCGTCGGGTTCGAGGGGCGCGGTTGCGCGATCAGCCAGGCAGCGACCTCGATGCTCACGGACATCGTCAAGGGCCGGTCGGCGCAGGAGATCGCGGTCATGCCGAAAGAAGAGCTCCTGGACGAGATCGGGATCCCGTTGAGCCCGGTGCGCCTCAAGTGTGCCCTGCTCGGGATGGGTGTCCTCAAGGTCGCGCTGCATCGCGCGAAGGGGACGCCGCTGCCGGAGGAATGGGGCACCTCGAGCGGGGACATCTCGGTCAACTGAGCATGGCCGAGGTCGACGTCTGCCAGCTGACCGAGCTTGCTCCCGGGACGGTCACGATCGTCGAGGTCTCGCCGGCCCTCTCCGTCGGTGTCTACAACTGCGGCGGTGAGCTGTATGCGATCGAGGACCAGTGCACGCACGACGAGGGACCGCTGTGCGAGGGCGAGTTCGACTGTGAGGAGCGGGTTGCCATCTGTCCACGCCACGGCGCGCGGTTCGACATCACGACGGGTCGCGCGTTGACGCTTCCCGCGTATATCGATGTCGACACGTTCCCGGTTCGTGTTCGGGACGACGGCATGGTCGTCGTCGACGCCTGATCGCCGGAGCGCGTGACCGGATCTCGTCTCCGGGCTTGCCGTCGTCCTGTCGTGTCGGTATACACTCCGATGAACCGCGGAAAGGAGGTGGTCCGGACGTGACAGATTCCTGCAGTACCGGCAGTGGAGGTACCAGCGGGTAGGGGCGTGTTCCCGAGACCCAACGGGGAATCGCCATAGCCAAGCGTAGGGGACGCGCGTTCCGCGCCGCCACCGTCCGCCGCCGGGCGAACGGACAGGCAGGAAGCGCCTCTGCCAAATCCAGCGCTGGTTACCGGGATCGAGGGCCGCCGAAAGGTGGCCCTCGCCTTTTCTCGATCATCAGCCGAGCGCTGAGCCGGCGTGCCGTGGCCCTCTCCGGGCAGATCAGGTTCACGGCGGCTGGAGTAGGTGCACGTGCATGCGGCGCCGGCTCTCCGCGAGTCGTCGTGCATGGATGCGCGGGACGTCCTCCGGGAGCACCGGGATGCGCCGCCCGAGGATCTCGACAAGCGTTGTGAGCGTCGCGAGGAGCTGAGCGCGTCGCTCTCGCTCGGCGACGACGAGCTTCCTGACGCTCTCGTAGCAGGGGGTCGTCGTTCCGAGGCGGCGGGCGCGTCGCCGAAGGCCGCGCAATACCTCGGCGGCGCAGCGGAGATCGGTGGTGCGGGCCACGCTCGCGACGAGGCGCGGGTCGATTGTCGGGGCGAACGTCACCCGAGCGAACGGGTTTGGCGGTGAGCTCTCATCGTCGGACACAGCGTGACATGCGGTGCGTCACGATTCTGTGCCGACATTGCAACGAGCGTGCAACGCCTCCGCGTTGGCCCCAACGCGAAGGCACCCGGCAGATCCCTTGTGACAAGGTGTCACGAGGAGCTGCCGTCCGCGCTCGCACGACGGGGTCGTGGCCGTCGGTGCCGGCTCCGTCTCTCCCGTTGCGCGCCCGAGTCGGTGACCGCGCGTGCGTCCCGCGAGAGGGCGCGACAACCTCGTGACAAAGTGTCACGAGGCCGATCGGGCGCCTGCGATCCGGCGTCGGCGTTGTGTCGCGTGGTCGGTCGAGTGCCCGAGCCGATGTGGGGGTTGCTTCCTGCGTCCCGGTGTCCTGCGGCCGGTATTGCGCCGCGGTGTTCTGCAAGGGTGCTGCGCCGGGGTGTCGTGCACGGGTGCCTGCGATGCACCCGTGGTCGGCGTGGGCCTCGCGGTCGTGCATTGCTCGAGCTCTCCTCGCTCGGTCTGTCGTGCGGCCTACGACGATGCGTCGAAGTTCTTCCAGTAGCGGCTCGGCGTCGGCCCTCGCTGGCCCTGGTACTTGGAGCCGAGCCCGCTCGAACCGTACGGATGCTCCGCAGGCTCGAGGAGTTGGACGAACGAGAGTTGCCCGATCTTCATCTCCGGGTAGATCGTGATCGGGAGGTTCGCGACGTTCGACAGCTCGAGAGTCACGTGGCCGTCCCAGCCGGGGTCGATGAACCCGGCCGTCGAGTGGATGAGGAGCCCGAGACGGCCGAGCGAGCTCTTGCCCTCGAGGCGGGCGACCAGGTCGTCGGGGAGGGCGATGCGCTCCAGCGTCGACCCCAAGACGAACTCGCCCGGGTGGAGGATGAACGGCTCGTCCCCGTCGATCTCGACGAGCTCCGTCAGGTCCTCGAGCTCGCTCTTCACGTCGATGAACGGGTACCGCGAGTTGCGGAAGACGCGAAACAGGCGGTCGACCCGAACGTCGAGGCTCGCAGGCTGCATCAGAGCGTCGTCGTACGGGTCGATCACGATCCGGCCTTCGCGGATCAGCCGGCGGATCGACCTGTCGGAGAGCACCATGCCGCGATCCTAGAGGATCGGTTCCCGAAACCACCCGGGTAGAGCCTCCGATGCGGTACGCTCGGTGATCCCGTGTCCATGCTTTACGGACCAATGGACCCGAATGAGCGTTTCCGCGCTCGTCGGGACCAGACGCGCCGAACGAAACGGCGACGGCGCGCCGTGGTCCTGGCGCTCCTTCTCGTCGTCGTCATCGTCGTCGTCATGGGAGCCAGGTTCGTTGCGGATTCCCCGACTGCGTCCGGCTCGGCGGCCGCAGGTGAAGCGCCGGTGGCCGCTCCCGTCGCCAAGGCTCAGGCGAAGAGCCAGCGGCCGCTGCCGCTCGAGATCAGAGGCGTTCACGTCACGGGCGCGCTCGCTTCGCTCCCCGGGAAATTCCGCGAGTACGTCGAGTACAAGCGTTTCGGTCTGAACACGATCGAGCTCGACGTGAAGGACGAGGGTGGCGAGATCGGGTTCGTGCCGGCAGACGTTCCCCTGGCGCGGACGATCGGCGCCACCAGGCCCTACTACAACCCGAAGGCTCTCGTCGACCTCGCGCATCGAAACGGCATCTACATGATCGGGCGCGTGGTCTGCTTCCAGGACCCGAACCTCGCAAGCGCGCGTCCCGATCTCGCGATCCAGCGGTCGGATGGCAGCGTCTGGACGACGTCGGCCGGTCTCGGCTGGGCGAATCCCTACGATCGCCGCGTCTGGGACTACTGCGTCTCGGTCGCCGAGGCGGCTGTGAAGGCCGGCTTCGACCAGATCATGTTCGACTACGTCCGCTTCCCCTCTGACGGCGACGTCGGTAGCGCCGTCTACCCGGGACGCACGAGCGTCTCGAAGGGCCGGGTGATCGCGGACTTCGTCGCCTACGCCAAGAAGCGCATCGAACCGACGGGAGCGCGCGTGTCGGCCGCACTCTTCGGACTGGCGGCGACGCGCGACCTCGGGATCGGTCAGAGACCGAGCTGGATCTCCAAGCACGCAGACAGCATTTCCCCGATGTCGTATCCCGTGCTCTACGGCGGCGGTGAGCTCGGGATCGAGAGCCCGGTGGCGGAACCGGGTGAAACGGTGTTCCGGACGTTGACGGACTACCGTCGCCAGGTCAAGGGATCGCGTGCCCAGCTCGTCCCGTGGATCCAGGACTGGAACTACACCGCCGGAGAGGTGCTCGCGCAGATCTCTGCCGCACGCCTGCAGGGAGCCAAGGGATATCTGCTCTGGAACGCCTCCGGCATCTACACGAAAGCGGCGCTCGCGCCCGCCGGCACGACGTACGGAGGCTGAGGCTTCTCACGGCCCGAGACGCTGCCGCTCCCAGCCTTCCGCGGTCCGCGTGTACCGGATCCGGTCGTGGAGCCTTCCCGGCCTTCCCTGCCAGAACTCGATCGCGTCCGCCTTGATGCGGTAGCCGCCCCAGAACGGGGGCAACGGAACATCGCTGTCCGACGGGAACCGCTCCTCGATCTCGGCGACACGGCGCTCGAGCTCGCTGCGATCCGCAACGGGTTGTGACTGGGGGGATGCCCAGGCGCCGATCTGGCTGGCGCGTGCCCGCGTCGCGAAGTACGCCGACGACTCGTCCTCGGCCAGCTGCTCGACGCGCCCCTCGACGCGTACCTGCCGCTCGAGCGGCTTCCAGTGCAGAACGCCTGCCGCGACGGGGTTCGAGCGAAGCTCGACACCCTTCCTGCTCGCGCGGTTCGTGAAGAAGACGAAGCCGCGGGGGTCGTGCCCCTTGAGCAGCACCATCCTCACCGACGGCGTGCCGGCGAGCGTGGCGGTCGCGAGCGCCATCTGCTCCGGATCCGGAACACCGGCCTCCACCGCATCGGCGAACCACCTATCGAACTGCGAATGGGGATCCGGGGAGAGGTCTGTCATGTCCACGGTGCCGGAGGGTACCCGCGCGACACTCCGGTACGCTTCCGCGGTGGCGACGACGAGAACGATCGAGCTCCGAACGGAGATTCCCGGGCCGCGCTCGCGTGAGCTGCTCGCCCGCGGCGAGTCGGCGGTCGCGAAGCCTCTCCAGGTCTACCTGCCAATCTTCGCCGCTGCGGCGCGGAACGCGACGATCTCGGACGTCGACGGAAATACCTTCATCGACTTCGCGGGGGGAGTCGGGGTCGTCAACGTCGGCCACTGCCACCCGAGGGTCGTCGACGCGATCCAGGAGCAGGCAGCCCGGTTCGTCCACACCGACTTCACGGTCGTGCCGTACGAAGGCTATGTCGATCTCGCCGAGCGACTCGGCGAGATCGCACCGTTCGCGGGCCCGACGCGCGCGGCGTTCTTCAACTCCGGCGCCGAGGCCGTCGAGAATGCGGTCAAGATCGCGCGGCTCGCGACCGGACGGCCGGCGGTGATCGCGTTCGAGGCAGCGTTCCACGGCCGCACGATGCTCGCCATGACGATGACCTCGAGGGTGCATCCGTACAAGGTGGGAATGGGCCCGTTCGCCCCCGAGGTCTACCGGGCGCCGTTCCCGAACGCCTACCGCGGCCCGTCGGCGTCGGAAGCCCTCGCCGCCCTCGAGGGAATGCTCGTCTCCCACGTTGCGCCCTCGCGGGTCGCGGCGATCGTCTTCGAGCCGCAACTCGGTGAGGGTGGGTTCGTGCCGGCACCCCCTGAGTTCGTCGAGGGACTTCGACAGATCTGCGATCGCGAGGGAATCGTTCTCGTCGCCGACGAGGTCCAGACCGGCTTCGGTCGTACCGGGAAGATGTTCGCGATGGAGCATTTCGGGGTCGAGGCCGACCTGATGTGTGTTGCCAAGTCGATCGCCGCGGGACTTCCCCTGTCCGGTGTGATCGGGAAGGCATCGATCATGGACGCACCGCATGCCGGTGCGATCGGGGGGACGTACATCGGTAACCCCGTCGCCCTTGCCGCCGCACTCGCGGTGCTCGACATCTTCGCCGAGGAGGACCTCGTCGAGCGCGCCAATCAGATGGGAGAGCGGATCAGGTCGCGGATGCTCGCCTGGCAAGAGCGCTGGCCTCAGATCGGCGACGTCCGCGGCCTGGGAGCGATGCTCGCGATCGAGCTCGTCCTCGATCCGTCCTCGAAGGAACCGGCATCCGACATTGCCGGGGCCGTGATCACCGCCGCGCTCGAGCGCGGGCTGATCCTCCTCAGGGCTGGGATATCGGGCAACTGCATTCGCGTTCTCGCTCCGCTCACGATCGAGGACGCCGTCCTCGAAGAGGCTCTCGCCGTCTGGGAAGAGGCGCTCGAGAGCGTGATCGCTTCGTCGTAGGGGCGGGTCTCGCGCCTGTTGTCGCGCTCAGTACGCGAGCGCGCGCCGCGCCGCGTGCCGTTCCAGAGCGAGCTCGACGAGCCGGTCGAGCAGCGTTGCGTAGGGGATGCCGCTTTGGGCGAAGAGCTCTGCGTAGACGCTCGTCGCCGTGAATCCGGGGATCGTGTTGAGCTCGTTGACGATGACGTTCCCGTCGGGGCGAACGAAGAAGTCGACCCGGGCCATGCCCTCGCAGTCGGTTGCCACGAATGCGTCGACCGCGAGTTGCCGGACGCGCTCGCTCGTGGCGTCGGGCAGCCGTGCCGGGACGATCAGCTCCATGCCCCCCTCCGTGTACTTCGCCTCGAAGTCGTACCAGTCTGCGTGGGCGACGATCTCGCCGACGACCGAGGCGACCGGTTCCCTGTTCCCGAGGACCCCGACCTCGACCTCGACGCCCGGCTGGAACTCCTCCACGAGCACCTTGTCGTCGTGCCGGCGGGCGAGCGCCACCGCTGCCTCAAGCTCGGCGTCGTTCCGCGCCTTCGAGATCCCGACGGACGATCCAAGACGTGCCGGCTTCACGAACACCGGGTATCCGAAGGGGTTCGCGACATCGTCACCGGTACGCAGAGTGAGGCTCGACGTGACCGGAATCCCCCGATCGCGGAGCACGGCCTTGAACAGGTCCTTGTCCATGCACAGCGCCGAGGCGGCGACGCCTGCCCCGATGTAGGGGATGTCGGCGAGCTCGAGCAGCCCTTGCACGGTTCCGTCCTCACCGAACGGGCCATGGAGGATCGGCAGCACGACGTCGACCGCTCCGAGCACCTTTGGCGAGGACGCCGTGGGGATCGGTAGGCCGGCGGCGCCTCCCGGCAGTTCTGCGACTCCGGGCGCGGGCGGCAGCGCCCAGGTGCCGTCGCGCCCGATCTCGATCGTCCGTGTCTCGTAGCGGTCGGGGTCGAGTGCCTCGACTACCGACCTCGCCGACGCGAGCGAGATCTCGTGCTCGCTGGAGCGACCTCCTGCCAGCACAGCGACCCGGATGCGGGGGCTCATGGCTTCGGCGGCGGCGTCGTGGGTGTTGTTGTTGTCGTCGTCGTGTCGGCCGGGGTGGTCGGCGGCGGCACGAAGGTCCCGACGAACAGCGTGATCACGGTGCTCGGATCCTGCTGCGTGTTGCCCGGTGGATCCTGCGAGATGACGACACCATCGAACGTCTCCACGTCCGTCTCCTGCTTCGTCACCGTGACCTTGAAGCCCGCGTCCGTCAGGGTCGTCCTCGCATCCGCGGTCGTGAGGCCGGTCACGTCGGGTACCGGTGTCGTCTGGGGGCCGTTCGAGACGGAAAGCGTCACCTTCGATCCCTTCGTCGCGGTCGACGAGCCGGTCGGAACCTGACTGACGACGACGCCGGCCGGTTGGTCGCTCTCGACGTCCACGCGTGCGACCGCGAACCCGGTGGCCTGAAGCTGCTGGAGCGCAGCCGAGTAGTCCAGGCCGACGACCGGCGGCACGGCGACCTGCTTCGGTCCGGTGGAGTAGTTGATGCGAACCGTCGCGCCTTCGGTGACGGACGTGCCAGACGACGGATCCTGAGCGGTCACGGCCCCCGAGGGCTTGTCGGAGGCGACGCCGACGCTCTTGGCAACGAGCCCGGCCCGCGTGAGCGTCGCGACGGCGTCGGTCACCTGCGAGCCCACGACGTCGGGCACGGTCACGCTCTTCTTCCCCGTCGAGACGAGGATCGTGACGATGCCGCCTTTCTGGAGCGAGGTGCCCTCGACCGGCGACTGGTCGAACACGATGCCGACGGGTTGGTCGCCGTTCGGCACGCGCCTGACGTTCGGGTCGAAGCCGTCGCCCCGGATCAGATCGACGGCCCGCACCTCGAGGATGCCCGTGTACTGCTTGACGACGAGGGGCTTGTTGTTGTTGATCTGGTTCTGCACGTTGTCGTAGAGGAACCAGCCCCCGACCCCGAGTGCGATCAGCGCGCCGGCGACGAGCAGCCAGGGCCACACGCTCTTCCGGCGCGCCACGGGGGCGTCGTAGGCGCGGTAGCGCTCGTCGCCGGCGTACGTGCCGCTCGTGGCGGGAGGGAGCGGTGCGGCGACGCGGGTTGCCGCGGTCGCATCGAGTGCGCCCGCTCCGGCGAGGACCATCGTCGCAGCGGTCTCCGTCTCCGAGCCGACCGGCTCGCCGCGCGCGACGAGCTCCAGGTCGCGATCGAGCTCGCCCGCCGATCGGTAGCGATCGGCCGGCTCCTTGGCCAGCGCCCTGAGCACGACGAGATCGATGTCCCGTGGGATCTCGGGCCGGCGGGCCGACGGTGGCTCCGGCGTCTGCGAAAGATGCTTCATGGCGATCTCGACCGGCGTTTCGCCCGTGAACGGCACCGTGCCCGTCAGCAGCTCGTAGAGCACGATTCCCGTGGAGTAGAGATCGGAGCTCTCGTCCACGGGCGCGCCGCGCGCCTGCTCGGGGGAGAGGTACTGGGCGGTGCCGACGATCGATCCTGCCTCGGTCATCTCGCTCGCGCCCGCCCGGGCGATGCCGAAGTCGGCGACCTTGACGCGCCCCTCGCGGTCGACGAGCACGTTGTGCGGCTTGATGTCGCGGTGGATGATCCCGTTCTTGTGCGCGTAGCGGACGGCGGCGAGGATCTGCCGGGTGTACGAGATCGCTACCGGAACCGGGCATGGCCCGCGCGTCACGACGAGCTCCTTGAGCGTCCGGCCTTCGATGTACTCCATCACGATGTAGTACGAGCCGTCAGCGACGCCACGATCGAAGATCGAGACGATATTCGGGTGCGAGAGGCCCGCTGCGTGCGTCGCCTCACGGCGGAAGCGCTCGACGAACTGCTCGTCGGTCGCGTAGCGCTCGTGGAGGATCTTCACCGCAACCCGGCGCCCGAGCTCCTGATCCTCGGCCAGCCAGACGTCGGCCATCCCGCCCGAGCCGAGCTTGCGCTCGAGGCGGTAGCGTTCTGCGAAGAGGGTGCCGGTGAGGTCGTTTTTGGCCATGGGAAAGGTGGTTACTTCTTCGCCGTCGATGTCAAGAGTGCCTGCAAGACCTCGCGCGCGATCGGGGCAGCCGTCGCACCCCCCGTCAGGGACTGGTTCTGGAGCACGACCGCGATGGCGAACCTGGGCTGCTCGCCCTCGTTACCGGCGAACGCGATGAACCAGGTCGTGTTGCTCCCGTCGACCCCGGTCTCGGCGGTGCCCGTCTTGCCGCCGATCCGCAGTCCCGGGACCTGAGCCGCGGTGCCGGTCCCCGCCTGGACGGCCCGGACCATCATCTCGCTGACGTCCCGGGCGGTCGTGGGGCTGACGGCCCGGCGAATCCTCGTCGGACGCGTCCGCGATCGTGTCTTCCCGTTCGGCGTCACGGTCTTGTCGACGACGAACGGACGCATCAGGATTCCGCGGTTTCCGATCGTGCCGGCGACCATGGCCATCTGCAAGGGCGTGACGAGCAGGCGCTCCTGACCGAACGCCATGCGGCCCGGATCGACGTCGCGGTCCCGCTTCGGGTCGTAGAGCTCGCGTCCCTTGTAGAGGCCGCTCGGCAGCCGCTCGCTCTCGGGCGTCTCGAGCGGCGGTCGCTCGTAGAAGCCGAAGGCCTTCGCCTGCTTGACGATCGCCTTCGCGCCGAGCGCGAGCCCGATGTTGCAGAAGACGGAGTTGACGGAGAACTGCAGCGCCGTCGCGAGCGTGATCGTCCCGAACGGACGGCTCGTGTCGAAGTTGTTGACGCGCTTGCCGTACACCGTGCAGTACCCCGGATCGTTGAACGTCGACTCGGCCGTGAACTTCCGCGAGTCGAGCGCCGCCGATGCGGTCACCACCTTGAAGGTCGATCCCGGCGGGTAGAGCCCCTGGCTCGCGCGGTTGAGGAGGGGTGACGCGGGCGTGCAGTCGGCCCGGATCTTGTCGATCCGGCCGTAGTTCTCCTCGACGTCGTTCGGGTTGAAGCTCGGTGACGACACCATCACGCGCAGTCGGCCGTTCCTCGGGTCGAGCACGACAACCGCGCCGCACCGCGACCCGAGGGCCTCGAGGGCGGCTCGCTGGCCGTTCATGTCGAGGGTCGTAACGACCGTGTCACCGACGATCGGGCGGCCGTTCAACTCGTCGAGGGAACGGTCGACGAGCGAGGAGAGCCCGCGCTCGGATCCGGTCAGGATCGAGTTCAGAGACCGTTCGAGGCCGGTGCGGGCCCGCGCGACCGTCGAGTAGCCGACGACGTGGGCGGTGATGGGTCCCTGGGGGTAGCGGCGAAGGTAGAACGTCTTGTCGCCGACGCGACGCTCCTTGTTGCGCGCGAGCACCCGGGACGGCGTCAGGATCGGCCCTCGCTTGATCTCGAACTGGGCCACGCGCTGAATCGCGTTGTCCTGGCGCTCGGCGAGCGCGGGGCGGGCCCACGTCTGCCAGTAGGTCGTCGCGACGATGAGGGCGATCATCAGCCCCATGGCAACGCCGGCGACGCGGGAGATCTGGCGGTTCATCGATTCGCCGCCGTTGCAGCCGCGCGGTTCGAGACGAGGAGCAGCAGTGCGAGCATGACGAAGTTGGACAGGATCGACGAGCCGCCGTACGAGACGAACGGCAGGGTGATCCCCGTGAGAGGCACGACGCGGAGCACGCCGCCGACGATGATGAACGTCTGCAGGGCGAGGCCGAAGGTGAGCCCGGCCGCGAGGAGCTTCGAGAAGCCGTCCTGGGCGATCAGCGCGATCCGCATGCCGCGCGCGACGAAGACCATGACGAGCAGGAGCAGCGCCGCAGCCCCGATCAACCCGACCTCCTGGGCGATCGCCGAGTAGATGAAGTCCGTGTTGAGGTACGGGATCAGCTGCGTCCCGTCGAGCGTGGTGAAGGTTCCCTTGCCGAGGCCGGTGCCGCCGTAGCCCCCGTTCGCGATCGAGTACAGGCTCTTGACGAGCTGGTAGGAGTCACAGTTCTGCCGGAAGTCGAGCTTCCCGTTGATCGAGCAGTAGACGCGGTCGTCCGTCCACGGATGGAGCCAGACGGTGATGCGCTGCTGGACGCGGCCGAGCGCGTTGTACAGCGCCGCCGACCCGGCCAGGAAGAGGCCGAGACCTGCCGCGACGTAGATGAAGCGCCCCGTCGCGGCGTACACCATCGCGAGGAAGATCCCGAAGTTGAGGAGGGCCGAGCCGAGATCGCTCGTCTGGACGAGGACGAGCATCGCGGCGCCCCAGATCAGGAGGAGTGGGCCGAGATCCTTCAGCCGGCCCTTGGCGAGCGCCTCCCGCTTGTCCCTCAGGTACCCGGCGAGGAAGATGATCATGAAGATCTTCGCCAGCTCCCCGGGCTGGAACTGCATCGGCCCGACCTTGATCCAGAGCTTCACACCGTTGACCCGGTGGCCGAGGCCCGGGACGGAGGGCAGCAGCAACAACACGACCGCGGAGATCCCGAAGATGTACTTGTAGCGCTCGAGGACGCGGTAGTCGAAGCGGAGCCAGAACAGCGTCGCCGCGAGGATCCCGATCCCGACCGCAACCCAGGCGGCCTGCCGGCGCGCGTCCTGGGGATCGAGCCGGTAGATCACCGTGAGGCCGAGCGCCGTCAGGAGCCCGACGAGGGGGAGAAGAGTCGGGTCGGCGTAGGGGACGGTGTACCGCGCGGCGACGTGCGCGATCAGGTAGAGGCCGAAGACGACCCCGACATACCCGAGCCACCGCGTCGTGACGAGTCCGGTATCGACGATCGAGACGCTCGCGAACGCCGCAGAGGCGACGATCGCTGCGAGAGCAAGATTGAGCAGCTCGCGGTTGCGTGCGCTCACCGCTGCAGGCTCCACCAGACGACGAGGGCGGCGACGGCGATCGTCAGCAGGATCGCGACGAGCGCGAGCCAGCGCCCACCGGCGCCTGCACCATGACGTCGAACGGGGGCCGGTGCCGGTATCGGCGGCGCTGCGGCGAGGGCCTCGGGCTCGAGCGCCTGCTCGGCCGTGTCCGCATCCGGCTCGCCAGGAGGGGGCTCGGGTGGAAGCGGATCGCCGTCGAGGATCTCGAAGAGGACGACCGTTATGTTGTCGAGCCCTCCGGCGCCGTTCGCCTCGTCGACGAGGCTCTGCACCGCTCTCTCCGGATCACCGTCGGCGGTCGCGACGAGCTCGAGGATCCGTTCGTCGCGAACGAGATCGGTCAGGCCGTCCGAGCAGATGAGGTAGAGGTCGCCGGGGGCCGCCTCGATCGTCTCGGTGTGCACCTCGACGACCGGCTCGGTACCGACCGCGCGGGTGATGACCGAACGGTGGGGATGCTGCTCTGCCTCCTCCGTGGAGAGCCGCCCGGCTCGAACGAGCTCGCCGACCAGCGAGTGATCGGGGGTGAGCTGCTCGAGCCCGCTGTCACGGATGCGGTATGCGCGGGAGTCGCCCACGTGGCCGATGGCGATCGTGCCCGCCTGCTCGTCGACGAGCAGGGCCGTGACGACCGTTCCCATTCCCGCCGCCTCCGGTTCGTCGAGGGCGCGGGCGTAGATCCGATTGTTCGCCTCGAGGATCAACGCCTCGAGCGTTCCTTCCCCGAGTGCGGCCTGCCCCCTCTCCTCGAGCGTCGCCGCAGCGAGTCGGCTGGCGATCTCGCCGGCCTGGGCTCCGCCGACGCCGTCGGCGACGGCGTACAGGGGTGGATCGCAGACGAACGTGTCCTCGTTGTGCGGCCGCCGCCGGCCGGTGTCGGTCAGCGCGCTCGCGCGGCCGGTTCTCATTCCTGCACCTGCAGATCCGTCTTCCCGACCCGGACGACGTCACCCGTGACGAGGAGGCGGGCGGTCGTCACCCGACCCCCGTTGACGAAGGTGCCGTTCGTCGAGCCGACGTCCTCGACCCAGAGCCCGTCGGGCCGCGGTTCGAGCAGCGCATGCCGCGTGGAGGCGAAATCGTCGCCGTCGAGCCGGATCGCGTTCTCGCCGCCGCGGCCGACGCGTGTCGGCTCGCGCACCTCTACGGTGCTGCCGGGCTGAAGGGTCGGGCTGTCGAGCACGAGGAGGCGGGCGACCGGGACGGGAACGACCGGCTCGTACCGGGCTCTGAGCTCGTTCGCCTCCTGGGCGCTGAGGACGATCGACTCCTGCGGGGCCGACCGGAGGTCCCGCGTCACCGATCGCACGACCGCCCAGATGAACAGGTAGAGGAGGACGAGAAACGCGATCTTGAGGATGAGCAGTGTCTGCTCGCTGTCGAGGGCACCGACCACGCTACGGACGCGAGCGACCGAAGACGAGGTCGGTCGCGCCGATCGTGATCCGATCGCCGTCGCTCAGCATCTCACGCGTGATCCGCCGACCGTTGAGCTCCGTCCCGTTGGTCGAGCCGAGGTCGACGACGAGGTAGTCGTCGCCATCCTGAACGACCTCGGCGTGACGACGAGAGGCGTTGCCGTCCGCGACGCGCAGGTCGCATTCTCGCGAACGGCCGATGACGAGGCCCGCCGGGGTGATCGGGTGAGTGCGCCCGTCGAGGGTCAGCGTCACGACCTCGCGCGGCGGCTCGGGCTCGGCCGCTGGCCGCGCCTCGACGGCCTCGGCCTCGCCCTGCCCGTAGACCATGGTCGTCGCCACGGCCGCAGCCGGTGTGGCGGCGACCGGCGCCGCCGGGACGGGGATCGAGACGCTCTGTGGGGCCGCCGGCCGGCGTCGGTAGCGCAGGCAACCCCTCCTCGGGCTGAACGACCCTGGTCGCGATACCGAACTCGCCGACGGCGAGGTCGTCGTCGGTGGCGAACTTCACGCGCGGTGGCGTCAGCAGGGCGTACGCCTCTCGTCGCGCGTGCTCGGTCAGGTACTCCTGCAGCTCACCGACGAGGGATCCCTCGTACGAGACGAACTGCTGGCGATCGCCGCTCGAGAGATAGATCGTGTACTCGTTGGGAACGTAGACGCGCGAGACGGATACCGACCGGTGCTCGTCCATCTCCTTCGCGAGCTTGCGGGCCAGCTCGACGGGCTGGACGTGCGTCCGGAACGCGCGGCCGAAGACACCCTCGAAGAGGCCCTCGATCTTGCTTTCGATGGTGCGCAGAACACTCATTGCCGGGGTTGCCGCCTCGGGCTAAGCGTAGCGGCCGGCCTGGAGCGTAAGGGCTGCGAGGATCGCGCAGAGCAGGCACGTTCCGAGCACGAACGAGAGCGCGGTCAGCGTCGGCGCGAGGAGGACGACGAATGCGATCTGCGCCGCCCCGAGAACCACGATCCCGGGCAGGCCGCGCTTGCGCGCGGCCGGAAGGAATGCGGCGGAGAGGGCCAGTGCGAGCGCGACGGTCGCAAACCCGCCGTTGCGCTCGAGGAGGGCTGCGATGGGCGAGAGCACGGTCGCGATGCTCGTCGACTCGTCGATACCGAGGCTCGGTACGGTCGAGCTCGTCATCGGCAACGCAGTGCCCCGTAGGCCGGCGACGGCGACCGCCGCGAACACGCCCGCATACGCTTGAAGGGAGCGCCGAACGCGCCCTCGTGCCGGCTGGACGGCGAGCGGAAGGAGCGCGAGCAGGCCGACTGCGGCAAGGACGGGCCCCGCCATGAAGAGCAGCCCGGCCCGAGCGTCACGCCAGCAGAGTGCGAGCCAGACGAGCGCGAGCACCCCATACACGACGGCGGCGGCCTGGGCGATGTTCCCGAGGGGGAAGACCGGGACGAAGAGAGCGATCGCGAGCCCGAGACGCGGGCTGCGAATGGTTCCGAGGGCAGCCGCGCAGGCAAGGCCGGCGATCAAGCCGTTCGTCCAGAACGGGAGCAGCGTCGCCCCGATGACGACCGTCAGGGCCGCGAGGCCCGCGGGCACGAGCTGCCGCTCCAGCGGAACAGCGACGGCGACACTTTTCGGCGCCGCTGCCGGCTTGCGTTGTCGGCGCGGGCTCGTCCGGTCTCTCGCGGGCGCAGTGGCGGCCGTGCGAAGGTCACGCGCGAGCTGCGCTGCCGAGGGGCGTCGTCCTGGCTCGCCGGCGAGCGCGGCCGCGACCACGTCGACGATTGCGGGTGGCAGGTCGGCTCGGCGCCTCGTGAGTGGTGGTGCCCCCGCCTCGATCGCGGCCGCGACCTGCGGCAGCGGAACGCCCCAGAATGGATGCTCTCCGACGAGTGCTTCCCAGAGCAGGACGCCGACGGCCCAGACGTCGCTTGCGGCCGTCGCATCGCCACCCTTGAGGCGCTCCGGCGCGATGTAGGCGAGGGTGCCGGGCACGTCGCCGACCGCCGTGAGCGTGTCCGCCTCGTCGAACTGGGCGAGCCCGAAGTCGAGCAGCTTGATCGAGAGTCGTGGCCCGTCCTCGACGAGCACGTTCGACGGCTTCACGTCGCGGTGGACGATCCCGAGACGATGCGCGTGGGCAAGGGCGTCGAGGATCTGCGCCGCGGCCTCGATCGCATCTCGATCGCCGAGCTTGGCGGCGCGGAGCGCGTCGCGCATCGTGCACCCCTGGACGTACTCGTACGCGATGTAGACGTGGCCGCCGTCGCCACCGAAGTCGTAGGCCCGGACGCAGCGCTCGTGGCGGAGCCGAGAGGCCGCCTCCATCTCGCGGGCCGCGCGCGATGCCCGCTTGCCCTCGCGAGGAACGATCTTGAGTGCGACCTCGAGACCGGTGCGCTCGTCTCGCGCGAGCCAGACGGAGCCGGACCCGCCGCGGCCGATCGGTCGCAGAGGCCGGTAGCGGTCGAGGACGAGCTCGGGTGTGGGAAGGGCATAGGCTGTGCTCGACACGTTCAGCGACTCTTCGCCGCGGCGGAGGACCTCCCTTCCGGGCCGGACGATGGCGTAGACTGCGGCTCGTCCCCTGCAGGGAGCATGTTCATTGAGCTCGCACGACGACGACATTCTCGACTTCGATTTCTTCGAAGGTGACGCAACGCGTGAGTCCGGTACCTCGCCGGGCGCCGGCCGGGAAGGCGGTGCCTCTGAGACGTCCGGCGGTGGTCCTCGGCGGCCGTCGTTGCAAGCCCCGCACGGGCTCGCACCCATCCTGCGGCTCGTCGGGTTCGTTGCTTTCGCCATCCTGATCGTCGTCCTGCTGATCGTCTGGGGTCAGGGCTGCTCGAGCGACAAGAAGCGCTCGAACTACGAGAATGCGATGACCGAGATCGGCACCATCGGTGCCAGCTCGGCCAAGATCGGGAGTGACCTCGCGGAGCTCCTGACGACGCCCGGGCTCAAGCAGGCGGAGCTCGAGACGAAGCTCGGCGGGTTGATCGATCGCCAGCAACAGGGTCTCGAGAGCGCGCAGGCGCTCGACGTTCCAGGCCCGCTGCGCCCCGCTACCGCTCATGCGACCGAGGCGCTCCAGCTTCGCGTCAGCGGCATGCAGGGGCTGCTCGACACGTTCAAGGCGACCAAGGGCGATGACTCGAACAACGCCACGACCGCGGGCGAGAAGCTCGCCCTCCAGGCGCGCCAGCTCGACGCCAGCGACGTCGTCTGGAGCGTGCTCTTCCAGGTTCCGGCCCAGGCGACCCTGGAGAGCGAGGGGCTCGGTGACCTGAAGGCGCCCTCGTCGGTGTTCGTGGCGACCGTCGAGCTCTACTCGGCACGCTCCATGACGGCGATCTGGCTGAGGGTGCACGGCGCCTCGACCGGCGGCAGCCCGTCCGGCGTGCACGGTACGGGGCTCGAGAAGGTTCTCGCCCAGCCGGGCGACACCCAGCTGTCGCCCGACACCGAGACCACGATCAAGGCTTCGACCGCCCTCGCGTTCGAGGTGTTCGTCAAGAACACCGGTGAGAATCAGGAGGTCGGGATCGAGGTGACGCTGACCATCCCGAAGGGCACGACGCCGATCGTGAAGAAGCAGACGATCGACTTGATCGACATCGGTGAGACGAAGACCGTGACGTTCAGGGACTTCCCCGACCCGCCGTTCGGTGAGAAGACATCGGTGCAGGTGAGCGTGAAACCGGTGCAGGGCGAGACCAACACCGGCAACAACAGCGCCGAGTACCCGGTCATCTTCTCGCTCGAGTAATGGGCACGTCGCTCGCCGTCGCGATCGCGGCGTGCCTCGTGGCCGCTCTCGCGCTCCTCATGACCCTCCTGCTCATGCGGCGCCTCCGACGGCTCCAGGGGCGCCAGAAGGCCGTTCTCGGAGGCGCATCCCACGACATGGTCGACTTCGCGGTGTCGCTGCAGGCGAGGATCGACGATCTCAACCGCGCCGTCGACGAGGTTGCGGCCGGGCTCTCCCGCGTCGACCGTCGCATCGACGGTGCGATCACGAATACCGCCGTCGTGCGCTACGACGCCTACGAGGACACGGGCGGGAAGCAGTCGGCGTCGTTCGCGTTCCTCGATGCAACGCGGACGGGCACCGTCGTCACGGCGATCCAGGGCCGTGACTACGCGCGTATCTACGTGAAGGACGTCGAGCGGGGGACAGCGTCCGTGGCGCTCTCACCGGAGGAGCAGACGGCGATCGAGCGGGCGATGGGACGCTGAGATCGGAGGGGCGGCTCGACCCGTCGCGTCGCGGGTCGAGAGCTGTCCTGCACTACCCGGCTTGAGCCTCATCCTCCGCTGGTACGCTCGGCTCCAGTGCATCAGGTACTCGTCCTGAACGCGAGCTACGAGCCACTCAACGTGTGCTCCGACCGGCGTGCGCACGTCCTTGTCTGGAAGGGCAAGGCGGAGGTCGTCGAGCAGCACGCGCAGCCCCTGCGCTCTGCCGAGCGTTCGTTCGTGCGGCCTCACGTGATCCGCCTCCTGCAGTACGTTCGCGTGCCGCGGGCCGTCAAGCGCCGCATCTCGCGTCGCGCGCTCTTCGCGCGCGACGGCTGGAAATGCGTCTACTGCGGCACGGCGTCGGGCCGGCTGACGCTCGACCACGTGATCCCCCGCTCCAAGGGCGGTGACTCGGTCTGGGAGAACGTCGTCACGGCGTGCTCTCCTTGCAACCTGCGCAAGGGCGACCGGCTGCTCGAGGAGGTCTCGATGACCCTCCCGCGCCCGCCGCGTGCCCCAGCGCCGGTGCTGTTCATCCGCCTTGCCGCGCAGCGCGTGCCGGAGAGCTGGCGGCAGTACCTCCCCACGCTCGAGCAGTTCGAGCACGCCGCCGCCTGACGCGGTTCACATGGTTCGCGCGACCGTTCCACCCTCGTGGTCTGCGCGGTAGGAGCCGAAGACGCGTAGCTGTGCGGTGAGGTCGCGCATCTCCTTCAACGTCACCGAGATCTCCGGGTCGAGCGGATGGCCGCTGAGCACGGCGTCGAACCGATAGCTGAACGGGCGGGAAGGGATCGGGCGCGAGACGAGCAGGTTGAGATCGATGCGATGCCGCGAGAGGGGCTCGAGAGCGTGGAACAACGCGCCCGGGCGATGGTCCGTCGAGAACGAGAAGGCCGTGCGCCACTGTCCGTCTCGCCGGTCGAGACGCGTGTAGGGGGCAACCGAGACGAAGCGCGTGTACGCCTCCGGGTGGTCGCCGACGTTGCCGTCGATGATCGTCAGCCCGTTGATCCTGGCCGCCCGGTCGCTCGCGATCGCGACGACGGAGGGATCGGCCGTCGCCGCCACGGTCGATGCGGCGTCCCCCGTGGTCGGAGACGCGACGGCGAGCGCGTCGGGCAGCGACGCGAGGAGCTGGCGGCACTGGTCGAGCGCGACCGGATGGCTGTGGATCTCGCGAATGGCCGAGAGCTCGACGACGGCCGGCCCGACGAGGCAGTGGTTGACCGGGATGATCGCCTCGGCGACGATCGAGAGCGGGGACTCGTAGAGGAGGTCGTGCGTCTCTGCGACCGGCCCGACGAGCGAGCTCTCGATCGGCAGGACGCCGTACGGGACGCGACCCGCCGCCACGGCGTCGATCACGTCCGAGAAGGTCGGCAGCGGGACGAGGCGCGCCGCGGGGAAGAGCCGGTCGCACGCGGCCGCGGAGTGTGCCCCTTCGCGGCCGGGGTAGGCGACGGTGAGTTCGATGGAAGCCATGAGGGTCTGTGCGCCTTTCGCTGGAGATCGGTTCGCCGGAGATGTGAGCTAGACGGCGCGGGGCAGGGTCGAGGGCGCCGGCTAGCGGATAAAGGCGAAGCCGAGGAGCGCGCGACAGGAGCGAGTTGTGGGCGCGCGACGCATCGTCCCTACAGGGTAGGGCCAGAGTCGAGGGCGCGCAACACCGCGTCGCCCACGTCGTGCGTCGCGCTCGAGCCGCCGAGATCCGGCGTGGGGGCGCTCGACGAGGGCCTCGTCGACGGCCGTCTCGAGCGCCGCGGCGTCATCGGGTCGCTCGAGTCCGTGGAGGAGGAGGAGTGCGAGCGAGCGCAGCATGGCGGCCGGGTTCGCAACGCCCGCACCGGCGATCAGTGGTGCCGAGCCGTGAACGGGCTCGAAGAGGCCGGGGCCGTCGTCGCCGAGCGAGGCTGAGGCGGCCAGGCCGAGCCCCCCGGTCACGGCCGCGGCGACGTCCGAGAGGATGTCGCCGAACGTGTTCTCCGTCACGACCGTGTCGATCGTCTCCGGCGCCTGCACGATCGTCATGGCGAACGAGTCGACGAGCGCGTGGTCGAGCGCGACACCCGGATACTCGCCGGCACCCATGGCCGTCACGACGTCACGCCAGAGCCGCGACGTGTTCATCACGTTGACCTTGTCGACCGAGGTCAGGCGCCCGCCGCGCGTGGCGGCGATCTCGAAGCCGCGACGGGCAATCCGTTCGACCTCGGGGCGGGAGTACTCGCAGGTGTCGAACCACGTCCCGTCGTCGCGGATGCCCTTCTCGCCGAAGTAGAGGCCGCCGACGAGCTCGCGCACGATCATGAGGTCGATACCGGGTGCTCGGGCAGGCCGGAGGTTGGCGTAGACGCCGAGCTCCTTGCGGAGGCCGAGGAGCCCCTGCTCGGGCCGCACGGGCTTCCCTTCGAGCTCGGGGAGCCCGACGGCGGCGAGGAGGACGGCGTCGGCCTCGCGACAGGCCTGGAGCGTCTCGTCAGGGAGCGGCGTTCCCTGTTCGAGAATCGCGTTGCCGCCGAAGGCATGGGACGAGTGTGCGATCCCGAGCGCGTCGAGCACGCGGATCGCCTCCGCCGCGACCTCCGGCCCGATCCCGTCCCCCGGCAGCACGACGACGTGGGTCAAAGCGCCTCCCAATGCTTGTGACAAAGTGTCACAAGCATTGGCCCCTGCCCGTGCACTGGCGGAACGCGATCGGGTGGGACGGGCAGGACGCGCGCAGAAAGACGTGCGGCCGCGAATCCTTGTGACAAAGTGTCACAAGGATTGCCTGCCTGGCTCGTTGCCGAGCCGGCGGCGAGCATCACGCTACGCTCCCGTCCGGGACGTCTCGTAGGCCGTGATGGCAGCCTCGTGCTGGAGCGTCAGGTCGATGTCGTCGAGGCCGTTCAGGAGCCGGTGGCGGGTCGAAGGATCGAAGTCGAAGGGGAACACCTTGCCGTCGGGGGTCGTCACCGTGAGCGCCTCGAGATCGACGGTCAGGTCGGAGCCGCGATCGAGGTCGACGGACTCCATCAGCTCCTTCACCTGCTCCTCCGGAAGCTGGACGATGACCATGCCGACCTTGGCCGCGTTCGAGCGGAAGATGTCGCCGAACGACGGCGCGATGACGACGTCGAAGCCGGCATCCTGCAGCGCCCAGGCGGCGTGCTCGCGGGACGAGCCGCAGCCGAAGTTTCGCCCGGCGAGGAGGATGCGCGCGCCGGCGAACTGGGGCTGATTCAGATCGAAGCCCGGCCGCTCGTTCCCGTCTTCGTCGAAGCGCCAGTCGAAGAACGCGAATTGCCCGTACCCGGTGCGCTCGATGCGCTTCAGGAACTGCTTGGGGATGATCTGATCGGTGTCGACGTCGGGGCGGTCGAGGACCGCGACGCGCGCCGAGACCTGGGAGATCGCCTTCACGAGGCCACCGCCTCTGCGGCCAACGCCCGGACGTCGACGAAGTGCCCGTGGAGGGCTGCGGCGGCGGCCATCTGCGGGCTGACGAGATGAGTGCGGCCCCCTCGCCCCTGACGTCCCTCGAAGTTGCGGTTCGAGGTCGAGGCGCAGCGCTCGCCGGGGGCGAGGACGTCCGGGTTCATCCCGAGGCACATCGAGCAGCCCGCGAGGCGCCACTCGAACCCGGCATCGAGAAAGATGCGATCGAGCCCCTCGGCCTCGGCCTGCCGGCGCACTGCTGCGGATCCGGGCACGACGAGCGCGGTCACGCGCGGGTCGACCGTCCGTCCCCGGACGATAGAGGCTGCAGCGCGGAGATCCTCGATCCGGGAGTTCGTGCACGAGCCGATGAAGACGCGATCGATGGAGATCCCCTCGATCGCCTGTCCGGCCCGCAGGCCCATGTAGGACAGCGCCCGCTCGCTCGCGTCGCGGTCATCGGGATCGGCGAACGAGGCCGGATTCGGCACCGTGCTCGTGACGGGAGCGACCATGCCGGGGTTGGTGCCCCAGGTGACCTGTGGCACGAGATCGGTCACGTCGACGACGACGTGGGTGTCGTAGCTCGCATCGAGATCGGAGACGAGCGAGCGCCAGTCGGCCACGGCGCGCTCCCAATCGGCGCCCTGCGGTGCGTGCGGGCGTCCTTCGAGGTACGCGAACGTGGTCTCGTCCGGGGCGATCAGGCCCGCGCGCGCGCCCCACTCGATCGTCATGTTGCAGATCGTCATCCGCTGCTCCATCGACAGGGCGCGAATCGCCGCGCCCGCGTACTCGACGACGTAGCCGACGCCTCCGTCGACGCCGACCTGCCCGATCGCGCCGAGGATCATGTCCTTCGCGGTCAGCCCGGGCGGGAGGTCTCCTTCGAACTCGAGCAACATCGTCCTCGGGGGCATCTGATTGAGCGTCTGGGTTGCGAGCACGTGCTCGACCTCGGAGGTGCCGATCCCGAAGGCCAGCGCCCCGAACGCCCCATGGGTCGACGTGTGGCTGTCACCGCAGACGATCGTCTTCCCCGGTTGCGTGAGCCCGAGCTCCGGCCCGATGACGTGGACGATCCCCTCGCGCCCGGACCCGGTTCCGTGGAGCTCGACGTCGAACTCCGCGCAGTTGGCGCGCAGGGCATCGAGCTGGGCCTTCGCCATCGGGTCCGTGACCGGCCCGGGCAGCGTTGGGACGTTGTGGTCCATCGTCGCCACGGTCAGGTCGGGCCTGCGGACACCCCTGCCCGCGAGCCGCAGCCCTTCGAACGCCTGCGGAGACGTGACCTCGTGGACGAGGTGGAGGTCGATGTAGAGCAGCGTCGGCTCGCCCGGCTCGTCGCGAACGACGTGGCTGTCCCAGACCTTCTCGAAGAGGCTCCGGCCCGCCACTAGGCGACGAGCACCTCGTCGAGAAACGCGTCGGCGTCGGCATCGATCATGATCGGATCGTAGGTGTTCGAGACCGGCCCGGGCGTCTTCAACCCGTCGCCCGTGACGAGCAGGACGACTCGAGCGGCTGGACTGAGCTCGCCGGCGGCCACGGCGGCCTTCAGCGCGCCGAGCGTCACGCCGGTCGCCGTCTCGCCGAAGACGCCGGTCGTCGCAGCGAGATGCGCCATGTTGGAGCCGATCTCGTCCTCGGCAACCGTATGAATCGTTCCTCCCGTCGCGCGGGCGGTGGAGACGGCGAAGTCGCCGTCGGCGGGGTTGCCGATCGCGAGCGATCGCGCGATGCTCGCCGGGCGGACGGGCACCACACGGGCGCCGTCACGGAAGGCTGCTGCGACAGGGTCGCAACCGGCGGCCTGCCCTCCGAAGAGCGCGGGGGTCGGCCCGGCGACGAGGCCGAGCGCGGCGAGCTCTCCGAACCCCTGACCGACCTTGTGGAACAGGGCTCCCGAGGCGATCGGGATCGCGACCGCATCGGGCGTCTCCCAGCCGAGCTGCTCGGCGATCTCGAAGGCGAGCGTCTTCGAGCCCTCGGCGTAGTACGAGCGCAGATTGACGTTGACGAAGCCCCACGGCAACTCGAAGGAGAGCTCCACCGAGAGACGAGAGCAGTGGTCGTACGTTCCCGCGACGGCGTAGATGCGAGGGCCGTAGACGGCGGCGGCAGCAAGCTTCTCCGGTTCGAGATCGCTCGGCACGAAGACGGCGGCGTCGAGCCCCTCGGCCGCGGCACGCGCCGCGACGGCTCCTGCGAGGTTGCCGGTCGACGAGCACGAGAGCGTGTCGAGGCCGAGCTCCTGCGCCTTGCGAGCGGCGACGGCCACGACCCGGTCCTTGAACGAGTGCGTCGGATTGGCCGTGTCGAGCTTGAGCCAGAGCTCACCGATACCGATCTCCTCGGCGAGCCGCGGCGCGGGGACGAGCGGCGTCATCCCCGGTGCGAGGCGCGCCTCTTCGGGTGCCTCGACGGGCAGTAGCTCGGCGTAGCGCCAGATCGACTGCGGCCCCGCCTCGATCGACGCACGGCTGACTCGCGAGCGCAGCGCGCCCCAGTCGTAGGTCGGGTCGAGGGGGCCGAAGCACCTCGTGCACGAGCCGGTCGCCACGAGCGGGTGCTCCGTTGCGCAGATGCGGCAGCAAAGGGAAACAGCGGGCATGGGATCGATCCTCCTGGTCGTCGCTCGACATCCGTCCGGGATTGGCACCGTCACCCGATAGGCGGGTAGGTTGCCGAGGCGTCACAGGGCCGGTCCCTCAGCCTCTCTTGATGCGGAGCGAGACGGGTCCCGCGCCGTCGCGAACTCTAGCGAACGGTGCGCGCTTCGTCCACGGTGCTCGCGGCATCGATGTCCCGCGACCCGATCATGCCGATTGCGTGCCCTCTCTCGTCGACGACGGGGAGATGGTGGACACCGTGCTCGATCATCACGGCGGCGGCCGTCGACAGGCCTGCGTCGGATCGAATCGTAATGGGGCTCGCGGTCATCCAGGCACGTACCCGGGCCTCGCTCGAGTGGACGCGGCGGGCGAGCGCGGTCAGCATGTCCCGCGTCGTGATGATCCCGATCGTCTTTCCGTACTCGTCGACGAGCGCCGACCCCACGTCGAGCTCGACCATGCGATCAGCGATCTCGCCGAGCGTGTCCTCCGGAGCAACGAGGAGCGGGACCGGGTGGGCGACGTCCCCGACCCGAGGCCCCTCGACCACCGGCTCGTAGCCGTCGGTGTCGTCGGCGATCACTGTGGCGTCGAGCTCGACGTCGACGGGAATGCCCGGAGGGGGCTGATTGCGCTCGGGATCGGCGGCTTCGTCCCGGTCGAGCGAGTTGATGAGTGGTCCGAGGTAGTGCCCGGCGATCTTCGCGGGCGGCCACCAGAGCTCATCGACGCTCACCGAAGGCTTTTCCTCGGGGTGCGAGAGATCGTGGCGCATGAACCTCGGCGTCGACCCGGTCAGGAGCATGCCACGGAGAACGGGACGGAACGGCTGCGGGACGACGTCCGCGCCGGCAGCCATGGCGATCGCCTGGGCGGCCACGTCGGCTTGCTGAGCTGCAATTCCACCCTGCTTCACCGGAAACGTCGTGATATCGCCTGCGGCATACACGCCGTCGATGCCCACGACGCGGCAATGCCGATCGATCGGGATGAACCCGTGCCGTGTCTGCGGGATCCCGGCGACCGTCTGACCGACCAGTCGCGGCATCGCGATGACCCGGTCGGTGGGCAGCGCCTCTCCCGACGCGAGGATGAGCTCTCCGTCACGGAACGCGAGCGCGCGTGCCCGCGTGCGAACCTCGATGCCGTGCAGCTCGAGCAGTCGCGCCGTCTCGGTGCTCGCGTCCGGGCCGAACAGCTCGAGCGGCGCTTCCTCGGGCGTCGTCAGCACGATCGAGAGGTCCCGCCGGTCGCGCGCGCGCAGCCACGAGGCGGTCAGAAGGGCGAGCTCGTACACCGGGAGGCTCCAGACGGCACCGCCGGGAATCGCGAACGCGATTCTTCGGACGAGCCCAGAGCCCGCCTCCTCGAGCACGTTTGTCATCGCCTCCAGGTCGGCCGGCCCGCGGAACGTGAGGGCTCCGTCGACGACAGCTCGTGGCGCGGCGCCACACGCGACGAGGAGCGCGTCGTACGAGAGCGCGGCTCCGCCGTCCGTGTGCACCTCGCACGCGTCGGCATCGACCTCCGTGACCGCTCCGAGGGTAAGGAGCGCTCCCGCATGGCCGAGCAAGGCGCCGAGGTCATAGCGGCGCAGCTCGCGTGGCGAGAAGGGGGCCGCGACCGCCAGGGGTCGGTAGTAGAAGTGCGGCTCCGGGGCGACGACCTCGATGCCGACGCGTGTGCCGGCGAGGGCCTCGAGGGCGAGTGCCGCCTCGAGGGCGGCGACGCCGCCCCCGGCGATGACGACACGATACTCCCGGTCCGCCATCTGGTGACCCGCCGCCAGGGCCTTACCGGACGATCAGCACGTCGCAGTGGGCCTTGCGCTTCACCGCACCGCTGACGCTCAGCCCGAGGATGCTCGAGACGAGGCTCTGCTGCCGCGTGCCGACGACGATCAGGTCGGCCTCGCTGCGATCCGCGAGATCGACGATCGCTGTCGCGGGATCACCGACTGCGAGCTCGAACCGGCCGTCGACGCCGCGGTCGGCGAGGTACGCCTTCGCATGCGTCAGTTCCTCGGCGTGCTCCGAAGGTGGATCGATGGGATCGACGCCGCCCATCTCGCGCGACCCGACGAGCACCGGAGCGACGCTGATCACGGTCACGCTGGAATCGAATGCGGTCGCGAGATCCGCAGCGCGGGCGAGCGCATTCTTCGACGGCTCGGACTCGTCGTATCCGACAACGATGGTCTTCATCATCTCTCCTCGCCGCAAGCCTCTGACGGCCCGCTGTTCGCTGACGATGCAAGCTTGCACGGACCGCAGCACGACGGCATCGGGGATGGTCCCGACCCCCCGTGCGGCCAACTACCGACATCGATCGAGGACGCTCGCGAGCGTCCGCTGCTCCCCGAGGGAGCCTCGGGCGCCCGCTCACCGGGTGGAGGTCAGGCCGGCTGCTGGACGATCCGGATGTACGGCTTCGGCGACTCCCAGCCGTCCGGCCAGATCTCCCGCGCCTGGTCGTCCGACACGGACCCCGCGATGACGACGTCCTCGCCGGGCTTCCAGTTGACCGGCGTCGAGACCTTGTGCTTTGCCGTCAGCTGCAACGAGTCGATCACGCGGAGAACCTCGTCGAAGTTGCGGCCGGTCGTCATCGGGTAGACGAGAACCAGCTTGACCTTCTTGTCGGGCCCGATCACGAACACGTTGCGGACGGTCTGGTTGTCGGCGGCAGTGCGGTCGGCAGGATCGCCGGAGACGTCGGCGCCCAGCATTCCGTAGAGCTTCGACACGGTGAAGTCGACGTCCGCGATCATCGGGTAGTTGGGGGCATGCCCCTGCGTCTCCTCGATGTCGGACGACCACGCGTCGTGCTTGTCCAGGGGATCGACCGAGAGGCCGATGATCTTCACGCCGCGACGGTCGAAATCGGGCTTGATCTTCGCCATGTAGCCGAGCTCCGTCGTGCAGATCGGGGTGAAGTCCTTCGGGTGCGAGAACAGCACGGCCCACGAGTCGCCGATCCAGTCGTGGAAGCTGATGCGCCCCTCCGTGGTGTCGGCCTCGAAGTCCGGCGCGGTGTCGCCGAGTTGCAATGTCATTTCGCGGTCTCCTTTGTCTGTGCGGACGCGACGGCCCGTCGGCCCGCCCTTCGTGGCCGACGAACGCGCGTACAACCAATACTTCAGGAAGTATAGTGGTGCTGCTCCCGCGGCGGCGAACGAGGGACGAGGCATCCCCGTTTCAGTGAGAGCTCGGTGAAGCCCGGCCCGGAGCTACTCGACCTCGTAGCGCGAGAGCGTCACGGCACCGTGCGATGCGGACGACACGAGCGTCGCGTAGTTCGCGAGCACGCCACGGCGGTAGAGCGGGCTCCGGCTCGACCCAGTCGGCGAGGCGCTCTGCGAGCTCCTCCTCCGTCAGCTCGACGTTCAGCTCGTGGCTCTCGACGTCGATCACGACGATGTCGCCTTCGCGAAGCGCCGCGATAGGCCCGCCGCGCGAGGCCTCCGGCGCGACATGACCGACCATGAATCCGTGCGTCGCCCCCGAGAAGCGCCCGTCGGTCAGGAGCGCGACCGACTCCGAGAGGCCCTCGCCGACGATCGCGCCGGTGACGTGCAGCATCTCGCGCATGCCCGGGCCTCCGTGCGGGCCCTCGTAGCGGATGACGACCACATCGCCGGGAGCGATCGCGCCGGCCTTGACCGCCGCGAAGGTGTCCTCCTCGGAGTCGAAGACGCGCGCCGGCCCGCGGTGCAGCGTCCGATCGTGCCCCGCGAGCTTCACCGCGCAGCCCTGAGGTGCGAGGTTGCCGTACAGGACGGCGACGCCACCGCGCTCCTTCAACGGTGTCTCGATCGGCACGACCACGGTCTGGCCCTCGGTCTCGACCGCGGCGTCGGCGATCTCGCCGAACGTGCGCCCGTCGACCGTGCGCGCAGCCTCGTGCAGCAGTCCGGCCTTCTTCAGCTCGCGCGCGACCAGTGCGACGCCGCCCGCGTTGAACATGTCGCTCGCGTGCCAGCGGCCCCACGGCTTCATGTCGGCCACGATCGGCGTTCGCGCCGAGACGCGCTCGAAGTCGTCGATCGTGAAATCGATCCCGAAGTCACGTGCGATGGCGACCAGGTGGAGCACGCCGTTGGTCGATCCACCCGTCGCCGCGACCGAGGCGACCGCGTTCTCGAAGGATTCCTTCGTCACGAACGAGCGTGGCGTCACGTTGTCGCGGACGACCTGGACGGCGAGCTTCCCGATCTCGTACGCGGCCTCCTCCTTGGCGACGTGCATCGCCGGAATGCCGTTGGCGCCGAGCGGCGAGAGGCCGAGGAAGTCGAGGATCGTCGACATCGTGTTGGCGGTGAACTGGCCACCGCAGGCGCCGGCGCCCGGGCATGCCACCGACTCGAGCTCGTGGAGGTCGGCATCGGAGATCTTCCCGGCCGCGTGCGCCCCGATGCCCTCGTAGACGTCGCCGACCGAGACCTCGCGCTGGCGGTACAGGCCGGGCGCGATCGAGCCCGTGTAGTAGGCGATCGCCGGGATGTCGAGCCGCCCGATCGCCATCGCCGCGCCGGGGTTGGTCTTGTCGCAGGCGCACAGTTGGACGAGGCCGTCGAAGAGATGGCCACGGCAGACGAGCTCGATCGAGTCGGCGATCAGGTCGCGGGAGACGAGCGACGCGCGCATGCCGGATGTCCCCATCGAGACGCCGTCCGACACGGCGATCGTGTTGAACTCCATCGGCGTTCCGCCTGCGTCGCGGATCCCGCGCTTGACGTGCACCGCGAGGTCACGCTGATTCAGGTTGCACGGCATCGTCTCGATCCAGGTCGTTCCGACCCCGACGATCGGCTTCGCGAGATCCTCGTCGGTGAACCCGGTGCCCTTCAGCATGGCGCGGGCTCCCGCCCGGTCGGGGCCGTCGGTGAGGGCGGCGCTGTACCGCTTGGCAGGATCGGATGGGCGATCGTACGGCGTGGTCACGGTGTTCCTTTCTCGATGGGATAGCTCTCACGACGGCACCACTCGCTGAACGAGCCAGGATAGAGGCGGACGTCTTCGCGGCCAGCGAGAACGAGCTTCTGTGCGGTGACGCAGGCGGTGACGCCGGAGCCGCAGTAGGCGACGAGCTCCGCGGGCTCGGTCGCACCCGGCGGGAGCGGCTCCTCGAAGTACGCGTTGCGCGCTCCCGGAATGCGACCGGCAACGGGGTCGAGAAGCTCCTCCTCGCCGAGCCAGCGCACGCGGCTGCGGGCGTCGAAGAGCACGAGGGACGGGTCGTCGAGTCGGGCGAGGATCTCCTCTGCGCCGATCGTGTCGCCCGTCCGCGGCCGCGCGCGAAAGGCGCCGTGCCGGTGGGTCGAGGGAGCATCCGTCAGCGCTCCGACGTACCCGCGGAGGTCGAACGTCCCCGCCGAGTCATGTCCCAGGTGACGCAGGAGCCACCAGCACCGGGCAGCCCACCCGGTTCCGTTGTCGACTGCGATGACATGCGAGCCGGGGTCGATGCCGGCTCGCGCGAACGCGGCCTCGAGCCGGTCGACGTCCGGCAGCGGATGGCGCCCTCCGTCGGCGGGATCGGAGACGGGCGCCGAGAGATCCAGCTCCGGATCGAGGTGGGAGGCGCCGGGGATGTGACCCTCCTCGTACGCAGCCAGCGGCCGGACGTCGAGCAGCACATAGCTCATGGCAGAGCGCCTCGTGGCGCCACGTCCAGCTCGACGATCTCGTGCTCCGGGAAACGGGCTCGGAGCTCGGTTGCGCATGCCGTTCGGTCGGAGGCCCACGCGATGACGGTCGGCCCGGATCCCGACAGGGTGGCACCCCCGCAGCCGGGGGGAAGGCTCGCGCGGACCGCTTCGAGAACGTCGGAGTGCCGGTACGGCTCGTGCAGCCAGTCGCCGAGTGCGGCCGCGAAGAGGGATGCGTTACCGCTTGCTGCGCCCGCTCCGAGCAGCGCTGCACGCCCCGCGCTCGCTGCGGCCTCGGCGTGGGGAACGGTCGCAGGCAGCGACCCTCGCGAGGCCTTCGTCGAGGTTCGAGCGGAGGGGATCACGGCGACTGCACCAAGCGGCAGGCTCGCAGCGATCCGCGCGATCTTCCCGTCCCAGGCGAGCGTGAGCCCGCCGAGCAGCGCTGCACCGAGGTTGTCCGGGTGTGGCTCGAGCGTCAGCCCGGCCGCCAGCAGCTGCTCGGCGCTCGCTTCCGGCGCTGCCGCCACCAGGCCGAGCGCGATCGCCGCGGCAGACGAGCCGAGGCCGCGCTCGAGCGGGATCCGGTTGACGAAGTGGAACCGCTTCCCGGTCGGGTCGGCCAGCAAGGAGTACGCGCGGATGGCGAGGTTGGAGTCGTCCGCGGCGAGCTCGGAGGCGCCCTCGCCCTCGATGACGACGCCGGAGCCGTCCGTCACCTCGAGCTCGTTCCAGAGCTCGAACGCGACCGCTGCCGCGTCGAAACCGGCGCCGATGTTCGCCGACGTGGCAGGCGCGCGAACGATCATGCGCGGGCTGCTGCGGCGATCGCGTCGGGGTCGGCGTCGACCTGCGCGAGGGGCGGCGCATAGCGGTCGGCGGCCTCGGTGTCCTTCAGCCCGTGGCCGGTGATCGTGACGACGAGGCGGCTGCCGCGCACCTCGCCGCGGCGAACGGCGGCGAGACCCGCTGCGGAGGAAGGCTCGCAGAAGAGGCCCTCGGTGGTCGCGAGCTCGAGCCAGGCGGCCACGATCTCGTCGTCCGAGACGGTGACGATGCGTGCTCCCGCAGCTTGCACGCTCGCGGCGTGCACCGGCTCACCGATCCGGATAGCCGAGGCGAGCGTCGTGGGGCGGTGCTCCGCCTCGACGGAATAGATCGGGGTCGTGATCCCGAGCTCGCCGATCGCAATCGCGTAGGCGGACGTGTTGCCGCCGCCCCCGTACGGGATGACGAACGCGTCGGGTGCCGTGCCGAGCTCCTCGACGATCTCGTAGACGGCGGTCTTCTGACCCTCGCGGCGGTACGGGTTGACGGAATTGACGAGGATGTGCGTCCCTCGTCGGGAAAGCTCCTGCGCTGCCGCGAGCGCCTCGTCGAAGTCCCCTCGAACCTCCAGCACCTTCGCTCCGAGCATCCGCGTCTGCGATACCTTCGCGCCCGCAACGGCTCCCTCGGGGGTAAGGACGACGGCGGGGATGCCGGCCCGCGCTGCATAGGCGGCCGCCGACGCGGCGGTGTTCCCGGTCGAGGCGCAGATCACCGCCTCGGCGCCCTCCTCGACGGCCTTCGAGACCGCGACGGTCATCCCGCGATCCTTGTACGAGCCGGTCGGGTTCGACGCCTCCCACTTGAGCCAGACCTCGACACCGAGCCGTTCCGAGAGACGTGGCGCCTCGAGGAGCGGTGTCGACCCCTCTCCCAGCGAGACCACGGGTGTTGCCTCGCCGACCGGCAGCACGGCACGAAAGCGGTCGATCAGGGCGACGGTCATGCCCACCCCAGATCGGCGACACCGCGGCCCGAGATGACGGGCATCGCGGTCGCCTCGCCTCGCGCCTCGGGGAGCGAGCGGATGGCGCGCAGAACCGCATCGACCCGTCCGGAAGCGGCCTCGTGGGTGACGACGTGGAGCACGGCGCGGCCGTCGACGGGTTGCTGGACGAGCTGGGCCACCGAGACGCCTTCGGCAGCAAGCTCCTGCGCGATCCGTGCGAGCACGCCGGCCCGGTCATCGACTTCGAGCCGGAGATAGAACGGTGAGGCGAGATCCCCCGGGGGAAGCCGCTCCAGGTCGCGCCAGACCGGATCGTTCTGGAGGAATCCCGTTCCCGTCGTGCCGACGACCGAGACCATGTCGGCGACGACGGCCGATGCCGTCTCGATGCCGCCCGCGCCGGGGCCCTCGAGGGTGATCTCGCGAATTGCGTCGCCGTGGAGCATCACGGCGTTGAAGGCGCCTTCGACCGCCGCGAGCGGATGGTGGCCGTCGACGAAGGCGGGTCCGACGCGAACGTCGACGCGATCGTCGACGAGCGTTGCCCGTCCGATCAGCTTCACGTGCATGTCGAGCGCCCGTGCGGCGGCGACGTGATCGAGCGTGACGTCCTCGATGCCCTCGACGTCGACCCACTCGAGAGGCACGCGCGAGCCAAAGGCAACGGTCGCGAGGATCGCGGTCTTCGCCGCCGCGTCGAGGCCGCCGACGTCCTCCGTGGGGTCTGCCTCGGCAAAGCCGAGGCGCTGCGCCTCGGCAAGGGCGTCGCCGTACGAGCGACCCTCCTCCATCGCCGAGAGGATGAAGTTCGTCGTCCCGTTCACGATCCCGAGCACCCGGTGGACGTTCGTCACGATCAGCGATTCACGGAGGACCTTGATGACCGGGATCGCGGCGCACACCGAGGCCTCGAAGCGCAGCTGCACGCCGCCGGCCGCGGCTGCCTCGAACAGCTCGGTCCCGCGGCGGGCGACGAGTTGCTTGTTCGCGGTGACGACGGGTCGTCCCGAGCGGAGCAGATCGAGCACGTACCCGCCCGCCGGATCGACGCCCCCCATCACCTCCGCGACGACGTGAATCGACGGGTCGCCGAGAATCTCCCCGATGTCGTCGGTGAGCACGCCGGGCTCCGGTGAGAACCCGCGATCCTTGCTCGTGTCCTGGACGAGCGCCCGCGTCACGCGCAAGCGGTGGCCGGTCGCGCGTTCGATCTCGTCGGCCGACTCCTCGAGCAGCCGGTGCACGGCGGCGCCGACGGTGCCGTACCCGAGCAGGGCTACAGGTACGTCGACGGACGCCACGCTCCTACTGCTCCCCGGCGCGGTGCATCAGCCCACGGAGCTCCTTGCCGACCGTCTCGAGCTGCGATTGCGCAGCCTCGGCGCGCATCGCCTTCAGGCGCGCCTCGTTGTTGTCCATGTCCTCGACCCACTCGCGCGCGAAGGCGCCTGACTGGATATCGGCCAGGATGCCCTTCATCTCCTCGCGCACGTGCTCGTCGATCACGCGCTTGCCACGCGTGTAGTCGCCGAACTCGGCCGTGTCGGAGATCGAGTAGCGCATGCCGGCGAGGCCGTTCTCCCACATCAGGTCAACGATCAGCTTCAGCTCGTGGAGGCACTCGTAGTAGGCGATCTCCGGGGCGTATCCCGCTTCGACGAGGGTCTCGAAACCGGCACGGACGAGCTCCGATGTACCGCCGCAGAGGACTGCCTGCTCGCCGAAGAGATCGGTCTCGGTCTCCTCCTTGAACGTCGTCTCGAGGATGCCCGCCCGACCGGCCCCGATCCCGATGGCGTATGCGAGCGAGAGGTCGCGAGCCTTGCCGGACGCGTCCTGCTGAACCGCGATCAGGGCAGGCGTGCCGTAGCCCTCGGTGAAGAGGCGGCGTACGACATGGCCCGGGCCTTTCGGGGCGACCATGATCACGTCGTGTGACGCGTCGGGCGCGATGCGCTCGTAGAGGATGTTGAAGCCGTGGGCGAACAGGACGGCGGCACCGGGGGCGAGGTTTGCCTCGATGTGCTCGGCGTAGACCTGCGGCTGCACCTGGTCGGGGAGGAGGATCGCGACCAGTTGCGCGCCGGTGACGGCGTCCGAAATGGTACGTACCTTTAGGCCCGTTGCCTCGGCCTCACCCCACGAGGAAGAGCCTTCGCGGAGGCCGACCTCGACCTCGACGCCGGAGTCTCGGAGGTTGAGCGCGTGAGCGTGCCCCTGGCTCCCGTAACCGATCACGGCGACCTTGCCGTTCAGCAGCCCGAGGTCGCCTTCGCGGAGAATCGTTGCCATCTCTTTCGTCCCTTCGTCGTTGTCGATGATGCGAGTGGTGGTCAGTTGATCGCGGAGAGTCGGCGCGCCTTGCGGGCCGAAGCGCGGGCGATGCCCACCCGTCCGGTGCGCACGAGCTCCTGGATACCGTAGGGCCGGGCGAGCTCCTGGAAGGCGTCGAGCTCCTCGGGCGTGCCCGTGAGCTCGAACGTGACCGTGTCCGGGCCGAGGTCGACGACGCGGCCCTTGAAGGCCTCGGCGGTCGAGACCAGCTCGGCCCGACGGTCCGGGTCGGCACCGACCTTGAGGAGGAGGAGCTCGCGCTCGACGGCCTCATCCGGAGCGAGCTCGGTCACCCGGAGGACGTTGACGAGCTTGTGGATCTGCTTCTCGATCTGCTCGAGCGAGTGGTGCTCGGCGTCGACGCGAAGCGTGATGCACGAGACGCCGTCGCGCTCGGTCGGGCCGACTGCGAGCGAGTCGATGTTGAACCCGCGCCGCGCGAACATGGTCGCGATGCGGGCGAGCGCCCCGGGCTTGTCCTCCAGGAGAACCGAGATCGTGTGCTTCACGACGCCGCCTCCACGGTGTCCTCGTACTCGACCATGTCGATCGCGGCAGCCCCGCTCGGGATCATCGGGAAGCATTGCTCGGCCGGGTCGACGCGACAGTCGACGACGACCGTGCGGTTCAGGGACAGGGCCTCGCGGAGTGCCGGCTCGAGCTCGGCCTCGGTCTCGACCAGCATGCCGACGCCACCGTAGGCCTCGGCGAGCTTGACGTAGTCCGGCACCTCGACGCCGAGCCCGACGTGCGAGCGGCGGCCGTCGAAGAACATGTCCTGCCACTGGGTGACCATGCCGAGATAGCCGTTGTTGACGAGGACGACGACGATCGGGAGGTCCTCGATCACGGCGGTCGTGAGCTCCTGTGCCGTCATCTGGAAGCAGCCGTCACCGTCGACGCACACGACGGTCGCCTCGGGTCGGGCCGCCTTCGCTCCAACGGCCGCCGGGATCCCGTAGCCCATCGTCCCGAGCCCGCCCGAGGTGATGAAGTTGCGCGGGCGATCGGTGTGGATGTACTGCATCGCCCACATCTGGTGCTGTCCGACGCCCGTCGTGACGATCACGTCGTCGCCGGCGGTCAGCTCCTGCAGGGTCTCGATCACCGTCTGCGGCTTGAGCCACTCACCGCCGCTGCCGTAGCGGAGGGGAAACTCGTCCCTGAGGTCCTCGATCCTCCGAACCCACGCTGCCGGGCCGGGCACGGCCTCTGCGCGGTGCCTGCCGATCGCCGTCGCGAGCTCGTGGAGCGCCTTCTTCAGTGGCCCGACGACCGGGATGTCGGCGCTGCGGAGCTTCGAGATCTCGGCCGGGTCGATGTCGAGGTGGACGACGGTCGCGCCGGGCGCGAAGGCGCTGAGCTTGCCGGTGACACGGTCGTCGAACCGGGCGCCGATCGCGACGAGCACGTCGCACGTGTTCATCGCGATGTTGGCCCACTTCGTGCCGTGCATGCCGGGCCAGCCGAAGAAGAGCGGGTGGGTCTCGGGGAACGCTCCCTTGCCCATCAGGGTCGTGACCACCGGGAGCCCGCCCACTTCGGCGAGCTCGAGGAGCTCGTCGCAGGCGTCGCCGTTGATCGTGCCGCCGCCGACGTAGAGGATCGGCTTCTCGGCTTTCGCGATCCGCTCGGCGGCCTCGCGAATCTGGAGCGGGTGCACCTTGCGTGGCGGCCGCCAGCCGGGGAGATCGACCGACTCCGGGTACGTGAAATCGACTTCGGCTTCCTGGATGTCGCGCGGCACGTCGACGAGGACAGGGCCGCAACGGCCGGTGCGCGCGACGTGGAACGCCGCTTTCATCACGGCGGCGATGTCCCGTACGTCCTGAACGAGCCACGAGTGCTTGACGATCGGCATCGTGATCCCCGTGATGTCGCACTCCTGAAAGGCGTCGGTGCCGATCAGGGTGGAGCGCACCTGCCCCGTGATGCAGACGAGCGGCGTCGAGTCCATCCAGGCATCGGCGATGGGCGTGACGAGGTTGGTCGCGCCCGGTCCGGAGGTCGCGATCGCCACACCGACCTTGCCCGAGGCGCGCGCGTATCCCTGTGCCATGTGACCGGCGCCCTGCTCGTGGCGGGCGAGGACGTGCCGGACGGTCGTCCCGCGCGCCATCGCGTCGTAGGTCGGCATGATCGCGCCGCCGGGGATCCCGAACATCACCTCGACGCCCTCGGCCTCGAGCGAGCGGAGGATCGCGTCTGCTCCGTTCATCTTCATTTTCTGTCCTTCGGTCTCACGGTGCCTCGTCCCTTCTCCGGTCGCTCGATGCGGCGAACGGGGTGTCTCCGTCGCCAACTGCACTCTCTTCGGTCGGGTGCGCGAGCGACGTCTCCCTAGCGGGGGAGAATGGCAATGAGCTCGATGCCTACGCCGCGCGAAGCCGCAACGCCGTCAGTGGCGTGATGCGGATCGCTGTCGAACGTGGGTACGGCGAGGCAGAGCATCTGGCTCAAAGCATGCCTGAACCGCTGGAGAGCCGCAACCCTGAAAGGCGCCGGAGCGCCGGGCTGGTGCATAGAAATAGACACGTGTGCATACTATGCGCGATGGCGACTGTCAGCATCCTCGGCGCGGCCGGCTACACCGGGCAGGAGACGCTCGACCGCGTGCTCGGCCACCCCGAGCTCACTCTCGTCGCGGTCGGCTCGGACTCGCTCGCCGGTCAGCCGGGGGCCGCGCTCGACCCCCGTCTCGCGCACGCCGCAATGCCGTCGTTCAGCACGAACGCCGCGGCGCTCGCCTCCGGGGCCGACGTGACGATCGTCTGCCTGTCGCACGACGCCGCTGCCGCGATCGACGTTCCTGCCGACGGCATCGTCGTCGACCTCTCGGGCGCTCACCGGTTGCGGGATGAGACCCTGTACGACGCCTGGTACGGCTTCACCCACCCGCACCCGGGGGGCCTCGCCGACTGGGTGTACGGCTTGCCCGAGCTCGTGGCCGAGTCGGGCCGGCTGATTGCGAACCCCGGCTGCTACGCCACCGCCGCTCTGCTCGCGCTCGGGCCGGTGCGCGATGCGATCGATCCAGGCTCCGTCGTCGTCGACGGCCTCTCGGGGATGACCGGAGCAGGCCGCACGCTGAAGGGCGCCTCTCACGCGGGCGCTGTGCTCGAGAACGTCTCGCCCTACAGGATCGGCCGGCATCAGCACGTCCCCGAGGTCGCCCAGTTCCTCGGCTTCCCGATCTCGTTCACCCCGCATCTCCTGCCGCTGCGTCGCGGGCTGATCGCGACGTGCAATGTCCGCTCCACGGGCGCCGACCTGCGCGAGCTCCTCGAGCAGGCGTACGCCTCGTCGGGCGTCGTCACCGTGCTGCCGGAGGGTCGCGCACCCGATATTGCCCGTGTCCAGCACACCGACGGCGTGGAGATCGGTGTCTTCCAGGACGGCTTCACGGACAGGACGATCGTGATCTGCGCCGAGGACAACCTGGGCAAGGGCGCCGCGGGACAGGCGATCCAGAACGTCAACCGGGCGCTCGGGCTCGAGGACACGACCGGACTTCGCCTCGGCGGAGTATTGGTCTAGACCGTTATGTCGGTCACCGCGGCCAGGGGATACGTCGCAAGCGGCGTCTCGGCGGGGATCCGCCCGTCCGGAAAGCCGGACCTCGCAGTCGTGCGCTCGGTTTCGCGCGCCGTCGGCGCCGCGGTGTGGACGACCAATCGCGTCCAGGCTGCACCCGTGACCGTTTCGAAGCGTCACCTCGCTGCGTCGCAGCCCCAGGCGGTTCTCGTCAACGCCGGTGTCGCGAATGCCGCGACCGGGTCGCAGGGGGAAGCGGACGCCGTCGCGTCGGCCGAGAGTGTCGCCGCCGATCTCGGCCTCGCGCCCGAGGAGGTGCTCGTCCTGTCCACCGGCGTGATCGGAATCCGGCTGCCCGTCGAGAAGGTGATCGAGGGAGCGCGCGCGGCTGCGGGGCTCCTCTCTCCCGACGGCGGCGGTGCGGCCGCGGGGGCGATCATGACCACCGACTCCGGGCCCAAGGTCGCCTCCGTCACCACCGGCGGCTTCACCGTCGGGGGGATGGCCAAGGGTGCAGGGATGATTCATCCACGCCTTGCCACGATGCTGGCGGTGATCACGACCGACTACCCGCTGTCCGCGGGCGAGCCGGAGGCGTTTCTTCGCCCGGCGGTCGATGCGACGTTCAACCGGATCTCGGTCGACGGCGACTGCTCGACGAACGATGCCGTGATCCTGCTCGCGAACGGGGCGAGCGGTGTCGCGCGGGACGACTCGGCGTTCGCCCGGGCGCTGCACGAGGTATGTGCCGATCTCGCCCGGCAGATCGTCGCCGATGGGGAAGGCGCGACGGTCGTTCTCGAGATTGGCGTCACCGGAGCGGCGACCGAGCCCGAGGCGGAGGCGATCGCACGCCGGATCGCGACCTCGCCGCTCGTCAAGACCGCGGCGTTCGGCCACGATCCCAACTGGGGGCGTGTCCTCATGGCGGCGGGCTCGGCCCCGTTCGGCGACGGCTTCGCACGGCTCGAGGCGGATCTCCTGACCGTGTCGTTCGACGGCGTCGCCGTGTTCGCGGACGGCGCGCCGACCGGAGACGTGCCGGACGTGTCCGGTGCAGTCTGCCGCATCGACGTCGAGCTCGGCCTCGGCGATGGAGCAGCCGCCTATCTCGCCTCCGATCTGACCTACGACTACGTGCGGATCAACGCGGAGTACACGACGTGAGCCGGATCGTGCTCAAGCTCGGCGGCCGCGTTGCCGCGGCGGCGGCCGACGAGGCGCTCGTCCTCCGGTCCGCCGGCCACGAGGTCGTCGTCGTGCACGGGGCAGGGCCGCAGATCAGCGCCGAGATGGAGCGCCGGGGAATCGAGCCCACGTTCGTCAGCGGCAGGCGCGTCACGACCGCCGAGGTGCTCGAGGTGGTCAGGGCGTCGCTCGCGGAGGTGAACCGCGAGGTCTGCGCAGCGATCGGCCGTGACGCCGTCGCGCTCTTCGGCGACGAGATCGGCCTCGCCGCGAACCGGGTCGACGCTCTCGGCCTCGTCGGCCATCCCGTTCCGACCGCTCCCGCCGCGATCGTCGAGGCCCTGGGTGCGGGACGGATCCCCGTCGTGGCGCCGCTTGCCGCCGGGCCCCTCAACGTCAACGCCGACGAGGCAGCGGCCGCCCTTGCCGTCGGCCTGGGCGCCGAGCGGATCCTCTTCGTCAGCGACGTTCCGGGAGTGCTCATGGACGGCGCCGTGATGGGCGAGATCGACGTCGAGGCGGCCGACCGGATGCTCGCCGACGGCACCTTTCAGGGTGGAATCGTCCCGAAGCTCGAGGCGGCAATGCTCGCGACGCGCGGTGGCGTCCATGCGGTGATCGGCGAGACCGAGGTGGTGGCATGAGCTCGCTCGTCGATGCGCGCACGTCCGTGCTCCCGACCTATGCGCGGGCGGACATCACGGTCGTCCGCGGTGACGGCTGCACGGTCTGGGACGACACCGGTCGTGCCTATCTCGACTTCGTCGCGGGAATAGCCGTAATTGGTCTAGGCCATTGTGCACCGGCACCACTCGCCGCCGCGAAGGCGCAGCTCGACCGGCTCTGGCACGCCTCCAACCTCTACTGGACCGAGCCGATGCTTCGCCTGGCGACGCTCCTGACCGGTCGATTCGGTGGTGGTGGGGCGTTCTTCTGCAACTCGGGCGCCGAGGCGAACGAGGCTGCGCTCAAGATCGCCCGCAAGGCGACCGGGCGGACGCGGATCGTCGCGCTCGAGGGGGGCTTCCACGGACGCACGCTCGGCGCGCTTTCCGCCACGGGCCAGCCGGCGAAGTGGGAGGGCTTCGGGCCGCTCGTCCCGGGCGTCTCCTTCGCGCGCCCGAACGACATCGAGTCGCTCGAGGCGGCGCTCGCTCCCGCGGGGGACGTGGCCCTGCTCCTGCTCGAGCCGGTTCTCGGTGAGGGCGGGGTGATCCCGCTCGAAAAGGGCTTCGCGCAGGCCGCCGGCGAGCTTGCGGTGGAGGTCGGGGCGCTCCTCTGCGTGGACGAGGTGCAGGCGGGAATGGGGCGAACGGGAACCTTCTTCGCCTACGAGCAGCTCGGTATCCGGCCCGACCTCGTGACGCTCGCCAAGGGGATCGCAAACGGCCTGCCGATGGGCGCGTTGCTTGCGGGCGAGCGCGCGGCGCCGGGCTTTCAGCCCGGTGACCACGGCTCGACGTTCGGCGGGAATCCCGTCGTCGCGGCAGCCGCCTGCGCGGTCGTCGAGGCGGTCGACGAGGGCTTGCTCGCGAACGTCCGCGAGCGGGGCGCACAGCTCGAGTCCGGACTGGCCGCGATGCCTGCCGTCCGCTCCATCCGCGGGAGGGGGCTCTTGATCGGCGCCGAGCTCGACCGTCCCGTCGGCCCCGTCGTCGATGCCTGCCGCGAGCAGGGGCTCCTCGTCCTCTCTGCCGGACCGGACGTCCTGAGGCTGACGCCCCCACTTGTCGTTACTGCGGGGCAGGTCGACGAGGCGCTCGGGATCATCGAGAGGGTGCTCGCCTCGTGAACCGGCGCGAACGCCAGGCTGCGATCCTTCGGCTCGTCCAGGATCAGGCGCTCTCGACGCAGGCGGAGCTCGTTCAGGCGCTCCGCGACGAAGGGCACGAGGTCGTCCAGACGACGGTCTCTCGCGATATCGCCGAGCTCGGGCTCGTGAAGGTCCGCGCCCCGAGCGGCAGGCTGATCTATGCGGCGCCCGGGACGGGAGACGCCGACCGGCTTCGCGCCATCGGCGCGGCGATGCGGCGCTACGCGATCGGTGTCGAGGCGGCGAGCAGCGGCCTCGTCGTCGTGACGACGCCGTCGGGGTACGCGAGCGCGCTGGCCCAGGCGATCGACGAGGGGAGCCATCCGGCGATCGCCGGCACCCTCGCCGGTGACAACACGATCTTCGTCGCCGCCAAGGACGGGACCACGGCGCACGAGCTGCAGGCAGAGCTCGCCGCCTATCTGACCGACGGGGCGACCGCATGACACTGTGGTCGGGCCGCGTCGGCGGCTCGCTCGATCCTGCGGTGTGGGCGTTTCTCCACGCAGACGATGCGCCCCTGCTTCCCTACGACTGCGAGGCGAGCTACCAGCACGCGCAACGCCTTCACGCAGCGAACCTCCTCACCGACGCGGAGCTCGACGAGGCCGAGTCGCGGTTGGCCGAGATCGCCCAGGATCCCGCCGCCTATCTCCCCGAGGACGAGGACGTGCACAGCGCGATCGAGCGGCAGCTCGGTGACCTCGGTCGCAAGATCCACGCGGGACGGTCGCGCAACGATCAGGTAGCCGCCGCCTTCCGGCTCTACATCCTCGATGCGTGTGCCGAGGCGCGGGAGGAGATCCAGGCGCTCGCGCTCGTCGTGCTCTCCTTCGCGGAGGGCGAGGCAGACACGCTGATGCCCGGCTACACCCACCTGCAGCGGGGCCAGCCGGTGACGCTCGGCCATCACCTGCTCGCCTGGGTCGAGATGCTCGAGCGGGATCGGATCCGGTTTGCCGCCGCGGCCACCGCGGCTCTCGAGAGCCCGCTCGGTGCCGGCGCCCTGGCCGGGTCGACGCTCGACCTTCCCGGGCCGTCGGGGCAGATGCGGAACTCGATCGATGCCGTCGCGGATCGCGATTTCGCGCTCGACTACCTCTATGCCGTTGCCGTGCTGTACACCCACCTGTCGCGGATCGGAGAGGAGATCGTTCTGTGGTGCTCCGGTGAGTTCGGCTTCGTCGGGCTGCCCGAGAACGCCGCGACGGGGTCGTCGATGATGCCGCAGAAGCTGAACCCGGACGTTGCCGAGCTCGCCCGCGGCAAGGCGGGGACGGCGATCGGGCGGCTGACGGGCCTGCTCGCGACGGTGAAGGGACTTCCCCTCGCCTACGATCGTGATCTCCAGGAAGACAAGGGCCCCGCGTTCGCGGCGCGGCTCGACGTGCGGCTCGGACTGCAGGCGCTCGCAGCGCTCGTCTCCGGTCTGGCCGTCGATCGCGAGCGGATGGCCGCCGCTGCCTCCGATCCGCTCGTGCTCGCGACCGACGCGGCGGAGGCGCTCGTCCGCGACGGCGTCCCGTTCCGGGAGGCCCACGAGCGCGTCGCAGGGAGCGTTCGTGACGGGTCGTTCACCCCGGCAGGCTCGGCCGCCGAGAGTGTCGCGGCGCGCGCTGCGCCGGGCCCCGGCGGCGTCCGCGCTGCGATCGCCGAAGCCCGAGCGCGCCTGCGCTAGCGCGTCCGAGATCATGTGACGAATCGTGGGCCCTGCGGCGTAGAGGGGGTATGAGCACCCCGATACCTGGAGGAGAACCTTGAAGCGCATTGCCCTCGCGGCCGTCCTGCTCGTTGCTGCCGCCGCTGTTGCAGGAGTCGCCCGCCCGGAAGGGGCACGCGCCGTCGAAGGCCCGTCGCAGACCGGGGACACGGTCACCGTTTCGGGGAGCGGGTCCGTCTCGGCCGTCCCGACGACGGCCGTCTTCTCGTTCGGTGTCGACTCCCGCGCCGAGACCGCAAAGGCAGCGCTCTCCGCCAACGCGCGCGAGATGCGGCGCGTGATCGCCGCCGTCAAGACCGCCGGTGGGAACAACGTCGGCACGCAGTCCGTCTCGCTGTCCCAGGCGTACGGGCCGGACGGCACCCCCTCGGGGTTCGCTGCCGCGAACGTCGTCTCGGCGTCGGTCGCCCTCGACCGGGCCGGATCCCTGATCGACGCGGCCGTCGACGCCGGCGCCAACCAGGTCTACGGCCCCTCCCTCGCCGTCGCCGACCAGGAGCAGCTCTACCGCAGGGCGCTGGCGGCGGCCGTCGCCGACGCACGCTCCTCGGCGCAGGCTCTCGCCGCCGCCGCAGGCCGCTCGCTCGGCCGCGTCACGTCCATCGTCGAGGGCGGCGGCTCGGGCCCGATGCCGCTCTACGAGAAAGCAGCCGCGGCCGATTCCGGGACGCCGATCGAGGCAGGGACGCAGCTGACGACGGCTCAGGTGACGGTCACCTACGTGCTCGGCTAGTGGGGCTGTCCGCTCCCCGGTTGCGACACGATCGTCGGCAACCGGGGAGCGGTCTGCATCGTGGATCGAACGACGCCTCAGGCCTCGGATCCGGTCGCCTGCGGGAGACCGTCTCGAATGCGGGAGGACATCGTCTTCAGCATGCTGACAGCGAGCCGCGGGTCGTCCTGGATCCGCTTCTCCACCGTCTTCTTGTCCACCTCGAGGACGCGGGCATCGCCGACTGCACGCACGGTCGCCGAGCGGACCTCGTCCTCGAAGATCGCCATCTCGCCGAAGAACTCACCCGCCTTCAGCGTCGTGACCGGACGCTCCGTCCCGTCCTCGCCGGAGTGCACGATCTCCACCTTGCCGGACTGCACGACGTACATGCTGTCCCCCGACGAGCCCTGGGTGACGATCACCTCGCGGTCCGCGAAGTGCTGCCCGGCCGGGAAGCTGTGATCCGAGCCGTACCCTCCCGGGACCGGGATGTAGAACTCGGGGTAGCCCCACATGCCGTGCTCCGAGACGTCGAGGCCCATCTGCTCGTCTTCCGGATCGGTGCGGATGCCGAACGTCACCTTGAACAGCAGGAGGATCAGGAACGAGGTCGTGAACGTGAAGGCACCGACGGCCGCGAGGCCGAGCGCCTGGGTGCCGAGCTGGTGGAGCCCACCGCCGTAGAAGAGCCCGCCGCCACCGGTGCCGAGCTTCTCGGCCAGCGCCGGCACGGCCAGGAACCCGAGCGACAGCGTGCCCCAGACACCCGACATCCCGTGCGCGGCAATCGCACCGACCGGGTCGTCGAGCCCGATCCGCTCCACGAGCAGCGAGCCGACGACGACGATGATGCCCGAGACGAACCCGATCAGGATGGCGGCCCAGGGCGAGACGAACGCGCACGCCGCGGTGATCGCGACGAGCGCGGCGATGGCCCCGTTCAACATCATCGAGAGGTCCGGCTTCTTGACCACGAGCCACGACGTCAGGACGGCGCCGAGCACGCCGGCCGCGGCGGCGAGGTTCGTGTTCAGTGCGACATAGGCGAAGAAGCCGATGCCACCGAAGTCCACCGACAGTGTCGAGCCCGGGTTGAAGCCGAACCACCCGAACCAGAGGATGATCACGCCGAGCGTGGTGAACGCCATGTTGTGGCCGGGGATCGCGTTGGGCTTCATGTCCGAGCCGAACTTGCCGATCCGCGGCCCGAGCAGAATCGCTCCGGCGAGGCCCGCGAGAGCGCCCTGATAGTGAACGACCGTCGAGCCGGCGAAGTCCTGCATGCCCCGCGAGAACAGCCAGCCCTCGGGGCTCCAGATCCAGTGCGAGACGAGCGAGTAGATCAGCGTGAACGCGGCTCCGAACGCGAAGTAGACCCAGAGCTTGGTGCGCTCCGCCATCGCACCCCACACGATCGCGAGCGAGACCGCGGCGAACGCGACCTCGAACAGGTAGCCGGCGGCGGCCGGGATCGCACCGAACCACGAGTACGGTGCCTCACCGATCGTGAGCAACTCGTCGACCGTCGGGAAGAAGCCCGATCCGCCGACGAACCAGTTGCCGCCGTCGCCGAACGCCATCCCGAACCCGACGCAGTAGTAGACGACGGATGCGATCGCGAGGATGAGGACGTTCTTCGCCGCGATATGGCCGACGTTCTTCATCCGGGTGAGCCCGGCCTCGAGGAACGCGAAGCCTGCCTGCATGAAGATCACGAGGATCGCGGCGAGGATGACCCAGACCGTGCTGACTGCGAAACCGACTTCCTCGAGGCTCATACCGCCTCCACCTCCTCGAGCTTGGCTCCTGTTCGGTTATGGATCACGTGACCGACGGGCGAGGCCCAGCAGATACCGTCCCCCGCCGAGTGGCCCGTGCGGGCGGCGTCGACGATCGCGGAGATCACGCTCTCGGTGATCTCGTCGCGCACGACGAACGTCATCAGCGCCTTCGGCAGGAAGCGCGACTCGAAGACACGGCCTCGATACTCGTGCGTGATCCCCTTCTCGCGACCATGGCCGACGGCCTCTACCACGGTCACGCCGACGTGCCCGGTGGCGGTCTCGACGGCCTCCATGACCGTCTCGACGCGGTCGCGTACCACGACCGCCTCAATTTTCATCATCTCGTCCTCCCTCGTTGTCCAACAGAAGTCCCCACCCAAGGGGAGCCTGAGGCGTCACTGCCTCCTGGGTGGAGCCTTCGTCGGCCCCGAGAGGACGCGGTGTCCTCGTTCGTCCGTCGCCCGCCGGACGACTCGTGCGGCTCCGGCGGGCGTTCCTTCGTCGGGCTCGCCTAGCCCGTCTGGGCGAGCGCGAGCGGACGCTCTTCCTCGATCACCGACTCGCCGACCATGGCGATCGTCTCCAGGATCCGCCCCGCGATCCGGTACGGGTCGCCCTGGGAGTTCGGGCGGCGATCCTCGAGGTAGCCCCGGTACCCGTTGTTCACGAAGCTGTGGGGCACGCGGATCGAGGCGCCTCGATCGGCCACGCCCCAGCTGAACGTGTCGATAGCCTGCGTCTCGTGGAGACCTGTCAGGCGGAGGTGGTTGTCGGGCCCGTAGACCTCGATGTGCTCCGCGAGGTGGCGCTCGAAGGCGCCCATGAGTGCGTCGAAGTACGGCCTTCCGCCGACCTCGCGCATCGTCTTCGTCGAGAAGTTCGTGTGCATGCCGGAGCCGTTCCAGTCGACCTCCGCCCCGAGAGGCTTGCAATGCCAGTTGACGTCGACTCCGTACCGTTCGCAGAGGCGTAGCAGCAGGTAGCGGGCGATCCACATCTCGTCGGCGGCCCGCTTCGATCCCTTGCCGAAGATCTGGAACTCCCACTGGCCCTTGGCGACCTCGGCGTTGATCCCCTCGTGGTTGATCCCGGCCTCGAGGCAGAGATCGAGGTGCTCCTCGACGATCTGCCGGGCGATCGGGCCGACGTTCTTGTGGCCCACGCCGGTGTAGTACTCGCCCTGCGGGGACGGGAAGCCGCCGCCTGCCGGGAAGCCGAGCGGTGCGCCCTCGGAGTAGAAGAAGTACTCCTGCTCGAAGCCGAACCACGTGTCCGGATCGTCCGGGATGGTCGCCCGGCTGTTGCTCGGATGCGGCGTCCCGTCCGCGAGTAGCACCTCGCACATCACGAGCGCGCCGTTCGTGCGGGCGGGGTCGTTGAACAGCGCGACGGGCTTGAGCACGCAGTCCGAGTTGCTTCCGTCCGCCTGCCGAGTCGAGCTGCCGTCGAAGCCCCAGAGCGGGAGCTCCTCGAGCGTCGGGAACCTGTCGAAGGCCACCACCTTCGTCTTGCCGCGCAGGTTCGGTACGGGCTCGTAGCCGTCGAGCCAGATGTACTCGAGCTTGAACTTCTGCATCACATGTTCCTCCTGTCGAACGCCGAAAACGCGCACAAAAAAAGCCCCAGGGCTCCCAAAGGGAACACTGAGGCGTCGTCGCCACAAGGAGTGCCGTCGTCGGCGCTCCGGTGACACACTCTAGAGACAATTGCCCCCGCGATGCAAGCGGCAAGCGTCGCGCCGCTCGTGGAGCGTGCGAGGCGAAGTGTCAGTCTCCGTCTGGGCGCGGGCACGGCGCCGGCAGCCACGCCTCCAACCTCCCGGCTCCCGATGCGTCGGCCTGTCGGTCGGCGGTCGACGTGATAGGCTCGAACGGTCGATTTTCGAGGCAATGGGGCCTCAGGCGTCTCTTGCGCCTGGGGTTTTTTCGGTTTCAAGGGAGGAAATTCTGATGGCGCGACCCAGGACGGCCCCCGCAGCGACGAAGCGGGCTACGCAAGTGAAGAGCAAGGACAGGGCGACCTCGAGTGTCGCGGCGCGGCGCGCGGTGATGAAGCGGATCAAGGACGAAGGCGTCGAGCACGTCCTCTTCTGGTTCACCGACCTCGAAGGGCACCTGAAGTCGTTCGCAATTACGCCGAACGAGATGACGGACGCACTCGACGACGGGATGGGCTTCGACGGCTCGTCGATCACCGGGTTCAACCGGATCGAGGAGTCCGACATGGTCGCGATCCCGGATCCCGCGACGTTCGAGATCATGCCGCGGCCGGTCGACGATCACGGCCACGAGCTTGGTGCGAAGGTCGGCCGCATGATCTGCGACGTCGTCAGGCCGGACGGGACGCCGTACGAAGGAGACCCGCGCTACATCCTCAAGCTCGCGCTCGAGCGGATGAAGAAGATGGGCTTCGACACGTTCAACGTCGGGCCCGAGCTCGAGTACTTCCTCTTCGAGGACGACAAGGGCACCGAGACGATCGACGAGGGCGGCTACTTCGCGATGACCGTGCAGGACGCGGCGACGGAGGTGCGAAACGACACGATCCACGCGCTCGAGTCGGTCGGCATCCAGATCGAGTACCACCACCACGAGGTCGCTCCGTCCCAGCACGAGATCGACATGCGGTACGACGACGCGCTCGCGATGGCCGACAAGACGATGACGTACCGGATCGTCGTCAAGGAAGTGGCGGCGTGGCACGGCTACTACGCGACCTTCATGCCGAAGCCCCTGTTCGGGGAGAACGGCTCGGGCATGCACACGCACATGTCGCTCTTCAAGGGTGGGCGCAACCAGTTCTTCGATGCGAAGGACCCGAATCACCTCTCCGACACGGCGAAGTCGTTCATCGCCGGCCTCCTCGTCCACGCCCGCGAGCTGTCTGCCGTGTTGGCGCAGTGGGTCAACTCGTACAAGCGCCTCGTGCCGGGCTACGAGGCGCCCGTGTACGTGGCGTGGTCGCAGCGGAACCGCTCGGCCCTGATCAGGATCCCGCTCTACAAGCCGGGCTCCGAACAGGCGACGCGCGCCGAGATCCGGTGCCCGGATCCGGCCTGCAACCCGTACCTCGCGTTCGCGGCGCTGCTCCATGCGGGCCTCGAGGGGATCGAGAGGGGTACGAGCTGCCCGCCGAGATGACGACGAACCTCTATCGGCTCTCGGACGAGGAGCGGGTCGAGCAGGGTGTCGAGGCGCTGCCGGGATCGCTCGGCGAGGCGATCGACGCGTTTGCCGCCTCCGACCTCCTGGAGAAGGCGTTCGGGGAGCACATCTTCCCTCGCTATGTCCAGCTCAAGCGTGCCGAGTGGGACGAGTACCGCACCCAGGTCACGCAGTGGGAGCTCGACCGCTACCTGGCAGCGCTGTAGCTCGTTGCGCGACGGGTGGTACCTCGCAGGCGCGACGTACCACCCGTCTCCCGTTCGGACTGGACAACCGCGCGCAGAAGGAGCATTATCGTCAGTGCAGGCTGAGCCGCAAGGCGAGTGGCTCGCTTGCGACTGACGGCCGATCGCGGGACCCGAAAGGGGCCCGTGGTCGTTGTAGGCCCATCAGGCGCCTGGCTTCCAGACCATCAGCGCCACGACCGCGACGGCCGCGAGCAGCAGCGACGCGTTGAGGATCAGGTTGAGCGGGTCGTGGAGTCGGCGGGCCAGATCGGCGTTCGGAGAGTCGTCGTCGCGGGCCAGGCGCTCGGCGGCCTCACGTGTTCTTCGATCCTGCCGGCCGGCCAACGCTCCCGCGACGAGTAGCCAGCCGATCAGCCCGAACGAGATCGACAGCCAGGGCACGGACAGCGCGAGGTCGTGGTCGCTTGCGAGCCAGAAGCCAGCGGCGATCGCGAGCACGAGCCCTCCTCCGACGAATGGGACCACGGGCCGAACGGCACGGAGCAGAAGCGCCACCTCCGATGGCCGAGGTCGCCGCATCGCCGCCACCCGTAGGAGAGCCGCCGCGATCGATCCACCGACGAACAGCAGGACGCCCGCGAGATGCAGGAAGAGGATCCCGTCCGCGCTCATCGTCTCCGACGATAGCCTGCCCCCATGCTGACCGTGCTCCGCATCGTCCATCTCCTCTCGGCGACGGTCTGGGTCGGCGGCACGATCGTGCTCGTGTTCGTCGGCGTCCCGGCGATCCGGAAGCTCGAGGGAGAGGCGCGGGCGACCGCGATGAAGGCGCTCGGCCGGCGCTGGCGACCTCTCGGCTGGAGCGCGATGGGTGTCGCGATCCTCTCGGGGCTCTGGCTCACCGATCTCCACAGCGGGTTCAACTCGGCGGCGCTGTCGTCCGACTTCGACCGCACGCTGATTCTCAAGTCGATCCTCGTCGCCTTTCTCGTCGGGGGCGCGCTCGTCCACGACTACGTGCTCGGGCCGCGGCTGCAGCGGGAGCTCCGAGCGAGCGGAGCCCCAGGCGCCGGCGACGCGGCGACGCCTGGTCTGGGTCGGCTGGTTCAACTTCTCGCTCACGCTCGCCGTCCCGATCCTCGGCGTGATCGCCCTCTCGTACCTGGACTAGGAGCCGACACGTGAACGACGCCGCCCGGCATCTTGCGCTCCTCACCCGTACGACGGAGGTCGTCAACTCGTCGCTCGACCTCCAGGAGGTGATGGAGGCGATCGCGCACGAGGTGGCGGCCGCGCTCGAGACCGACTCCGCGTACGTGTATCTCTACGACGAGCGCAGCCGACGAGCTCGTTCTTCGCGCGACCCACGGCACGAGCGTCGAGGACGCCACCAGAGCGCCTCGGATGCGCCGTGGGGAAGGCATCACGGGCGTTGCAGCCGCCGATCGCGCGCCGGTGATGATCGCTGCCGATGCGCATCTCGACCCGCGGTTCAAGGCGTTTCCTAACCTGCCGGAGGACGACTACGCCTCGATCCTCGCCGTCCCGATCCTCGCCCGAGACAAGCTCGAGGGAGCGCTCAACGTTCGCACGCGAGATCCGAGAGCGTTCACCCAGGCCGAGGTCGACCTGCTGATGACGATCGCCGCGCAGGTGGCCCATTCGATCGAGCACGCGAAGCTGTACTCGCAGGCGCAGCGGCGCGTGCACGAGCTCGAGGCGCTGGCGCGGATCTCGGAGGCCGTCTCCGAGTCGCTCTACCTGGAGGAGTCGCTGCAGGCGATCGTGCAGACCACCGTCGAGTCGATCCACGCGACCGGTGCCGCCGTCGTGCTCGAGGACGGACGCATCGCGTGGCCCGAGGGACGGGCCGGCGCCCACGCGGTACGGCTGCCGCTTCGCTGGCGCGGCCGGACGATCGGCGAGCTCGTCGTCGACCGCGACACCCCCTTCACAGACGACGATCGCCAGCTGCTCGAGGCGATCGCGAGCCAGGCCGCTGTCGCTCTCGAGCACGGGCGGATGGCGTTGCGGGGCGTGCTGGCCCAGGAGATCCACCATCGGGTCAAGAACAACCTGCAGACGGTGGCCTCGCTGCTGCGCCTGCAGGCACGCGCCGAGAACGTCGATCCGCAGAAGGCGCTCGGCGATTCCGTCAACCGCATTCTCGCGATTGCCGCCGTCCACGAGGTGCTAACGGAGCACCGTGAGGACGACGTCGAGCTCGACGAGCTCATTGACAGGCTGCGCGCAATGCTCGTGCAGGGCCTCGTCGTGGGCAAGGACGTGACCGCCTCCCTGGATCCCGTCTCGCTCGCCGGTCAGAGGGCTACCTCGCTCGCTCTCGTCTTCAGCGAGCTGTTCGGGAACGCCCTCGAGCACGGCGGGGGTGTGATCTCCATTACGCTACGGGGGCACGATGGTGAAGTCGTGCTCTCGATCGCCGATGACGGCGACGGCATGCAGGCCGGATCCGACGGCACCGGCCTCTCCATCGTCCGCGCGCTCGTTCGCGACGAGCTCGGCGGTGAGCTGACGCTCCGAGACGAGCACGGCCTGTGCGCCGAAGTCAGGTTCCCGGCCCGCAGTCACTGAAAGGACGACGATGCGACTTCTGATCGCCGAAGACGAGACGATTATCCGGCTCGACCTCCGGGCAATGCTCGAGAAGGCAGGGTTCGACGTGTGCGCCGAGGCGAAGGACGGCGAGGAGGCCGTCACGCTCGCCCGCACGCTCGAGCCCGATCTCGCCCTGCTCGACGTGAAGATGCCCAAGCTCGACGGAATCGACGCGGCGCGCCGCATCCTCGAAGAGCGCCCGATCCCGATCGTGATGGTGACCGCGTACGGCGAGCAGGAGCTCGTCTCGCGCGCGGTCGAGGCCGGCGTGTTCGGCTACCTGGTGAAGCCGTTCCGCGAGACAGACCTGCTTCCCGCGATCGCCACCGCCCGGGCGCGCCACGAGGAGCTCGCTGCGGTGCGCGAGGAGGCGGATTCGCTCACCGAGGCGCTCGCGGCCCGAAAGGCGATCGAGCGGGCGAAGGGCCTTCTCATGGAGCGCGAGGGCCTGAGCGAGCAGGACGCCTTCGCCCGGCTGCGGAAGGCGAGCCAGATCTCGGGCCGCCCGCTGAAGGTCGTCGCCGACGCGCTGATCGCGACGCTCGACGTCAAGAGCATCTAGCGTCAGCGGGTCGAGAGCAGCTCCGCCTCCTGCCTCTGCCGGACGGCGCGGCGCACGAGCCAGGCAAGGACGACGAGGATCGCGAGCGGGCCGGCGACGACGAGGGCGTAGAGGACGACCATCGCCTCGATCGCGAGAATCTCGACCGCCCGGTCGACGGCGTTGTCGAACCGCGACGGGACGGGCACGATGGTCGAGGCCTCGGGTGTCTGCATCGTCAGCTGGATCGTCGCGAACTGCGCCTCGGCGGCCACCTGGGCGTGCGCTGCCCGCAGGTTGGCGAGCTCGCTGCGTGCAGCGTCACGGCGGGCGACCAGAGTGGCGCGTGTCTCGGCGCTGAGGTCGGTCGAGGCGAGCCTGGCGGACAGCCGTGCGATCTGCTGGCGGAGGGTGGCCTCGCGCTTCGTCAGGTCGTCGATCTGGCCCTGCAGGTCGTCGATCTGCACCTGCTGGCCCACGATCTTGCCGAGGCCCGAGAGGCGGACGATCGCCTGCTGCACGTTCGCGGACGGCACCTTCAGGGTCAGAGACGACACGCCGGTCTCGGTGGTCGCGTACGACGCGGTGACGAGATAGCCGCCGAGGTCGCGCGTGATCTGCAGCGCCTGCTGCGTCGCGTGGGACAGCGCGTCGATGTCCTTCACGGTCAGGGTGAGCTGTGCCGAGTAGCGCTGGGCGCGTCCGGGCGTCGGCGCCGGTGTCGTGGCGTCCGCGCCGCCGCCGACGGTCCCGGCCTTCAGTGCCGGTGCGGCCTCGTACGCGGGGTCGCTCGTGGCGGCACCCGGAACGGCCTCGCTCCGCGTGGAGAGGTCGCTGCTGATTGCCTCGACACCGCCCGGCTGTGAGCCCGAGCCGAGGAGGCCTGCAACGCCGGCCACGGCGAGCAGGAGCACGGCCATGGCGGGAACGACGACGAGCGTGAAGCGCCTCGGCGAGAGGCGGCCGAGACGGTCGAAGAAGGACGGCCGCCGCGCCGGCTCGGCAGCGGCGAGTGCGCGGACACGGTCGCGCAACGCGCCGTCCGCGGTCGGCCTCGAGGCCTGCAGCTCGGTGATCAGCTCAGCGGAGGTCATCGTTCCTCACCTTCTCTTCGAGTTTGGTCAGCGCCCGGCTGAGCCGGGTCGAAACGGCGGTCGGGCTGATCCCGAGCACGCGCGCGGTCTGATCACTGTCGAGCTCGATCACGATCCGGAGCGCGAGCACCTCGCGCTCTCCTGCGCTGAGGGTCGCGAGGGCCGTCTGCAGCGCGGGCGAGAGCCCCTCGACGAACTCCGCCTCCTGCGCCTCGGGCTCCGCGGCGACCTTCTCACGTCGCTTGCGACGCTTGTCGGCGCGGAACGAGTCGAGGGCCGTCGTGCGTGCGATGCCGAGCAGCCAGGTGCGCGCGGTGCCGCGGCGCGGGTCGAAGCGCGGCCACAGCCGAAGCGCCTTCTCGAACGTCGCGCCGGCGAGATCGTCGGCATCCGCCCGGTCGCGCGTCAGGTAGAGCAGGTAGCCGAATACGTCGTCGAGGTGCCGCTCTGCCGCCTCGGCGAACGTCAGTGGGGTGGCTGTGTGCGTCACGGGCCTTGTCAGTGTCGCTGCATGCACACCCGTTCTACGCCGCCGGTGTGCCAATTCGTCACAGGAGGAAGCTGCCCGTTCAACGGCTTCGCATCGACCGTGCGGGGCCAGAGCCCTTGTGACACTTTGTCACGAGGAGACGGCGTCGGACAGGATCTCGTAGGAGCGCAGTCGCGCTTCGTGGTCGAAGATCGCGGAGACGACCATCACCTCGTCCACCCCGGTCAGCTCCACGAACCGCTCGACGCCTTCGCGCACGGTCGCGGGCGAGCCGACGACGGAGTGCGTCAGCATGGCCGAGGCCTGTGCCTTCTCGGCCGGCGTCCAGTACGCCTCGATGTCGTCGATCGGCGGTGGGTAGGGCCCACCGGCCCCGCGGAAACGGTTCGCCCACGCCTGCTGCGGCGTCGTGAAGAGCCGCCGCGCCGCCTCGTCGCTGTCGGCTGCGAACACGTTGAGGCCGGCCATCGCGTACGGGGCAGTGAGTTGCTCCGAAGGGCGGAACTCCCGACGGTAGACGTCGAGTGCGGCCAGCAGATCCGTTGGTGCGAAGTGCGAGGCGAAGGCGTAGGGGAGACCGAGCGCGGCGGCGAGCCGCGCGCCGAACGTGCTCGAGCCGAGGATCCAGAGAGGCACCTCGAGACCGGCTCCCGGCACCGCCCGGATCGCCTGTCCGGGCTGGACGGGGCCGAAGAGGAACTGCAGGTCACGAACGTCCTGGGGGAACTCGTTGGCGCTCATCGGGTCGCGGCGGAGCGCGCGCGCCGTGAGCTGATCGGTCCCCGGTGCCCGCCCGAGCCCGAGGTCGATCCTGCCGGGGTAGAGGGACTCGAGCGTGCCGAACTGCTCCGCGATCACGAGTGGCGAGTGGTTCGGCAGCATGATCCCGCCCGCTCCGACGCGGATCGTCGAGGTGCCCGCGGCGAGATGGCCGACGACGACGGCCGTGGCAGCGCTCGCGATGCCCGACATGTTGTGGTGCTCGGCGACCCAGTGGCGCCGGTAGCCGAGACGCTCGACGTGTCGGGCGAGATCGAGGCTGTTTTGGAGGGCGTCGCCCGCGGTCGAGCCGACGGCGATCGGGGCGAGATCGAGGACGGAGAGGGGGATCGACGGCGCCACGTCTAGCTGACGGTACCCGCACGGGGCCCGGAGGGTGCTGCGCGGCGGAGGAGGACAGCGGCCGGGCTCTTGGCGCCCGACAGGCGGACGTGCCTGCGGCGGTCGTAGGATGAGAGAGGTGAGCGCCTACCCCGCACACATGGAGACCGATGTCGTGCTCCGCGACGGCCGCACGGTGCACGTGCGTCCCGCGCGGCCCGGCGACCGGGATCGACTCGAGGATTACTTCATGGACCTCTCGGAGGAGTCGCGGCGACTCCGGTTCTGGGGGCCCGTGGTCAATATCCGGGAGCGGGCGCAGGATGCCGTGGAGATCGACTACGTCGACCACCTCACGTTGCTCGCCTTCCAGGGCAGGGATCTGGCGGAGGTCGTCGGTGGCGCCCAGTACGTCCGCGAAGGCACCGCGCCGCGCGCCGAGGTTGCAATGTCCGTCTCGGACGAGCTGCAGGGGCTGGGCCTCGCCTCGATCCTCATCTCCCATCTCGCCGAGGCTGCGCGCGAGAACGGCATCGAGATCTTTGCCGCCGCCGTGCTTCCCGAGAACCACAAGATGATTCAGGTCTTTCGCGGTACCGGCTTTCCGATCCAGATCCGGGCGCGCCCGGGTGAGATCGAGGTCGAGTTCCCGACGACGCGCACGGAGGGGACGACCGAGCACTACGATGATCGCGAGAGGGTCGCGGCCGCGAACGCCGTGCGGCGGGTGCTCGAGGCCCGTTCGGTTGCCGTGATCGGCGCATCCCGCGATCCCTCGACGATCGGTGGCCGTCTGTTGCGCAACCTGATCACGCAGCCGTTCGCCGGCGTCGTCTATCCGGTCAATCCGACGAGCAGTGCGGTCCAGGGTGTCGTCGCGTACCCGAGCGTGACCGAGATCCCGGGCGAGGTCGAGCTGGCCTTCGTCGTCGTGCCGGCAGCACGCGTGCTCGAGGTCGTCCGGGAGTGCGGCGAGAAGGGCGTCAAGGCGATCGTCGTGATCTCGGCCGGGTTCGGCGAGACCGGGGAAGAGGGACGCGCCCTGCAACAGGAGCTCCTCGACGTGTGCCGCACGACGGGGATGCGCATGATCGGCCCCAACTGCATGGGCGTCATCAACACCGACCCAGGGTTCAATCTCAACGGCACATTCGCCCAGGCATATCCGCCCGAGGGTCGCGTTGCGTTCATGTCGCAGTCGGGCGCGCTCGGCATCGCCGTGATCAACATGGCGAACCGGCTCGGGCTCGGCATGTCGTCGTTCGTCTCGATCGGCAACAAGGCGGACGTCTCTCCGAACGATCTCCTCTGCTACTGGGGTGAGGACGAGAGAACCGAGGTCGTGCTGCTCTACATCGAGTCGTTCGGGAATCCACGGCGATTCGCGAACCTCGTGCGTCGCATCGGCCGGGAGAAGCCGGTGGTCGTCGTGAAGAGCGGCCGGAGCGCTGCGGGGCGGCGGGCGGCGTCGTCGCATACGGGAGCGCTGCTCGCATCGTCCGACACCACGGTCGATGCGCTGTTGCGACAGGTCGGCGTGACGCGCACCGACACGCTCGAGGAGATGTTCGACGTTGCAGCCCTGTTTGCGAACCAGCCGCTGCCGAAGGGGCGCAACGTCGCGATCCTGACGAACGCGGGTGGGCTGGGGATCCAGTGCGCGGACACGTGCGAGGCGCGCGGGCTGACGGTGCGCGAGCTGGCGCCGGAGACGGTCGCCGAGTTGCGCTCATTCCTCCCGGCGGCAGCCGGGGTCAGCAATCCGGTCGACATGATCGCGTCCGCCACCGCCGAAGACTACGGGCGCGCGATCCGGGTTATCGCGGCGGATCCGTCGATCGACGCCCTGATCGTGATTTACATCCCCCCGCTCGAGATCGACGCACCAGCGGTCGCGAAGCAGATCGTCGAAGCGATCGGGGCGATCGACGGCCGCGTGACGGCCCTGACCTGCTTCATGTCCGCCCACGGTCTTCCGGCGGAGCTCTCGACGCCCGGCATCCGTATTCCCTCGTACGCGTTTCCCGAGCACGCGGCGATCGCACTCGCGCATGCGGCCGATCACGGCGCGTGGCGGGAGAAGCCCGTCGGATCGATACCGCACTTTCCGGGCAACCGAAAGGACGAGGCCGCCGCCGTGATCGCCGCAGCGCTCGAGCGGGGAGAGGGGTGGCTTCTGCCCGATGAGATCGCTCGATTGTTCGACTGCTACGGCCTGCCGACGGCGCTGACGTTCCGCGCAGACACGCCGGAAGAGGCGGCCGAGATGGCGGTACGTATTGGTGGGTCGGTGGTGCTGAAAGCGGTCGGGCCGCTCCACAAGACCGAAGTCGGCGCCGTTCGTGTGGGGCTTGCCGCCTCCGAGGTTGCCACCGAGGCGGCCGCCATGGCGGAGCGGATCAAGGCGTCCGGTGAGCCCCTTGACGGCTTCATCGTCCAGGAGCTCGTCGGGGGTGGTGTGGAGATGCTCGTCGGCATGACCGCGGATCCCGAGTTCGGCCCGGTCGTCGCCTGCGGCGCAGGTGGGGTGACCGTCGAGCTGACTCGTGACATCGCCGTGCGCGTCGCTCCCCTCACGGATCTCGAGGCTTCGGAGATGGTGCGCTCGCTCGCCACGTTCCCGCTCCTCGACGGATTCCGCGGCTCGACGCCCAAGGACGTGCAGGCGCTCGAGGACGTCGTTCTCCGCGTGTCGGCCATGGCCAGCGACCAGCCGGAGATCGCCGAGGTGGACTGCAATCCCGTGATCGTCCTCGACCGTGGAGCAGCCGTCGTCGACGCGCGGGTCAAGGTGCGACTGCCGGTGCCCCAACCGCCCGTCGCGGGACGAACGGACGTCTGACAGGCCCGTCGCCTACGTCGGGTCCTGATCTCGGCGGCGTACCCGTTCCACCGTCGTTCGTGGAGTCGCTCGATCACTATCCCGTGTGGGCGGGCACTGCCTCCGCGCGTGTCTCACCCGCGTTCGCCCTCGACTCGGCGCGGCCGGGTGCGCGGAGCGCCACGAAGGAGGCACCGATCAGGAGCACCGCGGCGCCCGGCGATCAGGGCCAGCGAGAAGCCGTTGAGGAACGCCTCCTGGGCGTGGACGACGAGGTCGTGCCCCGGCGCGCCGAGCCGGCTTCCCACCTGCTGCGCGGCGGCGAGCGACGTCGTCGCCGTCTCCGCGACGGCGGGGGCAGGCCGGCGGTGTGAGCTCCGATCTCGCTTCGGTAGCCGCTGTTGAAGACGCTGCCGAGGATCGCGATCCCGAGCGCGCCGCCGAGCTCCCGCGAGACGTCGTTCACGGCCGAGGCCACGCCCTGCTTCGAGCGGGGGAGCGCGGCCACGATCGCGGTCGTCGCCGGGGCGCCGGCGAGAGCCATCCCGGCCCCGAAGGGGATCAGGCCGGCGAGGAAGTGCCAGTACGAGGAGCCGACGCCGAGGGTCGAGAGGATCGTGAAGCCCGTGGCCATGAGCCCGAGGCCGGCAGCGCCCACCGTCCGGACGCCGAGCCGGGCCGCGAGCAGGGGCGAGACCCGTGAGAGCGGGATCACGACGAGGGCCATGGGCAGGAGCGCCGCCGATGCGCGCAGCGGCGAGTAGCCCGCGACGAGCTGGAGGTACGGGAGGGCGAGGAAGAGGAAGCCGAAGGCGGCGAAGAACTGGACGGTGATCGAGAGCGAGCCTGCGCTGAACCCGCGGAGGAGGAAGTGGCGCGGATCGAGCATCGGCTCGCGGCGCCGCAGCTCCCACCCGGCGAAGAGCGCGATCCCGCCCAGGCCGGCGGCGAGGCTGATTGCCGTCCACGGGTCGGATACCCCTCGCTCCGGCAGTTCGATGATGCCGAAGACGAGCGTGGCGAGGGCGCCGACGGCGAGCAGCGGTGCCGACCGGGTCGAGGCGCGGCGGCTGCGACTCCCGCGTCGCAGGCACGACGACGATCGTCCCGCGATCGCGAGTACCGCGAGGACGACGTTGAGGGCGAAGACGGAGGGCCAGGAGAGCCACTCCAGCAGGAGACCCGAAACGAGGAGACCGAGCACCGCTCCGCCGGCGGCCACGCCGGCCCAGGTACCGACGGCCTTCCCGCGCTCCTCGGGCGGGAAGATCGTCGTGATCACGGAGAGGGTCACCGGCATCACGAATGCCGCGGCGACGCCCATCGCGACCCGAAGTCCGATCAGCTCGGCCGGCGAATGGGCGAACAGGGCGACGAGCGACGCCAACCCGAACAGGGACAGTCCGGCGACGAGCACGGGCTTCCGCCCGATGCGGTCGCCGATCGCTCCGGCAGGGAGCAGGAGCGCAGCGAAGGCGAGCGCATAGGCGTCGACGATCCACTGCAGCTGTGTCTGCGTGGCGCCGGTGTCCCGTGCGATCGCGGGCAGCGCAACGTTGAGGCTCGCGACGGCGGCTACCACCATCATCAGGGCGAGGCACATGACGCGCAGCACGGCCCGACGACGGTCAGCGTCGGTTGCAAGTGCGATTCTCGGGTGCATCGGGTGACTCCTTCCTATTTCAACACTTATTGAATTCAATGAGTGTAGAATTATGAGGCGACCATGTCAAGCCCTCCTTCAGCACGCACCGGCCGTCGCGTCGGCACGACCCGGACCCGCGAGCAGATCGCGCTCGCCGCTCGTCTTCAGTTCGCCGAGCACGGCTACGAGCGCGCCACCTTCCGCGGCATTGCCGCCGCGGCCGGCGTCGATCCCTCGCTCGTCGTCCACTTCTACGGCTCGAAGGAGAACCTCTTCCGCGGGGTGATGGAGCTGCCGCCGCGGTTCGCGGACGCGCTCGTCGAGGTCGCCGGCGGGCCTCGGAACGAGGCGGGGCGCCGTCTGGCCGAGCTGGTCGTCGCTGCACTCGAGAGCCCGGCCACGCAGCCCGTCGTGCTTGGTCGCCTCCGCTCGGCCTCCTCGCACCCGGACGCCGCCGCGCTCGTCCGTGACATCGTGACTCGCGACCTGTCCGCGCTCACCCACGCGATCACGGACGACGAGCCCGCCACGCGGGCAGTGCTGATCGGCGCGCACGTGGTCGGGATCGCGCTCGCCCGCTACGTCGTGCGCGTCGAGCCGCTCGCCTCGCTCCCGCCCGAGAGCGTCGTCGAGCTCGTCGCCCCCACCTTTCAGCACTACCTCACCGGGACGCTCACCACCCCACCGGCCTGAGGGGCGGGCGCGACGAGGCGCAGAGGCGCGCCCTACCCCCGCGCGTCGGCCGAGCTGGAAGGCTGCCTGTCTTCAGGCTTCGCCTCCGTCTCGAACAGCACCTCCCAACGAGCGAGGAGCTCCTGGAGCTCGTCGCGAGAGGTGCGGTACTCGGTCAGCGTGTCCATGTTCGTCCAGTCCTCGGCGAGCTTCGCCTCGAGTTGCGCGACGTGCTGCTCGAGCGTCGTGATCCGGCGCTCGACCTGCTCGAGCTCGGACGGCCCTTTCTTCTTCGCGGGCGCCCGGTCGGCCTTCGGTGGCTTCACGGGCGCCGCGACGGGCACCGGTGAAGCAGTCTCCTCCTCCCGCGCCTGGACGAGGTCGGCCCAGCCGCCGTCGTAGGAGCGCAGCGCATGGCCTTCGATCGCGACCGTCCGCTCGGCGACGGCATCGAGGAGCGCCCGGTCGTGCGAGACGAGGAGGACGGCGCCCGGGAAGGCCTCGAGCGCCGCTTCGAGCGCCTCGCGGCTCTCGAGGTCGAGGTGGTTCGTCGGCTCGTCGAGCACGAGCAGGTTCGCTCCCGAGGCGACGACGACCGCGAGCGAGAGCCGGCGGCGTTCGCCGCCCGAGAGCACCGCGACCTGCTTCTCCTGCTCGACGTAGCCCGAGAAGAGGAACTTGCCGAGAAGATTCTGCGCCTGCGGGCGCGCGAGCCCCGTCATCGCGACCGCGCAGTCGAGCACCGTGCCGCGCTCGTCGAGCTCGACATCGTGCTGGGAGAAGTAGGCGGGCTCGACGCCGTGCCCGAAGCGGACCTTGCCGGCGTCCGGCGCGCGGTGACCCACGAGGGTCTCGAGCAGCGTCGTCTTGCCCGACCCGTTCGGGCCGACGAGCGCGACGTGCTCCTCGCGCTCGATCACGAGCGTGCCCCCCTCGATCAGCTCCTTGCCACCGGCAGAGAGGCGAAGGCCCTCGATCTCGACGACGACGCGGCCGGTGCGCGCAGGCTTGAGAAACTCGAAGCCCATGTTCCGACGGCGGTGCGTGAGGTTCTCGAGCTCGTCGGCCGCCTTCCGGCGCTCCTGCTCGAGACGACCGATCTGCGTGATCTTCGCCTGCGCCTGCTTGGCCTTCGACTTCTTGTAGCGAAAGCGCTCCACGAACCGCTCCAGGCGCTCGATGTCTGCGCCCACCCGCTTCACGCTCTTCGCCGCGGACTGCGCCCGCGCGGCGCGCTCGAGCCGCCACTGGTGCCAGGGGCCCGAGAAGTAGAGGCCGCGGCCACCTTCGATCTCGAGCACTGCCGTCGTCACGGACTCGAGGAACCAGCGGTCGTGCGCGACGAGGATCACCGCGGCATCGATCGAGGTCAGCTCGCGCTCGAGCCACTCGAGGCTCTCGACGTCGAGGTGGTTCGTCGGCTCGTCGAGCAGGAGCAGGTCAGGATCGCCCGCCAATGCACGCGCCAGCGAGGCGCGTGTCAGCTCGCCGCCCGAGAACGTGGAGAGCTGCCGGTCGAGGTCGGCGTCGTGGAAGCCGAGCCCGCGAAGCATCGACGCGGCACGGTCCCGCCAGCCCCAGCCGCCGGCGTGCTCGAGCCGCGCCTGCGCCTCGCTGTAGCGGCGCAGGGTCGCCGGATCGTGCACCCCGCCCGCCATCGCCTGCTCGAGATCGCGAAGCTCCTCCTCGATCTGGACGAGCGCGGACGCTCCGGAGATCGAGTACTCGCGGAGCGTCAGGCCGCGATCGCGCGGCGGGCGCTGGTCGTGAAGCGCGACGCGCGCACCCTTCTGGAGCGCGATCTCGCCGCCCTGGATCGACGTCTCCCCCACGATCGCCCGCAGGAGCGTCGTCTTGCCGGCCCCGTTCTGGCCGGCGAGCGCGAGCCGCTGGCCCCGGTCGACGGAGAAGGAGATCCCGTCGAAGAGCGGGTCCCCGGCGAGCTCCTTGCGAAGGTTCGATGCGATCAGGACGGACACGGGCGTAGGGTAGACGCGGCCGACGCACTGCTGGCGATATGCTCGCGCTTCATGGCCTCGGATCCCCGCACTGAGACGGTCGACACGATTCGCGCGCTCGCGATGGACGCAGTGCAGCAGGCGAACGCCGGGCCATCCGGGAACGGCGATGGCCCTCGCGCCGGTGGCCTACCTCCTCTACCGCGACGTCATGCGTCACAGCCCGGCCGACCCGCACTGGCCGGGCCGCGACCGCTTCATCCTCTCCGCCGGCCACGCCTGCGTCCTCCAGTACGCCGCCCTCCATCTCTCCGGCTACGACGTCACCCTCGACGACCTGAAGCAGTTCCGCCAGTGGGGATCGCGCACCCCGGGTCACCCCGAGTGGGGTCACACGGCCGGGATCGAGACGACGACCGGGCCGCTCGGGCAGGGGTTCGCGAACGGCGTCGGCATGGCGATCGCACAGCGGTTCCTCGCCGATCGCTACAACCGGCCGCACCACGAGATCGTCGACTCCTGGATCTACTCGATCTGCTCCGACGGCGATCTGATGGAAGGCGTCTCCCAGGAGGCCGCTTCGATCGCCGGGCACCTCGGGCTCGGCCGGCTCGTCTACGTCTACGACGACAACCACATCACGATCGACGGCACGACGTCGCTCACGTTCACGACGGAGGACAAGGGCAAGCGCTTCGAGGCGTACGGGTGGCATGTCCAGCACGTCGACGACTCCGAGGATCTCGACGCCCTGCTCGGCGCGCTTGCGACCGCGAAGGCCGAGGAGGAGCGCCCGTCGCTTGATCGTGCTGAGGACGCACATCGCCTACCCGGCGCCGAACGCGGTCGATACGTCGAAGGCTCATGGGTCGCCGCTCGGCGAGGCCGAGGTCCGCGCAACGAAGGAGGTGATGGGCTTCGATCCCGACGCGAGCTTCGCCGTCTCCGACGCGGTGCGCGCGCACATGGAGCCGGTGGCGGCGCGTGGCGTCGAGCTGCAGCGGGACTGGAACGCCCGCGTCGACGCCTGGGCCGCAGCGTTCCCGGCGCTCGCGAAGGAGCGCGAGCTCGATCTTCGAGGCGAGCCGCGCGAGGGCTGGCGCGACGTCGCTGCCCGTCTTCCCGGCGGGGGAAGACGTCGCGACGCGGGACGCGGGCCGGGCCGTGATGCAGGCGTTGAAGCCGTTCACGCCGACGATGATCGGTGGCTCCGCGGATCTCGTCGAGTCCAACAAGACCGAGTTTGCGGGGACGGGCATCTTCTCGGCCACGCACGCCGGGCGCAACATCGCCTTCGGCATCAGGGAGCACGCGATGGGGTCGATCGTCAACGGGATCGCACTCGACCCGGCGATGCTTCGCCCCTACGGGTCGACCTTCCTGATCTTCTCCGACTACATGCGCGGCGCCGTGCGCCTCTCGGCCCTGATGGGCCTCCGCACCGCCTGGGTGTGGACGCACGACTCGATCGCCGTCGGCGAGGACGGCCCGACCCACCAGCCGGTCGAGCATCACATGGCGCTCAGGGCGATCCCGAACCTCTGGTACGTCCGTCCGGCGGACGCGAACGAGACGGCGATGGCGTGGCGAATCGCGATCGAGCGCCCTGACGGCCCGGTTGCGCTCGCGCTCACGCGACAGAAGCTCCCGACTCTCGACCGTGCCGTCGTGGCGTCGGCCGACGGGGCTCTCCGGGGGGCGTACACGCTGTGGCAGCGCGGCGAAGGCGAGCCCGACGTGATCGTGATCGCGACCGGAAGCGAGGTTCACCTCGCGCTCGAGGCCGCGCAGTCGCTCGAGGCGAACATCCGGGTCGTCTCGATGCCGTGCTGGGAGCTCTTCGACGAGCAGGACGACGACTACCAGGACGCCGTCCTGCCGCCGTCGGTCGAGACGCGGGTCGCCGTCGAGGCCGGTGTGACGCTCGGCTGGGAGCGCTACGCGAGCGCGATTATTGGTATAGACCATTACGGCGCCTCGGCTCCGTATCGAACGGATCTTCGCCGAGTTCGGCATCACGGCCGACGCGATCGCCGCGACGCTGGAGGCGGAGCTCGCATGAGGGTCGCCGTCTCGTTCGACCACCGCGGCGTGAAGCTCCGGGAAGCGGTGCTGACGGCGATTCTCGCCGCGGGAGACGACGTGCTCGACCTCGGGGTCGACACGGACGCGGTGCGCGTCGACTATCCCGACAAGGCGCTCGAGGTGGGGATGGCGATCCGCAAGGGCGAGGCGGACCGAGCGGTGCTCGTCTGCGGCTCCGGTGTCGGCGCCTCGGTCGCGGCGTCGAAGATCCCCGGCATCCGGGCGGCGATCTGCCACGACGCGTACTCCGCGCATCAGGGTGTCGAGCACGACGATATGAACGTGCTCTGCCTCGGCTCCGAGATCGTCGGGGGCGAGCTCGCGAAGGAGCTCGTCCGCACGTTCCTGCAGGCGCGCTTCATCGGCAGCGGCCGCTATGCAGACCGCCTCCAGAAAGTGGCCGAGCTCGAAAGGATGGCAGATGGCTGAATCGACGCGGATGCGCGCGCTCGCGGAGGCAGGCGTCAGCGCCTGGATCGACTCCCTCTCGCGCGAGATGCTCCACACCGGGAGCCCTCTCCCGGCTGATCGAGGACGACGCCATCGTCGGGGTCACCTCGAACCCGACGATCTTCCAGAAGGCTCTCGCCGAGGGCGACCTCTACGACGAGCAGCTCCGCGAGGTCGCCGCCACGACGGACGACCCGGTCGAGGTCTTCTTCGCGCTCGGGATGACCGATATCCGGGAGGCATGCGACCTGATGCTCCCCGTCTGGGAGCAGACGGCAGGCGTCGACGGCTGGGTCTCGCTCGAGGTCGACCCGACGCTCGCCTACGAGCGCGAGAAGACCTTCGACCAGGCGATGCGCTTCAACAAGGAGGTCGATCGCCGGAACCTGTACGTCAAGATCCCCGCGACCGAGCCGGGCCTCGGGGCGATCGAGGATTGCATCGCAAAGGGTGTCTCGATCAACGTCACGCTCATCTTCTCGCTCGAGCGCTATGCGGCCGTCGCCGAGGCGTACCTCCGTGGGCTCGAGCGTCTCGTCGCGGGCGGCGGCGATCCCGCCGGCGTTCTCTCGGTCGCAAGCTTCTTCGTCTCGCGCGTCGACAGCGAGGCCGACAAACGCCTCGAAGCCGCGGGTCGCGGCGACCTTCAAGGAAGGCTCGCGGTCGCGAACGCGCGGCTCGCGTACCAGCACTACCTCGACGTGTTCGGAGACGACCGCTGGGCGTACCTCGCCGGCAAGGGCGCCCGGCCGCAGCGGTGCCTGTGGGCCTCGACCTCGGCGAAGAACCCCGCTTACCGCGACGTCCTCTACGTCGAGGAGCTGATCGGCCCGGACACGGTCAACACGATGCCGCTCGAGACGTTGCGCGCCTTCGCCGATCACGGCGAGGTCAAACCGGGGAGCATCACGGAGGGGGTCGCCGACGCACATCAGCTCCTCGCCGACCTCGCCGACGCAGGGATCGACTACGACGACGTCGTCGCCACGCTCGAGGCGGAGGGCGTGGAGAAGTTCGCCGACTCGTTCGCAGAGCTCCTCGACGGGATCCGGGCCAAGGTGGGCTCGCTGGCGTCGGCGTGAGCGACGAGGCGAACCCTCTTCTCGAGGGCCTCCACGTCCGGCGCCGGCCCGAGTCGTGCGCGGTCGTGATCTTCGGTGCCTCCGGCGACCTGACGAAGCGCAAGCTCTTCCCGGCGCTCTACGCTCTCGCGTACCGCAAGCTCCTGCCCGAGCGATTCGCCGTCGTCGGTGTCGCGCGGACGCAGCAGACATCGGCCCAGTTCGCGGCCGCGATGAAGAAGGCCGTCAAGCAACACGCACGCGACCCGTTCCGACAGGACGTCTGGGCGACGCTTTCGCGCGGGATGCGATACATCGGCACCGACTTCGACGACCCGAATGGGGAGGACCCCGTCGGTAACGCACTGGAGGAGATCGACGCCGAGCATGGCACTGCCGGCAACCGCCTCTACTACCTCGCCGTGCCGCCGCAGGCGTTCGCGACGACTGTGGCGGAGATCGGAAAGCGGCGACACAAGGAGGGATGGGTGCGGCTGATCGTCGAGAAGCCGTTCGGCCGCGATCTCGGCTCGGCACTGGAGCTGAACGAGCTGCTGCACCGCTGGTTCCGCGAGGACGAGATCTTCCGAATCGACCACTACCTCGGCAAGGAGACCGTTCAGAACATGCTGGCGCTGCGGTTTGCGAACGGCATCTTCGAGCCGATCTGGAACCGCCAGTTCATCGATCACGTCCAGATCACCGTCGCCGAGTCGATGGGGATCGAGGGCCGTGCGGGCTTCTACGAATCAGGCCGGCGCGATCCGCGACATCTTCCAGAACCATCTCCTGCAGCTCGTCGCACTCACGGCGATGGAGCCGCCGATCGACTTCACCGCCGACTCGGTGCGCAACGAGAAGGTGAAGGTGCTGAAGTCGATGCACACCCCCGGCCCGAAGTCCGTCGTCCGTGGACAGTACGCGGCAGGGTTCGTCGAAGGCGTCGAGGTACCCGGCTACCGCGAGGAGGAGGGGGTCGCGCCGACGTCGATGACGGACACGTTCATCGCAGCAAAGCTGTACGTCGACAACTGGCGCTGGGCCGACACGCCGTTCTACGTTCGTGCCGGCAAGCGCCTCGGGCGCCGCGAGACGACGATCGCGATCCAGTTTCAGCGCGCTCCGCACCCGCCGTTCGAGGCGATCGCGGGCGACGGGCTCCGGCCGAACGTTCTCCTGATCCACGTCCAGCCAGACGAGGGCGTCTCGCTCGCGATCGGAGCGAAGGTGCCGGGCGCGGGCATGACGATCAGGACGGTCCACATGGACTTCCTCTACGGTGGCGCCTTCCGGACAGGCCTGCCGGAGGCGTACGAGAGGTTGATCCTCGACGCGATGCTCGGTGACGCGACGCTCTTCACCCGAGAGGACGAGGTCGAGGAGCAGTGGAAGCTCGTCGACGCGATCCTGGGAGCGTGGCAGCGCGACCGGCCGAACTTCCCGAACTATGCGAGCGGAACCTGGGGCCCACGGTCGGCCGACGACCTGGTTCACCGGGACGGCCGCTCGTGGCGTAGGCACTAGGCGCGCAGTGGGCATCGTCTCCGACATCGAACGACAGCTCGGCAAGCAGCGCGTGCTCGAGGGAGCCGACGGGATGCCCGAGCTCCGGACGAGCACGATGACCCATCTCGTGTGGTGCCCGCCCGAGTGGCGCCTGGAGGCGCGAAGGACGCTCGACGGCCTGTCCGAACGGCATCCGGCGCGGACGATCTTCCTCATCCCCGAGCCCGGCCGGAAGCCGGAGATCGTCGCGCGTGCCGAGCTGAAGGACTTTCAGCTCCCGGGAATGTCCCATGAGGTGATCTCCGAGGTGATCCAGGTCAGGCTGCGAGGCGCGGCAGCACATCATCCCGGCTCGGTCGTCACCCCGCTGCTCGTCTCCGACCTGCCCGTCTTCTGCCGCTGGCGGGGAGAGCCCCACTGGGGCTGCGGCGAGCTCGAGGAGATCCTCGACGTGACGGACAGGCTCGTCGTCGACTCCTCCGAGTGGCGGAACGTGCCGGCGGCGTACGCCAAGCTGGCATCGCTCTTCGATCGGGCCGCGGTCTCCGACATCGCCTTCTCCCGGACGCTCCCCTGGCGCCGCGCGCTTGCAGAGCTGTGGCCCGGGATCCGCACGATCGAGCGGCTACGGGTCGAAGGGCCGCGCGCGGACGCAGAGCTGATCGCGGGGTGGTTGCGCTCGAGGCTGAAGCGCGAGATCTCGTTGACGCGTCGAAACGCGCCCGTCGTCCAGTCGATCCTCGTCGATGGGGCTCCGGTCGCACAGCCCGGCGAGCCGCTCAGCCCGAGCGAGCTCCTCTCCGGCGAGCTCGACCAGTTCGGGCGCGACCCGATCTACGAGGCCGCGGTGGTGGCGGTCGGCTAGCACGGGCTCTCCGACGCGCTCACCGGTTCCCGCCGGGTAGGCCCTCCCGCGTTTCCCGTCTCACCCCGGTGACTGCACGGCCCGAAGCAACTCCTCGTGCAGGTGTCCGTTCGAGGAGATCGCCGTGCCGCCGTCGATGCGGGCCGCACCGCTCGCGTCGCTGAAGCGGCCACCCGCCTCCTCGACGATCGGCTGGATTGCGGCGAGGTCCCAGACCTTGACCCCGACGGCGTCGACGGCGCCGTCGACCGCACCCTCGGCGACGAGCATGTGGGCCCAGAAGTCGCCGTAGCCGCGCGCGTGCCAGGCGTACCCGGCGAGTGCGGGGATCGGCTGCTCGAGCGCGAACGAGAGCACCGCGTCTTCGATCCGGCGGATCGCCGAGACGCGGATGCGATCGTCGTTGACCCAGGCACCCCCGCCGCGCTCGGCGTGCCAGCGCCGATGGAGTGCGGGAGCCGATACGACGCCGAGCACGATCTCCCCGTCCTCCTCGAGGGCGATCAGCGTGGCCCACACGGGGATTCCGCGGGAGAAGTTTCGAGTCCCGTCGATCGGATCGACGATCCAGCGTCGCGTGCCCGCCCCCGACGCGCCGAACTCCTCGCCGAGGATTCCGTCTTTGGGCCGGTCGGCCCTCAGGCGTGTGCGGACGGTCTCCTCGACGCCACGGTCGGCCTCGGTCACCGGTGTCAGGTCAGGCTTGGTCTCGACCTCGAGATCGCTCGCGCGGAAGCGGCCGAGTGAGATCTCGTCGGCCGCATCCGCGAGCTCGAGGGCCAGAAGCAGGTCGGGGCTCATTTGAGCCCCGAGCCTACTCGACGGTCGAAGCGAGCGGATTCTGTGTCTCCTTCGGGACGCAGACGGTGGGCGTTGCGACGACCGGGTGGATCCTTGCCGACGAGCCGCCTGCTACCGACCGGCGCTAGCGGCTCAGGCCAGCAGCGGATCGACCGCGGCCGCCACGAACAGCAGCGCGAGGTACGCGAGGGAGTAGTGGAACAGCACCACGGCCCGACGCCGCGACGGATCGCGGCGGAGCTGCACCGCGAGGAGGAGGAAATAGGCGCCGAGGAGTATCGCGGCGACCGTGTAGACGGGCCCGAGCCAGTAGCCGACGCCGATCGTGAAGGCGACGAGCACCACCGAGTACAGCACGATCTGCCGGATGGTCTCCCGGTCGCCTTTCGTGCCCGGGAGCATGGGGACGCCCGCGGCCGCGTAATGCTCCTTGATCATGAGCGCGAGCGCCCAGAAGTGGGGTGGCGTCCAGAGGAAGACGATCAGGAACAGCCATAACGCGGGGAGCGTCAGGTCGCCCGTCGCCGCGGCGAAGCCGACGACCGGCGGCACGGCGCCGGCCGCCCCCCGATGACGATGTTCTGGTCGGTCGAGCGCTTCAGGTAGCCGGTGTAGACGACGACGTAGAAGAGGCCGCCGACGAGCGCCAGGCTCGCGGTGAGGACGTTCACGGTGGTTGCGAGGATCGCGAACGAGAGTGCCATCAGCACGACGCCGAACTCGAGCGCCCGCGGTGCAGCCACGCGCCCCGCCGCAACCGGACGGGCCGCGGTCCGCTCGCCCATCAGCCGGTCGATGTCCGCATCCATCACGTGGTTGAGCGCGCTCGCGCCACCGCAGGCGAGCGCGAGCCCGGCCATCATCGCGAGAAACTCCGGGCCGTTCGGCCAGCCTTCCGCTCCGACGAACATCCCTGCCGCTCCGGTGAGGAGCAGCAGCGACATGATCCGCGGCTTGGTCAGCGTGACGTAGTCCCGCCACGGCCCGAGCGGGAGCGGCTCGCCCCGGAACGAGACGACCAGTGCCACGAGCGAGGCGGCGAGCGACGAGCCGGCGGCAGCGACGTGGACGACCATCGCCCAGGCGGCGCTGTCGCTCCAGGCGACGAGCCCGCCGGTTGCGATCGCGACGAGCAGAAGGCCCAGCGCCACGATCGTGGCCCGAAGCAGCCTCGGGTAGGCGACGCGCGCGATGACGACGGCGGCAGCGAGGAGCGGGACCGCGACGAGAGCCGCGACCCAGTGGCCGTGGCGCGAGTCGAGAGCGGCGCTGACGACGACGACAGCCGTCGCAGTCGCGGCGGCGGCGATAGCGCCGCGCACGAACGGGCCGGAAGAGCTCTCAGAGCGCATTGCGGATCCGCAGGGCCTCGCGGAGATCGGCGAGCGGCTGCGCGCTCGTGACGTCCGGAACCGAGTCGAAGTTGTGCGGCGGCGGCGGTGAGGTCGTGTACCACTCGAGCGTGTCGGCGCGCCACGGGTCGTTGCCGGCGCGGGTGCCGTTGTGTGCCCGGAGCACCGCGAGCAGGAAGAAGATCACGCCGAGCGCGGTGGCGAAGGCCCCGATCGTCGAGATCATGTTGTACGCCGCCGTGCTGCCGTGCTCACTAAAGCTCGAGGCGCCACGTGGCTGGCCCTGGTCGCCGAGCAGGAACTGGACGAAGAAGGTGCAGTTGAAACCGATGAAGAGCAGCACGGCCGACCACCGGGTGAGACGCTCGCCGAGGAGGCGACCGAAGATCTTCGGCCACCAGTACGTGACGCCACCGAGCATCGCGAGCAGGGCGGTGCCCCAGAGAAGGTAGTGCGCGTGGGCGACACCGAACGCCGTTCCGCGCAGCTCCCGACTGTTCCCCACGAAAACGAGGACGAGGGCCGAGAGAAGCCCGATGCCGAAGAGGAAGATCGCGCCCCCTGCGAAGAGGAGCGGCGCCGTCCAGCGGAGTGACCCGCGGGCGTCCCACAGCGCGCGCGCGACGAGCCCGATCGCAACGACGGACGGGATCGTCGCGACGACGGCGAGGAGGAGAAGCAGCACGCTCGGCTTCTTGCCGATCCCGGTCGAGTACGCGTGATAGAGCACGAGCAGGATCGTGAGCCCGCCGACGCCGATCAGGGACAGAGCCAGCAGGCGAGCGTTCGCGATCGCGCGGCCGGCGAACACCGCCACGATCTCCGCCAGGATGCCGAAGACCGGCACCAGCGCTGCGTACGCGAACGACTGGCCGAAGAGCCAGATCAGCTTCGGGTCGACCGTGTCGCCGTCGAGGAAGAAGTCGAACGAGCCGGAGTACTCGCGCTCGAGGAGGACGAGTAGGAGCCCGATCGCCGCGATCGGCACGAGCACCAGGGTCAACCACGACCACACGTACACGGACCACGTGAACAGCGGCGCTCTACTCCAGTCCATCCCGTCGGTGCGGAGCGTGCGGATCGTCGCGATCAGGTTCGCGGCCGAGAGCATGAGCGAGATCGAGAGGAGGAGGAGGCCCATCAGCCAGAGGCCGACACCGTTCCCGGACTGGGCGAGCGCGAGCGGCGGGAATCCCGTCCAGCCCGCCTGCGAGGCGCCACCCCCGGCGAAGGCCGAGAGCGTGACGGCAGCGCCGCCGAACACGAACAGCCACAGGGCCATTGCGGCCGCGCCCGGCATCGCGACCCGGCGCGCACCGATCATCAGCGGCACGAGGTAGGTGGCGAGCCCGGTCACGACCGGGAGGAGCACGAAGAACACGAGCAGGGTGCCGTGCATCGTCAGCACGCCGCGGTAGGTCCCGGACCCGAGGATCGATGCGTCAGGCCGCGTCACCTGCAGGCGCATGAGCAGCGTCAGGATGCCGGCGATCACGAAGAAGAGACCGGCCCAGCCGAGATAGAGGGCACCGATCCGCTTGTGATCGACGGAAACGAGCCAGCTCGCGACGCGGCCGCGATGCCAATCGGCGGTCGGCTGGGTGGTGCTGCTCATCGGTGGCTCCTCGTCGTCTCGCGGTCGAAGGTCACGGAGATGTCATTCTAGGGGGATGAGCGAGACGAACCGGCAGCGAACCCGCGTGCGCCTGCCCTCCGAAGTGCAGAGACCCTTCGAGGTGTTCGTCAACGGCGTTCCCCAACGGGAGGGATCGGATTACATCGTGCGCGACGGAGCGCTCGTTTTCGAGCGACCGATGAAGGAGGAAGGCAAGCTCGGCCTGATGCGCTGGGCGTCGATCACCCTCGGCATCGCCGGCTCGTACAAGCAGAACGACTCGGTCGACGTCGCCTACGAGCGCGACGGTCGCAAGGTCGTCGCCGCCAAGCTGCCCGTCGAGCCGCTCGACTGAGTCGGGCTCCTGCCGGCGGCGGGTCACGCGACTCTCCCCGCCGCTCGTGCCGCGGCACGCAGCCGCTCGGCCTCGCCGGGGCCGAGCTGCCCCGTCGCGAGCCGCCAGGACCAGTTGCGGGCCTGAAGCTCGCCCGGACGATTCATCCGTGTCTCGCTCCCGAGTTGCAGGACGTCCTGTGCAGGGATCATTGCGAGCGCTGCGCGTGAGGAGAGCGACAGCTCGAGCATCTCCCATGGGGTCGACGCGGGAAAGCGACCCGCCAGCGTGTCGGTGTCGTGCGTCGACGTATAGACGACCTGTCGCACGCGGTGGTTCTCGAGCCGGTGTGGGTTGTCGGGTGGGCCGTCGAAGGCCCACAGCATCACGGCCATCCCGGGGTAGCCGAGGCCGTCACGCAACGCGTGGACGTCGGGCGTGATCACGCCGAGGTCCTCGACGATCACGGGCAGCGGCCCGAGCGCACGCTCCGCGGCGTGGAAGACGGCCGAGCCGGGCCCCGTCTCCCAGTGACCGTCGCGTGCGCTCCCGGCGCCCGCCGGCACGGCCCAGTAGGCGGCGAAGCCACGGAAGTGGTCGATCCGGAAGACGTCGACGAACGCGAGCGTCCGCCGGAGCCGCTCGACCCACCAGCGGTACTCCTGCCCCGCGAGGGCCGCCCAGTCGTAGAGGGGGTTGCCCCACTTCTGGCCCTGGTCGCTGAGCGGGTCGGGTGGCGCGCCGGCCACGAAGTCGTCCGGGAGGAAGATCGTCGGATGACTGACCTGGTCGCAGCTTCCTGCGGCGACGTAGATCGGGACATCCCCGACCATCCGAATGCCGCGCCCCGCCGCATAGGCGCGCAGCGATGACCACTCGCGTTCGACCCGCACCTGGTCGCCGAGCGCGTCGCCGCCCGCGAAGTCGACCCAGTCACCGATCCAGTACGCGTTGGCCCGTTCGAAGCGGCGTCGTTCGGAGGTTCCGACCGCCGCGTCCGGGTCGGCGAGCAGGCCCGGCCAGCCGGCGAACGCGGACGCCGAGGAGTACGGCGAGCCGTACGCATCCGGCGGATTGAGCGGCAACACCTGCCAGAAAGCAGCCCCCGCCGCAGAGAGCCAGTCGACGAAGGCGTATGCCTCCGGGCCGAGCCGACCTCCCGGAAGCGAGGTCGGATGGAGGTTGACGCCGACACTTCTCGTAAGCCACATGCTCAGAACTGTCTACCTTGTTCGGGATGGCATCGCCACGAATTCAGATTCAGGACGTCCAGCCACGCGTCGACGGTGGCCGGTATCCGGCCAAGGCGTGCCTCGGCGACACGGTCTCGGCGTCGGCGACGATCTTCCGTGACGGCCACGGTTCGCTCGGGGGAGCCCTGCGCTTCCGGCGTGTGGGGGCTCGACGGTGGCAGGAGGCCCCGCTCGAGCCCCTCGGGAACGATCGCTTCGCCGCATCGTTCGTCGCCGATGCGCTCGGCCCCTGGGAGTTTCGCTTCCAGGCCTGGGCCGACCCGTACGCGACCTGGCTGGACGAATTCGACCGCAAGGTCGCGGCCGGACAAGCCGATCTCGGCGGCGAGCTCTCCGAGGGGCTCGCGCTGTTCGGTGACGCCTCCGTCGAGGAGTGGCGTGGCGCCGCCGCAGCGCTCGCCGCCACTGCCCGGCACGGGTCGGCGAAGAGCTCCAGCTCGGGCGTCGACGTCGAGCGCGAGCGAGCCCGGTTCGGTGCGTGGTACGAGCTCTTCCCGCGGTCGTGGGGAGGGTTCCGGGGCGTCGCGGAGGTGTTGCCCGAACTGGCGGCACTCGGGTTCGACGTCGCCTACCTCCCGCCCGTGCATCCGATCGGCGTCACGCATCGGAAGGGGCGGAACAACGCGGAGAAGGCGCGCAAGGGAGATCCCGGGAGCCCGTGGGCGATCGGAGGCCGCCGCCGGCGGGCACGACGCGCTGCACCCGGATCTCGGCAGCGATGCCGACTTCGACACCATGATCGCGACAGCCGCGGGCTCCGGCATCGAGATCGCGATCGACTTCGCGATCCAGTGCTCGCCAGACCACCCCTGGCTCGTCGAGCATCCGGAGTGGTTCGAGCGCAGGCCCGACGGCACGCTGAAGTACGCCGAGAACCCGCCGAAGCGCTACCAGGACATCTACAACGTCAACTGGGACACGCCCGATCGCGAAGGGCTCTGGAGCGCCCTGCTCGAGATCGTCCTCGGTTGGTGTCGCCGAGGTGTCCGCTGCTTCCGGGTCGACAACCCCCACACGAAGCCGATCCCGTTCTGGGAGTGGCTGATCGCGGAGGTCCGCGTGGCCTATCCCGATGCGGTCTTCCTTGCGGAGGCGTTCACCCGTCCGGCGCCGATGACGACGCTCGCGAAGGCCGGCTTCAGTCAGTCGTACACCTACTTCACATGGAAGAACACGAAGGCGGAGATCGTCGAGTTCATCGAGCAGGCGCTCTCGTGGTCGGCGTTCTTCCGGCCCAACATGTGGCCCAACACGCCCGACATCCTTCACGAGTACCTCCAGGACGGCGGCCGCGCCGCGTTCGAGGCGCGGCTCGTGCTCGCCGCGACGCTCTCTCCGAGCTACGGGATCTACTCGGGCTACGAGGCCTGCGAGAACGTGCCGGTACGGAGAGGCAGCGAGGAGTATCTCGACTCCGAGAAGTACGAGGTGAAGGCGCGCACGCTCGTCGGCCCGCTCCTGCCGTTGCTGGGACGGCTGAACGAGATCCGACGCGCTCATCCGGCGCTGCAGCGGTTCGCGAATCTCACCTGGCTCGAGACGCAGAACGACGAGCTGATCGCCTACGCGAAGCGCGAGGGCGACGACATGATCGTCACCGTCGTCAATCTCGATCCCCGGGCCCGACGGGAAGGGCTCTGCATCGTGCCGCCCGACCTGGGCCTGCCGCCGACCTTCACCGCACGCGATCTCCTGGCGGAGACGTCGTACCCGTGGCGGACGGGGCGTAACTTCGTCGGCCTCGACCCCGGTGGCTCCCACGTCCTCGCCATCGGCCCGGCGGGCGCGGGGGAACCGGCGCGGAGCACGCCATGAGCGGTATCGGGGAGATCGATCTCCACCTCGCCGGCGAAGGTCGGCACGAGCGGCTCTACGAGCGGCTCGGAGCGCATCTCCTCGACGACGGGGGGGTGCGGTTCGCGGTCTGGGCGCCGAACGCTCGCGCCGTGTCGGTCGTCGGCGACTGGAACTACTGGAGCGAAGGTGCCGACCCTCTCCGCCCACTCGGCTCGTCGGGAATCTGGGAGGGCGTTGCCGCGAACGCCACCGAGGGACAGCGGTACAAGCTCGCCGTCGCCGGGGCCGACGGGGTCACGCGGCTCAAGGCGGATCCCTACGCCGCCTTCGCCGAGGTGCCACCCGCGAACGCATCGATCGTCTACCGCAGCCGGTTCGCCTGGAGCGACGGCGCGTGGCTTGCGCGGCGACGCGCAGCCGATCCGCTGACGCAGCCGTTCTCCGTCTACGAGGTACACGCGGGATCCTGGCAGCAGGGGCTCTCCTGGCAGGAGCTGGCGGCGCAGCTCGTCCCGTACGTCTCGGGCCTCGGCTTCACGCACGTCGAGCTGATGCCGGTGATGCAGCACCCGTACGCGCCGTCGTGGGGCTATCAGGTCAGCGGGTACTTCGCGCCGCAGTCGACGTTCGGCCCTCCGGACGACCTGCGGGGGCTCGTGGACGCCTTCCACGCAGCCGGCATCGGGGTGCTGCTCGACTGGGTGCCGGCGCACTTCCCGCGTGACGAATGGGCGCTCGCCCGCTTCGACGGCACGGCTCTGTACGAGCACGAGGACCCGCGGCGCGGCTCCCATCCCGATTGGGGGACCCTGATCTTCAACCTCTCGCGCCACGAGGTCCGGAACTTCCTGCTCGCCAACGCTCTCTACTGGGTCAAGGAGTTCCACGCCGACGGGCTCCGGGTCGACGCGGTCGCGTCGATGCTCTACCTCGACTATTCGCGCGACCCGGGCCAGTGGGTGCCGAACGAGCGCGGGGGGCGCGAGAACCTCGAGGCGGTCGCTTTCCTGCGCGAGCTCAACGAGGTGCTGCACGCGCGCGAGCCGGGCGTCGCCGTGATCGCGGAGGAGTCGACCGACTGGCCGGGCGTCTCCCGTCCGACCTCGATGGGCGGGCTCGGCTTCACGTTCAAATGGAACATGGGCTGGATGAACGACACGCTCGCGTACGCCGAGCACGAGCCCGTGCACCGGCGGTTCCACCACGACGAGCTGACCTTCTCGCTCGTTTATGCCTGGGACGAGAACTTCATCCTTCCCCTCTCCCACGACGAGGTCGTGCACGGGAAGCGGTCGCTGCTGTCGAAGCTCCCGGGCGACCGCTGGCAGCAGCTCGCGACGCTGCGCGCGCTCTACGGGCTGATGTGGTCGCACCCCGGCAAGCAGTCGCTCTTCATGGGCGCCGAGCTCGGCGAATGGGAGGAGTGGTCAGAGGGCCGCTCGCTGCACTGGGGCCTGCTCGACGACCCCGACCATGCGGGCGTGCAGGCGCTCGTGCGTGACCTCAACGCGATCTACCGCTCGCGACCCGCTCTCTGGGAGATCGACTTCCGGCCCGAGGGGTTCGCGTGGCTGACGGGCGACGCACGCGACGAGAACGTGATCGCGTTTGCGCGCTTCGCCTCGGACGGGTCGCCGCTCGTCGCGGCGGTCAATCTCTCTCCCGTCGTACGCGAGGGGTGGCAGCTCCCCCTCCCCGTGGGCGGGCGGTGGGTCGAGGTCCTCAACACCGACTCCCGCTTCTACGCCGGCTCCGACGTCGGCAACGGGCTCGGCCTCGAGGCCACGGCAGGCCCACTGCATGGCCAACCGCACTCCGCGGTCGTGACCCTGCCACCGCTCGCGACCATCTGGCTCGTCCCGGCCTGACCGATCGCGCCGCTTCTCGCGCCGAGGTCGCCTGAGCAGTAGACGGGGCCGGCCCGCGAGTAGGCTGACGTGGTGGTCCGTGACAACAGCATTCTCGTCGAGAAGCTCGTCCGCGAGTTCAGGAAGGGACCGCGCGCGGTCGACGGAATCGACCTTCACGTCGCACCGGGTGAGATCTACGGTTTTCTGGGGCCGAACGGCGCAGGCAAGTCGACGACCGTCCTCATGCTGACGACGCTGCTCCCGCCAACGGCCGGGAGCGCGCGCGTCGGAGGCTACGACGTTCGTACCGAGGGGCCGAAGGTTCGCTCCGTGATCGGCGCGGCTCTCCAGGAGGCGGCGCTCGATCCGCTGCTGACGGGGCGCGACCACCTGAAGCTGCAGGCGATGCTGCAGGGGATCCCGAAGGCGGAGCGGAGGTCGCGGCAGGATGAGCTGCTCGAGCGGGTCGGGCTGACCGACGCCTCAGACCGCAAGGTGGGCGGCTACTCCGGCGGCATGAAGCGCCGGCTCGACCTGGCGCTCGCGCTCGTCCACCGGCCGAGCATCCTCTTCCTCGACGAGCCGACGACGGGGCTCGATCCGCAGAGCCGCACGGCGCTGTGGGAGGAGGTCGCCCGACTCGCGCGCGAGGACCGCGTGACGGTCTTCCTGACGACGCAGTATCTCGAGGAGGCGGACGTGCTCGCCGATCGGGTCGGGATCATCGACCACGGGAAGATCGTTGCCGAGGGCACCCCGACCGCCCTGAAGGACGAGATCGGCCGGCCGTCGATCCACGTCATGCCGTGTCAGGAGGACGACAGGCCGCGGATTGCAGATCTGATGAAGACCTTCGGAGAGCCGCTCGGAAGCGAGCGTGACCTCGCCGTTCGCCTCCGCGACGGGGTCGGCCTCGTCGACGTGGTCAGGGCGATGGACTCGAACGGCGTCGTCGTCGACGACATCGAGCTACGTGCGCCGACGCTCGACGACGTCTTCCTCGCCAAGACCGGGAGGACGCTCGAGGGCGCCGCCACCGGGGAGGACGGAGCTCCTCCTCGATGAGCTCGACGCTTCTGACGCAGGTCGGTGCTCTCGCACAGCGCTCGATCACGCGCACTGCTCGGCAACCGGCGAGCGCGATCCCACCGCTCATCTTCCCGATCGCGCTTCTGTTGATGAACTCCGGCGGGCTCCGGGCGTCGACGCTGCTCCCCGGCTTCCCGACCGACTCGTTCGTCGCCTTCGCGCTCGCCGTCCCGTTCATCCAGGGCGCGCTGTTCTCGACGATGAATGCGGGGACCGACCTCGCGCGCGACATCCAGACCGGCTTCTTCTCGCGCCTCTCGCTGACGCCGGTGCGCGGGTCGGCCCTGCTCGTCGGTCAGATCACGGGCATCGTCGTGCTCGGCATCGTGCAGGCCGTCTTCTACATCTGTGCCGGTCTTCTCCTCGGCGTCCGGTTCGAGTCCGGCGTCGCCGGCGTCGCCGTGCTGCTTCTCTATGCGGCCATCGTTGCCGCCGCGTTCGGCGCTCTCGGCTCGTTCCTCGCCCTGCGGACCGGCTCGGGGGAGTCGATCCAGGGGCTCTTCCCCGTTCTCTTCGTGTTCCTCTTCATCTCCTCGATGAACACCCCTCGGAACCTCATCGCTGTTCCGTGGTTCAAGTTCCTCGCCTCGATCAACCCCGTCTCCTACCTGATCGAGTGCGTTCGCAGCCTCATCATCACCGGGTGGGACGCGCGCGCGCTCGCACTCGGGTTCGGGATCGCGATCGTGCTCGGGATCGTCTCGCTGATCGCGGCGAGCTGGGCCCTCGGCCGGAGATTGGAGCGGACATGAGGCTCTGGGGGGTCGTCTCGGGCGTGGCGTGGCGCACGTTGAAGAACGTCATCACGACGCCTTCGATCCTCGTGCCGTCGCTCGCGTTCCCCCTGTTCTTCTTCGTCGCGTTCGCGGGCGGCCTGTCGCAGGTGCAGAACGTGCCGGGGTTCGACTACCCGAACGGCTACACGGCGTTCCAGTTCGTCTTCGTGCTCCTGCAGTCGGCGGCGTTCGGCGGGGTCTTCACCGGTTTCAGTGTGGCACGGGACTTCGAGGGCGGCTTCGCCCGGCGTCTGATGCTCGCCTCGCCGAACCGCACGGGGATCGTGCTCGGCTACGGCCTCGCCGCGATGCTCCGTTGGGGCATCACCGCGACGCTGCTGAGCGTGATCGCCCTCGCCACGGGAATGACGGTGGGCGGTGGGCCGGTCGACATCGTCGGGCTCTACACGCTTGCTCTGATCGTCAACGCGTGCGGCTTCCTCTGGTCGGCCGGGATCGCGATGCGGTTGCGAACGATTCAGGCGGGGCCGCTCATGCAGATGCCCGTCTTCCTGCTGCTCTTCCTTGCCCCGGTGTACGTGCCGCTCTCGCTCCTCGACGGCGCGATGCACGCGATCGCGAAGCTCAATCCGATCACCTACGCGCTCGGCACGGGCAGGGGCCTCCTCGCCGGCGATGCGACGCAGGTCGGCCTGAGCTTCGGGCTCGCGCTTGCTCTCGCCCTCGTCTTCTCCGCTTGGGCGCTGCGCGGCCTGCGGTCGGCGGAGGCTGCGGGGTAGGGTCAGGCGATGCGCGCGTGGCCCGGTGACCCGTTTCCGCTCGGCGCGACCTGGGACGGAAGCGGTACGAACTTCTCGCTGACCTCGGAGAACGCCGAGCAGGTCGAGCTCTGCCTCTTCGACGCCGACGATGCCGAGACGCGGCTCGTGCTCGCCCGGCATACGGCCCACAACTGGCACGGCTACCTCCCCGGCGTCGAACCGGGGCAACGGTACGGCTTCCGGGTGCACGGGCCGTGGGCGCCCGAGAAGGGTCATCGGTTCAACCCCCACAAGCTCCTGATCGACCCGTACGCGAAGGCGATCGAGGGGCCGGTGCTGTGGGACCGTGGCCGCACGCTCGCCTACGCCGACGGCGACGATCTCGTGATCGATACGACCGACGACGCCGCGGCGATCCCGAAATCGGTCGTCGTCGACGGGTCGTTCGACTGGGAGGGCGACGAGCTCCTGCGACGGCCCTGGGACGAGACGGTGATCTACGAGCTGCACGTCAAGGGCTTCACGAAGCTGCTTCCGGGCGTGCGCGACGACCTTCGCGGTACCTACGCGGGGCTCGCGTCCGAGGCGGCGATAGCGCACCTCGTCGACCTCGGGGTGACCGCGGTCGAGCTGCTGCCGATCCATCACATCGCCGACGAGCATTTCCTCCAGGATCGGGGCTTGAGCAACTACTGGGGATACTCGACGATCGGCTTCCTCGCGCCGCACGCGGGCTACGCGGCGACAGGCTCGTACGGACAGCAGGTACGCGAGTTCAAGGGGCTCGTCAAGGCGCTGCACCGGGCCGGCATCGAGGTGATCCTCGACGTCGTCTACAACCACACCGCCGAGGGAAACCATCTCGGGCCGACGCTCTCGTTCCGGGGCATCGACAACCTCGCCTACTACCGCACGATGCCCGACGAGCCGCGCTACTACAAGGACTTCACCGGCACCGGGAACTCGCTGAATCCCGTCAACCCCTCGGTGCTGCGGCTGATCATGGACTCGCTTCGGTACTTCGTGATCGATTGCCACGTCGACGGGTTCCGCTTCGACCTCGCATCGGCGCTCGCACGGGAGTTTCACGACGTCGACCGCCTCTCGGCGTTCTTCGACATCATTCACCAGGACCCGATCCTCTCCCAGGTCAAGCTCATCGCCGAGCCGTGGGACGTGGGAGAGGGCGGCTATCAGGTCGGCAACTTCCCGGTGCTCTGGACCGAGTGGAATGGGATGTATCGCGACACGATGCGAGACTTCTGGCGCGGCGAGACGGCGGTGGCGTCGTTCGCCCGCCGGTTCACGGGCTCGAGCGATCTCTACCAGACGGACGGCCGGAAGCCGTTCGCGTCGATCAACTACATCACCTGCCATGACGGGTTCACGTTGCGCGACCTCGTCACGTACGAGATCAAGCGGAACGAGCCGAACCTCGAGGGCAACGAGGACGGCACGGACGACAACCGCTCGTGGAACTGCGGCGTCGAGGGCGAGACCGACGATGTCGCCGTCAACGAGCTCCGCGCGCGCCAGCGCCGGAACTTCCTCACCACGCTGATCCTCTCCCACGGCGTGCCGATGGTGCTCGCCGGCGACGAGCTCGGGCGCACCCAGCAGGGAAACAACAACGCCTATTGTCAGGACAACGAGATCAGCTGGGTCGACTGGGAGCAGGACGACGGCGCGCGCTCGCAGCTCGCCTTCACCAAGCGGCTGATCGAGCTTCGCCGTCGACACCCGGTCTTCCGGCGAGCGACGTTCCTGACCGGCACCGAGCGTGAGGACTCGGGCGCGCCCGACGTGTGGTGGTTCCGGCCCGACGGGCGTGCCATGACGCGCGGCGACTGGGAGCGCGGCGATGCCTCGGCGCTCGGCGCGTTCCTGAACGGGGCCGAGATCATGGACGAGACCCCGGAGGGCGACCCGATCGTCGGCGACTCGTTCCTCGTCCTCTTCAACGGCTGGCGCGATGCGCTGTCGTTCACCCTTCCACCCGTTCGCTTCGGGCGACGCTGGGCGCTCGAGCTCTCGACTGCGGATCCCGGGCTCACGGCCGACGCGTGGGTGGAGCGCGCGCGCGCCCACGTCGAGGTGGAGGGGCGCTCGGTCGTGCTCCTCCGTCGCGCCGGCTAGCTGCCCAGCGCTCCCGCGCACACGCTGCCGCAGACGGCAGAGGGGCTTGAGTGCCCGGGCGCATCTGCCGATTCGGGTAGGAGATGAGACGACGAGCGTCGAATCACGGTCCCGTGAAATGCAGGGCATTTCTCGCCGTGGCGATCTGTGCCCTCGCCCTCCCGGGCGGTGCCGACGCGAGCGTCAACGTCTGGTTCTCGACCGCCGGCGAGCCAGTTTCGGTCGTCCGCGACGGGAACACGATCGAGCGTGCGGTGCACGAGTTGCTCGCGGGACCGACGGCAGCCGAGCGGGCGCGAGGCCTCCGGACGGCGATTCCACGGCGGACGTCCCTTCGCTCGGTCAGCATCGCGCATCGGGTCGTCACCGTCGACCTCGGCGCGAGGTTTGCCGCGGGGAGCCGGGACACGGTGCTCCAGGATCGCGTGTCGCAACTCGTCCGCACGGTGCGCGGCGTCCCCGGAGTGCTGTCGGTGAGGGTGCGCGTCGAGGGTGGTGTTCCCGTCGGCCTCTTCCCGGGTTACGACCTCCGGCGACCGGTGGCCGCTCCCCTCGAGCGGGTCGTGGCGCCACCGACGACGCGCGCTCTGCAGCAGCGGCTCGTCGACCTCGGCTTCATGGCGCAGGACGGCATCACCGGGACCGTCGACGATCAGATGTCGACCGCGGTGCTCGGCTTCCAGAAGTGGGCCAACCTGTCGCGCGACGGCTCTCTCGGGTCGGCGACGGTGGCGGCGCTCCTGCGCGCGACCCGACCGGTACCGGCGCTCCGCGCCCCGGGCCGGCGGATCGAGATGCAGCTTCGGCGCCAGGTGGCGCTGCTGATCGAGGACAACCGCGTCGTCCGCGCGGTCCATGTCTCCTCGGGCGCGTACGGCAAGACGCCGCGCGGCTCCTTCCACGTCTACCGCAAGGAGCGCTACTCCTGGTCGGTCCCGTTCAAGGTGTGGCTCCCGTGGGCGAGCTACTTCGTCGGCGGAGTCGCGTTTCACGAGTACGGCTCGGTCCCGACGTACGCGGCGTCGCACGGCTGCATCAGGGTGAACCACTACGACGCTTCGATGCTGTTCGGCTTCGCCGAGTTCGGCACGCGCGTCGACGTGATCGACGAAGCGGCCGTTGCATGACGCCTCGCTCGGCTCTCGGCGCCATCGCGGGCGCGTTCGGCGTCGTCGTCGGGGTGATCGGCGCCGCCGCTCTCGTGGCGGCCGTTCTCGTCGCCCTCGGGCTTCCGGCCCAGAGCCGCGCCGACGACGCGCCGCAGCCTGTGTCGGAGACGCCCGTGTCGGAGACGCCTGTGTCGGAGACCCCCGTGCCGGAGGTGCCTGTGCCCGAGGTGCGGCCCTCAGTGCTGGTCGTGGCGCTCGATCTTCGCGACCCGGTCCGTCAGGCCGGCGTCGTCAAGCAGGGCGCGGTCATCCTCGCCCGCGGGCTCGAGGTCGATCTCGCGCGTGAGATCGCGCGGCGTGTCGGGATCCCGAAGACCCGCTTCGTCTACGTCCGCCCCGCCTCCCGGGTGCTCGCCGCCAAGGCGCCGGCGTGGCACATCGGCCTTGCGGCGATCCGGGCGAGCAACCCCACGCCGGCCCAGGCGGATCTCAGCGTCCCGTACCTCGGCGCCGATCAGGCTGTCGTCCTCCGCCGTGGCCTTCGGCCCCTCGTGACACTCGGCAACCTCCGATCGCTTCGCACGTGTGCACTGCGGGGAAGCGCCGGCGTCCGTGCGATCTCGACGATCGTCCTCCCGGCGTCGCGGCCCGTTGTCGCTCCGACCTCGGAGCGGCTCTTCCAGCTCGTCCAGACGGGGGTCTGCGATGCGGCGCTCGTCGACGCGGACGAGGTCGGCCGGTTCGTCGCGGGACGAGGAGCCTTGCTCGGCCCGGTGAAGGCCCGGGTGGAGGGCGGCGACGGCTACGTCGTGGCCGTGACCAGGGGAGGCCCGGTCGCGACGGCAGACGTGGGACGCGCGCTCGCTCGAATGCGTGCCGACGGGACGATGCACCGGCTGGCGCGGAAGTGGCTGCAGATCGATCCGGCCGGGCTGCGGGCCCTGCGCGGAGTCTCGGCTACGCGGCCTCGCCGCCCGTCACCGGCGGCAACGCGCTCCACGGGAACGTGATCCAGCGGTCGGTGCGCCGCCAGACGTACTCGCAGGCGACCGTCGAGCGGGACTTCTCGTACAGCACGGCCACCCGCGCCTCCCCGACCCGTCCGGCGCAGAAGTCGCGCACGAGCTCGAGCGTCGCACCCGTGTCGGCGACATCGTCGGCGATGAGAACCCGCGCCTCGCCGAGATCGATCAGCGCGGGAACAGGCGGGAGGAGCATGGGTAGATCGAGCCGCTCGTCGATGCCGGTATAGAACTCGACGCTGATCGTCGCCGTGTTCTTCACGCCGAGCGCGTAGGCGAGCGCTCCGGCGATGAGGAGCCCACCGCGTGAGATCCCGAGGATCAGGTCGGGGATCCACTCGTCGGCGAGGATCGTCTCGGCGAGCGTGCGGCTGCCACTGCCGAGATCGTCCCAGGTCATGGTCTCGCGCTCCACCGGAAGACCGTAGCTCGTTCGGCGCGCTCAGGTCCAGGGGCCGTCGTCCGGCTGCCGCCGGAACCAGCCGAGCCAGAGAAGCACCGCGAGGACTGCGATCGGGAGGATCACGGCGGCGATGATCCAGCCGATCGGGCCGGCGAGCCCGGCGAGGAGGAGGACGATGGGGAGCCCGATGAAGAGCCCGACCGCGACGGCGATCGCCGTGGGCAGCGACATCGCTCAGCCCTTCGCAGTGACGGTGATCTCGTTGACGGCGGCCGCTCCGCCGTCGGGCATCGACGTGATCCACACCATCAGGTAGCGACCGCTTCGCGGTGCGAGGACGAAGGTCGTGCGCGCTGTCGTCTGCTTCTCCTTGGAGACGGAGACGAACGGCCCTCCCGGCGACGAGCCGACGCGAATGTCCGCCGAATATCCCGGCGTGTCCGTCGCGACGACGACGCGGTTCGCCTTCACGGCTCGCCCGGCGTCGACGACGAGGCCGACGCCGCTCTTGAAGAAGGAGCGCTGGTAGCGCTCGCTCTTCCAGGCGGTCGTGAGGACGCCGTCGGTCGCGAGCCCCACCGCGCTGTCGTTCTCGGTCTGGTCGCCCTCCGGATCGTACGTGCCGACGGCCTTCGCGGCGACGCGAACGCTCTTCGGCTTGGTCGGAGCCGTTTTCGGGGTCGTGGCCGCGGTCGTTGTCGTGGCGTCCACCGGGGCCGATTGGGTGCCCGAGCCCTCACGGCTCGACAACATGATCACCAGGATCCCCCCCAGGAGCGCTGCGAGGCCGATTGCAGCCAGCACCCGCGTCGTGCTGGATCCCTCAGGGCGACCGGTCGAGGACGAGACGGGCATCCGCCCTATCGTTGCATTCGTTCGTAGGCAGCGGGTCGCTTCGCCGGCATGCGCGGGCACGGCTAGGGTCTCGCTGTGTCCGTGTCGTCATTCTCGGAGCGGGCTTCGGAGGCCTCGAGCTCGCGACGACGCTCTCGGAGGAGCTCGGTGACGACATCGACGTGACGTTGATCGACCGGAACGACTCGTTCGTCTTCGGGTACGCGAAGCTCGACGTGATGTTCGGCCGGACGACACTGCCGGCCGCGGGCCTCGCCTACGCGGACCTCGTGAAGCCGGGCGTGCGGTTCCTTCAGGAGACCGTGATCGCAATCGACCCCGACGCGCGCCGCGTCACCACGAATCGCGGCAGCTACGAGGCCGACTTCCTCGTCGTGGCGCTCGGCGCGGACTACGACCTCGCCGCGACGCCCGGTCTCGGCGACAACGAGTTCTACTCGTTTGCGGGCGCCGAGCGCCTGGCAGCGGTGATCCCGACGTTCGTGAAGGGTCGAGCGATCATCGGCGTCTGCGGCGCTCCGTTCAAGTGCCCGCCGGCACCGAGCGAGTGCGCGCTTCTCCTCCACGACTATCTGGTCGCACGCGGCGTGCGCAGCGATTGCGAGATCTCCGTCGTGATGCCCTTCCCATCCCCGTGCCGCCGTCACCGGCCACGTCGGAGGCGCTCCTCGCGGCGTTCGCGGAGCGCGATATCACCTTCGTGCCCGGCCGCCGCGTCAGCTCGCTCGACCCGGAGCGCGGCGTCGCGGTGCTCGCAGACGACACTGAGATGCCGTACGACCTCTTTCTCGGCGTGCCCCGCATCGGGCCCCCGACGTCGTGCTCGAGAGCGGCCTCGCCGAGGACGGCTTCATTCCCGTCGATCCGCGTACGCTCGCGACCAGGGCCCCGTCGGTCTACGCCGTCGGCGACGTCACGACCGTCGGCGTGCCGAAGGCGGGTGTCTTTGCCGAGCGCGCGGCTCGCGTCGTTGCGGCGGCGATCATCGCTGATCTCCGAGGCGGCGATCCTCCGCCGCCGTACGACGGACGCGGCTCGTGTTACGTCGAGTTCGGCGACGGCCTCGTCGGCCGTGTCGACGTCGACTTCTTCTCGGGGCCGTCGCCGACCGGCGTCTTCAACGAGCCGTCGAGCGCGCTCGTTCGTGACAAGGAAGAGTTCGGCGCGAGCCGCCGCGCCCGCTGGTTCGGCTAACCGGCCGCGAGTTGCGCGTTGATCGCCGTGAGGGTGGCCGGCCCGGCGATGCCGTCGGCCGTCAGGTTGTTGGCCGACTGGAACGCATTCACTGCTGCGGTCGTGCCCGTTCCGTAGCTTCCGTCGGCGGCGCCCGGTGAGTAGCCGAGCGTCGTGAGCGCGGTCTGGAGCGCGGTCACGGAGGAGCCGGTCATACCGGGCCGAAGCGTTTCGCCCGTAGGCACGGCCCCCGCGTTCGTCGGTGTCGTCGTTGTCGGTGTCGTCTTGTCGGTCGTCGTTGTCGTTGCCTTCGTCGTTTCGGTCACGGTCAGGCTCTCGGTCACGGTCGTGGTCGACGAGCCCTTGGTCGTGCGCCCGACGAAGAAGCCGGCGATCACGAGGAAGAGCGCGACACCGACGGCGAGCAGAATCCCGAGCTGACGCGGGCCGAGGTCCCGCCGCACCGGATCCTCGTGGTACGCGGGCTCCCATTCGGGCTCGTCGTCCCACGACTTCTCCTGGCGTACGGGCGGGCGAGGCTGCTGGTCGCCTGCGAACCAGTCGTCGCTGTCGTCCTCCGCCCTGAGGGCCGTCGTCGAATCGCGTCGACATGTCCGGACAGGCTACTCGGCGCGCCGGAGGTCGGCTACCACAAGGCGCACCGGTTGCACGGTGGGTCGGCGGCGGTTCACGGGACGGCGGTGCGGGTCGTCTCTCTGACGCCGGACGCGATCCCGCCGACGATCGCCTCGAGCTCGTCCTCGGTCACGGTGAACGGCGGCGAGATCTGGAGCGCGACGCCGCGGAGGACGCGGGTGAGCACGCCGTGGCGCCGTGCTGCCAGCATCGCGCTCATGGGAGCGCCCGGATGCTCTGCGAGCAGCTCTGGCTCGAGCTGCACCGCTGCGGCGAGACCGACGCTTCGTACGTCGGCTACCCCCTCTATCTCGCGGAGCGGATCGAGCAGGTCGCGCAGGACGGGCTCGAGGTCGGCAACGCGTTCGACGAGGCGCTCGCGCTCGAGGATGTCCAGGTTGACGAGGCCCGCAACGCAGGCGGCGGGGTGGCCCGAGTACGTGCCGCCCTGGAGGAAGGGCGCGGCTTCCGGGCCCCAGAACGGAGCGCGCACCGTGCCGGACACGATGACGGCACCGAGCGGCATATAGCCGGACGAGATCCCCTTCGCGCAGGTCATCAGATCCGGTGTGAAGTCGTAGCGCTCGCAGCCGAACCAGCGGCCGAGGCGTCCGAACCCGGAGATCACCTCGTCGGCGATGAGCAGTACTCCCCGCTCGCGGCAGATCTCCTCGACCGCGGGCCAGTAGCCGTCGGGCGGCGGGATCGCGCCGCCGGCTCCGATCATCGGCTCACCGATGAACGCGGCTGCCCGATCGCCGAGCCGGTCGAGCATCTCGGCGACGGCGGCGACATCGTCGTGCGGTACCTCTGCGACGTCCTCGATCAGCATCCCGTAGCCGTCGCGGATCGCGGGGATCCCTGATAGCGACGTGCCGAAGGCGTTCGTGCCGTGATAGGCGTGGTGCAGGGCGGCTCGCCGTCAGTCGGCGATCGCTTGCGGTGCCTCGAACCCGAGCGCGTTGCCGAAGGGGGCAAACGCTGCAGCGGTGGGCGGCTCGATCCGAGCCCCGGTCGTCATCGCAGTGTGAGATCGGGATGCCGGTTGACGTCCTTGTAGAGCAGGTACCGGAACCGGCCGGTGCCCGTCGCGATGCAGGCCTGGGGGCAGAAAGCGCGGAGCCAGATGAAGTCGCCCGCCTGAACGGAGACCCAGTCGCGGTTGAGAAGGTAGTCCGCGGTGCCCTCGAGGATGTAGAGCCCGTGCTCCATGACGTGCGTCTCGGCGAACGGGATGCACCCGCCCGGCTCGAAGGTGACGATGTTGACGTGCATGTCGTGGCGAAGGTCGTCGGGATCGACGAAGCGCGTCGTGCCCCAGCTCTCGGCGCTGTCCATCCAGTCGATCGGGACGCCGGCATCCGAGCTCACGATCGGATCGGGTACGGAAAGCCCTGCCGCCGGGACGTAGCGCTTTCGCAGCCAGTGGAACCGAAGGGGCGTCGTGCCGTCGTTGCGCACGGCCCACCGTCGTTCAGGCGGGACGTACGCGTAGCCACCGGCCGCCAGGGAGCGTCCCGTGCCGTCGATCGTGAGCGTCATCTCGCCCCTCGCGACGAAGATGCCGGCCTCGGCCCCGGTGTCCGGCTCGGGGTGCTCGCTGCCGCCGGCGGGCAGCACTTCCACCGCGTACTGCGCGAACGTCTCGGAGAAGCCCGAGAGCGGGCGGGCGAGGATCCAGGCGCGCGTACCGGCCCAGCCGGGGAGGAGGCTCGCGACCGCGTCGCGCATCACCCCTCCGGGAACGTAGGCGTACGAGGGAGTGAAGACCGCGCCGGCGGCTTCCGGATCGTCGCTCTGCGGGGGCATGCCGCCGCCCGGGAAGGCGTAGCTCATGGGCGGCATCATCGCACGGGCGCGTCGCCTCGATCCGCAGAGCGCGCGGGTCGGGAGCGTCGCGCCGCCCTGACGATGCTCGCGGCGACGACGGCGACGACGCCGGCGGCAACGACGATGCTGACGACGGCGTCCGACGCGTCGGACGCCGAGACGAGGACGGCCCCGACGCCGAGGCTCGTGACGACCCCGGCGGCGATGCGCCAGTCGTCCCCGACGACGAAGTCCCACCAGAAGCGGCCGAATCCGACGATGGCCCTCACCGGGCGGCCTCGTCCGCGACGGGAGCCGGTCTCGGGAGTGCGTACGGGCGTAGCGCCCTCACGGCGAGCCACGAGAAGCAGCCCCAGAGAGCAAGGAGCACGAGGAGCGCGAGATCCCCACCGGGCACCTCGATGCTCGCGGTGCCCGGTCGGAAGATGCCGAGCCCTTCGATCGCCCAGAACGTGCCGAACGTCGAGAGCAGGAGCCCGACGACGAACTTGATCGTGTTCTCCGGCACGCGTGCGAGCGGTCGGTGGAGCGCGATCGCCCCGATCAGGACGACGATGCCGCCGATGACGGCGCCGGTCGCGGCGAGCGGCACGTCGTCCGCGTTCAGCCCGAACGTGATCACGATGAACACGATCTCGAGCCCCTCCAGGAAGACGCCCTTGAAGCTGACGACGAAGCCGAACCAGTCGAGCCCGAGCCTGCGCTCGTTCCCCGCGGCGCGGGCGGCGGCAAGCTCCTCGGCGAAGATCTCGTCCTCGTCGTGGATGGCCTTGAGGCCGGCCGAGCGCAGGATCGCCTTTCGCAGCCACTGCAGCCCGAAGACGAGGAGGAGCGTGCCGATCGCGAGCTGCAACAGGCTCTCCGGGAGCCACTCGACCAGGGCGTACCCCGCAACGGCGGTGATTGCGATGAGAGCGACGATCGCGATCGCGGCCCCCCAGAGCGCGGCCCGCCAACCGCGTGCGAGGCCCATTGCGAGCACGATCGTGACCGCCTCGACCATCTCGACGGCGGACGCGAGGAACGTCGAGGTTGCCAGGCCTACTTGACTCGGGTTCATCGGGCTCCGTCCCCTTCTCGGTCGCGGCGTGCCGCGGTGGCGTCGAGCGGCACGCTAGCGACGAAGCATTCCAGCGGCTTCGATCGGTTGTAGGATCGGGCTGTGCAGAAGGCCTTCGCCGAAGCCATCACGATCGGCGACCTCGTCGACCGGGCGGCCGCCACGTCGGACGCGGGCGCGGTCGTCTTTCCCGGCGAGCGGCTCACCTTCCCGGAGCTCTCGGCTGTGACCGACCGCTTCGCCCGCTCGTTGCGTGGGCTCGGCGTCGGGCCGCACGACAAGGTCGGGATCCTGATGCCGAACCAGCTCGACTTCGTCGCCGCTGTGATCGGGGCGTCCAAGCTCGGAGCCGTCCCCGTGCCGATCAACGGGCGGTTTAAGGAGCACGAGCTGAGCCATGTGATCGCCCACGCGGATATCACGGTGCTGCTCAGCGCCGCCGGGCCGGAGGCGGCCGTTGACTTTCCGACCCTCCTCGCCCGGGTCTTCCCCGACGCGGCGAACCAGGAGCCCGGGTCACTCACCCTGGATTCGGCACCGCTCCTGCGCGCGCTCGTCCGCCTGGACGGCGAGAGCCCTGGCTTTCTCACGCGCACGGCATTCGACGCCGCCGGGGAAGGGGTCGGCGAGGACGAGATCAGGACGCTGCAGTCGCGCGTGCGGATCCGCGACGACGCTCTCCTGATGTACACGTCGGGGACGACGGCGAAGCCCAAGGGTTGCGTGCTGACGCCACGAGGCGGTCGTCCGCCACGGTGCCAACGTGCAGCGGGCGAAGCTTCGCGATCGACCGCCGCAGACTGCTTCTGGGATCCGCTGCCGCTCTTCCACATCGGTGGGGTCACGCCGATGCTGGGCTGCCTCGGCCTCGGCGCGACGTTCGTCCATGCAGGGCATTTCGACCCGCTGGTCTCGCTCCATCAGCTCCAGTGACGAGGGCTGCACCGTCGCATACCCGGCCTTCGACCTGATCTGGCTCGCGATCCTCGACCACCCCCGCTATCCGGAGTTCGACCTCAGCCGGCTGAGGCTCGTCCAGAGCATCACGACGCCCGAGCGGATGCGCGACCTCCAACGGCGGATGCCGTGGGCGAAGTTCGTCACCTCGTTCGGCGCGACGGAGTGCGCGAGCAACCTGACGCTCGGCGGCGCCGACGACGACGAGCAAACGCGTACCGACTCGCTCGGCACCGTCGTCCCCGGTATGGAGCTGAAGGTCGTCGACCCGGAGACCGGGGCCGAGAAGGAGCCCGGCGCCATCGGCGAGCTCGTGCCTGCGCGGGTATGCGATGTTCGAGGGCTACTACAAGGACCCCGAGCAGACCGCCGCTTGTCATCGACGCGGAGGGGTGGTTCCACACCGGCGATCTGGGCTCGCTCGACGAGCAGGGCCGCCTCGCCTACTCCGGACGGCTGAAGGACATGCTCAAGGTCGGCGGCGAGAACGTCGCGGCCATCGAGATCGAGGACTACCTCGTCCGCCATCCCGCGGTCAACATCGTGCAGGTCGTGGGCGCGCCCGATGCCCGGTACACGGAGGTTCCGGCCGCATTCGTCCAGCTCACACCGGGCGCACGAGCTGACCGAGGACGAGCTCAAGGAATTCTGTATCGGTCAGATCGCGACGTTCAAGGTGCCGCGCTACGTCCGCTTCGTCACCGATTGGCCGATGTCCGGGACGAAGATCCAGAAGTTCGTACTGCGCGAGCGCCTCGCGACGGAGCTCGAGGAGCGAGGAATCCGCGAGGCTCCGAAGATCGCGAGCCGCTGACGCGCGCACGCCCTCCGGTCAGCGCAGGAGCCCGGAGCCGCCGTTGGCGGAGATCACCTGTCCAGTCGTGAAGCCGTTGCCGTTCACGAGCCATGAGACGAGCGAGGCGATCTCCTCGGACGTGCCGGCACGTCCGAGGATCGTCTCGGAGACGAGCTGCTCGTGGAAGGACGGCTCGATCCCCTTCTCGCCGAAGAACTCGGTGTCGGGGATGTAGCCCGGGGCGATCGTGTTGGCGGTGATCCCGTCGGGCCCGAGCCGCTTCGCGAGCGCAGCCGTGTAGCCGTGGAGCGCGCTCTTGGCTCCCGCGTAGGATCCGATTCCCGTCGGCCGCCAGACACCGAGCGACCCGAAGAGGACGATCGCACCACCGGGGCGCCTGAGAGCGGGCGCGAGCGCCTCCACGAGGAGGACGGCGGTCAGCACGTTCATGTCGAACGCGGCCTGCCACACGCGGGCGATCTCCGCGAGAGAGTCGGTCGGGCTGCCGTACGGCCCCCGGCCGCCTGCGGCTGCGACGATTGCATCGAGCGGGCGGTTCTCATCGGCGACGCGCGCGGCGAGCGCTCCAGCGCCCTCGGGCGTCTCGAGATCTGCGGCGAAGGTCATGATCGCGCCACTCGGCCCGGCCGAGCGCGTGCGCTCGAGCGCCTCGATCCGGCGTCCCACGACGAGGACGGTGTGGCCGTCGGCCGCGAGACGGAGCGCCGACGCGCTACCGATGCCGCTCCCGCCACCGCTCACGACGACGAGCCCCATCAGAGGACGCAACCGGCCGCGCTCAGGATGTCGCGCATCTGCTTCGGCACCGGAGTCGGCTGCGGCGGGACGTCGCCGTTCAGCTCGCCGCTGACGAAGACGAAGTGCATGTGGCCGTCCGCCATCGTCGCACCCGTCTCGCGATGGTCGACCGAGAAGTGCATCGCGCACGACGTCGTGCCGATCCGGGCGAGCCGCATGCGGCAGGTCAGCGGGTCGTGGAGCCGTCCGGGGATGCGGTAGCGGCAGTCCGATGCGACCGAGATGTGCGCTGCACCCCAGAGGTCGACCATCTCACCCGGTGGGTAGCCGCCGAGGTACGCCCACTCGTTGTAGGTTCGGTCGAACCACGGGTAGTAGGCAGCGAAGTAGACGATTCCTGCCGGGTCGCAGTCACCGTAGGAGAGCCTGAACTCGATCTCGTGGAGAACGGGCTGTGTCGGCGCTTCGCTCACGGGTCGGGAACTATAGAGGCGATGTGCGCCCGGCCACCGCGGCTCAGCTCCAGTCCCGCTCGTACGAGGGGTCGGTTGCGTCGTAGCGGGTCGGCGCGAAGTTCGCCAGCCTGTACCCGCCTTCCCCGAGCGGCGAGGCCTCCATCTCCTCGGGCATCCACTCCATCGCCACGCGGCGGCTCGCGATTCGCCAGACCCCGTCGCGTCGCTCGAAGCGGTCGATGAAGCGCCCGATCCGCTCGATCGGAAAGCCCGGCCCCGTCGGTTGCGACTCGGCGCCCGCGCGGGTCGTGCCGAGCCCGGCGCGTCGGCCCTCGAGATAGCTCTCGCCGTAGGCAACGTCGCCCCGTACCTCGAACAGCGTGTTGGTGACGACGTGCTGGCCGCGTGGAATCCCGCCTGCCCCACTGTCCGTTGCAGCCCAAAGTTGCTCGTAGAAGTCACCGCGTTCCCCTGGTAGGTGTTGTAGTGGACGAACGCGTCCGGGTGAAAGCACGCCAGGACCATCTGCCGGTCGTTGCGGTCGATCCCACGCGCGTAGCGGATCACCAACTCGTTCAGCGCCTGCTTGTCGAGCAGGACGCGGATCTCGCTCTCGAGCTCGGACATGTCGGATCCTTTCTCACGGTTCTCTCCAGAGACGGGAGTATCCCTGAGGGCGCCGACCGAAGATGTTGGAGGACCGACCGCGCGCTAGCTGCGCGGCGGGAGCGGAACGAGAATGCTCGTGCGGCGCTTGTACTCGCGGTAGGTCGGGTCGTCGCCGTACTTTGTGTCGGCGCTCCGCTCGAGCAACGGGATCCCACTCACGAACACGAGCAGAAGCGTGATGAAGACGGGGCCGATAACCACGGCAAAGGCGGCGCCGTGCAGGAACGGCACGGCGTAGACGAAGAGGCCCCACCAGACGAGCATCTCGCCGAAGTAGTTGGGGTGGCGTGAGTACCTCCAGAGGCCGCTCGTGATGAAGCGCTCGCGGTTCTCGCTCTTCGACTTGAAGCTCGACTTCTGGGCATCCGCTACCGCCTCGATCACGAGTCCGAGCAACCAGATGGCCGCTCCTGCGATCGCCCAGAGCCCGAAGCCGGGAGCCGCGTCCCGACCGAGGAGGTAGGAGACCGGCAGCATGATCACGGCAACCGAGATCGCCTGCAACAGCCAGAACCGGGCGAAGCGAAGCGGGTTGTCCCTCATCTCGTCGAAGCGATGGTCGACCTTGATCAGCAGGATGCGGCGAAGCAGGTAGCCGCCCAGCCGCACCGCCCAGACGAGGACGAGAAGAGAGGCGACGAGCTGCACCGGCTCGCGCGCCCCGAGGAAGGGGAGCACGATCGCGAGCACCGCGAACGAGAGGCTGTAGGAGAGGTCGGTGACGACATCGGTCTTCCGGGCCGCCGCGAAGGCGAAGAAGGCCGCGTTGACCACCAGCGCGATCACGAAGGAGAGGAGAATCGCGCTCATGAGGCGAGTCGCTTCACGGAGCCGTGACTCCGTATCGAATTCCTGGACATGACCTGGACGGTAGCTGAACCGTGTCGACCCGCCCGGGGCCCCGTCTTCGGCCCTCGTCGCGCTCTCTGCGGGGCGACCGCGGCACCAGGGCTTCCCGCTAGCCTGGGAGGGTGGAAGACGTGATCGCGCTGACGGGTGCCACCGGCTACGTCGGCGGCCGTCTTCTTCATGCCCTCGAGGCCCGCGGAGCACGGGTGCGCTGTCTCTCGCGCCGGCCGGAGTACCTCGAGGCGCGGGTTGCGCCGGGCACCGAGGTGGTGCTCGGGGACATGTTGCGCCCGGAGACCCTGCGACCGGCGCTCGAGGGGGTCGAGACGGCCTACTACCTCGTCCACTCGATGGGCTCCGGCGGCTCCTTCGCGGAGGCGGATCGCACGGCGGCTGCGGCGTTCGGGAGAGCTGCACTGGCAGCGGGCGTACGCCGGATCGTCTACCTGGGCGGCTTGGGTCGCGGGCACCTCTCCGAGCACCTCGCCTCGAGGCAGGAGGTCGGCCGGATCCTGCGCGAGTCGGGCGTGCCGACGATCGAGTTCCGCGCCTCGATCGTGATCGGCTCGGGGAGCGCGTCGTTCGAGATGCTCCGCGCGCTCGTCGAGCGGCTGCCCGTGATGGTCACGCCGCGCTGGGTGGGCACGCGCACCCAACCGATCGCGATCGAGGACGTGCTTGCCTACCTCGTCGCGGCACTCGACTACGAGCCGGAAGGAAGCGAGGTGTTCGAGATCGGCGGCGCCGACGTCTGCTCGTACCTCGACCTGATGCATGAGTATGCCGACCGCCGCGGCCTTCGCCGGCACATGGTTCCCGTACCCGTTCTGACACCGCGGCTCTCGAGCCTCTGGCTCCACCTCGTCACGCCCGTGTATGCGGGGATCGGGCGTGAGCTCGTCGACAGCCTGCGCAACGAGACCGTCGTCAACGATCGCCGCGCGCTCGAGGTCTTCCCGGTGCGGCCTCGCGCCTCGTCCGAGGCGGTCGCCCGCGCGCTCGCAAACGAGGACAACGAGATCGCGGAGACCCGCTGGTCGGACGAAGCTCTCGCCCCGAGCCCGGGCTACGGCGGCGCCCGTTACGGCTCACGGCTCGTCGACTCGCGCGATGCGACGGTGCCCCGTCCGCCCGCCGCGGCGTTCGCGCCGATCCAGCGGATCGGCGGCGACACCGGCTGGTACGTCGGCAACGAGCTGTGGCAGGTGCGAGGCGCGCTCGACGTGCTCGTCGGCGGGCCGGGCCTTCGGCGCGGGCGCCGCGACCCCGTCCGCATCCAGGTCGGCGATACGATCGACTTCTGGCGCGTCGAGGGATTCGAGCAGGACCGGCTATTGCGGCTGGTGGCGGAGATGAAGGTGCCCGGCCGTGCCTGGCTGCAGTTCGAGGTCGAGCCCGACGGCGAGGGCGGCTCGACGATCAGGCAGACGGCGATCTTCGACCCGGCCGGGATCGTCGGCCTCGCCTACTGGTACGCGCTCTGGCCGATCCACGACTACATCTTCGGGGGCATGTTGAAACGGATCGCGGCAGCCTCGGCGGCCGCCTGAGTGGGGTCGAGGTGAGGCGCAGGCCGTCCAGGCGGGTCGCAATTGCCGGGTCAGGGGTGCTCGTGGTGGCGGCTTTCGCTGCCGTCGTCGCCGTCGTCCTTCTTCTTCGGGGCTCGGGTGAGTCGGCGAGCGCCCCGACGCTCCATTTCCGTTCCCGCCCCGATCTCCAGCCGATCCCGGTCGAGATCACCACGGCAGCCGCCGGCGCGTCAGCGGGGCTGATCTTCATCGCCCCGAAGAAGAAGGTGGTTCAGACGGGGCCGATGATCATCGACGACAGTGGACAACCTGTCTGGTTCGAGCCGCTCGACACCGACGGCGTCACCAACTTCCGGGTTCAGGACTACGGCGGCGAACCGGTCCTGACCTGGTGGCGCGGAAAGGCGACCAAGGGCGTCGGCAGCGGGTACTACGTGATCGTCGACTCCTCCTACCACGAGATCGCCAAGGTCTTCGCCGGCCACGGCCTCAACGGCGACATCCACGAGTTCCTGATCACGCCACAGAAGACGGCACTCATCAGCATCTACCGCCGCGTCCGCTGGGATCTCTCCTCGCTCGGTGGGCCACGGGAGAGCTCGGTATGGGAGGGCGTGATCCAGGAGATCGACATCGCGAGCGGCCGCGTCCTCTTCGAGTGGCACAGCGCGGACGAGGTCGCACCGGCCGAGTCGTTCACGGAGCCGCCTCCGCCCACGGACGGCCCGAAGGACTCACCGTACGACTACTTCCACATCAACTCGATCGACGTCGAGCCGAACGGCAACCTGCTCGTCTCCGCCCGCAACACCCACGCCGTCTACGAGATCCGGCGCTCGGACGGGCACGTCCTGTGGCGGCTCGGGGGCAAGAAGAGCGACTTCGAGATGGGGCCCGGCACCACCTTCGCCTGGCAGCACGATGCCCGGAGACAGCCCGACGGGACGCTGACGTTGTTCGACAACGGCGCGGATCCGAAGGTCGAGGATCACACCCGCGTCCTCGTTCTCGACGTCGACACGAAGCGCGGGAAGGCGACGCTGGCCCGCAGCTACCGGCACCCGAGGGGTTTCGTCGCAACCAGCCAGGGAAACGCCCAGTTCCTGCCGAACGGCCATCTCTTCGTCGGATGGGGCTCGCAGCCGTACTTCACGGAGTACGACCGCGATGGGCGCGTCGTCCTCGACGGGCACTTCGCGAGCGGCCCCGAGTCGTACCGGGCGTTCCGGTTCGCCTGGGTCGGCCGGCCGAGTGAGAGCCCCGCGATCGCCGCGACGAGAGAGGAGGGGGACAGGGTGCTCGTCTCGGCGAGCTGGAACGGGGCGACCGAGATCGCACGATGGCTCGTGCTCGCCGGGGACGACGTCGGCAGCCTGCAAGCGGTTCGGACGGTCGCGAAGACGGGATTCGAGACGAGCGTCGCCGTCGAGACCGGCCGGCGCATACGTCCAGGTCCAGGGCCCTGGATGCAGACGGGAAGGTGCTCGGCAGCTCTCGCCCGATCGAGCCCGCCGCCTAGGGACGACGACGTCGATCCTTTCCCGAATACCGCGGGGCGTCGTCACCTCACAGTCAGACAAGACCTTCGATGGCGCGTGCGTTCCGGTTCCGATTGTCTCCGCGAGGGAGCGGAGCTCCTCACCGTCTCAAGACGAGAGCGTCGTCGCTACGCTCGCCGTCTTGCCCCCGTAGCTCGGATAGAGCAGTGGTTCTTTTCACAGGAACGCCGATTCGATGGCTTAAGCCGCCGCGGAGAGTCTCGCGTTCTAGCTCGTGATATCGAAAACGATTCAACCGCCCACCATCACGCTTCCCGGGCAGGCCCGCGGAACTCCAACGATTCGCTGATCAGGCGGAAGGACCGTGGCGCAGCCCAGCGTCGTCTATTTCTGGGCTGTTGCCGGCCTGGTCGGTGTCGTCTCTGGCTCGTTCCGCTGTCTTGTAGTTGCGGCGGAGGGGCGCTATGATGCTTGTTTCGTTCGGCACAATCGAAGGAGGTCTGCCGTGGCGACAACGGCGATCGATGAGTCCCGGCTCGAGGCGTTCATGGGCCAGGTTCTGACCGACATGGGGGCGATCATTAGCGCTCCGCTGATGGCTCTCGGGGAAAGGCTCGGTCTCTACAAGGCGATGGCGCACGCTGGTGCGCTGAGCTCGCAGGAGGTGGCTGAGCGCGGCGGGAGTGGCGGAGCGACCGGTGCGGGAATGGCTTCGCAACCAGGCGGCCGGCGGCTATGTCAGCTACGACGCCGCCACCGACACGTACACGCTGCCGCGAGGAGCATGCGCTCGCGCTCGCCGACGAGGAGAGTCCGTTCTACGTTCTCGGCGTATCTTCGACTCCGTCGCCTCCCTGTACGCGACAGGAGGGCGAGATCGAGGAAGCGTTCCGCACCGGCGAACGGGATGGGCTGGCACGAGCACGACGCACCGGCTCTTCCGTGGCACCGAGCGTTTCTTCCGGCCCGGCTACCGGGCCCACCTCGTCTCCGATGGATCCCGCTCTCGACGGCGTGCACGGAAAAGCTCGAGCGGGGCGCCCGGTGGCCGACATCGGCTGCGGCCACGGCGCCTCCACGATCATCATGGCGCAAGCGTTTCCGAACTCTCAGTTCCTCGGCTTCGACTACCACGAGGCGTCGATCGCGCGGCGCGCGAGCGGGCCGCCGCGGAACCGGACTGCAGACGACCGGATCACGTTCGACGTCGCCCCGGAAAAGGGTTCCCCGGCAGCGACGTACGACCTCGTCTGCGTCTTCGACTGCCTCCACGACATGGGCGACCCGGTCGGGGCGGCACGCGCACATCCGCCAGGCGCTTGCCGACGACGGCACCTGGATGATCGTCGAGCCCTTCGCAAAGGATCGAGTCGAACGAGAACCTCAACCCGGTCGGCCGTGTCTTCTACGGAGCCTCGACGCATGATCTGCACTCCCGCCTCCCTCGCTCAGGAAGTCGGCCTCGCCCTCGGCGCCCAGGCCGGCGAGGCTCAACTAACAGAGGTCATCAAGAACGGCGGCTTCAGCCGCGTCCGGCGCGCCGCCGAGACACCATTCAACCTCATCCTGGAAGCACGCCCCTAACGCTCAAGCACTCACACGGCAGAACAGCTCAGCGCCTGGCCCTTTGGCGCATTGGGGCTCCAGTCGGTGGAGCAGCGAAACCTCCTCCACCGACTGGCACCCCGGTCATGTGACATTCCCGCACGCTCGCGCACGCCACGAGCATCGGTCATCGGTTGTCCGTGCGTCAGGGTGTCACGAATCCGCGTAGGCTGGCGCGGGTGGAGAACGGCAGCCCCGTGCTCGACGCTTCGGGCATGGACGAGTCACGAGCACTTCAGGGCGCGGCATGGGCGGGCGCCGCTTCGGTCGTGTTGCTCGCCGTCGGGGTGGCGCTGGGCTACCTGGTCGGTGTCGACGACCCCAGCATGTCGGATTCCGCCATCCTCGAGCGACTCAACGACGACGCGCGGCAGGTCGCGGCCGGCGTTGCGATGCCGGTGATCGCCGCGGGGATCGCGCTCCTCCTTTGGTTCGCCACCGGTCTGCGGCGGGTACTGGACCGGCTGTCGGGCGGCGACCCGCTGGCCCACGCGATCGTGCCGGCAGCAGCACTTTTCGGTGGTCTGATGATCACCGGGGTGTCGCTCGACGTGGCTTCCGCGTACGCGGCATTGTCTGCGGGGTTCACCCCCGACCCGGACACCGTCCGCGCGCTCGGCATGGCGGGAAACGTTGTTGCGCTTACCGGACTGGTCGGCGGCGGCGTCCTGGTCGCCGTGACGACGCGGATCGCCCATCGGCACGCGCCTTGCCAACGTGGGCGGTCTGGGCGTCCTACGCCGTCGCTGTCCTGTCCCTGACCGGCTTCTGGAGCGGGGGCATCGCGTCAGTGGCGTTCGCGCTGTGGATTCTCGGCGCCGCCATCGGGATCTTGCGCGCGGCGCGACGGACACCGCCGGCGTCCGCTGTCCCGGCGTAGGGAGCGCCTGCTCCGGAGGCCGTCCGAGGGTGTCCGTCGTAGTGTTGGCTTTCGTACTCTAGATGGTTGATCGGTTAATCGGTGTAGGCGGTGAGTTCGCGGCTGTTGTGTCCGAGTCGTTGGTTGAGGCTGATGCAGGCGCAGAGGGCGAGGATGCGCGCGGTGACGCGGGCGAGCAGCCCGGCGGGGGTGCGGCCGCCGTGATGTTCGAGCAGGAGCTGGTCTTTGAGTGTGTTGACGATCGATTCGATCCGTCTGTCGGATCCAGCCGATCGGCGGGTTGGGTCGGTCGGGTTCGTCGGCGCTGCTTGGTCGCAGCAGCAGCGCGCGCAGTTCGCGGACGGCTGCTTCGAAGTCGGCGCCGGCGAAGCCTTTGTCGCAGATGATCGTCGCGCCCTCGATCGGGTTCGCTTCGAGCAGCGCGAGCGCTGCCTCCCGCTCGCCGGTGTTGGCGGCGACGAGGTCGAAGTCGCATGATCGTGCCGTCGGTTGCGCAGAGCAGGACGAGCTTGAAGCCCCAGTAGCGCCGCGAGTGGGCCGCGCAGTAGCCGAAGCCCGGCCCAGGGGGCCAGCTGGCTCGTCCGCGTCGTCTGGACCGACTGGCCGCAGGGAAGCGGAGTCGTGTCGAGCAGCCGCAGGTCGTCGTCGGCACCAAACGTTTCGGCGGCGAGTGCCTTCCAGAGCAGAGCGAGCTTCGGCGTCGAGCGCCCGGCAGCGCTCGTTGTAGCGCGACTGCGACGGCAGGTAGGGGAACAGATGCCCGAGCCGACGGCGGGCGCGGCGCAAGAAGACGCGGTCGCTCGGGCACTGCAACAGCATCTGAGCGACCATCAGCGCTCAGCAACTCGTTGTCAGTGATCTTCTCCGGCCGGCCGCGGCTGAGGCGTCCGCTGGGAAGGAAACAATGCGCAGGCAGCGCAATAAAGCACGATCACGAGGGTGTCGAGGTCGGCGCGCACGTAGGCCTCCTGGTCGACGGAGCATTGACACCGCCGACCTTCGACACCCTCGCGTTCGGGTCCCTGCTACACGGCAGTCACAGCAACCGCCGTGATTTACCGATCAACCATCTAGGGGTGAGAGGTAGCCGAGGCTGGAGTGTCTTCGGCGGCGGTTGTACCACGTTTCGATCCATTCGAAGATGGCGGCGCGGACGTCCTCGATTGAGCGCCAGGGCCGCCTGTTGAGTTTCTCGATCTTCATCGTTCCGATCAGGCTCTCGCACATCGCGTTGTCGAGCGCGTCACCGACGGTGCCCATGCTCCCTACGAGGCCCTCGGCGGAGAGCCGGCGGGTGAACGCGAATGACGTGTATTGCGATCCTTGGTCTGAGTGGTGGATCGCGCCGGCGGCTCGCATCTGGCCGCGCCGCCAGACAGCCATGTCCAATGCTTCGAGGACGAGGTCGACGGTCTTGTCGGAGCGGACCGACCAGCCGAGGCAGAGGCGGCTGTAGGCGTCCGCGACCACAGCGATGTAGCAGGTGCCTTGCCAGGTCGTGAGCTGGGTGAAGTCGGCTACCCACAGTCGGTCGGGGCCGTCGACGTTGAAGTCACGGCCGACGAGATCGGGGGCGAGTGGATGCTCCTTCGCCCTGGTCGTCGAGCCTTTGCGCTTGTTGGAGTGGATCGCGACCAGCCCCGCCAGTCGCATCAGCCGAGCCACACGCTTCTCGCCGATCTCGAGGCCGCGGCCGAGCTTGAGCTCCTTGAAGATCCCCGGTGAGCCGTAGGTCTGCTCGCTCTCGTCGTAGATCCCGCGGATCTGCTCGGTCAGAAGCCAGTCCGCGAGTGCCCTGTCTGAGAGCGGCTGCCGTTGCCAGTCGTAGTAGCCGGAACGCGTCACGCCGAGCGTCCGGCACAAGCGGGAGACGGGCTGGCGATCACTCTCTTCCTCGATCAGTCGGTACATGCTCACCGCCGATCGGTCTCCCGCGCGAAGAAAGTCACGGCCCGCTTCAGGATCTCGCGCTCCTGCTCGAGCTCCCGCACCTGCCGACGGAGCTTACGCAGCTCGTCGCGCTCCTCGGTCGTCACACCGTCATCGCGCTCCCCCCGATCGAGCTGATCCTGGCGCACCCAGATCCGAAGCGACTCCGTGCTGACACCGAGCTCGCCCGCGATCTCACGCACCGAGCGGCCGCTGACCTTGACCAAACTGACAGCCTCACGCCGGAACTCCGGCGGATACGGCCGCTGATACCTCTGTGGCATAACGCTCCTCCTTCATCCCGAACGCGACTCTGACCAAGCGCTCGGATGTCCGGAGAAACGGGGGAAGCTCAAAGCGACAGCACGACACCAGGCTGGCAACCAACCCAGACAGACCAGCCCACCGAGTCTCACAGTCACCCGAACTCGGTGGCCAGCATCCCGCGCCTGCGGGATCGGCGCGACGCAAGCGGGCGAAATGTGCCGATTTGCAGCTGCGTCGATCCCAGCACTGTCCCTACTTCGCCGAAGCTCATGAGTCGGTGATGACAAGCACGCGGCTCTCTCGCTCCTCAACCTATGCTTTGGTCACCCGTAGAGAGAATATTCTCTACGGTTGCAACGGCCGCGAGGGCAGTTATTGCCACTGGCGGCACAAGCCCCCGTAGCTCAGTGGATAGAGCAGTGGTTCTTTTCACAGGAACGCCGATTCGATGGCTTATTCGAGCCGTTTCTTTGATTTCTGTGACCGTACTTACGATGTTCTATGAACTGACTCGGTGGGTTGTTCTCAAATGACTTTGATCAAAGCGGTTTGAATCTATGGTATGATTCGGGTTATGACGACTGTGATCCGATCACTTCGCGTGGGCACGGAGCTTCCGCAAAATCGTGCTGCGGAGCGTGTAGGCATCACGCCTGGCACGCTCGCCGCTTACGAGCTCGGCCACGTTTCGCCGAGCAAGGCGAAGATCTGGGAGATCGCGCGGGCGCTTGCCCTCGGTTCCCCGTCGAAGGGTGAGAAGAGCCCGCGGTTCCTGATCACGTTCGCGCTGTTAGGTCAGCGGTTTGTCGCGGACGCCGAGGGACGTTTGCTCGTCTTCAAGGATCCGTGGCGCGCGCATGATCAGGCCGAGAGGCTTGTCGACGCGGGCTTTCTCGAGGTCGCGGTGGTCCCCGTTTGGCGGAGCCGGAGGCGCGCATTGATCGCGCGCCTCGATGCGATCGGGGAGGCGGTGGGCGAGGAAATAGCTGATCCGCTATCCGACCTGCTCGAGTACACTGGCAAGCTCGCGGCCGATTTTGACCGTTTTCAGAGCGCTCACGAGCCGCCGCGGGGTGCCCGTTGAATTCGAACGGAACCCCATCGAATCTTGTTGCGGCGCACGCTGGCAACGCCAACGCCGCCAAGAGCGGAGTGTACTCACCGCGCCTGCTCGCTCCTCGAGCTAGGGAGGTCGCGGAGGCTTTGCAGGCGGCGCCGCAGGCAACGCCGCTCGATCAGATAGCAGCAGAGGAGATCGGGTCGCTCGTGGCGCTCCTCGAAGCCATCGACGCTGACATGTCGAGGAACGGCTTGACCAATCGCGAAGGCGACGCGCGGTCGCTCCTCGAACTGCGCCTGCGTGCTTCAGGTCGGCTCGAACGGTGGCTTCGCGAGTTCGGCGCCACGCCGGCAGCCCGCGTCGGCTGGGCGGGCTCGCTCGGGCGAGCGGAGGCCGTGGCGTCCGTCATGCGGGACGAACTCGCCCGCGGGCGTGCTCTGCGTGAGGAGGCTTCTGTGCGAGGAGACCTTGACTCCTCGAGCAACGAGGCGGCGGTGAGACTCGATGGCTGATCGGATCGATCCGGCGGCCGAGGCTGCGCTCGACCTGATGTCGATGTTGGTGCTGGATGATGGCCGACGGTGGGGCGAGGCGGCGACGAGGTGGCAGTGGGAAGATGCGCGGGCGAACGTGACAACCACAACGTCGACGCCGTACAGTTTTCAGACGCGCCCGCGTGGCGGCGCCAAGACAGCCGACCAGGCCGCCGTCCAGTTAGCAGTGATGCTGACGCAGGCTCCGGCGGGAGCGAGGCTTTACGCGCTCGCGGCCGACCGCGATCAAGGGGCGCTCATCATCGAGTCGATTCTGGGATACGTGAGCCGCACGCCTGCCCTCGAGGGCCTCCTCGACGTCTCGGCGTACAAGGTCACGGTCGCCGAAACAAACGTCAGGCTCGAAGTGCTGGCCGCCGACGCCGCCGGCGCTTGGGGTCTCCGCCCGTATTTCGTCGTGATCGACGAGATCGCACAGTGGAGGGAAACGCCGGCAACCCTGCAGCTCTACGAGGCCGTCCGTTCGTCGGTAATGAAGATGGGCGCGCGGATGGTGATCACGACGACGGCGGGCGACCCGACCCATTTCGCCAATACGATCCGCCAGCACGCCATCACGGATCCGCTCTGGCGAGTGCACGAGATCCCGGGGCCTGTTCCGTGGCAAGATCCTGCGCTGCTCGCCGAGCAGAGGCGTGCACTACCGGCAACGAGCTACAGGAGGCTCATGTTGAACGAGTGGCTCGAGGACGACGATCGACTCGCAAGCCTCGAGGCGCTCCAGCGCTGCGCCGTGCTCGACGGCCCTCAGCCACCGCAGCCCCGCACGGAATATGTGATCGGCGTGGACATCGGACTGACGCACGACCGAACCGCCGTGGCGATCTGCCACGCGATCCCGGCCGAAGACACGTCCGATCGGCTAGATCCGACCATCGTGCTCGATGACCTCTTGGTCTGGGAAGGCTCACGCGATCGTCCGGTCTCGACACAGGACGTCTTCAAGGCAGTGCTCGCAGCCTCCACTCGGTACGGATCGGCCAAAGTGATCCTCGATCCCTACCAGGCGGTGATGCTCGCCGAGCGACTAAAATTGCGCGGCGTCGCAGTGGAAATATTCACTTTCACAACGCCTTCGAACGCGAGACTCGCGACCACGTTGTACAAGCTCGTTAACTCCACCAGCTTGCAACTGCCGGACGACCCGGCGCTGATCGACGAGTTGTCCCGCGTTCGCCTACGCGAGACAGCGCCCAACGTTTTCCGACTCGACCACGATCCCGGACGACACGACGATCGCGCGATCGCGATCGCGCTCGCCGCGCACGAGCTGATCTCGAATCCTCCCAACGGAGGCCCGAGGATTCGATGTCTCAGTTTCGACTCATCGCCAGCCTTCGCGGGCGGGATCAGGTCGGGACGCTAATCTGCTTCGTGCCCGAGTGCGCGGAACAATTCGAGCCGCGCGGTGGAATCGAGAAGAGTCGCGTAGGCACGCTGAGTAACCGACGTGTTCGCATGGCCGAGAAGCTTCGAAACGACCTCGAGGCGCACACCCCGATTAAGCAGATCGGTCGCAAACGTCCGCCGAAGCGTGTGAGGCGACACACGCGATCGATTCTCGCCCGACTTCCCTCGGGAACAACCGGCCACGTGGACTTCTTCCGACAGGCTGCCGCACGTGCACACGACTTCTCGAACGCCAGCCCGAGCAGCGACACGCTTCACCACCCTCCAGATGAAGGTGGACTTCATCGCCGAACCACGTGACGTCGCGAGCACGGGGACGTCAGACCCGGCCCGGCCAGAAGATGCCAGGTACCCGAACCAGCTCTCGAGCTCCGGGAGCAACTCCGGCACGACCGGGACGACTCGGACGCCCTTCTCTGTCTTGCTGGATCGAACGTGGATCGCCTCGCGCCCGGACGCGAGGTCGACGTCACCGACCACGAGCCGGGTCGCCTCGCTCACACGAAGCCCTGTCCACCGAAGCAACCAGATGATGATCCGCTCCTCCGGCGTGCGCGGCGCCGAGAGCAACGCGAGGTCTTCCCGCGGCAGCAGCCGGTCGTTCGGTCTCTGAGGGACGACCGGCGCCACGATCAGGCGCATCGGATTCGACCGTGGTCTCCCGTCCGGAGCCACCAGCAAGTCGAGTCGTTCCGCCCAGGCGAAGAACGCTCGGAGGGCGCAGACTCTGCTTCGCGCGGTCGCGCGACTGAGCCGTCTGCCGCCGAACCCACTCGTTGACTCCCAACGCGCGAGAGCAAGGTCGATCTCCGAGGGCGAGAGATCCAGAAGAGTCGCCCCGCCAACTTGGCGCTCGAGCGCCCGAAGGACCTGGACGTACTTCACTCGCGTCGCCGGCGCCCGACCGATCCTCAGGAGGTACTCCTCGAACGCCGCAACTGGGTCATCGATGCGCTGCGAGAAGCTGGTCACAACAAACAATATGACTACGTTATAGCTACTTTAATGCTCGCTTGGACGCCGTGATAGCGTCGCGTGCCAGTGAACGACGAAGAACTCGCCGGCCTGGCGGAGGTAGCCGAGGCGCTGCAGGTGCCCAAAAGAACGGCGCTCCGATACACCAAACGCGACGACTTCCCGCGCCCCCTCGGCCGGCTTCGTTCAGGCCCCGTCTGGCGACTAACAGATGTTCAGAGTTGGGGAGACTCGACGCTACCGCTCCAACCTGGTCGGCCGCGAGTTAGTACAGAGGGCGACAGCTAGCACTGACGTTCTCGCCCTGTTCTGCGCACTCAGAGACCGACTGCTCGTCGAGCTCCGCCGCGTGCGCGCCAGCGACCACCACGGCCCGAGAGCCTCGTTTGAACCAATGGCCGCGCGGGTACGACGTTTGTCCATGACCGCATTTTTCCTGACTGTCGGCGTCGCAGTTGCCGCGATGAGCATCGCGTTCCTCTTGCTCAACGACGTCTTCGCCGAACGAGAACGACGGTGAAGCGAACCGCTTCTGCGACGCATACTCGCGGCGGATGATCGGGCTCACGCGATCACCCCGCGGCGCCGCAGATAAGAGCCTATTCCGGTAGGCAGGGACCCGGACCGCGATAGCGAAGTCCGACCTCGTTGCTGAAATCAACGAGGGAGGTCGTGATGGGTCTCGTGGTCGAAGACGACGGTTGGCGGATTCCGGATCGGGTGTGGGCGCGGATGGAGCCGTTGCTGCCGGAGCGGCCGGCGCATCCGTTGGGTTGTCACAACCCGCGTGTGGCCGACCGGGACGCGATGAACGCGATCCTGCTCGTGCTGCGGACGGGGATGCAGTGGAACGCGCTCAACGCGAGCGGGATCTGTTCGTGTTCGTCGGCGTATCGGCGCTTCCGGGAGTGGGTCGACGCCGGCGTCTTTCTCGAGTTCTGGCGGCAGGGGCTGCTCACCTACGACGATCAGGTCGGGATCGAGTGGGAGTGGCTGGCGATGGACGGCGCGCTCGGGAAGGCACCATTGGGTGGCGCGCTGACCGGCCCCAATCCCACTGACAGAGCTAAAAAGGGGCGAAACGGAGCCTCCTCACCGAGGGCAAGGGCGTCCCGATCGGGATCTGCCCCGCGGGCGCGAACCGCAACGACTTCAAGCTAACCCGCTCGACGCTCGAGTCGATCCCGATCGAGCGGCCCAAGCCGTCACGGAAGCGGCCACAGGGGTTGTGCCTCGACCGCGGCTACGACTACAACGAGGTACGCGAGCTGCTCGCCGAGTTCGGCTTCACCGCCCACATCCGCAGCCGCGGCGAGGAAGCCCGGGCGCTCAAACACGAGGCCGGCTTCCGAGCCCGCCGCTGGGTCGTCGAACGCACCCACTCCTGGCTCAACCGCTTCCGCCGCATCCTCACCCGCTGGGAGAAACGCGCAGACACCTACCTCGCGATGCTCCACCTCGCCTGCGGCCTCATCACCTGGCGCGCCACCAACTGGGGACACCTACCGGAATAGGCTCTAAGCCATCCGAGGCCGACATCGTCGAGAGCACCTGCCCGTACCCCGCCGCGACTCCCTAAAGCAGGTCTGTGTGTTCTCGAGGTACCGAGCGTGCATGACCGGGGCGAACGGTCGGGATGTCACAGGAGCAGCGATTGTTCCTCATACTTCGCGAATGACCCTCGTCGAGAGACTCGCGGATCAAGCTGGTGGTGTTGCGAGCGACGACTTCGTGGTGGCCGAATGGACTGCCGAGATTGGTGACCACTGGATCGCCCCACTCCACGTCCACCATTCGGACGACGAAGCGTGGTATGTGGTCAAGGGCGAACTTGGATTTCGGTTAGGCGATGAAGTAGTCATCGCGGCTGAGGGCTCGGCCGTCGTAGCTCCTCGCGGCACGCCGCACACGTATTGGAACGCGGGCAGCGTTGAGGCCCGTTACGTCCTTGTCATGAGTCCAAGGATCGCACGGCTGATTGAGGCGATTCACGCACCCGGCGCCGATATTCCGGCGCTCTTTGCTGCACACGACTCCGAACTGCTCCCCTCAGGCTAAGACCGCTGGCATGCGCCAGTGTTGCTCCTATGTCAAGGGCGTCTCGTTTTTGAGGGCGGTGTGGATCGCGCGGGCGAGGTGTCGTTTGAGGCTGCGGAGGGCTTCTCGGTGGCTCTTCCCTTCGGCCTGTTTGCGGTCCATGTAGGCGCGTGCGGGCGGGTGCGCGGGCCTGGGTGATCGCGATCTGATGCAGCGCCCGGTTGAGTTGGCGGTTGCCTCCGCGGTCGAGGCGGTGGCGTCTGTGCTTGCCGCTGCTCGCCTCGAGTGGCGCGACGCCGGCGTGCCGGGCGAGCTGGGCGTCGGAGGGGAAGCGGTCGATCGGTCCGATCTCGCCGAGCAGTTTCGCGGCCGTGACGGGGCCGCAGCCGGGCAGCGCGGGAGCGTCCGAAAGCCAGGCGCCACGACAGTGGTTCGCATCTCAAGATCGCGCTCGATCTCCCGAATCGTGCGGTCAGCATCCGGCAGCGGCCGACGAGCTCCCGCGCGATCGTTGCCTGCACCGTCTGCTCGCCGCGGGCGAAGCGCCGTGCGAGCCGGTCGAAGCCAGACCGCTCGGTCGAGCCCACCGACAGGAACCTGGAAGCCGGGGTCGAGTTCATGCAGGTGCCAACGCAACCGCTGCTGTGCCCGTGTTCGCTCGGCAACGAGACAGTCACGGTGATCGACGAGCATCTTCAGCTCCCGCAACGCGGCCCGAGCGACAGCGAGCGCGTCGATCGGATCAGACTTCCCGCGCTCCCGGCCGGTCCGCCGTTGTGGCGCGGTCAGCTTCGGCGGCACCCGCACCATCCGCTCACCCGCAGCAACCAGATCACGCTCGAGCCCGCGGGTCAGCTGCCGGCAGTCCTCGATCGCCCACAGCCGCTCGCCGGGAAGCGTTCCCGACCAAACAAGCAAGCCGGCACCATCGACCGTCGTCTCCTCACCGACCTCACGACCGACCTCGTCGACAGCGACCGCCGTCAAAGAGGTCCTTGTGTACGTCTCACCGATCACGATCATTGAGATCGCCTCCTACCGTTGCGGGGCGACCGTCGAGCGGACAGGCCTCAATCGAGGCAAGCTGCCAGGCTCCTATCAAGTCACGCTCGGCGATCTCGGGACAGCGGCGGCGACACAGCGCTGGCAAGTCAACCCTCCAAGGGCGACATGCGGGAAAAGAGTCAGCCGCCGCCAACCCGAGCCTGCGTCGTCGATCAGACGCCACCACCAGACCAGACTGACATTGAGTTCGGGAGTTCGTCACCTGAGCGTGTGGAGTGGTACCTCGTAGAACTCGACCGCTGACCGACTGCCCGCGTGGTCGAGCTTGCCGCTAACTCGGCAGCATGCGATCGTCGCTGCCGTCCTCGACCACCTGGTCGTCGCTCCCGCCAGGCGCGGCTACAACCGCTTCGACCCCGACCGATTCACGCCCATCTGGCGCGCCTGACACCAGCGCTCGCGTAGCTCTGTCGCCTGGCCGCACGCGGAGATCGGGAGTGGACGGGCTCGCGGAAGTATCCCCAAGGTTCGGGACGCTTCTGCCCGGTCGGGCCGTGTTGTGAGGCCGTCTCTGCCATTCCGTAAACGCTAGCGGGCACTTCTGCGGTGATGGTTGTGCCTTGGCCTGGTTGCGAGTTGATCGTGAGGGTTCCGTTGATCAGGGTGAGTCGTTCGCGCATGCCGAGGAGTCCGAAGCGGTCTGTGGGCACATGCTCTAGGTTGAATCCGTGCCCGTCGTCCGTGACTGTGAGCCGGGTGGCATTCGAGTGGCGGTTGAGTTCGATTTCGATCGTTTGTGCATTGCCGTGCCTGATCGAGTTCGCCACGGCTTCCAGGGTGATGCGGTAGAGCGCGGTTTCGACGGATTCAGGCAGTCGCGGGTCGGGGAGCTGCGCTGTCAGGGTGACCGCGGGACCGCCTTGTTGTTGCAGGTCGGCGGTGAACCGTTCGAGTGCTGCGACGAGGCCGAAGTCGTCGAGTGCGGAAGGGCGCAGGTCGACCGAGAGCTTGCGAATGCTTGTGAGCGCGTCCCTGACGAGCTGTCGCAGCGCGTCTGTCGCGGGCTTGTCTGCGCTCTCAAACGGCACGAGGCCGAGAAGGATCGCCGTCAACGCTTGGCTCGTTTCGTCGTGAAGTTCGAGCGCGATCCGCTTCCGTTCGAGCTCCTGGGCTTCGAGGATGCGGGAGACGATATCGCGGTGGACGCGTTGGGAGAGGCCGATCGCGACGGCGGCTCGGTCGGCGAACTCTTGCACGAGCCGGTAGTCGGTCTCCGAGAAGCGCGGGTCGCTGCCGGCCCGATCGTTGACGGCGATGACTCCGATCGGCTCTCCGGCGGCGAGCAGCGGCACGAAGATCGCTGCCCGGATCCCCCACTCGCGAGCGAGCGCTCGGTCGGCTTCGAGATCATCGAGCATCGAGTCGACCCGCTCGCCGCGACGCCGTTGCATCACGGCCGAACTCTTCGAGCCGGTGCGTTCGAGGAGGCGACCGATGGCATCGATAGCGCGTTCGCCTGCCGCGGCGGCGATCTCCACCGCACCGTCCGGACGGGGCACCGCGAGGTAGACGAAGCGTGCCTGGACGAGCTCCTGGATTCGCTCGCAGATCAGTCCGAGGACAACCTCCGGGTCGTACTCGTTGGCCAGGGCCTTGCTCACCTCGGCGAGCGATTCGAGTTGACGCGACCAGCGGATCGACGACTCGTAGAGGCGGGCGTTCTCGATCGCGACGGCCGCCTGGGCGGCCAACATCGCGGTCAGCTGCTCGTCCTCTTCCGTAAACCCTGCTCCGCCCTCCTTCTCGGTCAGGTAGAGGTTTCCGTAGGAAACGCCACGCAGGAAGATCGGTACGCCCAAAAACGACGTCATCGGAGGATGACCAGGCGGGAAACCGACCGAGCGCGGATCAGCGTGAAGATCATCCAGCCGCAGGTGACGAGCGTCTCGGATCAGAGCTCCGAGGACCCCGCGACCGCGCGGAAGCTCACCGATCGTCTTCCCGGTCTCCTCATCGACACCATGTGTGATGAATCGCTCCAACTCCGAACCGCGGGCGTCGATCACGCCCAGAGCGGCATAGCGCGCCCCCGCCAGCTCAGCAGCATTCTTGACGATCAGACTCAACAGCTCGTCCAGCGACACCGCAGCGTTCAGAGCGACACCAACATCGATCACCCGACGCAGACGCTCCGAAAAGCCCGCCGCGTCCGCCACGCCGGCGCGCTGCTCCGCCCCAGTCATGGAATCCGCCAGCAGCAGAACCTGCACGATGATCCGCCGAAACAGCGATGCATGGACATCTTCTCCCGCGAAACCAAAAGCCGACGTGTAGCCGCACAACGATATCGACAATCACGCGCTCGGGTCCGAGAGATTCCCCAACTCACCTGGCGACGCCCCGCCCAGATAGCAATGCCAACACCAACTCCAAGTCGCACAATGCTTCGCGCTGTTGTTTGCCCGGCATTCGCCGGCCAGAACGCTCCCGGCGTCGCCCGAGTTGGCGTAGGGTTGCTGCTTGGTGCTCGATCGCCAGGAATTTCTGCGCCGCGCGGGCGGTTTCGTTCTGGCCGGGGGCGCGCTTGGCTCGTTCCGGCGGTTGCTCGAGCGGCTACGCCGCCGCTCTCCGCGCTGCGGAAGGAGCTCCAGGGCGACCTGATCCAGCAGGGATACTCGAGCTACTCCCAGGCGAAGCTGGTCTACGACACGCGGTTCAACGGCACGAAACCGCTCGCGATCGCCTACTGCGAAGGCTCTTCCGACGTCGCCAAGTGCCTTCGCTGGGCGCAGCAGTACGCTGTCCCGTTCGCCGCCCGCAGCGGCGGTCACAGCTACGCCGGCTACTCGACGACGAGCGGCCTCGTGATCGACGTCTCGCGCCTGAAGGGTGTCCACCTGTCGGGCACGACGGCCACGATCGGCGCCGGCGCACAGCTGATCGACATCTACTCGACGCTCTGGAACCACCGGCGCACGATCCCCGGCGGCTCCTGCCCAACCGTCGGAATCGCCGGGCTCGCCCTCGGCGGCGGCGTCGGATACAGCTCGCGCCTCCACGGAACGACGTCCGACAACATCGTCTCGCTCACCCTCGTCGACGCCACCGGCAAGGTGCGGACCTGCAGCAAGAGCGAGAACGCCGACCTCTACTGGGCGTGCCGCGGCGGCGGGGGCGGGAACTTCGGCATCGTCACGTCGTTCAAGTTCCGAGACGTATGCGGTCGGCAACGTATCGACGTTCTTCATCGAATGGCCCTGGAGCCAGGCGCAGGCCGTGGTCGACGCCTGGCAGCGCTGGGCGCCGTACGCTCCGGACGGCCTCTACTCCGTGTGCAAGCTGGGGACGGAAAGCGGTGGCCTGCAGCTACAGGCATCGGGACAGCTCTTCGGCTCGAAGGCGCAGCTCGAGTCGCTGCTTCAGCCGCTGCTCGTGGGTGGGCCGACGCAAGTCGACGTGGTCGAGCGCTCGTACATGAACGCTGTCATGTACTGGGCGGGATGCACGGGAAGCGTGAAGGAATGCCACCTCCCGCAGGAGGGGAACCTGCCGCGGGAGACCTTCAAGGCGACGTCCGACTACGCCCTGAAGCCGCTGTCGACAGCGGGGATCCGCACGATGGCGCAATCGGATCGAGCAGCGCCAGAAGCAGGGCAACGCCAAGGGGGTGGTCTTGCTCGACTCCTACGGTGGCGCGATCAACCGGATCGAGCCGGCGGCAACCGCATTCGTGCATCGAAAGATGCTGTTCGGCTTCCAGTACGGGGCGTACTGGAATGGCAACGACGGAGGCACCGGCACACGATGGGTCGGGAACTTCCGCCAGGCGATGCAGCCCTACGTGTCCGGGGCGGCCTACGTGAACTACATCGACCCGGCGCTTCCGAACTGGTCGCGCGCGTACTACGGCTCGAACTACAAGCGCCTGCAGTCGGTGAAGAAGGCGGTCGACCCGAAGAACGTCTTCCGCTTTCCCCAAAGCATCCGACTGCCCGGATGACCGCACGTCGGCGAGTAGCGATACGTCGCTGAGCTGGACGGATACCGAGGAGGCGGCTTCCAATCGCTGCGAGAGCGCCGCGTAGCTCACCTGCGCAAGTCGACAAGAATTTGGCGTGAGCGCTTTCAGGGGCTGTCATCGCTTCGAACTCGCCCTGCACGATTTCCTCGAGCGGTATTTGATTTGTCACAATCCGCTCGACCAGGACCCTTCCGGAGGCGATCAGCCGAATCAGGGGGGCCAACTCGTTAAACACGGACTGAAAGGCAACGCCCTCGACCTCGAGGCCTTTCGTTGCTTGAACGGAATTGACTATCCGCTGCTCGAAATGTGGTATCCCCTGACACATCCCACGCGACCTCCGGCGTGACAGACCCGGCCGGTGGACTTTGCACGATACGACGCGATACGACGGAAACCCGTGGGAGCCGCATTCCTCTACGGGTTGCGGGCATCCCGACCGCATGAGCGCGCCGTTCCCGTTTCGCCGCTTTGAGCCACGTTCGGTACGCGTTCGGCACGCGAGCGCCGAGGCCAACCACCGGGATCGGCATAGGCGGCGGGGCCGCGCCGCGGTCGGTTCGTCGTCATGATTGCTGGGTGACGAGCGAGGAAATCACGACGAGATACGCGGGCCCAGGCCGTTGATCGCTCGAGTCGTCACGGGCGTCGTTGCCGCCGCCCTGCTGGCTGCCGGATGCGGTAGTACGGACGCGCTGCCTCCGACCGCGGCTGTGAAGTGCGCGAACACGCATCCTGCTAGGCCGTTTGGGCTCAAGGCAGCGGATCTCCGGTTGAACGAGGACGGTCTGTCGGTGACGTGGACGACCACCTCCACGATGCCCGAGACAGGCACCGTTCTCTTCAGCATCTACGCGAACGCGTTCGACGAGTCCGGCGAAGGAAGCGCTCGGATGCTGGGTGTCGAGTATCTGGACGGGTCGCAGCCCGACACTTTGTCTTCGACTTCGACTCGGGCGAGCAGCGGAACTACGCGGGTGTCGCGGAGACTCATGGCAACTCCGTGCGAGTCACCTTTCCGAGAAAGGAACTCAAACCGTTCGGATCATCGTTCCGATGGAAAGCGGAACTCAACGTCGCCGGGGACGATGTTGATGCGTGTCCGCTCCCGGTTTCGTATGCCACCGGGTTTCTGCGCTTCCCGCGAGTTCCGTAGCACCCGTCGAGCTTGTCGAGCGCGACGGCAGAACCTTCCAGCTCGGTCGTTTCTCCGGTCAGTTGCCGAGTGGCAGGCCGACCTTGGGCAGTGTCACCAGTCCGTTGCCATCCCAGATCAGAGCGACGACGAGTTCGTAGTGCTCCGCCAGACGTCTCCGAGCAGTGCGTTCTGGGTGGCGGATATGCAGGCAACGCGCTCCCTTGCGGCGAACGCTCGACCTGAAGTCGCCGTCGAACGTGACGATGACGAGGTCATCGATCAGGGCGTAATCGGCGATTACGGCGTCGCTCTCGGTGGCGAGCCCGAGGTCGCGGACGCGACGGATGGGGTGGCCGCGACCGTTGAGCAGATCGGCCACCGGCTCGACCATGTTCTGGTCGAGCAGAAACGTTAGCTCGCGCGCTTGCGGCGTAGCCGCCGCTCCTGAGCGAGTGCGACCCGTACGTCAATCGCCGAGAGGTCAGGGTAAAGCCGCAGGATCTCACTCTCGTCCGCGCCGTCGTCGCTCAGGCGCTGAACCGACTCCACCGGAATCCTGGTTCCGGCGATCAATGGCTTCGACCCAAGAGCACCGCGCCGCACTTCCACTATTCCGTGTCGGCGTTCGTCCAACTCCACAATCCTCGCCTCAAGATCACGCACGATCTCGGGCAACGGCACTGTCCCCTCGACCACCGTCTGCGCTGGGTCGCGAGCACCCCTTACAGTCCCCGCCTCAAAGAAATAGAGCTTCCCACCGTGTGTCCAGAAGCGAAGCTCGGAGAGCGGCTCGGTGTAGTCGAGACCGCGCAGGTGATCCACAGCTCGGCGGATTAGCTGTAGCGGGATGTCCGAGCGCCTCAGATCAGCGGCGACACGCAACGAGATCAGGTCGCGGAAGTCGTATGAGACGCCTGCGGCCCTTGCCCTCGGCTCTTCTGAGGCTCGGCGACAAAAACCCTTGCTCGTCCCAGTACTGCAACTGGCGAGACGAAAGGCCCGTCAACTTCCGAACCTTGTCCGATGTGAATGCGCGCTGCGCGAAGCGATCGAGGCTGGTCGGCACGGTACTCATCGTAAACCAAGCATGGTTTTCTCGTCGGATGCTCAGAGTCCTCGCTTGAGATCAGCTTTCAGAAGTCGCCGCGACGCGCGAGGCGCGGGTGGGTGGGGGTCACCCCCCTCCCTCACGGCAATAGACCCCGGAGGGGGGTGTCTGGCGAAAAAAAGTGCGCAAGAAATTGCGGTGTTCCGGGGGCTGATGGCCTCGGGACGCATAGGCAGCGCCACCGCGGGCTGATCCCGGCTTGCGGCGGGATCCGCTCCGGGGTGTACTATTGTTACATGGTCGGGCGGCAGCTACGCCTCGCCGCCTACCGAGTCGTCGCCCACCGCGCCGCCACGGAGGGCAGCGCGGTCATCTCATCAGCCGAACTCGGCGAGCAGGCGCTCACCAGCTCGGCACAGGTACGCCGCGACCCCCGTTGATCTGGGAACGTGGCGTTCCCGACTACATCGTTTTTCGCGAAATCGATGTGATTGCGAACGTCTCTGACGTCCTAATGCTTTCGTCCGCCGTCGTGATTGCGGCTTCAATCAGCTTCGATCTCGTCCGACGCGCTCTCGGACGCACCCCGTCCTGACCCACATTCGCCACCGTGTTCGTCTAGCTAGTTGGACACCGCTGCCGCCGCGGAATCGAGACCGGATGGTTGGGAGGATAGGACCCCGCAGCCCGAGGGGGTTGAGACTCCAACCACCGTGATATCGAAGAGAATTCAACGGCTCTCACCGTCACGCTTTCCGGGCAGGTGCGCTCGGGGCGCGGTAGGAAGACCGCCGACGGCGGTGCCAGAACACGATGCCGAGTGAGGCGGCGACGGCATAGGCGATCGGGAACACCGTGATCGCTCCGAGGCGGGCGAGCGCAATGCCGCGGTGCTGCACCACTATCGGCTCAACGTCGTTCCCGAGCAGCTTGCACTCAAACGACGGTGGCCATAGGTCGGCAGCAGTCCTGTACCCGCCGTACTCCGCCCGGCCGTCGAGGTCGTCGAAGCAGATGTCCTCGGCATACTGAGCCACGCCGATCCGAGCGGCTCCCCACAGCGCGACGCCCCCAATCGCAAGTGCAATCACGAGTGCCGCGGCGACCAGTGTCGTCCTCACGGCTACCACCGGAGGCTACGGGTACGAAGCCGTGAAGCATGCGAACTCTTGCGCGCCAGGGGAAACACGACGCCACTTTGCCAGACGCTCAGGCGGCATTCCCGGACGCTGGCGCAGGCGAAAGTCGCGTCCCTTGCCTACTTTCGGCCGATCAGTTGCGGGTTTGTGTGGGTCTCATGGGACGACCCTGCGCATGACACAGTTCCTCTTGCCCTTGGAACGGATGTAGCTGAACCCGGCCTGCTGGTAAAGCCTTCGTGTGGCGTTGTAGAGGACGGATACCTTCTTGCCGTCGTCGGTGTCGTGCGGGTATCCCTCCACGCCGCCGCCGCCGGCCTCCGCGATAAGCTTGAAGGCCCCATCAAGCGCGATCGCGGTCACGCGGTTTTTGCGGCGTTTCTTGTCCACGAAGATGCAGGTGATCCGGTAGTCGGGCAGTTCGTCGAGGGTTTCCTCGTACTCCTTTCGGTGATGGATGTTCGGCAGTTCCTCCGGTTGCCCGTACTGCGCCCATGCCACAGCCTCATCACCGTCGAACACCAGCGCCGCGTGTGCGCGACCCTCCTCGACCAACCGCTTCTTCAAGCTCCGGTTACCCTCGGCAGTGAAGGTCTTCTCCCCATGAAAGGTGTGGAACCATGTGCACCAGCAGCCACCGAACACACCGTTGTGCCGGTCGACGAGACGCGCGAAGGCTTCCCAACTGTTCGGATCGAGAGGCTTGATCACGTAATGCGACACTGACTCTCCTCGACTCGGGGCTGCGAGCAGCGTAGCGCGGCTCGTAGAGGGCCGCAGCGCCAGCATCAATTCCCCAAGGCACCGGTTCGGGACGAAAAGGGATGAGACGTTTGCCTTTGGAACGCGCAGCATTGGCCGGGTCGGCGGAACGACGAGCGCACCGCAGGCGCACGAGGCGCCACAGGATCAGCGGGCGGTCGCGGGGGTGGCTCCTTGGTTAGGGTTTGGTGGGTGTCGAGCGTCGGCGGATCGTCTGGTCGCTCGGGCGCCGCTGGTCTGCTTGTGATTGCCCGTGAGTGGGGCCGAATTGGAGCGGTCGGGTTCGGCGGGCCCCCAGCGCATATCGCACTACTGCGCGAGTCGTGCGTGGATCGGCACCGCTGGCTGACCCCGCAGCAGTTCGAGGACGCCATCGCGGCGACGAATCTCCTTCCCGGCCCGGCGTCAACACAGCTCGCGATCTACTCCGCCTGGCGAGTGCGCGGCACGGCGGGTGCCATCGTCGGCGGTTCGTGCTTCATCTTGCCGGGACTCGTCCTCATCCTCCTCTTGGCCGCGCTCTTCCTCGGATCGCCACCCACTTGGGTCCTTGGAGCAGGCGCGGGTGCAGGCGCGGCGGTGGCCCCGGTCGCCGTACGCGCAGGCATCTCGCTCCTTGGCCCCGCGTGGCAGCGAGTTGCGGGTACCGCCCGCTGGCGGTTACTCGCATACGCCCTGGCGGGGGCGGTCTCGGCCGCGACGCTCGGGCCGTGGCTCGTACTCGTCCTGCTCGGCTGCGGCCTCGTCGAGATGGTCTGGCGTCGAGCAGGGAGTCTCACATCGACCGGCCTACCGGCCATTCCGCCACTTCTCATGTTCCCGCTCGCGGCCGCACTTGCGGGCGGCGGAATGGCCGCGCTCGCATGGGTCGCCTTCAAGGTCGGCGCTCTCTCCTTCGGTGGCGGCTTTGTGATCATCCCACTCATGCAAGCCGACGCTGTTGACAACTACCACTGGATGACCAACGGAGAGTTCCTCAACGCTGTGGCACTCGGACAGGTCACACCAGGGCCTGTCCTGCATACCGTCGCAGTGGTCGGGTATGCAGCCGCGGGCTTCCCCGGCGCCCTGTTGGCCACGTTCGTAGCTTTCGCGCCGTCGTTCTCCTTCGTCCTGATCGGCGCCGACCGCTTCGACCGTCTGCTCGCGAACGGCAACGTACGAGCGTTCCTCGACGGAGCCGGACCGGCAGCAATTGGAGCTATCCTCGGATCCGCCGTAGCGCTGGCACTCGCGATCCAGGATGCCTGGCAAATCACCGTGCTCGCGGGCGCGGCCATATCTCTATCAACGCTCCGGCAAGGCGTCGTCCTCACCCTCCTTGTGGCAGGAACCGTCGGTGCCGCCGCAGCACTGGCCGGCGCCCCCATAACGCCATAGGACTACGAGGGCCACCGACACCAGGCGACACTCCCGAACGCTCATATGGAGTGCGGCGTGTCAAGTGGGCAGGGGTTGTTGGCCCCGCTGTTTTGCGGGGTTCGGGTTCGGCGGGGGGAGCGCACCGGCTGTCGTCGACGTCTGTGTCGCGACTCATATGCGCGGGTTGGGGCCGCATGACCGGGTATGCGAGATGAGGAGCGGTGCCGTTCTCTGGCGTCGAGCGTGGCCGGCTGGGGCTGCTCACAGCGTTCTCTCGGGTCGCTCCTCGCGTCGTTGCGCCGGTGCGCTCTCCTCGCCGAGCCGTTGGGGGTGCGGGCTACTCCATCGTCGCGAGCGCCCAGCAGTGACCGGCGAGCTCGCGGGCGACCGCGACCACGACGATCGAGCGGGGCTTGCCTCGGGCCTCGAGCGCGTGCCAGCGTCCGTGGAGCCGGCGGGCGCTGCGGTCCGCCTGGGCTCGTACGGCGAGGGACTTGCCTGTGCGTCTGCGTTCCAGCGTGACGCTCATGCGCGAGGGGCGGCGGTGGTGCCAGGCGGCCTCGATCAGGAGCCGACGCGCGTGCGTGTTTCCGGTCTTGGTGATCGCGCCTTGGCGGCGCCGCTCCCCGCTTGAGTTCTCGCTCGGGGTGAGGCCGAGGAACGGGCCGAGCGACTCGGGGCGAAACCGGTTCCAGTCGCCGAGCTCGACGGTCAACGCGAACGCGGTCAGCGTGGAGACACCGCGGAGACAGACGAGCCTGTCGACGACATCGACGTACGGCGGCGTGGCGGCGAGCTCGGCGATCGCCACGTCGAGTGCGTCCCTCCTGGCCTTCGCGTCGATCATGCGGCTGTAGCACTCGTCGAACACGATCGCGAGCGGCCCGCCTTGGAATCGTTGCTTGCGAAGCCACGCGTCGTGGGCCCGCGTCCACGCGGTCGCGTCGTACACCGCCCCATGACGCAAAAGCAGCTTCGAGAGCCGGTGCCGGGCCCGCATCAGATCGCCACGGGCGTCCTCCCGCGCGCGGACCAGATCACGCGCGGCCTCCTCCTCCGGCCCCGGCACCCGCACCGGAGTGACCTCACCCAGCCGAAGCAGCCTCGCTAGCCGCTCAGCGTCCCGCCGGTCGGTCTTGACCCGATCGGCTGCCGGCCGGATCGTCGACGGCGCCGCGACAACACAGCCGATCCCCGCCTCGGCACACGCACGCGCAAGCCCGTACCCAGTCGGCCCTGCCTCATACACGACCCGAACCGGCGCCGGCAACGTCGCCAGCCACGCCACCGTCGCATCAGACCCGACCGGCACCCGCAGTGACCGCACCTCACCGCTCCCCACATCGATCACGCCCGCCACCACCGACCCCGCGTGCACATCAAGCCCAACCCAGCTACCTTCGCTCATAACCGGCGCCTCCCGTAATAGCGGCTCTACCGCCGGGCCCATCCCGACGGCAACCCGCGCCAACCTACGAGAAAGGCGCCGGGCACTCCATACGGTCTGGCGCAGGCGACGTTCCGCCCGAGTGAGGCACAGGGAAGTGTCACGTAACCTCGTGTGGTGGAGCCGTATCCGCTGATCGAACCGTTCCGCCACGGCCTGCTCGATGTAGGCGACGGCAACCGCATCTACTGGGAGGCATGCGGTAACCCGAACGGGAAGGCGGCGTTGGTTGTGCATGGCGGACCTGGCTCCGGCCGCCGTCCCGGAAGTCGGCGCTACTTCGATCCGGACCGCTATCTGATCGTGCAGTTCGACCAGCGCGGGTGTGGTCGGAGTACGCCGCACGCGAGCGATCCCGAGACCGACATGAGCGTGAACACGACGGCGCACCTGCTCGGAGACATGGAGCTGTTACGCGAACACCTGCAGATCGACCGGTGGCTCCTCTACGGAGGCTCGTGGGGGTCAACGCTGATCCTTGCCTACGCCGAGAAACACCCGGAACGCGTGTCAGAGATCGTCATCCTAGGAGCGACCATGACTCGGAGGTCGGAGATCGACTGGCTCTATCGAGGCGTCGCGGCGTTCTTTCCCGAGGAGTGGGAGCGTTTCCGTGCCCTGGTGGACAGCGACGATGTCGTCGCCGGGTACGCGTGTCTTCTGGAGGACAAGGAGAGCGCCGTGCGCGAGCAAGCCGCGACAGCTTGGCTCGCCTGGGAGGACGCAGTCATCTCGCCAGAACCCAACGGCAAACCCAACGCGTACAGCGATAAGCCTCCGGACGGCCAACTCGCCTTCGTCCGCATCTGCACC